>NZ_JAQQET010000041.1:0-85884 GCF_046026855.1 Paraburkholderia sediminicola | reverse complement strand
CTCTTTGCGGCGGCAAAGAGAAGTAAGTGCCTGCCCCGCACAGGGGCAACGCTAATAGACCACTAACAAAACAAGGAAAGGCCAACGCCACAAGCCAACAGACAAAGAAGCGCCGAGCAGGCAAAAAACAGGTAAAGACCAACGCCGTAGGCAATCAAATCACCCTCACCGCCAAAGGCAAAACCCCCGCAGCTTGCGGCCCTATCCGGCATAGGCCTTGCGACACCCCATGGGAATGCAAAACCGAGGACAACCAACATGCCGGAATACGCCACCGCTGCCGCGCTCCCCCATCAGAAGCACGCTCACCGCCCCGAGCCGATCGAGCCACCATCGCCACAAACGGATCCCGACGAACCCGACACGATTCCGAGTCCCAGTCCGACTCCGGACCCGATCGAGCCGGTTGCTCCGCCAATCGGCGATCCGCCGCCGCAGCCCACCCAAACGCCACAAGCCAGTCCTCGTCCGCCGTCGCAGGTGTCACTAATGCAACTCTGACTCGTTCTGTGCGTTAGACCACAGTTCAGAGCAGCTAATTTATGTACTTGTTACAAAGCTGGCGCATCTTTTACCGGCAATTTACCGTCGTGACCCCTAGACTGTATGGGTGCCGCCGTCGATGGCGGCAGGCTTCCCCCGGAGGCATCGATCATGAGACATCCAGCACTGCGACGTTCCGCGCGCCACACGAAGCGCGACTCCCGGCCGGCCAGCGGCAATGGCGACCCGGTCGAGTCGCCGGACCCGGCAGCGCAGAACCGCGTCGCGCCCAATGCGCCGCCAGACGGCGAGCACAACCAGGGCGGCGTGCGTCCGGAAGGGCTGGAGTATCAGCGCGATCTCGGCTCAGAGCAGGACGCTTGAATCCGCCTGACGGCGGATAAGCAGGTTCCGGTTTCGTCATACAAAGCAGAAAAAATTTCCTCGCGGTGCTTCGGGATCGCGCGTTTCTGCTCGTTCGTCACATTTGCATACATTTTTATTTCTAGCATCTCAAAAAAACGGCACGCGACTTGCATGCACCTCTTTGGCACATATCCGTATGCAACGAAACAACTGACTAGGTGGAGCACCAATGAGCAGACTGATCGTGGTATCGAATCGTGTGGCGCCGACCCAGGAAGGCCGCCCCGCAGCAGGTGGCCTGGCGATTGGCGTGCTGGACGCGTTGAAGGAAACCGGCGGAGTCTGGTTCGGCTGGAGCGGTGAAACGGTGAGCGAGCCGTCCGCTCCGGTGATCGAAAAGCAGGGCAATGTGACGTACGCGACGGTGGGCCTCACCAAGCGCGACTATGACCAGTACTATCGCGGCTTTTCGAACGCGACACTGTGGCCGACGTTTCACTATCGCAATGACCTGTCGCGCTATGACCGGCAGGAATACGCGGGCTATCAGCGCGTTAACGCGACGCTCGCCAAGCAGCTCAAGGAGCTGCTCAAACCCGATGACATCATCTGGGTGCACGACTATCACCTGCTGCCGTTCGCGCGCTGCCTTCGTGAACTCGGGGTGAAGAATCCAATTGGCTTCTTCCTGCATATTCCGTTTCCGGTTCCAGAAGTACTCCGTACGATTCCGCCGCACGATGAATTGGTCAAGGCGATGTGCAGCTACGACGTGGTCGGTTTCCAGACCGACGCGGACCGCCAGTCGTTCGTCGATTTTATCGAGCGCGGGCAGCATGGCACCTCGAGCGAAGACGGCATGATGCACGCCTACAACCGCTTCCTGAAAGTGGGTGCGTACCCGATCGGCATCTATCCGGACGCGATCGCCAAGGCCGCCGAGCAATTCACCGACCGCAAGCCGGTGCGCAGCCTGCGTGACGGCATGCGCGGCCGCAAGCTGATCATGAGCGTCGACCGGCTCGACTATTCGAAGGGTTTGGTGGAGCGTTTTCAGGCGTTCGAACGCCTGCTGCTGAATGCCCCGGGGTGGCACGGACGCGTGTCGCTGGTGCAGATCGCGCCGCCGACGCGCGCGGATGTGCAGACGTATCAGCGCATTCGTCAGACGCTGGAGGGCGAAGCCGGCCGCATCAACGGCCGTTTCGCGCAACTTGACTGGACGCCGATCCAGTACCTGAACCGCAAGTACGAACGCAATCTGCTGATGGCGCTGTTCCGTCAATCGCAGGTCGGCTATGTGACGCCGCTGCGCGACGGGATGAACCTGGTCGCGAAGGAGTACGTCGCATCGCAGGATCCGGCCGATCCGGGCGTACTCGTGTTGTCGCAATTTGCCGGTGCGGCCGAGCAATTGCCGGGAGCGCTAGTCGTCAACCCGTTCGATCTGTCGCAGATGGCCGAGGCGCTGGAGCGCGCACTTTCGATGCCGCTCGCC
Source organism: Paraburkholderia sediminicola (assembly GCF_046026855.1). GTDB lineage: Bacteria > Pseudomonadota > Gammaproteobacteria > Burkholderiales > Burkholderiaceae > Paraburkholderia > Paraburkholderia sediminicola_A. The sequence continues at coordinate 83,537 of NZ_JAQQET010000041.1, read as the reverse complement.
GAGCGTCAGGCGCGTCACGCGGACATGATGGCACCCATGCGCGAGAACAATCTGTCGGTCTGGCGCGATACGTTCCTGGGCGATCTGCGTAATGTCGCGACCGCCTCTTCGGTGACGGCCAAAGCGGTAAAGCTCGCTGACGTGACGGCATCGTCGTAGCCGCATGAGCGGCCGCGCGGATTCCGTCCAGGACCGCGTGTGTTGGTCACGTCGAACTGTTTGAGTAAGGCTGAAGCATTAAAAAGGGCGCGGACCGCAGCATGCGTTTCGCGCCCTTGTTGTATCCGGCTTCAAGCGGATGAGATAGTCAAGCCGGCAATACGTTCACGCGGCTTGCACGCTCACGCGTTGCATCACTCGCAGCGTGCTGACCACCGCGGCGACCGCTGAAAAGCACGCGGCCACATACAGCACGATAGTCGGCCCATTCTGCGGTGCGATGCCGAAGATCAGCGCGACCAACGCGGCGCCGAGCGTTTGCCCGGTCAGGCGAGCAGTGCCGAGCATGCCGCTCGCGCCGCCGCTGCGCTCACGCGGTGCGGCGGACAGCATGGTCCGATTGTTCGGCGACTGGAAGATCCCGAAGCCCGCGCCGCATAGTGCCATGCGCCACGCGATCTGCATGGGCTCGGGATGCGCGCCGAGCGTGGCGAGCAGCAGCAGGCCTGCCGTCATCGCAACGAGCCCGACGCCGCCTAGCCAGCCAGACGACACCTTGTCCGACAGTACGCCGGCAATCGGCGCGGCGATGATGATCACCGCCGGCCACGGCGTCATCAGCAAACCGGTGTCTACCTGCGAGAAACCGAGCGTGTCCTGCAACAGAAACGGCAACGACACGAAGGCCAGCATCTGCGCGCAGAACGAACAGACCGAGGTGCCGATCGACAGGGCGAACACTGGAATCCTCAGCAAATCGATCGGCAGTAGAGGCGCGGGTTGGGTCAACTGACGGCGCACGAAGAAGTAGCCAATCACAACCGCGCCGAGTGCCTCGGCGATAACCCAGCCGACGTGCTCGCCGTGACCGAGGCCGTCGACGGCGAAAATCAGCAGGCCGAACACGAACGCGTTCATTACCGCGCTCAGATAGTCGTACGGAGACTCGTGGCCGGGATTCATTGGCAGCGCCTTGAAGGCGCCGATAATCGCGGCGATCCCGATCGGCACATTGATCGCAAACAGCCACGGCCACGAGGCGACGGCGAGCACGCCGGAGGCGACCGTCGGCCCGACCGCGGACGATACTGCAACGACCATCGCGTTGATTGCGACGCCGCGCCCGAGTTGCGCGGGCGGATAGATCATGCGCACCAGCGCGGTGTTCACGCTCATGACGCCTGCCGCGCCGAAGCCCTGAAACACGCGGGCGAGCGCGAGCGTCGGCAGTGAGGTGGACAACGCGCAACCGAACGACGCCACCGTGAACAGGATCAGTCCGGCCAGATAGATGCGCCGGTAGCCGATGCGGTCGCCAAGCGACGCAAGCGGCAGCAGCGAAATGGTGACGGCTAGTTGGTAAGCGTTGACAACCCAGATCGAGCCGGCTGCGCTCGCATGGAGATTGCGCGCGATGGTCGGCAGCGCCACGTTGGCGATCGCGCTATCGAGCACCGCCAGCGTGAGGGCGAGTGCGATAACCAGCATTGCCCAGTAGCGTTGCGGAATCGGCAAACCTTGTTCGGTGCTATCCGCGAACGGTGTGCCGGAGGCGAGTGGGGTAGCTGAGGCGGCGTCGGACGGCATCGAATCGTCTTCGCGCGATGGTTGTGCGTGCATCGTTCTTTTGATTTGGAGTGGGGCGGCTCATCGCTCCTGCGATGAGTCACGCGCGCTGCGTACCGCCCTGAAAAGTCAGGACAGCACGCAGCGACGATGCCGGTGCCGCGACGGCGCACCGGCATCGCGTCTCACGCGCTATTTGAGTTCGTACAGACCGGTATGGGTGGTCGAGTCGAGTTCGTTCAGATGCGTCATGAAGCGTGCGACCGCATTGGTGGTATCCGCGTTGATCGGCAGATGCGGCACCTTCAGCGCATGCAGGCGGAAGATATACCGGTGCGTCTTGTCGCCGCGCGGCGGCGCGGCGCCACCGAAGCCGACCGTGCCGTAGTCGTTGCGCACCTGCAGCGCGCCTTGCGGCAGCAGCGCGCCGTCGGCCTTGCCGGCGTTGCGCGGCAGTGAGCGGGCGTCGGCCGGAATATTGACCACGACCCAGTGCCAGAAGCCGCTGCCCGTGGGTGCGTCCGGATCGTGAACGGTGAGTGCGAAGCTTTGGGTGTCGGCCGGCGGTGCGTCCCACTGCAGCGCGGGCGAGATGTTCTCGCCGTCCACGCCGAAAGCCTTGTCGTGGTATTCGTGAGCTTTCGGCATAAAGCCATTGGCGGGAAAATCGTCGGACCAGAGACGGAAATCAGCCATTGTGTGCCTCCCTTCGTGAATAGTTCTGGGATGGTCGGGGCGTGTTTCTTTGCTGCCGGCTTGCTGCCCAATTTCTGCAGGTTCAGCCCGCAAAAAAATACCCCGAGCTAGCCAATCGAGTGTATCACCAGCGGGTTCGGGATTCGTTCGAACCGGGCAGACTACAAGCAGCTTTCAGCCGCGCTCCTCGAAGCGCGGCGCGTCGCTCTTCAACCACTCGACGAGCCGCTGCAACACGCCTTCGATATCGCGATTCGCACCACGCAAAGCGCATTCCCACACCACCCCGACGCGCCAGCCGCTCGCCAGCAACGCCGCCTGAACCTTGTCGTCATTGCTGCGATTGCGGCCGATCTTGTCGCGCCAGAACTCGGGCCGCGTTTGTGGCCATTTGAAGAGATGACAGTCGTGGCCGTGCCAGAAACAGCCGTGCACCAGAACAACAGCGCGATAGCGCGGCAGCACGATGTCCGGGCGGCCCGGCAGATCGCGTGCGTCTAAACGGAAACGAAAGCCCTGGCCGTGCAGCAGGCTGCGGATCAGGATTTCCGGTTTCGTATTGCGGCCACGAATGCCGGACATCATCCGGCTACGCGTCGCGGTGTCGACGATATCGACCATCGTTAGCGTCTGGGTGACCGGTCAGGCCACTCAGGAATAGAGCGAAAGGGCTTGCCTGGAACCATTGTGCGTCTCCTCGGCAAGCAGGGCTTGCACATGCGGCAGCATGATGCGCGCCACTTCCCGCATCACCGGCATGACGACGCTGTTGCCGAATTGCCGGTAAGCCTGCGTGTCGCTGACCGGAATCCTGAAGGTATCGGGAAAGCCCATCAGCCGGGCGCATTCACGCGGCGTGAGGCGCCGCGGCCGCAACTGCTCCCCCTGATAGACCAGGATCTCCGACCCGTCCTTGTGATAGCGCGCAGAGAGTGTGCGCGTGACGCTGTCGGGATACGCCATGCCGAAGCCGAAGCCATTGCCCGCCGCGCGATGCTTCGCCGCGTAGTTTTGCAGATAGGTCCAGAGATTCGGGGTGAGCGTGTACTTCGGTTGCACGCGTTTGCCGGCGTGGTCGAAGAAGCGATCATGGTCCCACGGCAGCACCGGTTCGCTGCCGTCCGTGCGATGCAGGATCGAGCCAAGGCGCGGGCCGCTTTCCGGCAGCCGCAGATCGTCCCAGGAGAACGACGTCTTGCCGCGAAAGCCGACGATGATGATGCGCTCCCGGTGTTGCGGCGTGAAATGCTGGCCGTCGACCACGCGGTAGTGCACTTCGTAGCCGAGTTCGTCGCGCAGGGTCTGCAAGATCACGTCGAAGGTGCGGCCTTTATCGTGCGAGAGCAGATTCTTCACGTTTTCCAGCAGGAACGCGGCGGGGCGCTTTGCCGCGATGATCCGCGCGACGTCGAAAAACAGCGTGCCCTGCGTCGTGCACTCAAAGCCGTGCGGACGCCCCAGCGCGTTTTTCTTGCTGACGCCGGCAATCGAGAACGGCTGGCACGGAAAACCGCCAAGCAGTACGTCGTGGCTCGGCACCTCTTCGGCGGGAAACGAGACGATGTCGCCAATCAGCGCGTGTTCGCCGCCGGCAGGGTAATTCTCGCGATAAGTCTTGTTGGAGAAATCATTCCACTCGCTCGTGAAGACGCAGTCGCCGCCGTGCGCCTCGAAACCCATGCGAATGCCGCCGATGCCAGCAAACAGATCGACGAAGCGGAACTGGGCGTCGCTCGTATTCGCGCCGGCCTTCGTCCGGCCGCTTTTATGCAGCAGGTCGCGCAAGGCCGGTTCGAGCATGGACGGGCACGGCGTTTCGCCTTTTTCCCAGCGACGCACCGTCTTGATGTCCTTGCCGACGTGCGCTGCGATTTCGCGTTGTGTGAAGCGGGCACGGGCCTGTTTGAGGAGGTCGAGCGGTGCGGCGAGGGTCACGAATGTCCTTGCTGGGAATTTTTGCGGACATTATGACCTAAGGTCGTCCCTTTTTCCTATTTTCACCGGCCGCGAGCAGAAAATTTCCTGTCACTCAAAGACTGCTTTCGCCTAAATGCGGCTGTCACAGTTGGACATGTAGGCTTACGACGTGACGCGAATTCCCCGCGTTGCGACGTGTTCGGGCCGCGACATGGTTCGCGGCCTTTTTTTAAGCAGGAAAAGTCGGACTGGCCGGCGCGAATGGCCGGCCATCAAGGCTTGCAGCGTGTCAGATATGGCGGCCGGCCGTCGTGGGGGAGAGCGGCTGGAACGGGACAGTGGTTGCCGGGACTAACGGATCCCATACGGGCTGGGGTTCGGCCTCGAACTGGTCGAGTTGCAGCAGGAGGCTGTCCACCGAGCGCAGTTGCGCGTGGGACAGATTGCCGGTGTCGAGCAACTGGCACAGACGCTTGCGCCAGTAAGTGGCAGGCAGAATCGGACCGCCCAGATCGCCGTGTAAAGACGGCCGCATCACGCGCCTGATATGCGCGATGTCCTGATCGGCCAGCGTCGCCTGCGATGACCCCGGCATTGTAATGAGCGTGCGTTCCATAGCCCCTCCTTGGCACCTTTACGGCTGGCCGCGGCGGGACTTTAGGGGTTTTTTGAAATATTTTTCGCGATCGTGTTTGTCGGGCGAAAAGGATTGGCTGGGTTGGCGGCCGGCGCGGGCACACCCGTTGCTGAATAGGGATACTGGCGTAATGTCGCGCTGGCATTCCAGATATCGGAGCCGAATATGAACAAGGACCAGGTGAAGGGCGTGGGCGAGCAGATCAAGGGCAAGGTCAACGAAGTCGCCGGCAAAGTCACCAACAACCCGGGTCAGGAGCTTAAAGGCGACCTTCAGCAAGGGGCCGGCAAAGTGCAAAAGGCTTATGGCGACGCTAAGGAAGACGCCAAGGACAATGCAAAGCGCAACGCGCCGTAATTGGGCTCTCGGTTTTGCTTGACGGGGAAAGGCGCTTCGGCGCCTTTTTTTGTTTTCTTCGAGGCTTCAGTCGCCGGGTTTCCGTTCTCGCCGCGCTTCAATTGCCGGGCGTCGGATGCAGGCCTTTGGGTAGCGGGATTCAGATATTGGGCTTCATGTGCCGGGGCCCGGCTGCCGGGCTCCAGTTGGCATGCCGATTTCGCCTGGGAGTAACCCGGGTTCGGCACCGCAGACGTTTCGCGCGCCGTGTGCCGCCTTTAGACTTGGCGCATCCAACAACGAGGAGGCGCCCATGACACCCGAAAAAGTGCTTTCGATGTTCGAACGGCAGTATCTGGAGGGCAAAGCGCCCGTCGACCTCGAAACCACGTGTGCGAGTTTCGCCAGTTGGCTGGCGGCAACGTGGGAGCTACTCGACGGCGAGCAGAAGACGCTGCTGCTGACGGTCGGCGCGGCTTTGTGGCGCGAGGGATATAACCTGCGCGCCGGTACGGCGACCAAGGATTTGTGGTGAGCCTTGGTGCCTGATGCGTTTGTTCGCTCGAGCGATTCGACGTTCGGGCGATTATGCGGGGGACGAACGTCGCGTGAGCACGTTCGCGTTGGTTGGGGTATTTGAGGCGGCTCGCGTTGTGGCGAGTTCGCACGCGTTGTGCTGAGTCGGTTTATATTTGGCGGTCGCGTGGTCGGATCTTCTTTTCGGTCTTCTGGCCGATCGCTGATTTCCGATTTCCATTTTTAGCCGCAGCTCTCGCACAAGGGTTACACCATCACCATGACCGATCTCTCCGCCTTCCCGATCACGAAGAAATGGCCAGCCGAGCATCCGGACCGGATTCAGCTGTATTCGCTGCCGACGCCCAATGGCGTGAAGGTGTCGATCATGCTCGAAGAGACCGGCCTGCCCTATGAGCCGCATCTCGTGCGCTTCGATACAAACGATCAGATGTCCTCGGAGTTTCTGTCGCTGAATCCGAACAACAAGATTCCGGCGATCATCGATCCCAACGGTCCTGACGGTAAACCGCTGCCGCTGTTCGAATCCGGCGCGATTCTGATTTACCTGGCGGACAAGGCCGGCAAATTCATTCCGCAGGATGCCGCTGGCCGTTATGAAGCGATCCAGTGGGTGATGTTCCAGATGGGCGGCATCGGTCCGATGTTCGGCCAGCTTGGTTTCTTCCACAAGTTCGCCGGCAAGGAATACGAAGACAAACGCCCGCGCGATCGTTATGTCGCGGAATCGAAGCGGCTGCTCGGAGTGCTGGAACAGCAACTCGAAGGGCGCGACTGGATCCTGGGCGATACGTATTCGATCGCCGATATTGCGAGCTTCCCGTGGGTGCGTAATCTGATCGGCTTCTACGAAGCAGGGGACCTGGTCGGGATTGACGACTTTCCGAATGTGAAGCGGGTGCTGGCGGCGTTCGTCGCGCGTCCGGCGGTGGCAAGGGGATTGGAGATTCCGAAGCGGCCTTCGTGATTGATGGGTGCGGCCGGGGATGTTGATCGTCTTCGGCTGTACGTCATTTGGGCTGGTCCCCTGACAGGAATCACGTCATCACCGGAAAGGCCAGATAGAAGCCCCGCTTGTCGGAGACCAGAAGATGACGAAGCGGAATCCGGCGGACGCACTCAGCGGCGTTCAATGCAAAGGCTGTTGCGCTTTGTGCTGCTGGAGACCGTGGATGACGCACTGCGCGAGTTGAGCGAGACCAGCACGGCGAAACCGCGTAGTGCCGCGGACTGATCTCACCGTTTCCGGAAGGTCTACCTGATCGGCTCAGCGGTATCGCCGGCGAGCAGCAATTGCGGAAGTTGCGAGAATGACCATCCGCCCGGCGCGCGATCGAGTATCCAGACTATGTCGAACCGGTCTTCCGGCCACGTCGCAGGAACCGCGGGAGCACCAGGTACGTGTCCGAATAGCGACGGCAGCACTTTGTGCTCCCATGCAATCAGCACGACGCCGGATTGGGTCAACACGTCCCCCATTAGCGCTGGCCCGTCGTCCTTCAGGTACGCCGTGACGTAGTTCACCTGCGATGTTTCTCGCAGCAACGCAACGAGAGGCGCAACTGTTTGCATCGCTCGCTTGCTCTTGCTGGCTGGACCGTTGCCCGGTGCGAACACGGCGGCCGGCCTCAGTCGCGCGGAATGCGTCTCGTGAATCGGACAGAAGAATCGCGCCAACGCGCCGGCACGCTGCCAGCCGCGAACCGCGAGGCTTTCGTCGTCGGCCTTACCGTCCGCTTCGATTCCGATACCCTCGTTGGCGGTTGGCTTCTCCGCGTGCCGGATAAACATGATTCGATCAGGTGCCATGTTGCCTCCATGGTGCGACGTGAAACGGCTGCGACAGGAAACGCTGGATCTTACGAGCGCGCGCCACGGCGAACTTGTCTTCCGGCGCCAGTTCGTCCATATCCGGAATCGCGATGATGTTGAGCAGTTCCATCATGTCGACGGTCTTGCCCACGTCGTCGCCTGGTTGCTGCTGGGCTTCAAGTGTCAGTTCCGAGCCATCGACAGTCAACACGTCGTAAATCTTCGGCACGCTAGCGAGCGGAAATTCCACGTCGATCACGGCACCAATGCACTGTACGATCTCGCCTTCGACCATAGCTATCGGCTCGCGTTCAGTGTTGTCCGCAAACGGCTCACGACTGTAATTGGTGCGGGATTTGTAATTGGTGGAAAGCAATGCCGGATCGCTTCACAAAATCCATAGGGAGATCACCCCGATAAGGACCCTCTGCTTTGCCGATGATATGTATCGGTGATATGCCGCCAATGGCGCGGCATGGCGCTTCGATTTCGTGCTGTACGGTCAAACGATTTGCGGCATGATATGAGGCGTGCAGATTCGCATGGAGCCGGCGGAATATTCATTTTTCTGGTGCCAGTTTGCCGGTGCCGCTGATCACTAGCTCACGACTTTTACCATACTGCTGCTCGTACTATTTCGTACGCCTGGACAGCCTTTTATGGGATTCAATACTCCAAAGCATTATCGGTGAATCGAAAAAGTACCGGGATCTTCTATCTGATGGAGGATGAGCATGGACAACATCGATCGCGCCAAGGTTGCCGAACTTCAACGTGAGTCGGCTAGCGCGTATGCACTAGCCAGGAATGCCTATGAATTGGCAAAGACAGAGGTAGATCTCAATTCGACAACCGTCAAGCAACAAGCGGCCGCCCGCGTATATCGAAGTGCCGTAGCTGCCCGCGAAGCCGTATCGGGTGTCTGACGCATAGTCGAGCACGTTATGAATATTCTCAGAAGTCACCTCGAGCTAAAAGGCTGCGTGGAAGGCTGCCCGGGTGGTGACCAGAATAGGGGTAAGCGGTGGGTTTCTGGTGCAACGGTGGTTGCCGCGTTCCTGATGTTGAAACCGCGCATCGCGTTCGTTCGGAACTTGACGTTGCGATGGTCCTGGTCGAGAGTCCATTAACCTCAGATTGCTTACTCTCCAATGGGGACTCAATGATGACAGTCGAACACTCTCCTAATCCGCGAATTAAGGAACGCGAAAAAGCCGGACCGCACCTTACCACGCATGAGCATTTGGGTCTGAACGGGAGAATCGCCCTCGTCATCACCAACGCTGTTGGCACGATGTGGTGCGCCTATTTCTTTGCGGTCATCGCCCTCATCAGCTTGCCATCGGCCATCCAGGGCGGAGTGTCGACGCTAATCGCCTGGATTGCTCAAACATTTTTGCAGCTGGTATTGCTGTCAGTAATCATGGTGGGCCAAAAGGTTGCAGCGGCAGCCTCAGACAAGCAGGCGCTGCAGACCTACAAGGACGCCGAGGTGCTCTTGAAGATCCAGGACGAGGTGCACCGGCTGATCGAGATCAACAATGAGCTAACCGAAGCGATCCATCGCGCGGTTTCGGCAAAGGGAACATCAGCGGTTGAGCCGTTGCACGTTTCCGGCGACTCCAGCCCGTCAGCATGATCATGGCCTGGAAACTTACATTCCGGCGGGCCAATGATCGGTAGTGGTCTACCTGCGATCTTGACCTGTAAGGTCGAATGCAAACTCGCAGGCGATCTCAATCGAGGGGCGCTCCGAGGTCAGTTACTCGCCGAGTTGCCACCATCGACACACCGCGCTTCTGAATATCGCCGCGACGTGCGCCCGGTTGCGTTGAGGATGCTACTGAGAGAAGACTCGAAGCAAGCGATCACCACTCGTTCATGCTCACCTTGCAACAGGAGGCACCCTTGAGCCCGATATCTTCGCCGCTCTCTACCGCCCAGCACGTGCTCGACACCGAGCCACAATACGTCGATGTTCCGATGTCGGCGGCCGCTGCATTTCTGGTCCTCGTCGTCAAGGACGATGACGCGTCGATCGCCACCGCCCGCGCCGTGGTGGCCAGCACCGACGACCTCATCAAGGACGTCAGGATCCGTGCCGATCGCGGCGTGTTCACCTGCAACGTCGGGATCTCGCATCGCGTCTGGGGGCCACTCACCGGAAAACCTGCGCCCAGCGAGCTCGCGCCGTTCAAAGAGGTGCGAGGCGCGACGCACACCGCGGTGGCCACAGCGGGTGATCTGCTGTACCACATCCGTGCCGACTCGACGGACCTGATCATCGAGTTCGAGAAGATTCTCCTCGAGGCTTTCGGCGACGCCGTCACTGCGATCGACGACGTGGCCGGGTTCCGCTACTTCAACGGGCGCGATCTGCTCGAATTTGTCGACGGCACCGCGAATCCCGACGGCCTCGATTTGCCCGCCGCGACGATCGTCGGCGAGGAAGATCCTGCCTACGCCGGTGGTAGCTACGTTGTGATCCAGAAGTACTTGCATAACCTGTCGGCCTGGCGCGCACAGACTGTGGAGGCCCAGGAGGAGATCATCGGGCGCACCAAGTTCGACAACGTCGAGTTGCCCGACGCGACGGAGGGCCAGAAGTCGCACAAGACACTCTGCACGATCCAGGACGCCGAAGGCGAGCACGACATCCTGCGTGACAACATGCCGTTCGCCGTCCCTGGCCGCGGCGAGTACGGCACCTACTTCATCGGTTATTCGCGCCACCTCTGGGTGATCGAGAAGATGCTGGAGCGGATGTTCATCGGCAACCCTCCGCCGCTTCACGACCGGATCCTGGACTTCTCCAAGGCCGTTGCCGGTGTGACGTTTTTCGCTCCGGCACGCAAGTTCCTGAGCAACCTGGCTGACTGAAGCTTGCTATCGGCCGTGCTGGCAGTTCGCAGGAGTTACCGAAATGCGTACGAGCCAGTCACTTGGGCGTTGGCAAGCGCAGTGCGACGCCGCTTACGCAGACGCCTTCTCGCTATCAAAGTGCAGGCGGGCCGTTGTGACCGCAGCATGATTCTCGTCGGCCCACTGAATCAGGACGTTCAACGCCTCGAACATCGAACAACCGAGGTCGGTCAGGCTGTATTCGACGCCCGGTGGCTTCGTAGGAAAGACTTCACGATGTACGTAGCCGTCGCGTTGTAACTCATGAAGTGTCTGCGTGAGCATTCGCTGCGAAATGTCCGGTACCAACCGGCGAAGTTCACCGAACCGATGTGGGTGCTCGGCCAGCGCCATCATCAGCAAAGAACTCCACCGCCCGCTGATGACATCCATGACGTCGCGCACCGGGCAATTCGTAAACGCACCGTATTTTGCTCGGGCCTCCTCCAGTCTCGTTTTGAGGGCGCAAGTCACCGCCTTGGTGGTTCCCATTTGGTAACTATCTCCTGAAAAACTGCCTTCTTTACGGAAGAGCGCAGACGCTTGATCATCGAATTGCTCTCAAAACGAGAGTAACACTCAGAATGAGGCCAGTCCATGAGCGACACCATTTTCGTCACCGGTGCATCCGGTCAACTTGGTCAGCTTGTTATCAAGCATCTGCTTGCGCGCGGCGTGACGCACAACCGTATCATCGCCGGCACCCGCAGCCCCGAAAAGCTGGCTGGCCTTGCGGCAGCGGGCATTGAGGTTCGCAAGGCGGACTTCGAAGATCCGGAACGCCTGACCGAAACTTTCGAAGGCGTCGGTACTGCCCTCATCATTTCAACAGATGCCCTGGATGGGGCCGACAGACGATTGAAGCAGCATCGCAATGCGGTACTGTCAGCCGCCGCGGCAGGTGTCAAGCGACTCGCCTATACGTCGATGCCCAATCCGGACAGTTCGCTTCTGACCTTCGCACCGGACCACCTGGAAACTGAGCGGACCATTAAGGCCACAGGTTTGCCGCACGTGATTTTCCGAAACGGTTGGTATCACGAAAATCTGCTCAGGTCGCTCCCTGATGCACTTAAAAGCGGGCAATGGCATTCGGCAACTGAAGGCGGGAGAACGTCGTGCGCCGGACGGGAGGAGATTGCTGAAGCGATTGCCGCAGCGCTGGCTACGCCAACCTCCATTAGCCGGATCTACACGCTCACTGGCGCTGAGGCGCTGTCCAACGAAGAAATCGCGGACCTCGCTCGCCGTGCTACAGGCAAGCCTCTTGCCGTCGTCCATGTGACTGACGAGCAATTCGTTACGGGGCTGAAAGCGGCTGGTGTTCCTGACGTATTTGTTTCTCTATTGGTGTCAATTGAGGCGGAGGTTCGGGCTGGCAATCTTTCTATCGTCACGGACCATCTCGAATCGCTCATCGCCCGCACTCCGAAGCGGCTAGCGGATTATCTGGAAGAGGCCAAGGCCAGCTATACAGCTTGAGGATATTTCCGCCCTTTGTCAGGAAAAGCTCGGGAGGCCGTCATCCTGGTTCTCCGTGATACGACGGAAGCCGTTACGGCGAATAGTTGTGCGCTGTTTGCGGGCATTGCCGCCGAACGGCTGGTGTAGTTTGAAAGCAGCCCCTCCATCCAGGCGGCGACGGAGTGGAATGGGTCGACAGCGGGCGGAGTGATAGTGGGTGTAGGCATAGCTCGGATGCAACGTTGCTTTGGCGCACGAGCTTATCAGTGCGTTGCTTCATTGGTCGGCTCGATCTGCCGCTCCCGGCCTGCGGACGACAGACGAGGCGCCCAAATCGCTCCTGCTCTCCAAATATAGGCTCCAAATATAGGCCTATCCGTCGTTGGCCAACCTTGAACGGATTTCGGCAACCGAGAGGTCGCGCTGATGCGTGGCAATTTGCCATGTGTTTCCCCACGGATCTCTTACCATCGCTCGCCTGTCGCCGTATGGCGTGTCGGTCGGAACTTCGAGCGAGATCGCATTCGCCACAATCGCTCGCTGGTAGGTCGAATCGGCGTCCGCCACGTAGACATACAGAAACGCCGGCATCGGATCGCGAAGGCCGTCTTCGCCGCTAACCATCACCACGGAATCGCCGATCATGATTTCGGCCGGCAGCCCGTGACGGTATTCGCCCTGTGCCTGAAACACCATTTTGATGAATGTGATCAGGTTTTCCGGATCCCGTACGACGATTCGGGGCGTGACCGTATGCCATCCATCAGGCTGGAATTTAGCCATGTTGCGCAGCCTCGGAAGAGATTCGCAGGGGCATTGTCCCCCGAGCGCGGGATGTCCGCAAAGGCGCGATAGCGCTCGGACAGGCAGTGGGTGGGTGAGCGTAGCCGATGGCGTACGTCGTCGCTCAACCGCTATCTGGCGAGGCGCAGATACTGCTATCAACAGTGCGTGAAGCGGGCGGCTTTGACTGACTATCGGCAGTTGGGCGCCGTGGAGGCGTGGGCTAGTTACGCCACATTTACGCCAAACTTGCTGCGGATCCTTGTGTGGTAAGGACCCCTGGCCTTTTCTTGGTCCCCCTGACAGGAATCGAACCTGTATCTAGCGCTTAGGAGGCACTTGTTCTATCCATTGAACTACAGGGAGATGGATAATTTCAATGGGAGGATCGGAGTCTTACTGCTATTGGCTTCAACCTTATCCCGTGGGCGTTTCCGGCCTTTCTGCTTCTTCCTAAATGAAGCGCCGTGACAGCCTGTGAACCCCAGTTTATAGCGGCCTCTGCTACAAATTGACCTCGTAGCGCTGAAAAGTGATCTGGCACTGCTACAGTTTCCGAACGGGGTAAAACATGGCTTCAATCCTGCCAGTCGGCAGTCGCTGGCGTGCCCAGGTGCGCAAGCGAGGGCAGAGTATAGCAAAAACGTTCAAAACGAAAGGGGCTGCCGAGGCCTGGGCGCGAGCCAAGGAAGTCGAAATCGACAACGGCCAGAATGCGGTCGACCTGGCCACAGTCAAGGTCGGCGAGCTCGTCAGGAAATACCGCGAAGCGCGCGCAGAATCCGGCCGGCCGGTCAAGGAAAAGTCGAACGAGGACTACATCCTGAAGCGACTGGAAGATGCGTTCGAAAGTGACTTTGCAGCGAAACTCACGACACAACGTATCGTCAAGTTTGCGCAGGATCGTAGGAAAGCCGGCGCCGGCGGCTATACCGTCGACATGGATATCTCGAAACTCGGCACCGTCCTGCGCCACATGGGGTCATTGCTTGAGCTGACGCTGCCCGATGCGATCGGTACGGCGCGCCCCACGCTCCACCATCTGCGCTTGATCGAAGCCGGCGGCAAGCGTGAGCGCCGACCAACATCCGAAGAAATCGAGAAAATCTTTGCGTGGTTCGCCGAGCATCCGGAGCGTCAACAGGCGATGCCAGATCTGTTGCGCGTCGCCATGCAGTGTGCGTTTCGCCGTAGCGAGCTGTTCAACCTGAGTTTGGATGATATCGACGCCGAGAATCACCTCGCGCTGGTGCGCGATCGCAAGCATCCCAGGCAGAAGGTCGGCAACAACGAGTGGATCCCGCTGATTGGCGACGCGTTCGAAGTCATCATGCGGCAACCGCGTTACCCGGTGCCGCCTGAATACACTGAGAAGCGTAAGGCCGATTCAAAGACGCCGCCGCATAAGAACGAATACATTTTCCGATTCGACAAGGGCACGGCGAGCAAGTACTTCAAGCAGGCCTGCGACGACAAGGGTGTCGTCGATCTTCGCCTGCACGACCTTCGGCATGAGGCGACGAGCGCATTATTTGAGGCGGGGTGGCAGATTCCGGAGGTGGCGGCCGTGACTGGTCATAAAGACTGGCGCAACCTTAAGCGATACACCAATCCTGATCCAGTTCAGGTTGCCAAAAAAGGGCGGCTCAAGCTAATAAATGCCGCGTGAGAGCTATTCTAAATAGTCTGCCCTGAATAACCCGAAGGGCCTCGTGCGACGGAGCTTTGAAGCGGAAATGGTGTTGTGAGATTTGCAGGAACCTAGCATGTATGGACCCGACGCCTTTTGCAAGCTTCTTTTTCCTGATGTCGAAACGGTCTGCATGCATGTATCCGGCTTGCCGTTGGGCGATTTGCCGAAGCACGCCCGCAGCCTTGATGAGATCCGCGCATTCTGTCCTTAGCACATTAGCGGCTTGCCCAATGGGACTGCCGACCAGGTTCACAGGTTTCAGAATGCTGGTTCAACCATTTTCGTCATCACTTAGAGAAGCTTCGCAAACCACATGAATTGTCCGGTTGTCCGGATGTTGCCGGGTATCGTTCAGACGGCTGCGCGCGATGATCAGGCCGCGAAGTGCAATCGAGCCCGCCATCGGTCATATGAAGACAGACGGAAAACTCGATCGCAACTGGCTCAAAGGCGCGCTCGGCGATGCGATGCACGCAGTGCTGTGCGGCGCCGGCCACAACCTGCGGATGATCCTGAGGAAGCTGCGGCTTTTTTGCATCTTCATTCTCGCTGCTTTGCTCAACCGCTGCATTCCGTCCGATGTGATGGTGTGACGCCGGCGGCCCGGGAAACGAATTGTTCAGGGGCGACTCGTTAGCTCCACCAGTAAGGCTTCGTACAGTCCGCGCCCGACACCTTTTCCTCGACTGGCAGTGCGCACATAGACTGTCGTATCGACCGACCATTGGTAGGCCGACCCCTCACGATGTGCGCCGGCATAGGCGTAACCACTCATCAGACCTGCATCATCGAGACTGACCGGCCACGGGAACCGTTGCAATGCCCCGATCAGTCGCCGGTGCATCTCGTCCGCTGTCGGTGGTTCAAGTTCGAAAGAGATGGCGGTGCCTGTTACTACCGGGGCGTAAATCGCTGAGATGGTCTCGGCGTCGTCAGGCGTGGCGATGCGTAGTCGCATGGGAGCCTCCATGTCTGATGGGTGGAAAGGATCTGATTTTGCAGCGCCAATTATCAGACGTATATCGCGCGCTCTAACCTCAAGCTCCTCAGCGTGACATGGCGGCATGCTCCAGATCGGTAGCACTCAGCACTTCATTTCAATAATACTTGAAATATTAAAATGAATGATCTATCGTTCCAGACATGGACTCAAACCTCGTTGTACGCGCCCTGAGCGCGCTTGCCCACGAATCGCGCCTCGCGATCTTCCGCCAGCTGGTCGTCGCAGGCCCGGAAGGCATGGCCGCAGGTGAAATCGCACAGCAGCTTGGGCTTTCCCCTTCCAGCCTGTCATTCCACCTGAAGGATCTGTCACATGCTGACCTGGCGAAGCCGCGACAGCAGGGACGCTTCATCATCTACACGGCGAATTTCGACGCCATGACGGGCCTGATCGGTTTCCTGACGGAGAACTGCTGCGCGGGCGCAACCTGTGCTGCGAGCGATCTCCCCAACTGCTGCGGAGACACACCATGAAACGTATGCATATCCATGTCGCTGTCGAAAATCTGAGCGACAGTGTCCGGTTCTACAGCGCCATGTTCGGCAACACCGAGCCCATCATTCGCAAACGTGACTACTGCAAATGGGAACTCTCAGATCCCGCCGTGAATTTCGCGATTTCGCAGCGTGGTGCAAAACCGGGTGTCGATCACATCGGCATCCAGGTCGAAACCGATGCGGAGCTGGCCGAAATGAATGCGCGCTTCGCCGCTGCTGAACTGCCGGTACAGGCACAGACGGGCACGACCTGTTGCTATGCCAGATCGGATAAGGCGTGGACGATTGATCCGCAGGGCGTCGCGTGGGAAACGTTTCGAACACTCGAAGCCGCACCGGTCTACGGTCACTCGCGCGAGAAATCGCAGACACACCCTCAATCGTCGGCTGCATGCTGCACGCCGGCTAAGTAGACCCATCGTGACCTTCCGGAGCCGCCCGTGAGCGACAAACCGTACTCGATTCTCATTCTCTGCACGGGCAACAGCTCGCGCAGCATCATGGCCGAAGCGCTATTCAACGTGCTGGGAAAGGGCAAGTTTCAGGCGCATAGCGCGGGAAGTCACCCTTCCGGGGCAGTGAACCGGTTCGCCGTCGAGCGGTGCGAAGCTCTCGGCTACTACACCGCGAAGCTGCGTAGCAAGCGCTGGGATGAGTTTGTTACTGCTGACGCTCCGCACATGGACTTCATTATCACGGCGTGCGATCAGGCCGCGGGCGAAGTCTGTCCGATCTGGCCAGGACATCCAATGACAGCGCACTGGGGTTTCGAGGACCCTGCCGCTTTCGAGGGTAGCGACGACGAGAAGCGAAAGGTCTTCAGCAAGGTCTATCGGCAGATCATGACGCGGGTGAGCCACTTCGTGAACCTGCCGCTGCAGGTGCTGGACCACAACGCGATCCAACGTGAGATGCGCGCCATCGGTGAGAAGCCCGTAGAGGAATCAAATGAGCAGCACTGATACAACGATTGGCGACGTACGGCCAGCGATTGGATTTTTCGAACGTTACCTGACCGTCTGGGTCGCGCTCTGCATCGTTGGCGGCATTCTGTTCGGACAGGTACTTCCCCAGGTCTTCCAGGCGATCGGCCGCATGGAAGTGGCGCAGGTCAATCTTCCAGTCGGTGTGCTGATCTGGGTGATGATCATCCCGATGCTGGTCAAGATTGATTTTGCCGCGATGACCCAGGTTAAGAGCCAATGGCGCGGCATTGGCGTTACGCTGTTCGTGAACTGGTTCGTCAAACCATTCTCAATGGCATTGCTCGGATGGATCTTCATCCGTCACGTATTCGCGCCGTGGCTTCCCGCCGACCAGCTCGACAGCTACATCGCCGGCTTGATCCTGCTGGCCGCCGCCCCCTGCACGGCCATGGTGTTTGTATGGTCGCAACTCTGTAAGGGCGATCCGTATTTCACGCTATCGCAAGTGGCGCTCAACGACTCGATCATGATCGTCGCCTTCGCACCGCTTGTCGCGCTGCTGCTCGGCCTGTCGGCCATCACGGTGCCGTGGGATACGCTGATCATCTCGGTTGGCCTGTACATCGTTTTTCCGGTCATCCTTGCGCAACTGCTGCGCCGGAAGCTGCTTACCAAGGGGAACGAGCATTTCCGGCAGGCGGTAGCTCGTCTCGGTCCCTATTCGATCAGCGCATTGCTCGCGACTCTCGTGCTGCTGTTCGCCTTTCAGGGCCAGGCGATCGTCAAGGAACCGCTCGTTATCGCCATGCTCGCAGTACCGATTCTGATTCAGGTGTTTTTCAATTCGGGCCTCGCGTACCTGTTGAATCGGCGGCTCGGGGTCGCGCACTGTGTTGCGGGGCCGTCCAGTCTGATCGGTGCCAGTAATTTCTTCGAGCTCGCGGTCGCCACGGCAATCAGCCTGTTCGGCTTTCATTCCGGCGCGGCGCTTGCCACGGTGGTCGGTGTACTGATCGAAGTGCCAGTGATGTTACTGGTGGTCGGCGTCGTCAATCGTTCGCAAGACTGGTACGAAGCAAAGTACAGCGTTAAAGGACCGCAGGTATGAGCGTCGCCATCTATCACAACCCGGACTGCGACACCTCGCGCAATACATTAGCAATGATCCGCAATGCCGGCATTGAGCCCAACGTAATCGAGTATCTGAAGACGCCGCCTGACCGGAAGACACTGACGGACCTGATTGCTCGCGCGGGCTTGACAGTACGGGCCACACTGCGCGGAAAGGATACGCCATACGCCGAACTCGGCCTCGCGGAAACTTCCTTGAGCGATGAGCAGTTGCTCGATGCAATGTTGGAACACCCGATCCTCATTAACCGCCCGTTTGTCGTCACGCGGCTTGGCGTGCGCCTGTGCCGGCCCTCCGAGCTAGTGCTCGACATCCTGCCGGCTCAACAGAAAGGTTCATTCACGAAAGAGGACGGAGAGCAGGTTGTCGATAGCGAAGGAAGGAGGGTTCTCTAATGACGCAGGACATTCCGAACGTCAGCGCCCCGCACCTCGATACGCCTGATATGCAGAAGCTGGGACCACGCACGGTTTCGCAACATGCTCCGCGAATCCTTTTGCTGTTCGGCTCGTTGCGCTCGACCTCATACAGCCGGCTTCTCACACTCGAAGCCGAACGCATCCTGCGCCATTTCGGCGCGGAAACACGGGTATTCGATCCGCACGGCTTGCCGCTTGTGGACAGTGTGCCGGCCGATCATCCAAAGGTGGTCGAACTGCGCAAACTCTCGGAGTGGTCGGAAGGCCAGGTGTGGTGCAGCCCGGAACGTCACGGAACCCTGACGGCAGTATTCAAGAACCAGATCGATTGGTTGCCGCTAGAAAGCGGCGGCGTTCGTCCAACGCAAGGTCGCACGCTTGCGGTGATGCAGGTGTCCGGCGGTTCGCAATCGTTCAACGCCGTGAACGCGCTACGCATTCTCGGCCGGTGGATGCGTATGGTGACCGTCCCGAATCAATCGTCAGTAGCAAAAGCCTGGCAGGAGTTCGACGCAAACGGCCGGATGAAACCATCAGCATATTACGATCGCGTCGTCGACGTGATGGAAGAACTGTACAAGTTCACACTGCTGGTGCGTGACCGGTCGGACTACCTGACCGATCGCTACAGTGAGCGTAAGGAAGCGCACCCGGAGCTTGCAACGACACTGGCGGCCACCGCCATGAGTCAGAAAACAGTGACCGCCAATGCAAACACTGACGACAACGAAACGGAGTGACAGCGGTGGCGGTCAGGGAGCCATCGCGACATGGGCGCTCGCAGTTGCGCAGCTCGTCTCCTGGGGCTCGATCTATTACGCGTTCTCGCTTTTTGTTGTGCCGATGGAAGGTGCGATGGGATGGAGCCGGACGGCGACTAACGCGGCCCTCTCGGTCGGTCTGCTGATTTCAGGACTAGTGGCCTATCCGGTCGGAAAGTGGATTGATCACGGCCACGGCCGGCGCGTCATGGTCTGTGGGACTGTCCTGGCCGTGGCGATGTTGGCGCTTTGGTCGCAGGCACATAGTCTCGTAACGCTATTCATCGTCTGGATCGGCCTCGGTGTCGCAATGGCCGCGACGCTATACGATCCGGTCTTCGCGGTGATCACACGGGACTTTCCTCGCAGCTTCCGCACTAAGATTACGTTGGTCACGCTGGTCGCCGGTTTCGCCAGTACGGTCTTTATCCCACTGACGCAGGTTCTGGTTGACCGTCTCCAATGGCGAGACGCGCTGCTCGCGCTCGCTGGGTTTAATCTGGCAATTTGCTTACCCATCCATATTTTTGCAATCGGTCGCGATGCGCCGCGCGAAGACGATCGGGACTACAAGGCCGCGCTGAAGGCGACCAATGCGACGGCAACGGGACGCGCGTTGCGGACGCCGACATTCTGGGCGCTGGCTGTGTGTTTCACTGCCTACTATGCGACGTTTGCGGCGCTAACCTTCCACCTGGTACCGCTCATGGCGGAACGACGGGTGTCGCCAGCACTGATCCTGACCACGATGGCCGTCATTGGTCCGGCACAGGTTCTCGGGCGCGTGCTGTGGTTCACGATTGGCCGTAATGTCCGTCCGTCGATTGTCGGCATGGTGATCACGACGGCCTTTCCGGCGTCGGTTCTTGTTCTCATGTGCGCAGGCACTTCGCCGGCGTTATTGATCCTGTTTGCAGTCGTCTACGGCGGCGCAAACGGCATGATGACAATCCTGCGCGGGACGATCGTGCAGGACGTGATGTGGACGGAATGTTATGGCGCCGTGAGCGGGCTACTCTCGATGCCCTCGAACATTGCCAAAGGCATCGCGCCGATCTCGGCTGCGGCGATCTGGACGGCCGGCGGCAATTATGTGCCTGTCGAATGGACCGTGCTGATTGTTTCGCTGGTTTCGGCCGTTGCGTTCATTGTCGCCATACGCTTCACGTCTGGAAAAAAGTTTAGCAAACGTCAGGCTAATTTCGAGTGAGCACACAGTCATGAAGATAAGAAAGCCCAATAAAGCCGACCTGGACGCGATCCAAAGTCTATTAAACGCAAATGGCTTGCCGGTAGAAGATGTCTCGACGACGCTCATCGAAGGATTCCTCGTTGCCGAAGATGCAAACGGAATGGTTATCGGTAGTGGCGGTCTCGAGCCGCTCGGTTCGAGCGTGCTCTTGCGATCACTCGTTCTCACGTCAGAGTGGCGCGGTACAGGAGCTGCAAGGGAAATGGTCGAACAGCTCGAAGACAACGCACGCTCACTCGGCCATCGGGAGGTCTGGCTACTGACAACGACTGCTGAACGCTTTTTTGAGCGGGCTGGCTATAAGCGGGTAAGCCGCAATGAGGTGCCCAGCGAAGTACAGTTGTGCAGGCAGTTCGCCGTTTTGTGCCCGTCGACCGCCATGTGCATGCGAAAGATGCTCCTACCGAAACCCTCGCCGGCCGTAGTCGAACGGCCGGTATCAAGCTGATTTCCGTAGCCCGATCCAAATTCGTCAACGGCTCTTCTTGGCCGAACTCTGCCCGATGACGACCGACCCAGTTCGACCCACAAGGGACGGTCAATTTTCCGAAAAGCGGACGCTTTAGGCCATGATCCAATGTGGGGGGAATGCGCTATTCCCGTTTAATTCTGAATGAGCGAGTCGCTGATGAAGACGTTATAAGGTGGGAATTCCAGATCTAGATTTTCGGGAATTGGTATGCCGTTTCCGCAGTAGTCGATTTCGACATCGGCTAAATGACCCGACTCGTCGGCGAAGAGCAGAATTTCAATCGATCCCCGACCCTCTGGTTCCGACCGATCCCGGAAGTCCGCTTCAAACACCATACGGTAAGCCTGTCCGCTCGAAGCTATGGCTATGCGAGGAACTTTGTCGGGCGTGGCCAGCGACAGGCTAAAACTGTTGCATCCACATTCACAGAGCCTGAATATCTCCGCATTCGAGAATTGCGCTGCAAGCGCGTCACGATTTGGAAATGGGCAGTGTTCAAGAATGAACGTAACCCAATATGCTGCCTGGTTCAGATTGTTTGGCATATACGTCTTGGTATCTCGGCTTCCAGCTTCGACGCGTCGATTGTCGGCGATTTAAGTCGGACTGTCGAACGGCCGCAACTGGCCGAACCCAGCCAGATGACGACCGAGTTCGACCCTTTGCTGTCGTCCACCGGCTGCCATCAATTTGTCCGTTACCTGGACGAACGCAGCCCCATGCCTTACGCTTAGGTCGTCTCGCGATCTTCACCCTGCCGTGATTTAAGGATTGCGTCCGCGAATTCGACGAACCCGGCGCCACCAGGACCATTCGTGATCCATTTGGGCGGAACGGGCAATTGCGGCAAATATTCAATTACGGTGCTTACCCCAACCGTGTGCTTGAAGAAGCCAAACATCGGTGCGTCATTAGTCGAGTCACCGGAATAATCGACCAGTTCAGTCGCTGACTCTACGTCAATCCCATAATTTTCGACGAGTACCCGCAGTGACATCGATAGCTTGTCGTAGCCGCCAATCCAACCTAATACCCAAAGGTTGTTGATCGTTGCGTCTGCTCCCGCGCCGATGAGTGCATCAACGATTCGATGATCCGCATCCGTTCCGGTACGTCTGTATGCGAGACTAGTCAGCCGAAAGGCTTGATCGTCTGCCTGCTGCGCTTGCGGCACAGCTTTCTCGACGATTTTTGCAATCGAGTGGAGCCGATTGCGTATGTCTTCAAGGCTGTCCGACGGATGCCAGTGATGCCGCTCGACGTCGTGTCCGAGTAGACTTCGCCGGAAAAAGAGGCCGCCATTCTCTGCAATAACGCCATCGACTGGCCACATGCGTGCCATCTGATCACACCACCCGGCAGGCGCAGCGGTAACTGGTAGCACGCAGATGCCGCTGGCCTGCAACCGCTCAAGCGCCATGTAGGTGTCAGCCGGCAATCGGCCCTGATAAGTCAACGTCTCATCCATATCGGTGAGTACGAATCGGACCGTGGAAAACTGATGCGCTGGCGCCAGAGACAAATTCTGCATACTGTCAGCTATTGAATGAACGGCCTCAATTATGAGGATGGACGGGGGAGCCGTTATGCCGATTTTGTGATTGCTTATCGCAACTTCGGCTTAGGACGGAATCGGCGACTCAGCGATCCGACCAGTGACCGCTGTCGCTTCATCACCTGACGTTGTGAGCTATGGATGCCAGGACCGCTTCTGGCCGAACCCAGCCAGATGACGACCGACCGAGTTCGACCCACAGCCGCCCTGTAGGCTACGATCACGAACGGCCGTTGCCCGGACAAAAGCCGACATCGCACGGTTTCATCCGACACGCTTCGCTAGTGTTCAGATTTGTATATGGCAGGACGGCTTAAATGGTAAGGGAACGATGTAACTCAGGCGGGCCACCCATCGCGTAGCGATCAGAGAGTGGTCGGCTACCGTCGATGTCGGTCACGCCGAGTGTTGCGCCGATCTCCGCGCCGATCAGCGCCCTGCCTGAAAGTGCCATCATGGATTCAAATCCGTAGAGCGCGGCGATAGCCCGGCCTGTAAATTGTGGAGACTCGCGCTTTTGCTTGGGACGCTTGTATTCTGGGAGCGTAGCGAGATAGGCGCGCGCACGTTCGGTATCTACACCGCCCATCCAGACGGAAACCACGCTGACATTGTAGGGCCGTAGCTCCTTCGCCATATCGGCCGCCATTTTGTCCGCACCTGCCTTTTGGGCGCCGTAGGCTGGGTTCAGATGGTAGCTGACGGCACCGTAGTGTCCGGTGTTGACAATCAACCCACGGCCATTGGCAATCAGAAGCGGCGCAGCATAGTAGCTAGCCACGTAGTGCGAGCGCAGGCCGACAGTAATCACATCGGCCGTATCCAACGGCTTCTCCCAGAAGCCGCCTTGAGCGGGTGCACCAACCTTTGCGGCGTTGTTCACGAGGATATCGAGACGGCCGTGTTGACGACGGATGTCGGCGAAGAAATCTGCCACTGCCAGATCGTCTGCGTGATCGAGCACAACTCCTATTCCTGTCCCGCCTGCGCGAGACACGAGTTCGGCTGTTTCATTTACTGAACCGCCGAAGGGCGTTTCGCCCCCAGTGGCACTGCGTCCGGTGACATAGACCGTGGCCCCGGCTTCTCCAAGCGCGATCGCGATGCCCTTTCCTGCGCCTCTGCTCCCACCCGTCACCACTGCAATCATGTTTGCTGTCATCGATCCTCCTCCGCACTGCACGACGCCTTATTGCGTCGGACTGTTATCAGCTCCAGCAGTCTAGTGCCTTCCAGATCTGTTGATTAGTGACATAATCCTGCATGAAATCATGAGTGAGACTCAACAATGAACCGCGAGGATCTGGCCGATCTGCTAACTTTTGCAACCATCGCCGAGGAATCCAGCTTCACGCGTGCAGCCGCGCGGCTCGGTGTTTCCGCTTCTGCTCTCAGTCATTCCATTCGCTTGCTGGAGGGGCGCCTCGGCGTCAAGCTGCTCAACAGAACCACAAGAAACGTCGCACCAACTGCTGCGGGAGAAAAGCTGTTGGATCGGTTGCGGCCCGCTTTCATCGAGATCGGGGCAGGCTTGACGACGCTTGCGGACAATCGAAGCCGGCCAGCAGGCCGTGTCCGTATCAGTGTTCATCGCACGGCAGCGCTGATGTTCGTCGTGCCGAAGCTCGCCCAACTTCGGCGCGACTATCCTGAGGTCGTAGTTGAATTGTCGGTAGATGATTGCTTGGCAAACATCGTCGCGGCTGGCTTCGACATGGGCATCCGAAATGGCGAACTGTTGGCTAAGGACATGATCGCAGTTCGCATCGGTGCTGACTACCGAACCGCCCTTGTTGCATCGCCCTCGTACCTGAAGAACAACGCCGCGCCGCTTACTCCGGACGATGTGGTCAGCCATGCATGTCTGGGATATCAACGACCAAGTTCGAAGACCCTCCATTTCTGGGACTTTGAGCGAGAGGGTCGATCCGTCCAGGTGCCAGTCGATCCGGTCTTTGTCGCCAATGACAGCGATATCCTTATCCATGCCGCCCTGGCGGGAAACGGCCTCGCCTATGTTCTCAAAGAACAGGTGCAACCCCACCTGAAGTCAGGCACATTGACGCAAGTGTTAGAGGGATGGTCTGTCACGCTAGCGGGAAGCTTCCTCTACTATCCCGACCGACGCCAACTTCCGGTCGCTGTACGTGTCGTCATCGACTCGCTTCGTTATCGTTCTCGATTTGGGATGAGACATTAGCTCCCGGTCCGGGTGTTGCGGAATAAATGTCCATTGCTGACCCAGCTGCGGTCATTCGAATAACGCTGGTAACTGACCGTAAATGGCCGATTGTCTCCCGATGAGCGCGTCCGAGCCGGGACTGCAAAACAGCCAGCTGATGCTCTGGGAGGGGAGTTTTGTGTGCTACAGATTTGCTACAGCAATGGTAGCAATCCATATCTGACGGGCCTTGCGCCTGTCATTCCACCCCCTGAACTAAAGGGAGAGGACCGAACCGAAATAATCGCTGCAATCCCGCCGACGAATAACCCCAGGCAGGATCCGGCGAGTCCAAATTCGCCAGCGAGCGCAGAGTATATCAAACACGCCCAGCCGCGAGGAGGGCCCCGCAAAGCAAACGGCCCAGCAGGCATCACCCGCTGGGCCGCGCGAACCCTCCGGCGCACTACCGCACTACATCAAGCAGCGCACCCCGGCTCAATCAAGCTCACTCAGAATTCCACCACCGCAAACTCCGGCTTGCCTACATCGCACAGCGGGCAGCGCCAGTCGTCCGGAATCGCGGCGAAGCGCGTGCCCGGGGCGATACCTTCTTCGGGAAGGCCTTCTTCTTCGTTGTAGATCCAGCCGCAAATCAGACAGACCCAGCTTTTATATTCAATCACTTCAATTACTTCGCTCACGACGTACTCTTCTTTGGTTCAGTGCATTAATCCGCCCAGTCTGCCCCTTTTTTGGGCACGGCGGCGACCCGCAATATTACCGGAATTTGTCAAACGGACCGCTAATTACCCATGCGGCATCGCCGCAAAGCGCCTGCGACATGTCCGGGCTCGCGTGGCGGAACTCGTCATACACACCGTGTATGCTCTGTTCCGCAGCTAATCTTTTGGACAGGCGTGCCGGGCGTCTGGCATGCATTGCGACGATCCGCCTCAGGAGACTGGCGCTGCCATCGCGCCTTGCATGCCTCGCGCATGACGCTCGTTTCCCAACAAGGAGAAAAACGATGGTTAAAAACAAATGGCTGGCCGGTACGGTACTGGCCGGATTGCTCGCCGTGTCGGGCGTGGCGCAAGCCGCTGGTGTGTCTTTCGTGCAACCGGCGGACGGCGCAAACGTCAGCAATCCGGTTCACGTGGTGTTCGGCGTCGACGGTATGAAAGTCGCGCCGGCGGGCACGATGACGGAAGGCACGGGTCATCATCATCTGCTGATCGACGGCAAGCCGCTTCCCAAGGGCGAAGTGATTCCAGCCAACGACAAATCGCTCCACTTCGGTAAGGGCCAGACCGAAACCGATCTGACGCTGCCGCCGGGCGACCATACACTGACGCTGCAATTCGGCGACGGCGCGCATCGTTCGTATGGTCCGGACATGAGCAAGACGATCACGGTGCATGTGAAGTAACCTGCACACGCGAGCAGGCCGGGCGTGCGCGAGCGCCGCCCGGCCGTGTTTTCCCGGTTAGTATCCGTTTTGCAAGCCGGCCATTCGGCCTATCTCTTCCGGCATACAGGCACCCGCCCGCGCGCCCGGTACAATGAGCAGTTCCGACTCATCGCTGTCTTCTCCAATTCTCCATGTCGCTTTACACCATTACCGGGGCCCAACTGGCGTTCGGTCACGTCGCGTTGCTCGATCACGCGGATTTCTCTCTCGAAGCGGGCGAGCGCGTTGGGCTGATCGGCCGTAACGGCGCGGGTAAGTCGTCGCTGCTGAAGATCGTCGCCGATCTGACCAAGCCTGACGACGGCCTCGTCACGCGCCAACAGGGTCTGACTTCGGTCTACGTGCCGCAAGAGCCGGAGTTCGATACGGACGACTCGGTGTTCGAAGCGGTCGCCGCCGGTCTGACCCACGCTCGCGAGCTGCTGGATCAATACGACGCGGTCGCCAACCAGCTCGCCGACGAGCCGGAAGGCCCGGAGCACGACGCGCTGATGTCGCGCATGAACACGCTGCAATCGGCGCTTGACCATTCTGACGCCTGGAACTGGAGCACGCGCGTAGCCACCACGCTGCAGCAGATCGGTCTGAATGGCGAGGCGCGGGTCGGTTCGCTGTCGGGCGGGATGCAAAAGCGCGTCGCGCTGGCGCGTGCGCTGGTCGTGCAGCCGGACGTGCTGCTGCTCGACGAACCGACCAACCACCTGGACTTCGACGGCATCCGCTGGCTCGAAGAACTGCTGGTCTCGCTGCGCGCCGGCCTGCTCTTCATTACCCACGACCGCGCGTTTCTCGACCGCGTTGCCACGCGCATCGTCGAACTGGATCGCGGGCGCCTGCTGTCGTATCCGGGCAATTTCAGCGCCTACCAGACCAGGAAGGCTCAGCAGCTTGAAGTCGAGCAGGTCGAAGCGGCCAAGTTCGACAAGCTGCTGGCGCAGGAAGAAGTGTGGATTCGCAAGGGCGTGGAAGCGCGCCGTACGCGTAGTGTCGGCCGGATCGCCCGGCTCGTGGAGATGCGCAACGAACGCGCCGAACGCCGCAACGTGCTGGGCAACGTGAAACTCGACGTGGGCCAGGGTGAGAAGTCCGGCAAGATCGTCGCCGAACTGACTGACGTGACCAAGCGCTACGGTTCGCGCACAGTGGTCGACAACTTCACCGCCACGGTGATGCGCGGCGACAAGATCGGCTTTGTCGGTCCGAACGGTGCAGGCAAGACCACGCTGCTGAAGATGATTCTCGGCGAATTGCCGCCGGACGAGGGCGCCGTGCGCGTCGGCACCAATCTGCAGGTCGCGTACTTCGACCAGATGCGCGCGCAACTCGATCTGGACAAGAGTCTCGCCGATACGATCAGCCCGGGTAGCGAATGGGTCGAAGTCAACGGCCAGAAGAAGCACGTCATGAGCTATCTCGGCGACTTCCTGTTCGCGCCGGAACGCGCGCGTTCGCCCGTCAAGTCGCTGTCGGGCGGCGAGCGCAATCGCCTGCTGCTGGCGCGTCTGTTCGCGCGGCCGGCCAACGTGCTGGTGCTCGACGAACCGACCAATGACCTTGATATCCCGACGCTCGAACTGCTCGAAGAACTGCTCACTGAGTACGATGGCACCGTGCTGCTGGTCAGCCACGATCGCGCGTTTCTGGATAACGTCGCGACCTCGGTGATCGCCTCGGAAGGCGGCGGCAAGTGGCGCGAGTACGTCGGTGGCTTTACCGACTGGCAGATTCAGCGCGACCGCTCGCAGCAGATGGCGCAGGAAGCGCAGAAAGAAGCGGCCAAAGAGGTGGCGTCGAAGGACAGTGGCGCAGCAGCAGGCCGCAATACGCAGCGCGCCGCCAAGCTGTCGTTCAAGGATCAGCGCGAACTAGAGGCGTTGCCGGCGAAAATTGCCGCGCTCGAAGCCGAGCAGAAAACCATTGGCGCTCAACTCGAAGACGGTTCGGTCTTCGCGAAAGACGCTCAGGAAGGCAAGCGTCTGACCGAGCGCTACGCCGCGATCGATGAGGAACTGCTGATCGCGCTGGAACGCTGGGACGAGCTGGAAAACAAGCGCAAATGACGCGCGGGGGCGGCGTGATCCGAGATTGCGCCGATGCCACGTTCCGATCAGGGGCCGGAGTTGCGCCACGGTCTCATCGCGGTCTTGTAATAGGCCGCACCCAGACGCTGCCCCTTATCCAAACGGCCAATCCCGCACGGCGTGAATTGCCGCCTGTATCGAAATCAGTAAAATACCCCGCGAACAGGCTTCCCCGGCGTTCGCACCGGCTGGCCGTTGCCGGGCTGTGGAGTCCGCATCGAGCCGCTGTCGAGCACGCCCAAGGGAAGCCAGGCGATAAAACAGAGTGCCCGTACTGCGGGCACTCTACCTAACCCCGTTGTTTCGTTTCGCTTTTTTTGAAAACTCAACGCATTGTCCACGGACCTGTCCACAGGACCTGTGGACAACGATGAACCGACGCACCCGAGTCAGCCATGTCTACGAAAAAGCCAAACGCCGCGTATAGCGAAGCGTCGATCAAGGTGTTGAAGGGCCTGGAGCCGGTCAAGCAACGGCCCGGGATGTACACCCGCACCGAAAATCCGCTGCACATCATTCAGGAAGTTATCGACAACGCGTCAGACGAGGCCCTCGGCGGCTACGGCCGGCAAATCACCGTCACGCTGCACGCTGACCATTCGGTCTCGGTCGAAGACGACGGCCGTGGCATTCCGTTCGGCCTGCATCCGGAAGAAGGCGTGCCGGTCGTCGAGATCGTTTTCACGCGCCTGCACGCAGGCGGCAAGTTCGATAAAGCCGCCGGCGGCGCCTACACGTTCTCGGGCGGCCTGCATGGCGTCGGCGTGTCGGTCACCAACGCGCTGTCCACCCGCCTCGACGTCACCGTGTGGCGCGAGGGCAAAATCGCCGAGTTGAGTTTTGCCAACGGCGACGTCGCTAAAGAACTCGAAGTGCGGCCCGCCGCGCGTGGCGACAAAAAGTCCGGTACGCGTGTCACGGCGTGGGCCAATCCGAAATACTTCGATTCGCCGAACCTGCCGCTCGGCGAACTGCAGCGCTTGCTGCGCTCGAAAGCGGTGCTGTTGCCGGGCGTCGAAGTGACGCTGATCAACGAGAAAACCGGCGAAACGCAAACCTGGAAATACGAAGACGGTTTGCGCGGCTATCTGCTCGAAGGCATGAACGGCAGTGATCTGCTGATTCCGCTGTTCGAAGGTGAGCGTTATGTCGAAAACTCACGCGTCAGCGAAGAGACGTTTGCTGAAGGTGAGGGCGCCACGTGGGTCGTCGCGTGGAGCGAGGAAGGCACGCTCATGCGCGAGTCGTACGTCAATCTGATTCCGACGCCTGCGGGCGGCACGCATGAATCCGGTTTGCGCGACGGTCTGTTCCAGGCGGTGAAGAGCTTTGTCGAGTTGCATAACCTTCAACCGAAGGGCGTGAAGCTGCTGGCGGAAGACGTGTTCGCGCGCGTGTCGTTCGTGTTGTCGGCAAAGGTGCTCGATCCGCAATTCCAGGGGCAGATCAAGGAGCGCCTGAATAGCCGAGATGCGGTGAAGCTGGTGTCGTCGTTCTCGCGGCCGGCTTTGGAGTTGTGGCTGAATCAGCACGTCGAGCTTGGCAAGAAACTCGCGGACCTCGTCATCAAGCAGGCCCAGGCGCGTACGCGTGCTGGCCAGAAGGTCGAGAAGCGCAAGAGCTCGGGCGTGGCCGTTCTGCCGGGCAAGCTGACCGATTGCGAATCGACGGAAATCGGCCGTAACGAGCTGTTTCTCGTCGAGGGCGACTCGGCCGGCGGCTCGGCGAAGATGGGCCGCGACAAGGAATACCAGGCCATCCTGCCGCTGCGCGGCAAGGTGCTGAATACGTGGGAAACCGAGCGCGACCGGCTGTTTGCCAACAACGAAGTGCACGACATTTCGGTGGCGATCGGCGTCGATCCGCATAGCCCGGACGACAAGGTCGATCTGTCGAATCTGCGCTACGGCAAGATCTGCATTCTGTCGGACGCTGACGTCGACGGTTCGCACATCCAGGTGTTGCTGCTCACGCTGTTCTTCAAGCATTTCCCGCAGCTGATCGAGCGTGGGCATGTGTGCGTGGCGCGTCCGCCGCTGTTCCGTGTCGATGCCCCCGCGCGCGGCAAGAAGCCGGCACAGAAGCTCTATGCACTCGATGAAGGCGAACTCGAAGCGATCCTCGACAAGCTGCGTAAGGACGGCGTACGCGAGACGCAATGGTCCATCAGCCGCTTCAAAGGCCTCGGTGAAATGAGCGCGGAGCAACTGTGGGACACGACGATGAACCCGGACACGCGGCGCCTGACGCCGGTGGCGCTCGGCGATCTCGACTACGACGCCACGGTGGCGCGTATGACGATGCTGATGGGCAAGGGCGAAGCGGCGTCGCGGCGCAGCTGGCTGGAAGAAAAAGGCAACGAAGTGGAAGCGGATATCTGAGCGCGCTCGTAGCGCCTCAGTTCACAAACACACTTCACGCCAAACACGGATACGGAATCTAGATGGACGACGATAACACTCTCGACCTTTTCACCGAGCCGCCGCCGCCCGAAGGCGACTTCCTGACGCTCGGCAATTATGCGGAACGCCAGTACCTCGACTACGCGGTGAGCGTGGTCAAGGGGCGCGCGCTGCCTGACGTGTGCGACGGCCAGAAGCCGGTGCAACGCCGCATCCTGTTCGCGATGAACGAGATGGGCCTGGGCGACAACGCGCAGCCGGTCAAGTCGGCACGCGTGGTCGGTGACGTGCTCGGTAAGTATCACCCGCACGGCGACCAGTCGGCGTATGACGCATTGGTGCGCCTCGCGCAAGACTTCTCGATGCGCTATCCGCTGATCGACGGCCAGGGTAACTTCGGTTCGCGCGACGGCGACGGTGCAGCGGCAATGCGCTACACCGAAGCGCGTCTCACGCCTATCGCGAAGCTGCTGCTCGACGAAATCGACCAGGGCACGGTCGACTTCATGAAGAACTACGACGGCAAGGAAGATGAGCCGAGGCAACTGCCCGGGCGTTTGCCGTTCGTGCTGCTGAACGGCGCATCCGGTATTGCGGTGGGGCTGGCAACAGAAATCCCGTCGCACAATCTGCGCGAAGTGGCCGCAGCGGCAGTCGCGATGATCCGCAATCCGAAGATCGAGCACGCCGAGTTGATGCAATACATCGCCGGACCGGACTTCCCGGGCGGCGGCCAGATTATTTCCAGCGACGCCGAGATTTCCGCGGCCTACGAAAGCGGCCGCGGCAGCCTGAAAGTGCGTGCCCGCTGGAAGATCGAAGAACTCGCACGCGGTCAGTGGCAACTCGTGATCACCGAACTGCCGCCGAACACGGCAACGCAGAAGGTGCTCGAAGAGATCGAAGAGCAGACCAACCCGAAAATCAAGCTCGGCAAGAAGACGCTTACGCCTGAACAACTGCAGACCAAGCAGACCATGCTCGCGCTGCTCGATGCAGTGCGTGACGAATCGGGCCGGGACGCGCCGGTGCGTCTGGTGTTCGAGCCGAAGTCGAGCCGCATCGATCAAACCGATTTCGTCAACACGTTGCTCGCGCATACGAGTCTCGAATCGAACGCGTCGCTGAATCTGGTGATGGTGGGCGGCGATGGCCGGCCGCGTCAGAAGGGCCTGAGCGAAATCCTCCACGAGTGGGTCACATTCCGCTTCGCAACGGTCACGCGTCGCACGCGTCATCGGTTGACCAAGGTCGACGACCGGATTCATATTCTCGAAGGCCGGATGATCGTCTTCTTGAATATCGACGAAGTCATCCGCATCATCCGCGAATCGGACGAACCGAAGGTCGCGTTGATGGCCGCGTTCGGCTTATCCGATCGTCAAGCCGAAGACATTCTCGAGATCCGCTTGCGTCAGTTGGCGCGGCTCGAGAAGATCAAGATCGAGAAGGAACTGTCCGAACTGCGCGGCGAGAAGTCCAAGCTCGAGGAGTTGCTCGGCAGCGAATCGGCGATGAAGCGTCTGCTCATCAAGGAAATCGAAGGCGACGCGAAGCAGTACGGCGACGAGCGCCGCACGCTGATCCAGCAGGAAAAGCGCGCAACGTTCGAAGCGCGCGTGGTCGACGAACCGGTCACGGTTGTGGTGTCGCAGAAGGGCTGGGTGCGCGCGCTGAAGGGCCACGGTCTGGATGCGGCCGGCTTCACGTTCAAGGCGGGCGACGGACTCTACGCAGCGTTCCAGTGCCGCACGCCGGACACGCTGGTCGCGTGGGGCAGCAATGGCCGCGTCTATTCGGTGGCGGTTGCGTTGCTGCCGGGCGGGCGAGGTGACGGTGTGCCGGTCACGTCGCTGATCGAACTCGAATCGGGCAGCCATCTGATGCATTACTACGCGGCCTCCGCGGATCAGGCATTGCTGCTCGCATCGAGCAATGGCTTTGGCTTTATCGCCAAGGTCGGCGACATGGTGAGCCGAGTGAAAGCCGGTAAGTCGTTCATGACGATCGACGCAGGTGCCACGCCGTTAGCGCCGATGCCGATGTTGCCGGATGCGACGCATATCGCGTGTCTGTCCTCGGGTGGGCGCCTGCTGGTATTCGGCCTCGACGAGATGAAGACGCTCTCGGGCGGCGGTCGTGGCGTCACGCTGATGGCGCTCGACGACAACGAAACGCTGGTGCAGGCGCTGTCCATCAACAAAGCGGGCGTGGTGTTGATCGGCACGCGGCGTGGTGGCCGTATCGACGAAGAGAAACTGAGTGGCGCCACGCTCACGCCGCACGTCGGCAAGCGGGCGCGCAAGGGGCGTGCGCCTGAGAGCAAGATGAAGCTCGACAGTATGCGTCCGGTGTTGGCGGCTTAAAAAGGCCATAAGAACGCCATAAGAACGCTGTCGGAATCAGTTTGAAGCAGGAAAGCGTAGCAACACGGCGCGCGCGTCATTCGCAGATGAAGCGCGCGTCGTGCGTCACAAAAAACGGGGTGCAGCTGCGTTGCGACATGGGGTGCGCTGCAATAATAACTACAAAGAATGTTAAGACGACGTTAGTACATGGAACTGCACGCATAGCGCGCGGTCGAATGCGCTCAATAGCCGCTGCTAATATCATTCGTAATAAGCGGTGTGGCGTCGTCGGGAGAGGAAAACAAAATGAACAAAGCTATCGAACTCGCGCTGTTTCTACATCTGCTCGCGGTCGCGGTGTGGGTTGGTGGGATGATATTCGCGCATTTCTGTCTGCGGCCGGCAATTGCCGATCTTTCGCCGCAACTGCGCCTGCCCTTGTGGGAATCGGTGTTCGGGCGCTTCTTCAATTGGGTCGCTGCTGCAGTGCTGGTGATTCTCCTGACCGGCGGATTTTTGCTGATGCAATTCGGCGGCGGTCATGCCACGTGGCCCTTGCATGCCATGGCGGGCCTCGGCATCGTGATGATGCTGATCTTCGGGCACATTCGTTTCGCCGTGTTCCCGCGCATTCGCCGTGCTGTCCAGGCGCAGAAATGGCCGGATGGCGCGCAGGCAGTCGGCACGATCCGGCGCCTGGTGCTGATCAATATCGTGCTTGGCGTGGTGACGATCGGCGTAGCGGTGCTGTCGCGCGGGTTCTGACGCCCGGTTCTACAGCGGGCCGTGAATGGCGGCTCTGAAGGTATGAAGTGCGTGTGAAATGCGTATGAAGCCCGGCCATCAAGCGCGGGCCACGATACCGCCTATGGCACGGCGCCGTAGGCGAGCCACAGCCCACACACGATCGCCACCGTTCCGTACACCACATACACCGGCGTCTTGAGCTTGGCGAAGCACATGCCGGAGAACAGCGCGGTCACCAGGTACACGGGTTTGAGTGGCACATGCCCGGCAATACGCAGCACGGCCACCGCCAGAAATGCGGTGGTGACTGCGCGCAAAATCCGCATACCGTGCTCGAAACGCGGATTGGCCTTCAACTGATGCAGATGCCGCTGCGCCAGCACCACCAGGCAACCCGACGGTACAAAAAGCGCGAGCGTAGCAATCAGCGCGCCGGCCCAGCCATCCACCAGATAGCCGAAGAACGGCACCACGTTCAAGAGCGGCCCGGGCGACAGCGGTGACAGCGAAAACGCCAAGGTGAAGTCGTTATCCGATATGCCGATCGCCGGTGTCACGAACAGCGTCTTGAGCACGGGTAACGCCGAGAAGCCACCGCCGAACAAAGTCATGCCCGCGCCGGCCAGCCGCGGCCACAGCAGCGCCAGTTCGTAACGATGCGGCAGCGGCAGCGCAAACAACACCAGTAACACGCACAGGCCGCCCAGCAATTGCCAGTCGCCGCGACCGATCGACACAACGACCCGCGTATTGCGAACCGGGCTGACCAGCCAGCCTGCGCCGAAAGCCGAGCCGAGCATCACTACGTAGGCCGCGGGGCTGCGTGCATAGAAGAGCGCCACGCAACCCAGTATCGCCGCGATCCATTCGAGCTTGCCGCGCACCAGCGCGCGCGTCTGTTTGTACCAGGTGATCGCGATCAGCGTAGCCAGCACTACGCTGAAGTGATTGAGCAGGGTCTGGGAAGCGGCGGCGCGCACGAGCGGCGTACGATAGAAGATCGCGAACAGCGTCATCAGCGTGAAAAAGGGCAGCACGCTTGCGATGCCCGCGACCCAGGCACCGGCGCGTCCGCGCAGCGCATGTCCGAGTTGCACGGCGACATTGCAGCCCACCGGTCCGGGCACCATCCAGGCAAGCGCAATCAGATCTGAAAATGCGACGCGCGAGAGCCGTCCCTCGCGTTCTACATAGTGGTTTTCAAGTTGCGCCATCAGCGCGAGGCCGCCCCACGACAGTGCCGACAGGCCGAACACGACCCGGAACAGGGTCCATAGCGGTTCTCGCTCGCCTCGTCTGGCGGCATCCTGGCTCGTGATCGTCTGCATGGCGCCGCGGACCCCGGTGCACCGGCGGCCCGCCCTTTGGGATCATCGTTGTGTGGTGTTGCGTGGCCGGCAGCCGGCATCGCGCTGTGACGCAGTACAGCGTGAATGTAGCCGGTTTTGCAGTGCTGCGGTTGGATAAGCGCGAAGCGTCGCCGATACGCCCGGAGACTGTATGCGGCGCGCTTGTAGCGCACAAGCGCGCCACCGTCGGACCGTGTTCAGCTATTGGTGCTGGACACGCTGCTGGTGCTGTCGGTTTCCTGCACGGGGCGGTGACCCTTCATGCCGCATACGCCGAAGCGTTCGAGCAGTGCCGGAATCGCGTCGACCGGCACCGGACGCGAAAACAGGAAACCCTGCGCCTCGATATGGCCGAGCGCCGCAAGCCATGCAATCTGTTCTTCAGTCTCGGTGCCTTCGACCACCACCGTGAGCCCGAGCGAACGCGCCAGATTGACGATCGCGGTGACCATCACGCAGACGCTGCGGTCGCCAGGAATCGCCTGGATGAACGAACGGTCGACCTTCAGCGTGTCGACCGAGAAGCGGTTCAGGTACGAGAGCGACGAATAGCCCGTGCCGAAGTCGTCGAGCGCAATGCGCACGCCCAGGCGCTTCAGCGCGAAGATCTTCTCCGAGACGAGTTCGGGGTATTCCATCATCGCCGTCTCGGTGATTTCCAGTTCGAGGCGGCGCGCGGAGATGCCACTTTCCTCGATGGCATGCGAGATGGTTTCGTACAGATCCCCGCGCCAGAACTGCACTGCGGAGATGTTCACCGCGAGCGACAGCGTGTCGTAGCCCTGTTGCTGCCACAACGCCAGTTGGCGGCACGCGGTTTCGATCACGAAGTCACCGATGGGCACGATCAGGCCGGTCGACTCGGCGACCGGAATGAATTCGTTCGCCGGAATCAAGCCGTGCTGCGGATGGTTCCAGCGCACCAGCGCCTCGAATCCGGTGATGCAGCGGCGCGTCAGATCGATCTTCGGCTGATAGGCGAGAAACAGTTGGCCTTCGGCAAGCGCGACGCGCAGTTGCTGTTCCCACTTCATCAAATGATCCGCGCGGTGCGACAACTGCGGCGAATAGAACTGGTAGCAGTTCTTGCCTGCGTCCTTCGCGCTGTACATGGCGAGGTCGGCTTTCTTCAGCAGGTCGATCTCGCTCTCGTTGGCGACCGAGTACAGCGCGATGCCGATGCTCGCATGCAGCACGAACGAACTGCCGCGCACTTCGAAAGGCTTGGCGAAGGCTTCGGCCGCCGCTTCGGCGAGTGTGACGGCACGCTTCTCGACGTCTTCGCCCTTGATTACCACGACGAACTCGTCGCCGCCGATGCGGCTCAACGCGCCACCGTCGCCGACCGCGGTGGCGAGGCGGGAAGCCGTCATTTGCAGCACGATGTCGCCGGCGTTGTGGCCTAGCGTGTCGTTGACGGTCTTGAAATTGTCGAGGTCGATGAAGAGAATTGCAAGGCGCCCGAGATTGGCAGGCTGTGCCACGTCATGCCGCAGTGTTTGCAGCGTCGCGTAGCGATTGCGCAATCCGGTCAGCAGATCGTACTCGACCAGATGCGTCATTTCGCGCTCGCGTCCGAGCAGTTTGCCGATCAAACCGGTGGCCACTGCGAAGAAGCTTAGCATCGCGAGCGAGATGAAGCCCGCCATCAGCAGATAGACGTTGCGCGTGTGGTTGTAGTCGGCGAATTCTTCGGCTTGCGACAGGCCGACCAGTACGCCGAGCGGATAGCCGTCGATATGCCGGTACGAGACGATGCGCGTAACGTTGTCGATCGAATCGACGTAGGTGCCCGACACATGTTCCGAAGTCGGATACGAGCCGCTCGCCGAGAATGAGCCGTTGGCGCTGTCAGCGCTGCCGGTGCGGCGTGCCAACACGGTGCCGTTGTCCGAAATCACTGCGATCACGCCTTCACGGCCAATGGCCGCGTTGTTGTAGAAGTCACTGGTGAAATAGCTCGGGTCTTCGGAGACCACCACGACGCCTGCGAACGAGCCGTCGGGATGATTCAGACGCCGGGTCATCTGCAAGGTCCAGTGGCCGGATATTCGGCCGAGCACCGGCTTGCTGATATACAACTGGTCGTCGTTTTCGTGTTCGTGAACCTTAAAGTGTTCGCGGTCCGACAGGTCGATGTGTTTGGGATTGAGCTCGGCCGTGTTCGCGATCAGCTTGCCGTGTTCGTCGATCAGCGACACCTGCACCAGCGTATCGCTTTGCACTACGCCTTTTTCCACCGTGCTGGCGAGATCGAAATGATTCGGCGTTTTCTCGAATTCGTATTTGACGAAGCGGGTGATCTGGTCGACCTGGTGAATCGCCTTGACCGTGTGCTGCTCCAGCGCCGCGGAGAGAATCGCGGCAGACGCCATGGCTTCACGATTCGTAGCTTCTTTCTCAACCGACAGACGCGCGAAGATCACGGTCCAAAGCAGGATCAGCACCAGCACGCCGAGCGCCGGGATGACGAGCAAGGCACGGCGGCGCGACACGGCGGGATCGCGGCGGGGTTTGGCTTCGCGCTGGTCGGAGAAGCGGAACTGGCTCATCGGGTAGCCCGTTCCCTGGTGCCGGCCAGTTGCAACTGCGCGAGCATTGACTGCGCTAATTTCATGGGTGGCTGCATGGTGACCAAGGTGCCGGAACTGCTGCGCAGGGGGCGGGAGTGTGGCGTCGTGCCTGACCATCCGGAGGTCATCGGGTACGTTTCGATATTACTTAATGCCACTGGATTAAGGAAGCGTCCTCGCATCGGGTATACGCGGGCGCGACAGGCCGTCCCCGCTGTCTGAATTCGCAGCCGGCGCGGCCAGCCGTGGGGCCGTGGCCTGGCAGTCGTATTCGAGTATTTCATCGGGATCCGGAATTCAGGTGTGCCAGGCCTCGTGTCATGCATGGCGCATTAATCGTGCAAACGACGCGGCGTTTTGTGGTCAAGAGTGGCCGGAAGCGGCGAGATAAGGGCGGCATTTCGCTGCCAGTCGGCGGTCGCTGGCCGGCAATCGAAGCCGCGCCATTCATGGCAGCCGGAACGTGCCGTCGACGACCGTCACTGATGGTCCTCCGATCCACGTCTTGCCGGCTGCGTCGTCGTAATGCACCGAAACATCGCCGGCACGGCCCAGCACAGTGCCCTGGCGAGCCGTGTAGTGTGAGCCGGGGCGCAACTGCTGGGCGCTCAGGAGACCCGCGAGCGCGGCGTTCGCGCTGCCCGTTACCGGGTCTTCGCCGACGCCGAAGCGGCCGCCCGCCATCAGGCAGCGCACCTCGAAGGTGGCCGGACCGTCAGCATCGTGCGGGCCGTAGACAGCGAGACCATGGGTATCCACCGAATGCACGATGTCGGCGAGCGCAACGGCATCGGGTTCGAGCGCGAGGCAGTCGCGCGCTGAATTGATGCGCACCACGAGCCATGGCGCACCATTGTCGACCGCGCAGGGCGCTGCGCCGAAATCGATCGCGTCGCTACGCAAAGCCGTAGCCAGTGCTGCGTACTGATCTTGGGGAAGCGGCGTGATGCGCGCGGGCGGCGCGGCGAAAGCCCATCCGCTGTGCACCTTGTGGGTCGATCCAGATTCAGTCAGCGCTTGCAATTCAATGAGACCCACGCCGCATTGTTGCAGCAGCTTACCGGCCTGCTTAGGGTGGTACCCGCTTTCGAGCAACGCATGCGCGGTGCCGAGTGTCGGATGGCCGGCGAACGGTAATTCGCCATGCGTCGTGAAGATACGCACGCGATAGTCGGCGGCTGGGTCAGTCGGTTTCAGCAGGAAGGTCGTTTCGGACAGATTGGTCCAGTGCGCGATGGCCTGCATCTGATCCGCATCGAGTGTGTCGGCGTCGAACACGACAGCAAGCGGATTGCCTTTGAACGGCACGGACGTGAATACGTCGACTTGTTTAAAACGAACGGTGTTGGGAAGCATCGGGCAAGGTCCGGCGAATCAGGCAGATGGGTGGGATTCGCGGATTCTATCTGGTGACAAAGGAACGATCCACCTCGCCACAAATGCAAAACGCGCCGCAGGTGGCAGACACCTCGCGACGCGTTCAGTACGCTTGGGACGACAGGCTTCGGCGAACGGCCGCCGAATCTGCCGGCGCGCGTTATTCGACTTCGGCGATCATCTCGATTTCGACGCATGCGCCGAGCGGAATCTGCGCCACGCCGAACGCCGAACGCGCATGCTTGCCGCGCTCACCGAACACGTCAGCGACCAGTTCGGACGCGCCGTTGGTCACCAGGTGCTGCTCGGTGAACTCGAACGTCGAGTTGACAAGGCTCATCAGCTTGACGATGCGCGTGACGCGGTTCAGGTCGCCCACATGTGCGTGCAGCGTGGCGAGCAGGTCGATTGCGATGGAGCGCGCGGCGACCTTGCCTTCTTCAGTGGTGAGCGTGGCGCCGAGCTTGCCGACCCACACCTTGCCGTCTTTCTTCGCGATGTGACCGGACAGGTACACCGTATTGCCGCTTTGCGCGCTCATCACATAGGCGGCTGCGGGCGCGCCTGCGCTCGGCAGTTCGATGCCCAGTTCCTTAAGCTTGTCATACACATTCGTTTGAGCCATGGTGTGTCCTTGGTCAGTAGTGGAATTCGGTGGCGCGGGTGGGGTCGAGGTAGATTAGACCTTCGCGCGGATCAGCGCCGCGAGACGCGACACGCCTTCGTCGATCTTGGCCGGCGGCACCGTGACGAACGACAGACGCAGCGTGTTGTGCTGGGCTTCGCTCGCGAAGAACGGAGCGCCCGGCACGAACGCGACATTCTGCGCGACGGCTTCTTCGAGCAGCTTCATGCTGTCGATCTGTGCAGGCAGCGTCACCCACACGAACATGCCGCCTTCCGGACGGTTCCAGCTTACGCCTTCCGGCATGTAGCGTTCGAGCGAGGCGAGCATCGCTGCGCATTGATCGCGGTACAGTTCGCGAATGGTCGGCACGTGCGTATCGAGGAAGCCGTCCTTGATCACTTCGTACACGATGCGTTGCGTGAAGCTCGGCGTGTGCAGATCGGTGGCTTGTTTGGCCTGCACGAGCTTGAAGATCAACTCTTCGGGCGCAATGATGTAGCCGACCCGCAGGCCCGGCGCCAGCACTTTCGAGAACGAACCGAGATGGACGATGTGATCCGGCGCCATCGACAGCATGGTCGGCAGCGGCTCACCGGCGTAGTCGAGCGCACCGTAGGGGTCGTCTTCGATTACCGGGAACGGTGCGGTCTTCGCAAACGCGGCCAGT
Source organism: Paraburkholderia sediminicola (assembly GCF_046026855.1). GTDB lineage: Bacteria > Pseudomonadota > Gammaproteobacteria > Burkholderiales > Burkholderiaceae > Paraburkholderia > Paraburkholderia sediminicola_A. Next base: position 43,212 of record NZ_JAQQET010000041.1, on the reverse strand, counting down.
GCACGGCGGCGTTCGATCGGCAAGCGGCGGCCCGTCGGATTCTGGAAATTCGGTTGCGCGTACAGGAGGCGCGCGCCGGCCGTCAGCTTGGGCGTGAGCGCCTCGGGAATCAGGCCGTGCTCGTCGGTCGGCACCTGCACGTAGCTCGGTTCGTACATTGAGAACGATTGCAGCGCGCCGAGATAGGTCGGCGTTTCAACCAGCACGGGGCTGTCGGGGCACACCAGCACTTTACCGAGCAGGTCGAGCGCTTGCTGCGAGCCGGTGGTGATCAGTACCTGCGAAGGGCGAATCTGCGCGCCGTTCACCGAGTAGCGTTGGGCGATCCATTCGCGCAGCGGCAGGTAGCCTTCCGTCGCGCTGTACTGCAAAGCCGCCGCGGGCGCGTCGCGCAGAATGCGGTCGGATGCTTCGCGCATGCGTTCGGCCGGGAAGGTCGCCGGCGAGGGCAGGCCGCCCGCGAACGAAATGACTTCGGGCCGTTCCGTGACCTTCAGGATCTCGCGAATCGCCGAGCTCGTGAGCTTGCGTGCGCGTTCGGACAGTTGCCACGTGGGGGCTTTCAAGTCGCTTTGGTCCATGGTCTCCTCTGCTGGTATCTCTGGAACCGGTCAAAACTTCAATTATCGCGCGAGTCGGCGACCCGGCGCGCTGCTTATTTAAGGGTCCGTAGACCATCGGGTGTTTCAAACTCGGCGACAAGCACTGCCGCGCCTTCCGTGGGCTCGAGTGCGATCAGGTGTGCCGCGCCCAGCCAGTGCAATTGCGCTGCGATCGGGTCGGTTTGCGGATGTGCTGCTTTCAAAGCTTTCAGCACGATGTCCGTTTCCGGCAGGGCCGCCGACGGATGTCGCGGCGTGTCCCACTGGATCAGCGACGGCAGCACGCCGTCGCCGGCGCCTTGCCACGTTGGGAACGCACCGTCGTCAGATACCGACAGGCCCCACGTGAAATCGCCGCGCGTCATCGGCACGATCGGCGCGATGCGCTGCGGATACTGCGTTTGCCATGCCGCAAGCCGCTTCGGGCGGTCGACTCGGGCGACCCAATGCGATAGATACGGCCCTTTTTCGAGCCGCGCCTGCGTCGCCGGGTCGTCGAGCGCGAACAGGCGGGCATGGGGCGCGGCAGCTTCCGCGGGTTCCGCGGCCTGCGGGTCGATCGCGATCACCTCCAGATACACACCGCCCCACAGGTTCAGCAGGCGATTGTGCGTGCGCATCAGCGGATGCGCGCCGCCGCCCGCCGGTGCGACGCCGAGCGTGTCGGCGACGTACTGCGTGCCCTCGTCGAGGGTACGGGCTGAAATCACGAGGTGATCGAGACGGAGCGAATGGGCGGTCATGGCGGATCAGGAAAACGGTTTCTGCGGTAAGCCGGAACGCGTGCCGGGTGCGGCAGCAGCGTTGCCGGGGTCGTAAGCATAACCGTTTGCCGGGTCGGCGGGCCACGCGGATGGCGTTCGGGCGGGTCTTGCCCGGGGCCGCGCGTATGCAGCGCACGGCGCCCGCGCCGCTTTGTCATCCGTTGCTTATCTTAAATGCAGCCTTAAATGTAACGGCGGTGACCGGCACAGTAACGGTACAATCGATTCGATACCGTTCGGTACAGTTGGAGCCCGTTATGTCAGTCCCGCTTGCGCAGATTCCCACCCCGCACGATACGACGTCGCTGACGCTGGTTGAGCAGCTCGTCCAGTGGGCGCGCCGCCGCATCGAGGAGCGCGTGTTCCGTCCCGGCATGCGGATGCCGTCGATCCGTAAGCTCGCGCTCGACAAGGGCGTGTCGCGCTTCACCGTGGTCGAGGCGTACGAGCGACTGGTGGCGCAGGGCTATCTGGAGTCGCGGCGCGGTTCCGGCTTCTATGTGCGTGAACGCTTGGGCGGTGCGCCTACGGCTGAGATCCGTACGATCGCCGCGGCGGCGCCCGCGCCCGCCACAATCGACGTCGTCTGGCTGCTGCGCAATATGCTGCATACGGGCGCGCGCCCCGAGCGCAGCCCGGGCTTGGGCTACCTGCCGGGGCGCTGGCTCGACGGCGATCTGATCACCAACGCGCTGCGCACGCTGGGCCGGCAAAGCGGGGCGCAGATGCTTGGCATCGGCACGCCACAGGGTTTTTTGCCGTTGCGCCAGCAGTTGCAGACGCGGCTCGAAGAGCTGGAAATCGGCGCCTCGCCGGATCAGATCGTGATGGTTTCCGGTGTCACCCAGGCGATCGACCTGATTTCGCGGATTTACGTGAAGCCGGGCGATGCGGTGATCGTCGGCGATCCGGCCTGGTTTCAGATGTTCGGGCGTTTCGCGTCGCAGGGTGCGCGGCTGGTCGGTATGCCGTACACGCCGGATGGGCCGGACCTCGACGCGCTCGAATCGCTCGTGGAGACCTGGCGGCCGAAAATGCTGGTGATCAATTCGGTGCTGCAGAATCCTACCGGCACCTCGCTTACGGCCGCCCAGGCGTTCCGCATTCTGCGTCTCGCCGAGGCCTACGATTTCATTCTCGTCGAAGACGATATTTACGGCGACCTGTGCCCGCCGAGCTATCCGGGCACGCGGCTCGCGAGCCTCGACCAGTTGAAGCGCGTGATCTACCTGGGCAGTTTTTCGAAGACGCTCGCGCCGAATCTGCGCGTGGGTTTTATCGCCTGCGCGCCGGAAGTGGCCACGGCCGTCAGCGATCAGAAAATGCTGGTCGGCATGACGAGCCCCGAATTGAACGAGCGCGTGCTCTACAAGATTCTCACTGAGGGCCATTACCGCCGGCACGTCGAGCGGGTGCGCGCGCGGCTCGACGGCGTGCGCGAAAAGTCCGTGCGGATGCTCGAGAAGACCGGCATGAAGCTGTTTCTGACGCCTACGGCGGGCATGTTCCTGTGGGCCGACACGGGCGTCGATGCGAGCGCGCTCGCGGCCGCCGGCCACGAAGACGGCTTCCTGCTGACGCCCGGGAGTCTGTTTTCCCCGTTACAGTCGCCGACCACGTGGATGCGCTTCAATATCGCCAACTGCGGCGATCCCGAACTGTCGACGTTCCTGTGCCGCTATCTGGACAGCGTTGCGCGGCGCGCCTCTTGAAACTGTGCGGGCGCGTCCCCAATTACGCGGGCAATGTTTAACCCCATTCGTATTCGTAACAGAGAGGAAGTCCGACCATGGCACAAGAAACCATGAGCTTTCAGGCAGAAGTTAAACAACTTCTGCACCTGATGATCCATTCGCTGTACAGCAACAAGGAAATCTTCCTGCGCGAGCTGATTTCGAACGCGTCCGACGCGGCCGACAAGCTGCGCTTCGAAGCGATCGAAAACAGCGCGTTGTACGAAAACGATCCGAATCTACGGATTCGCGTGTCGTACGACAAGGCCGCGCGCACCATCACGCTCGACGACAACGGCATCGGCATGAGCCGTGACGAAGCGATCGCCAATCTCGGCACGATCGCGCGCTCGGGCACCAAGGAATTCTTCGGCAAGCTCTCCGGCGACCAGCAGAAAGACGCGGCGCTGATCGGGCAGTTCGGCGTGGGCTTCTATTCGGGCTTCATCGTCGCGGACAAGATCTCGGTCGAAACGCGCCGTGCCGGTTTGCCGGCCTCGGAAGGCGTCCGCTGGGAAAGCGCGGGCGAGGGCGATTTCGCGGTGGAGCAGATCGAACGCGCCGCGCGCGGCACGACCATCACATTGCATCTGCGTGCCGATGAAGACGAGCTGCTGTCGTCGCATCGTCTGAAATCGATCATTCAGAAGTACTCGGACCACGTCGCGCTGCCGATCCTGATGGCGAAGGAAGAGTGGGACGCGGAAAAGAGCGAGATGGTCACGAAGGACGAGGACGAGACCGTCAACCAGGCGAGCGCGCTGTGGACCCGTTCGAAGAACGACATCACCGAAGAGCAGTACAAGCAGTTCTACCAGCACCTCTCGCACGATCATCAGGATCCGCTGACGTGGACGCATAACCGCGTCGAAGGCCGCAGCGAATACACGCAACTGCTGTACGTGCCCACGCATGCGCCGTTCGACATGTTCAACCGCGATCATCGCGGCGGCCTGAAGCTGTACGTGAAGCGCGTGTTCATCATGGACGACGCCGAACAACTGCTGCCGGCGTATTTGCGGTTCGTGAAGGGGGTGGTCGATTCGGCTGATTTGCCGTTGAACGTGTCGCGCGAAATCCTGCAGGAAAGCCGCGATGTGAAGGCGATCCGCGAAGGCGTGACCAAGCGTTCGCTGTCGATGCTCGAAGAATTGGCGAATTCGGAGAACGATGCCGATAAGGAAAAGTATGCCGGCTTCTGGAAGGAATTCGGTCAGGTGCTGAAGGAAGGCATCGGCGAAGACTTCGCCAATCGCGAGCGCATCGCGAAGCTGGTGCGCTTTGCGTCCACGCATACGGAATCGCCCGAGCAGACCGTGTCGCTCGCCGACTATGTCTCGCGGATGAAGCCCGAGCAAACGAAGATCTACTACGTGACCGCCGACACCTGGCAGGCCGCGACCCACAGCCCGCATCTTGAAGTGTTTCGCAAGAAGGGCGTGGAAGTGCTGCTGCTGACCGATCGCGTCGATGAATGGATGCTGTCGTTCCTGAACGAATTCGACGGCAAGCCGCTGCAAAGCGTCGCGCGCGGCGATCTCGATCTGGGTGCGCTGAATGACGAAGAAAAGCAGGCGCAGGAGAAGGTCGGTGAAGAGTTCAAGCCGCTCGTCGACAAGATGAAAGAAGCGCTGAAGGACAAGGCCAAGGACGTGCGCTTGACGTTCCGCCTGACCGACTCGCCGTCCTGCCTCGTGGCGGACGATGGCGAAATGAGCGGCTATCTGCAACGTATGCTGAAGGCCGCGGGTCAGGAAGCGCCGTCGTTCCATCCGATTCTCGAAGTGAATCCGGAACATGCGCTGGTGAAGGGCTTGCATGCGGACGCTGCGAATTTCGACGACTGGTGCCATCTGCTGTTCGATCAGGCGTTGCTCGCTGAAGGTGGTGCGCTGGAGGATCCGGCTAGTTTCGTGAAACGCACCAACGCGCTGTTGTTGGCGCGTGCGGGTTGAGTTTCGGGTTTAAGTTGAGCCTGGATCGGCGTCGCTTTGACGCTTGTGGTTGAAAAATGCGCTGCTTCGGCAGCGCATTTTTTTTGCCCTGCGCCTTATTTTCCGACTGCACGGTGAAGGTTTTGCGCAGAGACCTGGATGAGCCGCGGTAAGGTTTTAGTGTGCGGATGCGGACGCTTGCCCGTGCAAATGACGCACTTGAGAAAGCACGGAGCCGGCTAGTTCCTTAGCCTCGATGCAGGAATGATGGTCGGCCAGTACTTTCGCCGCGAGACTGCCGATCGCTGTGCTGGTTTGTTTAGACGTGTGGTGTTGCGCGAGCGCAGAACCGGCTAATTCCTTTTCCTGATACAAGGCGCCTGGGCGCCGCAAAACGACTGCGGCCAGATGTGCGACGCGATCAGAAGTTTCTTTCGAGTTTGTAGTATTCAATCGCTACTCCTTTTCGTTTGTTGTTGATCCGGACGATCTGGCGTGTCGCTATATATCGACCGGAAAATAATTATGGTTAACTAATCAAATATACTCAACAAAACTAAATTGAGATTGATTTATAGGATATGAAAGCGTGCATTTATCTTATGCTCGCGCGATCGAAATTCGGATGCTCAAAGGATTATTTGCAATCTTTAAGCCATTTATTCACCGAGTCTTATTTCTGCGATTGCGCGTTCCTGCGCGCGACAACCTCTCTGTATTCTTATGTCCGATTCCACCTTGGTGAAACCTGCCGATCCTGTGTGTCTGCTGTGGTCGATTTTGCGCGAGCAAGGCTTCGACGCCGCCGAGCGACGAGCCCGCGAACTCATTGCGGAGGGTGTCACGCCGCAGCTGCATGCAGACTTGTGTGCGAGCGTGGGGCGCTTCGCGGAGGCGTATCACAGTGCATCGCAAGCGCAAGCTGTTATGAACGGAGTGCGTCATGCCCAGGTGGCGCTCTTCGCCGACGCGCTCGGCCGCGTCGAGCTCGCGCAGCGCAACAGCGAGTTGGCGGTAATCGCGCAGCCCTCGGCTGCGACGGTCGAATGGATTGTCTGGCTGATTGACCGCTGCGGCGCCCATTCGGCGGCGGTGCACATGTTGCGCGCCTATGAACGGCACGCGCCGCACGATGCGCGCGCGCCGTGGTGGCTGGCGCTTTCGCTAGGCTCGCTGCCGGACGCGGATGCGGACGCGCGAGCTGAGCGTCGCGCGGCATTGTTGCGGGCCCACGCACTTGATCCGGCGATTCATCCCGCGTTGCCATTGCAACTCACGCTGGCGTTCCGGGAGATCCGTGATTGGTCCACGGTCGAACGCGTTTGTCGCGAGATGCTCGCACGTAATCCGGTTGATGCCGAGATGGCCTGGCAACTGAGCCATGCGCAATGGCAGCGCAACGACGCGGCTGCGGCAGAGGCCACCATGCGTGCTGTCGATCTCGCCGCACCGGGTCATGCAGCGGTGCTGGCTGCGATTGGCATGTATCTCGCCGAACAGGCACGTTTTGACGACAGCGAAGCAGCGCTACATGCAGCGCTTGTTATCGATCCTTCAGCAGCACAGGCGGCCGTCGACCTAGCTGACCTCGAGTTGCGACGCGGCGACTGGTCGAGCGCATGGCCGCACTTCGAGGCGCGGCTTACACGTGACGATCGCGAGCCGAATAACGTCGTGACTGTCATGGGGATGTTGGGACCGCGCTGGCAAGGTGAGCCGCTTGCCGGCAAGACGCTGGTCGTGCACAGCGAACAGGGCAACGGCGATGACATCCACATGGTTCGATTCGTCCCGGCGCTGGCGGCGCGCGTGCGCGATGAAGGTGGCCGCCTGGTGCTGGCAGTGCGTCGTCCGTTACTGGGCTTGTTGAGACGTTTTTACGCCGACTGTGTCGCGATCGAAGACGGCATTGGCTGCAAGGCAGACTTCGTTTTGCCGATGATGACCATGCCGCATAAGCTGGGACTGTTGCCCGATCAGGTAAGTGGCACGCCGTATCTGCAGGCGGATGCAGACAACGTGGCGGCATGGCGTGAGCGGGTGAGCGCATGTGCGGAGAATGCAGCGCTGCATATCGGGCTCGTGTGGTCCGGCAGTCCGACTCATCGGCGCGACGCGAAACGGTCGATTCCCCTTGCGGCGTTGGCTCCGGTGCTGACGCTACCCGGCGTTGTATTCCATCCGCTGACGCCAGGCCGTAGTGCGGACGTAGCGGCGTTGACGGAGCACGGCTATCGCGTTCACGATCTGACGGGACATTACGAGTCCGGTTTCGACGACGTTGCCGCGCACCTCACGGCGCTCGACGCACTGCTGACCATCGACAGCGCGCCATTGCATTTAGCCGGCGCATTGGGGCGCCCGGTGCTGGCAATGCTGGATCATGTGTCGCACTGGTCATGGGGCAATGAGGAGGCGCAGCCCTGGTATGACTCCCTTGAGTTGTTTAGGCAGCCGGCCCCGGGCGAGTGGACGCCGGTGATTGAGCGCGTGGTGAACCGCCTGAAGGCGATGGCACCTTTTCCCGCGTAGATCCAGTTGAAAAAAACGTCCTTTCGAACGTAAGTAGTTGCCCATCAAGATCAATGCACGACCCAAACCGCTCACTTGACCACCTGTCGACCGACATGGCAAACCTCGATACGCTGTCCGCTCGGGCCGATGTCTACTTCGCAGCAGGGCAAACACACGAAGCGATGCTCGAGTATCAGCGGCTGCTGGACCAACAACCGCAAAACGCTCACGCGCTTCATCGGATGGGGCTAGCCTGCTTTCGCGTGGATCAACCCGAACGTGCCCGACATTATCTGGATCAGGCGCTGACCGCCGCCCCCGAGCGCACGGACATCTGGGAGCACCGAGGCTTGCTTGCCGCGATGCAGGGCGACCGGACCGCCGCTGAAGCGTTTTATTATCGCGCGCTTACGCTGGCTGGCAGCACCGCGAGCTTGCATCGGAATCTGGCCGATTGTCTGAAGCTCTCCGGCCGCCTCGCCGAAGCGCGGACTCACTAGCGCAAAATGGAGCGGCAGCGTTGTCCACGGATATCGACATGCACGTGCTCGGACCGGAAATCAACAGTTTTTCCGATACTTTGGCGATTGTCCAAACGCTCGATCTGGTGATTACGGTCGACACCGCGGTTGCGCACCTAGCCGGGGCGTGTGCCGCACCGGTCTGGGTCCTGTTGCCCACCTGCACGGATTGGCGCTGGATGAGCGAGCGCCACGATAGCCCGTGGTATCCGTCCGCGCGGCTATTCAGGCAGCGGGAGCTTGGTCGATGGGAAGCGGTGCTGGATGACGTGGCGAATGCACTGCGAGAATACGTGGCTGCCTGAATCGGGCGCGCCGAAAGCGCCCCCGAATTCCCGTCTAGGAAAGATCTGCAGCGGCCAACGCCTACTTCCGTCCCATCAACGTATCCATCGTCTCACCACGCACGACGATCTCGGTGCGGCGGTTGAGCGTGCGCCCTTCGGGTGTATCGTTGCTCGCCACGGGATTGTTGTACGCATAGCCCTTCGTGCGGATGCGGTTCAACGCTACCCCGCGCGCCACCAGCGCGTAACCCACTGCAGTGGCGCGCGCTTCCGAAAGCTGCTGGTTATAGTCGAGCGTGCCGATGTTGTCCGTATATCCCTCGACCAATACGGGCTTCTTGCTGCGATTGAGCAGCACAGCGGAACGGTTGATCACTGCGACCGCGTCGCCGCGCACTTCGGATTTGCCGAATTCGAACAACGCGGATTCGGGCAGCCTGACTGAAACTCCGTTGGCGACCGGCGTCACCTCAATGCCGACTGCCTTGTTTAGCGATGTTTCAGTATCGCGGTTCAGCGGGGCTGTGCAACCAGCCATCAGCAGGACAGACACCGTGCAAGCAGTTGCGCCCAGGAAAGTTCTCATGTTTCTTCTTTCTCCTTCAATATCCGATCACATGGCGCGCCCTTCAATCGTGGGCGGACCGCCGACTTCGTCAAGCACGAAGGTTGTATCGCGCGTCATAGGCCGAGGAGAATCGGATCTATCCGAAATCGGTCATGTGTTTAAGGTGGTCCAGCATCTGGGTGATTGCTAACCGAACTTCCTGACGGAGGGAGGGGTGAGGCGCTGGCAAGCGTCTGACGGCGTCGCCGTTATAATCCGACACCATGCCTATCCGTTTCGATGCCGCCGACGCCCACTGGCGCGTCGCGCCCTTACCCGGCTTCAGCGCCGCCCAGAAAGACTGGTTGACCCGCGGAGGATCGCTGACCGCGCATCTGCGCACGCTCGGCGAGGTCGTGGTGCGTGTGACGTGCGAAGCCGTTGCGCTGCCGTGGGCCGACGAGCACGCCGCGCTCGGCCTTGCGCCACGCGCGCCGGTGTGGGTTCGGGAAGTGGTGTTATCGGTGGACGGCGTCCCGTTCGTCGCGGCGCACAGCATCGCGCCACTCGCGGCGAGCACCGGTGTATGGCAAGCCACGCGCCGGCTGCGCACGCGGCCGCTCGCCGAGCTGCTCTACAGTGATAGCAGCGTCGCACGTTCTTCGTTGGTGAGCCGCAGGTTGACGGCACGTCATCCGTTGTACCGGCTGGCCGCGCGCGAGATAGACGAGCTGCGGCCGCATGCGCTGGTCGCACGCCGCTCGGTGTTCGAGCGCCACGGTGCGCCGTTGATGGTGACCGAATGCATGTTGCCCGCACTGTGGGCACATCTGGCGTCTTCGGCGTGCGCACCGTCTGCACACGCGACGGCCGCGCACGCGCCGCAACGTACTCATATGCGGGAACATGGCCGGCCGCTCGAGCATACGGCGTCGCGCGCCCATGGCATGCCGCGTGCGGAGCAGGAACATCTTTCCGAACGCGAGCGGGGCACGCATGAATCCGGGCACGCGCCGGCATCCGACAACAAGGTGAAGCGCTGATGCTGCGCGGCTTTCCTCCCGTCGTCGCGGCGGATACGCATACGCTGATCCTCGGCAGCTTTCCCGGCGAAGCCTCGCTTGCGGCCACGCAGTATTACGCGCATCCGCGTAATCAGTTCTGGCGCTTGCTCGGCACTGTGCTCGACGAACCGCTTGCCGAACTTGGCTACGAAGAGCGGCTCAGGCATTTGCTATCGCACGGCATCGGCGTGTGGGACGTGCTCGCCGCATGCGAGCGCGAGGGCAGTCTCGACGCCGCGATCCGCAACGCCAGCCCCAACGATTTTGCTTCGCTGCGCGCCCACGCGCCGAAGCTTGCCAAAGTCTGCTTCAACGGCAAGACGGCGGGCCGCTTTGCGCCGGTGATCGGCGAAGCCGGCTACGTCACCCTCGTATTGCCTTCGTCGAGTCCGGCGAATGCTATGCTCACGTTCGACCAAAAATTGCGTCTCTGGCGCGACATCCTTACATGACGAAATTGATCAAGCGCGCCTCGGCTGAAGCACGTGCGTTCCGCAACAAAGACGCCGACGCGGGCGACAGCACGCTGAACAAGAACAAAGTAATGCGCAACAAAAAGCGCGCACTGCACGACGACCTGCACGACGCACCGCAAATCGAAACGCCGCGCAAGCCGCGTTTCGCACCGGTCACGTTCTCGGAAGAGGGCGGCGTGCGCTTCCTGCACTTCGGCACGGAATGGGTGCAAGGTGCGATGCGTCTGCGCAAGCCGGATCACATCGAACTCGAATACGCGCAGCAGATGATGGCCTGGCTGCTGTTCCTCGAAACGCCCAAGCGTATCGTCCAGCTCGGTCTCGGCGCAGCAGCATTGACCAAGTTTGCATACCGCTTTCTGACGCGCGCAAAAGTCGAAGCGGTCGAGTTGAACCCGGCGGTCGTGGTGGCTGCGCGCACGATGTTCGAACTGCCGCACGATGACGCACGTCTGACCGTGCACGAAATGGACGCATGGGATTTCGTCAACGAGCGCGCCAACCACGGCACGATCGGCGCGTTGCAGATCGACGTCTACGACGCCACCGCGCGTGGTCCGGTGCTCGACAGCGTCGGCTTCTATCGTGCGGTGCGCGCGTGTCTGACCGACGCGGGCGTGGTGACGGTGAACCTGTTCGGCGATCATCCGAGCTTCGTGCGCAACATGAAGCGTCTTAACGAAGCCTTCGACGGCCGCGTGGTCGCGCTGCCGGAAGTGCATGATGGCAACCGCATCGCGATCGCCTTCTCGGGCCCGGCGCTCGACGTGCCGTTCACGACGCTGCAAGCGCGTGCGAAGCTGATCGAAGCGGAACTCGGTTTGCCGGCGCGCAAGTGGATCAAGGGGCTGCAGGAATCGACCGGGCAGAACGGCAGCGCCTTCTCGGTCTGATGTGAGAATGGGTCGGGCCGGTTGAGGCTGGTTCGGCTCAGGTTCAACCCGGGCAGGTCCGGCTTGCCTCTGGCCGGTCCGCCCTGAACCCGGGCGACGCGAAGCAGCCGGGCTGCCGAACCGGCCGGACCAAAGCAGCCGGAGCACATATATATGTGTATGCAACTGGGGCTCCTCTTGCCCCACGCTCTCCAAGGCTTCGCATTTCCCGTTGCGCTCATGCGACGGTTCCCCAGTACATTGCGCTGCGGGTTCGATTCCCTTGATACCCAGCACGCATGTCACCCATCGGCGACCCAGCCCTCCGCGTTCATCCTCATCTCTGCTAAACCGCCGCCCCGCGCGCCCCAGCAGCACATTTGCGCCTCGGGTCGTCCCTGCTTGACCGGACGTTCTCGGGTCCTATACTCTTTCGAAGCTTTCGGGGTGCCCGTGGCCTACCTGCGACGGGGCATCCACCACTCGTCCACACACGGGCCAACATTTCAATAATAGGGAAGAGGAGACGCCATGGCTCACGACGCCAACGCGAACAAAACCAGTAAGCACTGGCTCTGGTTGCTGCTGTTGCCCTGGATCGCAATGATCTGGGTGCCGTCATATAACAAAGTCGAGCCTCAGTTGTTCGATTTCCCGTTCTTCTACTGGTATCAGCTCCTGTGGGTGCTGATTAGCGCGATCATCACGGCGCTCGTGTACTTCAAGACCAAGACCCGCTCGACGGGCAGCTCGCAAGGGGGCGCACAATAATGAACGCCACCGCAACTTTCGTCTTCGTCCTGTTTTTCATCGGCGTCACCATTCTCGGCTTTATCGCGGCCCACTGGCGCAAAGGCGATCTGGCCCATCTGGAAGAGTGGGGCCTCGGCGGCCGTCGCTTCGGCACCGTCGTCACGTGGTTCCTGCTGGGCGGCGACCTGTACACCGCCTACACCTTCATCGCCGTACCGGCGCTGGTGTTCGGTGCGGGCGCAACGGGTTTCTTCGCGCTGCCTTACACGATCCTGATCTATCCGTTCGCGTTCGTCGTGTTCCCGAAACTGTGGAGCATCGCCAAACGTCAGGGCTACGTGACATCGGCTGACTTCGTCTCCGCACGCTACGGCAGCCGCATGCTGGCACTGGCGATCGCCGTGACCGGCATTGTCGCGACGATGCCGTACATCGCGCTGCAACTGGTCGGTATCGAAGTGGTGATCGGCGCGCTGGGTTTCGACACCAAGGGCTTCGTCGGCGATCTGCCGCTGATCATCGCGTTTGCGATCCTCGCGGCTTACACGTACACGTCGGGCCTGCGCGCGCCGGCCATGATCGCGGTCGTCAAGGACGTGCTGATCTATATCGTGATCTTTGCCGCGATCATCGTGATCCCGCCGCAATTGGGCGGCTTCGGCCATATCTTCAGCGTGGTGCCGCCTGCCAAGCTGTTGCTGAAGGCGCCGGACGTGTCGAGCCTGAACGGCTACAGCGCGTACGCGACGCTTGCGGTCGGCTCGGCGCTCGCGCTGTTCCTGTACCCGCACTCGATCACCGCGGTGCTGTCGTCGAAGTCGGGTAACACGATCCGCCGCAACATGGCGATGCTGCCGGCTTACTCGCTGGTGCTCGGCCTGCTCGCGCTGCTGGGCTTCATGGCACTGGCTTCGGGCGTGAAGGACATGCCGGAATTCGCGCCGTACTTCAAGGCGTTCGGCCCGAACTTCGCGGTGCCGGCGCTGTTCCTGCACTTCTTCCCGTCGTGGTTCGTCGGCGTGGCGTTCGCGGCGATCGGCATCGGCGCGCTGGTGCCGGCGGCGATCATGTCGATTGCGGCAGCGAACCTGTACACGCGCAACATCCACAAGGAGTTCGTCAATCGCAACATGACGAACGAGCAGGAGACCAATGTCGCGAAGCTGGTGTCGCTGATCGTCAAGGTCGGCGCGGTCGCGTTCATTCTCGGTTTGCCGTTGACGTATGCGATCCAGTTGCAACTGCTGGGCGGCATCTGGATCATCCAGACACTGCCGGCCATCGTGCTGGGTCTGTACACGCGTGTGCTCGATTACCGCGGCCTGCTGATCGGCTGGGCGGTCGGCATCGCAACCGGCACATGGATGGCGATTTCGCTGAAGCTGGCGGGTTCGATTTTCACCATCCATCTGTTTGGCATGGCCATTCCGGGCTATGCGGCGGTGTGGTCGCTGATCGTCAACCTGGTGGTGTCGGTGGTAGTCAGCCTGCTGGTGCGGATGTTCGGCATGCAGCGCGCCGAGGACCGCACCCGTCCGGAAGACTATCTGGATGTGGTCGAAGGCTAAGTCAGCCGTTCCATCTCGCCTGAAAAAGCAACGCCCGCAGACAAAAATTTGCGGGCGTTTGTCTTTCTGGGGTACTCCAGGGCACGATAGCGGAACTGTCCTTCAGAGCGTCCGTCGAGCAGCCATGGCACCCGCCGATTCCCACACTGTGATTGCCCGCCGCTCGGCCATTAGCCGCATGGTGCGCACGATCACGTCGCCGTACTACCGCTATCGCCACGCGAAGGTGCTGCATAGCCTGCGCGTGGGCGTCGCGATGCTGGTGTCGATTCTCGCGACCACCGGTATCAACATTCCTCACGGTATCTGGTCGTCGGTGACCTTGCTGGTGGTGATCGGCGGCTTGCAGCATCACGGCAATATCCGCAAGAAGGCCGCGGACCGGGCGGCAGGGACACTGCTCGGCGCGGCGATCGGACTGCTGCTCATCCTGACGCAGAATCTGACCGGATCGCTACCGCTCACCTATGTGTTGATGTCGATCGTCGCGGCGATCTGTGCGTGGTTCGCTATCGGATCGTCGGGGTATATCGGTCTGCTGACGGCGATCACGATGTGCATCGTCGCGGGTCATGGCGACAATCTGATCGACGTCGGTCTATGGCGCACGCTGAACGTGCTGATCGGCATTGTGATCGCGCTGGCTTTTTCGTTCGCGTTGCCGCTGCACGCAACTTATTCGTGGCGTTACGGGCTCGCCGCCAATCTGCGCGCCTGCGCGCAGATCTACACCCGTTTGCTGGACGGGGAGGCGATCAGCGAGGACGAACAGGTCAAACGCTTCCTCGGGATCAACCAGCGGCTGGTTCAGTTGCGCTCGCTAATGCCTTCGGTGGCGAAAGAGATCGACGTGCCGCAGGCCAAGCTCGAAGAGATCCAGCGGTTGCATCGCTCGGTCCTCAGTTCGCTGGAATTGCTGGCGACCGGCCCGCTGATGCGCGCCGATGCCGCGGCGCGCGCGGCGTATGCACGGGAGTGCGGCGTCGAGGTGCACGCCGTGCGCGGCATTCTGCTGGCGATGGCGCGCGGCCTGCGCTTTGGCCGCGCGACGCATTTTGGCATTCCGGCCGCGTCGCCGCTCGCACCGGCGCGTACCGGCGCGGCGCTTGAATTGCCGCCCGACTTGCAAGGGCCGTATTGGCTCGGGCAGCGGCTTGCTGAACAGGTGGACCGGCTGCGCACGTTGCTGCTGGAGACCGAGTCGAACTGGAACATCGAGCGGCATTCGCGTACTTTGCTGAAGGCTTAGCTTTCACGCGTTGGTCGAGTCGCCCGGCGTGGCGGGCTGAGACAGGCCGTGGCTACATACTGCACGGCTGCTGCATGGTGATGGCGGCCGTGTCGGCAAACCACCGCGGCCGCAACCGACGCCGCCGCCGTGCATGACGCGCTCAGGCATCCGGCAGCGTCACCATCCACGCGAGACCGAAGCGGTCTACCACCATCCCGAAGCCCTTGCTCCAGAAGGTGGCTTGCCACGGCATCGTTACCGAACCGCCGTCGGCCAGCGCGTTGAAATATTTTTCGCCCAATTCGGCGTTGTCTGCCGTCAGGGAGAGGCTGAAGCCGCTGAAGGTAGCCTGGGGATCGCAGTGGCCGTCGGAAGCCATCCAGTTAGTCGAGCCGAGCTTGATCGTGGCGTGCATGATCTTTTCTTCCAGACCGGGCCGCGGCTGGTTCTCCGGGTCGGGGTTGGGCGGCGCGTCCTTGTAGCGCATCAGGAGCAACACCTCGGCGCCAAGCTTCTCGGTGTAGTACTTGAGCGCTTCTTCACAGCGGCCGTTGAAAAATACATAAGGCTGAACGTACATGATCGTCTCCCGGAATAGGGTCAGCGGCGCCGCGCTCCTTCGGCAAATGGCGGCGAGGGAGCGGGCGTGCAGACGATTGTAGTCGTCTGTTGGAGCAGCGATTGTGACATTGTGTCGGCGACGGGCGACGGGCGACGGGCGACGGGCGACGGGCGCTGCGGCGCAGGGCGCCTCCAACTCGCCGGGGTAAACGGCATGCGGCCCTGAACCGGAAAGGTTCAGGGCCGCATGCTTGACCGCGTGTTTAAGCTATACGGCCGCGGGCTTTAACGCAGCGCTTCGATCAGCTTTTCCAGCTTGACGGCGTCTGCGGCGAACGCGCGGATGCCTTCAGCAAGCTTTTCGGTCGCCATGGCTTCGTCGTTGACGAGGAAACGGAACGACGATTCGTCGACCGGCACGCGTTCGATGTCCGCATCCTTGCCCAATTCAGGCGACAGCTTGCGCTCGACCTTCTCCGTGCTCTCCTGAAGCTTTTGCAGCAGATCCGGACTGATGGTCAGCAGATCGCAGCCGGCCAGTTCCAGAACCTGGCCCGGGGTGCGGAAGCTCGCGCCCATCACCTCGGTCTTGTAGCCGAATTTCTTGTAGTACGCGTAAATGCGGCGCACCGATTTGACGCCCGGATCATTGGCGCCGCCGTCTTTCGCTTCGTCCCACGCGCTACCGGCGTTCTTCTTGTACCAGTCGTAGATGCGGCCGACGAACGGCGAAATCAGTTGCGCGCCCGCTTCGGCACAGGCGGCGGCCTGTGCGAGCGAAAACAGCAGCGTCATGTTGCAGTGGATGCCTTCCTTCTGCAGCACTTCAGCCGCCCGGACGCCTTCCCATGTGGAGGCCAGCTTGATCAGCACGCGTTCACGGCCGATGCCGTGGTCTTTGTACAGGGCGATCAACTCACGGCCCTTGGCGATCGACGCTTCGGTGTCGAACGACAGGCGCGCGTCCACTTCGGTCGACACACGACCCGGGATGATCTTGAGGATTTCGGTGCCGAACGCGATCAGCAACTGGTCGATGACCGCGCCGACCGGTTTCGACGCGTGCGCTTTCACGGTCTTTTCGAGCAGCGGTTTGTAGTCGTCTTTCTGGACAGCCTTCAGAATCAGCGACGGATTGGTGGTCGCGTCCTGCGGCTTGTACTGGGCAAGCTGCTGGAAGTCGCCGGTATCGGCCACGACGGTGGTGTATTGCTTGAGTTGGTCGAGTGCGGTTGTCATGTTCGAGCCTTCATGGCGCGCGTGCGCCGTGGTTCAGGAGAAATGAGATCGCCGCCGGACGGAACAGGCAAAACCGTTCCGGCGGCCGCGGGTCACGCTGCAGCGTCTGCCCGCCATGTTGCCGGGGAATTTTGACGGAAAGCGCTGCCGGATGCTTCTATTCTATGGCGGATCGCCTGATGCAGTATTGACACTTGGTCCCGGCGATCCGTTCAAACGGATTTCGGGTGGCCGATTTCCGGTGTCGATTTCCGGCGCGGGCTTCTGGCCCCGACTTCCGGCACCGGTTTGCCATCGGCGAATTTTCGCCTGCAAATTTTCTCCGACGAATCAGGCGCGCCGGGCGTTCAGCACCAGTTGCGTCAGCACGCCCGCCACCAGCCCCCAGAACGCCGAGCCGATCGACAGCAGGGTAAGGCCCGAGGCCGTCACCATGAACGTCACCAGCGCCGCCTCGCGCTGCTTCACGTCCTGCATTGAGTTGGCAAGGCCGCTCATGATCGAGCCGAACAGTGCCAACGCCGCGACGGAGACCACCAGTGCCTTCGGCAGGGCGGAGAACAGCGCTGCGATGGTCGCACCGAAAATCCCGGCGATCAGATAGAAAATACCGCACCAGACCGCCGCGGTGTAACGCTTGTCGCGGTTTTCGTGCGCCTCGGGGCCGGTGCAGATCGCCGCCGTAATCGCCGCAAGATTGATGCCGTGCGAGCCGAACGGCGCGAGCAGCAGCGAGGCGATACCCGTCGTCGAAATCAGCGGCGCGGACGGCGTGGTGTAGCCGTCCGCGCGCAGCACGGCGATGCCCGGTACGTTTTGCGACGCCATCGCCACGACGAACAGCGGAATACCGATGCTGATGCTCGCCGCGACCGAAAACGCCGGCATCGTGAACACCGGGTGCGCGAGCGCGACGTGAAAGTGGCTGAAGTCGAGCAGACCGAGGCCGCCGGCCGCGGCCGTGCCGACGATCAGCGTCGTCACGATCGCGTAGCGCGGCGCGAGGCGTTTGACGATCAGGTAGGTGAAGAACATGGTCAGCACGAGCGCGGTCTGGAACTGCGCGGCGCGGAAAATCTCGATGCCGATCTCGAACAGAATGCCCGCCAGCAAAGCCGAGGCGATGCCCGCCGGAATTTTCTTCATCAGCGTATCGAACCAGCCGGTCAGGCCGACCACCGTCAGCAACACCGCGCAGACGATGAACGCGCCGATGGCCTCAGGGTAGGCCACATGCGGCAGCGAAGACACCAGCAGCGCCGCGCCCGGCGTTGACCAGGCAATCACGATGGGCGCGCGAAAGCGCAGCGAGAGGCCGATCGTGCAGACGGCCATGCCGATCGACAGCGCCCAGATCCACGAGGAAATCTGTGCGTCAGTGAGATGCGCGGCCTGACCCGCCTGGAACATCAGCACCAGCGAGCTGGTGTAACCCGTCATCATCGCGACGAAACCGGCGACGATGGTGGACAGCGAGGTGTCGGTGAATGGGTTGAGGCGCCCGGCGTGCGCGCCGGCAGGGGACAAATCGGGCGATGAAGAGGGGCTCATGCAGATGCTTTCTTATAGTTGGGGTGAAAACGTGATCTGTTATTTGCTCAGCGTGCGCATCGCCGTTTCGAGTCCGGCGAGCGTCAGCGGATACATGCGGTGACCGAGTACTTCCCGGATCGCGCTGACCGATTGCCGGTATGCCCACAAACCTTCCGGTTCCGGATTCAGCCACGCATGATGCGGGAAATGATCGGCAAGCCGGCGCAGCCACACGGCGCCGGCTTCGGCGTTGTTGTATTCAACCGAGCCGCCCGGTTGCAGCACCTCATACGGACTCATGGTCGCATCGCCAACGAAGATCAGCTTGTAGTCGGGCGTGAACTTGTGCAACACGTCCCACGTTGGCATGCGTTCGGCGTGACGGCGGCGATTGTTCTTCCACAGGAAGTCGTACACGCAGTTGTGGAAGTAATAGAACTCGAGATGCTTGAATTCGGCCTTGGCGGCGGAAAAGAGCTCTTCGGTGCGCTTGATGTGATCGTCCATCGAGCCGCCGACGTCGAGCAGCATCAGCACTTTCACCTTGTTGTGCCGCTCCGGCACCATCTTCAGGTCGAGCCAGCCGGCGTTTGCGGCGGTGCTGCGGATCGTGTCCGGCAGATCGAGTTCTTCGGCCGCGCCTTCGCGAGCGAAACGGCGCAAGCGGCGCAGCGCGATCTTGATGTTCCGTGTGCCGATTTCTACCTGATCGTCGTAATCGCGATAGGCGCGCGCCTCCCACACCTTCACCGCGGTGCGATTGCCCGCCGCGTCGCCGCCGATGCGCACACCCTCAGGGTTATAGCCACCGTTGCCGAACGGCGAGGTGCCGCCCGTGCCAATCCATTTGTTGCCGCCTTCGTGGCGCTCCTTCTGCTCATCGAACAGTTCCTTCAGGCGTTCCATCAGCTTGTCGAGCCCGCCCATCGCTTCGATCTGCGCTTTTTCTTCGGGCGAGAGATCGCGTTGCAGCTTCTTCTTCAGCCAGTCGAGCGGGACGTCGAAGGCGAGCTCCGAGGCTTGTGCGATGCCATTGAAATACGCGCCGAACGCCTGGTCGAACTTGTCGAAATACTGTTCGTCTTTGACCAGCGTGATGCGCGCGAGATAGTAGAACTCGTCGAGCGACGGCGCGATCACATTGGCTTTCAGCGCCTCGAGCAGCGTCAGGTATTCCTTCACCGACACCGGCAGTTTGGCGGCGCGCAGCGAGTAGAAGAAGTCGATCAGCATGCTGTGTCCTTCGCGGCTGAGGGGCGGCGCGGGGCGCGCATCAGCCGGGTATCAACGCGTTTCAACGGTGTTTCAGCGGTTATTGCGGTTCATGAAGATCAGCCGTTCGAACAGGCTCACGTCCTGTTCGTTCTTCAGGAGCGCGCCGTGCAGCGGCGGGATGATCTGCTTCTGGTCGGACGAGCGCAGCGCTTCGGGCGGAATGTCTTCGGCGAGCAGCAGCTTCAGCCAGTCGAGCAGTTCCGAGGTGGACGGCTTCTTTTTCAGACCTGCGACGTTGCGCAACTCGAAGAAGCTCTGCATGGCAGCGGCGAGCAGTTCCTTCTTGATGCCGGGGTAGTGCACCTCGACGATCTGCTGCATCGTCACCGGCTCGGGGAATTTGATGTAGTGGAAAAAGCAGCGGCGCAGGAACGCGTCGGGCAGTTCCTTCTCGTTGTTCGACGTGATGATCACGAGCGGGCGCTGTTTCGCGCGGATCAGCTCGTGGGTCTCGTACACGTAGAACTCCATGCGGTCGAGTTCGCGCAGCAGGTCGTTCGGGAATTCGATGTCGGCCTTGTCGATCTCGTCGATCAGGAGCACCGTTTGCTCGTCCGACTCGAACGCCTGCCACAACACGCCCTTCACGATGTAGTTGCGGATGTCCTTGACGCGCTCGTCGCCGAGTTGCGAATCGCGCAGGCGCGACACCGCGTCGTATTCGTACAGGCCTTGCTGGGCCTTGGTGGTGGACTTGATATGCCATTGCAACAGCGGCATGCCGAGCGCGGCGGCGACCTCTTCGGCGAGCATGGTTTTGCCCGTGCCGGGTTCGCCCTTGATGAGCAGCGGGCGCTTCAGCGTCATCGCGGCGTTGACCGCGAGCTTGAGGTCGTCGGTGGCGACGTACTGCGATGAGCCTTCAAAACGCATGGCGAGATGCTCTTTTTTGGGAAAAAACCCAGTATAAGTCAGAAGGCCTGTTGCGCTGAAACGGGCTCGCGTAAGGTGTGACCCGCGGTGTCGGACGACGAGATGAGCGCGCATCCGGCACGTGCGAGTGCCCCGTACGCTCGCCTGGCGTGCCCGGTGGGCGGGCGCGCCAGGCGTCGCGGGCAAGACGGGCGAAGCGCAACGGGCGGCACAAAGCCATGCGGAACCGGCGCGGCGGAGCAAAAGCGGCGCTAGTCGTGGCTTTGCGGCGCTCGGATGCGCCGCGGCCCCGCGCTGTGGACGTTCGGCGCGGCGTCGCGGTACAATTAGCCCGATTTTTTTGGCCTGCGTGGCTACCCTATAAGAAGAACGGCGCGGGTCGTTGCCTTTTTTGGGCGCCCGTTCCCCTCAAGCCAGGTTACATGCTATGAATAAATTCGTCGGCAAACACGTCGTGATCGCAGCGCTGTCGGTGCTCGCGGGCTATGCGGCCAGTGCGCAGGCAGCGGATGTCGTCGGCAACCCGAAGGTGGGTCAAGGCAAGGTCGCGATGTGTATTGGCTGCCACGGCATCCCTGAATACCGCACGGCTTACCCTGAGGTCTACCGCGTGCCGATGCTCGGCGGCCAGAATCAGGCGTACCTCGAGAACGCCATGCATGGCTACAAGAAGGGCGACCGCCACTTCGAAACGATGCACGCGATCACCGCGTCGCTGTCGGATCAGGACATCGCCGACATCGCTGCCTACTACGCAGCGCAAAATTCCTCTTCGAAGAGCAATCCCGACAAGTGATCGGCTGCGATCATCCATCCAGTCACTCGGTTACTTATATTCGCGGGATAGGAGAATTCATGAATAAGCCCCAACAGGCACTCCACACGGTGTTCAAGGCTGCATGCGCGTCGGCGGCACTGATCGGTCTGGTTGCAGCGAACGGCGCGTACGCCGCTGACGCCGGCAACGGCAAGGTGCTGGCAGACAGCCACAACTGCGCGGCTTGCCACGGCGTCAACCTGAACAAGCCGGTGAGCCCGGAATATCCGAAGCTCGCGGGTCAGCATGCTGACTACGTCTACTGGGCGCTGCGCCAGTACCAGATGGGCAACGGCAACCCGCACCTCGGTCGCAACAACGCGATCATGCAGGCGCAGGTGCAAAGCCTGTCGCCGAGCGACATGAAGGACCTCGCGGCCTATGTCGAATCGCTGAACGGCGATCTGGTGCAAAAGAAGTAACAGCGTCGCGCTGTTTTTGCGTTGTTTTCGAATTGAACGACACCCCGCTTCGGCGGGGTGTTGTGCTTTTGGGGTCAGTCGCGCGTGGCGCGCCGCTCGATACGCTGCAAATAGGCGTCGGTGTCCGGCGGGGTGCCGGTGCGCTGTGCTTCCCAGATGGTTTCGCCGAGGCAGTCCATGATCGCGTGCTGCGCCTCGTGGGTCGAGCCAAGCCGGGCTGCGAGCCGCTCGTGCGCCGCGCGGATGCCCGGCGGCTGGTCGATCGACAACTGTTCGGTGATCGCCAGATGCATCGACAGATGCAGGAACGGGTTGGTCTGGCCGCGTTCGGGCGAGTAGTCCTGCGTCTGAGCGGCTTCCGGGTTGGTTAGATCGGCGTGATATTCCGGATGCTCGACGATCCAGTCGGCTGCGATCGCTTCGAGCGGCGTCAGAATCTCGCCTTGACGCTGCTTGCGCCAGGTGTCGGTGAAAAATTGGCGGACTTCGTCGCGGCTGGGATTGAACATCGTGGGAGCGGTACGGTTAGTGTGGGGCGGGTTTGAAGGGTGTGATTTTACGCCGGGGCAGGGCGGCTTGCTGGCGCCGCGTCAATGGACCGAAGGGTTCGGAGGGCGTGGGCGCAGCTGGTGGATGCGGCGTAGGCGATGCACGAAGACGCCACGGCGATGCCGAGTCCTCTCGCGCACGCGCCAAACCCTGCCGCCCTCAAAGATCTGGCGGCGGCGTCTTGGGCCGAAATTCGCACAGTGGCTCGATCACGCAATGCCAGCATTCCGGCCGGCGCGCCTTGCACACATAACGGCCGTGCAGAATCAGCCAGTGGTGGGCGTCCTGCTTGAACTCGGCGGGCGTGAATTTCTCCAGCGCCGCTTCGACCGCGCGCACGTCTTTGCCAGGCGCGAGCCCAGTTCGATTCGCAACCCGAAAGATGTGTGTATCGACCGCGATAGTCGGATGACCGAACGCCGTGTTCAGGATCACGTTCGCCGTTTTACGGCCGACTCCTGGCAAGCTCTCGAGCGCTTCACGATCCTCCGGCACTTCACCGCCGTACTGGTCGAGCAGAATGCGGCAGGTTGCGATCACATTCTTCGCCTTGGTCCGATACAGGCCAATCGTCCTGATATAGCCGGTAACCCCTTCTTCGCCGAGATCGAAGACCTTCTGCGGCGTGTTCGCAATGGGGAACATCTTGCGCATCGCCTTGTTCACCGACACGTCGGTGGCCTGCGCCGACAGCAGCACGGCAATCAGCAGTTCGAACGGTGTGGTGTACTCGAGTTCGGTCGTGGGATGTGGGTTGAGACTCTGAAGCGTCTCGTAGATGGCGCGGCGTTTGTTCGCGTTCATGCGCAGCGTAGAGTTAAAGGTTAGCGCTTCGTTGGCGGAGTATCGGTGTTGCCCGCGGCGAGTCCGAGACGGCGGCGGCGTGCTTCGGCGGCGTCGATCTGCGCCTGCACGTCGGCGCTGACGCGTTCCGTATTCTGGGGCCCTTGGCCCTTGGCGGCCAACTCTTCTTTCTTCTGACGTGCACGCTCGAGCGCGGCCTGGATGATCGCGCGTTTTTTCGCTTCGGCGTCGTCTGCTGCGGGCTCCGCGGGTGTTGCCTCGGCACTGGTTTCCATTGTTTGAGCGGGCGTGCTGCTGACCGCTCGCCGCGCTGCAGCACGCGCCTCGGCCGCTTCGCGTTCGCGTGCGAGACGGGCCTCACGCCGGTTGTGGCGCTCGCGCGCGGCGTCGGCCTGGCTTTGGCTCCACGCGTCCCAGCCGGTTGCCTCACCCGTGACCGGCGGCATTGCAATGCAGTCGACCGGGCAGGGGGGCACGCACAGGTCGCAACCGGTGCAGAGCTCGGTAATCACCGTGTGCATCTGTTTCGGTGCGCCAACTATTGCATCGACCGGACAGGCCTGCATGCACAGCGTGCAGCCGATGCAAACCTGTTCGTCGATAACCGCCAACGGACGCGGTCTTTCGACGCCGTTGGCGGAATTGAGCGGAATCACCGGTTTGCCGAGCAGTGCGGCGAGGCGCGCGATGCCTTCGACGCCACCCGGCGGGCACTGGTTGTAGTCAGCTTCGCCATTGGCGACGGCTTCGGCATAGGGACGGCACGCCGGATAGCCGCACTTTGTGCATTGCGTTTGGGGCAGCAGATCCTCGATGAGGTCTGCGAGTGTTTTGGAGTCGATCACGGTCACAACGTTAGGGCTTGCCTTGCGGCCGCGTAGCTTGAACTAAATAGCACATTATCGCCGATTTCCCCAATTGCCATCCGCAATCCATGTGCCATAATCGAAGCGCTTTTTCGAAAGACCGCATAAGGGTGTTCCCCCAACCAGCCCGTTCAGTGCTGTCGGTGCAAGGCCCGAGGAGAGGCCGGCGGCGCGATCCGGATAACGCGGCTCACGAAGACGATGCCACCATGAATCAGCCGAAAATCAAAAGAGATCCTGAAGGCACGCGGCGCCGCATTCTGCTTGCGGCGGCCGAAGAGTTTGCAAATGGAGGGTTATTCGGCGCACGCGTCGATCAGATCGCCCGCCGCGCGGAAACTAATGAACGCATGCTCTATTACTACTTCGGTAGCAAGGAGCAACTTTTCACTGCGGTACTCGAGCACGCATTCAGCGCGCTCAATGAAGCGGAACGAACGCTCGAACTGAATGGTGTCGCGCCGGTCGAGGCTGTTACGCGCCTTGCGCATTTTGTTTGGGATTACTACCGCGATCATCCCGAGTTACTGCGTCTCGTTAACAACGAGAATCTGCATGAGGCACGCTACATGCAGAAGTCGACGCGCATCCGGGAAATGATCTCGCCGATCGTCGCCACGCTCGGCGGCATTCTCGAACGTGGCCAACGCGCGGGGCTGTTTCGCACCAACGTCGATCCGTTGCGCTTTTACGTGACGCTGTCCGGCATGGGCTATTACATCGTGTCGAACCGTTTCACGCTCGAAGCGACACTTGGTCGCGATTTCAGCACTGCGAGCGAACGAAGTGAAGTTGTCCAGATGAACACTGAGTTGCTGCTTGCGTATCTGTTGCGGAAGTAAGCCGCTGCACGGCTGCGCATAAAGGGCAAAAGAAGCGTCACAAGCAGCGTCAGAAACGACAACGGCCTCTGAAGAAGAGGCCGTTGTTCATATCTGCGCGCGCGGTGCTCAGGCTTCGACTTTTTCCTTCGTTACCTTGGGCGCCTTGTTGTGCTCGAGGATGAAGTCGCGCAGTTGCGGATAGATGATGGTGCGCCAGCGGCGGCCCGAGAAAATGCCATAGTGGCCGCATTTTTCCGCGGTGAAGTGACGCTTGTCCTTCTCCGGAATGCCGGTGCACAGATCATGTGCCGCGAACGTCTGACCGTCACCGGAGATATCGTCCAGCTCGCCTTCGATCGTGAAGAGCGCGGTCTTCTTGATGTCCTGCGGACGCACCCGTTCGCCCGCGACGTCCCACGTGCCGTCGGCGAGACTGAACTCCTGGAACACCACGCGAATCGTGTCGAGGTAATAGTCCGCGTCCATGTCGAGTACGGCGTTGTACTCGTCGTAGAAGCGGCGATGTGCTTCCGCGTCGTCTTCGTCGCCGCGCAGGAGGCTCTGATAGAAATCCCAGTGCGAAGCCGCGTGACGTTCCGGGTTCATCGCGACGAAACCCGTGTGTTGCAGGAAGCCCGGGTAAACCTTACGGCCCACACCCGGATAGTTCGGCGGCACCGTGAAGATCACGTTGTTTTCGAACCATTCATACGAGTGCTGGGTGGCCAGCGAGTTGACCGAGGTCGGGCTCTTGCGTGCGTCAATCGGGCCACCCATCATCGTCATGGTGCGCGGCGTGTCTTCGCCGCGGCTTGCCATCAGCGAAATGGCGGCGAGCACCGGTACGGTGGGCTGACACACCGAGATCACGTGCAGATTCTTCGCGCCGATGTGGCGGATGAATTCCTGAATGTAGGCGACGTAATCGTCGAGATGAAACTCGCCTTCTTCGAGCGGCACCATGCGTGCGTCGATCCAGTCGGTCAGGTAGACCTTGTGGTCTTGCAGCAACGTACGCACGGTATCGCGCAGCAGCGTGGCGTGGTGGCCCGACAACGGCGCGCACACCAGCACGACCGGCTCATCTTTCAATTGGGTGACAGCGTCGCTGTCGTCTGCGAAGCGCTTGAAGCGCATCAGGCGGCAAAACGGTTTTTCGATGATCGTTTGTTCGATGATCGGAATGTTATGACCGTCTTTGACAATCTGATGGAGGTTGAACTCGGGCTTTTCGTAATCTTTGCCGAGCCGGTAGAGCAGTTCGTAACCGGCTGAAAGGCGTGTGGCACCGGGCACGTAGGCCAAGGGGCTTGCCGGATTCGCGAATGATTTCGACGCGGCCTGGGCCCAGGCGGTAAGAGGGCTCAACATCGCCCGCTGGAATTCGTGCAATTGGTAGAGCATGGGTGCTCCGTTTAGGCGGTTCGCATGGGGCTTGGCAAACACGCGTGTGGCGTTGCGGCAGGCCGTATTGGTTGTGGGCGCATTGATTTTCGGCCAACAATCTGATCGATGATACTGAACAAAGCGTACTTGTGCAATGCAGCAATTTGCGCGCGGGCTGCGCGCAAACTGTCATTGAATCATGGTACTGACGATGCTGCCGCGCCGCTATCGGGGGTTGCCGCAGCCTCAAGTTCTTCTGCCATGGTGCCGTTATGCGGCGGCTGCCCGGTCGCCTGGGCCATTGCCTGTTCGTGCTTCATCAGGTTCAGGCCGGTGTGCACCAGCGCCACATGCGAAAACGCTTGCGGGAAGTTGCCAACCAGGCGCTTTGCAGCCGGATCGTACTCTTCCGCGAGCAGACCGACGTCGTTGCAGAGGCCGAGCAGCCGTTCGTACATGGCGATGGCTTCATCCATGCGGCCTTGCAACGCGAGGTTGTCCACCATCCAGAACGAACAGGCGAGGAAGGTGCCTTCGCCGGGGGGCAGGCCGTCGTCGTATTCGGTAGTGCGGTAGCGCATCACGAAGCCGCCGTGCATCAAGTCCTTTTCGATCGCCGCCACCGTGCCTTTGACGCGCGGATCGTCCGGTGGCAGGAATCCGACCAATGGCAGCAGCAGCACGCTCGCGTCGAGCTGATCGCTGCCGTAGAACTGGGAGAACGCGTTGAGCGCCGGATTCCATGCCTTCGCGCAGACTTCCGCATGGATTTTCGCGCGGGTTGCGCGCCATTCATCAAGTGGGCCCTCAAGCTTGAACATTTCGGCTGACTGAATGGCGCGGTCGTAGGCCACCCACGCCATCACCTTCGAAAAAGTGAAGTGCTGGCGGCCGCCGCGTGTTTCCCAAATGCCTTCGTCCGGCTCCTCCCAGATCGTGTCGAGGTGGCCGAGCAACGCGCGCTGCACGTTCCACGCGGTGTCGTCCGCCTGCAGGCCGCCGACGCGCGCGAGATGCAGCGCGTTCATCACTTCGCCATAGACGTCGAGCTGGCGCTGTCCGACCGCGTTGTTGCCGATTCGCACGGGTTTGGCGTCCTGATAGCCTGGCAGCCAGTCGATTTCGAACTCGGGCAGGCGCCGCTCGCCAGCGATCCCATACATGATCTGCAACTGATCCGGTGCGCCGGCCATCACCCGGCCGAGCCAGGTGCGCCACGCGCGTGCTTCGTCGTAATAGCCGCCGCGCATCATCGCGAGCAGCGTGATGGTGGCGTCGCGCAGCCAGCAGTAGCGGTAGTCCCAGTTGCGTGTGCCGCCCAGTTGTTCCGGCAATGACGTGGTGGGCGCGGCGACGATGCCGCCGGTCGGCTCGTAGGCGAGCGCCTTCAGCGTAATCAGCGAGCGGCGGATTTGCGCGGCCCATTTGCCTTCGACGGTGCTGCGCGCGGACCATTCGAGCCAATGGTTCTCGGTGCGTGCGAGCGACGTATGCGGATCGCGTCCTGGCGGAATACGCAGATGCGAGGCCGCATAAGCCAGCGAAAACGGCACGCGCTCGCCTTCGCTCACGGTGAATTCCGCGACGGTTTTCATGTTCTCGCCGCGCAAGTCGACCGGCGTGCGCAGCACCGCGGTGTCTGGGCCGACGATCGCCTTGATACCGCTGTCGTGCTTCAGGCGATCGACCCACGGAATCGAAAAACCATAGTCGAAGCGCAGCACGAGCTCCATCTGCATGCGCACCGTGCCGCGTTTGCCGACCACGAGCCGCACCATCTCCGACCAGCCGTTGCCCGGCGGCATGAAGTCGATCAGCGTGACCGCGCCTTCTGGCGTTTCGAAGTCGGTCTCCAGGATCAGCGTCTCGCCACGATAACGGCGCGTAATTTTGGGTGGCGTATCCGAGACCGGCGAGATCAGCCAGCGGCCGTTGTCGGGCGTGCCGAGCAGGGCGGCAAAGCAGGCGCCGGAGTCGAAGCGCGGCCAGCAGAGCCAGTCGACGGAACCGTCTCGGGAGATGAGCGCGGCCGTGTGGCCGTCGCCGATGAGCGCATAGTCTTCGATGAGTGCGGGCATGGAGGAGCGTGTCAGTGTTACGCGAGGCGAAGACCGCCGCGCGTCGGGTCGTTGTTATTACCCGACTCGCGCGATGCGCTTTGGTTCAGCACGCAATGCGGCAAAACGCGAGTTGGTAATTGTCAAATCACTGCCTACAATCGGTTTTCATGCCGATGCGCGAAGCCCTCCGAATCATGCACCGGCCTGGCCTATGGCGCATGCACACGCAGTTTTTCGAGGATCCAAGCTATGCTGAACCCGTCGAAATCCGATTGCATCACGATTCTCTCGGCCGCCAGCGAACTGGCCGACGATTCAATGTTGCCGCTCGATCATGGCCGGCTGGGCCTGAGCCGCAACGGCATGCAGACCGCGCTGGCCTTTCTGATCGAACGGGCCTGCTTCCGGCGTCATCAGGGAGGTGACGGCCATTATGCCGTCGGCGGATTGTCGTTGCAGGGGCGTTTACGGCTGGATCAGCTTTCGAACGGCTGACTGCCTGTTGTGCGGGCTTGCGTCGCGAGCGTTCTGCAGTGCAGCTACCTTGTGTCTGACACGCATGTGTCGCGCGCCTCCGTTTTGCTGCGCTGCTGCGCTGCTTCGTTGCGCCGCTTCGCTTCGCCGTTCAATTTCGCTGCTTCGCTGTGTTACCTGTTGCATCGCCGCAGCCGCGGTCGATACTCCTGCCGTCGCTCGTAATGGCGGTCCGCGTGTTCGTACGAGACGGCGCCGGGCCGATACTGCACCCGGTCGTACGTCCCCGTGCTGCTTTTCTATGGCTGACGGCTACCGCCGCCTAGAAATGCGACGACCCCACGCCGAAGATCCCAATGATGCCGATGATGATCAGATAGAGCGCGACGATGTAGTTCAACAGGCGTGGCATGACGAGAATCAGAATGCCGGCGATCAGCGAAACGAGCGGGCCCAGGCTGAGTGTGACGTTCATGAAGACTCCGTAGTGTGAGATGGGTGAGACGCGGTTGAAAAAACACCCCGCCAGGCGGGACAATTGCTACGCATGCAGCTGACGCGGCTCGACTGAATCCCTGTAGCCGGATTCGCTGCATGATCCGACGCAACGCTTCTATACTTGCCTCGATAAAACAATTCGACCGACTGCGCGGCAGACCAGAGACACCATTACAACCGAATCAACCGAATAACCGATGAAGAGGAGGTCATATGCTTCGTAGTCAACGGGCTGCAGTGCACGCCATTTCAAGCTCTCCTTTACCTTCTACTGCTCAATCCACCTCATGGCGCGGCGCGCGGCCAACTCCTCTGCGCTCCGCTCGCTCGATAATAAAAGGTTTCGTGCTCATGGTCTCGATTGTTGCTTCGCATGCGTTTGCGCAAGATTCCGGCCCGGTTCCCGCCGACGGCGTCTATGACATGCTGGTCGGCACTTATACCGGCGGCAAGAGCGAGGGCGTGTACGTCTACCGTTTCGACACGAAGACGGGCGAAGCGACCCGCGTGTCGGTCGCGCCGACGGTCAACCCGTCGTACCTGGTGGTGAGCCGTGACCGGCGCTTCGTCTATGCGGTCAACGAATTGCCCGGCGATAACGGTCCGGCGACGCAGCGCGGCGGTATCAGCGCGTTTCGCTTCGACGCCGCGAGTGGCCAGCTGACCTTTCTCAACAAGGTCTCGTCGGACGGCAATGACCCGTGCTATTTGAGTTTGTCGCCGGACGGCAAATATCTGCTGACCGCCAACTACTCGGTGGCTGCCGATCCGGGCGGCAGCTTTGCGGTGTTCCCGTTGCAGGCGGATGGCCAGGTGGGCGCGTCGGTGCTCACGGTGCATCATGAAGGCGGCGGTCCGGTGAAGGGACGTCAGGACAACTCGCACGTTCACTCCACCGTGTTCTCGCCGGACGGCCACTATCTGTTCGCGCAAGACCTGGGTGCCGACAAGCTGTACTCGTACCGCTACACGCCGGACGGCAGCCGCGGCCTGTTCGGCCCGACCGACTGGCGTTACACCCAGGAGAAAGCGGGCACGGGCCCGCGTCACCTGGTGTTCGGCGCGGACGGCAAGCATGCGTACCTGACGAGTGAGTTGGCCGGCACGGTCACTACCTTCAACTACGCCGACGGCAAGCTCACGCAGGTGCAGACGCTTTCGTTGACGGAGCCTGGTTTCAAGGGTGCCGTGGGCGGCTCGGCGATTCACCTGTCGCCGGACGGGCGCTTCGTCTACGCGTCGAATCGCGGCGATGCGAACGATATCGTGATCTTCTCGGTCGATCCCACCAATGGTCATCTGAAGAAGATTGGGCACCAGTCGAGTCTCGGCAAATCGCCCCGTGAATTCGCGATCGACCCGACCGGCAATTGGCTGATCGTCGGCAATCAGAACAGCGGCACAGTGTATGTGTTCAAGCGCGATCAGCAGAGTGGATTGCTTGACGCGAATCCGAAGCGTATCGAGATCGATTCGCCGGTGGACTTCAAACTGGTGTCGCCGTCGTGAGGCAGGGCGCGCGCCACATGGACATGGTTGAGGCCGCGTTCAGCGCTCGATATGAATACGAGTACTGTGAGGCGAATGCGTGTAAGCATTCATTGGCCGGCCGTGATCTGAAGGCGCGCGCCGCATAAAAAACGGGCCGCTTCTGAACTACACCGCAAAAATTGGACAATTTGCGACTAGGGCCGTGAGGGGCTGAGTCCTGTACATCACAGGACCCAGCCCGTTTGGTTTCCGCAGGCTTTTGTAGGCCCGTCGTGTTTATTCCGCCGGTCCCGGCGCGAGCACTTCACGGCTGCCGTTGATGCCCATTGCCGACACCAGGCCCGCTGTTTCCATCTGCTCGACAAGGCGTGCCGCGCGGTTATATCCGATACGCAATTGCCGCTGCACCGACGAGATCGACGCGCGCCGCGTGCGCACCACGAAGGCAACGGCTTCGTCGTAAAGCGGATCGGCTTCGGCATCCGGTGTGTCGCCGAACAGGTCGGGCGACGCACCTTCGGTGGCCGGACCGTCGAGAATGCCTTCTTCGTATTGCGGTTCGCCGAACTGCTTCAGGTACTCGACGATCCGATGCACTTCCTCGTCGGCGACGAAGGCACCGTGCACGCGCTGCGGGTAACCCGTGCCCGGCGGCAGGAACAGCATATCGCCCTGGCCGAGCAGCGATTCGGCGCCCATCTGATCGAGAATCGTGCGCGAGTCGATTTTCGACGACACCTGGAATGCCACGCGCGTCGGAATGTTCGCCTTGATGAGGCCGGTGATCACGTCCACGGACGGACGCTGCGTCGCCAGAATCAGGTGGATGCCGGCGGCGCGTGCCTTCTGCGCGAGACGCGCGATCAGCTCTTCGATTTTCTTGCCGGCGACCATCATCAGGTCGGCCAACTCGTCGATCACCACCACGATCAGCGGCAGCGGCGCGAGCGGTTCGGGTGCTTCCGGCGTCAGCGAGAATGGGTTGCCGAGCTTCTTGCCCTTGGCTTCCGTATCGCGAATCTTCTGGTTGAAGCCGGCCAGGTTGCGCACGCCGACCGCGGACATGAGCCGATAGCGCTTTTCCATTTCGCCGACGCACCAGTTCAGCGCGTTGGCGGCCAGCTTCATATCGGTGACGACCGGCGCGAGCAGATGCGGAATGCCTTCGTATACCGACAGCTCCAGCATCTTCGGGTCGATCATGATGAGCCGCACTTCTTCAGGCGTCGCCTTGAAGAGCAGCGAACAGATCATGGCATTGATCGCCACCGACTTGCCCGACCCCGTCGTGCCTGCCACCAGCATGTGCGGTGCCTTCGCCAGATCGGCGACCACCGGATGTCCGGTGATGTCCTTGCCCATCGCCAGCGTCAACTGCGAATGTGAGTTCTGATAGACGCTTGCTTCGATAATTTCGGACAGGCGGATCGTTTGCCGCTTGGCATTCGGCAATTCGAGACCCATGCAGGTTTTGCCGGGAATCGTCTCGACCACGCGAATCGACGTGAGACCGAGGCCGCGCGACAAGTCCTTCATCAGGCCGACGATCTGACTGCCGCGCACGCCGAGTGCCGGCTCGACTTCGAAGCGCGTGATGACCGGACCGGCCGAATGACCGACCACAGTCACCGGCACCTTGAATTCCTGCAGACGCTGCTCGATCAGCAGACCGGTTTCGATGAGCTTTTCTTCTGAAACGGGTTCGACGTCGGTGTCGGCGAGCGCGAGCAGGTCGAGGGTCGGCAATTCGACCATCGATGCCGCGGGCGCGCGGAATTCGAAGCCGTTGGCTGGGCTGTGGCCGCGCAGCGGCGCGTGCTGGACGATGGCTTCTGCAGGTTCTGTGGGTTCCGCAGGCTCGGGCGGCTCCGACGGCTCGGGCGGTTCGATTGCGACGCGGGCTGCGGATGGTACGGCTTGAGCGGTAGCTTCGCTCGCGCTCGCGACGTGCCATGGCGGCGTGGCACGCTGCATCGGCACGGCTTCGCCCGGAGCGATGATGCTGACTCCGTGCGTTACGTCCGCCGTATCAGCAGTAGAAGTCATGTGCGACGCTACAACTTGCGAAGACACCGCAGGCTGAGCGAACGGCTGCGCTTGCTCGTTGCGCAAAGTTTCGGCGCGCGCCGTTTCTGCGGGAGCGGCGATGCTGGCAGCATCAGACACCGCAGCAGCCTGAGCGATCGGCTGCACGCGCTCAGCCGATGCGTTTGCATTGCTATTGCTGCTCTGATTCGCGAATTGCGTCGGTTCGTCTTCGACGAATGGTGGCAAGTCCGTTTGCGCGCCACTCGCCTGCAACTGGGTCGCGAAGATTTGAAACGGCGTGGGCGTGGGCACCGGTGTCGCATACTGCGTGGCTGGGGCTGGGGCTGGGGCTGGTGTCTCAGCTTCTGCTGACGCCTTCGCCCATGCTTCTGCTTCAGGTTGCGCCAACGCCTCCGCCGGTGCGTCTGCTGGTGCCGATGCCGATGCCGCGACCAACGGTGTTTGAATGATCGGTGGCTCAATCGGCCATTGCACGACGGGCTCGGCGCCTTCCTCGATTTGCGCCTCGACCGGCACCTCGAACGCGGCTTCGATTCGTGGCGTTTCGACTGGCGACTGCGCCGGCCTATGTTCCAGCGCGGCCTCGGCAACATCATGCAAAGGCGTGCTTACGTCCGGCACCGCGGCCATTTCAAGGTCGCTTGCACGCGACGGAGCCATGCCCGACTGCCCAGCCCCGACCGGCGGCTCGGTGCTCAACGGAGTCGTGACCATCGTGTTTTCCGCGCCGCTGCTGCGCGCGAGGCTGACGCCGGCAATGTCGGTCCAGCGTGCGGCGTTTTCCGCGATGCTGCGAAGCGTCTCCTGGACGCTGGCCGGCGGCGTGACTTTCTGCGCGGTGGCCATGGGCCGGGTATAACTGGGTGCCGGTGAGTTGAACGAAGTCGGACGCCGCGCTGGCTGCGCCGGCGTGACGTTGGCGTTCACGCGCGAAGCGGGCGAGAACGGTTGCTGGGCCGTCGTAGAACGACTTCCTTGAAATCCTCCAGCGGCTGAACTTTGCGTCGTCGACGGACGGCCCGCGCCAGCCGAGGCAGGTGTCGCCGGACCGGTGGCCAAGCCTGACACCGGCCGCGCTGCCGCCGTGACGGGCGCCGCTTGTGCCGCCGCGGCCGAAGCGGCGACGGCACCCGCGACACCCGCCACACTCGCGATGCCCGAGCCGGTCGCCAACGATCCCAGCGGACGTTGCTCGCCGGCAGAGCGTCGGCCAACCTGTGACGCACCATCGCGAGCCGACGTCGCTATTGTTGCCGATCCCGCCGCCAAACCGGCAGCAGAGGTGGTCGCGCGCGGCGCCGTTGCCGGTTCACGCAACCATCCGGCCGGCGCAACCGGTTCGGCCGGCATCCATGCAGCCTTGTCCGCGTTCAGCGAGTGCGTCGGCGTCTGTGCCTGCGTTGGCACTTGCCGCGGCGCCTGGCGCGGTGGCGTCCCGGCTGACGTGTGCAGCACCGACTCCGCTTGTGCGGCCTGGCTGCGCGTCTTTACCACGCCTGCGCGCCAGCTCGCCCCGGCGCCACGCGCCGCTGCGTCCCTGGGCGTAGTAGCACCGGCCGCACCGCCAGCCGCAGCCGCGCCGCGACCGCTCGCCGGCGGCCGCCAGACGGTCGGGCGCGCGTAACGCCCATTGCTTTTAGGCGCCATCGTATTGGTGGACGGTGAAACGTGCGACGGCAAACCGTCGTCGACGCTGCGATGGCGGCGCGCTTCCTCGTCGCGTTTGGCGAGGCCGCGCGACAGGCCGAGGCCGAATGCACCGTCGGCCCACACGGCGACGTCGCTCCAGCGGAAGTCGATCAGCCAGGGCAGGCTGATCACGAGGAGGGCGAGCGCCGCGAGTGGCGTGCCGATATGCCCGAGCAGATGACCGAATCCCGCCGCCAGCGCATGGCCGACGCCATTCACGCCAGCCGCGCCGATCAGCGACGCCTCCAGGGTACAGCTCGCCACCATCACGCAGACGAAGCCGAGCCAAAGGCGGATCGTGCCGGGGCCGCGCAAACCTGCGCCGCCTGGCAGCACCGACTTCACGAGGCGCCACAAAAGAGGAATGAACCAGACGGCTGACCCGCCGAACCAGCCGAAAACTACCGTGTGCATGCTAGACATCAACGAATGACGGACGCGCAAGAACGCAATCCGTCGAGTTTAACCGGGGAAGCCCGATGCTTCGAAGGCAGACGCAAGTATGCTTGCGTCCAGATGGGAAAGCAGGCCGGTGCGCGGCCTGCCGTCGGTGAAAAACAACGGCTGCTACGATAGCCCGTGCGCGCCATGCGGACAGCATTGGCTGCTGCGGGCCATCCGCTTGTCTGCCCGCGGATCGAGCCGCCTATGTGTCACTTCGCGCTGCTGTCGAACGTCAGCGTATCGCCGTTGTCGAGCACCAGTTGCATCTGCTGCGGCGCGCGCATCTGCACGCCGGTGCGGTCGATGTGCGTCAGCGCGTTGAGATACGCCCCTTCGATCTGTCCGCCCGGCGTCATGCATGCCATGCGCGTGCCGCCCAGCGTGCCGAAGCTCAGCTTGCCGTCTTTCAGCGCATACGAGCCCATGTAGCGGTTACAGCCGGAAAAGCCGCTGGCGTGGCGCTGGCCTTTGTCGGTGGAGAGCACGAGCGTGATCGGCGCGCCCTGATCCGCGGACGGAATCGCTCGCACCGTGCCGTCGGCCTGTTTCCAGCCGCTGAGCACCCAGCTGGTGTCGTCGAGCAACTGGGTGGCGGCCGGGTTGAACGGGTCGGGCGGTGCGGCTTCCGAGTCGGGATGTTTCGGCATGGCGCACGCGCTGCAAAGCGCGGCGACGCTCAACGCGGCAATGACCGTGCGCGCATAAGGGATGAAGCGCGCAACACGTCGCGCGGAGGAGCTTTGGAGCATGACGTCGTTCCTCTTCAAACTGGCGAAGGCGTAAGGGTAACGCACTAAGCTCGCCGCACGCGAGCGCTACGGCGTGAGAGCGGACTTAAACACGTGCGTCGCATCGGGTGCGCATCGGGGTGCGCATGTTAACATCGTGTTCTCCCCAATCCCACCCTCATCCGACTTTTTCTGGAGACCCCATGCAGATCGGCCAACGGATCGGCACGCCCCTTTCTGAATCCGCCACGCGCGTCATGCTGCTCGGCGCCGGCGAGCTCGGCAAGGAAGTGATCATCGCGCTGCAACGGCTGGGCGTCGAAGTGATTGCCGTCGACCGTTATCCGAACGCGCCGGGCCATCAGGTCGCGCATCGCTCGCACGTGATCGACATGACCGACCGCGCCGCCTTGCGCGCGCTGGTCGAACAGGAGCGCCCGCATCTGATCGTCCCCGAGATCGAAGCCATCGCAACCGACGCGCTCGCCGCGATCGAAACCGACGGCCTCGCCGAAGTGATCCCGACCGCGCGGGCCACGCAACTCACGATGAACCGCGAAGGCATCCGCCGTCTGGCCGCTGAAGAGCTCGGCCTGCCGACCTCGCCATACGCATTCGCCGATTCGCTCGACGAACTGCGCGCGGGCATCGCCAAGGTCGGCTATCCGTGCGTGGTGAAACCGGTGATGTCGTCGTCGGGCAAGGGGCAGTCGGTGCTGAAGAGCGACGCGGATGTCGAACCCGCCTGGCAACACGCGATGGCGGGCGGGCGCGTGAATCACGGCCGCGTGATCGTCGAAGGTTTTATCGACTTCGAATACGAAATCACCCAGCTGACGGTGCGCGCAATCGATCCGGCGAGCGGCGAAGTCAGCACGTATTTCTGCGACCCGATCGGCCATGTGCAGGTGGCGGGCGACTACGTCGAATCGTGGCAGCCGCAGCCGATGAGCCCGCTCGCGCTCGAACGGTCGCGCGAAGTGGCGCATAAGGTCACTGCGGCATTGGGTGGCAGGGGCCTCTTCGGCGTGGAACTTTTCGTGCGCGGCGATGACGTATGGTTCTCGGAGGTGAGTCCGCGTCCGCATGATACGGGTCTCGTCACGCTGTGCTCGCAACGCTTCTCGGAGTTCGACCTGCATGCGCGCGCGATTCTCGGCTTGCCGGTGGATACGTCGCTGCGGGCGCCGGGTGCGTCGGCGGTGATTTACGGCGGTCTGGACGAAACGGGTATCGCTTTCGAAGGCGTCGCGGCGGCGTTGGCTGTGCCGAATGCGGATCTGCGGCTCTTCGGCAAGCCGGAGAGCTTTGCCAAACGCCGCATGGGCGTGGCGCTCGCCACCGGCGAGACCATCGAGGAGGCCCGCTCGCGCGCGAAGCAGGCCGCGGTGGCGGTGCGGCCGGTTTCCACGAAGTAAGTAACGCGTATCAGAGAGCGCCCGGTCGTCCTGCAGCGCGGTGATGCGCAATGAAACAGTCGCTTGCCTCGCAAGCTCGCCGGGCGCGAAACCCGGCTCATTGAAGTTCGTTGAAGTAGAGGTGCGTATGACCCTGGGTTCCCGCAAGAACATGCGGCTTGGAAGGCTGGGCCATTTTGGCGCACTTGGCGTGCTGCTCGCGCTGTGTGCCGGGATGACAGGGTGCGGCCTCGCCGCCGCGCCTTGCCGGGTTGCTTCGGCCGGCTTGAAGATCGTGCCGCTGGTTGGGCACGTGGCTGCCGCGCCGACCGACGCGTGCGCCAACGTGATCGATCCATAAGCGTCAATCCGCGCGGGCTCACGGTGCGGCCATAAGCGTTCCGGATGCGCACAATACTGCAGCCCCAGCCGCAACTCCGGCGGTTTAACCTAGTCGCAGCGCAAGGCGCACCCCCATGCTTGATGTGCAACAACGATCGAGGCATCTCATGAAGAAATGGCTTGTTGCAGTCACTGCGGCGGTGGGTCTTGCTGCGCTGTACGGCAATGCGTGGGCCGCGCCTTTGCACCTCGCCGAGATTCAGGCGAAGAATCGCCAGACGCACAAATACACCTGCGCGACCGGCAAGATTCTGCAAGTGACCTACTGGAACACGGCAAACGGCCAGAGCTTCGCGCTCGTGCCTGTAAAGGGCCAGCAACTGCTGTTCGTCAACACGATATCGGCCTCCGGTGCGAAGTATCAGGCCGGCAGCTACACCTGGTGGACGAAAGGTCCACGCGCCGACCTGTACGATGCGACGGATGGCGAGAACGCCCCGCCGATGCTGTCCGACTGCGTCACCATCAATCGCTGAGCATGATGCGGCGGCTTTCTTCAAACACCCCGCCGCCTGTCTTACCTGACCGTTATCTCTGCTGTGCGGCGCTGCCCGCCTGCGCACATCCTTTCCGTTCGAGTAGTAAGCTGTCCGGCATGGCATCCGCTGTGTCCGCTTTTACTGCTGTCCCCGCTGTGACCGTTATGTCGGCCCGCGCACGGTTCGCGTGGCTGTCGTCGTCTTCGATCGTACGTTTTCGGACCTCAACGGGCGGGCTAGCTGCCCGCGTCCGTTTCATCAAGCGAGACCCTCCATGAAAGCATCGGACCTGTTCGTCAAATCGCTGGAAGCCGAAGGTGTCGAGTACGTGTTCGGCATCCCCGGTGAAGAGAATCTCGATCTGCTCGAATCGTTGCGCCGCTCGAAAATTCGCCTGATTCTTACGCGTCACGAGCAGGCGGCCGGTTTCATGGCCGCCACGTATGGGCGTCTCACCGGGCGCACCGGCGTGTGTCTGGCCACCCTCGGGCCGGGCGCGACCAACTTCGTGACCGCTGCCGCATACGCGCAGTTGGGCGGCATGCCGATGCTGATGGTGACCGGGCAAAAGCCGATCAAGTCAAGCAAGCAGGGCCATTTCCAGATCGTCGACGTGGTGCGGATGATGGAGCCGCTCACCAAGTACACGCGGCAGATCGTATCGATCGCCAACATCCCGGCCGCAGTGCGCGAGGCGGTCCGCCAGGCGGAAGAAGAGCGTCCCGGCGCCGTCCACCTTGAATTGCCCGAAGACGTTGCGGATGAAGAGGGCGACGGCAAGCCGATTCCGAAGAGCTTCAGCCGCCGTCCTGTCGCCGAGGAAAAAGCCGTGGCGCGCGCGGTCGAGGCGATCACGAAGGCGAAGCATCCCTTGCTGATGATCGGCGCGGGCGGCAACCGCAAGACCACCACCAAGATGTTGCGCGAATTCGTCGACCAGATCGGCATTCCGTTCTTTACGACGCAGATGGGTAAGGGTGTGATCGATGAATCGCACCCGATGTGGCTAGGCAACGCCACCTTGTCCGACGGCGATTTCGTACATCGTGCGATCGACCACGCGGATTGCATCATCAATGTCGGGCACGACGTGATTGAGAAGCCGCCGTTCTTCATGCGCAGCGGTGACACGGGCGAGAAGACGGTGATTCACGTCAACTTTCTCGGTGCGGAGGTCGATACGGTGTACTTCCCGCAGATCGAAGTGGTCGGCGACATCGCCAACGCGGTGTGGCAGCTCAAGGAAAGTCTCAAGGAGCGGAAGGAACACTGGGACTTCACGCGCTTCAAGGAGATCAAGCAGCACTTCGAAGCGCATCTGGTCAAAGGTCAGCACGACGACCGTTTCCCGATGTACCCGGTGCGGATCGTCAACGACGTCTACGAGACCACGCCGGTGGATGGCATCGTGTGTCTGGACAACGGCATGTACAAGATCTGGTTCGCGCGCTACTACCGCGCGCACGAACCGAATTCGCTGCTGCTCGATAACGCATTGGCGTCGATGGGCGCCGGCTTGCCGTCGGCGATCGCGACCAAGATCGTGCACCCGGATCGCAAGGTCATGGCTGTATGCGGCGACGGCGGTTTCATGATGAATTCTCAGGAGCTGGAGACGGCGGTGCGGCTGAAGCTCGATCTGGTGATCCTGATTTTGCGCGACGACGCGTTTGGCATGATCCGCTGGAAGCAGGAGAACATGAACTTCCCGGACTACGGCATGACGCTGAGCAACCCGGATTTTGTCGCGTATGCAGAGAGCTACGGCGCGAAGGGGCATCGCATTGAATCGGCCGCGGAGTTCGCGCCGCTGCTGCGCGAATGTTTCGTGACGCCGGGCGTGCATGTGATCGATCTGCCGATCGACTATTCGGACAACGAGCGCGTGCTGAATCGCGAGATCAAGCGGCTCTCCGCGCAACTATGAATGGCGGCGGGCGCCAACGAGAAACAGCCGGGCAGGAAGCTGGCCGCATTCGCGCCGACCAGGCATGGATGTCGCGCTGATAGCGAGCGGCGGTGAAACCGCTGAGGCGGCGCGCCGGGGCACAGCCCTTGCTGGTTGCATGCTGCTGATGAGGCACTGGATCAAGGAGAACGCGTCATGTTGAACAAGACTTACCCGTACTACCTCGCCAACGTTGCGGTGGCCGCCAACACCGATCTCGAAGTCACGGATAAATTCAGCGGCGAAGTGGCGACCCGTGTGGCGATGGCAGACGCGGCGGCGATCGACAAGGCGATCGGCTATGCCGTCGACGCGATGCCCGCATTGCGCGCCTTCCCGCCGTTCAAGCGCCAGGCCGTGCTCGAACATTGCGTGAAGCGCTTTCGCGAGCGTTACGACGAGTTGGCGCTCGCGCTGTGTATCGAAGCCGGCAAGCCGATCAACGACTCGAAAGGCGAGGTCACGCGCCTGATCGATACGTTCAAGGTGGCGGCTGAGGAGTCGGTGCGCATTGACGGCGAGATCATCAATCTGGAGATTTCGCCGCGGGCGAAGGGTTATCACGGCTATGTAAAGCGCGTGCCGATTGGTCCGTGCTCCTTTATCTCGCCGTTCAATTTTCCGCTGAACCTGACCGCGCACAAGGTCGCGCCGGCGATCGCGGCGGGCGTGCCGTTCGTGTTGAAACCGGCCAGCCGCACGCCGGTCGGCGCTTTGATCATGGGCGAAATTCTGGCGGAAACCGACTTGCCGAAGGGCGCATTCTCGATCCTTCCCGCGCATCGCGACGGCGCCGATCTGTTCACCACCGACGAGCGTTTCAAGCTGCTTTCGTTCACCGGCTCGCCCGCGGTGGGCTGGGAACTGAAGAAAAAGGCTGGCAAAAAGAAGGTGATTCTGGAACTGGGCGGCAACGCGGCGGCGATCGTCGACGGCGATCAGGGCGAGAAGCTCGATTACGTGGTCGACCGGCTGGCGTTCGGCGCGTTCTATCAGTCGGGGCAGAGTTGTATTGGCGTACAGCGGATTCTGGTGCATGCGAAGGTCTATGATGCGTTGCGTGAGAAGCTGATTGCCAAGACGAAGTCGCTGATCATGGGCGATCCGAAGGACGAAAAGACCTTTGTCGGGCCGATGATCTCCGAATCCGAGTCCAAACGTCTTGCCGGCTGGATGGAAAGCGCCGTGCAGACGGGTGCGAAGATTGTTGCGGGCGGCAAGGTCGAAGGCGCGATGTTCGAGGCCACGCTGCTCGAAGGCGTCAAGCGCGACACCGATCTGTATCGAAAAGAAGCCTTCGGACCCGTGGCGATTCTGGAGCGTTTCGACGATTTCGAAGCCGCTCTGGCAACCGTCAACGACAGCGACTTCGGCCTGCAAGCCGGCGTGTTCACCGATTCGCTCGCCCATGCGCACCGTGCATGGGATGTGCTCGAAGTGGGCGGCGTGGTGATCAACGACGTGCCGTCGTTCCGGGTCGACAACATGCCTTATGGCGGCGTGAAGGACTCGGGGCTTGGGCGCGAGGGCGTGCGCTACGCGATCGAGGACATGACCGAAATGCGCCTGATGGT
Source organism: Paraburkholderia sediminicola (assembly GCF_046026855.1). Lineage (GTDB taxonomy): Bacteria > Pseudomonadota > Gammaproteobacteria > Burkholderiales > Burkholderiaceae > Paraburkholderia > Paraburkholderia sediminicola_A. The sequence goes on along the minus strand of NZ_JAQQET010000041.1, from coordinate 1,964 downwards.
GATGCGCGAGACGTGGTAGGGCACCGGCTGTCACGCAACTGTCGTGTCAACGAACTACGCTCGCCAGCGAGGCGCTGGGCGGCTTCGCAGCCATTTGCCGAAGTTTGGCGGCACGCCCGTCAGCCGGCTTTCGCCTGCGTAAGCAGAAAGCCGGCGGATGCGCCATGAGTGTTTTTGCTGAAGTGCTACAATACCGGCCTTTCCGGCGGGTGTTTCCGCCGGCCGGAGCCGGCCGCATTTTTCCCGTGATACTGACGGGTCCCGTGCGGAACGCCGTGGCTCCGCCTTCATCCTGATGCCCTCTGCGGTTCCGACCGCTGCCGCGCGCACCCGCGCCAAGCGCATTTTTAGCGAAAGCCACCATGTCCGACACAGCCGTCACGCCCAGTACTGCGACTTTTGATCAATTCGGTCTCGCGCCCGACATCCTGAAAGCCGTCAAAGAATCGGGCTACACCATCCCTACGCCGATCCAGGAGCAGGCGATTCCCGTCGTGCTGGCCGGCCGGGACATGATGGGCGCCGCGCAAACCGGCACCGGCAAGACCGCGAGCTTTTCGCTGCCGATCATCCAGCGCTTGCTGCCGCAGGCCAGCACGAGCGCATCGCCCGCCCGTCATCCGGTGCGCGCGCTGATCCTTACGCCGACCCGCGAACTGGCCGACCAGGTGGCCGCGAACGTGCAGTCGTACGCGAAGCACACGGCGCTGCGCAGCGCCGTGGTGTTCGGCGGCGTCGATATGAATCCGCAGTCTGAGCAGTTGCGCCGCGGCGTCGAAATTCTGATCGCCACGCCGGGCCGTCTGCTCGATCACGTGCAACAGAAAACCGCCAATCTCGGCCAGGTGCAGATCCTCGTGCTCGACGAAGCCGACCGGATGCTCGACATGGGCTTCCTGCCGGATTTGCAGCGCATCCTGAACCTGCTGCCGAAGGAACGTCAGACGCTGCTGTTTTCAGCGACGTTCTCGGGCGAAATCAAGAAACTTGCCGCCACGTATCTGCGCGACCCGCAGACGATCGAAGTCGCGCGCAGCAATTCGACTGCGACCAATGTGACGCAGATCGTTTATGAGGTTGCCGAGGGCGACAAGACCGGCGCTGTTGTTAAATTGATTCGCGATCGCGGCCTTAAGCAGGTGATCGTGTTCTGTAACAGCAAGATCGGCGCGAGCCGGCTGGCGCGCAGCCTGGAACGCGACGGCGTGATCGCCACCGCGATTCACGGCGACCGGACGCAGAATGAACGGATGCAGGCTCTGGATGCGTTCAAACGTGGCGAGATCGAGGCTTTGGTGGCGACTGACGTCGCTGCGCGTGGTCTGGATATCGTCGAACTGCCCGCTGTGATCAATTTCGATCTGCCGTTCAATGCGGAAGACTATGTGCACCGGATCGGGCGCACTGGGCGCGCTGGCGCGTCGGGCGATGCGTTGTCGCTGTGCAGCCCGAATGAGCGTAAGCAGCTTGCCGATATCGAGAAACTGATCAAGCGGCCTTTGGAAGTGCAACACCTGACCGTGGATACGCCGGTGCGGCATCATCACGAAGAGCGTCCGCCGCGGCGTGAGCGCGTTGATGGCCGTGCAGAGGGCCGTGACGAGCGGGGCGGTCGCCGGCGTCCGGGGGCTTCGTCTTCGGGTTCGTTCGATCGGCCGCATCATCATCGCGCGCAGCCTGTGGATGATTTCTTCCTCAAGCCTTATGAGCCGTCGGCGGCTTCTGTTCGGAAGGGTGAGGAGGCGGCTGCCTCGTCTGCTGCTGCTCCGCAGAAGTCGGCTTCCAAGCAGCCTTTAGCTGCGCTGCTGGGTGGGTTTGGGATGCCCAGGAAGTTGCCTTCGTCTTCCTGATTGTTGTTTGGGTTTTCAGTTTTTGGTTTTTGGGTTGTACGCCTGTCGCGTTGGCCTTTTCTTGATTTCTTAGTGGTTTATTAGCGTTTGCCCCTGTGCGGGGCAGCACCTACT
>NZ_JAQQET010000040.1:0-90354 GCF_046026855.1 Paraburkholderia sediminicola | reverse complement strand
CGTCCTATGGGCGCACAACACGGTCTGCGGCATTCACTAAACGCCCCTTCGCGTGCAACAAAGTCGGCAGTTGCCAAGTCTCAACGCCTACCACGCGCGCCAATGCGTCCAAGGTATCGGGGAGCCTTCCCTGTTCTTCAGCCGGCACGTTCGTCAAAACTTTTCTACCCAAGGACGCAGCTCGACCTCCCATGTCCACGCGCTGCGATGTTGACGATGAATATGGAGGTATTCCCTGGCTATGGCGTCAGGGTCCAGCCATTTGTCGTCAGTGCCGCCGTTGTCCGGTTGCGTCCGGCCACTGGCGATACCGCCGTCGATGACAAAGTGGGCAACGTGAATATTCCGTGGGGCGAGTTCGCGGGCCATAGATTGGGCCATCCCTCGCAACGCGAATTTGCCCATCGCGAATGGCGTCGAACCAGGTAACCCCTTCACACTTGCCGTAGCGCCGGTCAGGAGGATGGTGCCGCTGCCGCGCGCCAGCATTCGAACGGCTGCGGCCTGGGCTACGAGAAAGCCACCGACTGCGGTCACTTTAAGCGCATCCTCAAGTTTCTCTGCGTCGATGTCTTCGACTGCCGCGCGATAGCGGCCACTCGCGTTGTAGACAACGAGGTCGGGAGCGCCGAAGGCGTTCTCTACGCGGTTAAAGAGTGCTTTAACATCGTCCGGTCGACTCGCGTCGCAATTCAAGGCGAGAGCCCCCGTTTCGTCGACGAGGTCGGTCAGCTTGCTGGTGTCCCGGGCAGCGAGCGCAACCTGCATACCCTCTGCTGCAAACAGTCGCGCGAGCGAAGCACTCAATCCCATTCCCGCGCCCACAATCAAAGCTGTCTCGGTTCGACTCATGGTTCCTCCGGATTCAACAGGGACTGGATCTGCTACGTATGAACGAAGTTAGCAATTCCAGCGCGTGTGACTGCATCCGTATCGGCACACTCTAACTTTTTAGCGGAGTGGGTTACGCGATGCACGCTTCGTCATATTGTCCGCCGGCAACATGCCCGGCAGGGCCTCCACAAAGAAATCCGCTTGCAATGCGGCCCCAGCCTGCACGTCGTACTGTGCAAAGTCGCGCACACCGGCTGCCAGCAGAACTTCGTCGTCGAGGAAGAAGTTTCCCGAGCATTCTGTGGCCGGGCGCGTCAGGATAAAGTGGGCCGCGTCGGCGACTATCTCAGGCGTGCGACATGCTGCAATCATGTCCTTACCGCCAATCTCATTTCGCACAGCAGCGGTTGCAATAGCTGTTCGAGGCCATAGCGAATTGACAGCGACACCCCGGTCTTTGAACTCTCCGGCAAGAGCTAGTGTGAACAGGCTCATCGTGTATTTGGCAATGGTGTATGCCGGAAAGTCGCTAAACCATTTTGCGTCCTGGACCAACGGAGGCGACAGCGTGAGGATGTGCGGGTTCGACGAATTGAGGAGGTGAGGCAGGCAGGCTTGTGCGCATACGAACGTGCCTCTGCCATTGACCCCATGCATCAGGTCGTATCGTTTGACGGGGGTGTCGAGCGTGCCAGTCAGTCGAATGGCGCTGGCATTGTTCACGAGGATATCGATGCCACCGAACAAATCAACGGCCTCGGCAACTGCCGCTTTCACGCGTTCTTCGTCGCGGATATCCACAACAAGTGGGAGCGCCTTGCCGCCAGCCGCTTCAACAGCGGCAGCCGCCGTATGAATCGTACCCTCGAGACGCGGGTCTGGCTCCGCGGTCTTTGCGCAAATCACGATATTCGCGCCGTCGCGTGCGGCTCTGAGTGCAATCGCGAGTCCGATGCCGCGACTGCCACCGGACATGAATAGTGTCTTGCCTGCAAGGCTCATGGTCGTCTCCTGATGATTTAAAGCAGCATACGCTTCTGCGTTCATTGGCGCGCAGAGGGCAGCGCGGACTTCCGTCGTAGACCTCCTTCAACAGGGATACCCGCGAACCCAGCATGGGCGTAGCGGGGCCGTATTGTTCGCACTGTAGCAATTGTGATTTCACGCTATTGGCATAGAAAAAAGATAGGCGCCGCCTAAACTGAGTCTTGTCAGCGGCGCGGGTCTTATCCGACTTGTGGCGCTCCTATAAATCGCATTTGGGATTCGTCATGAAAAGCAAACTTCTTGCAGCTCTGCTCATCGCAGCTACTACCACTATCGCTGCGCCTGCATTTGCCAGCGGCTATGGCCCGGCACCTTTCTACCGCCCTTCGGTGGGCGCGCCAGCGTCACAGCGAGGCCAGAATGCGCAAACCGTTGCAGCCGAACGCAACGATGCGGTTGGCTCCGTTAATGATTCGTACGGCGGCGTAGTTGCGTCATCTTCGGAATCTGGCAGCCGTCAACCTTCCGAGTCTATTGGTCGTGTGTACGCAGGCCACTAATCTGAAGGTCGTCTGCTGACAGAGGGTGTAGCGAGGTGTCGAAATGTTGAAGATTATCGAGGGCGCAGTGTTCCTGGGTGCGCTGATGCTGTATCTGGTGCCTGCAATGATTGCAGACGCGAGAGAACGCGAAGACGCCTTTGCGGTGACCATGGTGAACATCCTGCTGGGATGGACGGTTATCGGTTGGTTCGCAGCGCTAGTATGGGCGCGGCATCCGGTCAGCGACCGGCGGATGAAACACTTCGCCAGGCAGGCACAACGCGCGGTCGCACGAGTCACCATTGATGCAATAGTTGCTCGAGCGGGAAGTCGTGCTGGTTCAATTCCTGTGTTCAACCCTCGCCTGGTTCCCATGGTCGCGCGAATCGCAGCAAGCAGTCGTCGCCAGCAAAGAGGTTAGCCGTTGTCGCAGATCACGCATGAATGGGTGGTTTGGCATTCGGAAGCCGGGCACCGTGCGGTGATTCCTTTTCGAACGGTCGACTCGATTGAGCACGGCGAAAATGCCCTGACCAGTTGAAGGTATTTTTTTGGAGATTGAAAATGGATGTACCTGTTACCGAAGTGCAAATTCGTACGCTCGCGTTCTATCTTTGGGAGAAAGAAGGAAGTCCCGACGGGCGTTCCCAGGAGTATTGGGAAAAGGCATGGCAGCAGCTAGGCGCAGATGGCTCGCTGGCAGCGTTGGATTCAGATACTGGCTCGGTGTGACTGGAGCGGCTAAGCGGAGGTCCCGCGCAAATATTCGACGCTCTAGTCTCACCGACGTTCGTCCTCCCTGCGTTTAATGCAGCGATAGAGTTCGAGTGCCAACGCACAGTCACTCTCCGGGACTGCTATTAGCACGAGGTCGTCTTGCCGTCGAAACTCGACGGGCCCACCATCAAAGTCAGCTGCACGGCGTTCCTGCACGGCATATCGGTAATCAGTAGCGAGGCGGCGGCGGCCGACGATTTGGGGGCGGTCGATGATGTCGCCGAGGCGGCGGCAGCGGCCTGCATCTGCGAACAAGATGGCCGTGAACCCAGACACGCCGGCATTCCATGCGCGGACGCGCGCTGGCCTCGGTGGGCAGCGCCAGAATCGTGGTTGCGACCAACAAAGTGGCCAGTATGCCTTTGTACATAAATCTCCAATGAAAAATCGAGCGTTGCGCCGCTAGCGTGAGCAGATTGAGGTAGACGCTTTTTTCTGAACAAGCGTTTTGCTTACATAAGAGGACCGTCACAGATGCTGACAGTTCCCGCACCGGCAGTATCGCTGTTCTCCCGCTCAATCATCCACGAGTCAGATATTATTAGTCTGTCAAACCGCAGTGGCGCTTTCTGCTACGCGAGGCCACTGGAGCGATGCCAACGCGCGAACGTATCGCGCTGCCGCGCAGTCTCTATTCATAGCGGCGGGACCTCCCGCTGCCAGCCCCCCCCCTTTATTCTGCTTCCCATGCGCCCCACGCTCATCAAATGGCTTTTCATTGTCTACCTTCTCGGCAGTGGGACACTTTATTCAATAGGGATACTGGCGCTCTTCCCATTCGTCGGGAGGGCCGGCCGTTATTGGCTTGCTGTGCAGTGGTGTCGTGCGATGGTTGCCGTGATGCGGTGGTTACCCGGCATCACATGCTCGGTGGAAGGACTCGAGCACCTTCCGGAAGGTCCTTCCATCATCTTGTGCCGTCACGAATCCACATGGGAGACGCTTGCATTTCTCGCGCTATTGCCGCGACGCATCAGCTTTGTTTTTAAGGAAGACCTTCTGCGTATTCCGTTCTTCGGATGGGTGCTGCGCGGCCTCGATATGGTCAGCCTGAATCGTGGCTCGCCCCGCCAGGCTCACCTGGCCGTGACACAGGAGTGTGCCGGGCGGCTGGCAAAGGGCGACGTTGTGGTCATATTCCCGGAGGGCACCCGGGTGCAGCACGGTGCGCCGTTGAGACTGACGTCGGGCGGTATTCGTCTCGCCTGCGCGACTGGCGCTCCGGTCGTCCCAGTCGTCCACAACGCCGGAAAAGTCTGGCCAGCGAAAGGGTGGCCCGTTGGGGTGGGGCACATCGACGTTGTCATCGGTCCAGCATTCCCGTCCCAGGACACGTCGCAACAGGAATTGAGTCGCGCAGTTCACGACTGGATGAAAGCAGAGTTGCTCCGGCTTTGATGGCTTCAGTGCCGTGAGGCTTCTTCATTCTGTACCGCCGGGGTTGCGGGAAAGAAGGCTGTCGCGACGAAGTCTCCGGCTGCGAAGGAGGCCGTTTCTGCTGTCAAGATAGACCTTACAGCTTCAGCCATGAAAAAGCGCGAGCGTACCATCTCGCGTTTCCTACTGTTTCTCGTTTCGTTATTCCTGGCTCGGAGACTTGCTGCGCGCCATGCATGTCGTCAAGAAACTCTCTATTCATCGACTGCTCGATTAGAAGAAGTTCTGGCGTTACAAAAGGGGCTAGATGCATGGCGTGTCCTCCGATGCTCATAACAAGCAAGTTGGGAACCAGCAGAGTTTCCGCTGCCGCGAGTCCGCATGAACGACGACCAAGCACCGCATCAGTGAATGGATTCAGGAGCACGCACCTTCTCCGGGCATCATGCGTAAAAAGGAAGCGTTGAATATGGCCATCCCTGGCGCCAAAGCAACCTCGTTTGCGGTTGAGCCGGTAACTGCTAGCGGGCGCTGGTTCCCCGCGACCCCACATTCGCCCGACAGTCTCAGCAGTTTTACGGCGCGATTTCGTCGAAATCAGCGTGGGCGCGACAGCCGCCTTGCAGCCCAACGGGGTTGCGCACATATGTTGCCGAGAAACTCGACGACCGTCAGTGCACCGAGATATGAAGTGACGCCTGTGCGCGCGTCGAGCAGCGGGTTGACCTCGACAAAGTCAAAACCTGCGACATCGTGACGTACTGCAATGGCTTTCAAGGAGTCCCGCAAGTCGGCGTACGACATGCCGTCCGGTTCCGCAGAGACGCAGCCTGGCGTCAACGACATATCCATGACGTCGACATCGATGCTGACATATACGCGGGACCCCTCCGGCAGCAGCGCCGCGATGCCTTCCGGTCCGAGGTCACGGAACTCGTTAATGGGAACAACGCGGTTGCCTGAGGCGAACACATCTTCGATGTGGGCGGGCGCGTGCCGAAGACTGCGGATGCCTACCTGCGTCAGGCTCAACGTGTTGGGCAACGCGGCGACATGTCGGAACGCGTGACCGTTTGTGTGCTCCATATCATGTTCGAAGGTCGCGAAATCAGTGTGCGCGTCGAAGTGAATGACGTGCAGCTTCTCGTCGAAAGCACGGAAGATTGAGTCGGTGATTGAGTGGTCGCCACCTAGCGCCACAGGCATGGCGCCACGCTCGAGAATCCCGCGCGTCATCCCGGTGATGTTCTCGAAGGTACGCTCGACGTTAGTCGGATGGATGTCGACATCGCCGACGTCGGCGATTAGCCCATTGCGCATTTCTTCGACGAGATACTGCTTGCGGGTGCGCGGGTCGAAATAGCCACCCTCGCCTCCGCCAAAACGCAGTGAGTGTTCTCTCAGCGACCGTGGCGCCATCCGCGAACCAGGAAAGAACGGCGAACCTTCGTCGAAGGGCACGCCGAACACGGCTATCGCCGCATCAAGTTTAGTCAGGTCCTCGCAAATCCGCGAGCGAAGGAAGGACGGAATTCCGACATAGGGTCGATTTACACGCTGCATAGCTGAACGGCTCCTGTGAACCCGAGGTTTCGATTGAGTGATGAGGTAGGGCAAAGGGCTACCCGGCCGCCACTGGAGCGACAGTCCCGAGGCGCTCTGGCGCGGCATGTTGAAGGAACGCGCGCAGACGTTCGGTGCGGGGCGAGGCAAGCAATGATTGAGGCGCACCTTCCTCGACAATGCGCCCGCCCTCCATAAACGCGATTCGATTTGCCAGCGCTGCCGCGAATCCGACGCTGTGTGTGACGACAAGCATCGTCGTCCCTTGACTAGCAAGGGTCTTCAACAATGCCAGCACTTCGCCGACGAGTTCGGGGTCGAGCGCGGAAGTCGGCTCGTCGAACAGCATCACGGCGGGGTCCATCGCGAGCGCACGCGCTATTGCCACACGCTGACGCTGTCCTCCCGAAAGTGAATGGACTGGCCGTTTTGCGAACGCCCCAAGTCCCAGCCGTGACAGCAGTGATTCTCCGCGGCGCTCTGCTTCTGCCCGCGGCCGGCCGAGCACCACGCACTGCGCACGGACGACGTTCTCCAACGCCGTCATATGCGGCCACAAGTTCAGTTGCTGAAAGACAAGCCCGATGCTTGGCCGCATCCTGTCGATCGCCGTGCGCGACTGATTTTCGATAACGCCAGCGCCTACGCGCGTTCGTCCGAACGGCTTGCCGCCGACCTCGATGAAGCCGTCGTCGGGCGGTTCCAACCAGGTCACACAGCGCAGCAGGGTGCTCTTGCCGCAACCGCTCGGTCCAAGCAAGGCGACAATTTCACCCTCCCGCACGTCGAGATAGAAGTCGTCGAGCACAGTCGTGTTGCCATATCGTTTTTGAAGCGCTGATAGACGTAGCGCAATTCCGCCTGCACTCATTGCACGCCCCGTTTTTCGAGAGATAGGTAGCGCTCGGCAAGCGCGTTTCGTGCGATGCGGACGTCTTGCGCTCCGCCCGTGTGGCGTTCCAGCCATCGAGCTGCTTCCGCGGTGGCAATGGCTATAAGCCAGTAGAGTCCAGCAACAGCGGCGAACACTTCGAATGGTGCAAAGGTGTTTCCTTGCACGATTAAGCCCTGGTAGCTGAGTTCAGGTACCGTCACCGACGAGAGCACGGCAGACTCCTTCATCATCGTCAGTGTCACGTTTGTGGACGGCGGCACGAGCGCGCGCAGGATTTGCGGCACGATTACATGGCGCGTGGCCTGGAATGGCGACATGCCGATTGCACGCGCTGACTGATACTGTCCCGTTGGCAGAGCCTCCACGGCCGCGCGAATAACCTCGGCGTAATACACGCTCGCAAATGTTGCGAGCGAGACAGTGCCGGTGACGATTGACGGCAAACGCACGCCGGCGAACGGCAGTCCGTAGTGCACGACGAACAGCAGAATGATGAAAGGCACACCGCGAATAAGCGTAATCCACCCACCCGCAAGCAGACGCAGCAGCCGTTGTGGGGCAATACGCATGAGCGCCAGCAGTATTCCCATCAAGTAGCCGATCAGGAGCGCGCAGACGCAGATTTCAAGCGTCAGTAATGCGCCATGCAGAAAGAGCGGCGCATTGTCGACAATAATAGACGGGTCGAATTTCATGGGTGCAATCCCGGTGGCGCGCTCAGGAGCGCAATGCGACCTTGTGCTCGATGATGTGCGCGCCCGCGTTGAGCATCAGATTGATGAGCACGAACATCAACGCAGCACCGAGCAGGGTTTCAAAAGGACGGAACGATTCGGCCGCGATTTGCTGCGCGGTGCGCAGAACATCCACGACGGTAATAACCGACAGTAGTGCCGTGCCCTTAACGACAATCGACGCTTCATTAACGAGAACGGGCAGTGCACGGCGCAGCACCTGCGGCAGGACGATGTATCGCCAGATTGATGCTGGGCGCAGCCCAAGGGCCGTCGCCGCCTCGACTTGACCCGGGTCGAGCGTTCCAAGGCCGGCGCGCAAAATCTCGCTGACGAACACCATGCTATTGAAGGCCAACGCTGCGACGCCGGCGGTCGGTGCGCTTAGATTCAGGCCCGCCGCGGGCAGTACATAGAAGAAGATGAAAATCTGGATGAGCAATGGCGTGCCACGCACAAAGCTAATGACTACAGCAATGACACTGTTTATCCAGCCAATTTTGGCTGCTCGCAATATGGTCAAAGCTGTGCCGAGCACAAGGGCCATCAAAATAGCAATTGCAGCGAGGCGAAGATTCGTCAGCGCCGCCGAAGCGAGCGCGGGCAGCACGGACCACAGATAGTCGATGTGAAATTTCATCGCACTGCTCCTCTGCGAGGACTAAATTGCGCCGGGCGGCAGGTAGCCACTGTCGGGAATCTTCATCTCGTAGCCGAACCACTTTTTCTGTAGTGCGCCGAGGCGGCCGTCGTCACGCATCTTGCGAATGACGCCCGAAATGAAGTCGCGCAAGTCCTTGTCTTCGGGACGCGTCACCCACGCGAGATAGGTGTAGGCGCCGTCGAGTTGGACAGGACCGCCGAGCCTGAAATCATCCGGATGTTGCTTGACGAGCACCGCGAGATTCGGCAACGACTGGACAACGCTATCGACCTCGCCATTCGACAAGGCGACGTAGGTATCAGGGAACGATGTGTAGAGTTTGAGTTGCTTGAACCCGCTGCCTCCTGCAGCCTTGAGCTTTGCATCCAGCGCTCGAGCGACGGGTTCGGTCGACGAGGCAAGCTGCGTCGCGACCACCTTGCCGTTCAGGTCGGCCGCCTTCAGAGACTCCCCCTTTCGGTCCAGGAGATAGGGCATGCCGTCGGCAATCGGTAGCGTGTACGCGTACCGCTTCGCGCGCTCCTCGTTGATGCCTACTGTCGTAGCGACGAAATCGAACTTGCCGGCCAGCACACCGGGCAGAATGCCTTGGAACGGAAGGTCCATCTGAACCAGTCTGGCGTGCAGTTCCTTGACGACCTCGGCAAGAATGTCGGACCCGTATCCTACAATTTTGCCATTCTGCACAAACTCAAAGGGTGGATACGCGGCTTCGGTACCGACCGTCACCGTCCCTGTGCGCCGGATCTTTTCCAGTGTCGTTTCGGCGAGCGCGCTATGCGACATCGCCAGCAAGGCTGTGCAAAGTGTGGCTGCGATGCTCGCACGAGCCTTTCTTGAAATATGCATCATGATATTCCCGGGGGTATTGTGGCGAAGAAGGTGTTTGCTCAGACGCGCGGCACATCGAAGTAGTCGGCTCGGACCGCGGCTCCAATCAGATTGACGATAAGACGTCCTGCAGTGATGCAGGAAATCATGTTCACGTCGATTGAGGGCGTAATTTCGACGATGTCCATGCCCACGACGCGCCCCTTGCGCACCAGGCCGTGAATGAGCTTGCGTACCTGGTGGAAGGTGAGACCTCCTGGCGCCGGACCTTCGACAGCCGGCATGACGGTCGGGTCGAGCCCGTCGGCGTCGATAGTGAGGTAGTAGCGGCCTCCGTCCGGAATCATTGCGAGAACGGAGTCGATGCCTTCGTCGTGCACCTGGAAAGCGGGCACGATATGCGAGCCATATGCGGCGGCCGCGGCAACTTCTTCAGGACGCGCGCTGCCTTGTGCGCGCATGCCAATCTGAAAGATGTCCTTGACGTGCGGCATCTCCGACGCGCGACGAATCGGGCTCGACAAACCATCGCGCACGCCGTTCACGTTGTCGCGCCAGTCGAGATGTGCATCCACGTGCACGATGGTGATTGGGCCTTCGTCCGCGAACCCGCGCAGCACCGGCGTCGTGATGCCGTGGTCGCCTCCGATGGTGATGGGCAGCGCGCCTTTTGCGAGAATCTTGCGAATTGCCTGTTCGGCGCGTGCATAGTGGCTGCGGAGGTCATTGAAGTCGGCTGGGACATTGCCGACATCGACCACTTTCAGCGCGCGTCCGTCGTAGATTGGGCCGCCGACATCGTAGTCGTAGCGCTCTAGTGACCGGCACACTCGGTCCGTGACTGACCGCACAGCGTCGGGTGCGTGAATCTGGTCATTTGAGATGGCTCTGGCATCGTAGGCGCTCCCGAAGGGCAGCCCCATGATTGCAACATGTGCTTCAAGCTTGTCAAGGTCGGTCTGGATAGGCGAATACAGAAAACTTTGATGTGCAGCGCGGGGTGGTACGGTGAGCGGCAGGTTCATGTTCTCTCCTGGAGATGGCGATTGAGAAGTGAACCCAGTCTAGGAGGTCGAATAAATGCGAAGGAGTGCCGCCAAAATAACCATGCGTGCAAGTCGCGCAACCTTCAAACCGCAGTGCTCTCTGGCATTGTCTTTGCATCTGCGGGAAGTAGGGAGGAACGCATGAAACTCGTCCATGATTCGCACCACTCCAGTGCAGCTGCGTTCAATGTTGGGTCAAAGCCCGACACATCGGCTAACGGCGTTTCGATTGGCGAGGGCGACTTGCGGCTCTTTAGAATCTTCCGCGCGGTCGCTGAGGCTGGCGGTCTCGCTGCTGCCGAGACGGAATTGGGAATGGACAGGTCGACGATTAGCCGTCAACTGGCTGCGCTGGAGGCCCGACTTAGCGCGCGATTGTGCTTCAGGGGCCCCGGTGGCTTTGAATTAACAGAATTCGGGCGCGCGGTGCTGCGAGCCGCAATTAACGCGCACGATACCCTGCAGATGATTGGCCACGAACTCAATCGTGCGCGCAGCGTGATGACAGGCAGCTTGCATATCGGTATCGCCGATAACTGCCTGACCAATCCCGAATGCAAACTTGTGACAACACTGACCAGGTTCAGACAGCTTGCGCCAGACGTAACCGTCCATTTGTCGATACACCTCCCGTCTGACCTTCTTGCGAAACTCGCCGATCGACAACTTCAACTTGCCATTACGGGGACCACACGTGGTGTGACCGGTACCATGGTCGGTGACGTGCACCTTCGATGCATGGCACTCTTTAAAGAAGTGTTCAAGCTGTACGTTGCTCAGACCGATGACCCACCGCCAACTCTCAGCAGCCTGCTGGCGCATGGCTACGAGTTGATTGTGCGTGAACGGGACCCTCACACGTCTCGCCTGGTGGAATGTCTCGGCATCGCACGGCATGGCGTATCTGTAGGCCTGGAGGCGGTCGCAACGCTTTTAGCGAGCGGCTGTTTTGCAGGATTTCTCCCAACGCACTATGCGGAGTCGCTAGACGCGCGATGGCGATTCGTGCCTGTTCAAGACGCGGAGGAACTCAACTACACAACGCTCTTTTCACTTGTACAAGTCGAAGACAGGCAACTTGCGCCGAGCACGGACCTGTTCGTGCGCCTTTTGCAGGAAACACATTTAGGCGTAGAGAACGAAAACATCGTAGTCACGGCGTAGTCGCCGGCCCCGACCGTCTCCTGGCCACCGTGACTCCAATGCGCCCGCACACGGAATCTGCAGTAGCCCTTAGGGGCGCAGGCTTTGTCGCGACAGTCGCGCGGCGATGATGCCGCCAGGTTTGGCCTCATGCCTGTCATGGAGAAAGGTCAGTCCGATCGTCCCGGGCCGCAAGCAGTTCCGTCAGCAACGCTTCTCCTGACCACGCCGGACGAACTGCACGCTGTTCGGCCGCGCGCACCAGCGCGCACAGACGCGCATTCACCGGCGCGCGCTGTCCGCAGCGTTCGGCCAGACGCAGCACTTCGCCGTTGATCCAGTCGATTTCCGTCACGCGTCCTTCTGCCAGGTCATCAGACATTGAGGAGCGCGCCAACGGATCGATTGCCAGCATCTTCCCGGCGAGTCGTTCGAACAGTGCATCGGGTGTGTTCAGGAGACGGGGGATCCAGTTGGCGGGGAGTGATGTCAACCTGGCCGGCCGTATGCCGGATAGGGTGAGTAGTGCGAGCGCTTCGGTTTGTGCGAGAGCCTGGCAATGCCGATACGCACGCTGTGAGAGCTCTTCTTTCAGCGGCCGGTTCGACAGTGCGTTGATCGCGTTGTTGAGGTTGAGCAGGAGTTTCGCCCATTGCACTGGCAGGATATCCGCATGCAGAGTGAGGGGTAATCGTCGCCATGAAAATCTCGCGTGAGTGGGGATGCCATTATGTGCGATATGAAGTTTCGTCCCGAAGACCCCGCGCCAACTCCACAAATTGCATCGCCCGGGCGTTGGCGTCCCCATGGCGGTGAACGATGTATAGCGTGGTGATGGTGTCGGTTTCGTCCAGGTGTCTGAACACAACGCCCGGCACCGCGATGGTCTGCAGCGTCGACGGCACGAGCGAAATCCCGAGACCGGTGGCGGTCAGTCCGATCAGGGTGGACGCCTGTTGGGCCTCCTGGACGACCTGGGGTTTGAATCCGCGCTTTGCGCACAACGCGACAATCTTTTCGTAAACCGCGACCCCTGCTTGCCGCGGATAGGCGATGAACGGCTCGTCGCGCAGATCGTTAAGCTTGATCGATGGGGCACTGACGAGCCGATGCCGCGCATGCATGGCGAGCAGTAGCGGCTCTTCCATCAGAGGCGTGAACACCAGATCGGTGGGTGGCGCGCTTTCGGGCATCCGCAGCAAACCGACGTCAATTTCGCGCTGCTCGATCGCCTCAATCTGCCGGGACGACGACAACTCCAGCAGCGTGATGTTGACCTTTGGACGTTGCGTCCGGTACGCGTGAATCAGCCGCGGGAAAAACGGTGACAGCGTTGAAGCATTGGTAAAACCGACCCGCAAACGCCCAACCTCGCCGCTGACCGTCTCCCAGACGCTTTCCTTCGCGTGTTCGATCCGCGCGAGGATCGCCCGTGCGTCGTCCAGCAACGCGAGCCCCGCCTCGGTCAGCGCGACAGTGCGGCGCGTGCGATGGAAGAGCCGCGCGCCCAGTTCCGCCTCAAGCGACTGGATCGCAAGACTCAACGGCGCCTGCGTAATGCCCAGCCGCTCGGCACTGCGCCGGAAATGCAGCTCCTGCGCCAGCACCACGAAAAATTCCAGATGACGGATATTCATTGATTTGCTCTGTAAATCAATAAGCTTGATTTGGAGAATAAATCAAAACTGTTTCCGGGGCGATACTGTCTTCCACCAACACAACGACGGAGACAGCATGAACGGTGCGGAACTGGTCGAACGCCTGCGAGCACGACACAAGATCATTGCGCTGGGAATTCGCGCCTCGCGCACGACGGATGTGGTCCGCTGGGCCAAAGCGGCCGGCTACGACACGATCTGGGTGGATATGGAACACAGTTCGCTGCCGGTCGACACCGTGTCGCAACTGTGCTCCTGTGCGGTCGACCTCGGCCTGATGCCGTGGGTGCGCGTGCCGGAGCGCGACTACGGCACCATCAACCGCGTGCTGGATGGCGGCGCGCTCGGCATCATCGTGCCGCGCGTCGAGACCGCCGAACAGGCGCGCGATGCGGTGATCGCCACGCGCTTTCCGCCGCTCGGCCAGCGTTCGCAACTGGCGACGCTGCCCTACGTCAACTTCGAGAAACTTCCCGCTCACGAACTCAACCGGCGTCTGAACGAGGCGACCGTGCTCAAGGTGCTGATCGAAAGCCGGGCCGGCGTCGAAGCCGCTGATGCGATCGCGGCGATCGAAGGCGTCGACGTGCTCGCGCTAGGTTGCAACGATCTCTCCGCCGATCTGGGCCACACCGGCGAATCGGCGCATCCCGAAGTCGTGGCGGCGTGCCGCAAGGTGATTGCAGCGGCACAGCGGCACGGCAAGGTGGTGATCGTGGGCGGAATGCCGGAGTGCGAGGCGCTCAACGAATTGCGCCGCGAGGGCGCCGCGCCTTTCATCTTCGCCGGCATCGACAGCGATGTTTATCTGGCGGCGTTGCGCGAGCGCGTCGAGCAGGCACGTCAACTTTAATTCGAACTCTTATTTTCAGATCATGGCAGAAACCCCGCTGATTTCCACGCCGATGCGTGACTATGAAACCTTGTCGCGCCCGTCGTTCACGATGCCGCCGCTCGCTTGCGACGCGCACATGCACGTGTTCGGCCCCGAGGACAAATACCCGAAAGTCGAGCATCCGCACTACACGCTGCCGGACGGCAAGCTCTCGCACTATCTCCAGATGATGAGCGTGCTGCACCTGAAGCGTTTCGTGATCGTGCAGCCGAGTTTTTACGGTACGGACAACCGTTGTCTGATCGACGCGCTGCATGTGGCAGGGTCGATCGCACGCGGTGTCGTGATGATCGAGGAGGGCACGGACGCGGTGACGCTCGACAGCTTCCATCAGTCCGGTGTTCGCGCGGTGCGCCTCGATCTGTTTGCGCGTTCCGGGCTGCCGACCGTCGAGATCCAGCAGTACATCACACGGATGGCGCGCTTGTGCTCAAGCCTCGGCTGGCACGTGCAGTTCTATGCGCCGGGCTGGGTCGTGCGCAATCTGATTCCGTTTCTCGCCGACGTACAGACCGATTTCGTCATCGATCACATGGGCTACATGCTCGAAGAAGACGGCCTCACGCAAGCGGATTTCGACCGTCTGCTCAGCTTGCTGAAAGATGGTAGCTGCTGGCTTAAACTCAGTGCGCCGTACCGGATCGCCAAACATCGCGGCTATGAAGCCGTGGCGCCGATGGCCGAAGCGATCATCAAGGCTGCGCCGCAGAAAGTGATCTGGGGTTCGGACTGGCCGCACATTCCCGATTCGACGCGCGACACCGGCGAATTGCTGAATCTGCTCGGTGCGTGGACCGACGATCCGGCGGTGCACAAGATGATCCTGTCCGACAACCCCGCACGGTTGTTCGATTACTGAGCGACAGTTTGAGCGGCAACTGAACGATTATTGAGGCGACACCCACTCACTATGCCCTATCAACCCAACGCAGCGTTTGCCGGTCTCTTTCGCGCGTTCACGTCGGACCCGCAGAGCATCGGCGCGCATCTGACAGAGCAGATGGCGCAGCAGCAAGCGGACGACCCGTTGCTCGTGTCGACCGGCAGCGACATCGTGCTGTTTCCCGGCGCGGGGCGTGCGCCGACGATCGAGAGTTTTCGCAAATCGACGCGTGGCTTCATCGAGTTGACGGCGGTATCGCATCTGCCGCTGGCGCTGGCTTACCTTGCGCGGATGCGTGAACTGTCGCCGCACGACGACACGTGGCAACACGACGCGTCGAACCTGCGAAACCACGCACAGGAAACCCGCGCGGCGAACTCGCTTGCGCTTTGGCGCGATCACGTCGCGGTAGAGAGTTTCGCGGGCCACGAGCAGAAGATTGCCGATCTCGTCGACTATACCTGTGGCGTGACGATCGATCTGCTCGAGCGGGCCGAGCAAGATCATTCGCTGCTGACCTTCGCGCGCCTGAACGACGAGTACTTTGCCGCGCCGCGTACGAGCGCGTTTCCTGTGCCGATGAACGACGTGATGTTCGCGACCTTCGGGCTCGCGTTTCTCGACATCGTCTACCGCATCGGCAACTGGTTGCGCGCGCAAGCGCTCGACTGGAACCGCCTGATGGTGCTCGTCAGCGGCCGCTCGGGCAGGCCGACTGCCGGTGTGACGTGGGCGTCGAACAACATGTGCTATCTGGTGTGGTGCGCGTCGAATCGCGTGTTGCTGCCCGAACGCGTGTTCGTCGCGCCGCACGCACCGTCGTTCTCGGTCGCCGAATTGCCGGACGCCGCAGGCCTCGCGGAACTGGAACGCACGTATCGGGCGTTGTGGCTCAACACCCGTTCGAGTATCGATGTCGCGCGCTCGCTGTTTCCCGGGCAGCAACCGTATCGGTTCGATCCGGCGCCGGCCGACGGCATGCCGCCCATCACATCAGTCGACGATCACGATGCGACCGCGGCTCGCCTGCGCCGCATCATGGAAGATCCGACGCAACTGCTGTCCAACTGCGTCGCCGATTACATCGTCGATCAGTTGTACCGCAACGGCAATCAGCCGCAAAAAGTTGAGATTCCTGGTTTTACGAATGTGACTTTCCCGAGCACCGTGCAGTCATAGCGACGGCCGCTGGATCAATACCTGCGCGCAAGGGCATCCGCGCGGGCCATAAAAAAACGCCCTTGATGAAGGAGACAGGCTTCATGAACTCACTTGCACAAGAGCCGTCGGCGGGTCCGCCGCTCAGCAACGTGCTGCGCATCACGCTGGTGTGCTTCGCGGTGTCGATGATCGATGGCTTCGACACGCTGATGTTGTCATTCGTCGCGCCGTTGCTGGCGAAGTCGTTGCAGATCGATCACGCAACACTGGGGCGCGTGTTTGGCGCCGGCTTCATCGGCACGGTGCTCGGCTCGCTGATTATCGGGCCGCTGGCAGACCGTTTCGGCCGACGCCCGATGCTACTGCTGGCGCTCGCCGTAACGGGCATTTTCACGCTTGGCTGTGCTTTTTCCACCTCGGCGACGATGCTGGCCGCGCTCCGCTTTCTCGGCGGCCTCGGCATGGGTGGCGCCATTCCGCCGGTCGCGGCGATCACGGCTGAGAGCAGTTCACCGCAGCGCCGCTCTTCGCTGGTGATTCTGATGTTCATCGGCTTTCCGCTTGGCGCGGTGGTGGGCGGTGCGATCACCGCGGCGTTGATGGTGCGCTTCGGCTGGCCGTTCGTGTTTCTGATGGGCGGCACCTTCGCGTTGCTCGCGCTGATCCCGGTGCTCCTCGTAATTCCGGCGCAAACCGTCAGCCGCGCCGAACGGGCGGCAGCACGACAGCAAGCGGCGGCGCGCGGTCTGAACGTGGTCGGCAGCATGTTTACCGGCGGCCGGCTCCCGGCGACGCTGGCACTGTGGGTCAGCGTGTTGTCGAGCATGATCCTGTCGGGCTTCCTGGTCAGCTTCATGCCGACCATCCTCAACATGAACGGCGTCGAACCGGGCCGCGCTGCGCTCGGTTCGGTGTTGCTCAATTTAGGCGCCATCGGTGGCGCGCTGGTGATTTCGACCCTGGTCAGCAAACGTGGGCCTTTTTTGCCGGTGGCCATTTCCTTTCTTGGTGGCGCGGTATTGACGGTGGCTCTTGGCCAGATCATCGGTGCGGGGAATATCGCGCTGGCGATGCTGTTTGCAGTCGGCGCGTTTCTGGTCGGCGGGCAGTTGACGTTTCCGGCGATCGCCAGCTATCTCTTCCCCGCCAATGTGCGGGCGGCCGGTGTCGGTTGGACATTGGCGATCGGACGTATTGGTTCGATCGTCGGGCCGGTGGTCGGCGGCATGCTTCTTTCGCAGCATCTGTCGTTCGAAACACTTTTCATGCTGGCGGCGATTCTCGCGGTAGGCGCGGCGCTAGGCCTGTGTCTCGCCAATGTGCTGCGGCCGCGCGAAAACGAGAGTGGACCGGTCACGCCGACTGCGTCTTTTGCGATCACGGGTTCGGAGCTGGGAGAAGCGGGTCATGGCAAAAACTGAATTGGGCGGGGGCCTGCTTACGACACTGCAGCAACTGCCCACCAGCGGTGCGCGCGCGGTCGAAGTCTTTACGACGGACGAGGGCACCTTTCTCGGCGTGCCACAACTCGCACGCGATGTACCGGGTGAGGCGCCCTACATGAATGCTGGCGACAGCGACATTGAAGCGCCGATCTACCGCTGGCAGGACGGCCGGTTCATCGAGCATGAAGCGCTGTCATTGCCCGGCGGCGAAGACCTCGAGTACTTCGAGATCGACGGCCGGCGCTTTCTCGCCGCGGCCGGCATTCGCAGCGGCAAGGGACCGTACGATCTCGATACCGACGCGGTGGTGTATGAACGCGTCGCCGGCGCATGGGTGCCTCTGCAAAACTTTCCGGTATTCGCGGCGAAGCAGTGGATTGCCTTTTCGTTCGACTCGCGTCATTTCCTCGCTTTGGCGCAAGGCGTGGTGATCGACGGTGTCGTGCCGAAACATCCACGCGAATCGTGCCTGTTCGAATGGAATGGCGAGCGCTTCGTGCCGTTTCAGACTTTCAATGGACAGTGGGGCTACAACTTCGCGTTCGTGTCATTCGGCGGTGAGCACTATCTCGCGTATGCGGACCATGTCAGCGGATCGTCAGTGAATCGCTGGGATGGCGAGAAGTTTGTGCCACTGCAGACGTTCGACGAAAACGGCGGCCGTGCATTCCGCTTTTTCGAAGCAGAGGGCGCGTTATGGCTGGTGCACGCGAACCTGATTAAACACACCACGCTTTATCGATTCGACGGCGCACGGTTTGTCGATATGCAAATGCTGGGCGGCCCGGGTGGACGCGAGCTGTGTCTGATCGACGGCAAGGAGGGGCGCTATCTGGTGCGCGTGTGCTTTATCACCGGAACGCCTAAAGCACCGGTTGTCGTGCAGCAATCGGAGATTTTCCAGTGGCGGGATGCGCGCTTCGAACGGGTGGGTGAGTTCGCGACGTCCGGTGCAACCGACGCCACCAGCTTTGTCGATAACGGTCAGCGCTATCTGGTAGTCAGCAACAGTCTGAGCGACGAGATCCGCTTTCGCACGGATTCGACGTTATACCGGTTCGACGGTTAGCGGCTAGACCCCCGTATCACCTGCGTCCGGCGGCCCGCCGGGCATTCCCTTTCGGGAACAGCGATCCCTCCTGCGAGGGAGGGCGCCGTTTTGCCTTAGAAAAATAAAGAGTGGAGACGATGAATGAATAAGCTCGCCCTGAGTGCAGCAACGTTGTTTGCGTTAATGAGCCAGGCTGCTCACGCTCAAAGCACCCTCACGCTGTACGGCAGAATCGACGAAGGCCTGACGTTCGTGGACAACGAGGGAGGCGGTCATAACACGAAGCTCGATAGTGGTGTGCTGTACCCGAACGTATGGGGCCTCGCCGGTCACGAGGATCTCGGTGGCGGTAACACGGTGGTGTTCAAGCTTGAAGGTCTGTTCGATCTGAACAGCGGGAAAATGCTTCCCGCCAATACGGAATTCGCGCACCAGGCCTTGATTGGCCTGGAGACGGATTACGGCAGGATCACCATGGGTTACCAGTACGACATGGCCTTCGATTTTTTTAACCAGTTCAACGTTAGCGCGCTCGGCAGTGGCTATGCGGTCCATCAAGGGGACTTCGACCACACCAACAACGACCGGATGCCAAACTCCGTCAAGTACACCAGCCCGACCATCAAAGGATTCCAGTTCGCCGCGATGTATGGCTTCAGTAATACGGCGGGAAACTTCCATAACGGCAGCGCGTGGAGCGTCGGCGGACAGTACGCAAACGGACCCCTGACGATTGGCGCGGACTATACGTTCGAGGCCACGCCGACGCTGGACCCGTACGCGCAGATCGGTTTGCGCACCTTCTTCGGCATACCGACCGTGACGGGAACCGGCAATTCGGCCACCGACCTCCAGCCGGCCTTCACGCTCCATTCGTTGGCCACGTTCGGCATCGGCGCTTCGTATGCGATCGGCGATTTCACCCTTTACGGCAACTTTACCGACACGACGCTGAAGTACCAGGGCGAGGCCTCTGTGATGCACGTCTATGAGGGTGGGGCGACGTATCAGGCTAATCCTTTCTTGCAGTTTGTCGTCGGCTACCAACACACCGGTTTTCAGGGCTACAAATGGAATCAGGTGACGGCAGCGGCTAACTATGCCCTCTCCAAGAGGACGCAGATTTATATCTCGTCGGACTACGTGAAAGCATCGGCCGGCGTCGATGCAGTTCTTGGCGAGGCATTTGCGCCGTCGTCGACAGGTCAGCAAGCCGACGTTCGCATCGGTATCGTCCACTCCTTTTAATTGCGTCGATTGTCAGATTCAGCCGTGATGCGTATCGAAACCTTAACAACTGATGGAGAAGTCAACAAATGAAACGAGCATATGCCGGGATGGTGGTTGCAGGGGCGATGGTGTTTGGCGTTTGCGCCTGGGGTACCGGATCGGCGGACAGTCTGCCGAAGTGGACCGCTAATATCCCGATTAAAGTCGCGACGCACTTTGCCTTCGACACAAGCGCGATCGCAGACGGAAAGTACTACCTCGCCGACGGATCGAACGTTGCACTAGACGTATTCGACGCCAGGACCATGACGCTGCTTGCGCAGATTCCCGGGGATTTTGCCGGCGTTGGCAAGAGCTTCGATACCTCCGCGCCGGCTGGTGTGACGCCGGTCCCGGGCACGTCGTTGGTCTACGTGGGGGACGTCAATTCGGTCAAACTGATCGACGTGTCAGAAAAGAAACTGGTCAAGACGATCGCGGTCAGCACGTCAGGGATTCGCGCCGACGAAGGTTGCCTCGACCCGGAGCACCACATCGTGATGTACTCGAGCGGCGGCGAAAAGCCGCCGTTTTCGACCTTCATCGATACCCAGACTCAAGCGGTGGTCGGCAAACTTTCTCTCGCCGACTCCACCGGCCTCGAGGCGTGCGCGTACGACCCGAAGAACAGGAACTTCGTGTTGAACAACGATGGAACGAAGGCGAATCCGAAAGGCGAAGTCGATGTCATTCCTGTTGCGTCCGTTCTTGCAGGAAAGCCCGCTGTTTCGAAGGTGTTTGCGCTCAAAGGGTGCGACGCGCCAACCGGCATCGCAATCGGACCGGGCAACGATGCGCTGATTGGGTGCGATCCCGATGAGGGGAGCAAGCAGTTGACGTTGATCATCGACCGTAGCAACGGCAAGACACTTGCCGAATTGCCATTCGGCGGTGCAGACCAGGTCGCCTATGACCCGGTTTCGAAGCGCTATTTCCTTCCCGCTGGCCACCACTCTGCTGACGGTATTTCTCAGGTCGGTCGGAAAGACGCGAAATTCGACTCGGCGCTCGGCGTCGTCGACGCGACCACACGGCACTTCCTTGGTAGCGTCCCCGTCGGAATTCACGCGCACTCGGTCGCGGTAGATGGTGAGTTACACCGTGTGTTCGTGCCGCACGCGGGCGGCGCGTCGGCTGAATTTTCCAACCCAGGCGTATCGGTATTTGCCACGCAGTAAGCGCGTGCCCGGCAAAGGCCGCCCGCTCTCTATTCAGGGGGCGTGGTCATCCGATCGGCCTGAAGGGGTTGCACCGGCTATGTGCCGTCATGTTGATATACGCGTCAAGGCACCTGACAAAGGAACCATGTGATGACCAGCATTCAAGATTCAGATCAGCGTCGTGAAACTGATCCAGCCAGTAAAGTCCCTCAGATCACCTTGATGTTCTGGGCAGTCAAGATTCTCGCGACCACGGTTGGCGAGACCGGCGGCGACGCCCTTTCGATGACGTTGAAGCTCGGTTATGCGATCAGCAGCATCATCCTCCTCGGATTTTTCTTCGTCACATTGACGGCCCAGATCGCGTCTAAACGGTATCGCCCTTTCGTCTATTGGCTCGTGGTGGTCGCCACAACGACCGTCGGCACGACGACTTCGGATTACCTTGATCGCACCGTCGGCCTTGGCTACGTGAAATCATCCGTCATGCTGTTTTGCGGTGTTCTGTTGATCCTTTACATCTGGCGCCGCGTCGTCGGAAGGGTCGAGTTCGAGAACATTGCGACGCGGAAGGAAGAAGTCTTTTACTGGCTAACGATTCTGATTTCAAACACGCTCGGGACTGCACTAGGCGATTTCGTCGCAACCAGTGCAGGCCTGGGATTCGACGGCGGCGCGCTGGTGTTCGCCGGTCTGATCGTCGTCGTGGCCGCGGCGCACTTCTGGCTAAAGAAGGTCCCGCCCAGTGCGCTTTTCTGGATTGCGTACATCCTCACTCGCCCCCTTGGCGCCACCCTCGGCGATACGCTCACCAAACCCTATAGCGAAGGTGGGCTGGAACTGGGCCGAATCACTTCTTCGCTGGTCATTGCGGCTTTCATGGTCGTGGGGATTGTCTTGATGTCGAGAAGTCGGCAACGGCGTGCCGTTCGATCGGGCCAGGCCCTGTTGGACTGAGCCAATCACAAACGCCCGGATAGCGGAAGTACCGGATGGTCCGTACGGCGTACCAGTCAGCGACCAGATATTCCCCTTGGGGAGGGGGAGTTTTTACGTGGAAAAATATATATAGGAGACTAGCAATGAAAAAGTTTGCCTTGAGCTTAAGCGCAACCGCAGTACTGGCTTTGAGCAGTCCGATTGCGCATGCACAAAGCAGCGTGACGCTGTACGGCATTATCGATGCGGGTATTACTTACTTCAGCAACCTGAATGGCCATTCGACTTTCGTCGCCAACGACGGCTCGATCCAGTCGAATCGCTGGGGCTTGCGCGGTGTGGAGGATATCGGCGGCGGCACGCGGGTTATATTCGACCTGGAGAACGGTTTCAATCTCTACTCGGGCACGATGGTGCAATCGGGTGTGCTGTTTAGCCGCCAGGCATGGTTGGGTGTTGAAAATCAAACCTACGGCCGCTTCACGCTCGGCAAGCAGTACGACTTCTTCTGGGACAACCTCACGCAATTTGCCATGGGGCAAGTTGCTGGCCAGTACTCGTGGCATCCGGGCGACTTCGATCACCTTGCGGGCACGCTGCACATCAATAACGCGATCAAGTACACGTCGCCGAACTACGCGGGATTGCAAGCGGGCGCGCTGTATGCCTTTCCTTCGCAATCCGTATCAGCCGGAACAGGGCGCGTGATTGCATTTGGACTGCGTTATTCGAATGGTCCGCTGAACCTCGGCGCTGCGTATACCGATACACATGATCTCGGCCTGAATGGACCGAGCCAGGCCGGTACGACCTTCTTCCCCGATCTTCCCGCCACGCCGGTGCTGGCGAATAGTGTTAGCAGCTTCGGTGTAGGCGGCAGCTATCGTTTCGGCCGGAGCCTGACGCGGCTGTTGTTCACCGACACGCACTTCCGCATCGGTCACGACAACGGCTCGATGCCGACCTATGAAGTGAACGAAGTGTTTCAGTTCACGCCTGCCACCACGCTAATGGGCGGCTACTGGTACAGCAAGCTCGGCTCGCAGAAGTGGCAGAACGCGACGCTCCTGCTCGACTACGCGCTTTCGAAGCGCACCGATGTCTATACGAGCGCGACCTATCTGCGCGCATCGGGTGGCGCGGCGCCGGTTTTCCTGGGTGGGGGAGCAGCGCCGGTGTTTACCAATGGCGTGTATGTCGGAACAGGTCAATCGTCGACTGCTGTGCGGGTAGGGATCCGCACGCTGTTCTAGCCCCTGGCACGCCAGGCGCGAATGCGCAGCGTATCGATCGCCGTCCATCTCAAACCGCCAGTTGAATCCAATCCGGGTTAAGCGCCAGGCGGTTGCGTTCCCTGGGTTACAGGAGACAAGCATGAATACCTATCGCCAACGAGCCATTGGCTGGCTCATCGCAGTAGCGGTCCCACTCGTCATGCTGGGTTGCGGCGGCAGCGTCCACACCGCGTCGCCCGCCGACCCTACCGTCGTCGCGACCCAGCAAGGACAGGTCAAGGGCGTTATCGTCAACGGCGTGCGCGAGTTTCTCGGCTTGCGGTATGCAGCGCCGCCGACCGGCGCGCTGCGTTGGAAACCGCCCGTTGCTGCCGCGGCTTACACGACGAGCGTGTACGACGCATCGCACGTCGGTTCTGCATGTTTGCAGGGCACGGCGACGGCCCCCACCGGAAGTGAGGACTGTCTCTTCATCAACGTTTATGTGCCGGGTACTACCGCAAGCATAACGAAGTTACCCGTGCTGTTCTGGATTCACGGTGGTGGCTTCATTGTTGGTTCCGGCGCCGCAACTGACGGCAGCGCGCTAGCCCTGAAGGCGAACGCGATTGTGGTGACAATCAACTACCGTCTCAATGCGCTTGGCTTTCTGGCTCACCCGGCGCTTGCGGCGGAAGATCCCAACGGCGCCACCGGCGATTACGGCATCATGGATCAGACCGCTGCACTCGCGTGGCTCCAGAAGAATGTCGCCGCGTTCGGTGGCGATCCCGCGAATGTGACGATCTTCGGCGATTCGGCGGGCGGCCATTCGGTGTACGTGCAACTGGCTTCGCCGGGTTCAGCGGGTTTGTTTGCGAAGGCCGTTGCACAGAGCGGCGGCTTCAACCGGCAACAGGAGACCTTGCAGCAGGCTGAGACGGACGGTGTTGGCTATGCCAAAACGTGGGGCTGCACAGATCCGGCGAGTACCGCGTGTTTGCGCAATCTGCCCGCGGCCGCGCTGTTGCAGGGCAATCCGTCGGCATGGTACGCAACGATCGACGGCAAGGTACTGCCGAGTTCGACGAGCGCCGCATTCGCCAGTGGCCAGTACAACCGGGTGCCGGTGATATCGGGCTTCACCGAAGATGAAGGGACATATTTCGTCGCCGCGGCCTTCGACGCACAGGGCAATCCCGTCACCGCTTCGGGTTACCAAACGGCGATCCAGAACTTCCTCGGCGTTCCCGGCGCAGCTACTGCCGCGCTTTATCCGGCGAGCCAGTTTTCGTCACCGAGCCAGGCGCTGGCCAAAGTCACCGGCGACTACCTGTTCACCTGCAGCGAAATGCAGGACGCCGACAACCTCGCGAAGTATTCTCCCGCGGTGTACCTGTATCGCTTTTCCGATCCGGCGCCATACAGCGTACACAGCCTGATTTCATTCCTGCCGCCGACCACCATGAACTATGGCGCCTTCCATTCGTCGGATCTCGACTATTGGTGGCAACTGATCCCGAGCCCGACGGCGAACCAGTCCACCCTATCCACGGCGATGACGGTGGCGCTGGCAGGTTTCGCCCATTCCGGTAATCCAAATTCCGGCAGCTCGGTGGCGAACTGGCCGCTGTACACCTCGGCGACCCGGCAAACGCTCGACTTCGGTTACCCGATCTCGAACACCTACGATGCGTACACTGCGCACCAGTGCAGCTACTGGTATGGCGAAGCGCCGTCGCACGGCCTATAACGGCTATACCTGCCCATAGGGCTTCCAGGACGCAAGGAAGCACGCTGTTCGCGGCACACGGATGCACTGCGAACAGCGCCAACACTGATTACGGTTTGAACCATTCTCCGAAAACCAATCCACAAAAGCTTGTTTGCGATTCCGTATCCAGGTCGCTAGATTCATTCGTATAGCAATGGATCGACGGAGGCCGTATGGCCACACTTTCAGCGACGCTTATCTGGGGCGGACTTCGGCATCCGGTGCGAAGCCTGCAGAAGCAATTTTCAAAACGCGTGCCCGTTTTGTCCGAGCAATCCTCAGACAAGGCGGCGACTGCCGCTACCTACACCGCCCAATCGCCCGAGCAGCTCGAACGCATTGCCACTTACGCGCGCTGCGGCTATTTCCATATGGAATACACCGCTGGCATGTTTGTCGTGCCGCTCAAGATCCCGCCGGAATAATCGGCGGATCGGCGGTGGCGCGGCAAATCCGCGGCGAGCCGGCATAGCAGGTCAACTGCAAGCCGGAGCGACCGAACCGATGCTTCTTTAGAAATCACAATTAATTGGTTCGGCTTCGGCCGGCTCTCTTTCATAGTGTCTCCTGATGGCTATAGGCGGTTGCATTCGCAGATGGCTTTGACCAGCGCGTAGTGAATCGCGCGATATCGAAGGAGACGTCATGACGCTTGAACTCGCAGAACGACCCACCCACGCGCTGCTTGAAGCTGCCCGTTCGGCCGCCGCAGAAGCCGGTCTGCCGTACGCCGGCGGCCTGCCGCCGCAGGATGCGTGGGCGCTCGTCAAGGCCGGCAACGCCGCGCTGGTGGATGTGCGCACCGCCGAAGAACGCAAATTCGTCGGACTTGTGCCGGACAGTCTACATGTCGCGTGGGCGACCGGCACGAGCCTGACGCGCAATCCGCGTTTCGTGCGTGAACTGGAAGCGAAGACCGGCAAGGATGCGGTCGTGCTGCTGCTATGCCGCAGCGGCAACCGTTCGGCACTGGCCGCCGAGGCCGCGGCGAAAGCCGGTTTCACGCAGGTGTTCAATGTTCTGGAAGGTTTTGAAGGGGAGCTGGACGGCGCGCAACGGCGCGGCGCCAGCAATGGCTGGCGTTTTCATGGACTGCCGTGGATTCAGGACTGACAGCCTGATAGTCAACGCTGCACTTTTCGGGGAGTAACCGCTGTGGCTGTGTTTGATGTCGATGAGATTGTTCACGCGCTTCAGACGGTCCGCCAGCAATGGCGCGAAGTGCAGAAACGCTCGCTCGAGCCGGGCGGGCGCGAATTACCGGGGCGCGAAGCGCTCTCGGAGGTCATCGACACGCTGAAAGGCGTGCTTTTTCCGATGCGGCTCGGACCGCCCGATCTGCGTCAGGAAAGTGAAAACTTCTATGTTGGGCACGCGCTCGACGCCGCGCTGCATGCACTGCTAAGCCAGGCGCGTCTGGAGCTTCACTACCGCAGCCGTCACCAACCGCCGCCCGCCGCCACGATCGAGGCTCAGGCCGGCATCGCGGTACGTGCTTTCGCGGCGCGGCTGCCGGCAATTCGCACCTTGCTCGACAGCGACGTATTGGCCGCGTTTCACGGCGACCCTGCGGCGGGCAGTGTGGATGAAGTCTTGCTGTGCTACCCCGGCGTGCTGGCGATGATCCACCATCGGCTTGCGCATGAGCTTTATGGACTGGGGTTGCCGCTGCTGGCGCGAATCATCGCCGAGCTCGCGCATGCGCAAACCGGCATCGACCTCCATCCTGGGGCACGGATCGGCGCGGGGTTTTTCATCGATCATGGAACGGGCGTGGTGATCGGTGAAACGGCCATTATCGGCGAACGCGTCCGGGTCTATCAGGCCGTTACGCTGGGTGCGAAGCGTTTTCCGCGCGACGCGCAGGGGCATCTGGAAAAGGGCCATGCGCGTCATCCGATCGTCGAAGACGACGTCGTGATTTACGCGGGCGCCACGATTCTTGGGCGCGTCACGCTCGGGCAGGGTTCGGTGATCGGCGGCAATGTGTGGCTTACGCAGGATGTCGCGCCAGGTTCGCATGTGACGCAGGCCGTGTCGCGCAACGAAGGCACCGGCGCCGCTGCGCTCCGCGATCGCACGCCGCGTGAGTCTGCCGCCGCGGAGCCCGCCGTCGCCGGAGCGGCCCGATGAGCGTGTTCGTCAGAGACTTCGGCGCCGCGGTGCGGCGCTTTCGTGCGGCGTCCGGCTGGTCTCAGGAGCAATTAGCCGAGTACGCCGGCCTCAACCGCTCTTATGTTGGCGAGATCGAGCGCGGTTCTGCTATCGCGTCGATTGTCACGCTCGACAAGCTTGCCCGTGCTTTCAACGTGCCGGTTGAACGCTTGCTCAACCATTCGCCCGGCGACCTGGGCATCGCCACGCTCGCGCATTCCGCTCTCGTCGATCCGGCGTCCGTCGGTTAGACCTCCCCGTTGCCGTCTATAGCATGTTGAACGGCCGGGGGCACCTTCCGATAATCACTTTCGTTCATAAGCTTTCCTGTTTTTCTTCTATCAAACCCGGAGCTTCAGATGACAGCAACAGTGGGCGGCCTGACGGCGCTCGGCGATACCGCAGCACGGCAACTAGCCAATGCCACCAAAACCGTTCCGCAACTCGCGACGATTACGCCCCGGTGGCTTACCCATCTGCTGCAATGGCTGCCGGTCGAGGCGGGCATCTATCGTCTGAACCAGGTGAAGAATCCCGAAGCCGTGAAGGCGGCGTGTACCGCGCGCGAAGATGAAAGCATTTTGCCGCGCACCTTCGTGCCCTACGAAGAGCAACCGCGCGAGTACTTCCTGAATGCGGTCAGCACGGTGCTCGACGTGCACACGCGGATCTCGGATCTGTACAGCAGCCCGCACGATCAGATCAAGGAACAATTGCGGCTCACGATCGAAACGATCAAGGAGCTGCAGGAAAGCCAACTGATCAACAACCCGGACTACGGCCTGCTCGCGAATGTGGCTGAAGAGCAGCGCGTGTTTCCGCTGACCGGCGCACCGACGCCCGACGATCTCGACGAATTGCTGACCAAGGTATGGAAAGAGCCGGCGTTTTTCCTGACGCATCCGCTCGCGATCGCCGCCTTCGGTCGTGAATGTACGCGCCGTGGTGTGCCGCCGCCGACCGTCAGCCTGTTCGGCTCGCAGTTCCTGACGTGGCGTGGCGTTCCGCTGATTCCGTCGGACAAGGTGCCGGTTGCCGATGGCAAGACCAAGATTCTGCTGCTGCGCGTAGGCGACAAGCGCCAGGGCGTGGTCGGCCTGTTCCAGCCGGGCGTGGCCGGCGAGCAGGGTCCGGGTCTGTCGGTCCGCTTCATGGGCATCAACAATCATGCGATCGCGTCGTACCTGATCTCGCTCTATTGCTCGCTCGCGGTGCATTCGCCGGACGCGCTGGCAGTTCTCGATGACGTGGAGATCGGCAAGTACCATGACTACCCAGACACCTACAAGTAAGCCCATGGATAGCGTTCTGCCGCACGATGTGCCGACCGGTCCGCCCGCGGGTTTGCCTGATCCGGCGACGTTAGCGTCGCTGGCCAATGCATTTTTTTCCGCGCTGCCGGGTCACACGCCACAGGCGGGCAGCACGCCTGGCTCGGCCGCCACGTTGCCGCTCACGGCACCTGTACTCAACGAGATCAGCAACCCGGCACCGGCGGGTTCGCCGCTCGCGGGTCCGGGTGGCGCGGGTACCGGTGTGCCTGGCGCAGCCTTGCCGCAGGGACATGTGCCCGGCGGCAACCTGCTGCCGTCGGCGCCTACGCACGTGCTGTCGCTGGGGAATCGGGCACCTGCGCTTGCGCCCCATGCTGCTGCACAGAACGGCTTGCCCGATAGCATAGTGACTGTTGCGCCGGCGCTCGATCCGCGCTTTGGCGGAGCCGCGCTTGGCGTGCCTGAGGGGCAGGGCGCACAGCGTCCGTCTGGGGGCGGCGCATCGCCAGCGTCGCCAGTGTCACCGGCATCCACGGCGCCTTACTATTTCCTGGGCGAAACGGGACATGCTCGGACATCCAACGTGGCATCGTCGGATATCGTGGTGCCAGGATGGAACGACGTGAGCGCGCAATCGCTCGGTCTGCCAGGTGTCGATGAACCGCTTGCGGAGCAACGTTTCCCGCATGACCGGCCGAACGTCTCACAAGCAGTGCCGGGCACAACGCAGGCAGAACGCGGCAGTGACGCGCATTATTTTCTGAATCTGAATGAGGTGTCGCGTTTTCCTGGGCAGACACCCAGTGCGACGGACAGCGTGCCGCATGCCGGGCCGTCAGCCCATCCGCCATTCGATGTCAATGCGATTCGCCGCGACTTTCCGATTCTGCAGGAGCGCGTCAACGGCCGTCAGCTGGTGTGGTTCGACAATGCCGCGACCACGCACAAACCGCAGGCGGTCATCGATCGGCTGGCGTATTTCTACGCGCATGAGAACTCGAACATTCATCGGGCTGCCCATGCGCTGGCCGGCCGCGCTACCGATGCGTACGAAGCCGCACGCAGCAAGGTGCAGCGCTTCATCGGCGCGGCGTCGCCGGAAGAAATCATCTTTGTTCGCGGCACCACCGAAGCGATCAACCTGATCGCGAAGACGTGGGGCGTGAAGCATGTCGGCGAGGGCGACGAGATCATCGTCTCGCACCTGGAGCACCACGCGAACATCGTGCCGTGGCAGCAGCTTGCCGCGCAAACCGGCGCCACGTTGCGTGTGATTCCGGTCGACGACAACGGCCAGGTATTGCTCGATGAATACAGGCGGCTTCTCAATGACCGGACGAAGATCGTGTCGGTCACGCAGGTGTCGAACGCGCTAGGAACGGTGGTGCCGGTCAAGGAAATCATCGAACTGGCGCATCGCGCAGGAGCGAAGGCACTCGTCGACGGCGCGCAATCCGTGTCGCACATGCGTGTGGACGTACAGGCGCTCGATGCTGATTTCTTCGTGTTCTCAGGCCATAAAGTGTTCGGCCCCACCGGCATCGGCGTGGTCTACGGAAAGCGCGCGATTCTCGACGATATGCCGCCCTGGCAGGGTGGCGGCAACATGATTGCGGACGTCACGTTCGAGCGCACCGTGTTCCAGCCGCCGCCCAATCGCTTCGAAGCGGGCACGGGCAATATTGCCGATGCCGTGGGTCTCGGTGCGGCGATCGATTACGTTCAACGGGTGGGTATCGAGAATATCGCGCGCTATGAACACGATCTGCTGGCTTATGCGACGAGCGTGCTGCAGCCGGTGCCCGGCGTGCGGCTGATTGGCACGGCGCGGGACAAAGCCAGTGTGTTGTCTTTCGTGTTGAAGGGCTACGAGACCGAGGAAGTGGGACAGGCGCTGAACGAAGAGGGCATCGCCGTGCGCTCGGGGCATCATTGTGCGCAGCCGATCCTGCGTCGCTTCGGTGTCGAAGCCACGGTGAGGCCGTCACTCGCGTTCTACAACACCTGCGATGAAGTCGATGCGCTGGTGTCGGTGGTGCGGCGGCTGTCTTCACGACGCTGACGACAAGCGGCGGCCGACTACGGCCGCCGCTTTCCTATGCCTGGGTTCAGGCAATACCCGCCAGATAGTCCCACGGATAGATGCCCTGCGCGTGCCCATCGCTGAACACGATCTGTACACCGTAACCCATCGGCTGCACGTCGACGATCGCGACGCACGGTTCGATTCGCGCCGCTTGGCCCGAATGCGTCAAGCGGCGGCAGGTCGAGCAAGGGCAGCGAGCCCTTAGCGTCGCGTTGTCGATCCATTGCGTGTGTCCGCTATTCCACGTCAGGGACAATCGCCCGCTCGCCGCGTGCACCGTGATGTGTTCGGGCGTGTTCATCATTGCGCTTTTTCAATTTGCGTCAAGGCTATACGTGCAGCCTTGCGTACTTCCGGATCGGCATCGGTCGCGGCTGCGTGCAAGGCGGGCAATGACGCCTTGTCGCCCAGTTCACCGAGCGACAAGGCCGCTTCCTTGCGCAAGTTGCTGATCGCATGCGTGAGCAGCGCGGCGACCGCTGTGCTCGCGGTTGCGTTGCCGAGTTTGCCTAACGCGCGGACCGCCTGCAAACGGACTTGCCAGTAGTCGTCATCAAGCGCTGCGATCAGCGCATCCCGCGAGCCTTGCGCGCGTAGTTTGCCGAGCGTGGCCGCCGCTTCTTCACGGACCTGCCACGCGGCGTCGCGTAACGCGCTCAACAATGCGACGACGGTTTCTTCCGTCGTCGCTGCTCCAATGCCCAGCGCGCCGATTGCCGCGCGCCGTACGGCGGCGTTGGGATCGTGTGCGGCGATGGCAGTAAGCGGGCCAACTGCGCGCTCGCTCTTCAACCAGCCGAGCACACTCACGGCTTCGAGCCGCACGACGTCTTCGCTTGCCGTCAGCGCAGTCAGCGCGGGTTCCAGTGCGCCCGCGTAGCGTAATTCGCGCAGACCACGCAGCGCAGCCTGGCGCACAAACGGATCGCAATGCGTGGTCCACGGTGCGAGCAGCGGTCCCGAATCCGGACTTTTCAGACTGGACAGGCTCTGCGCGGCCGCGTCGCGGACATTTTTCGCAGGATCCGCCAGGGCTTCGCACAGCGCCTCCACCGCGTCGGCGCGCTCCCACGCACCGAGTATCTCGGCGGCCTGAGCGCGAACGTCGGATGACGCGTCGGCGCGCAAGGCGGCGACAATCGGTCCGAGTACGGCTTCGTCTTCAAGGTCGGCGAGCGCGAGGAGGGCGATGCGGCGCACGGCGGCATCCACGGACGCCAGGCGCGGCAGGATCTCGGCGGCTTCCGGGTCGAGTGAATTGGGGTCGAACGTAAGCGGAAGCGAAATATCGGTCATGAGTTGAATGGTGTCTGGATTGAAACAGATGCGTTCGATGCGCAGGTCAAGAACGTCAAGCACGCAAAGCGCGTTATGCCGCCGCCGCGCGCAGCAGCGCCAGGCAGTGGCGCTTGATCTCGATGAATTGCGCTTCGGTCGTGGTTTCGTCGTCGCGAGGGCGCTCGAATGTGATGCGCAGATCAGCGACGATACGCGCGGGCCGCTGCGACAGCACCAGGATGCGGTCGGCGAGAAACAGCGCTTCGTCGATATCGTGCGTGACGAACAGCACCGTGGTGCGGATTTTCGTCCATACGTCGAGCAGCAACGTTTGCATCATGCGGCGCGTTTGCGCGTCGAGCGCGCCGAACGGTTCGTCCATCAACAGCACGCGTGGCCGGTTGATCAGCGCGCGCGCGATTTCCACACGTTGTTGCATGCCGCCTGACAACTGCGCCGGATAGCGTGTGCCGAAGCCGTTCAATCCGACCAGATCGAGCAGTTCGCCGGCTTGCCGACGTCGCTCGTCGGCGGCGAGGCCCTTCATCTTCAGGCCGAACGCGACGTTGTCGATCACGCGCTTCCACGGAAAGAGCGTGTGCTGTTGAAACACGAGGCCGCGCTCCGGATGTGGGCGCATGACCCGCTCACCGTCGACGACAATCTCGCCCGCGCTGGCCGTCACATGGCCGGCGAGCGCTGCCAGCAGCGTGGATTTTCCGCATCCCGACGGTCCCAGTACGCAGACGAACTCGCCCGGTTCGACGGTGAAATCCAACTGGTCGAGTGCAGTGAACCGCTGCTCGCGCACGCCGACTTCGACACTCAGCGCACGCACGTCGATGCGGCCCAGCGGTTTCGATTGCAATTCGGTGCTCATCGCTGCGACGCCTCCATCCGGTACCACGGTATCAGCGCCAGCCCGGCTCGCCGCACCAGCACGCTGCTGCCCATCCCCAACGCGCCGATCAGCAGCATGCCGACGACGATGTCCGCATAATTCTGCAAGGTGTACGACTCCCATGTGAAATAGCCGATGCCGTATTGGCCAGCGATCATTTCGGCGGTGACGAGACAGAACCACGCGGTACCCATTCCGATCGACAAACCCGTGACGATGGCAGGCGCCGCGCCCGGCAGGATCACCTCGCTAAACAATGCACCGCCACGCGTGCCGAGCGAGCGCGCGGTGGCGACAAGCCGCGGATCGACACCTTC
Source organism: Paraburkholderia sediminicola (assembly GCF_046026855.1). GTDB lineage: Bacteria > Pseudomonadota > Gammaproteobacteria > Burkholderiales > Burkholderiaceae > Paraburkholderia > Paraburkholderia sediminicola_A. The sequence goes on along the minus strand of NZ_JAQQET010000040.1, from coordinate 57,502 downwards.
CACGCCGTGGATCGTGTTGAGCAGAATCGGAAACAACGCGCCGATGAACGTGATGAACATCATGCTCATTTCCGACGAAGGAAACATCAGGATGGCAAGCGGGATCCACGCAACCGCCGGAATCGGCCGCAACACTTCGAGCGGAGGCAGGACCGCGTCTTCGAATGCCCGATAGCGCCCGATGGCGAGTCCCAAGCCGATGCCCACAATGCTCGCCGCGGCAAAGCCCACCAGCACGCGCATGAGGCTGGAAAAAAGGTGCATCGGCAGTTTGGGTGAGTGGAGCAGGGCCCAGGCCGCGGGCACGACGTCGCTTGGTGCCGGCACGTTCGCGAACGTCACCACACCGAACGAGACATGATGCTCGGCGAGCATTTGCCAGATACCGACGCACGTCAGAACCGATACGAGTCTGGTCAGCACGCGTGCGAGACGTGCTGGATTCCAGATGCGCTGGATGGCGGCGGCGCGCCGGATGCTGGCGCTTTCCGTGGCTTCGAGAATGGCTGACATCGGGAACTCCCGTGATTGATGAACGCCGCTGGATGATCTGTTAGCGCGCCGCAACGGCTTGCGTTGCATCGGTCTTCGCAGAGGCGAAATCCACGACGCTGCCGTCCACCTGTTTCGCGTAGCTATCGGCGCTTTCTTTCAGCAGGAATGCGCTGATGCCGCCCTTGGCGTCCTTCACGTACCACGCCTGATTGGCGAACAGTTTCAGTCCGCTCGAACGATCCTGGACATACACGACGCGTGCCTTCTTGCCGCTTTGCTCGAGCGTATTGAGTGCGGCGAATGCTTCCTGGGTCGAGGCATAGTTGCGTACCTTGCCTTCACCGTCGACCCAGATTTGTGTCGCGCTGCGGAAATCGGTGATGCGTTTGCCCGTTTGCGCATCATTGGCGACGAGAGGTTGTTTCGCGTAATTCCTGAGTGCGGCGTCGTAGTTCAGACCGGATTGCCTGAACGCTTCGCGGATATAGCGATCGTCGATGAACGTGTTGACATCCAGATCGACGTCGGTCTTTTTCAGCAGCTTGAGCGTGCTGATGGCCGTGACGGTCGCTTGCCGGTATTCAGGCTTCCATGTCAGATCGCGCGTCTGCAGACCGAGTGGGCCGTGGAACAGGTAATTGACTTCGGCGTCGATGCCGGTCACCTTCTGAATCAGCTGGCTGTATTTCTCGGGGTCTTGCGCAAACAACTGGTTCGCCTCGATCACCGCGCGCAAATACGCCACCACAACTTCCGGATAGCGCTTCGCATAGTCCGCATCCACGAGCGTGCCGTGGAAGGTGGGTGCGTGAGTTTGCGCACCGTCGTAAATCTTGCGCGCAAAGCCGCGGAAGGGAAAAAGCTCGGCGAACGGCACAAAGTCGGCGTGCGCGTCGATCTTATGCGCTTTCAACGCGCTACCCGCCACTTCGGGCGACTGCGTGATGATGTTCACGTCGGTGTCGGGATTCCAGCCTTGAGCCTTGATTGCCCGCAGCAACATACCGTGCGCCGCCGAAGCGAAGGGTACCGAGATCGTTTTGCCTTTCAGGTCGGCGATCGAACGAATCGATGAATCGCCCGGCACCACGATGCCGTTGCCGCTACCGTCGATACTGCCCGAGAGAACCGTGATAAATACGCTCTTCTTGCCGGCCTTCTGGAAGGCCACGCCGTTCAACGAGCCGGGAAACTCCGCCATCGATCCGAAGTCGAGTTTGCCCGCCACCATTTCGTTGGTCATCGGCGCACCGGACGTGAAATCTTTCCACTGCACGTCGTATTTGACGTCCTTGTATTTGCCGTCATGCGGCAGATATTTATCGAGTAGATTCAACTCGCGGATCAGCAGGCCACCGGTTGCGCAATTGATCGTCGTGTCCTGAGTGCCGATTGCGATGCGGATCGTCTCAGCATGCGCCGGGATGGCTGTGAGTGAAAACAGGCCGCTCGCGAAGAGCGTTGCGGCAAGCAAACGACGGATAGTCATGAGTTAAACCCCGATTGATAGGGAAGCAGCGCTTTAGTCTGGATGGCTCGCCACTAGCGCAGCAGATAAGGAATGTCGACCCTGACCGCATCGGTCGGACAGTCTTTCTCGCATGGCATGCAGTACCAGCATTCGTCGAACTTCATGTAGGCCTTGCCCTTGGTCAGGTCGATCGCAAGCAGGTCGAGCGGGCATACATCCACGCAGACCGTGCAGCCCTTGTCGGCGATGCATTTGTCTTCGTCGATCGTGACGGGCGCTGCGCTGCGCTGAAAAATGTTGTGCGGTGTCGTAGACATGGTGGCTCCGTGACTCCTTAAGCGTCGGCGAGCGTGGGCTCGCCGATCCGCAGGTTCTGATAGGCCTGACTGTCGCGGTTGTCGAGCGGCACCACGTACGGTTGAACGGCACGCTTTTCGCTGACCATGCGGCCCGCTGTGTCTTTCTTCAGATGCGTGTGGCAAAACCACTCCGCGTCGTTGCGTTGCGGGAAATCGACACGATGGTGGTACAGGCCCCAACGGCTCTCCGTGCGATACAGCGACGCGTGCGCCGCCATTTCGGCGCAGTCGCGAATCGCCCGCACTTCCGCGGCGCGCATCAGTTCGTGCGGATTGTCGGCTTTGATCTGGTCGATATCCGCGGCGATCTCCGCGAAACGTTGCAGGCCGATTTCCATTTTCCGCGTGACCTTCGGCGGTTGAAGATAGTCATTCACCATCCGGCGCAGCTTGTATTCGACTTGCGCCGGTGCAAGCCCCGTCTCCCGTTCAAGCGGTGCATAGATCCGTACCCGCTCAGCTTCCACCTGCTCGTTATCGAGCGCTGCATGCTCGCGGCCCTCGATGTATTGCGCCGCGTTCTGACCTGCGAACCAGCCATAGGTGAACGCGCCAAGCATGTAGTTGTGCGGCACCGCAGCCATGTCGCCAGCCGAGTAAAGACCGGCAACGGTGGTCTCCGCACGCTCGTTGACGTAGACCCCGGACGCACTGTGGCCACTGCAAAACCCGATCTCCGAGATGTGCATTTCGATCATCTGCTGCCGGTAATCCGTGCCGCGTCCCGCATGAAACCGTCCGCGGCTCGGGCGCTCGTTCGTGTGCAGAATCTGTTCGATGGTCTGAATGGTTTCTTCGGCAAGGTGGTCGAGCTTCAGAAACACCGGCCCGTTGCCGCTTTGGAGTTCCTGATAGAACTCCCACATCATCTGGCCGCTCCAGTAATCGCACTCGATGAAGCGTTCTCCCTTGCCGTTCGCGGTGAAGCCGCCGAGGGGGCCGGTCACGTAGGCACATGCGGGGCCGTTGTAGTCCTTGATCAGTGGATTGATCTGGAAGCATTCGAGGTTCGCTAGCGCGGCGCCTGCGTGATAGGCCATCGCGTAGCCATCGCCGGCGTTGGTCGGGTTCTCGTAGGTTCCCATCAGATATCCCGAGGAGGGCAATCCGAGCCGGCCCGCCGCTCCACAGCAGAGAATCACCGCCTTGGCGCGCACCACGTAAAAATCCGCCGTACGGCAATCGAAGCCCAGTACGCCACAGGCCCGCCCTTGCGCGTCAGTCAGAACGCGTGTGACGACAATGCGATTGGTGATCGCAATGCGTGCGCGTTTGAGTTGCCGGTAGAGCACTTTCTTGATGTCGTGGCCTTCCGGCATCGGCAACACATATGAGCCCATGTGATGCACTTTCTTGACCGCATAGTCGCCCGTGCCGTCTTTTTCGAACTTCACACCCCAGCGGTCGAGTTCTTCAATGGTCTTGAAGCTGTGTTGAGCGTAGGCGTAGACGGCTGCCTGATCGACAATGCCGTCGTTGGCAATGGTGATTTCCCTGGTGTACTGCTCGGGCGTCGCATGGCCGGGAATGATGGCGTTATTCAAACCGTCCATGCCCATCGAAATCGCGCCGCTGCGTTTGACGTTGGCCTTTTCCAGCAGCAGGACCTTCAGGTTCGGATTCTGTTCCTTTGCCTTGACGGCAGCCATTGGACCGGCGGTGCCACCACCCACGACGACCAGGTCGTACTCGATCACGTGCGTATTCATTTCGTCTTCCTTGTGGTCTTCTTCTCTTTCTGACGGTCGATGCGAAAACGGTACTGGAATGCGTCGCCGCGGAAATAGAGGTATTCGTAATCGATCGGCGTGCCGTCCGCGCTATGCGTCAGACGTTCGATGCGAAGCACCGGACTGCCTTCTTCAACGTTCAGTGCTTCGACGATTTCATCGTCGGCGAGAATCGCGTCGATGGAGACGTCGGCGTGGCCGAGCGGCACCGCGCAATCGTTCTCGAGAATGAGAAAGATGTCGCGCGTGACGAGGTCCGCGCTGGCGAGGCGTTTGCCTAATGCTTCCGGAACCCACGTGATTTCGAGCGACACAGGTTCGCGATTCAGCAGGCGCACACGATGGATTTCGGCGACTTTCGCGCCTTCGGGCAGCTTGAGACGATCAGCGATGTGCGCGGTGGCCGGAATGAAGTGAATGTGCTTGAGCTGATTGACGATTTCATATCCCATCGACGACATCGCTTCGGCGAAGCCTTGCAACGCGCTGACGTTCTGGAAGGCTTTCGGCTTGGAGACGAAAGTACCCTTGCCGTGAAGTTTGAAAACGAGACCTTCCTTTTGCAGATCGCCGAGCGCTTGCCGAACGGTGATGCGGCTGACGTTGAACATCGCGCAGAGGTCGTTTTCAGACGGCATCTGGGAATGGGCCGCATACGTGCCATTGAGAATACGTGAGCGCAACGCCGTCTTGATCTGCTCGTAGAGCGGCGGCGCGGACAGAGGAAGCACGTTGGCAGGGTCGGGTTTCAGCATGATGTGGGGTTTTCTGTACTTGTTATAACAAGTTGAATCACAGTCTAGTGATGGAGCCTTGACGCGCGAACGAAGATTTTGTGCTTTGCTTTTCTGCGGGGGAGCTTTCGGCGTTCCTATCAGCGCCGGCGCCCCGGCGCATCGGGTTCAGCAGCTAGGTGCAGCGAGTGGGCGGTGGCAAGCAACGTCGGCGAAGGACGATTAAACTGCTTTGACCTTTGCGATGGAGCCTCGCCACATGTCACGTCAGCTTCGCCTCGGCGCTTTCATGCGTCCTACGACGATTCATACCGGCGCATGGCGCTATCCTGGTGCATGGCCCGATGCCAACTTCAATTTCGGGCATCTGAAGCGCTTCGCGCAGACGCTCGAGCGTGGCCGCTTCGACGCGTTCTTCATGGCTGACCACCTTGCGGTGCTCAACATGCCGCTCGATGCGCTCAAGCATAGTCACACGGTGACGTCGTTCGAACCGCTGACGCTGCTGCCCGCGCTGGCCGCGGTCACTGAGAGGCTGGGGCTCATCGCAACCGCGTCCACCACGTTCGACGCGCCTTATCACGTGGCCAGGCGTTTTGCCTCGCTCGACCACATCAGCGGTGGCCGTGCGGGATGGAATCTCGTGACGACGTCGAATCCCGATGCCGCGCTCAATTTCGGTCTCGACGAGCATGTCGAACACGACGAGCGATACCGGCGTGCCCGCGAGTTCTTCGATGTGGTCACCGGGCTCTGGGACAGTTGGGCCGACGATGCGTTTATCCGCGATATCGAAAGCGGCACGTTCTTCGATCCGCAGAAACTGCATGTGCTGAACTACAGGAGCGAGAACTTTTCCGTGCGCGGTCCGTTGAACATTGCACGCCCCGTTCAGGGATGGCCCGTCATTGTGCAGGCCGGCTCGTCGGAAGCCGGACGCCAGATTGCGGCCGAAACCGCGGAGGTGGTGTTCACCGCGCAAAGCCTGCTGGCTGACGGCAAGCGTTTCTATGCCGATGTGAAAGGCCGTATGGAAAAGATCGGCCGTCAACGCGATCACATGAAGATACTTCCGGCCGCCTTCGTCGTCGTCGGCGATACGCTGGAACAGGCGCTGGAAACACGGGCGCGGCTCGACACATTCGTTCACTACGAGAGTGGAATCGCTTCGTTGTCGATTGCGTTGGGGCACGACGTGTCCGGTTTCGATCCGGACGGCCCGCTGCCCGAAATCCCCGAGACCAATGCGAGCCGGACAGCGCGGCAACGGGTAGTCGAATGGGCGCAGCGCGACAGGCTGACGATTCGCCAGCTCGCTCAGCGTATTGGCGGATACTCGGGACTCGAAATGGTGGGCACGGCGAAGATGATCGCGGATCAGATGGAGCAATGGTTGGTGGAAGAGGGTTCGGACGGGTTCAACGTGATGTTCCCGTATTTGCCCGGCGGTCTCGACGACTTCGTTGACAAGGTCATTCCCGAGTTGCAGAAGCGAGGCTTGTTCCGACGTGAATACGAAGGGGTGACGCTGCGTGAGAATCTGGGATTGCCACGGCCTGAGAACCGTTTTTTTCCTGTGTGAGATAACCGAACCGGAAATCGGCTTATAAATCGGCTTATTTCACCTGCGTTCGACAGGCAGTGCAAGCCCGTGTGCCGGGTTTGCAGCGGGGACGAGCAAAGCGCTTACGCTACGCGGTGGCGGCCGTTTCCCTTTGACGCAACGCGCCTGTCCAGGCTCATAAGGTTATGAGCTTTGCTTGGTTGCCGCGCGCCACGCAGCGCGCTAACGTCGACCTGTCTGGCATCCGGCCCTCCCAATCCGTTCACCTGGCCGAGCGACGCAGTGCGGGATCTCCCCGTCCATTCTCCTTCGCGAACTTCCATGAGCAAACGTAACGGGCACCTGCGCCTCGGCGCTTTTCTCTATCCTTCCGGACACCACATTGCGGCGTGGCGGCATCCCGAGGCGCAGGCGGACGCCGGCGTTAACTTTCGTCACTATGTCCGCCTCGCGCAAGCGGCCGAAGCCGCGAAGTTCGATCTGATCTTTCTCGCCGACGGTGTGGGTACCCGCGGCGACAACGTCGACTTTCTCAGCCGCACGGCGCACAGCTACGTGGCTCAGTTCGAGCCGATCACGCTGCTTTCAGCACTCGCGGCGGTGACTGAGCGCATTGGCCTGGTCGGCACGGCCTCGACGAGCTTCAACGAGCCGTATCACATTGCCCGAAAATTCGCGTCGCTCGATCACATTAGCGGAGGGCGTGCCGGTTGGAATCTGGTCACCTCGTCGAGCGAGCACGAAGCGAAGAACTTCAACCGCGACAGGCATTTCGATCACGCCGAGCGCTATGCGCGTGCCGCCGAGTTCGCGGAAGTCGCAGAGGGTCTCTGGGACAGTTGGGAGGACGACGCATTCGTTCGCAACAAGGCCGAAGGGCGTTTCTTCGACCCCGTCAAACGGCATGTGCTGAATCACAAGGGGCGTTTCTTCCAGGTCAAGGGGCCGCTGAACGTTGCCCGTTCCCCGCAGGGGCATCCGGTCGTCGTGCAGGCCGGGTCGTCCGAAGCAGGCCGGGATCTGGCTGCCAGGACGGCCGAGGTGATTTTCACGGCGCAGCAAACTCTGCAGGACGCGGTCGATTTTTACGCAGACGTGAAGGGGCGCATGCAGACCTATGGCCGTGATCCGGACGATCTGAAGATCATGCCCGGCGTGTTTCCGATTGTCGGCCGGACCGAAAGCGAGGCGAGGGAGAAGTTCGAGCAGTTGCAGTCGCTCGTCGATCCGAAGGTTGGGCTTGCACTGGTATCCGGACTGACCGGTGGGTTCGATCTCTCGGACTATCCGCTCGACGGACCGATCCCGGAACTGCCGGAGACGAATGCGAGCAAGAGCCGGCAGTTGTTGACGCTCGAACTGGCTCGCCGCGAGAACCTCACGATCCGCCAGCTGTATTTGCGGGTTGCGGGCGCGCGCGGCCATTGGCAACTCGTCGGTACCGCAGCCCAGATCGTCGATCAACTCGAAGAGCGCTTCGTCAATCATGGCGCTGACGGTTTCAACGTGATGCCACCGGTACTGCCGGACGGTTTAACCGATTTCGTCGAACTGGTGGTGCCTGAGCTGCGGCGACGCGGACTATTCCGCGAGGACTATGAAGGCCGCACGCTGCGCGAGAACCTGGGATTGCGGCGGCCTGTACACAGGTTCCATGCGCAGCCTTGACGCACATGTCGCCCGATGAATTCCTGCTGCTGAAGATTTACGATTCGGCGGGCGACGGAATCGCGCGTCTATCTGCCCATACGGCATTCGACGACCCCACTTCGCCGGCCGAGGCACCGCCGCGCCGAAGCATTGAACTGCGCGCGCTGTTGTTCTTTTGAGTGACGGGTTGCGCTGACAGGCAGGCAGTGTGTGCGTCTGCTGCAGCATCGCAGAATATGCGATATCGAAAGCGTGATTTCTTGTTTGTTTGTGACATGGCGTTTCGTTAGCATGCGGCGTTTGGGTCGTTACGCTGCCTTTCGAGTCGACGCATCGTTTAACCGTCGTCGAGCGAAGTGCAGGCAACGCTAGCCCGGTGCGATTCCACAGCTCTCACGCCTTCGACATGCCAAGCCCTTATGCACCCAGCGTCGGCCAGCAGGCCGCCGGCATTACACGACGGCTGGCCGCCGCAATCACGCAGGCATCGCCTTCCCGGGACGCCAGCGCGATAGCCGCAGCCAGACGCGGCATTCTCGATTTCCTCGCTGCCGCTTTTGCCGGCGCGAGCGACCGCGGCTATCGAAAACTCCTGACGGTAAGCGCCAATGACTCGCGAGGCGAAGCAGCGGTGATCGGTAGCGCCACTCGTGTGTCGGCGCAGCAGGCTGCATTGCTCAACGGTTACGCCGGGCACGCGCTCGACTACGACGACGTGCACAGCAGCGTAAGAGGCCATCCCTCGACGGTATTGCTGCCCGCGCTGTTCGCGCTGGCGCAGACACGAGGCAGCAGTGCGCTCGATTTGCTCGACGCCTACGTTGTAGGGGTGGAAACGATGGCGCGCCTCGGTCTCGCACTCGGCAGCCGGCATTACGAGCAGGGATTTCATAACACCGCGACGTTGGGCGCGCTTGGCGCGGCCGCCGCTGCGTCTTATCTGCTGAAGCTCGATGCCGCGTCCGTCGAGAACGCGCTAGGTCTTGCCGCCACGCAGTCCGCCGGTTTGCGCCTGCAGTTCGGCAGCGAAGCGAAACCCCTGCATGCGGGGCTCGCCGCGCGCGCCGGACTGTTCGCCGCTGAGCTCGCGGCGGCAGGATTGCAGGGCTCACCGGAAGCGTTGGACGGGCCGGTCGGGTTTTTCGCCGTGTTCAGCGGCGGCGTCGCACAACCCGAACGCGTGCTCGAAGCTTGGGGCGCGCCCTGGCAAATCGCGGTGCCGGGCCTGTACTTCAAACCGTGGGCGTGCTGTACCGCGACACACTACGCCGTGCATGCCGCATTGACATTGCGTGACACGTACCGCCTCACGCCGGATGACATTGGCGAAGTGACGGTGACGTTTCCGCCCGGCGGCGACACGCCGCTGTCCATAGCGTTACCTTCCACCGGCCTCGAAGCACGTTTCAGCGCCGCCTACACGGTTGCGGCCGCGCTGACGGATGGTTCGCCCGGCCTCTCCACCTTTGCCGATGTACCCGTGCGCGACGACCTGATCGCGCTCGCGCGGCGCGTGGCGAGCCGCCACGATGAAACCGCGGCGCGCGCGTCGACCGATCCCGCTACCCGTTTCTCGACCGTGGAGATCGTATTGCGTAACGGCACGGTGCTGAGCCATAAGACCGATCGCCTCTACAGCGCAGAAGATCTGCACGCGAAGTTCGCGGACGCCACCGGCTACGACGAACGCCTCGCTTTCATTCCTGCGCATATCGACACGATGCAGAGCACGGCCGACCTCGCTTCACTTTTCAATGTTTTCGCACAGATCCACGTATGAGCACGAATAACGGCAGCACCCGCAGGCAGATGCGTCTCGGGCTCTTCATTCAGGGCGCGGGACACCACGTCGCCGGTTGGCGGCATCCTGATGCGCAAGCAGGCAGCGAAAATCTGGCGCTGATGCAACGCATCACGCAGACCGCCGAGCGCGCGAAGTTCGACATGGTTTTTCTCGCCGATGGCCTCACGAGCGGCCCCGATGCGCATCCGTCGATGGCAATGCGGCTCGAACCGCTGTGCCTGCTGTCGGCGCTCGCCATGGGCACGCGCCACATCGGCCTCGCTGCTACAGCGTCGACCACGTATAGCGAGCCATATCACGTCGCGCGCGCGTTTGCTTCGCTGGATCATCTGAGCAGCGGGCGTGCGGCCTGGAACGTCGTGACGACTTCGTACGATCGTACGGCCGCGAACTTTACGCGCGGCAATCACCCGGATCACGCGCTGCGCTATGAAATGGCGGGCGAATTCGTCGATGTCGTCAAGGGGCTGTGGGATAGCTGGGATGACGACGCGGTGCTCAAGGACAAAGCGCGCGGCCTCTACTTCGATCCCGCCAAGGTTCATACGCTGGACCACAAGGGTCAGTTTTTCTCCGTCAAAGGCCCATTGAATGCGTCGCGCCCGCCACAAGGGCATCCGGTGGTGATTCAGGCAGGTTCGTCCGGGCCGGGGCAGGACCTGGCCGCGCGCACGGCGGAGGTAGTGTTCACTGCGCAGCAGACGATAGAAGAAGCGCAGGTCTTCTATCGCGATCTGAAAGGCCGCCTGCCGAAATTTGGCCGTGAAGGCGAGCAACTGCATGTGATGCCGGGCGTGTTTCCTGTGATCGGTAGAACGGAACAGGAAGCGAAAGACAAGTACGCGCAATTGCAGGAGTGGACCGATACGTCCGGCGCATTGTCACTGTTATCCGACCGGCTCGGGCATGACGTGTCGAAGTATCCGCTCGATGGTCCGTTGCCGGAGCTACCTGAATCCGATCAGCTGAAAAGTCGCGCCAAACTGCTGACCGATCTCGCACGCCGCGAGAATCTGACCTTGCGCGAACTGTATTACCTGGTGGCCGGCGCGCGTGGGCACCGCATTGTATGGGGCACACCTACGCAGGTGGCGGACGCGCTCGAGGAGTGGTTCACGGGCGAAGCGGCCGACGGCTTCAATATCATGCCGCCATATTTCCCCGGCGGCCTCGACGACTTTGTCGAACTCGTCGTGCCGGAATTGCAGCGGCGTGGGTTATTCCGCACCGAATATAGCGGGACCACGTTGCGCGATCATCTCGGTTTGCAGCGGCCCGTGAGCCGGTATGCGGGGCAGTGACGCACGGAAAGTAAAGCACGGAAAGTAAAACGCGGCGTCTGCAGGGCAGGCGCCGCGTCATTCGAACTTATATCGCCAACTGCGCCGCATTCGCCGGCCTAGATCGCGAAGTGGTGCAGATCCAGTTTTAGCGGCGTGCGAGGCGGGGCCGCGCGTGCGGCCTCCGGCGCAGATTGGGTATGCGCCAGAAACTCACGTGTACGCGGACTGACCGGCGCGCGGAACAGCGCGTTAGCTAGGCCGTGTTCGACAATCACGCCGGCCTCGGTGAAATACACCGTGTCGCTGACTTCTTCGGCAAAGCGCATCTCGTGCGTGACGAGCACGCAGGTCATGCCGTCTTTCACCAGATCGCGGATCACGGTTAGCACTTCGCCTACGGTCTCCGGGTCGAGAGCCGAGGTCACCTCGTCGAAGAGGATGAGATCCGGTTGCATCGCGAGGGCGCGTGCGATCGCCACGCGCTGTTGTTGACCGCCCGACAGTTCCCCCGGGTACGCATGGGCCTTGTCTGCAAGGCGCACTTTCTTCAACAGATCGTAAGCGGTGCGGGTGGCACTGGCCTTGTCGCGCCCTAGAATACGCACTGGCGCGACAACCAGATTGTCCAGTACGCTCAGATGCGGAAACAGGTTGTATTGCTGGAATACGAAACCGACGCGCTTGCGCAATTCGATCTCATCGCGTTCCGAGGCAAGCCGGTCGACGCGGGTGCCGTCGACTTCGATTTCACCTTGCTGTGGACGCAACAGTCCAGTCATGCAGCGCAGGATCGTCGACTTGCCGGACCCGGACGGCCCGATGATCGACACGGCCTGTCCGCGGAACACGTCGAGGTCGATACCCTTGAGTACCGGCGTCGAGCCGAATGAAAGATGCACGTCGCGCAACCGGACCAGTGGGCGCACGGCTGCCGTAGTGGCTGCCGTAGCGGCGGCAGGGGCGAGCGAGACATCAGCTGAAAGCATAGCGTTTCTCAAGAAGACGGGTGAAGCGCGCGATCGGGTAGCAGTAAGCGAAGAACAACCCGAGCACGGTGAAATAGACGACGACCGTGAAATCCGCACGCGCCACGGTATTGCTCGCAACCTGCGCGGTGTCCAGCAGATCGTGTACGCCCACCAGCGACGCGAGCGCGGTCGCCATCGTGATGCTGGCGTAAAGATTCATCCATGGCGGCAGCATCCGCTTCACGCATTGCGGCAGGATGATCCAACGGAACACCTGGGTTCGGCTGAAGGCAAGTGAACGCGCGGCGTCCCACTGCGCATGAGGGATCGACTGGATCGCGCCGCGGAAGATCTCGGCGAAGTTGGCGCTGGCAGGCAGCGCGAGGCCGAGCGTGACCTTGAACCAGTCGGGAAACGGCACGATGTGTTGGCCGAGCGCGATTTCGAATGGGAACACGTAGGTCGAAAAGTAGATCAATACGAGCAATGGTGCATTTCGAAACATCTGCACATAGCTGCGGGTAATCAGACGAACACCCCGGACCGGCGACAGCAGCAAGGGGCCGAGCGCGAGACCGGCGAGTGTGCCGAGCGCGATGGCTAGCAGGCTGATTTCGATGTTGACCCACAGAGACTTGCCGAGCGCCGGCGCCCACGTGATGAGTGCGGCGAGCGCTGGATAGCGTGGACCGTGAGCGATTTCGTGTTCGGCGAGAGCCAGCAGGGCGGCGAGGCCAACCACGCTGGCAAGCGCGAAGATGGAACGGTACCGCCCGTCCCGCACGGGCACGGTGATGGATTCAGTGGCCATAACCGGGCATCCTCAGACGGACTTCAAGCCAGCGCCCCGCGCGATTGACCGCAAAGGTCAGCAGGCCGAAGAACAGCAGGATCAGGATCATTAATTCGAGCACGTTGTCGCGCTGCGTCCAGATCATGATCGACGCGTACGTGACGTCGCCGACGGCGATTGCCGAGGCGACAGTCGTCATCTTCACCAGATCGACCATGTTGTTGACGAGCGCGGGCAGGGCAAAGCGCAGCGCGAGCGGCAACTGCACGCCCAAAAGCCGCTGGCGTCGGCTGAAACCGAGCGACTGCGCCGCTTCGAGCGTGGCGCGCGGCACCGCTTCAATGCCGGCGCGCAGTGCTTCGGCATGAAACGCTCCCTTATGCAGCGAAATCACGATCGCGCTCCAGATAAACGGCGTCAGCGGATTGCCGCCCAGATTACGCAGTGCCTCGCTGATCAGCATATTGATTACCAGAAAGGCACAGAAAAGCTGCACGAGCGTCGGTGTATTGCGTGTGATTTCGACGAACACGCGAGCGGGGCGCGCGAGCGCCGGACGCGGCGAAGTGAGCAGCGCCGCTAGCGCAATGCCGGCGACAAGGCTGCCAAGTATCGTGACAAGCGACAGTTCGAGCGTGACCAGCATGCCGTGCAGGAACGACGCCAGTTCGTCGGGGGCGAGTACGAAACTGTAGTTCAACCCGATCTTGCCGATCGCAGCCACCACTGCCGCAGCGGCGTGCATGAGCGCTTCAGTCGACGCGCTCATGCACCTTGCGCCTTGTACTTCGCGTGCAGATCGAGCACGGCTTGCGAGGGCTGCATACCGTTCTTGCGCTCCGTGTCGATCAGCCAGCCGCTGCGATGCCAGTCCTGCACGATTTTTTCGAGTGCGCTTTGCGTGTCCGTTTCGCCCTTGCGAACCCAGATCACGGATGGCGACGGAATCAGCTCGTTCGATACCGGGATGGTGTAGTCCTTCCAGTCCGGATTGCGTGCGACCAGCAGGCGCAGGGTAGGCGCGACGTGGACCGCGGCGACGCAGTTATTGCCACGCAGCGCGAGCAACGACTCCGGCTGGCCGCGAAATGCTTTCACCTGTGCGCCGTATTCTTCGGCGAGCGGCTTCGTATAGTTGCTGCCTTGCGAGACGCAGACGGGCTTGCCGCGCACATCGTTCCACGTCTTGATGCCACTGTCCTTGCGGGTGATGAGAGCGCCGCCGATTTCCTCGAAGGGCGTGGGCGGGTAGGAGAAGATCTCCGCGCGTTCCTTCGTGACTTCCATGTTGGCGATCAGGGCGTCGACCTTGCCTTGTTGCAGGAACTGCACACGGTTCGACGGCTGGACCGGCGTCAGCTCTACATCGACACCGAGGCGCTTCGCGACGTCGTTCGCGAGATCGATATTAAAGCCGAGCGGTTTCTGGGTGGCCGGGTCCAGCGAACCGAACGGCGGCCCTGACAGGATCACACCAATGACAATCTTGTGCCGCTGATGAATCCGGTCGAGCGTCGTGTCGGCGTGGGCGGCACTGGTGCCCATTGCTGCAAGAAGCATCACGGCGCGCAATGTGCGGAATGCGGCGCGCTGGAGGGTGGGGCGGGTCGGTCGGCTGAACATGGAAGGATAGGCTGAATACGGGATCGCCTATTCTCGGCATGTGTGGCGCCGGAAAGAACCAAGGATTTTTCATACCGTTATCTGATTCGCGCATTTATGCAGACGCGAGCGTCGTTGAAGCAGTGGAATTGACGATATAGCGGATTCAACTCCCACGGCATTGATTGCGTTCCGATAGCGATTGGGAATGAAGCGCCGCTATTCATGCGACACCTAACGATATGAACAACGCTTCGTTGGCCGCTCCGAACCGCGACGCTAACATGGCCGGCCATACTCCTGAAACAAGGCTTCCGGGACTTCTCCGATGCCATTGCCGATTCTGACTGCCGCCTCCGTATCGAAGTCTTTCGGGCCAACTACGGCGCTGGCGAAACTCGATCTGTCGATTCATCCAGGCGAGGTTGTCGCACTGATGGGGGCGAGCTTGTCCGCTCCGGAAGCCGAGCGCCTGTTCGCGTTACTCGATCAATTGCGCGGCGAGGGTGCGGCGATTCTCCTCGTGTCGCATCGCATGGGCGATTTACGCCGGATTGCAGATCGGGTGTCGATTTTAAGGGGAACCGCTCATGGCGGATAACTCAGAGAAAAACGGGCGGCCTCCCGTGACGGCGGCGGACGGCGGGGTGCGGCACGACGCCGACGTGCTGGTGATCGGCGGCGGTCCGGCCGGGGCGTGGGCGGCGATTAGCGCCGCTGCCAACGGCGCCCGCGTGATATTGGCAGACAAAGGCTTCTGCGGGACTTCCGGCGCGACTGCGCCTGCCGGCACTGCGGTGTGGCACGTGCCGCGCGATGCGGAAGCGCGGCGTCTCGCGAAAGCGAGCCGTTTCAAGTTGGGCGGCGAGCTTGCCGATCAGACGTGGATGGATCGCGTGCTCGAACAGACGTGGATCAATGCGCAGCAACTGGCCGAGTGGGGCTACCCATTTCCGGTTGATGAATCCGGCGAAGAGCGGCGCACATCGTTGCAAGGCCCCGACTATATGAGGTTGATGCGCAAACGCGTCAAGGAAGCCCATGTGCGCATCCTCGACCACAGTCCGGCGCTCGAATTGCTAGTGGATGAGCAGGGCGCGGTGGCCGGGGCCGCGGGCGTCGATCGTCAGGCGGATGACACATGGATCGTGCGCTCGGGCGCGGTGGTCATCGCGACCGGCGGCTGTGCGTTTCTCAGCAACGCGCTCGGCTGCAACGTCCTGACCGGTGACGGCCAGTTGATGGCCGCCGAAGCGGGGGCTGCGCTTTCAGGTATGGAGTTCTCGAACGCCTATGGCCTGGGTCCAGCGTTTTCATCGGTGACGAAATCGCTGTTCTATAAATGGGCGACGTTCTATTACCGTGACGGATCGGTGATTCCCGGCGCAGGCTCGGCGCATGGCCGCGGGGTGATCGCGCAAACCTTGCAGACCCAGCCCGTGTTTGCGTGCCTCGATCGTGCCGACGAGCAGATTCGCGCATGGATGCGCACTGCGCAGCCGAACTTCTTCTTGCCGTTCGACCGGCTCGGGATCGATCCATTCACGCAACATTTCCCGGTCACCCTGCGTCTCGAAGGAACCGTGCGGGGAACCGGCGGCCTGCATCTGGTCGCCCCGACCTGCGCCACCTCGGTCGAGGGATTGTATGCAGCGGGCGATGCGGCGACGCGTGAACTGATCTGCGGCGGCTTTACCGGAGGCGGTAGCCATAACGCGGCGTGGGCGATGTCGTCGGGATTCTGGGCCGGTGCGGGCGCCTCGGATTACGCGCGTTCACGAGGCCCCGCGGCGCGCCAGGGCAGAGTGGTGCGTACGGGAGGAGCAGGGCTTCGCGACGGCGGCGGCACGGCGCCTTACGACAGCGGCGAAGTAATTCGTGGCGTGCAGCAGGAGGTGTTCCCTACGCAGCGTAACTGGACTCGCCAGGGTGCGTTACTCGATGACTCGCTTTCCCGGCTCGACGCACTGTGGCAGCGTGTGCGCCGTGCGGCTCCGGCGCAGAGCGCGTTGGACGCCGTGCGCGCGCGTGAAGCAGCGGCCATGCTCGCCACCTCGCGTTGGATGTATCGCAGCGCGCAGCAACGTACCGAGACGCGCGGTATGCATCGGCGGCTCGAGCATGCCGCACTTGATCCATCGCAGGGACACCGCCTGTTGAGCGGAGGCCTGGACGAAGTATGGATCGAGAGCTTGGCGGTGCCTCGGGTTGCCGCGGATACGGAAGGAGTGACGGCATGATCGAGATCGTCGACGCTGCGCGCTGCACGGGCTGCAACATCTGCGTGCGGGCCTGCCCGACCAACGTGTTCGACGTGGTGCGCGACGGCCCACCGCGCATCGCGCGTCAAGGCGACTGTCAGACTTGCTTCATGTGCGAACTGTATTGCCCCGAAGACGCGCTCTTCGTTGCACCGCAAGTCGAACCTGCGTCGCTCGCCGGATCAGATGAACCTGTCTTGGGAAACTACCGGCTCGCGATCGGCTGGGGACGTGAAAGACAGTCAACCGCGAGCCAGGATGCGAGCTACGAGTTGCTGATTCGCTCGCATTGAGACACATGAGCGCGGTGGGATGGGTACGTGCAGTTCTGTGTGGCCCGTATGTGTCCCGTTAGCGCCCGCCGGCATGCTGAAAAAGCACGCCGGCGGGCATGACCTGCTATGGTGCCGACGCTCAGAAATCCAGTCCCGGTCCACCTGCGCCCGGACCGCCAGGCTGACCTGCCGCCGGCGCATCCTTCGGTGCTTCATGCACCGTGGCGTCGGTGGTCAGCAGCAGACCCGCAATCGACGCCGCGTTTTGCAGCGCTGTACGCGTGACCTTGGTCGGATCGAGTACGCCCGATTCGACGAGATCGCCATATTCGCCGGTCTGCGCGTTGTAACCGAAGTTGCCCGTGCCTTCAGCCACTTTCGCGACCACCACGCTAGCCTCTTCACCGGCATTCGTCACGATCTGACGCAGCGGCTCTTCAAGCGCGCGCAGCACGATCTTGATGCCCGCGTCCTGGTCGGCGTTCAAACCTTTGAGTCCGCTGATGGCCTGCTTCACGCGAATCAACGCGACGCCACCGCCCGGCACGATCCCTTCTTCGACTGCGGCGCGCGTGGCATGCAGCGCGTCGTCGACGCGGTCTTTCTTTTCCTTGACCTCGATCTCGGTTGCTCCGCCGACCTTGATGACAGCGACACCACCCGCCAGCTTCGCCACTCGTTCCTGCAGTTTTTCGCGGTCGTAGTCGGAGCTCGCTTCCTCGATCTGGGTGCGGATCTGTTTCACACGCGCTTCGATGGTCTTGCTGTCGCCCGCGCCGTCGATGACCGTGGTGTTCTCCTTGCCCACCTCGATGCGCTTGGCCTGACCGAGTTCCGCGAGCGTCGCCTTCTCGAGCGACAGTCCGGTCTCTTCAGCGATCACCTGGCCGCCGGTCAGAATCGCGATGTCTTCGAGCAGCGCTTTGCGGCGGTCGCCGAAACCCGGCGCCTTGACCGCGACGGTCTTCAGAATGCCACGAATGTTGTTGACTACGAGCGTAGCCAGCGCTTCGCCTTCCACGTCTTCCGCGATGATCAGAAGCGGCCGGCCGGCTTTCGCGACCTGCTCCAGAATCGGCAGCAGATCACGGATGTTCGACACCTTCTTGTCGTGCAGCAGCACGAACGGGTTGTCGAGCACGGCAACCTGCTTGTCCTGATCGTTGATGAAATACGGCGAAAGATAGCCACGGTCGAACTGCAGGCCTTCCACCACGTCGAGTTCATCGTCGAGCGACTTGCCGTCTTCAACGGTGATGACGCCTTCCTTGCCGACCCGGTCGATCGCTTCGGCAATGCGCTGACCGATAGACTCCTCGCCGTTGGCCGAAATCGTGGCGACCTGGGCGATTTCCTTGCTGGTCGTGGTCGGCTTGCTGATCTTCTTCAACTCGTCGATGGCGGCCACCACGGCTTTATCGATGCCGCGCTTCAGGTCCAGTGGATTGAGACCCGCCGCGACGTATTTCTGACCTTCACGCACGATGGCTTGCGCGAGCACCGTCGCGGTGGTGGTGCCGTCACCGGCGGCGTCGCTGGTGCGCGACGCGACTTCCTTCACCAGTTGCGCGCCGATGTTCTGCACGCGGTCCGACAATTCGATTTCCTTGGCGACCGAGACGCCGTCTTTCGTCACCACCGGCGAGCCGAAGCTGCGCTCCAGAACCACGTTACGTCCCTTCGGACCGAGTGTGACCTTGACCGCGTTGGCCAGGATGTTGACGCCTTCGACCAGTTTCGAGCGGGCGACGTCGCTAAAAATGATTTCTTTTGCTGCCATGTTGTAACGCTCCGTTCGTTATTGAGTGACGACTGCGACGACATCTTCTTCGCGCAGTACGAGCAATTCGTTGCCGTCGACTTTGACCGACTGACCGGCGTACTTGCCGAACAGAACACGCTCGCCGACTTTCAGGTCGGGCTCGATACGTTTGCCGTCGTTATCGCGCTTGCCCGGTCCAATGGCAATGACTTCGCCCTGGTCGGGTTTTTCCGCGGCGCTCTCAGGAATGACAATGCCTGAAGCAGTTTTGGTTTCCTGGTCGAGACGCTTGACGATCAAGCGGTCATGCAAGGGACGTAGGCTCATGGTTCGACTTCCGCAGTTGAAATTTGGCACTCGTCGTTGGTGAGTGCTGACCGGAATCGAGTATAGAAATATGCCGTGCGACGCTCCAATAACGGATTCATCGATCCTTATCGGCAAATGGCATTTCAGAAACGCGCATATCCATAGCTTGAATCGCTGGTTTTACGCTGCGTGCCGCATCCCTATACTGGCCTGTCGCATCGGCACGTCCCATGCGGACGCTGTTCGTGCTCCCACGGCACATAGCTGGATCAAGCCTGATCCGTGCGCTCTTACAAACAAGGAATGAAGGCATGCAGGTCTCTCAGGAAGGCGCAGCGCATGCGCGGCTTCACGCGGCACTGACCGGGTTGCCGGCACTCGCTAAAGCGATCGGCGAAGATGCCGCGCAACGTGAAGTGCGGCGCGAGTTGCCGTTCGACCGCTTCGCGTTGTTTCGCGAATCGGGGCTGGGCGTGCTCCGTTTTCCGGTCGAATGGGGTGGCCTCGGTGGTTCGCTAGAAGATCTTTTTCATGTGATAGCCACTCTGGCCGCGCATGAATCGAATGTCGCGCATGCATTGCGGATTCATTTCGATCTGACCGAGCAATTGCTGTTGTCACCGCGTTCCGCTTTCAACGATACGCAGATCGAACGGGTACGGGCAGGGGCAATCTTCGGTGGGGCGTCGACGGAACTCGGCACGTCCAGGCCCGGTGAAATCGTCACTAAACTGGTGCGCGACGGTGAGCACTTTCGCGTAACGGGCAAGAAATACTATTCGACCGGCACGGCGTTCTCCGACTATGCGCGTATCAACGTGCAGGATGAAAACGACGAGAAGGTGTCGATCGTGATTCCGGTGTCCCGCGAAGGTCTGCAGGTACTCGACGACTGGGATGGGATGGGGCAACGCATGACGGCGAGTGGCAGCCTGGTACTCGACAACGTACAGGTCCTCTCGCATGAAATTGCCACGCGTGGCTATACGAGTCTCGCAGGCCGGCACGGCAGCGCATTGCGGCAGTTGCATCTGGTGACGGTTGCGGCAGGTATCGTGCGTAACATTCTTGCGGATGCGCGACGCTACGTGACGCAATACGGGCGCCCGGTGCTCCATAGCCCGGCCCCCTCGGCACGCGAGGACGGTTTCGTGCAGCAGGTGGTCGGCGATCTCGCGGCGCACAGCCTGTCGATCGACGCGCTGGTGAATCAGAACGCACGCACCCTGGACCGTTCGGCCAATGCAATCCGCAGCGGCGCGGCCAATGCGGAAGACCTCGTGCTGGAAGGATCGCTGGCTACCGCCAAAACTCAACTGGTGGTCAGCAAGCTGGCGCTCCATGCGGGCGAGCGCCTGTTTGAAATCGGCGGCGCATCGGCCACTGGGCGAGCTCACAATTTCGACCGTCACTGGCGTAATCTGCGCACGATTTTCAGCCACAATCCATTGCTGCACAAAGCACGCGTGATCGGCGACTACGAGTTGAACGGTGTGACCACGCATCTCACCGAAGGGCGCGTTTTCTGAGTATCCTGAAATGCACCACGGTTTCCCCCAAAGTGCCTTGACGAAGTGATCGCCTGGCGGGTGTCTGCTGATTCTGACGCGTATCGTCTTGCGCGGTTCAGAAACAACGGGCACCCGATTCTCATCGGGCGCCGCCTCCATCAGAACTGATGCTTGATACCTGCCGAGACAGCCACCTGTTTGTCGGTGGCGGACGGTGTGAGGTAGCCGATCGCAGCGACCGCGGATCGGCCGAGCGAGTCCGTACCACTGGCGTGCTGATAGGCGCCGGTCAAGTACAGATCGGTGCCTTTCGATAGTGAGTACGCAGTCGTGAGATTCAACTGCTCGTATTTCGCGCTGCCCTTACCGCCGACGCTTCCTCCTTCCGTATAGTCGAACGATGTACCGAGGCGCAGGAACGGTGTGGCCTGATAACGCAAGCTCGCACTAACGGTACTGAGCGTCGTCGAGCCGCTGTAGTTGAGCGGATTGAGCGACGCGTTCGAGCCTAGTCCGCGGAACTGCGTATTCGAGTAGGCCGCGCCGAAGATCGCACCGCCGCTCGTATAGGTTGTCGCAACCGAAACGGTCTGCTGCGTGCGTGCCGATGCGAAGCCGGCAATCGCCGGATTGGACTCGGGGGTGGTGGCCGACCCGGCGGAGCCCAGATTATTGCCCGTGGCGCTCGCATTGGCGTTGGTGCCGTAGAGCGACGTATTCGGATTGCGTGCATTGACGATCGACGCGGCGATTGCGAATGCGCCGCCGGTGTAGCTGGCGCCTGTGGACCATAGCTGATTCTGCGTGACATTGCCCGCCACACCGCCGACGCTGTACAGCGCGCCGAAACGGAACCCGTTGAAAGAATCCGACTGGTACTTGATCGAATTGTTGATGCGGTGCGTGAAGTTCAGATTGTCATAGTCGGCCGGATGGATCGAAAGATTGCCCCCAAACCAGACGTAGAGCAGTGGCGATACGAAATCCACCGACGTATCGCCCTGACGTCCCAACGTGAACGTGCCGTAGCGGTCGGCGCTGACACCCACCCACGCCTGGCGGCCGAACTCGGTGCCCCCTTGTCCCAGTGTGCCGTTATTCACACTGAGCCCGCTCTCAATCTGGAACACAGCCTTCAATCCGCCACCCAGGTCTTCCACACCTTTCAGCCCCCAGCGGCTCGACGACAGGCCTGATGAGCCGCTGTCGAACTGCGACACCTGGCTTCCGCCCTTAGGTTTGCCGGAAGCGGAGGTTGCAGCGGTTTGTGTGTTGTTCGTATACGTGAGGTTGCCCGTGACGATCCCATACAGCGTGACGCTGCTTTGGGCACTTGCTGTGCCAGCCACTAAAGACGAAACGCCAAATGCGAAAAGCAGTTTTTTCATGGTTTCTGGAATCAATATTGAGGGAGCGCAAGAGAAGTGCTGCGTCGAGGTTCGCGGTGAAGCGAGCAGTCACGATAAGCAAAACGAACTTATTGAACAAACAAGAAAAGTCGATATGGATATCGATTGTTTCCATCGAAAATGCGCTTGAACGGCGATCTTTAAGCAATAACGACAACCATCGGGATTAGATATGCAATCCTCAATTCATTCGTTCTTTTGTCGCGCGACGATTGATATCGTGCGGCGCATCCGATAGACATTGCGAGGCTTTGCCGGTCGGTATGACGCTCGCATCCGAAGGGAGTACGCATGAACCATCGCAGGGGATTTCATTCCGGGCGTCGCCACGCTTTGCTGGGACTCGCAGGCAGCGCGGCCGGCATCGCACTCGGTCCTTTCGCACCGCTGGCGCACGCTGCGTCGCAGGGCAGCTCCGTGTCGCCTCGACATGGCGGCCGCTTGACGCTACTCGTGAATCCGGAGCCGAACGTACTGATCAATTTCGCTACCACGGCGGGCGCGGAACAGAAGATCAGCTCCAAGGTCACCGAAGGTTTGCTGGCTTACGACTTCAACGTGCAGCCGCGCGCGCAACTCGCGACCGCCTGGTCGATCAGCCCTGACGGTTTGCAGTACACATTCAGGTTGCGAGAGGGCGTGCACTGGCACGACGGTCAGCTGTTTACGTCGAAAGACGTTGCGGTGTCAATCGGACTGCTGAAGCAGTACCATTCGCGCGGCCGCTCGACCTTTGCCAACGTCGTGGAAGTGCTGACACCCGGCCCGCACACGGCGTTACTGAAGTTATCGAAGCCTGCACCGTATCTGATCTATGCGCTTGCTGCGTCGGAGTCGCCGATCGTGCCCGCGCATCTCTACGACAGTGGCAATCCACTCGACAATCCCCATAACATCGACCCAGTGGGCACGGGACCCTATCGGTTCAAGCATTGGGAGCGGGGCAGTCATGCGGTATTCGTGCGCAACCCTGATTACTGGGACGCACCGAAGCCGTATATCGACGAACTGGTCGTGCGCTTCATCGGCGATCCGGCGGCACGTGCCGTTGCGCTCGAGACGGGTGAACTGGATCTGGCCGGTGAGAATCCGGTACCTTTGCTCGACATCCAGCGTTTGCAGGCCTTGCCTCATCTCGCGCTGGAAACACGCGGATACAGCTACGACGCGGCGCAAACGCAATTGCAGTTCAATCTCGACAATCGCTATCTGTCGAAGCAGAAGGTCCGCGAGGCGATTGCGCACAGCATCGATCGGCAAGCAATCCTGAAGTCAGTCTGGTACGGATATGGGATCGTTGCGCCATCGCCGATCAGTCCGCTGCTGACCCAGTTCTACGATCCGAGCGTGCCGACCTTGCCGTACGATCTCGCCAAAGCCGGGCAATTGCTCGATGAGGCGGGTTTGCCGCGTCAGTCCGGCGGTTTTCGTTTTCCGCTGACGATCGACTACAACCCCTACGATCCGACTTTCGCGCGCCTTGCCGAATATCTGCGGCAAACGTTGCGTCGTGTGGGGATCGAATCGACCGTGCGCTCACAGGATTTCGGCACGTATGTGAAGCGGATTTACACCGATCGCGATTTCGATCTGGACGCAAACTTTCTCGGCAATACCTTCGATCCGACCGTGGGCGTGCAACGGCTTTACTGGTCGCGCAACTTCAGGAAAGGCGTGCCGTTCTCCAATGCGTCGCATTACGACAACCCCGAGGTCGACCGTCTGCTCGAAGCGGCTGCGGTGGAGAACGATCCGCGCGCACGGGTCGACTACTTCCGGAAATTCCAGCAGGTGGTGGGGCGCGATCTGCCGATCATCGATCTGGTCACGCTCAGGCAGGTCACTCTCTACAACAGGCGCGTGCACAACCACACCGTTACGGCGGACGGTCTCGACGGGAATCTGGCTGACGTGTTCCTTGCATGACGCGACGCTTGCAACGGGTGCGTCGCCTTTTGTCCGCGCCGTGCTTTGCATATACCTAACCATTGGTTCTTTTGCTGCCGCAGCGGCTTTATCGTAAGCGCTGCGGCAGCAGTATTGCCGACCTCATCATTACGACATTCCAGTCGGCTATTACAAGCCGGCCCATCGGCAAAAAGGATCTGGATCACATGGCAGGGCTGAATCGACGCGATTTTCTGATTTCATCGGGCGCAGCACTCGCGGCGGCCGGCATGCCGGTACTGGCGTTCGCACAAGGTGAGGCTGCCGTACCGAAGCGCGGCGGCACGCTGAACATGTTGATCAATCCGGAGCCGCCGGTACTCGTATCGATCTTTCAGACCACGGGCCCGGCACTCGTCGCGAGCTCCAAGGTACTTGAAGGCCTGCTCGCCTACGACTTCGACCTGCGTCCGAAACCACAATTGGCTACCGCATGGACGGTCAGTCCGGATGGCCTGAAGTACACCTTCACACTACGGCAGAATGTTAAATGGCACGACGGGCAGCCGTTCAGTTCTGCCGACGTCGCTTTCTCGATCGACTTACTGAAAGCGGTCCATCCGCGCGGCCGCAGCACCTTCGCCAACGTGACACGAGTCGCCACGCCGGACGCGCGCACCGCGGTGATTGAATTGTCGAAGCCGGCACCCTATCTGCTGAAGGCGTTGTCCGCAGGTGAATCGCCGATCGTTCCCAAGCACCTGTATGCATCAGGCGATCCGCTGTCCAATCCGCACAACAATGCGCCGATCGGCACGGGGCCGTTCCGCTTCAAATCGTGGACGCGCGGCGCCAATATCGTCTACGAACGCAATCCGGACTACTGGGACGCTGGCAAACCTTATATCGACGGTCTCGTGTTCAAGGTCATCCCCGACGCTGCCGCGCGTTCCGCCGCATTCGAAACGGGTGCGCTCGATCTGGGCGGTGAGAACCCGGTGCCGCTCACCGATCTGCCGCGTCTCACGCAATTGCCGCAACTGGCCGTTGAAACACGCGGCTATCGCTTTCTGGAACCGCTCGCGGAGATCGACTTCAATCTCGAACACCCGATTCTCAAAGACCTCCGGGTGCGCCAGGCGATTGCTCACGCCATCAATCCGCAGGTTGTACAGCGTACGGTGGCATATGGCTATGCCGATCTGTCACCCACGCCGATCACGCCGGGGTCTCCGTATCACGACGCCAGGCTCGCGCCCTATGCATTCGATATCGGCAACGCCGAAAAACTGCTCGATGCGGCGGGTTATCCGCGCAAAGACGGTGGCGTACGCTTTGGCCTGACGCACGATTTTCTGCCTTATGGCGATATGTACCGTCGCCAGGCGGACTATGTGAAATCGGCGCTGGCGAAGGTGGGTATCGACGTCACGGTGCGCTCGCAGGATTTGCCGGCGTTCCTGAAGCGCGTGTACGCGGATCGTCAGTTCGATTTCACCAGCATTGGCGTCAACACACTGTTCGATCCGAGCGTGGGGGTTCAGCGCCTCTACTGGTCGAAGAATATCCGCCCCGGTGTGCCGTTTTCGAATGCACCGCACTACAGCAATCCTGAGGTCGACAGGTTGCTCGAAAGCGCATCGATCGAAACCGACGAAAGCAAACGCGTTGCGCTGTACCAGCAGTTCCAGCAGATCGTCTATCGCGATCTGCCAATTCTCAATCTGGTCGCGCCACGCATGGTCACGCTCGCGAACCGTCGCGTTCACAACCATACGGTTTCCGCGCAAGGCCTCGAAGGCAACCTCGCGGATGTCTATCTGAGCGCATGACAGGAGAGACACGATGAGTCGAGGTTTGCGTTTCGGTGCGATTGCGCGGCGTACCGCGTGGCAGGCGCTGCCGACGATGATCGGCATCGTGATCCTCAATTTCTTCCTGCTGAAGCTGATGCCGGGCGACGCCGCCGACGTGCTCGCCGGCGAATCCGGCTCCGCCACGGCAGAGACGATGCAGATACTGCGCGCGAAGTTCGGGCTCGATCAGCCGGTGCTGCACCAGTTGTGGTCGTACCTGACGCATCTGGCGCATTTCAGTCTCGGTTATTCGCCGCGCTACGACATGCCGGTGATGCAACTGATCCTGTCGCGTCTGCCCAATACGTTGCTGTTGATGGGCGTGGCGTTGTCGTTCGCGATCGTGGTGGGCGTGGTGCTCGGCGCAGTAATGGCCCACTGGGCCGGCAAGTGGCCGGACCGGGTGCTGTCCGTACTGGCCTTGCTGTTCTATTCGACGCCAGGCTTCTGGATCGGCCTGCTCGCGATCGTGCTTTTTTCGGTGCATCTGGGCTGGTTGCCGAGTGGGGGCAACATCACGCTCGGCGTACCACTGCACGGCTTCGCGTATTTCGCCGATGCGGCCAGACACGTACTCCTGCCTGCTGCGACGCTGGCGACATTCTTCGTCGCGATCTATGCACGGCTCACACGGGCCGCAATGCTGGAAGTGCAGCGCCAGGACTTCGTGCGGACCGCACAGGCGAAGGGCCTGCATCCCTGGCGTGTGACGGTGCGGCACGTATTGCGCAACGCGCTGATGCCACTCACGACGATCATCGGTATTCATTTCGGCACGCTGCTAGGTGGCGCCGCGGTGACCGAGACGGTATTCAGCTGGCCAGGCCTTGGACGTCTCGCGCTCGACGCCGTGATGGCGCGCGATTTCAGTGTGCTGCTCGGCGTGCTGTTGCTATCGTCGCTGCTCGTGATCGTCGCCAATGTTCTGGTCGATCTGCTGCAAGCGTGGCTCGACCCGCGCGTGGCGTGATGGCTTTCAAGCTTACGCCGATCGGTTTCTTCTCAGAGGGATGACATGGCTTCAGACTCTTCCAATCTGATTTCGACAACGCCTGAGGTGGCGGCATCGCCATGGCGGCGCCAGTTGTCCGGGACGCTGTTCGGTCTGCGCCGCGGCAGCACGGCCGCGCCGCCGGGCCACAGCGGAGCGGGGCGCGGAGTCTGGCGCGCGCTGTTGCGCAATCCGTCGGCGCTCGCTGGGCTCGTGCTGCTGGCAGCCTTCATTGCGCTTGCGCTCAGCGCGGGGCACCTGTTTCCAGGCGATCCGCTCGATATGGTGGCGGCGCCATTCGAATGGCCGGGTGCCGACCCGCAATACTGGCTCGGCACCGATTCGCTAGGACGCGATGTGGCTGCGGGTATTGCGCACGGCACGCGCGTTTCGCTGCTGATCGGCGCGGCGTCGGCGGGCATCGGCCTCGTAATCGGCACGCTGGTCGGTGCAATAGGGGGGTTCTTCGGGGGCGTGATCGACGATCTACTCGTACGCGTGACCGAACTCTTTCAAACCGTGCCCTCGTTTCTGCTGGTGATCGTGATTGTGGCGATCGGCCGGCCGAGCGTGACGATCATCGCGCTGGCGATTGGCATCGCTTCATGGCCAACCGTCGCGCGGATCGTGCGTGCCGAGTTCCGTACGCTGCGCCAGTCCGATTTCGTGCTCGCCGCGCGCAGCCAGGGCTTCAGTAATGCACGCATTATCTTTGGCGAGATTTTGCCGAACGCGTTGCCGCCGGTCATCGTAACGGCCTCGGTGATGGTGGCGAGCGCGATCCTGATCGAGTCGTCGCTGTCGTTTCTTGGCATGGGCGATCCCAACGTGGTCAGTTGGGGCGGCATGATCGGCGCCGGCCGCGATTCGCTGCGCACCGCATGGTATCTGACTGCGGTTCCCGGCGCGGCGATCGTGCTCGCGGTGCTCGCGTTGAACCTGCTCGGTGACGGTCTGAACGACGCGCTTAATCCGCGCTTGCGCGAACGGGTTTGACAACACTTCGCTGACCACCACCTGGCCAAAGACGCGGCCGATAATGTATCCGAGGAAGGACAGTGGCAAATCTGCTTGAAGTACGCGACCTGCGCGTCAGTTTCGGCGCGCATGAAGCCGTGCGCGGTCTGAGCTTCGATATCGCGCAAGGCGAGACGCTGGCGCTGGTCGGTGAATCGGGTTGCGGCAAATCCGCGACGGCGCTTTCGTTGATGCGCCTCGTCCCTGCGCCTGGGCGTGTGACGGGAAGCCTGCGCTTCGACGGCCGCGAACTACTCGATTTGTCGACGCGCGAGATCCGGGCGATTCGCGGGCAACAGATTTCGATGATCTTTCAGGAGCCGATGACATCGCTCAATCCCGTGCTATCGATCGGAGCGCAGATCGTCGAGACGTTGCGGCAGCATGAGCATCTGTCGAAAGCGGCAGCATGGAAGCGTGCGGTCGAACTGCTCGAACTGGTGCAGATTCCCGAACCGCAGCGGCGTGTGTTCGATTTTCCGCACGAGCTTTCCGGCGGTCAGCGGCAGCGCGTGATGATCGCAATGGCAGTGGCCTGCCGGCCGCGTCTGCTGATCGCGGATGAGCCGACCACAGCGCTCGACGTCACGATTCAGGCGCGCATTCTCGAATTGCTCGACGGTTTGCGCCGCGAGTTGTCGATGTCCTTACTGCTGATCACGCACGACCTCGGCATCGTCGCCACGCACGCGGATCGCGTCGCGGTCATGCTCGCGGGCGAGAAGGTCGAGGAGGCGCCGGTTGCGCGACTTTTCACACAACCGCAGCATCCGTACACACGTGGTTTGCTCGGCGCATCGCTGAATCTCGCGGACGATCTGCACTATCGCGGCTGGAAACTGCCGGAAATCCGTCACGGTATCGACGAAGACGGGAAGCCGGGTTTCACCGTGACGCCGCGTTCAGTGCGCACCGGTCAATATGTGGCGGATGCGGATCCCGCACAACGTGTTAGCGCAGCTAGCGAAGCGCCGTTGCTCGAACTACGGGACGTGCGGATCGATTATCCACAGCGTCATGGCAAAACGACGCTTCGCGCCGTCGATGGCGTATCGCTGCAAATTGCGCGCGGAGAGACGGTCGGTCTCGTCGGCGAATCCGGTTGCGGGAAATCGACGCTCTCCAAAGCGATCCTGCGGCTCCTGCCGACCGCAAGCGGTGAAATCCGTTTGCGCGGGACCGATCTCGTGCCGCTGGGCGAGCGCGCACTGCGGCCGCTACGGCGGCACGTGCAGATGGTGTTCCAGGACCCGTATGCGTCGCTCAATCCACGCCGCACAGTGGCGGAGATTCTCGATACGGTGCTGGTGGTGAACGGCGTGGGCAACGCGCAGCAACGCCGCTCGCGTATCGCCGGCATGCTCGATCGGGTTGGTCTGCCGAGTTCGGCGCTCAGCCGCTTTCCCCACGAGTTCTCAGGTGGACAACGGCAACGCATTGGCATTGCACGGGCGTTGGTGCTCGAGCCGGATCTGCTGATCTGCGATGAGCCGGTGTCCGCGCTCGACGTGTCGATTCAGGCGCAGATCCTGAATCTGCTGGTCGATCTGAAGCGCGATCTGGGGCTGGCGTATCTGTTCATCTCGCACGACCTTTCGGTGGTGCGCTATATCGCCGATCGGGTGCACGTGATGCAGGCCGGACGGATTGTCGAAAGCGGACACCACCGGGATATCTGGCGTGCGCCGCAGCATGCGTATACGCGCACGCTGCTCGACGCTATTCCAGGCAGAAGCTTCGACGCGCAGGCAGCCTAGCTCGCGACAGCGGCGCGAAAACACGTCGGTTGATATGAAGTTCTCGCCGTCATGCCACTTACGCCGCCCGCAGCCTTAACGTGTACCGGGGGCTATCGGCGCCGCCGGTGCCCCGTGCCGTGCAATCCGCCCAAAGAACGGATGACCCGGATCGTTGAAACCCGGTGTCGACGGATGGCCGCTCGTGACGAGCGAGTCGACAAAGGCTTCGTCTTCAGGCGTCAGCTGATAGCGCAACGCGGGGAGATAGTCCTGCCATTGCGCTTCCGTACGCGGGCCGCCGATCGTCGAACTGATGTAGCGGCTATTCAGTACCCAGGCGAGCGCGAATTGCCCAGCGGAAAGCCCCCGCGTCTCTGCATGCTCGCGCACGCGCCGCGCCAGTTCGAGCGATTCAGGACGCCATTCGGTCTGCTGCAGGCGGCGGTCGCTGCGGCCCGCGCGCGTGTCGGAAGCGGGCGTGGCACCCGGCTCGTACTTACCCGTCAGCACGCCGCGCGCGAGCGGGCTATACGAAATCACGCCGAGTCCGTAGCGGTGCGCCGCAGTCAATTGCTCTGCTTCGGCCTGACGATTGGCAATGTTGTAGAGCGGCTGGCTCGCTACTGGCGCATCGAGCCCGAGCGCCTGCGCGGTATGGCTGAACTCGGCAATCTTCCACGCGCGATGGTTCGACAGCCCGTAGTAGCGCAGTTTGCCAGCCTGAATCAAATCGTTGAGTGCGCGTACCGTTTCTTCGACCGGCGTCTCGTGGTCTTCGCGATGAATGTAGAGCAGATCGATGTAATCGGTGTTCAGGCGTTTCAGGCTCGCATCGACCGCTCGCACAATGTGTTTGCGCGATGCGCCGCGTGCATTGATATCGCTGCTGTCGAGCGGGTTGGCGAACTTGGTCGCGAGCACCCAGCGCTCGCGTTGCGCGGCGATGCTGCGGCCGACCACGCGCTCGGACTCGCCTTTGCCATAGGCGTCCGCAGTATCGATCGAATTGACGCCATGCTCTTGGGCCTGATCGATGATGCGGGCCGAGGTCGCTTCGTCGGTGGGGCCGCCGAACATCATCGTGCCGAGCGTTAGCGTCGAGACCTTGATACCGCTACGGCCGAGTTGTCTGTATTCCATCTGAGTTGGGTTCCGTGAAAGTGTGAATCGAAAGAGGCTTAGCGTTGCAGCCAGACGTCGGCGAAACTTGCCGAGACCCCGTCGGGCGAAGTCGTATGGTTGTGCACCGCGCGTGAATAGACCGTCAGGAACTGCGGCGCCACGAGGTTGATGTCCGGCAGATCGCGTTCGAGAATGCGCTGAATCTGTGAGAACAGCTGCTTACGTTTGGCCTCGTCGGTTTCTTCGGCCACCTGCACGAACAGTTGATCGATCTCCGGATTACTGTAGTGGGAGCCGTTGGTAAAGGGCACACCACGCCGGAAGTTTTGGGTCGTGTATAGGCGAGCGACGCCGACCACCGGGTCAAACAGATTGCTCATGCCGTTGATGCTGAAATCGAAATCGCGATCGGTGTAGATGCGCTTCAGATACGCAGGCAGATCCTGGCTGCGTACGGTGATGGCAATGCCGACGCGTGCCAGTGCGGATTTGACGTAAGCGGCAGTGCGCGCCGGCAGATCGCCGATCGGTAACGGATCCACAGTGAGGGCGAAACGTGTGCCGTCGGCTTTGCGCGGATAGCCGGCTTCGTCAAGTAACGCGTTGGCGCGCTCCACGTTGAACGGATAGGGTGTAGGTGCCGGATCGTAGTAGGGATTCGACGGAATGATCGGGCTCGCGAGTGGCGTCGCATAGCCGTAGTAGATCACCTTGCGGATCACTTCGCGATCCAGCGCCGACGCGATCGCCTGACGCACTTTCGGATTCTTCAGCACGGGGTTGTCGAGATTGAACTCGATGCGCGCCACGCCGGCCTGGAATTCGTAGCCGCGTGTTTCGAGGCCGAGCTTCGGGTTGCCTTTCAGGCGTTCCAGGTCGGACAGGGGGACGGGCGTGTCGCCGCTCAGATCCGCGGAGCCGTCTTCGAATGCAACGGTGCGGGCGGCGGGATCGTTGATCACCTTGACGACAATGCGATCGAGCCACGGTTTGCCTTTGTCCCAGTAGTCGTCGTTACGCACGTATTCGATATAGCTGCCGCGCACCCATTTGACGAAGCGAAACGGCCCGGTGCCGATCGGTGCGTTATTGGCGGGATTGGTTAGCACGTCGGTGCCGCCGTAGATATGCTTCGGCACAATCGGCGTTTCCGACGAGGAAAACGCCTTGATCAGATACGGCGCCGGTTTCGATAACGTAATGACGACGGTATAAGGGTCCGGCGTCGCGACTTCGGTGACATTGGCGAAGGTGGTCTTCGCACGCGGGTGGACCTGTCTGAGCGTCTGGATGGAGTACGCGACATCAGCGGAAGTGAAGGGCTTGCCATCGTGCCATTTCACACCGTGGCGCAGATGGAAAACGTATTTGCGGCTGTCGTCGCTGACTTCCCAGGACGTGGCGAGCGATGGCCTGGGTTGGAACCTGAAGTCGTATTCGAGCAGCCCTTCGACCACTTTCGGGCTGACCTTCAGCACGTTGGTCGCGGTAGTTGCCAGATCGACCAGCGCAGTCGGCTCCGGTGTGACGATGAAATTGAGTGTGCCGCCGCGAGTCTGTGCCTGCGACGGCAGGCCTGACAGCGCGATGATGAGCGTGACGGCCAATCCGGGTGCGCCGCTGAAGAGGCGCTTGCGGTGGCGGCGCAACGCCGCCTGCGATGTGACATGTGTCATCAGTAACCAGTCGTCAGTACCGCAAGCCTGCTTCGCGCAGTAACGGCAGGACGCGCTCGCCGAAGAAATCCAGGTCGGGCTGGAAATCGAAGAAACTCAGCTGCACGCCGTCGACACCGGCCTGATGCAGCCGCACGATGTAATCCGCGATCTGCTGCGGCGAGCCGACGATCGAGATGTTGCCCCCCACCGCGCGCGCCGCGGCCTGATTGCGCTGTTCGGCATTGCCGCGCCATGCATGAGCGTCGCTATCGAAACGATGGAAACCGGCTTCGTCGCCATGCGCCACGATGGCGTCGTGATAGGCGTGTGCCTCGGCGGCTGTCTCGCGGCAGATCACCATCGGATTGATCAGCGTACGGATTGCACGCCCGTGCTTCGCTGCTGCGGCCTTCACGCGTGCAGTGTGCGCGGGCAATGCGGTCAGTGCGGCCTCGATCTCGGAGCCGGCGGGACTCGTGATGAATACGATGTCGGAGTAGCGGGCCGCGAAGTCGATGCCGGCGTCGGAGCCGGTCGCATTCACGAGCAACGGACGCCCATAGCGTGGCTTGGGCGTTACAAACGCCTTGTCCAGCTTCCACGTCGAAAGCTCGGGCGCAAAGCTGAAGTTGTCCGGTTGCGCCCATAGTTGCTGTACGGCATCGAGAAATTCAGCGGCAAGTTCGTAGCGCCGGTCATGTTCGATACGGTGCCAGCCGAACATCTCATGCTCGATCGCGCGATGACCGGTGACAACGTTGATGCCCCAGCGGCCCTTCGAGATGTGATCCAGCGTGGCGGTGAATTTGGCGAAATGAAGCGGATGCCAGGGGCCGTACAGCACATGGCTGGTCGCTACCAGAATGATGCGTTCAGTGCGCGCGGTCATCGCGGCGAGCGACATGAAGGAGTCGAGCGCTTCGCCATTGAACACGCCGCCGTAGCCGCCTTTCGGCAACCATTGCGACAAGGCGAACACGAGATCGAAACCGAATGCCTCGGCCTTCTGCACCAGCGCGAGGTTGTAGTCGAATGACCAGTCCGTGGTGCGTGGCAGCGTCGACGCGCTCCAGCCGCCCGCCTGAATCGGCAGAAACAGTCCGAGCAGCAGGGGCTGTTCCAATGCGCGCGATA
This sequence comes from Paraburkholderia sediminicola, assembly GCF_046026855.1. GTDB lineage: Bacteria > Pseudomonadota > Gammaproteobacteria > Burkholderiales > Burkholderiaceae > Paraburkholderia > Paraburkholderia sediminicola_A. The sequence continues at coordinate 24,118 of NZ_JAQQET010000040.1, read as the reverse complement.
CCGGGCTATCCGCGAACGCAGTGGGCGAGCGGACCGGAACGAAGGGGGAAGCGTCACGCGGAGCTTCGGCAGAAATCGTCGAGGCGGGCGAGGGCGCAGCCAGAGTTGAGTGAGTCACAGTGAGTATCCGAGCCGATCGGTATGAATGGTTGTGTGTTCGATGCAGACGCCTGAAATTTTCCGGCGCGCGGGTCTGCGCTGTAGCGCAGCTCCCAGTTCTCAGTTCAACGCGACTGCCGCCGCGGCGCTCACCGGCGAGCCCTCGATTGCCACTGATTGCACTCCGTCCGGGCCGACGGGTACGTCGCCGACAAGCGTCGTGCGATACAGTTGCCGGTCGAAGTCGAGATCGAAAATATCCGTGGGTGCGAGGTGAGCCGTCGCGCGGTTGTCCCAGAAGGCAATGCTGCCGGCTTCCCATTTGAAGCGCACGGTGAACTCCGGTCGCGTGACATGTTCCCAGAGCAGTTCGAGCAGCGCCTGGCTTTCGCGCGGCGTGACGCCGACGATCGACTTCAGGAAACTCGGGCTCACATAGAGTGCCCGCTCGCCCGTTTCCGGATGAACTCTCACGAGTGGGTGTTCGGTGACGAGAATGCGTTGTTCGACGGCCTTGGCAAACGCTTGCGTTCCACTCGCACCCGCTGGCGGCGTAAAGCGATGAAGTCCCCGCAGACCGTCGACGAACGCGCGCAACGGTGCGGAAAGCGTCTGATAAGCGGTCACCAGGTCGGTCCACTGCGTATCGCCGCCGTAAGGCGGAATCGTCACGCCGCGCAGGATCGACGCCCAGGGCGGATTGACCGCGGCCGTCACATCGGTGTGCCAGCCGGTCCAGGGCCGCAGCAGCGGCTGTCCCTCGAAACGTGTCGCCTTGCGGTACTTCGAGATCGAATAGACCTCCGGATAGCCGTCGACATGGCCGAACACCGGATGCCCCAAGGTCAGCTCACCGAACTGTGCCGAGAACGCGACGTGCTGTTCGTGCGTCAGGAATTGCTCGCGAAAAAACACGACACGCCATTTCAGAAGCGCCGAACGAATGTCCGCGATCTGGCGCGCGTCCAGTTTCTGCGTGAGATCCACACCATGAATTTCAGCGCCGATGTGCGCGGAAAGCGGGTTGATCTGGATCGACTGTAGTTCCTGCAATGCGGCTGCGCTCATGGGGGTTCCTTGGGAAGAGAATGCTTCGGGTCAGTAACCCGCTACTGCGGATACCTGCTTTGTCTCGGCGGTATATCGGTTCGCGGGTCGTGGGAGTCCGAGATTTTCACGTAGCGTGCGTCCCTCGTATTCGGTGCGAAAAAGTCCACGCCGTTGCAGCTCCGGTACCACCAGATCGGCGAATTCGGTCAACCCGCCCGGCAACCATGGCGACATGATGTTGAAGCCATCTGCGCCTTCCTCTTCAAACCACTGCTGTAGTTGGTCCGCGATGCTGTGCGGCGTGCCGACGACCTGCTGATGGCCGCGAGCGCCGGCAATGCGCAGATACAGATCGCGGATCGTCAGGTTTTCGCGCCGCGCGAGATCGAATAGCAGGCGTTGACGGCTCTTGCCGCCGTTGGTCTCCGGCAATTCGGGCAATGGCCCGTCGACGGGGTATTGGGACAGGTCCACGCCGCCCGACATGTTCGACAGCAGCGACAGACCCACGGTCGGATGAATCAGGTCCTGCAGCGCGGCGAACTTCGCTTCAGCCTCTTCCTGCGTGCGGCCGACAATCGGGAAAATGCCCGGCATGATCTTCAGATGATCCGGCGCGCGCCCGTATTTCGCGAGGCGTCCTTTGACGTCGCGATAGAACGACTGCGCTTCGTCGAGCGTTTGATGCGCGACAAAGATCACCTCTGCGGTTTGCGCCGCGAGTTCACGTCCCGCTTCCGACGCGCCGGCCTGTACGACGACCGGCCATCCCTGCGGCGAACGCGCGACGTTCAACGGTCCGCGCACCTTGAAGTGCTTGCCGGTGTGGCCCAACACGTGCAGCTTGTCCGGGTCGAAATAGACGCCACTTTCCTTGTCGCGGATAAATGCGTCGTCTTCCCAGCTATCCCACAGGCCTGCCACCACGTCGTAGAACTCGCGCGCGCGCTCGTAGCGGATCGCGTGATCCGGGTGCCGGTCGAAGCTGAAATTGAGCGCCTCGGACTCGGTGCTCGACGTGACGAGATTCCAGCCCGAGCGTCCACCGCTCAGATGATCGAGCGACGCGAACTTGCGCGCCAGGTTGTACGGTTCGTTGAACGTCGTGGAGACGGTCGCGATCAGGCCGACGTGTTTCGTCACGACCGACAGCGCCGACAGCAGCGTCAACGGCTCGAAATGATCGGCGCGCGCGGTGCGCGATAGCGATGGCAGATTGCTGTCGCGCACGCTCACGCTGTCGGCAAAAAACACTGCGTCGAATTTGGCGCGTTCGGCGATCTGCGCAAGTTCCGCGTAGTGCGCGAAGTCGAGTCCGCCGCTCGCGTGCGCATCCGGATGCCGCCATGCGGCGATATGATGGCCTGTCTCCATCAGGAACGCGCCCAGTCTGATCTGCCGCTTCTGCCGGTTTTCACTGCTCATCGTGCGCTCCGTAAATGTTTTGTGTGTTGGCGGGAAGCCGTGCGCATCACCATGCGAGCCGCCATTCGGTGATCGGCGGACTAGCCACTGGGATTCGCGTACCACCGTCGGGCGTATCGTCTCCGTGAGGTTCGCGGCGCTCGCCATCCTGCTCCGCGAAATCGGCCAGCACCTCGTCGCGCAAACGGATGAAACGGGGATCGTTACGTTCGCGTGGACGCGGCAAAGCGACGTCGACGATCCGTTTGATGCGTCCCGGGCGCGGCGCCATCGTGACAACCCGATCGCCGAGATAGAGTGCTTCGTCGACGTCGTGCGTCACGAGAATCATCGTGATGCGTTCGCGTTCCCAGATGCGTTGCAATTCGTTTTGCAAGCGGCCGCGTGTGAGCGCGTCCAGCGCGCCGAACGGTTCGTCGAGCAGGAGTACGCGTGGACGGTTCACGAGACCGCGTGCAATCGCGACACGTTGCGCCATACCGCCCGAGAGCTGGTGTGGATACGCATGTTCAAAGCCGTTCAGGCCGACGAGCGCGATATGTTGCGCAACGGCGTCACGCTTTTCGAGCGCTGACAGTGGAGCATTACGCAACGCAGCGAGAATGTTTTGCGACGCCGTGAGCCACGGGAACAGGCGGTGGTCCTGAAACACGATCCCTCGTTCGAGCGACGTGTCGCGCACCTTTTCGCCCGCGACGACGATGTCGCCCGTGTAGTCCGTGTCCAGTCCCGCGATCAGCCTCAGCAACGTTGATTTGCCGCAGCCGCTGGAGCCGACCACGCTGACAAACTCGCCGGGACGCACGCGCAGGCTGATGTCGTCGAGCACCGCGAGTGGCGTGCCGTCCTGCTGTGCATAGCGCTTGCTGACACGGAGAATGTCGATGCTTTCGGAAAGCGTGGAAGATGTCATGTGCGGTCCTGTCCTTTTCGTTCGTGTCCGGTGCGTATTCAGTGCATGTTTATCGTGCGGCGGCAGGGGAACGGCGTGCAAAAACCGCACGCTCCACGGCGCGTGCCAACGCGTTCAGCGCCCAGCCGGTCAGACCGACCACGATCACGCCGAACAGCACCAGATCCATGCGGAACTGCTCGCTGCCGTCGATCAGCGTGTTACCGATGCCGCTGCCGGCCACCAGCAGATATTCGGCACCGAGTGTGGCGAGCCACGAATAGATCAGCGCGAGGTAGATACCGGTGAAAATCGACGGCAACGCGGCCGGCAGAATGACGGTGCTGATGAGTTGCCATCGCGTGTAGCGGAAGGCGCGCGCGACTTCGATATAGGCGCGCGGCACCGCGTGGATGCCGTCGCACGTGTGAGCGGCGACCGGCAGCAACGCGGCGAGCGACAGGAATACGACTTTTGCCACATCGCCAAGACCGAACCACACCGAGATCAAGGGGATCCATGCGAACAGCGAAATCTGCTTGAAGGTGTCGAAGCTCGGACCGATCATGCGTGTGGCGAGCCGCGAGAAACCCAGCACACTGCCGAGCAGCAGGCCACCCAGTGTGCCGATCACAAAACCGCTCGCTTCACGCACGAGCGACGCGGAGAGGGCCTTGAAAAGCGCGCCGCTGACAATCTGTTGCCACGCTGTGGTGAGCACTTGTGCGGGACTCACCAGCAAACCGCTTTTGACGACGTGCGCCTCCGAGACGGCCCACCAGATCGCAATCGCGATGAGCGGCAATACGGCGCCGCGCCAGTCGACGCGCGTGAGCAGCGGCCGGCGCGGTTGCGCCGCGCGGCGGAAGGCGGCGGGCACGTTGCAATCGCAGGACGTGTCGGCGGGCGGCTTCGACTGGTGGAAGGAGAAGAGACTCATCGTAGATTCCTCATGTGCGGCGTAGCAGTGGGCGCGGTCACTCGCGAAACGCCGAGGGCTGTCCGCGCCGCAAGCGCGCTTCGAGTGCGTCCAGCGAACGGTTCACCGCGTAACCAATGGCTCCCACCACGACCACCGACGCCATCACCAGGTCGAGCTGAAACAGTTGGCGGCCGTAGACGATCAGATAGCCGAGCCCTTCGGACGACGCCACCAGTTCGACGACCACCAGTGCGAGCCAGGCTTTGGTGAATGCGAGCCGTACGCCGGTGGCGAGCGTCGGCACGGCAGCGGGCAGAACGAGATAGACGATCCGTTGCCAGCCGTTGTATTGGAATACGCGCGCGACCTCATCGAGCGTGGCAGGTGTCTGCCGGAATCCTTGCAGCGTGCTCAAGGTCACCGGAACAAGCGCGGCATGCGCGATCAGAATGTATTTGAGCGGCTCCCCAACGCCGACGAGCAGCAACAGAAACGGCAGCCAGCCGAGTACCGGAATCTGCACGAGCGCATTGAAGCTCGGCAATACATAGGCTTCAAACGTGCGTGACAGGCCGAGCGCCGCGCCGAGCACGAAGCCGAGTAGCGTGCCGGCACCGAAGCCGAGCAGCACCCGTTGCAGACTGATCAGCGTGTTGCTCACGAGATCGCCGCTCTTCGCCAGTTCGATGAAGGTGTCGAACACGCGCTCGGGCGGCGGCAGAATTTGCGGCGCGATCCAGCCGCGCTCGCAACCCGTCATCCATAAGAGGAGCAGTACGGCCGGCAATACCCATGGCGCGAGCTGCCAGGCGAGTGCGCGCAGCCGAGGATTGCGATGCAGCGGCGCCTCAGGCACCTCGGGCGCGGCGGCGTGGCCGAGCTGTTCGCTCTCGACCGGAAATGCGGTTTCGCTCATCGTGATTGCTCCGGTTTTAGCTGAGCGGCTTGCCGGCGGCGTCGTAGCGCGTCCAGTAATGGTCGAGTTTTTGTGTGCGCAGCGCGTTGTCGAGATATTTCGTCTCGAACCAGTTATCGACCTCGACGGGCTGACGGATCAGTTTGAGTTTCAGCGCATCCGCCGCGACGGCCTTGTAGCGCGCGACGATGAACGGGTCGATCAACGGCGAATTGCGGTCTTTCAGGCTTTGATTCGCAAACTCGGCCTGCCACGAGGAATAGGACACACCGCTTTGGGCCCACAGCTTGAAGAGCGCGTCGCGGTTCGTCTCATCGGACGACCATTGCGCACCTTTGACGAGCACGTTGACGACGCGTTGCACGATATCCGGATGCGCGCGATCGAAGTCGTCGAGTACTAACAGATGCGCCTCACGTGTGAATTGCGGGCCGTCGTTCTGCGATTCGTAGACGATTTTCGCGAGACCCTGGTCGCGCAGTTTGTACAGGTGGTAATCGTTGACCGATGCATCAATCCCTTTGGACGCCAGCGCGGCAAGCGAGCTCGCGGAGTCGAGATTGATCACACGCAGATCCCGCTCGTCGAGTTGATTGGCGGCGAGCGCATTGTCGGTGACGAGTTGCAGATTGGTGCCGCGAAAGATCGACACGCGCCGGCCCTTCAGGTCTTTGATCGAACGAATGTCCGAATCTGCAGGAACGGCGATCTTGACGCCGGCGCGGACACCCGAGGCGAGCAGCAGGCGCGTTTTCAGGCCGTTGGCGCGCCCGAGCACGGCGGGCAGATCGCCCTGATAGGCGAAGTCGAGCGACTTGTCGGCGATTGCTTCGTTGACTGCGGGGCCGGCGCCTTTGAAGAACAGCCATTCGACCTTGATACCGTCGGCGGCGAATTCTTTTTCGAGCGACTGCTGCAATTGCACGGTTGCTGCGGGTGATCCGCCAAAGGTGGGAGGATCGCCCGTACCTTGCTGCGCAACACCGATGCGTATCACTGCCGGTTTGTCGGCGTAGGCGTGAACCGCAGCGAGCGACAGGGTCGCCACAGCGACGAAAGATTTCAGCAAACGGAAATAGCGCATGCGGCAAGTCCAATCGAGGGGAGGGAACGAGGTGCAAATGCTCGGATGAGCCGATAGCTGGCACTACACGTTAGATTCGCGTGCGTTCGAATCCAACCAATCATTGCTGATAAGAAAATCTGCGGGAGTTCGAACCTGCCATCTGGCTGGCTATGAGGGCGCAATCGTGACACCCTGGAAAAACAAATAAGCAAAGCGAAATTTGTTGGTTTGGGTAAGCCGGTGGCACCGGGATACTTGATTGTCCGATGGCCGTGCCATCCGATTTCGACGTATACGCCTGCTTACCAATATCCTGGCTGACCCCGACACCATGACGCAATCCATCCACCCCGATCAACATGCGCTAGATACATTACGGCTGATCGGTCCGTCGCCCGAGAACTGGGTTCCGCCGCGCGATGGCATCGACCATAACGTCGTGATTGTCGGTGGCGGGCAAACCGGCACGGCGTTCGCGTTCGCTCTGAGACGCGCAGGGATCGGTCAGGTTAGTGTGATCGACGCCGCATCCGACGAAGGCCAATCGGGTGTCTGGTTGAATCGCGCCCGCATGAATAAATTGCGTACACCGAAGTCGTTGGCTGGTCCGGAGGCGGGCTTGCCCGGACTGAGCTTTCAGGCGTGGTATGAGGCGCGCTTCGGTGCCGCGTCGTACGCGGAGATCGACCGGATTCCTCGCACGCGCTGGGCAGAATACCTCGCGTGGTACCGGCATTTCCTCGAGATTCCGATTCGCTACGGCACCCGTCTCACACGGATTGAACCCGTGGGTGAGCATTTTCGTTTGCATCTGGAAGTGCGCGACGGCGCCACGGTCCGGAACGTCGTGGAGACGGCACGCAAGATCGTCCTCGGCAATGGTGTGGCGGGCAATGGCGGACCGAACATTCCCGCGGTGCTGAAAAACCTTCCGCCGACGCTTCTTGCCCACACCTCCGAGGCAATCGACTTCGCGGCACTGAGCGGCAAATCCGTGGCGGTGATCGGCAGCGCGGCATCGGCATTCGATGCCGCGGCCACGGCCCTCGAAGCCGGAGCAAGGCAGGTGCATCTGTTCGCACGACGTGAACGGATTGCTTCCGTGCCGGTGACCCGCACACGCGCCTATCCCGGTGCGTATGACAACTATTTTCATTTACCCGACGCGATCCGCTGGTCGCAAGCGCGACGCTTCCGCCGCGCCGGTTCGACGCCGCCGCTCGATGCCGTGGAGCGCGTCACACGCTTTCCGAACTTTCTTCTGCATCCCGGCACGTCGTGGACACATGCCAGCGTCAGGGACGAGCACGTCGAGACCGACGTGGCGGGTGAGTCGTTTGCATTCGATTTCGTGATTGCCGGCACGGGCTACGTCGTCGATCCCGCGCTGCGGCCGGAACTGGCGCAGATCGCCGGGCATATTCGCCTGTGGCGCGATCAATACGTGCCCGCCGCAAGCGATAGCGACGATGCGCTTGGTGCGCATCCGTATCTCGGCGCCGCGCTCGAATACCTCGAGAAGGTGGAGGGCGACGCGCCTTACCTGAAGCATATCCACGTCTATAACCCGGCGGCCTTCGTCAGTTTCGGTCTGCCGGTCGGCGACGTGCCGAGCATGAAGCGCGACATTCCCGCAGTAGTGCAGCGAATCAGCCGCGATCTGTTCCTCGCCGATCTGGACGCGCATGAAACACGTATTCATGGCGACATCGCCGCCGATTTCGACGAATCGGTCTACGCACACAGCGTCTGGCAGCGCGACAAGGTCGACGTCGCATGAAATGGGCTTCAGGCAAGCCGTCACGCTAAGTCAACAAGGCAGGAGGCAGGAACCGTTATGTCCACTCAGTTCGTATCGATCGCGACACGAGCACCGGCCATCGGCGCGGAAACCGGCGGCGTCAAGCGTGCCGTAACACAGCGTGGGCTTTCACGTGGCGTCCTGATTGCGGGCCTCGCTGCCATAGCGTGGTTCGGCAGCGCGGCGCTGACCGAATGGTGGCCGAGTCTGGACGACTGGCCGTATACGAAAGAATTCATCGCGCTCAAACTGGTGCTCGCTGCATTCGCTGTCGCGACGGCCGTCGCGGGATGGCGCAGCACGTCCAGCCAGGCGACGACGCCCACGCGCACCGACGCATGGCTTGGGGCCATGCCGTGGCTGCTCGCGCTGGCGCTCGGCGTGAGCGCATGGGAAGCGGTCACGGCGCAACTCGAATGGCTGCCACGGCCCTTTTTCGCACCACCGCAAGCACTGATCGGTGTATTCGCCGAAGACTATCCGCGACTCGGTTCGAGCGTCGTGCATTCGTTTGGACTACTCGCCTATGGCTATGTATTGGGCGCGGCTGCGGGTTTTGTGACGGGCGTGAGTATCGGCTGGTCGCAGGCCGTGAGCTACTGGGTCCATCCGGTCCTGCGGCTGATCGGACCGCTACCGGCTACCGCGTGGTTGCCGCTGGCGTTCTTCTTCTTTCCCTCGAGTTTCAGCGCCAGTGTGTTCCTGATCGCGCTGGCGACCGCCTTTCCGGTTGCCGTGCTGACCTGGTCGGGTGTGGCCGGCGTCAACCCGGCCTATTACGACATCGCACGCACGCTCGGCGCGAGACCCGGTTTTCTGATCCTGCGCGTTGCGATTCCGGCGGCGCTGCCGTCGGTGTTCGTCGGGCTGTTCATGGGTCTTGGCGCTTCGTTCTCCGTGCTGATTGTCGCGGAAATGATGGGCGTGAAGGCGGGGCTCGGCTGGTATCTGCAATGGGCGCAGGGCTGGGCCGCGTATTCGAATATGTATGCCGCGTTGCTGGTGATGGCGCTGATGTGCTCGGGTCTGATCACGTTGCTGTTCCGCCTGCGTGATCGCTTGCTGGCGTGGCAAAAAGGATTACTCAAATGGTAGCCGTACCCGAAGTGCTGAATCAGACCGCCGCTGCGGCTGCGGTTCGTGACGGCGCGCGCATCGACGTGCGCCATGTCAGTCATCAATTCGCGCTCCGCGGCGCGGCGTTGCCGGTACTGCATGACGTCAGCTTCGCGGTCGAGCCGGGCGAGTTCGTTGCGCTGCTCGGGCCTAGCGGTTGTGGCAAGTCGACCTTGCTGCGGCTCGTCGCCGGCCTCGACACGCCGACGCAGGGCACCGTGCAGGCGGACGGCGCCGCGATCACGGGCCCCGATCCGTCGCGCGTGGTGGTGTTCCAGGATCCGACCTTGTACCCGTGGCGTACGGTGCGCGGCAATGTCGGAATCGGTCCGCAGGCGCAGCGCAAACGCTTCGCCCGGCGCAGCGGTCCGCAAGAGGAACGGGGGCAGCAACGGATCGACGCGGCGCTGGAACTGGTCGGTCTGAGTGATTTTGCGGAAGCGTTTCCGCATCAATTGTCGGGTGGCATGGCGCAGCGGGTCGCGCTGGCCCGCGCGCTCGTCAACGATCCGGCGCTGCTGGTGCTGGACGAACCGTTCGGCAAGCTCGACTCCCTCACGCGTATCCGCATGCAGGGTGAATTGGCGCGGCTCTGGCAGGACGCCCGCTTTTCCGTGCTGCTGGTGACACACGACGTGGAAGAGGCGCTGTTGCTCGCCGATCGCGTGATCGTTTTCAGTGAACGGCCGGCGCGCGTGGTCGCCGAGGTGCGTAACGACGCGCCGTATCCGCGCCATCGCGACGATCCGAAACTGGTGGCGCTGCGCCGCGAGGTGCTTGCCCAGCTCGGACTCGACACCTGAACGATTAAAACAATCGATAACGACCTGAGGAATAGTCAACCATGAATCCCTACGATGAATCTCCGCCGAGCCCGGCCCGCCGCGCGTGGTTGCGCAGGACGGCCTGGACTGCGGGAGCGGCGGCGCTCGGTGGTGCGTCGCTGATGCCTGGGGCGCTCGCGTTCGCTCAAACGCCGCTCAAGCCGCTGAAGCTTTCCTGGAACGCGGGCGCGATCTGTACTGCGCCTGTGGCCGTTGCGGTGAAGCAGGGCTTTTTCGAGCGGCACGGTTTGCAGGTGGAACTCGTGAATTTTTCGGGATCGACCGACCAGTTGCTCGAGGCAATCGCGACGGGCAAATCCGACGCGGGCGTCGGTATGGCGCTGCGCTGGATCAAGCCGCTGGAGCAGGGCTTCGATGTGAAACTGACCGCCGGGATTCACGGTGGCTGCATGCGTTTGCTCGCCACGCGCGCGTCGGGCATCGTCGACGTGGCCGGACTGAAGGGCCGCACGATCGGCGTCAGCGATATGGCGAGTCCGACCAAGAATTTCTTTGCCATCGTGTTGAAGAAAATCGGCGTCGATCCGGAGCGCGATGTGAACTGGCGTCAGTATCCGGCGAACCTGTTGGGCGAAGCGCTGAAGAAGGGCGAAGTGCAGGCCATCGCGGATGGCGATCCGACCATCTGGTCGATCCGCGAGTCCGACCACCTGTATGAGGTGTCGAACAATCTATGCGGCGAATACCAGACGCGTTCATGCTGTGTGCTTGGCGTGCGCGGTTCGCTGGTGCGAAAAGATCGCGCTACCGCGCAGGCGTTGACGCAGGCGCTGCTTGAAGCGACCGAGTGGACCGCCAATCATCCGGCCGACGCGGCGGCCATTTTCTCGGTCTATACGCCGTCCGCAGATGTGGGCCAATTGACGGCGATGCTCAAGAGCCATACCGATCGCCATCATCCGGTCGGCGATGCGTTCAAGAAGGAGATCTCGCTGTATGCCGACGATCTGAAGGCGGTTGGCGTGCTCAACAGCGGAACCGATTCGAACCGTCTGGCGGATCGGGTGTTCTCCAACGTGCTGGCGTGAGCGTGCGTCATTCCCCGGTGGATATGCCGCCGTCGCCCGGCCGTCGTCGGCTGCTTGGCCGCCTTGCGGCCGGCGGCCTCGTTGCTTCGCAAGCCGCGACGGCAAGTGAACTGCTTAAGCCGCTCGCGGTGGCGCAATCGAGCCGCGTGCCGGGTGCGCCCATCCTCGAGCATCCCTACGGTGTGCCGTCGCCGCACGAGGCCGATGTAGTACGCCGGAGTGCACGCACGTGGCCGTTGCCCGGCGCGGCTTCGTCCATGACGCCGCTCGCCGATCTGCACGGCACGCTCACGCCCAACGGGCTGGTCTACGAACGTCATCACGGCGGCGTGCCCGACATCGATCCCGATCAGCATCGGCTGGCCATTCATGGCCTCGTACGTACCCCGAAGCTATTCACGATGGACGACCTGCTGCGCCTGCCGTCGGAATCGCGGATTCATTTTCTCGAATGCTCCGGTAATACCGGCAACGAATGGAATGGCCCGAGCGGCATGCCGGTGCAACTCACGCATGGGCTGCTGTCGTGCTGCGAATGGACCGGCGTGCGTTTGTCGACTTTGCTGGAGGAGGTGGGGGGCGTCGCGGCATCCGGTAACACAACGGGCGGGGGCTGGTTGCTGGCGGAAGGCGCGGACGCCGCTGCGATGACGCGCAGTTTGCCGCTCGAACGGATACTCGATCGCGCGCTCGTGGTCTACGCGCAAAACGGCGAACGCTTGCGCCCGGAAAACGGCTACCCGCTGCGTCTGATCGTTCCGGGTTTCGAGGGCAATACGAACGTCAAGTGGCTGCGTCGGTTGAAAGTGGTCGATGCGCCATTGCAAACGCGCGAAGAAACGTCGAAATACACCAGCCTGCTCGCGAACGGCACCGCGCGTCAGTTTGCGTTCGAGATGGACGCGAAGTCGGTGATTACGCGGCCGTCGCCGGGACATCGCCTCACGACGCACGGTTATTACCCGATCACCGGTCTGGCCTGGTCAGGACGCGGGACGATCCGCAAGGTGGACGTGTCGACCGACGGCGGTGCAACGTGGCGCCCCGCGCGTCTGGACGGCGCCATCCACGATCGCGCGCTCACGCGTTTTCAGGCGGACTGGCGCTGGGACGGCGGCGCTGCCGCGATTCTCTCGCGCGCCACCGATTCGACCGGCTATGTGCAACCGACGCGTGCCGAACTCGTTGCCGCGCGCGGCCTGAATTCGCAGTACCACTACAACGCGATCCAGCAATGGCGTGTCGACGCCAGCGGCGAGGTGCGCAATGCGTGATGGCCGGTCGCCGATACGCATGCGAGCGCGAGTGGCACTGATCGCGCTGCTGTCGCTCGCGGCGCTGGCATCATGTTCAACGATCGCGCCGGGCGGCCAGGACACGGAGGTGTCCCACGACATCGGCACGCCGCTCACGGAGCAGGACCTCACGGCGTGGAATATCGACGTCGCACCCGATGGCCGTGGCCTGCCTGCGGGCAGCGGCGATGTTGCGACCGGCGCGCACGTATTCGCCGCGAAATGCTCGGCGTGCCATGGGGCGCAGGGCGAGGGCGGTCTTGGCGATCAACTGGTAGGTGGACAGGGTACGCTGACGGGCGCGAAACCGAAGCGAACGGTGGGCAGCTACTGGCCCTATGCGACGACGCTGTTCGACTATATCCGCCGCGCGATGCCTTACAACGCGCCCGAATCGCTTTCCGCCGATGAGGTGTACGCGGTCAGCGCATTTCTGCTCAACCGGAACGGCATCGTGCCGGCGAATACGACGCTCGACGAGGCCTCGCTGCCGCGTGTAGTGATGCCTAATCGTGGTGGTTTCGTGATTGATCCGCGTCCGGGACGACTGTGAGGCGTGCGCGCGGGGTCGCCGCATCTCGTGCCCGATCATTGACGGCCTGGCAGGCCGGTTTGAACGACATGCCGGCCGAGGATCAGGCGGCCGGCATGTTTTCAGTTTCAACGCAACGCGCTGCTCAAATCCGAACGCAGCGTGCTGTCGCCAGAAATCCGACTTTTAGAAACGGTGACGCACGCCGAGACGGAATGCCAACTGGTTGTCCGCACCTGAACCGGACGGACCGAAGAAGCTCGTGCTGGAACCGATCTGGGCCTGCACGTCCTGCGTACCGTTGCGACCCGAAGCGATCTGATAAATGCCCAGTGCGTACACGTCGGTACGCTTGCTCAGCGCGTAGTCGACGCTCAGGTCGCCCTGATTCCAGTGGCCCTTGTTTGCGTTGCCCAGATGCATATACGTATAGCCGGCACCGACGGTCAACGCCGCAGTGAATGCGTACTTTGCGCCTGCGTCATAGGCCGTGAACGTCGTCGCAGCACCCGTCAGCGTTTCGAAACGCGTATTGGTGTACAGGGCCCACAGCGTGGCCGCGCCGATCGCGTAGCGTCCGCCGATACCGTACGTGCGCAGGTCGCGCACATTGCCTGCCGACACGTTGGCGATCGTGCTCGAGAAGGTCGGCACAGCCTGGCTCGGGTAACGAATGTCCGTGTACGCTGCGCCGACGCTGATCGGGCCGTTCGCGTAGTTTGCGCCGAAGCTGTAGGCGCGCGACGAACCCGCGACCGGTGCAGCGGTCGTGCCGCTAGCCGGCGAGCCGGCGAATGCGCCAGCCTGATTCGAGAAGCCGTACAACGCGCCGAACGTGAAACCCGAGAAGTTCGCGCTGCTGAACTTGACCGCGTTGTTGATGCGGCTGGAAGTCAGTTGATCGACATCGTTGATGTGATAGGCGTAGTTACCTGCAACGGTCTGGCTACCGGTCGAATACGTGCCGCCCAGGTAATCCGTCGAAAACGAGTACTGGCGACCGAACGTCAGCGAACCGACACCGTTCTGCGACAGGCCCACGAAGGCCTGGCGGCCGAACATCGCACCACCCTGGCCGAGCGTGCCGTTGCCGCTGTTAAAGCCGCTTTCCAGCACGAACAGCGCCTTCAGGCCGCCACCGAGATCTTCCGTGCCACGCAGGCCCCAGCGGCTGCCCGATGCGACGCCGTCGTCGTATTTGACGAGGCTGCCATGGCCCGTGCCGGCACGCGCGTTGTTCACGTAGCTGATACCCGCATCGATCAGGCCGTAGAGCGTGACGCTGCTCTGTGCATGGGCGCTGAGCGTGACGCTTCCGAGAACTGCGGTGGCGAGGAGGGTCTTTTTCATTTTTTCCTTCTTCTTTTAGGGTGGCCGCGCGGTGCGTGGTTGTCACGCGCTACGCGAACCAGGTTGGCAAGCGATACAGGCATTGATCGAGCACCCACGGCAAAGCCGCACGAGGCCGCGCAGGAAAGAGATCAATGTCTGGAGGATGCGATTGAACGGGGGCGGGACGAAAACCGCGTTGTGGACGGTACTCGCCGCCTGGCGACAAAAGCGTCGGAGCAACGACGAATCTGTCAGGCGTATAAGCGTTTCGGGCGAACCGCGACGTCTTATTCCGTTATATATTTCGAAATATATCGGCCCGTTGTCTATCCGTAAACAAGTTTGCATGAAGTTGTAGTCTTTATGACACACAGTAAGCCGAGGTGCGCCGTGGACACCGGACCTCCCTCTCGCTATATTCAAAGGGATATAACCGGAGAGGATGGATGGACAGCGTGGCAAAGCAGGCGGTCGGAAGCAAATACGTGCTCGAGTCGATGAAATACGCTCGGGGCAAAACATGGGAAGTGGTGGACCGATTGGCAGAGCGGATCCAGCCCGGCATGCTTGAGTCGGAGGCGACGGCCTTATGCAAGACTGTGCTGAACGAGTTGGGCATGGACCGTATCTGGCATCCGATGCTGGTGCGCTTCGGCGAGAACACGCTGAAGACTTTCAAGGAGCGATCGGACGGCGACCCGCAACTCAAGGACGACGATATTTTCTTCGTCGATCTGGGCGTGGTCTGGGATCAGCATGAGGGCGATGCGGGCGCGACCTTTGTGGTCGGCAACGATGCGCAGATGAAGGCCTGCGCGGATGCCGCGAAGACCGTGTTCGACGAAGTGGAGCAGCATTGGCGGTCGACGCGCGCGGGCGGTAAAGCGTTGTATGACTTTGCCGAACGGCGTGCGACGGCGCTCGGGTGGCGTCTGAACCTCGACATCAAGGGTCATCGCGTCAGCGACTTTCCGCACGCCATCTATAAGGCGGGCGATCTGGGCGATTTCGCGGATTGTCCGGACACCGGCCTCTGGATTCTTGAAATCCAGCTCGCCCATCCGACCCGGCCGTTCGGCTCGTTCTATGAGGACTTGCTGATCTGATCGCGCTCCTTACGCGGCAACCCGTCACCCCGGTGCCGCGCCAGACGCTCGATCAGAGCGGAATGCTGGCGACAGTCGGCTTCTCGTTTGTCGGCAGGTCGAAGCGGAATGTCGTGCCGGGTCCCGCATGTTCGAGCAGGCGTATCTGGCTGTGATGCAATTGCAGCATGCGCTGCACGATCAGTAAGCCGAGTCCGCCGCCGCGATGCGCGCCGCCTGAGCTGAATGGACGTTCGAACAATCCCGCGCGCTGCTCCGCTGGAATGCCGGGACCGGTGTCGCTCACCGTGACCGATACGCGGTCGTCCTTGTGCGCGAGATCGACGTCGATTACCCCGTTGGCGGGCGTGTGGCGAATCGCGTTATCGAGCAGGTTCGTCAGGACACGCTCGATCATGCCGAGATCGGCGCAGACGTTTGGCAGCCGAGGCGGAATACCGGCTCGCAGCCGGATGTGCCGTGCCTCGGCCGGCAACTCGAATTTCTGGAAGACGTCCTGGACCAGATCGACCAGCGAGAATTGCTCGAGTGCGAGTTGCACGTTGCCGTGTTCGAGCCGGGCCAATTCGAATAGCGCTTGTGCGAGCCGCCCGACCTTGACGCTTTGTGCGAGCGCAATCGCGAGATAGCGTTTGCGCTCTGTTTCGCCGAGCGTGTCGGCCTTGAGCGATAGCGTCTCGAGGTAGCCGTGCAAGGAAGTGAGTGGGGTGCGCAGGTCGTGCGAAATATTGGCGATCAGCTCGCGCCGTTGCTGGTCCTGTCTCGTCAGCGCACGCCACTGCTCGCCGATGCGGTTCGCCATCTGCGCAAACGTTGCTTCGAGCACCGCGATTTCATCGCGCTGTCCGGCCGGCGCCGAGCGCGGCACGGCCGGTTGCGTGTCGGGCTCGCCGTCGGCGTCGAAGCGGCGCATGGCGTCGGTCAGGCGGCGCAGCGGCCGCGTGATCAGGCCGAAGGCCGTCAGGCCCGCGAGCAAACCGAGCAGCGCGACCAGCGCCATCGACCACAGCGTAGTGCGCAGCACCGAGCTGGCGGCGACGCGTGCAGCCAGTGCGTCGTGCTCCTCGCCGAGCAGAACGACATAGATATAGCCGGAGGGTTGCTGCCCGCTCAACTGCAGCGGTGCGGCGCTGAACACCTTTTTTCCGTCGAGGCTGCGCGGGTCGTCGCCGAGGATCGGTAATGCGTCTCCAGCAATGAATTGCCGGATCGGCGCGAGATTCACCTGCTCGCGTTTGACGTGGCCCGCAGGAGCGTCGTCGCCCTGGATGCGCCCGCGGTTATCGAGCAGGTATACCTCGACGCTCGGATTCACCATCATCAACTGGCCGAACAGTTGGCGCACTGCGTCGGGCCTTAAGCCGTTCGCATCCATCAGGGTGGTGCGGTGCGCGATATGGTCGGCGAGGCTGCGCGACAGGCTCTGCACGACTTCCTTTTCGTGCAGGTCGCTCGAACGGATCTGCAGCCACGCCGACGCGCCGCAGCACGCCAGCAGGAGCGCGGCGAAAACAAGCAAGAGTCGCTGGGTCAGTGTCAGGTTCACGGCGCGTCCTGATGTGCGCCGCCGGGCGCAGGCCCGTCGCCTGGACCTGGCACAGCCAGCTTGTAGCCGCGTCCCCAGACGGTCAGGATGCGCTCGGGCTGGGCGGGATCGGCTTCGATCTTGGCGCGCAACCGGTTGATATGGGTGTTGACCGTGTGTTCATAGCCCTCGTGCTGATAACCCCACACGGCATTGAGCAGGTCCATTCGCGAGAACACTTTGCCGGAATGCTGCGCGAAGTAATAGAGCAGGTCGAATTCACGCGGCGTCAGTTCGATGGCCTTGCCCTCGACGGCGGCCTCGCGGGTGAGCGGATCGATCGTCAGGCCGGCAATCTGCAGACTGCCCGCGTCGATTCGCGAGTCTTTCGCCATGGCTTCGACGCGCCGCAGCAACGCCTTGACGCGTGCAACCAGTTCGAGCACCGAGAACGGCTTGGCCAGGTAGTCGTCGGCGCCGAGTTCGAGGCCGAGAATCCGGTGTACTTCGCTCGAACGCGCACTGGTGATGATGATCGGCGTATAGCGCGTCATTGCACGGGCGCGCCGGCAGATTTCCAGGCCGTCTACGCCCGGCAGCATCAGGTCGAGGATCAGTGCGTCCCAGCCGCCTTGCTCCAGTAATCGCAGCCCTTCGTTGCCGTCCGCGCTGTGCACGACTTCGTAACGTTCGTCGCGAAGATGAAGGCTCAGCACGTTGGCGATGTCGACGTCGTCTTCGACGATCAGGATGCGCTTCGAGTGGTCCATGGAGGGCTTTAGACGCGGGCTAGGGCGTGGTTCAGAACGGTGGAAAGAACGCGCTCCGGCAAAAGCGGGCCGTTGCGCCATTGTGCAGAATTTTCGGGTGGCGAGTTATCACATTTAATTTAACTTTCCGTGAGGACTTCGACATCCTCCGCGCTTTAGGATGGGGCCACTTTCCGCAGATTCCTGCACCCACGTCCGGAACCGACATGCTACTTATCGTTCTTGCCTATCTTGGCGGCGCCCTTACGATTCTCAGTCCGTGCATCCTGCCGGTGCTGCCGTTTGTTTTCGCGCGCGCCGATCAGCCGTTCGTGCGCAGCGGGCTGCCTTTGCTCGCGGGCATGGCCCTTACGTTCGCCATCGTCGCGACCCTTGCCGCCGTGGGTGGCGGCTGGGTCACCCAGGCCAACCAGTATGGCCGTTGGCTCGCGATTGTATTGCTTGCCGTCTTCGGACTGACGCTGTTGCTGCCACGCTTCGCCGATCATCTGATGCGGCCGCTGGTGAGCGCCGGCAATCGCCTGTCGAACTTCGCCCAGAGCGATGGTCAGCAGGTTCGCCCGGGTTCGTCATTTCTGTTGGGCATTGCGACGGGTCTGTTGTGGGCGCCGTGTGCCGGCCCGATTCTTGGTCTGGTGCTGACCGGCGCGGCACTGCGAGGCGCCAGTGTCGGCACCACGCTGTTGCTGGTGGCCTATGCGGCCGGCGCCGCGACTTCGCTTGCGGTGGCGCTGCTGATCGGTGGACGCGTGTTCATGGCAATGAAGCGCTCGCTGGGGGCAGGCGAATGGATTCGCCGCGGGATCGGTGCGGCGATGCTATGCGGCGTGGTGGCGATTGCGCTGGGCCTCGACACGGGGGTGTTGACGCGCATATCGACTATTGCCACCGGAGGCATCGAACAGAAACTGGTGGACAAGCTTTCGCCCGGCGCGATGCCGGCCAATGGGGTGGCAGCAGCTCGTGCAGCCAATACGGTGGCCAATGCAGCGTCTAACGCGCCGGCCAATGCAGCGAACAACAATGCCGTGATGACGGCCAACCCCGCCGCCGACGCCAGCGCCTCTGCCGACTCCGGTGCGATGATGCGCGCCGCGCAAGGCATGCCGGGCGGCGCGGCTCCGTTGCCGGTCGAAGGCGTATTGCCGACGCTGGATGGCGCCGTCCAATGGTTGAATTCGCCGCCACTGACGGTCCAGGGCCTGCGCGGCAAGGTTGTGCTGATCGACTTCTGGACGTACTCGTGCATCAACTGCCTGCGTTCGCTGCCGTACGTCAAGGCGTGGGCGCAGAAATATAAGGATCAAGGCCTGGTGGTGATTGGCGTGCATGCACCGGAATTCGCGTTCGAACGCAATATCGACAACGTGAAGAAGGCCACTCACGATCTCGGCGTCGAGTATCCCGTTGCCATCGACAACAACTATGCGATCTGGCGCGCGCTGAACAATCAGTACTGGCCGGCGCACTATTTCGTCGACGCGAAAGGGCAGATTCGCTATCACCATTTTGGCGAAGGCGATTATGCGGAATCCGAAAAGGTGATTCAGCAACTGCTGGCGGAAGCGGGGCATGCAAGCGCGTCGAAGGTCGCGCTCGGCATCACGAGTACCAGCGCACAAGGTGTACAGGCCGCGGCCGACAACGCCGATATGCAGTCGCCGGAAACCTATATCGGCTATCAACGTGCGGAGAATTTCGCTTCGCCCGGCGGTGAGGCGCAGGACAAGGTGCACACCTATTCGGCGCCGTCACAGCCCGCCGTCAATGATTGGGGACTGGCCGGCGCATGGAAGGTCGGCGCCGAACATGCGACGCTCGCGGCTGCGTCGGGGCGCATCGTCTATCGCTTTCATGCTCGCGATCTGCACCTCGTGCTGGGTCCGGGCAAGGACGGCAAGCCGGTTCGCTTCCGCGTGAGCGTCGATGGCGCCGCACCGGGCGCCGCACATGGTACCGACGTTGCCGCCAACGGCAGCGGCACCGTAACGGAGCAGCGTCTTTACCAGCTCGTGCGGCAAACCGGCGATGTCGCGGATCACACGTTCTCGATCGAGTTTCTGGATCCCGGCGTGCAGGCGTATGCATTTACGTTCGGCTAATCCGGGCCGGGCGGCGTGAATCAACTACTCTTTGAAGGACCGATGTCATGCACACGACTTCTACCCGTCAGACTTCCCGAAGCAAGCGTTCGGCCTTTGCCAGACTTGCCGGTTGCGTTGCTATCGCGGCGAGTGTTTTCGCCGCGCAGCGCATCGCGAATTCGGCTGAAGCAGCGATCAGGATTCCACCGCCTGCCCAGGATGAAAAAGTTGGTGCGACGCATAGTGAAACGGCCGTGTTCGCGGGCGGCTGCTTCTGGGGTGTCCAGGGTGTATTCGAACACGTGCGCGGCGTGAAGCAGGTTGCTTCGGGCTACACAGGCGGGGCGGCCGGCACCGCGCAATACGAAACCGTCAGCGAAGGCGACACGGGACACGCGGAGTCGGTGCAGATTACCTACGACCCGACTCAGATCACCTACGGACGGTTGTTGCAGATTTTCTTCTCGGTGGCGCACGACCCCACCGAGCTGAACTATCAGGGACCCGACCACGGGACGCAATACCGTTCAGCGATTTTCCCGGCCAACCCTCAGCAGCGCGTTGTTGCGCAAGCGTATATCGCGCAGCTTGGCAAAGCGCGCGTATTTTCAGGGCCTATCGTTACTCGCGTGGAGGACTTCAAGGGTTTCTATCCGGCGGAAAACTACCACCAGAATTTCCTCGCTCTCCATCCCGACTCCCCGTACATCGCGATTAACGATCTGCCGAAGGTGAGCGAACTGAAGCGGATGTTTCCCGATCTGTATCGTAATGATCCTGTGTTGCTGAAAGTGAGCGCGTAGTGTCTCGCACGAAAAGAGGGTTGAGCCCGTCGCGGCACGCGGCACGTCGCATGGCGTCCATAATGGTGCGCAGACACCATCCAGAGGAGATACGGATATGCAGGTCAGCCGCACAATCAGTACCGTTGAAGTGCATACCGGCGGCGAGCCGTTCCGGATCGTCACGTCGGGCCTTCCGCGCCTGCAGGGCAACTCGATTGTGGAGCGCCGTGCCTGGGTACGCGAACATGCGGACAATATTCGTCAGGCCCTGATGTTCGAACCCCGCGGACACGCGGACATGTACGGGGGCTATCTCACGCCGCCCGTTTCACCCACGGCTGATTTCGGCGTGATCTTCCTGCACAACGAAGGATATAGCGACCACTGCGGACATGGCGTGATCGCACTGGCAACGGCCGCGGTGGAACTCGGCTGGGTGCAGCGCGAATCGCCCGAGACGCGTGTCGGCATCGACGCACCGTGTGGTTTTATTGAAGCATTCGTCAAGTGGGACGGCATGCACGCCAACGGTGTGCGATTCATTAACGTGCCCTCGTTCATTTACCGGCGCGACGTGAGCGTCGAGACGCCGACCTACGGGACCGTGACAGGCGACATCGCATTCGGCGGGGCGTTTTATTTCTACACAGACGGCGCGCCGCATGGCCTCACCATTCGCGAGTCATCGGTCGATGCGCTCAAACAGTTCGGTGCGGAAGTCAAGATTGCCGCCAATCAGGCGTTCCCGCTCGTGCACCCGGAGATTCCGGAAATCAACCATATTTACGGCACGATCATTCACGGCGTGCCAAGATTTCCCGAATCGACTCAGGCGAACTGTTGCATTTTCGCGGATCGGGAGGTGGACCGTTCTCCGACGGGTTCAGGCACCGCAGGCCGTGTGGCGCAACTGTATCTGCGTGGCGAGATCGGGCGAGACGACGTGCTCGTGAATGAATCGGTGATTGGCACCGTGTTTCGCGCACGCGTTGTAGCTGAAACGCAACTTGGCAAGTTTCCGGCCGTGATCCCCGAGATTGAAGGTTCGGCTCATGTGTGCGGATTCGCCAACTGGATCATCGACGAGCGCGATCCACTCAAGTATGGATTCCTGGTACGTTGAGCAGGGCTCGCGCGCCGTGCATCGTCACAGATGATCCGCCCTCGCGCGAAATTGATGAGCGACACGTGCTCGGGGAGATGTCCTGGCATCGTCGCGTTCAACAGTCCCTTCGTGTGGACCCGTCAGTAGCAGGAAAACCAGAATGTCCTTCTTCGCCAGCTCACCCGGTTCGCCCCCTAATGCGATTCCGGAAGCCTGGCATCGGCTTTGCGAAAGAGGTCATCACCGATCCTGAAACGCAATTTGTGGCGTGCTGGCAAAATCTGTGGGATGTGCTGGACGCGGTTGGTCGTACTTTTGCGGACGTTGTCGATACGACCACGTACCATGTGCAAATGAGCACGCATAGGTCTGTATTCCGTGAGGTGAAGAATCGGGTGTTTCCACGCAGTACCTGCGCATGGACCGCAATCAGTGTGTCCGGGCTTGCTGGTGAGGATCAAGTGCGTGGCAATGAAGCAAGGCCCGACAGCAATGTGATCGCCCTGAAGGCCTCACAGCGCAACTTTTGGGGCTAGTCTCCAAGGCGTCGGCGGCGAACCGGAGGTGAGTTATGCCCGAAGAAGTCCAATATAGTCACTCAGCCGACGTCCCCGGTTTGACCCTTGGCACCGCTCGGTTTGCCGAGTTTCGCTTTGAGCCGCACTATCATCTCGACTGCCATATCGCACTCATTGCCAGCGGGGTGCAACGTCAATCGTTCCGTGGGGAATCGCTGCTGCTCACACGTGGCGCAATTCAGCTTATGCCTGCGGGTTAGGTTCACGACGGGGTTGCCGATGCTGACGAGTCGTACACGCTTCAAACGTTTCGACTTTCACCCGCGCTGCTGAATGGCTTCGGCGAGGAAATCACGGGCAAGCACTATTTCCCTTCACAGGCCGCAGTGGTGCTGCAAGATAGCCGCCTCGCAGATCAGTTGCTCTGCATGCACTCAACCCTTCGGCAGGGCATGAACGATCCGATCATGAACGAAACCTACGTTCTGGAATTGCTGGAGTCACTGTTCGCCCGGTTGAAGCAACCCTTCCCCCAAACTATCGCCGGAGCCTTATCGTCCCAGCAGTTGCGACTGGTTCGGGAATTCGTCGAGGCACATATTGCCGATAAAATCGTACTGGAAGACCTGTCCCTGCTGGTTGGTCTCGCTCGATTCCGATTCTTGAAACTGTTTAAACGCACGATCGGCATGACGCCTCACGCCTGGTTACTGCGCATGCGGCTGGAAAAGGCAGTGGCGTTGATCAACGCGAACAGGAACATGCCGATCACTGAAATTGCGCACGCCGTCGGCTTCTTTGATCAAAGCCATTTCACGCGGGCGTTTCGCGAGGCGTACGGCGTGACGCCCGCGCGCTTCTGACCGCTGGGGTGGCAATTTTTTACAAGGCGTTGTGGTAACAGATCGGTAGTCTTCGGTTTTTGGCCTCGCGCCCATCCTGGGCGGCCTCCCTCTAAGGCAGAAGCACCGAATGACTACTTTCAGCTTTCTTGACGACTACAGCGAAGGCGCACATCCAGACATTCTGCGCGCCCTGACGGAATCCAACTACGTCCAACAGGCAGCCTACGGGGAAGACTCGTACTCTATCGAGGCAACGACGCAAATCAGAGCTCGCTTGGGGGACACGTTCGACGGAACGATCCACTACGTCGCAAGCGGGACCATGGCCAACATCGTTTCGATATCGAGCTGCCTGCGTCCGCATGAAGCCGTCATTGCCGTGAGTTCGGGACATATCGTCGTCAGGGAGGCCGGTGCGATTGAGGCAACTGGCCACAAGCTCATCGTCGTTGCCCCTGTGGACGGGAAGCTCACGCCCGCCAGTATTGAGGCCGCGCTTGCCAGCAATGCTCATTTTCCGCACATGGCAAAGCCCCGGCTTATCTATCTGTCGAATGCAACCGAAACAGGCACCATCTACTCCCTTGCGGAACTGCGAGAGATATCGGCGCTCGCGAGGCAACAAGGCCTGATTCTATTTCTCGATGGCGCGCGGTTGGGCGCGGCATTGGCGTCAAGCAGGAACGACGCGACATTGGCCGATATTGCTTCCCTCGTTGACATTTTCTGGATCGGTGGCACCAAGGCAGGCGCGCTTCTGGGTGAAGCCATTGTTGTTTGCAATCCGGCGTTGACGGAGGATTTTGCATTTCATGTCAAGCAACGCGGCGGCATGTTGGCCAAGGGGCGGCTACTGGGTATCCAGTTTCAGGAATTATTTGGCGTCAACAATCTCTTCTTCGAAAATGCAAAGCACGCCAATGCCGTGGCAGCAAAGCTCGCCTCAGGGATCGTGTCCAGCGGTTACGTGCTCGAGGCGGAAACGGCGACGAATCAAGTATTTCCTGTACTGCCCGATTCTGTCATTTCCGCTTTGAAGCAAGACTTTGCTTTCTACGTTT
>NZ_JAQQET010000039.1:0-90656 GCF_046026855.1 Paraburkholderia sediminicola | reverse complement strand
ACCCCACTGTAATTTTTTTTTCCCCGGTTTGGGTTACGGGGGCGCGGGCCGGGGGCCAACCCCGCCGGCCACTCCGCTACACGATCAGAACTTGTGGATGATGCCCACACCCGCAGCAAACTGGCTGCGTGACGAAGACGGCGCGCCGTTCTGGCCGTCGCCGATATCGGCCGTTGCATTGATGATGCTCGTGCCGTTCGTTCCCAGAGTCTGACCACCCGCACGTTGATATGCCTCGAGCGCATACAGGCCCGTACGCTTGGAGAGGCTGTAGTACTGCGAGAGATTGAACTGCTGGTAGCGAGCCGAGCTCGAGATGCCGTTCGACTGCGTGGCGCGCGTGTAGCTATAACCAGCCGCCAGATCGAGCGCGGTCAGTGGCTTGAAGTGCAGCACTGCGCCAGCCGTGTTGAAGATCGCCTGGTTGTGGAACTTCGAATTCACACCCGGGATGTATTGCACGTTCGAGTACGAGAACGAGACGTCCCATTGCGACGTGAACGCGTAGCCGCCCGTCACCGCAACGCGCTGCTGCGCCTGCGCCGTCTGGTAGCCGTTGTTGATGCCCGACACGGCCGTCTGCGCGCCGGCATTCGACGTGGTTGAATCAGCACCCCACGCGCCGCCGCCAGGCGTCGAGTTATTGATGCGCTGATAGCCCGCTGCGATGCCGAACGGACCGTTCAGGTACTGAACCGCCGCGCTATACGTCGAGCCGGCATTGGTGCTGCCAGCCACGCCGCCCAACGAATACGAACCGCTCACCGTCAGACCGTACATGCTCGGCGACGTATACACCAGCGAGTTATTCGCGCGGTACAGCGTATCCAGCGAATCGATATCGCCCGGGTGTGCGCCGTACGCGCCCGTCAACCACGTGGTCGGGCTATAGGGCGAGAGCAACGTGTAGTACGACGTGTACTGGCGCCCGGCAGTCAGCGAGCCGTAGGTGGCATTGGCCACGCCGACATACGCCTGCCGGTTGAACGCCAGGCCGGAGACGGACTGCGCGCCGGTTGCGCTGTTAAAGCCCTCTTCCAACTGGAAGATCGCCTTCGTGCCGCCACCCAGATCCTCGCTGCCCTTCAGGCCGAAGCGGCTGCCCGCCCAGATGCCGTTGACCATCTTGACGGCCGAGCGGCCGCCAGTCGTCGAACCGAGCGAAGTCGAGCTGCTTTGATAGCCAATACCCGTATCGACGATACCGTACAACGTCACGCTGGTCTGAGCGTGCGCGCCGAGGGCGACCAACCCAAGGGCCGAGGTTGCTAGTGCCTTTTTCATTTTTGCTCCTCTGTAAAAAATTTATTTGTGTGTCTGGCAATGCCTCACCGGCGCCGCCTCGTGGTCAAGCGTTCAAAACACCGGGTGGCCATTGATCAGGCTCGGCAACCACGTCGAAAACATCGGTACGTACGTCACAATATTGATCGCACTGAAGATAGCCAGGTAATAAGGCCACGCCACCTTGGTGGTCTCACCGATCGACACGTTGCCGATCGCGCAACCGATGAACTGCACCGAACCGATCGGCGGATGCACGAGACCCAATGCGCAATTCAGCAAAATCATGATCCCGAACTGCACCGGGCCAACACCCGCGTGCATCGCCATCGGCAGGAACAATGGCGTGGTGATCAGAATGTGCGCGGCCATGTCGACGAACGTGCCGAGGAAAATCTGCAGGACGTTGATGTAAAGCAACATCAACCAGGCGTGGCTCGTTGCACCGTCGAGCATGTGTTCGATTGCGTCGGGAATCTCCAGATAGGCCATCTGGTAGCGCAGCATGTTCGACACACCGATCAGCAGCAGCACCACGCCGGTGGTTTTAGCCGCCTTCGAAAGTGCATGAGAGAGCTTCTTCATCGTCATTGTGCGATAGACGACAATGGTCAATACCAGCGAATAAGCCACGGCAATGGCTGCCGCTTCCGTCGCTGTGGCAATACCTCTCGCCACGCAGACCAGAATGATCGCGATCACCATCAAGCCCGGCAATGCGCCAAGGAACGTGCGGGCCACGGCGAACCAGCCAGGAAAGCGCTGCAATTCGGTCGAGCCGTCCGGACGGCGCGGGTAGCCGAACTTCACCGCCTGCCAGTACGCGGCGATGAGCACGAAACCCATCACCCACAGAACCGGCAACAGCCCCGAAAACAACAGATCGCCGATCGACACGCCGCTCATCTGGTGGCCGTTCAACGTGCCGGTAATGCCTTGGGCCGCGAATGCATAGATGATCATGTTCGTCGATGTGGGCATCAACGCGCCCGCCAGCGACGAGTGGGTCGTCACGTTGACCGCATAGGCCGCGCTGTAGCCTTCGCGCTTCATCAGCGGAATGACGACGCCGCCCATGGCGGAAGTATCCGCCGTCGGCGAACCGGACACGCCGCCGAACAACGTACACGCGACCACGTTAGCCATGCCGAGCCCGCCGCGGAAATGACCCACCGTGGCCTGCGCGAAACGCAGGATGCGGTCGGCGATACCGCCGTGCAGCATCAACTCGCCGGAGAAAATGAAGAACGGGACTGCGAGGAACGAAAACGCGTTCATTCCAGAAATCATCGACTGCATGGCGGTGGCCGCCGGCAGGCCTTCATACAGATAAGTCAGGACGCACGAGAGTCCCAGCGCAAACGAAACAGGAACCCCGAACACGAGGAAAACGAGGAAACTAACTGAGAGGATGGCAAGTTCCATGATTCTTCTATTTTTGTTTCTGTGCGAAAAGCCCCAGCAGGTTCTCGAACGAGAACAGCGCGATGCAGGTGCTAGCAATAATCGGAATCAGATAACGAAGCGCTTCCGGAAGGCCCAGGATCGGGATCTTGTCATCCATGGTCGTCTCCGCCATCTGCCAGCAGCCGAAGAAAATCGCCACAGCCAGCACGATCAGGCAGATATGCTGGAACGCATGGGCGGCCACCTGACCTTTCGGCGGCAATTTCTTGACTAGCGAGTCGAGCCCGATATGGCCGCCTTCGCGAACTTTGAGCGCGGCGCCGAACATGGCGATCACAATCACCAGCAAGAGGGCAATCGGCTCGACGAAATCCGGTGCGTCGCTGAAGACATAGCGCATCACGACGCTATAAATCACCAACAGGCACAGCGTGGCAAGACTCGCCGACGCCACGACCACCAGCACACGGAAGAGAAAATCATTTGGGCGCTTCATGAATCTCATTGACCCCATCCTTGCCTACAGCGGACTTATATTTAATCTTCAGGAATCCTGCTAACCGGTATCGGTTCAGGAAACCGCGCGGCAGGAAAAACCTCCAGCGCTTGCTGCAAGGCTTTTCACCACCGCGTTATTGCCGAACTTATTTGACTGCCTGGATTTCGTCGACGAGCTGCTTCATTTGCGGCGTCTTCTCATACTTCGCCCAGACCGGCTGCATCGCCTTCACGAAAGCAGCACGGTCGATCTGCGCTGCGGGGATGATCGTCGCGCCACCCTTCGTGACCGTCTTTGCCGCGTCGGCTTCGCGCGCGGTCCACAGCTTCTCGTAGTAAGGCACCGAGTCAGCCGCCGCTTTTTTGATGATGTCCTGCTCTTGCGGCGTCAGCGTGTCCCAAACCTTCTTGGAAAACACCAGAACTTCCGGCGTCATCGAATGCTGGGTTTCGGAATAGACCTGTGCGACTTCGAAGTGCTTGGTCTCTTCGTACGACGGCAAGTTGTTTTCCGCACCATCCACCAGACCCGTCTTCAGGCCCGTATAGACTTCGGCGAACGGCATCGGCGTCGGCGTGCCGCCCATCGCCTTGATTTCGTCGACCATCAGATCCGAAGGCTGCACGCGCACCTTGAGGCCCTTCATGTCTGCGGGCGAATGGATCGCCTTCTTCGCGTACATCGAGCGTGCGCCGCTCTCATAGAACGTCAGCGCGATCATGCCCTTCGCCTTGAAGGCATCGAGGATCTTCTGGCCTTCCGGGCCGTACATCACTTTGCGGAAATGGTCGATGTCGCGAAACAGGAACGGCAGCGACGGAATCATCGATTCAGGCACGATCTCGTTGAACGCCGCACCGTTGGCGCGCGCCATGTCCAGCGCGCCGATGCGCACCTGATCGATCGTGTCGTTTTCGGAACCCAGCGCGCTGTTGCCAAAGACCTTCACGGAATCCTTGCCACCGGTTGCCTTGCTGATTTCTTCCCCCATGTACTTCACGGCCATATTGGTCGGATAAGTATCGCCATGCACGTCCGACACACGGAACACGCGGGCGTGTGCCGACACCGTGCTGAACGCCAGCACGGAGGCCGCGACAATCATCGAAACACGGGAAGAGGCAAACTTCTTATTCATCGTGACATTCCTTGAAAAATAGATCATCCAATCGATTGCGGATGACCGTTTGCGGAGGGCCGCTTGCGGCGGACCGCTTTGGGATGCGACATGGTTTTGATACGTCTCCCGGCTCTACGCGCGCCACCCATACGGGTAAGCAAGCGCTTTGCCGTGCTGGCCTGTGTTGACGTCCCCGGCACAGATGCTCAGCACTCCTGTCAGACAACTCGACTTCATTTACTTCGACTGCATCGGCATGAATCCCGCGTGAAGTTGGTCACACGCGCAGAGAACGCTGCCCGCTTTGTCCAGCGGCCCAAAAGCTATCTCGAAAGCAATTTGTTTGGGCTTATATGTTGTACGACGACATATGAAGTCTATAAAACGTCGTATGAGTTGTACAGCCGGTATTTACCCGCACGGCGGCCGATCGGACGTAAGAGTTTCCGAATTGATTTTTGGCTTGAAAGCCAATACAGAAGCCTAACCGAGCGAAATCCGCACCTCGCGGATTTATGTTTTTCGTAGCGAGGGAGATGGCTCGAAAGTGGCATTTACGCCACTATGTTGTACGACGAGTGATGAATAAAAAGCTGCGACTGTTGGGCGTCGACGCACTAATGCCTCGACGCCCGTCTCATGCACCGCGCTTTTTCAGAGTTTGCCCGCGTATTCAGGCTCGGGCAGGCCGGTCACGCCGGGGCGAACGGCAAAGAGATGGCCGTCGTGTTCGCTCGCGCCAGTCGCAGGACGAATCGACGTCACGAACAGCGTATCCAGATTGGCGCCGCCGAATGCGCACATTGCCGGCTTCACGGCCGGCACGGCAATCTGCCGGTCGAGCTTGCCTTGCGGCGTAAAGCGCAACAACAGGCCTGCGTCGTTCGCGCAGATCCAGTAGCCGCCATCGGCATCTACCGCTGCGCCGTCTGGCCGACCGGCATAGTGATGCAGATCGGCGAATACGCGCCGGTTACGCGGCTCGCCTGCTTCGATGTCGTAATCGAATGCCCAGATTTGCCGGCGTAGAGGATGCGAGTCCGACAGATACATCGTGGTCCCATCGGGCGACCACGCGAGACCGTTTTGCGTAATCAACGCATCGACGACCGGCTCCGACAACACGCCGCGCTCATCGAATCGATAGAGCGCGCCCGCGGGATTGGCGGCCGCCATGTCTTGTACCATCGTGCCGGACCAGAAGCGCCCTTGCCGATCGCAACGGCCGTCGTTGAAGCGCATATCTTCGAATGCGAAGACCGGCGCGGCGAGTTTTCTGCCCGTCACCTTCACCGGTTCGCCACCGGGTGCCCCTTCAGTCAGCGTCACCGCGAAGAGTCCCGTCTCACAGCCAGCCAGCACCTTGCCGTGTCGATCGAAAGCGATGCACGCCACCTTCTCCGGCAATAACCACTCGGCGCGCTCTCCTGAATCGATTTGTAGCCGCACGATCTTTTGGGCCGGAATATCCACCCAGTAGAGCGCCTGTTCCGCTGCGCGCCACACCGGACTCTCGCCGACCGACGCGGGCGCTTGCCCCGCCGCCTCAACACGCTCCACCCGCGGGTTCGCCATGGCGCTCACCGCTTCGGTTCCATTGGACCTGCCAGCACAAACGGGCCGCCCTGGAAATGCTGCGTCGGATCGTCGAGCTCGGCAGTGGGCGCCGTGACCGGGAAGAGGTGCTCGAACTCGATGGAACTGTCTTGCGGGCGAAAGCCAAGGAACGCCGCCTTGGTGTTATCGACCCACGTGGTCCGGTTATCCGATACGCCATAAACGATCGCGTGCCCGACCCGGTTGGTGAACAGCGAGCAGCGCACCAGTTCGATAAAGTCGCGGAAGCTCAGATAGGTGACGAGCATGCGCGGATTCTTCGGCTGCTCGAAGGACGAGCCGATCCGCAGGCACACAGTCTCGAGACCGAAGCGGTCGAAGTAGTAACGAGACAGCGATTCGCCAAAGCATTTCGTCACGCCATACAGGCTGTCAGGACGCAGCGGTGCGTCGATATCGAGCACCGATGTCGTCGGATGAAAACCCACGGCATGATTCGAGCTCGCATACACAATGCGCTTCACGCCCTGCTTCTGCGCAGCCGAATAGAGGTTGTACAGGCCGCGGATGTTCGCTTCGAGCAGATCTTCGAACGGCGCCTCGATGGAAATGCCGCCCAGATGAACGACCGCATCCACGCCTTCGAGCAGCGCGTGAACGGCGGCTTCATCCGCGAGATCCACGATCGATGCTTCTTCGTGTGCAGCCACTTCGCCCAGCGGCGCGATATCGGTGACGCGCACCACATCGGCCCATGCGGCGAGCGCACCGCGCAACTGCTGGCCGAGGTTGCCGGCTGCGCCGGTGAGCAGAAGACGGCGGAATGGTTTCTGCGCTGCCGGGCGGCTGAGGTTCGAGTCAGTCATGTTTCAGTCTTTTTCGTGATTGCGTCGTGATTACGATCGGTGCTATCAGGTCACCGGCGCCGGATTGAACAGCGTCAACGCATTGTGGAGTTTGAGCTTCTCCGCGCAAGTCTCTTTACGTCCGCTTGCGACCTCAAGCATCAGGCGGAACAACTCCCAACCCACGTCTTCGATCGTCGCCGCGCCGGTTGCAATGGTACCGGCATTGATATCCATCAGATCATGCCAGCGGCGCGCCAGATCGGAGCGCGTCGCGACCTTGATGACGGGCACTTCCGCGAGACTGTACGGCGTGCCGCGGCCGGTCGTGAACACATGCAGATTGATACCCGCCGCCACTTGCAGCGTGCCGCAGATGAAATCGCTGGCCGGCGTGGCCGCGTAAATCAAGCCTTTCTGCCTGACCTTTTCGCCAGGTGACAACACGCCGGAGATCGCCGAGTTGCCCGACTTGATGATCGAACCCATCGCCTTTTCAACGATGTTCGACAGACCGCCCTTCTTGTTGCCCGGCGTGGTGTTGGCACTGCGGTCCGCGCCACCGCGCTTCAGATAATCGTCGTACCACTGCATTTCGCGGATGATCGCCGCAGCCACGTCCGCATTGGCCGCGCGCGCGGTCAGTTGATCGACGCCGTCGCGCACTTCGGTGACTTCGGAGAACATTACCGTCGCACCCGCGCGCACCAGCAGATCGGTGGCAAAGCCCACCGCGGGATTCGCGGTCAGCCCGGAAAAGGCATCGCTGCCGCCGCATTGCACACCGACCACCAGATCGGAGGCCGGGCAGGTCTCGCGGCGGCGATTGTTCAGCCGCTTCAGATGGCCGTCGGCCATTCTCATGATCGACTCGATCATCGACTGGAAGCCGACATGCGCTTCGTCCTGCAGCACCACCACGTCGCCATTCAGATCGGCCGCGACGTCGCCGATGTCGGCCACTTCGGCGATATTCGCCGCAGCGGCGATGGGAATCGTGCCCGGCGGCATCAGGCGTTCAGGCTGCAGCTTCTCGCAACCGAGGCTGACCATCATCACTTCGCCGCCAAAATTCGGATTCAGACTGATGTTGCGCACGGTGCGGATCGGCACCATCGCGTCCGGCGCGTCGATCGCGACGCCGCAACCATAGGTGTGCCCGAGGCTCACCACATCGTCGACATTCGGGTATTGCGGCAGCAACTCGGCCTTGATGCGCGTGACTGCATGCTGAACCACGTCGGCGACACATTGCACCGTGGTCGTGATCGCCAGAATGTTGCGCGAGCCGACCGAGCCGTCGGCATTGCGATAACCCTCAAACGTGAAGCCTTCCAGCGGCGGCATATCCGGCGCCTTGATGGTGGCGATCGGCAGATCTTCCAGTCCGGGCGGACTCGGCATGCGAATCACGTGTTCGTTGATCCAGCTGCCCTTCGGCAACGCCTTGAGGGCGTACCCGATCACCACGTTATAGCGGATGACCTCGTCGCCTTCCGCAAGATCGGCCAGCGCGACTTTGTGCCCTTGCGGAACACGCTCGCGCAGCGCAAGACCATCGGGAAACACGGCGCCCTCGCCCAGACCGCCGTCGTTGACGACGATCGCGACATTGTCATTGGGGTGAACGCGAATGTAGAGCGGGGTTTGTTCCATTGCATCGATCCTTATGGCGGTTTCACGCCTGCTGCGCCAATCATTCATACGTCATCCTACAACATAGAAGATTAAGCAGACGTTCCGTATTTACCCTATGACGCGCATTATGCCGTGAAAACACCGTTGAGTTAGTCGATTTGTTGTTGTACGATGACGTATAAGAAATCTCCATTTCTACATACCACCCCTATTCGACGCCCTGGATATTCATCATGACGACACCGCAGGAACTCAAGCAGATCGTTTCCGAAGGCCTTCTGTCCTTCCCCGTTACCGACTTCGACGAACAAGGCGACTTCCGCGCCGATACCTATGCTGAGCGCCTGGAATGGCTCGCTCCTTACGGTGCTTCGGCGCTGTTCGTCGCCGGCGGCACGGGTGAATTCTTCTCGCTCACGCATAACGACTACTCAAACGTCGTCCGCACGGCAACGGAAGTCTGCAAAGGCAAGGTGCCGATTCTCGCCGGCGCGGGCGGGCCGACCCGAGTGGCGATCGCCTATGCGCAGGAAGCCGAACGTCACGGTGCGAACGGCATTCTGTTGATGCCCCACTACCTGACCGAAGCCTGCCAGGAAGGCATCGCGGCGCACGCAGAGGAAGTCTGCAAGTCCGTGCCGAACATGGGTGTGATCATCTACAACCGCGCCAACTCCAAGCTTAACGCCGACATGCTCGAAGGGTTGGCCGAGCGCTGCCCCAACCTGATCGGCTTCAAGGACGGCGTGGGCGAGATCGAGAACATGGTGTCGATCCGCCGGCGTCTCGGCGACCGCTTCTCGTACCTCGGCGGCCTGCCGACCGCCGAAGTTTACGCCGCGGCCTACAAGGCGCTGGGCGTGCCGGTGTACTCGTCGGCGGTGTTCAACTTCATTCCGAAGACCGCGATGGACTTCTACCGCGCAATCGCCGCGGACGACCAGGCGACCGTCGGCAAGCTGCTCGACGAATTCTTCCTGCCGTATCTGGCAATCCGCAACCGCCGCCAGGGTTACGCGGTCAGCATCGTGAAGGCTGGCGCGAAACTGGTCGGCCACAGCGCAGGTCCGGTGCGCGCACCGCTGACCGATCTGACCGAACAAGAAACGGCGCAGCTCGACGTGCTGATCAGGAAGCTCGGCGCGCAGTAAGACAGTACGGCGTCAGGCCGGGCGAACCGGGGTCGCGCGCACGGCACTGCAAGGAGCGCCCGGGACGGCAACGTCACCGGGCGCTTTTTTACTGATAAAAATTCAGGAGATGACGATGGAAATGAGCCGCACCGCGAGCCCCGCCTACGTCGCAAAGCGCACCAAAGTCCGCTACGCGATTCTGTTGCTGATCTTTCTGATCACGACATTCAATTACGCGGACCGCGCCACGCTCTCGGTAACCGGATCCGCGATGCGCGCCGAGTTCGGCCTCGACGCGATCAAGATGGGCTACATCTTCTCCGCGTTCAGCTGGGCCTACGTTCTGTCGCAATTGCCGGCGGGCTGGCTGCTCGACCGTTTCGGCGCGCGGCGCGTCTACGCAGCAAGTATTTTCCTGTGGTCGTTGTTTACGTTGCTGCAAAGCTCAATCGGTCTGCTGGGCAGCGCAGCGGCCGCCGTCACCGCGCTGTTCGTGCTGCGCTTCGCGATGGGCGCGGCCGAGTCGCCGGCGTTTCCGGCCAATGCCAAGGTTGTGGCGAGCTGGTTTCCCACCAATGAACGCGGCACGGCATCCGCCATTTTCAATTCAGCTCAATATTTCGCGGCGGTCATTTTCACGCCGCTGATGGCATGGCTGACCCACGCGTTCAGCTGGCACACGGTCTACCTCGTGATGGGCGTGGCCGGACTTTTACTCGCCCTCACCTGGCTGAAGGTGATGAAGAACCCCGCCGACCATCCGCGCGTCTCGCGCGCCGAACTCGACTACATCGAACAGGGCGGCGGCGTGGTGAACGGGCACACGAAAGCAGCCCGGGCCGCGGACATCGCCAGCACCGGCGGCTGGTCGCTGGTGCGTCAACTGCTGACCAACCGCATGCTGCTCGGCGTCTATCTCGCCCAGTACTGCATCAACGTGCTGACCTACTTCTTCCTGACCTGGTTTCCGATCTACCTCGTGCAGGCGCGCGGCATGACGATTCTGCACGCGGGTCTGGTGGCGTCGTTGCCCGCGATCTGCGGATTCTCCGGCGGTGTGCTCGGCGGCATCCTGTCCGACGGGCTGATCCGGCGCGGACATTCGCTCACGATCGCGCGCAAGGTGCCGATAGTCGGCGGCATGCTGCTGTCGGTATGCATCATCGGCTGCAACTACGTGTCGACCGACTGGATCGTCGTCGCGCTCATGTCGCTCGCGTTCTTCGGCAAAGGCATCGGGGCGCTCGGCTGGGCCGTCGTGGCGGATACGTCGCCGAAGGAGGCCCTCGGTCTGTCGGGCGCCATCTTCAACATGTTCGGCAACGTCGCCGGCATCGTGACGCCCATCGTGATCGGCTACGTCGTCGCGAAGACTGGATCGTTCAACGGCGCGCTGGTTTTCGTCGGCCTGAATGCCTTGCTGACGGTGTTCAGTTATCTGGTGATCGTGAAAGACATCAAACGGGTCGAACTGCGCCTGGGCTAGCAGCCAGGCGGTTATCGTACTTCCCGGGGCGCCCGCAAAAGCAACGCAATCACCCCGCCAGGCGCCTTAAACCGGGCATCGACGCCAAGTCTGACGTCGATGCCGAAAATGATCCGGCGTTTATATAATCAGTCGTCAGACGACGGTATAATGGATCGCAGGAAGTATCTGCAACTATCTGATTCAAGGGGCGTTTTCGATGGCTACACCACTGGCATCCGCGGTACCGCCACGACGCGCGCGCAATCTTGCCGAGTTTGTCGTCGGCTACGTCACCGAGCAAATTGCGTCTAACGCCTTGAAGCCCGGCGACAAACTGCCGACCGAGTCGCAATTGATGGTCACGCTGAGCGTGAGCCGCACCGTTATCCGCGAAGCGATTTCACGCTTGCAGGCGGGTAAGATCATCGAGACACGCCACGGCATCGGCAGCTTCGTGCTGGAACCGCAGCGCGAAAAGCTGGGCATCGACATGGTGCCCGCCACGACTTTGCGCGACGTGCTGTCGATCCTGGAACTGCGCATCAGCCTCGAAACGGAGTGCGCAGGTCTCGCGGCTCAACGAGCCAAGCCGGACGATCTCGCGCGCATGCGCACCGCGCTCGATGCGATCGAAGCCACTCGCCACAACGGGCTGGATAGCGTCGACGCCGACCTGCAGTTCCATATCTCCGTGGCGCGCGCCACCGGCAACCGGTATTTCGTCGACATCCTCACGCAGATGGGCAGCGCGCTGATTCCGCGCAACCGGCTCGATTCGGCGGGGATCGCGCGTGCCGAGCCCGACGCGTATCTGTCGCTCGTCAATCTGGAGCACGAAAGCATTCTCGAAGCGATCACGCGGCACGATGCCGAAGGCGCGCGCGCGGCAATGCGCATGCACCTGTCCAATAGCCGCGAGCGGCTGCGGCGCGCCAACGAAGCCGCGGAAGCAAACAGCTGACTCTTCACGCTGGGCAACCACTGATTCGTCGCGCTGGACGCAAAAAATGGCCGGGATATCCCGGCCATTTTTCTATCTCACGCGGCGCCCGCTTGCGCGCCGCTCACGCACCGCTTAGCTGCGCGTGATCTCGCCGTCACGACGACGCCACAAGTCCAGCGGATTGCCGTCGGCCAGCGACTCGGGCAGCAGATCGGCCGGGAAATCCTGATAGCACACCGGACGCAGGAAGCGCTCGATCGACGTCGTCCCCACTGACGTCGCCCGGCTATCGGAAGTGGCCGGGAACGGGCCGCCGTGCACCATCGCGTGTGAAACCTCGACGCCCGTCGGGAAACCGTTGATCAGAATCCGGCCTGCTTTGCGCTCGAGAATCGGCACCAGCTTCTTCGCCACCGGCAGATCGGCGCTGTCCATCTGCACCGTGGCCGTCAGTTGACCGGCAAAGTGCTCGGCCACTGCGAGCATTTCCTGCTCATCCTTGCAACGCACGATGGTCGACGCAGGCCCGAAAACCTCGTCCTCCAATGCCGGCGTAGACAGGAAGGTCAACGCATCGGTCACGAACAGGGCCGCGCGAGCCTGCGTCGGGCCCGTTGCATCAACACCTTGCGCAACCGTTTCGACGCCCCTCGTCGCAGCCAGTTTGCCTTCGCCGTCTTCATAGGCCGCGTGGATGCCGGCTGTCAGCATGGTCTGGGCCGGCTTGCCGCTCAGTGCCTCGGACGCCGTTGCAACGAAGCCTTTGAGTGTATCGCTGTCGACGGCGATCGCGAGCCCCGGATTGGTACAGAACTGCCCCGCGCCGAGCACCAGCGAATCGACAAAACCACGCGCGATGGTCTCACCGCGTTGCGACAGCGCATTCGACAGGAGGAACACCGGGTTGATGCTGCTCATTTCCGCGTAGACCGGAATCGGCTCAGCCCGCGCGGCCGCGACTCGCATCAGCGACGTGCCGCCTGCGCGCGAACCCGTGAAACCCACCGCCTTGATTGCCGGATGCGCGACCAGCGCTTCACCGACGGAATTGCCGGCGCCGACGATCATCGAGAACACGCCTTCAGGCAAGTCCATTTCCTGCGCGACCTGTTGAATCACGCGGCCGACCATCTCCGAGGTGCCCAGGTGAGCGCGATGCGCCTTCACCACCACCGGGCAGCCCGCCGCGAGCGCCGCGGCGGTATCGCCACCCGCCACCGAAAACGCGAGCGGGAAGTTGCTGGCCCCGAACACGGCGACCGGTCCCAACGGAATCTTTTGCATGCGCAGGTCGGAGCGCGGCAAAGGCTTGCGCTCTGGCAACGGCGAATCGAGCGTCGCTGCGAGCCACTGGCCGGCGCGTACGACCTGGGCGAACAGTTTGAGCTGGCCCGTCGTGCGGCCGCGCTCGCCTTCGAGACGCGCCTTCGGCAGGCCCGACTCTTCGTGCGCGCGCTGGATCAGCGCGTCACCGAGCGCTGTGATGCCCTCTGCGATACGCTCAAGAAACTCGGCGCGCACCGTGAGCGGCAGATGCCGGTACGGGTCGAACGCTTTCTGCGCGAGTTCGCAGGCCAGCTCGACATTCGCAACCGAGCCGCTGCCGAACACCGGCTCGGCGATGTCGGCGCCCGTGGCGGGATTGAACGCTCGCAAAGGTTTTTCCTCGCCGTGCACTGCTTTGCGACCAATCAGCATTTCGCCGGTAATAGACATTTCGCTTTCCTTGGATGGACATCTTAGATATAGGTCATCCTACAACACAGATGAGCCTGCACGCAACCCGAAACCCTTACCCCGCGAGGAATTCGGGTTTACGTGGCCGTTACAGGTGGACGGCTCAATGCTAATCTGCACCAAGACATACGACGACCTATAACATAGATCCAGCAGACGTCGGAGCTTACCCGGTAAATTGCCGTTCGAGGAGACATCCCATGACAGCCGTCACGCCTTACCAGCCCTTGCCTAATAGCTTTCGCCGCGCCGTGTGCGGCGGCGAAACCTTGATCGGCTGCTGGGCTTCGCTCGCCAGCCCGATTGTTACCGAACTGCTCGGCATCGTCGGCTTCGACTGGATGCTGCTGGATGCCGAACACGCACCGAACGACGTTCTGACGCTAATCCCCCAGTTGATGGCGCTCAAGGACAGCCCGAGCGCGCCTGTGGTGCGCCCGCCGGCCAACGACAGCGTATTCATCAAACGGCTCCTCGATAGCGGCTTCTCGAATTTTCTGGTGCCGTTCGTCGAGAGCGCCGAAGACGCGGCCCACGCCGTCGCCGCGACGCGTTACCCGCCGCAGGGCATCCGTGGCGTGTCGGTGAGCCACCGGGGCAATCGCTATGCAACTGTCGCCGACTACTTCGACATCGCCAACGACAACGTCTGCGTCATCGTTCAGATCGAAAGCCGCAAGGCCGTCGACAATATTGACGAGATTCTTGCTGTGGACGGTGTCGACGCCGTGTTCGTCGGACCGTCCGATCTCGCGGCCGCCTACGGCCACATCGGCAACCCGAACCATCCCGATGTGCAACAGGCGATTGCGCACGTTTTCGAGCGCGCACAGGCCGCCGGCAAGCCGAGTGGCATCCTCGCCCCCGTGCAGGCCGACGCAGAGCGCTACATCTCCATGGGCTGTCGCGTCGTCGCAGTCTGTGCTGATATGGGGCTGCTGAAAGCCGCTGCACAGACGGTTCAAAAACACTTCATGCAGAAATAAGCGGACTCGAAGTAGAGACGGCCGCTATGACATCTCCGGAGAATTCCATGCAAAAAGCAGGCTTTATTGGACTCGGCATCATGGGCAAGCCCATGGCCGCCAACCTTCTCAAGAATGGTGTACCCCTTGCCGCGTTTACGCGCAGCGGCGTACCCGACGATCTCACCCAGGCCGGCTCCGTCGCGTGTGACAGCCCGGCCGCCGTGGCCGCGCATGCCGACGTGATCTTCGTCATGGTGCCGGATACGCCGGACGTCGAACGCGTGCTGTTTGGCGAACGAGGTCTCGCCGAGGCCTTGCGCCCGGGACAAACCGTGGTCGACATGAGTTCGATTTCGCCGATGGCCACGCGCGAATTCGCGGCCCGCGTGCGTGAACACGGCGCGGACTATCTCGATGCGCCGGTTTCTGGCGGCGAGGTCGGCGCCAAGGCCGGTTCGCTGACCATCATGGTGGGCGGCGAAACGGCAACCTTCGAAAGCGTCAAGCCGCTGTTCGACATGATGGGCAAGAACGTCACGCTGATCGGCGCGGTCGGCGCGGGTCAGGTGTGCAAGGTCGCCAATCAGGTGATCGTCGCCGCAACGATCGAGGCCGTCGGCGAAGCGTTGCTGCTCGCCTCCAAGGCAGGCGTCGATCCGGCGCGCGTGCGCGACGCATTGATGGGCGGCTTTGCGTCCTCGCGCATTCTCGAAGTGCACGGTGAACGGATGACGAAGCGCACCTTCGATCCGGGCTTTCGCATCGAGCTTCACCAGAAGGATCTGAATCTCGCGCTCTCGACAGCCCAGGCACTTGGCGTGTCCTTGCCTAATACGGCCACCTGTCAGCAGCTCTTCAACGCCTGCGTGGCACATGGCGGCAAGGCATGGGATCACTCCGCCATGGTGCGTGCGCTCGAAATACTCGCCAATCACGAAATCGGCCAGCCGGCCAGCTAAACCCACAGACCCTACCTCAGACGCCGTTCCACCTGCTCTATTACAGATAGAGAAGCTGGCGCGGCGCATTTGCGCGTTCGCGGCCCGAGCGAGCCAGTCTCAACGACAACGGTTTTGTGCTCATCCCTGGTACTTTGCTGCAAATATTATGGATGACTTATGATCCGGCGACGATCAACAATGTCAACGTCACAAACGTGAACGCAACCAACACGTCGGGCGCGGTGAGCTACGCGCTGACTTCGGGTTTTACCGCGACGTCGGGCTCGTGCTTCCAGGCGATCGTCGCGCAGGGTCCGGTGGCCGGGATGCCCGCCGCTTCGGCGATACCGAGCACGCCGCGAAAGAACGCCAGACTGCGCCAACCTGTCGACCATGCGGCCGCGGCGCAGGCCAGAGACCAGGCAAGCGCGAACACTGCAAAGCCAATCTTGGTGCCGACGGTATCGAGCACGTAGCCCGCGACCGGTTGCATGAACGCATAGCAAAGTTGCCACGCCACCACGATATGCGAATACTGCTCGGTCGTGATATTGAGGTCCTTCATCAACGTCGGCGCCGCCACCGACAACGTATTGCACGCGAGGTAATTGACGATGAGTCCGGCCGCGACCAGACTGACCATCCACCAGCGGATGCCCTTGATTTTCATGACTACGTCTCCTCGTATTCTTTAAGCAGTCAGAGCGGCCGGCTCGCGGTGTCGTCGCGCGAGTAGTCGATGCCGACGAAGCTGCCACCCTGGTAGCGCTGGCCCAATGCATCGAGCGGATTCGGCTGCGCCAGCACTTCCGTGGCGTAAGCCTCGGCGTCCTGGGTCGGCCGGTAATCGAGGCCTTCGGCGCCGCTGTTGTCCCACCAGCTACGTTTATTGGCCGACATACCCCACACGGTGATGAACCCTACGTCCTCCGCGTCGATACAGCGGTCGAGGAAATGCAGCAGGTCGCGATGACCGAACCAGGTGCTCAAGTGCCTGGGCTCGGTTGGCCGTTCGAGGCAACTGCCGATGCGCACACAAATACTCTCGATGCCGTGCTTGTCCCAATACATAACGGACCGAGAGCGATCCCGCCTCACTCAAGCACGCGTAGACTTGATGCACGTGCGCGATTGGAACTGCGACGCGACCGCAGCGAAGTCACCCCTTCCCTGCCCGATCCATTTTTAACGCAGCACCTCCTCATGCCAAACGCCCACCTTTCCGTGCTTTCCGTCGCTTTGCCACCCGAGTCAGGCGTGGCCCGCCTGTACGATGCCCCGGACCTCGCGGACGCGTACGCGGTCCGCTTGCCGGACAATGCAATCGACGACCCGGAACTGCTCGCGCGTTTTGTGTTCGCACACCAGGCGGAATGGGTCGCGAAACTGATGGGATTGCGCGACGCGCTGGTCGCCCGCTTCGGCATCAAGACGTCAAAGCAGTTGCGCGCGGCAGGCTCCCACGACGCCAGGGAGCGGGTCGACGTCTTCAGAATCTACACGCGCAGCGCGCGCGAGATCATCCTCGGCGAGAACGACAGTCATCTCGACTTCAGGGTTTCGGTGTTACAGCAAACCCGTGATACGCGTGAAGGCAGCGCACGCTATCTGATCCTCTCGACCGTCGTGCACTGCCACAATGGGCTCGGGCGGTTCTATATCCTCGCCATCGCGCCGTTCCACCGGTTGGTCGTTCGCTCGTCGTTGCGTCGAGCGGCGCGTATCGGCTGGCCAACTGCCTGATCAGCGCAGCCATACGTGGTTACAAGGCGCGGCGGGCGCAGCGCAATCGCCGCGCGCCGCCGCACTTGCTACGTCAGCACACTATGAGCCGATAAATTCCAGCAGATCGGCGTTCACCTTGTCTGCCTCGACGGTGCACATACCGTGCTGGCCGCCCGGGTAGACCTTGAGCGTGGCGTTCTTCACAATCTTCGCCGTCTTGCGGCCTGCAGCGTCGATCGGCACGATCTGGTCGTCGTCGCCATGCAGCACCAGAGTCGGCACGTCGATCTTCTTCAGATCTTCCGTGTAGTCGACTTCGGAGAACTGCTTGATGCAGTCGTACAGTCCCTTGATCGAGCCGACCATGCCTTGTGCCCAGAACGAATCGATCACGCCTTGCGACACTTTCGCGTTCGGACGGTTGTAGCCGTAGAACGGCAGCGCCAGATCCTTGAAAAACTGCGAACGATCGTCGACCACGCCCTTGCGGATGCCGTCGAACACACCGATCGGCGTGCCTTCCGGGTTGCCTTCAGTCTTGAGCATCAGCGGCGGCACCGCACCGATCAGCACTGCCTTCGCCACGCGTTTCGTCCCGTGACGGCCGATGTAGTGCGCGACTTCACCGCCGCCGGTCGAATGGCCGACCAGGGTGGCATCCTGCAGGTCGAGGTGCTCGATCAGCGTCGCGAGATCGTCGGCATAGGTATCCATGTCGTTGCCATCCCAGGTCTGCGCCGAACGGCCATGGCTGCGCCGGTCGTGCGCGATCACGCGAAAGCCTTTGCCGCCGAGGAACAGCATCTGCGCGTCCCAGGCGTCCGCGGACAACGGCCAGCCATGCGAGAAGACCACCGGGCGGCCTTTGCCCCAGTCCTTGTAGAAGATTTCCGTACCGTCTTTCGTGGTGATCGTGCTCATCTGCTGACTCCTTAGATGAAGTCTGTCGTCGCCGACAGGTGGATGAAGCGTGCTTTCTCAAACCATGGGAGCGGCACACGCCGCGCCGCCCGACGAAACCCGCTAACAACGAATTCAAAGCATAGGCAATTGCAACAGGGGAAGAAAAACGACCGGCCGATGCACGGCACGGCGCCTGTTCAAAGCATGACACGGCCGGCAACACGCTTTTGTGACGAACTCACGGAGAACCGCGATGGTTCGCGTGGTATTCGAAATGACTATCCGGAATGAAGCAGCAAGTGGCGATGCGGCGCTCATCCGCTTGGGGCGTGCGGCGACGCTGGATGAGTCTCCGGTTAGCTGCTTGCATGGTAGAAGCAAACCAGCCCATTGACTAGCCGACCGGCTAATAGAAAGTCGGCGCGAACGGAGTTATTGTCGGTTGATGACGAATGGAGCTTGATTCGTTACTCCCATTCCAACCAGCCAATGTCAAAGGAGACCGCCACCGTGCCGCGCCCGATATCGCGTCCCGCACGACTCAACCCAGTCGAACAGCTAGTTGCGCCAACGCCGTCGTAACCGCTCATCGCGGTCCTGCCTTCGCCCTCTTCCGATCGTTCGATTCCCTGCCGCCGGTTTTTGCTGATTTGCAGCAACAACTAGCAAGGTCGTCTGCTTGCGCGTTAATAACATATTTGTTACTATGAATTCCAATGGCATTTACGATCGGTTTCTACAACGAAAAGGTCAAAGTGAACGTTGCCTCCTTGCCGAAAACGCTGCTCGCGCGCTTCATCGCGCTGGCCGATCGCATGGAGGAATACGGCCCGAATCTCGGCGAGCCTCACACTGCCTCAATGGGTGGCGGCTTGTTCGAGATGCGCCTGAAAGGCGCCGAGGGTATCGCCAGAGTGTTCTACTGCGCGATCGTGGAACAGAAAATCGTCATGCTTCACTGCTTCGTGAAGAAATCGCAACAAACGCCGCGTAACGAATTGGACGTGGCGCGCAAAAGATTGCTGGAGATCAGAAATGGCAACTTATAGGGCAATGCGCGAACGGGCGCTCGCCGACCCGGAAGTACGTGCCGAATACGAGCGGTTGAATCGCGAAGAATTCGCGCTGCTCGATCAGATGCTCGCCGCGCGCCGCGAAGCCGGTTTGACTCAGGCGCAAGTGGCCGAGCGCATGGGCACGAAAGCGCCGGCCATCACCCGGCTTGAACGGGCGCTTGCTTCAGGGCAGCACTCGCCTTCTATCGACACGTTGCGTCGATACGCGGCCGCGTGCGGCAAGCAACTGTTTATTTCGATCGCGTAGCCAGCATGCCGCTCGCGTTGGGCCTTCGCGAAGCGGCCGCTCACGGGGCCGCATCGTTGCGGGATTAAGTCTTCGCGAGCGTGTCTTCACGGAGTTGCCAATCGAGAGTTAACGCCCCACGCGTCGCTTATTCCTGCGGCTCCTGCTGCTCCTGCGCTTCGATCGCCTGCTTCACGCGCATCAGTTCGACCGCATGGGCTTTCTGATCTTTCTGTATGCGCTCGGTCGGTCCTACTACCGAAAGACCGTACAGG
The DNA here is from genome assembly GCF_046026855.1 of Paraburkholderia sediminicola. GTDB lineage: Bacteria > Pseudomonadota > Gammaproteobacteria > Burkholderiales > Burkholderiaceae > Paraburkholderia > Paraburkholderia sediminicola_A. The sequence goes on along the minus strand of NZ_JAQQET010000039.1, from coordinate 70,911 downwards.
TCCCCGCCAATCGACACAGCCACCGCGACCGCCGACAACTCCGGCGCGCTCTCGCCAAGATTGGCGCACCAGCCCTTGGCCTTCGCAGCCGCCGCTTGCACGACGAGCGCTGGCAGGTCGGCAACGGTCGCAGCCGTAAAGTGTTCGAACGAGAGTTGCACGCCGAGTGACTGCTGCGCGGCGGCATCGAGTTCACCAAAAATCGCCTTGCCGATCGAATTGGCATGCAAGGGCCGCAACTCGCCGGGCGCTCGCGTGTAGCGAATCGCCTTGGTCGATTCGACCACATCGAGATACACCACGGCCGTGCCGTGAATCTTGCCGAGCACCGCCGTCTCACCACTTGCGTCGCGCAGTTCGACGAGCCGCGGATGCACCATCTCCACAATCGGGTCGACCGCGTTGATGGCGCTGGCGAGCATCTGCAAGCGACGTGTCGGATAGTAGCCGCCGCGTTTTCTGACCTCGTACAGATAGCCGCGGCTCACCAGCGTGCGGGCAAGCGCGAGGCAGCTCGACACAGGTACGTTCAGCAAACGCGCGAGTTCAGTGAGCGGCAGCGGCCGTTGCTCGGCAGCGAACAATTCGAACAGGTCTAACGTGCGGGCAACGAGTTTGACATCCATGGCGGTGGGGTAAAACGCTCAGTACGACTTCGGCAGGCCCAGCACTTTCTCCGCGATGAAACACATGATCATCTGCGGGCTCACGGGCGCAAGCCTCGGAATCATACACTCCCGCAGATAACGTTCGACGTGATATTCCTTCGCATAGCCCATCCCGCCGAGCGTGGCGATCGCTGTCTGGCACGACTGGAACGCAGCTTCCGCGGCGAGGTACTTCGCCGCGTTGGCTTCCGCGCCGCAGGGCTGGCCCGCATCGTAGAGCGCGGCGGCTTTGAACACCATCAGGTTGGCCGCTTCGAGCTGCATCCAGGCCTGGGCAAGCGGATGCTGAATCGCCTGGTTCTGGCCGATCGGTCGGCCGAACACCACGCGCTCCTTCGCGTACTGCGTTGCGCGCTTCAAGGCTACCTGACCGAGACCGATGGCTTCGGCGGCAATCAGGATCCGCTCGGGGTTCAGGCCATGCAGCAGATAGCGAAAACCCGCGCCTTCGTCGCCGATGCGGTCCCCGACCGGCACACGCAGATTGTCGATGAACAGCATGTTCGAATCGACCGCCTTGCGGCCCATCTTCTCGATCTCGCGTACTTCCACGTGCTCACGGTTGAGGTCGGCATAGAACAGTGTGAGACCGTCGGTCGGCTTGGCGGCCTGCTCAAGTGGTGTGGTACGCGCGATGATCAGCATCTTGCTCGCGACCTGGGCCGTGGAGATCCAGATCTTGCGCCCGGTCAGCACGTAGTGATCGCCGTCGCGCACGGCCTGGGTTTTCAGATGCGTGGTATCGAGGCCGGCGTCCGGTTCGGTTACCGCGAAGCAGGCTTTGTCGCGGCCCTCGATCAAGGGCGGCAAAAAGCGGCGCTTCTGCTCCTCGCTACCGAACACTTGCACCGGGTTCAGCCCGAAGATATTCATATGCACGGCCGAGGCCCCCGACAGGCCGGCGCCCGAGCCGCTAATCGTGCGCATCATGAGCGCTGCTTCGGTCATGCCGAGACCCGAGCCGCCGTATTCCGGCGACATCGCGATACCAAGCCAGCCGGCATCGGCCAGCGTACGATGGAAGTCGTGCGGAAAACCGCCGTCACGGTCGCGGGCAAGCCAGTACTCGTCGTCGTACTTTTCGCAGAGCTTTTCGATCGCGGCCTGGATCGATTGCTGGTCTTCGGTGAGATCGAAATTCATATCAACGTCCTGGGTTGTTACTGTTTAGTACGTGCGCCTCGTCAAACACTCCCGGAACGCACTCAAAGCGGAAACACGCCGACCAGCACCGCGGTCAACACCATGATGATGGTGGCGGCGAACAGAAAGGGAATCGTGAATTTCTGGTGCTCGGCAAGTTCGACGCCGGTCAGGCCGACAATCAGAAACGTCGCGGGCGTCAACGGGCTGACCGGAAAACCAGTCGTCATCTGACCGAGCAAGGCGGCCTGCGCCATCTGCACTGGCGGCACACCGAGAATCTTCCCGCTCTCGGCCAGAACCGGCAGGATGCCAAAGTAAAACGAATCGGGATCGAACAGCAGACTCAAAGGCATCGAGACGAGCCCGAGCACGAACGGCATATGACGTGCATGGTCGACCGGCACGTGCTGCACCACCACTTGCGCCATTGCCGTGAGCATGCCGGTGCCGGACATGATGCCGGTGAATGCGCCCGCTGCGAGCAGGACGCTCGCCATCATCAGCGCGGCTTTGGCGTGCGCGTCGATACGCTCGCGCTGCTGCTTGACGTCGGGATAATTGATGATCAACGCGGCAACCGTGCCGAGCATGAACATCACCATCGGATCGACGATGCCCGACACCAACGTGACCAGCACGATCAGCGTCAACGCGAGGTTGATCCAGAAGCGGCCGGGGCGGCGCAGCGCCTGCTCTTCGGGCGTAAGTTCACGCGTCGCCGCCGCAACCGTTGCTGCACTCGCGCGGTCGAGGCCGAGGCGCTTTTCTTCACGTTTGCCGAGCATATACGCGGTGCCGAACACGAAAATCAGACCGACAATCTGCACCGGAATCATCGGATAGAAAATCACTGTGCCCGGAATATGCAAGGCCGCCGAGGCCCGCAGCATCGGCCCCACCCAGGGCAGAAAATTGACACCTGCCGCCATCGACGCCACGCACGCGAGAATCCGCTTGTCGATACCGAGTCGCGTGTAGAGCGGCAGCATCGCTGGCAAGGTAACGAGGAACGTCACCGCGCCGGAGCCATCCAGGTGAATCAGTAATGCGAGCAAAGCCGAACCCATCACAATGCGCGTCGGATGGCAGCCGACCACACGCAAGACGCCGTTGATGATCGGATCAAGCATGCCCGCGTCCGTCAGGATGCCGAAGAACAGAATGGCGAACACGAACATGCCGGCTACCGGCCCGATGTTCTGCACGCCGTGCACGATGTACTTGCCCGTCGAAAGCCCAAAACCGGCGATGAGCGCCGCCACGATCGGCACGATGATCAGCGCGACCAGCGGCGAAAGGCGCTTCGTGATGATCAGCCCGAACAGCGCGACGATGGCGACCGTGCCGATCAGCGCGAGCATGGTGTGGCTCCTTGCATGCTGGACGGCCATTCAACGATCGATATGAAACGGGACGTGAAACCCGACGGCGAGCGTCGTCCTGCGCGGCTAATGCACATGCTGTCTCCTTGGCGGCACGCGGCCGCTCTTTGTTGTATCGACGGGGTTTATCGAGGCGAAGCGAAAACTTCAGCTGTCCACCGGCGGCTTGCCGAATACCTGCTCCGCATGCTCATTAAGCGCCGGGGGCGTGCTGCGGTAACTGGCCGGCGTGCGGCTCAGCTTGATCGGCGATGCAATGCCCTTGTACGTGCCCATCTCCACCCGCATGCCACGATGCGCCGTATGCGGATGCTCCAACGCCGCCCCCAGCCCAAGCACCGGCGCGCATGGCACGCCGCGCCGGATCAGCGTATCGGCAAGCAGTTCGCCTTCCCATGACGCAAAGCGCTTCTCGAGTTCAGCGCGCAATTCGCGTCGATGCGCGCTGCGCTCCTTGTTGCTGGCAAAGCGCGGATCGTCGACGAGCGGCTGTGCATCAATCACGGCACACAGTCCCGCGAATTGCGAGTTGTTGCCCACCGCCAGAAAAATGTCGACGCTGCCGGTATGGAACATGTCGTACGGCGTGATGTTCGGATGCGCGTTACCGCTGCGTTGCGGCTCCTTGCCCGAGTAGAACCAGTTCGGCGTATGCGGATGCAGGATCGACAGCGCGCTGTCGAACAATGTCGATTCGACGAACTGACCACGCCCGCTCGTCTCGCGTTCGCGCAGCGCCATCAGAATGCCGAGCGCCGCATTCAGCCCGGTGACCAGATCGACGATCGGCACGCCGATGCGCAACGGCGCGCCGCCCGCTTCGCCGTTCACACTCATCAAGCCGGTCAGCGCCTGCACCGCCGCGTCGTAGCCGGGCAAAGCGCCGAGTGGACCATCCGCGCCGAAGCCGGAGACGCGGCAATGCACGAGGCGAGGAAAACGCGCCTGCAACGCGTCATAGCCGAGTCCCCATCGCTCCAGTGTGCCGATCTTGAAGTTTTCGACCAGCACGTCGGCTGTCTCAAGCAGTTGCAGCAGCTTGTCCCGCTCGCTTTCCTGCGCCAGATCGAGCGCGATGCCGAGCTTGTTGCGATTCACGCCGACGAAATACGACGCTGTGTCGCCGTCGAACGGCGGCCCCCAGGTACGGGTTTCGTCGCCGTCAGGCGGCTCGACCTTGACGACTTCCGCACCGTGGTCGGCGAGGATTTGCGTGCAAAACGGACCACCCAGCACGCGTGACAGATCGATGATGCGAAGTCCCGCGAGCGAACCGGGCGTGAGATTGAGCAAGGCTTGTCTCCTGATTGGCCGACGGTGCACCACGGCCATTAATTCCTGTGTACGAATAAAACTTTATGCTCAGGAAATATCTAAGTCAAGTAGATTGCGGTGAAACACCAGGCCGACGCATCGGCCGCCGGGGTGCCGAGCACCGTTGCTGCAGCGCGGTCTATTGCCGCAGTTCCACGGTGATCACGAGAAACACACGCAGACACGCAATAAGCAAAACTTGATACCTATCAAGGCTTTGTCATCTCAAAAGCGAAAAACCGCGCAAAACAACGTGGTTTTTTGACGCACGTCGCATCGCAGCAAAAAAATCACTCATCCCCTACTCTTGCGCCATCTGCCCAGCGCAGTGCGCGCCGACACCGGTCGACGCGCGTAGTCCGCCTCCGGGCATGACGCACCTACAGCACTTCACGCTCATGAACTCCGCAATTTCGGCATTCGATCTCGCCCGCATTCAATTTGCGTTCACCGTCTCGTTTCACATTGTTTTTCCGGCGCTCAGCATCGGCCTCGCCAGCTTCATCGCCGTACTCGAATGGCGCTGGCTGAAAACCGGCAAGACGTACTACAAAGATCTTTGCCTGTTCTGGTCGAAGATCTTCGCAGTCGCCTTCGGTATGGGCGTCGTTTCCGGCGTCGTGATGAGCTATCAGTTCGGCACCAACTGGTCGGGCTTCTCCAGTTTCGCCGGCCCGATTACCGGACCGTTGCTGATGTACGAAGTCATGACCGCGTTCTTCCTCGAAGCGGGCTTCCTCGGCATCATGCTGTTCGGCTGGCAGCGCGTGAGCCCACGCGCCCACTTCGGCGCGACGCTGATGGTGGCGATCGGCACGCTGATCTCGACCTTCTGGATTCTCGCGTCCAATAGCTGGATGCAAACGCCGCAAGGCTTTGAAGTCGTCGACGGCCATGTCGTGCCGCTCGACTGGTTCAAGATCATTTTCAATCCGTCATTCCCGTACCGGCTCGCGCATATGGCGCTGGCGGCATTCATCGTCGCGGGACTGGTGGTGTCGGCGGTGGGCGCATGGCATCTGCTGCGCGGACGGCGCGATCCCGCCGTCAAGAAGATGTTTTCGATGGCGCTCTGGCTGCTGCTGATCCTCACGCCGATCCAGGCATTCGTCGGCGATCAACATGGGCTGAATACGCGCAAGTATCAGCCGGCCAAGATCGCGGCGATCGAAGGTTTGTGGGAAACCGAGAAAGGCGGCACGCCACTGAATCTGTTCGGCATTCCCGATATGCAGGCGGAGACCACGCGTTATGCCGTGTCGATTCCGCACCTCGGCAGCCTGATCCTCACGCATAGCTGGGACGGCGAAATTCGCGGCCTGAAGGAATTCCCGCCGCAAGACCGGCCGAACTCGACGGTGGTGTTCTGGAGCTTCCGCATCATGGCCGGGCTCGGCGTGCTGATGATCCTGATGTCTCTGGCCGCATGGGTGCTCCGCCGCCGCGATCGGCTGTTCGAATCGAAGTGGTTCCAGCGCGTCGCCGTGGCAATGGGTCCGACCGGCTTCATCACACTGCTGGCGGGTTGGGTTACCACTGAAGCAGGCCGTCAGCCGTGGGTGGTGTATGGCGTGATGCGCACCTCGCAGGCGGTATCGCCGCTGACCACGCAACAGGTCGGCATCTCGCTGATGGCCTTCGTGGTTGTCTACTTCCTCGTGTTCGGCACCGGCATCTACTACATGCTCAAGCTGATGCGCGCGGGTCCGGCGCTACCGGGACAAACGCCGCACGGGGTGCCTGAATACACGCCAAATCAGACCGCGCGCCGCCCACTGTCCGCCGCCGATCAGATGATCGACGCCGCCTGAGCTCACCTGCTTCACTCCCTGCTTGCGAGAAATAAAATGGACGTAACCGTAGCGTGGGCCGCGATCATTGCGCTGGGCCTATTCATGTACGTAGTGCTGGACGGTTTTGATCTGGGCATCGGCATCGTCTTCCCGTTCTTCCCCGATGAGAAAGAACGCGATCTGATGATGAACACCGTCGCGCCAGTGTGGGACGGCAACGAAACCTGGCTGGTGCTCGGCGGCGCCGCGCTGTTCGCGGTGTTTCCGGTGGTCTACTCGACCGTGTTGTCCGCACTGTATCTGCCGCTGATCTTCATGCTCGTGTGCCTGATTTTCCGCGGCGTGTCGTTCGAGATTCGCGCCAAGGCGAAACGCACGAAACATCTGTGGGATCTGGCGTTCATCGGCGGCTCGGCGGGCGCGACGTTCTTTCAGGGCATCGTGCTGGGTGCGTTCCTGCAAGGCATTCCGGTAATCGACGGCGGCTATGCCGGCGATGCCTTCGGCTGGCTCACACCGTTCAGTCTGCTGACGGGCCTCGGTCTGGTTATCACCTACGCGCTGCTCGGCTGCTGCTGGCTGGTCGCGAAGACCGAAGGCGATCTGCAACGCCGCCTGCATCGCGTGGTGTGGCCGCTGACGCTCGTGCTGCTCGGGTTCATCGCAATGGTCAGCCTGTGGACGCCGTTGCAAGATCCGAATATCGCGCAACGCTGGTTCCACGACAACCTGTTCTACCGTCTGCTGCCGGTGCCGTTCCTCGTGGCGACCTGTGCGTTCTTCATGCATCGCGCGGTGCGGGCGCGGCATCACAACACCCCGTTCGTGCTGGCGCTCCTGCTGGTGCTGCTCGGTTATGCCGGGCTGCTGGTGAGCCTGTGGCCATATGCGATTCCGTCGAGCATGACGCTCTGGGAAGCCGCTGCGCCGCGCTCGAGCCAGATGTTCACGCTGGTCGGCGCAGCGGTGATTCTGCCGGTCATCATCGCGTATACGACGATGGGTTATTGGGTATTTCGTGGCAAGGTGCGTCATGGCGACCAACATCACTATCACTAAGGACGCGGACGCCAAGGCCGACCGCAGCGCGTCTCAAACTGCGGCGCGCAAACTGCCAGGCTGGTTGTGGTTCGTCGCGCTCTGGTGTTTCGGCGTAGGCTCGGCGGTGTCGCTCGGTTTCGCGTTCAAGCTCCTGATGAATGCGACGTTGTTCGCCGTCAGATGAATGCTGCTTCTGGGTGATTTCAGCGTGATTTCACTCGACGGGCATAACCTTCGGCTTCCTGGGTGAACGGCTTCAAAATTGGGGCGTGCGGTTCGTCTACGTAGCAAGCCGGAACCTATGCGCGGGAGACCTGCCTTACACATCATGCTGGTGCGGCGAACCAGCCGGCGATCATACAAATAGACAGTCACTTATGCGGCGCGGCAAACCAGAAGGCGCGCCGCGCCACCGATCAGCATATGATCGCGGGGAGCCGGCAATGACGCGATTCGAGAAAAGACGTAAAACGGGAAGTAACGCCAGAAGCGCAGCGGCGGTAGTCCACTACGCGCAGGCCCGACTCGCGGAGACATCATGAAGTTTCTTGTGGCCGACGACCATGAACTGATCCGGCAAGGCGTCAAAGGGATGTTACGGGGCCTCGACCCCGACGCCCAATTCGACGAAGCCGACACCTGGGAAACGCTTGCCGCCGCCGCGCGGCCCGATGCCGACCACGACCTCGCCATCGTCGACCTGCATATGCCGGGCATGAGCGGCGCGTCGTCGCTTGAGGTGCTGTTGAAGGCGAACCCCGCGTTGCCGGTCGTCGTGCTCTCCGCCGAAGAATCGCCCGACGAAATGCGCGCGGTGCTGGCCGCCGGCGCGCTCGGCTTCGTGCCCAAGCGGCAACCCGCCAGCGTCATGCTCAAGGCGATCGAACTGGTCCTCTCAGGCGGCGCCTATGTGCCGATGGAAGCGCTCAGCCTGCTGGGTTCACGGGAAACCCAGGCCGCACCTGCGCGGACAGAAGCGGCCACCGAGCTTGCCGCTCAGGGAGCCGCCCATGCATCGACTCAGGGCAGCACCGCGCTCACCGAACCGATCACGCAAATCCAGGCACTGCAGCCGCATCAGCAACATTTGCTGGAGAACCTGTCGCCAAGACAGCAGGACATCATGCGGCTGGTACATCGCGGCTGGACCAACAAAATGATCGCGCGTGAGCTGGGCGTCGCGGAAGGTACGGTCAAGGTGCATTTGTCGGTGATCTTCCGGGCGCTCGGCGTGCATAACCGGTCCACGGCGATCGCCGTAATCAACGGCTGGCTGGAGGCGGGGAAAACCCTGTAGCCGGCAGTGAGAGTGTGCGGCTCGCGCCAGGACCGGTTCTGCGACTAAACCCTCGCTTCACCCGGCGGCCGCATTACTACGTCCCCCGTCACGCCCTTCGCCGCCCAGCCGCCCGGTTCACGTACGCCTTCGCTGGCGCGCAGTTCCGGCGCAGCCGCCTTCCGCACCTTGTCCAACTCCGCCTGCTGCCACAGCATTTCCAGCGTACGCCGCAAGCGCGCCGGCGTGACCGGCTTATGCAGCACCGGAATCCCCTGCAGGGCCAGCGCGGCCAGTTCCGCCGACGCCATGTCGCCCGTAATCAGCAACGTCACCACGCCCTCGTGCCCCGCCCTTGAGAGCACATTGCGCACGGCCGTCAACGCCTGCGCGCCAGTTCGGTGATTCGCCAACTGGTAGTCGCATAACACGGCGTCCGGCACGAAACCGTCTTCCAGCGCCACGAGCGCATCGACCTCGTCGCGTGCGCCACGCACGGTGCAACCCCAGCGGCCCAGCAGACTGGCGAGACCTTCGAGAATCGACGGGTCGTCGTCGATGCACAGCACGCGCCGCCCCTGCGCCGACGGACCGCCCACCACCGCCTCGTTCAGGCTCGCGACAATCCCGCCGGCGTCGCCCGCCTGCACTGGAAAACGGAACACCGAGCCACGGCCCGGCGCGGAGCGCAACTGCAACTCGCCGCCGAGCATTTCGACGAGGCGCTTCACCGTGGGCAAGCCCAAACCGTGGCCCTGGCGCGCGTCGCGCTGCGGATTGGCAACCTGGTAGAACTCTTCGAAGATGCGTTCATGTTCTTCGGCCGGAATGCCGATACCGGAATCGCGCACCTCGATATAGCCGCCCGAAAGACGCCCGGCCCGGCGATAGCCGACCCAGATCGCGCCTTCCTCGGTATAGCGCACCGCGTTCGAGAGCAGATTGCTCAACACGCGTTCGAGCAGCACCGGATCGTCATGCACGACCACCGAGGCCGGCGCGATCCGCAATGCCAGCCCCTTGGCCGCGGCTTGCGGCCGGTACTGGCTGCCGACCCGCTCGAACAGTTCAGAAAGCCGGAAATGCAAACGGATCACCTGAGTCACGCCGCTTTCGAGTCTGGCGAGATCGAGCACCTGGTTGAACAACTGGTTCAACGCCTCGACGTTATAAACAATGTGCTCGGCAGTCTTCGCATGCTGCGCGAGCGTCGCCGCCGCGTCGTTGAGCGAAGCCGCCAGCAGTCCGATCGCATGCAGCGGCTGGCGCAAATCGTGGCTCGCGGCCGCAAAAAAACGTGTTTTGGCAAGACTGGCCTCTTCGGCGACCCGCTTTTGCGCCGCCAGCGACTCCGCGAGGTATTGCTGATCGACACGCGCCTGCACGACCTGCTGGAACAGCTTGCGATAGCTCAGCGCATAGACGTTGATCGCGCAGAAGAAAAACGCCAGGACGATTGCGAGAATCGTACGGTCGAACGTATGCGAGCCGAAATGCAGCACGATGGACGGAAACAGCAGAAACGGAATCGCGGTCGAAAAATTCAGCAGATCGAAGCCGTTCGACATGAACACGCCGGCCGCCAGCGTAACGAGCATCACAGTGTGCAGCAGCGGCAAATCGGTTTGCGGGCTCTGGAACGCGAACCACACCGCGATGCCCGGCGCGCTGTAGAGCAGCACGCCACGCACCGCGTGCAAGTTGATCCAGCCGCGCGGCGTCACGAGGTGCGGGTAATGGCGATTGCAGATCCACAGCGCGAGGCTGCCGCAATTGGCCACCGCATAAAAGCCGAAACACGCGATGAACAGCCGCGGCGACGGGATGTTCGGCCAGTAGATCGCCACCAGCACCGCTATCGAAAACCAGTGCGAAAAGAAGGCGATCGGATCTTGCGCGTACAGCACGCGCACCAGGTCTTCGTCGATCGCACGCTGAATTGGGTCAGCCCGCATCATGCGGTCTCCTTGGTCGGCAGCTTTTTGGTGCAGCGCACGGTTTTCAAACGGCAAACGGACGGACGCGCGGATGGTTTACCCGACAGTTTACCCATCAGCTACCACTTAATCCATATAGGCGAAGCCGCCGCCGGCAACCATACTGGCTTCACATTCCAGCGCGGCCTAAAGCTCCACCCCCCCCTTCTTTGCCTGCAGTCGAGGCTCCCGCGCTCCTGGTCTTACCCCTTATGGAGGTTTTCATGGGCGCAGTTCCGAGCCACGCGTTCGTCCGCAATCTCGACGATGCGATCCTGCCCGACCTGTGGCGTCGGCGTACCCAGTTGTCCGCCGACGAAATGGTGTCGATGGTCGATCTGGTCAAACGGGCGCTGCGCACCTATCACCCACTTGAATTGCAGGCGCTCGGCGACGACAAGGAAGAACTGGTCGCGCAGTTCATCTACTCGAAAGTACTGCGCCTCGCGCCCGGCCACACGGAAACCAATGCCTGCGCCGACAGCGCGCCGTCCAACGGCTACGCACTGTGCGCGTATTTTCGCCGTTACCTGATCGACTGCCTGCGCAGCGCCTGCCATCAACGCAACGTGTCGATGGAAAACGAAGGCATGGCGCAGGAAATCGATCTGCACGCGCAAGCGCTGGAAGACCCCGTCGAAAGCGTGTTGCTGCAGTACGGCCTCGACGAACAACGCGTGCGGCTCGCGGCGCGCACCTTTATCGACAGCCTCGACGAGCCGGAGCGCATCGTGCTGGCCGGCAGCCTCGGCTGGTGCTCGGAAGGGAAAGGCGGCCTGTCGGCAGTCGCTGCTCAGCATCGTGTGCCCTCGTATCACTATCGCGCCGTCAAACTTGGCGTCACCATGAAAAAGACGGCCGGCGCCGACGAATTTTCCAATACCAAGATCGGCCGCTGGCTGACCGACGTGCTCGGCATCGAGATCGACATCGACAATCGCGCGGCGATTCTGCTCGCGTTGAACCTGCTCGCCGCCGAATCGAGCGACAGCGAAATGAATGAAGTAGCCGCGTAATAGCGCATGCACACAGTGGCGTGGGCCGGCGGCGGCTCCTTTCCCTTCAGGAAGTCGGGCACCCTACACGCATGCCCCGCGCGCCACGTACGATGCGCCTTTTTTTGTCATCGCGCACCGCCTACGATAAAAAAGCCTTAGCCGCACACCGTCTTCCTTCCGAAGTCCGGGTTCCCCCACCCGGCATCCCATTCCTGACGAGGTGGTCTTAATGAACCGCTTATCAAGCGCCCTGACGGCGATGCAATCGCATTACGAGGTGGTGGTCGTGGGTTCGGGTTACGGCGGTGCGATTGCCGCGAGTCGTATGGCTCGCGCCGGCCAAAGCGTGTGCGTGCTGGAACGCGGGCGTGAATTCATGGCCGGCGACTATCCACGCACGCCGCTCGAAGGCGCCGCGCAGATGCAATGCAACACCGCCCTCGCGCAAATCGGCTCGCCGCTTGCGCTGCTCGAAGTACACGTGAATGAAGACGTGAATGCGGTGGTGGGGTGCGGGCTGGGCGGCACGTCGCTGATCAACGCGAACGTCGCGCTCGAAGCCGAACCGCGGTTATGGAACGACGACCGTTGGCCCGCGGCGCTGCGCGCCGACAAGGCGGGACGCGACAAGGGCTATGAACTTGCCCGCGCCATGCTGCAACCATCGCCGGTGTCGGGCGATTTCCTGCAATTGCCGAAACTGCAGGCGCTCAAAAAATCCGCGCAGGCGCTCGGCATGGAAGATCGCTTTTATCCGCCGCCGGTCACTGTCACCTTCAAGGACTGCATCAACGCGGCGGGCGTCGAGCAGAAGGCCTGCGTCGGCTGCGGCGATTGCAACTCGGGTTGCAACTACGACGCGAAAAATTCGACGCACATGAACTATCTGCCCGATGCGGTCGCGCACGGTGCACATATTTTCACGGGCACTGCAGTGCATTCAGTGTTGCGCGACGCAGCCACGCAAAAATGGATCGTGCGCTTTCAGGAGGTGAAGCTGGGCCGCGAGAGTTATGACGCGCCTGATCTGTTCGTGAGCGCCGATATCGTCATCGTGTCGGCCGGCACGATCGGTTCGACCGCCCTGCTGTTGCGCTCGCGTCAGGCGGGGCTGACCGTTTCGAGCATGCTCGGCAAACACTTCACCGGGAACGGCGATGTCCTGGCCTTCGCGTACAACACCGAAGAGGTAATCAACGGCGTCGGCTGGGGTGCGCACCGGAAGGGCGACATTCCGCCGGTCGGGCCAACCATTACCGGCATCATCGACCACCGCAACACCCCGGACGTGAAAGACGGCTTCGTGATTGAAGAAGGTTCGCTCGCCGGGCCGATCGGCGCGGCGATGGTGGCCCTGCTCGGTGGCGCCGCGCCGCTCGAAGGCGTCGACATTCCCGCGCCGCACCCGGCCGGGGAGCCGCTCGGCTACGACGCGCGTGTGATCGAAAGCTTCCTGCGCGGCCCCTATCACGGCGCCCTCAACCACACGCAAGCCTATCTGGTCATGGCGCATGACGACGAAAGCGGCCAGATCAGCGTAAACGACAAAGGCAGAGCGCGCATCGACTGGCCGAACGCCGGCAAGCAGCCGATCTACAGCATCGTCGAACAAACGCTCGAGAAGTCGCAGGCACCGCTGGGCGGCAAATACGTGCGTAACCCGATTTCAACCAACTTGTTCAAGAACCGCACCGTCACCGTGCATCCGCTCGGCGGCTGCGGGATGGGCGAAGATGCGGAGCGCGGCGTCGTGGACCAGCAGGGGCGCGTTTTCAGTGGAACGACGGGTAATACGGTGCACGACGGCCTGTATGTGATGGATGGCGCGGTCATGCCGATGTCGCTCGGCGTCAATCCGTTGCTGACGATTTCAGCGCTTGCGGAACGCAATTGCGCGCTGCTCGCAAACGCGCGAGGCTGGAAGATCGACTACGTATCCAAGGGCACGGCCGCCACGCCCTCACCGCAAAAGATCGGCCTCCACTTCACCGAAACGATGATCGGCACCTATGCGCCGGCCGTCGTGGGCGACGCCACCAGTCCGATTGAATTCACGCTGACCGTCGAATCGGACGATCTGGCCGATATGCTCAGCAATCCGCAACATCTGGCCCATACCACCGGCACGCTGACTTGCCCCGCGCTCTCCGCGCAACCCATGACGATCACCGACGGCACCTTCAATCTGTTCGTGGTCAATGAATCGGACGTGGACGAGCGCAACATGAATTACCACATGACGCTCAATTCCACCGAAGGCAGAACGTACTATCTGAGCGGACAGAAGATCATCACGCGTACGTCGCCGATCAATCTGTGGGAGCAGACCAACACGCTCTACGCCGAAATCCGCGAGTCGGCGCAAGCGGATGCGTTGATAATCGGCAAAGCGACGCTGATCATCACGCCGGAGAATTTCCTCAAACAGCAACGCACGCTTGAGGTCACCAACACGCCTGATCTGACAGCACGCCTTGAATGGACCCTCAAGTTCGGCAAGTTTTTCGCGGGCGTGCTGTTCACCGAATATGGCGGCGTGGCCGCGCCTTTGCAGTTTTATGATCCGAAGGCGCCGCCGCGGCTGAAGCGTGCGCTGCGCACGCCCGTGCCACAAGTCGTCTTCTTCGACACGGCCGACGGGACCACACTCCGACTCACGCGCTACGCCGGTTCGCCCGACAAACCGCTGCGTCCCGTGCTGCTGATTCACGGCTCGGGCGTATCGAGCCGGATCTATTCCACCGATCTGATCGCAACCAACCTGGTGGAATTTCTCTGTGCGGCCGGCTACGACGTATGGCTTGTCGATCTGCGCGTCAGCATCGAAATGCCCAGTGTGCTGGTGCCGACCAATGTCGACAAGGTTGCTCGCGAGGACATTCCGGGCGCGGTCGCCAAAGTGCGGGAGTTGACCGGCGTACCGGACATTCAGGCGCTGGGTCATTGCATGGGTGGAATGGCGTTGAGCATGTCGCTGCTATACGGCCTCAAGGGCGTGCGCTCGGCAGTCATCTCGCAGGTCTCGGCGCACCCGGTGCCCGGCACGCTGGAAAAGATCAAGTGCGGGTTGCACGTGCCGGACATCATGGGGCATCTCGGTGTACTCGACCTGACCGCATTTACGGAGCACAGGTCGTGGCCCCAGAACCTGCTCGATGAAGCGCTGCGGCTCTACCCGCTCAATCACAAACAGGGTTGCGGCAGCCCGATCTGTCACCGGGCGACCTTCCTTTACGGCCTGCTCTACGAACATGAGCAATTGAACGAGACGCTTCATTCGAATCTGCAGGAATTGTTCGGCGTACACGACATCGAGGTGTTCAAGCATCTGGCCGCCATGGTACGTGCAGGCAAGGTCGTCGATGCCCACGGCGATGACGTGTACCTGACGGGCACGGATGGCATGAAAGGTCTGGAGGGCATGCGCCTGCCGATCGGTTTCATTCACGGCGAAAAAAACGAAACCTATCTGCCGAAGAGTACCGAGCTCACGTACGACATGCTGGTCGAGCACTTCCCCGAGCAGCCTTACGAGCGGCATCTGATTCCCGGCTACGGCCACGTTGACTGTATCTTCGGCAAAGACGCGGCAGTGGATGTCTATCCGGTGATTGCGCGGTATCTGAATGCGCATTGATTGCGCATTGACAAAGGTTGAGGGCAGCCTCGCCACCGGATCGGAAAACCGGCGGGCGCGTGCACGGGGTTGCGCGCCGCCCGCTGTTCCAGCGCCGGTCGAGGTATGGTATATAGGGGCGGGTTGCTGCGCTCACGGTCGCCGCGCCAGGCCTCGTGAGCCCATCACGCCCTTATCCCATCAGACTGCCACGCTAATTCGGATGAAAACCTTCTTTCTGACCATATTGAGCGCTGGGCTGCTGGCCAGCACCGTTGCAACCGCAAACGTCCAGGCGGCAGAACTTCACGTGATGAGTTCGGGCGGCTTCACCGCCGCTTACAAACTGCTCGGTCCCAGGTTCGCGACGTCGACCGGCAATACGCTCGACACCATCCTCGGGCCCTCGATGGGCAAATCGCCGGAAGCCATTCCGAACCGCCTCGAACGCGGCGAGCACGCGGACGTGGTCATCATGGTCGGCTACGCGCTCGACGATCTGATCAAGCAGGGCAAGGTGATTCCCGGATCGCGTGTCGAGCTTGCCGATTCCCGCATCGGCATGGTCGTGCGCAGCGGTGCGCCGAAACCGGATATCAGCTCAGTCGATGCGCTGAAGGAAACCTTGCTGCATGCCCGATCGATCGCCTACTCGGACAGCGCGAGCGGTGTCTATATCGAGCGCGAGCTCTTCAGCAAGCTCGGCATCGAAGATGAGGTGAGAACCAAAGCGAAGATGGTTCCGAAGATCCCGGTCGCGTCGGTGGTCGCCAATGGCGATTACGAGGTGGGATTCCAGCAGATCAGCGAGTTGCTGCCGGTGCCGGGCGTGACCTTCGTTGGAAAGATCCCGGAGTCGGTGCAATCCGTCACACGATTTGCCGCGGGCATCCCTGTGAACGCGGAACATCCGAAAGAAGCCAAGGCGCTGCTTGACTACCTCGCCTCTCCCGCCGCGCAACCCGAGGTCACATCGACCGGATTGGACTCCGTCGCAGCGCATTGATGCGGCGGCCAGGGCGTGTCCGGCAAACACGTCTCATCCCGTCCACATTGCCTTGAAAAACAGAATTGGCCCCCTCCTTCGATATACGCCAAGCTGAGGGGCCTCACACCTCAAAGCGATTTCACTAAAAACTATGGAACAGTTGACCTTCGGGGCCTGCGTCAAGAAAGGATGGATCAGTTCGTGGCAAGCCGTGACGCAAATGCCCTGGCTGTTCCTGGGCGTTTGCGCGGTACTGGCCTGCACGTCGCTGCTGGCCCGCCCACACCCTGCCACCACGGCCGCTGAGGGTGTCGACGCGATGACGCATCTCGGCCAGGGGCTGCTGCCACTCGTGTGGGCCGCGCTGCAACTGGTGGTAGGTGGCACGTTGACGATCAAGGTCCATCGCTTCGTGCTGCTCGGCGAAGGCGTGCAGCCGCTCGTGCCGCTCAGTGGCAAGCCGCTCGGCCGCTACGCGCTGGTCTCGCTGACTGTCGTGCTGTCGATGCTGGTGTTTGCCGGCCTGGCTTACGTCGCCATACGCGCTTTTCGGCTCGGTGTCCTGATCTACCTGCCCATGCTGGTGATCTACCTGTTCGTCACCATGCGACTGATCCTGCTTTATCCGTCCATTGCGCTCGGCAGCAGGCTCGCGCTGCGCGCCGCATGGAAAGACAGCCGCGGGCACGTGTGGAGCATGATCGGCGTGGGCTTCGTCACGTATCTGCCGCTCTTCGTGCTGAGCGCCATTTTCCTTTTCTTCGCCGGCCCCAAAATGCTGGCCGCGCACCAGACCCAGGCCGTGGCCGTCATCGCGATCGTTCAGGCGCTGTTCAATGCCGTGTTCATCGTGTTCGCGGCGGCCTCGCTGTCATGGCTGTACCGCCGTTACGCCAGCGAACTGCTGACGCACGCCGTAGACGCACCGCAGTAATTCGCACGATACGCCCTGCTCAAAAAAGCTTGCCCGGATTCAGAATGCCGTGCGGGTCCAGCGCATGCTTGATGGCGGCCATGGCCGCCAATTCAGCAGGCGAGCGCGAGATCGGCAGGAACTCGCGCTTGAGCAGGCCGATCCCGTGTTCCGCCGACACCGACCCGTGCAACGGTCCCAGCATCTCATAGACGAACGCATACACCGAACGGTGATCCACGCCGGGGATCGAATGACCGTCGACGGTGACATGCAGATTCGAGTCGCCGATATGCCCAAAGAAATACGACACGTTGCCCGGCCAGCGCTGATCGAGCGCCGCGCGGCAGCGGTCGACGAAAGCACCGATCTCGCTGATCGGCAAACTCACGTCGAAGTTGATCGCATCCAGCCGGACGGGAAACTCGGCGGTGCATTCGCGAATCGCCCATAAAGCGCGCACGTCGGCCACCGATTGCGCGATCACCGCGTCGCGAATCGCTTCTGAATCGAGCGCTTCGGTCAGTGCGGCGGAGAAGCGTTCGCCGTCGTCGCTTGCATCGAAACTCGCGTGTTCGATCAGTGCATAGAGCGGATGCGAGTCGGCGAATGGCGAGCGGGTGCCCGTCAGTTTCACGCCGAAATCGTAGAAGTCCGGCCACATGATCTCGAACGCGCCGATGTCGTTGCCAAAACGCGTCGACAGGCGGCGCAGCAGGTTCACGGCGGCACCATAACCGTCGAGCGCAACGAGCGCCGTGTGGCGCGCCGCGCGTTTAGGATGGAGCCGCAGCACCGCGCGCGTGATCACGCCGAGCGTGCCTTCCGAACCGATGAACCAGTGTTTCAGGTCGTAGCCGGTGTTGTTCTTGACCATCTTGCCGAGCGAAGTCAGCACGTCGCCATTGGCGAGCACGACTTCGAGCCCGAGCACCTGGTCGCGCGCGGTACCCGACTGGATCACGCGATTGCCGCCCGCGTTGGTCGCCAGATTGCCGCCGATCTGACACGAGCCGCGTGCGCCAAGATCGAGGGTAAGCTCGAAGCCTGCTTCGGCGGCGGCTTCCTGTGCGGTTTGCAAGGTGGTGCCGGCGCATACGGTTAGCGTGGCCGAGGCGGTGTCGATTTCTTCGACGCCGGTGAGCCGCTCGAGCGACAGCGCGATATCGGTGGCGCGCGCAATCGCGCCGCCGGCGAGGCCGGTCATGCCGCCCTGCGGCACCACCGGTTGATGCGCCGCGTGGCAAATGGCCAGCGCGCGCGAGACGTCTTCCGTGCTGCGCGGCAAAAGCAGCGCAGCAGGACGCGTCGGATCATGGCGTGTCCAGTCGGTCATCGCGCGTTCGCCGATCTGCTCGCCGACGCGCACCGCGTCGGCACCGAGCGCGGCACGCAACGCGTCAAGTGTTGCGGAAAGCCGCGCCGCGCTGTGGGTTGCGCTGCTGCCTGCATTGCCGCTTACGTTGCTCGCCATGCCGTTTGCCGAACTGTTATCTGTCATGCAGTGGTTCCTTGCGTTCCTTCAACTGCTGCTTTCTTCCGATAACCCATCGAATCGTTGATCCGCCCGAGGATGTAGTCGCCCGCGGCGACCGGTTGGTACTTGAGGTCGGCTTCGCCCGTACCGAGTTCACGCGGATCGACCATCGCACCGTAAGTGGGATCATAGAACGTCGCGATCGAATAGCGCTCGCGCCCCGACGCATTGATCACGCGATGCAAGGTGGAGCGGAAGCGGTCATTGGTCCAGCGCGCCAGCAGATCGCCGACGTTCACGACGAAGCTGCCTTCGATCGGTGGCGCATCGACCCATGTATCGTTGGCGAT
Source organism: Paraburkholderia sediminicola (assembly GCF_046026855.1). Lineage (GTDB taxonomy): Bacteria > Pseudomonadota > Gammaproteobacteria > Burkholderiales > Burkholderiaceae > Paraburkholderia > Paraburkholderia sediminicola_A. The sequence goes on along the minus strand of NZ_JAQQET010000039.1, from coordinate 51,973 downwards.
TTCACGCACCTGCAAGCCGCCCACCTGATCCTGCCACAGCAAGGTAATGCAGCCGTAGTCGGTATGTGGCGCGACACCGAATTGATCCGCGTCCGGCTGGGGCGGTTGCGGCGGATAGTAGACCATCTGCGTGCGCTGCATCCGCTTCGAATAGCGCGGCGCGAAGAAATGCTCGTCGACGCCGAGGCTCAGCGCGACCGCCCGCAGCAGATCGGCGCCGCATGCGGCGATTGCCTCGTAATAACCGTAAAGCGCCGGCCGCAGTTCAGGCATGAAATCCGGCCAGTTGTTCGGCCCACGCAGCGCCTGCCCGGCCAGCACGTCGGGATCGTCTTCCAGCAACTCGAGACCGATGCTGAAGAACTCCTTGTAGTCGGGGCGCTTGGCCTGATACATAGTGGCGTCGCCGAGCGCGTTGAAACCTCGATGCCGTTGATTGACCGCCGCGCGCCGCTTCGTCTCCACCGGAAACGCAAAGAACGTGCGCGCCGCCAGTTCGGCAGCATCGATTGCCGCTTGCGGCACACCGTGATTGACGATGTAAAAGAAGCCGATCGTCGTGCACGCTTCGCGGATTTCTTGCGCCACGCGCGTCAAAGCCTGCGGGTCGCCGGCGCGCACGCCGGCAAGATCGATGATCGGAATGCGGGTCACGGGCATTGCATTGCTCCCTGAAAAGCCGGCCAATTCAACTGACGAAAGAGGCTTGCGGATGACTTGCGACAAGCGCGCTCGCGCCTCGTGCATCCCAGTTGTATATACCGCCAAAAGCGTACTCGCAAGTTGCTTCATGGGGCTTCACATAAGGGCTTTTCTCTACTCGCGGGTTTATTTATTTCGCACGAAAACTGCGGTATATACTGCCTCGCATGACTCGCGCAGGGCCTCCCTGACGAACCGCTTTCGCGCGACACCGCTTTGCCAACCGGAGAATCCCATGAACATCCTTGCAGGCTGGAAGTGTCGTTTGGTCATGCTGGCGCTGTGCGCGGCAAGCGTCACCGCCCACGCGGAAGACCAGCTCGCCAAAGTGAAGAAAGCAGGCGAACTGGTAGTCGGTACCGAAATGCAGTTCGCGCCCTTCGACTTTCTTGAAAACGGCCAGCAAGCGGGTTTTAACAAGGATCTGTTCGCCGAGGTCGGCAAGGAATTGGGCGTGAAGGTGCGCTTCATCGACTTGCCGTGGCCGAGTGTGCTGCCAGGTCTCGAAGCCGGCAAGTTCGATATGGTGGGCGGCCCGCTGACGGTCACCAAAGCGCGCATGGAACGCTACACCTACACCCTGCCGATCGCGGATGCCACCGACGCGCTGCTCAAGCGAGCCAACGACGCCTCCGTCAAGCAATCGTCGGATATCGCCGGCAAGACTGTCGGCGCGGGCAAAGGCTCGGCCCAGCTCGACCAGTTGAAGGCCTACGTTGCCACCTTGCCGAAGCCGCCTGAAATCCGCGAATACGTCGACAACAATCAGGCTTATGCCGATCTCGCCGCCGGCCGTATCGCGGCGGTCGCGAACTCCATGACCAACATCGCGTACGTCGCCAAACAACGCCCCGAAGCCTTCGCCGTAGTACAGCCGCCGTTTGGCGCGAAAGTGTACTTTGCCTACTGTCTGCGTAAAGACGCGGACAGCAAGCCGCTCGCCGACGCCTTCAACGCCGCGCTCGTGAAAATGCACAGCGATGGGCGTCTCGCGGCCTTGCAGAAAAAGTGGTTCGGTGTCGCAATGGATGCGCCGACCACGATGCCCGCGCCGAACTATTGATGCACTGGCGCAGCGATGGCCTGATGTTTTGCAGCACGCTTTTCTGATGTTTGCGATGCGGGCGCTCCGGCGAGCCGCATCGCCCTCCCCGTTCTAGCGAGTGCGACGCTTATGTTCAGCACAACCGTCTTCCTTCAGGGTTTGCCGCTGCTGCTGCATGCGGCGCTCGCCACTATCGGCATTTCACTGACGGGCCTCGTGATCGGTTTCTTCGTCGCGATCGGCGTGTGTGCTACCCGCCTCTCCCCGAAGCGCGCCGCGCGCATGTTTGGCGGCGCCTATGTGTTCTTCTTTCGCGGCGTGCCGATGCTGGTGCAACTGCTGCTGGTGTACTACCTGCTGCCGTTCGCCGGAATCAATGTCTCGCCCGTCGTCGCGGCGGTGAGCACCGTTTCGCTGTGTTCCGCGGCCTATATCGCCGAGATTCTGCGCGGCGGTTTCCTCAGTATTCCGCCGGGTCATATCGAAGCCGCGCGCATGCTCGGGCTTTCACCGTTCGATATGCTGCGGCGCATTCTGGTGCCGCAGGCGTTTCGCTTGACGCTGCCCTCGCTCGTCAATGAAATGGTGCTGCTGATCAAGGCTTCGTCGCTGATTTCGGTGGTGGGCGTGGCCGAGCTGACGCGCACCGCGCAGAACATTGCTGCCAGCACCTATCGGCCGCTTGAAGCCTACCTCGCCGCCGGGCTGATTTACTTCGTGATCTGCGGAAGCCTGGCGCTCGTCGCGCACGCCGCCGAATACCGTTTGCAGCACGCCTGACCGGCCCTGAGCTTGACATTGAAATAAAGCCATGCAAAAGCTCGACCCCACCGTCATCACGCACAACCTGCAGCCGATCGCCGCCGGTCTCGCGACCACGCTCGGCACCTGGACCGCGGGCGTGGCAATCGGCATCCTGATCGGCTTTCTGATCGCCGTGCTCCAGCTCTTTTGCGGACGCTGGGTGCGCGGCGTTTTGCGCTTCTATATCGAGCTATTTCGCGGCACGCCATTTCTGGTGCAACTGTTTTTGCTGTACTACGGCGGCCCATCCTTCGGCCTCACGCTCGAACCGATGACGGCCGGCGTGCTCGGCTTAGGCCTCTATGGCAGCGCGTATTTCGCCGAAGCCTTCCGCTCAGGCTTTCAATCGGTGCCGCCGGGTCATCTCGAAGCGGCGTCATGTCTCGGACTCACCCGCTGGCAAGCCGTGTTGCGCATTCAGGTACCGCAAATGCTGGTGCTGATCGTGCCCGCGCTGACCAATCTGATTATCGTGCTGAGCAAGGAAACCGCGGTGTTGTCGATCGTCACCGTGCCCGAGCTCACCTTCGTGCTGACCGGCATCGGTTCGGCCACCTTCGCTTTCGTCGAAACGCTGCTGGTGCTGTGCGTGTGCTATCTCGCGCTGGTCGAACTGACCTCGCGCGTGGGCATGTGGGCCGAAACCCGCATCGCGCGCTTCATGGCATGAACGGAAATCCGGACCACCTTATGAACGCCATCGCCGACATGCCATCCTCCGCGTCCACTGCTACCTTCGCTACGCTGCCCGGCGCGCCGCTGATCGAAGTGCGCGACCTGAAGAAACGCTTCGGCGAAGTCGAAGTACTGCGTGGCGTCGATCTCGAGATCGCCCGTTCCGAAGTGGTCTGCATCATCGGCCCGTCGGGCTCGGGCAAGAGCACGCTGCTGCGCTGCCTCGCCGCGCTCGAAACCTACGATCAGGGCGACGTGCGCATTGAAGGCGAACTGCTCGGCTATAGCGAGCGCAATGGAAAACGCGTACGCGCGTCGCAAAGCGAGATCAATCGCGTGCGGCGCAACGTCGGCATGGTGTTTCAGCAATTCAATCTGTGGCCGCACATGACGGCACTCGGCAATGTGATGGAATCATTGCTGCGTGTGCGCCATCTGTCGCGTGAAGAAGCACGCCGCCGCGCCAATGCGATGCTGGAAACAGTCGGCCTCGCACACAAAGGCGATGCCTACCCGTCGAAACTCTCGGGCGGTCAACAGCAGCGCGTTGCAATTGCACGCGCGCTGGCGATGGAGCCGCACATCATGCTGTTCGACGAGCCGACCTCGGCGCTCGATCCCGAACTGGTCGGCGAAGTGCTTCAGGTCATGAAGCAGCTTGCGCGCGACGGCATGACAATGGCCGTGGTCACGCACGAAATGGGCTTTGCGGCACAGGTGGCCGACAAGGTGATGTTCATCGACCAGGGGCGCATCGCCGTGCAAGGCAAGCCGCGCGAAGTTTTTCACGACGCCGGACAGCCACGTTTGCGGCAGTTCCTGCAAAACTACTTCGACCGCAATGCCTTCTGGGCGCGCGGTCCTGACGATGCGGAGCCGGTATGAACCTGCACCGGTGTTCTCCTGGTTCACGTGGTTCGCGTGGTTCGCGTGGTTCGCGTGGTTCGTCCGTTTCGTGCGGACAGTAGCGCAAGGGCCGCCGATGTCTTCTACCGTTCGCAGCAAAACTCACGGCCACCCATCCGCCGCGGCGATAAAAGCCACGCGCAGGGCTAACGACGCACCGGCCGCCCGCTACGAACAGGTCAAAAACCACATCCGCCAGATTATCGAATCGGGCGCGCGGCAAGCGGGTGAGCGGCTACCGTCCGAACTGGACCTGGTCGCGACGCTCGGCGTGTCGCGCATGACGGTGAACCGCGCGTTGCGCGAACTCGCCGATGAAGGCCTCGTCACCCGCGTGTCCGGTGTGGGCACTTTCGTCGCGCAAACCAAACCGCAATCGACACTGCTGATGATCGCCCATATCGGCGACGAGATCCGCTCGCGGGGTCACGAATACAGCTACGACACGGTCCTTTCGCAACGCGAAACCGCGCCTGTGACGGTGTCGAACGCTTTAGGGCTTGCACCGGGCGCTTCCGTGTTTCATGTGATCTGCGTGCATCGCGAGAACGGTTTGCCGGTGCAGCTCGAAGACCGCTACGTCAATCCAGTAACGGCACCTGACTTCCTGAAGCAGGATTTCTCCACGACGAGGCCATCGGAGTATCTGTTCGAGACCGTCCCGGCGCACGACGTCGAGCATATCGTCGACGCGGGTCTGCCGACACGCGCCGAAGCCGAGTTACTGGAAATTCGTGTCGATGAACCCTGCCTGACACTCATGCGCCGCACCTGGACGAGTGGCATTGCGGTCACGTTCGCGCGTTTCGTGCACCCGGGTTCGCGGTACCGGCTGGGTTGCCGGTTCACACCCGATCTATCGCAGCGGCAGGGCTAGCGAGGCGAGCCCCGTGCCCTCGCCCAGGTCTTGCCACTCACACGTTGCCCGCAAGATGGAAACGCGATGCCGGATGCCACAACTGCACCGACGTCGCCACGTCGTCACCCACCCATGTGCGGCGCCATAGCTGCAAGCAGGGCTCGCCGATATCCATCATTAGATGCCGCCGCACATACGCGTCAGGCTTCTGCGCATAGATGCGAAACTCCGCGCGCTGGATCGGCGCGAGCCGCACCATGTAGTGATTCGGTGTCTCGACGGTGAAGTCCTGTTGCAGGTAGTCGGGGAATACCTTCGGATTGACGTAGCGATCCTCGTACTGAATCGGCTCGCCCTCTTCGCTGTGCACGATGCACGAGTGAAACGCGGGACCGCCGGCGAGACCGAGCGCTTCGAGCGCGTGCGGATCGTCGCTCGGTTCGAGTGTCAGCACACGCGCTGAATGGCGATGGCCGCGCGCCGCGATTTCGTCGGCGATATTGCGGATTTCAAGCACTGTGGATTCGTAACGCTGCGGCGCGACGAACGTGCCGGAGCCTTGCACCCGCGTCAGCACGCGGTCGGTCGTGAGTTCACGAAGCGCGCGCGATACCGTCATGCGCGCAACGCCGAATTCCTTGACCAGCTCCGTTTCGGATGGGATCAAACCGCCCGGCTTCCAGTCCCCCTCGCTAATGCGCCGGATCACGTAGCGCTTGATCTGCTCATAGGCGGGCATCGCCTTCGCGGGTGTCTCATGGGTACGATCGGGGCGGTCCTGCGTGTCTGCGGTTTGCGCGTTTGTAATAGTGTTCACGTCGACCTCGTGGGTGGTACGCGGATGGTACACGGGTGGTACACGTCAGGCCGGTTCACCGGCGGGTAAGCCCGCTCACCGGCTTTGTCTCCATCGATCCAGGTGCATCAACTCAGGCCCGGCAACTGAGTCCTTCAACCTGCGTGGGCAGCCGCCCGGCCGTCGTTGGCCGCCGGGTCGGCGTCGACCTTGCCCGTAGTGGCAACGCTCGTCACACTCGCCAATGCGGCAGGACCCGCGCCGCAGACTGAAGCGTCCAGCCCGGGCCGAATATTACCCGGGTTTGGCAGCGGCGGCGGTGTTTCATCGGCGATCATGCGAAACGCAATCGTCATGTCGTCCGCGAGCGGCCGGTCGTCGCGATAGGTCGGTACGACGCGGCGCACGCGTTGCCAGAGCGCATCGGTGTGCGGTGCGCGCGGGGCATCGACGCTTTGCAGATCGTAAGCTTGTGCCGCCGCCAGCAATTCGATCGCGACGATACGCCCGGCGTTGTCGACGATCTCCAACGCTTTCAGCGCGGCGGGCGTGGCATGGCACAGGTGGTCTTCCTGCAGGCCGGACGTGATGCCGCCGTCAAGACTTGCGGGCATCGCGAGGCGCCGGTTCTGCGCGACCAGCGAGGCCGCCGTGTACTGCGCGATCATGAAGCCCGAGCAGGTGCCGCCCGGCTCCGCGAGAAACGCCGGCAAGCCGCTGACGAGCGGATTGACGAGGCGGTCGAGACGCCGCTCGGCCATCGCCGCGACTTGCGCGATCGCGGTGGCGAGGCTGTCCATTGCCAGTGCGATCGACGCCCCCACCGCGTGCGCCTGCGAATAGACGCGCGGGTTTTCCGGCGTGCCGGCTACGATCGGGTTGTCGGTAATCGATGCGAGCTCGCGGTTCAGCACTTCGGCGGTCGCGGCCAGCACGTCGCGCGCGGCGCCGTGCACGTGCGGAATGGTCCGCAAGCTCAACGGGTCCTGCGTGCGCTGACCGACCACCGCAGCAAGGATGCCGCTGTCTGCGAGCGCCGTGCGCATCCGTTCACCGACCAGGCTCAGGCCAGGCGAGATGCGCAATGCCAGCGATTCGGCATCGAACGCGGCGAGCTGGCCACGCAGATTCTCGAAGCTCATCGCGGCAACCACGTCGCACCAGTCGAGCAACTGCTCGGCGCGCGCCAATGCCAACGTTGCGAGACCTGTCACACACGGTGTGCCGTTGACGAGGCTCAGGCCTTCCTTGGCTTCAAGCACCAGGGGTTCGAGCCCGAGCATCTGCAGCGCGTCGCGCCCTTTGAGCCGTTCGCCGCGATAGCGCACATAGCCTTCGCCGATGCATACCAGCGCAATATGCGCCATATGGCTCAGATAACCGACCGAGCCGAACGTCGGCACTTCGGGCAGGCAATCGGCGTTGATCAACGCCACGAGCCGGTCGGCGACTTCGAGGCGAATCCCCGAATGTCCGTGTGCATAATTGTTGACGGCCGCCACCATGATCGCGCGCGTTTCAGCCGCACCGAGCGGCACGCCGACGCCGACTGCATGACTCATCAGGATGTTGCGCGACAACGTGTGCTGCTCGGACGGCGACACGATCACGTCGCACAAGGCCCCGACGCCGGTATTCACGCCATACGCGCGAATGCCGCGCGCGACGATCTGCTCGACCAGCTCGCGTGACGCCGCGATCCGCGCACGCGAACTGGCGGAAAGCTCAAGCGGCTCGCCCGCAGCAACTGCTGCGGCCTGACGCCAGTTGAGAGAACAATCGGAACGGATCACGGCCATGATAGTGCGCTGCCCAGTGAAGTGATGAGGGGGTGACCAGCTAACGCTGATCAGTTAGTTAGTCGTGCGATCCTGGTGGCTCGACACGAATTGGCGGAAGCGGTCCGACTTGCATTCGACGAACACTTCGTCCGGCGTACCGTCGGCTTCTACCTGACCTTGATGCAGGAACATCACGCGATTCGACACATGGCGCGCGAAACCCATCTCGTGCGTGACAACCAGCATCGTGCGCCCCTCTTCGGCGAGCGAACGCATCACGCGCAGCACTTCGCCAACCAGTTCGGGGTCAAGCGCCGAGGTCGGTTCGTCGAACAGCATCACCTTCGGATGCATCGCCAAAGCACGCGCGATCGCCACGCGCTGCTGCTGGCCGCCAGACAGATGTGCCGGATAGTGGCCGCGTTTTTCCGCGAGACCGACTTTCGCGAGGAGTGCTTCCGCTTCTTCAACCGATTCGGCGCGGCTGCGCTTCTGCACGCGCATCGGCCCTTCGATCAGGTTCTCCAGCACGGTCATATGCGACCACAGATTGAAGTTCTGAAACACCATGCCGAGCTGCGAGCGCACACGATCCACCTGGCGACGGTCGCTGGGATGCAGCTTGCCGTCCCCGCGTCGCTTCATTTTCAGCTCTTCGCCGCCGAGCGCCACCGAGCCGTCATCCGGCGTTTCGAGCAGATTCAGGCAGCGCAGAAAAGTGCTCTTACCGGAGCCGCTCGCGCCGAGAATCGAAATCACGTCGCCTTGATGGGCGTCGAGCGAAATGCCTTTGAGCACGTGGTGGTCGCCGAACGACTTGTGGATGTTCTTGACCGACAGTGCAACAGGTGCCGTAGCGTTCATGGGATTCTCCAGATTCTGCAAGATGTGCGATCGTTCAGGGTGCGGCGCGGCGTGCTTCGGTCGTGGCAGAAACCGGTCGGCTCGGCGAGCTTTGCGTGGGCGCCGCACGCAGATGGCGCGACAGACGGATCTCGAGGAAACCGAGCAAACGCACGATGACGAAATTCAGGAACAGATAGATCAGCGCGGCGCAGATGAATACTTCCGTGGTGCGATACGTTTGCTGAATGATCTGCTGTGCGACGCCGGTCACTTCCCACACGGTGACGAGACTGGCGAGCGCGGTCGATTTGACGAGCAGCACGGCCTCGGTCGAATACGCGGGCAAACACTGGCGCAAAGCAATCGGACCGATCACGCGGCGCAGCAGCGCGAAACCCGACAGGCCGATCGAATAGCCCGCTTCGATCTGACCGACCGGCACGGCCATCAAACCACCGCGGATAATCTCAGCGGTATATCCGGCGGTGCACAGCGCCAACGATAAAACCGCACACATGTACGGCTCGCGCAATACTGGCCACAGGAAGCTCTCGCGAATCACCCCGAACTGGCCCATGCCGTAGTAGACAAGGAACATCTGGATCAACAACGGCGAGCCGCGAAATACGAGGATATAAGCGCGCGCGAAGCGATTCGGCAGCCAGTGCGGCGACACGCGCATCGTGACGATCACGAGCGAGAGCAAGCCACCAAGAATCAGCGAGCAGAAGAACAGCCCGAGCGTGGTCGGCACGGCTGCAATCAGTTGCCGCAGCGTGTCGAGCAGGAAATCGAAGTCGAAATGCATGATGTCCGGTCCTCGTCAGTTGCGCGCGAAGTTGCGCTTGAAGGATCGGCCCACGCGCGCTTCGGCGCGGTTGAAGATCCGGTTCGAGATGCTGGTCATCAGCAGATACAGCGCGCCGCCCACCACGAAGAACGTGAAGTACTGATGCGTCGAACCCGCCGCGATCTGACTGGTGCGCAGCAGTTCGGCCAAGCCCGTGACGGAAATCAGCGCCGAGTCTTTCAGGCTCAATTGCCAGACATTGCCAATGCCCGGCAACGCGAAACGCAGCACTTGCGGAATCAGAATGCGGCGCGCCATCGTCATGGTGGGCATGCCGATCGAACGCGCCGCTTCGAGCTCGCCGCGCGATACCGCGAGCACCGCCGAGCGGTACACCTCGGCCTGATACGCGCCGGAAATCATGCCGACTGCGAGTGCGCCGATCACGAATGGCGGCACGCCGACAAAGCCGTCCGCGCCGAACCATTGACCGATCGTGGTCACGAGCGTCGAACCGCCGAAATAGAACAGATAGATGACGAGCAACTCGGGCACGCCACGAAACACGGTGGTGTACACATCGCCGATCACGCGCAGCGTGCGAAAACGCGACAGCTTGGCCGCCGCGACCAGCGCGCCGAACACGGCGCCGACCGCGAGCGCCGCCAGCGTGAGTGCGACCGTCATCAATGCTGCAAGCAGCAACACGTCGCCCCAGCCTTCCGGCCCGAAGCCGAGCATCTCTATCAGAGCCATTCCCTACCTCTCATCCATTACAGCGGATCGAACCAGCCAGCAGGCGCGGTTCTTCACACCCCGCCTGCCGCACATCTGAACGCTCAGGCGAATCAAGGCGTGACGTCAGTCTTGAACCACTTGGTGGAGAGCTTCTTGACGGTGCCGTCGGCAAGCGCGGCGCTGATCGCGGTATCGAACTTCGCTTTCAGGTCGGCGTCCTGCTTGCGGAATGCGAGGCCTTCACCCGGACCCCAGATCGGGCCGCCAATCTTCGGACCGGCCATGACGATCGACGCGGTATCTTTCTTGTCGATGTTGGCGGCGTAGTAGGTCACGTCGTCGAACGAGGCGTCGATGCGGCCGTTGGCCAGATCGAGATCGCGCTCGGGCGATGTCTTGTAGACGCGGATCGTGGCGACGTCCTTGAAGCCGTCGTTGATGAACTTGGTGTAAACCGTGCCCGACTGAATGCCGATGGTCTTGCCCTTCAGCTGCTTGCGCAAGGCGTCGACGGTAGGCTGGTCGGCTTTCGGATCGCCTGACAGCTTCACGACGCCTGCGGTCGGCACGGCCTTCGGCAGCACCTTCGCGTCAGTCACAGCGAACGTGGCCGGCGTAGCGGCGTACGGCTTCGAGAACGCGATGATCTTTTCGCGCTCCGGTGTGATCGAGATCGCGTCCATCAGCACATCGAACTTGCCGGCTTGCAGACCGGGGATCATGCCGTCCCAGTCTTGCGCCACAAGGTTGCATTGCAGCTTGATGCGCTCGCACAGGTTGGCGACCAGCTCCGGTTCGAAGCCGCCCAGCTTGCCGCCCGGCAAGGTCAGGTTCCATGGCGCGTAACCGCCTTCCAGCGCGATCGTCACCGTCTTCCAGTCTTTGGCCTGCGCCGGTGCCGCGAAAATCGTCGCGGCGCCGAGAACGGCGCCCATCAATGCTTTTGCTAACGTCGTGCGCTTCACTTTCACGTCGAAACTCCTTTGATTGAGGAAACCGTCGAGCTGGGTTTTTTCTGCCGCTTAATTTGTATAGACAAGTCTGCATGAGTCAAAAAGCAGTCGCAAGAGGATTTGTTAGAAATCGTCGGAATCATCGGGTAAGCCCCTATGAATTGCCGCGCGACAAGGCTTTTAAGGGAGTTCTGAACGTGCAAAGACAATGCACCGCGCTCGACCGGGTGCGTCAGCGTGGTGCATTTTGTCTAGACAGGTTGGTGCTTGAGAGCTTGGCGCGCTTCGAATTGGCGCCTTGCGCGCCTTACCAGATGAACGGGACGAAGCGGTAACGCACGCGTGAGGTGTAGGCGGTGTAGCCGTCGAGTTGCTGCGCCAGTACGCGCTCCTCGCGGACCGCGCGCCAGCCGATACCGATCACTAGCAGCGGCACGCAGGCAAGACCCCACCATGAGCCGAGCAGCAATGGCGTGCCGATGAACAACAGCAGCGCGGCCGAGTACATCGGATGACGCACATAGGCATAGGGGCCGGTGTCGATAACTTTGTGACCACGGCTTGTCTGGATCTTCACGACCGGCGCGGCAAAGCTATTGGCCTGGAACACGAAACGGCACATGAAGATACAGAGGAAGATGCAGAGCGAGCCGAGGCTCACCAGCCATACCGGCAGCGGCGCCGACCAGTGATAGCGCATCGCGTCGAATGCCATCAGGACGAGCCAGGCGGTCCACATCAGCGCCACGCCAATCATGAAGAAGCGGTCCCAGCGGCTTTGCTGCGCCTGAACGATCGGCGCGAGACGCTCGGCGAGGAGGCCCGGGTCGTGGCGTGCCAGCCAGAAGCCAACCCACAAACTCAATGCGCCTGTCTCGATCAGATACCACCAGCCGGCAGGCCATGCGAGGGTACCGGCGGCGCCGAACAGCAGCGCGCCCATGCATATCAGCCAGGCCACCGTTTGCAGAATGAGGCGCGTGATCATGATGAGTTCGTGGCGTTCGCTGATGGTCGTTGGTGACTATGGGTGGGCAGGTGCCCGCTACGCTCTCGTCTCAGGCCGAGGCCGCCGCCGGTGAGCGCACGCGCCCGAATACTTCCGCCATGTCGATGTCACCCGTGTTCAGGCCGAATTGATCGCGCAGGCAGCTTGCAAGCTCATCTGCGCTTTTTAGTTGCCGTTCGCTGATGAGCCGGCCGTCCGCAGCGCGTTCGTTCAGTTGATCGTTAAGCAGTGTCAGGCGCGATTCTGCGAGAACCCGGCAAACGATCAGGTTGTTCAGAAAAACAGAATCCGGCGCGGTCGAGGTGTACCAGTTCGAGGTCTCGTAGTCGATCCATTCGACCGGGTGCAGATCGAAACGGTAGACGCGTGCCCAGGTTTCATCGTGGGATTGAACTTCGAGGCAGAGCGCGTCGTGTGAGGCATCAGCCAGGCGGAACGTGCCTAGTTGCGAGGGCTGCGCCGTACCTGGGATCAAGCGCAGCGGCGCTGTCAGCGTCACGCTGCCGAAACCGACATCGGCGATCCATGCTTCGCTTTTTATATCGACGCGCAGGACCATATGTGTGCGAGGCGGAACGGCATCGGATTCGCGGCCCCACAGGACTCTGCCCAATAGCGGCGTAACGTTAAAACCTAACTGCGTCAGGACGTTCGCGAAGAGCGCATTCTGTTCGAAGCAGTAGCCACCGCGGTGTTGCGTTATCAGCTTGTGTTCGACTGACTCGATATCGAGTTTTACCGCGCGGTGTGTGAGCGGATTCAGGTTCTCGAAGGGAATCGCTCTGGGGTGCAGCTTATGGAGTTCCTGGAGTACTTCCAGCGTCGCCGCGCGCGGTCCTTTGTAGCCTATGCGGGTGAAGTAATTGTCCAGATTCACTGAGTGTGACATCGGTGTCGTCCCGGTATGGTTTTGGGCGTTGGGCATTTAAGGGCTTGGCATGACAGCGTGGCTTCGGAAGATGATCATAGCGTCTTTTGTTGCCTGCCCGAGGCGTCCACCTCTCCTTGTCTTCGTCGCCGCCCGCCCTTGTCTATTGGCGCCGCTCCTGTTCGGAACGGCGGCTACTTCAGAAAGCTCTCCGCTAATCCGGCGCCGGTTTGATACGGCCAAACCATACTAAAACATTACGCTTATATTCCATTTAAATTACACACAAACAACCTTTAGTAGCAGTCCGTAAAGCTCATAATTACACATCAGTAATATTGATGCGAATCGTTCTCATTTGTGTTGACGCACCTATTTCGCATGCGTACGATCTCGCCATCTGCTGCATCCGGCGTCGCGAACCGATGCAGTAAGTCGCTGGCGCACAGTGATGTACCGCCGCGATGCCCAGATGAGTCGATACAACACAAATAAGGATTTCGATGAAGTTCGCCCGATCAACAGAACCCGCCGGCCAGGCGCGTTCGCTTCGCGACTCCGCCTCGCACGTCGGTGCCGTGCGCCGCTCGCGTTTGCCCTCGATACGCCACGCCGCGCTTTGCACGGCTTTCGCCTGGGCCACGTTGAGTGCCGGCACCGCAATGGCCGACGCCAATCCCGATGCCGCACCGGAAGCGCCGGAAGCCGACCTGAACATCAAGGCGGCTCAAACGAATCAATGGACCGGCTTCTGGAATCGCCCGACGATGCTCGGCGACATTGGCGGTCTGCGCCCCTGGCTCGGCAAATATGGCGTGACGTTCGCGCTCACCGAAACCAGTGAGGTGCTCGGCAATGTCCGCGGCGGCCTCGCGCGCGGAGCGGACTACGACGGTCTCACGACAGCCACCGTGCAAATGGATACGCAAAAAGCGTTCGGTTTGCCAGGCGGCCTGTTCAACGTCAGCGCATTGCAGATCCACGGCGCCAACCTCAGCGCCAACAAGCTGGGCACGCTGAATACGGCGAGCGGCATCGAAGCCCAGGACACGACCCGCCTGTGGGAACTGTGGTACCAGCAGTCGTTCCTGAACAAGCGCATCGACGTCAAGGTTGGTCAGCAAAGTATCGACCAGGAATTCATCACCAGCACGAATTCGGCGCTGTTCGTGAACACGATGTTCGGCTGGCCTGCCCTGCCGTCCTACGACATGCCGTCCGGCGGTCCCGCTTATCCGCTGGCCGACCTCGGCGTGCGCGTGCGCGGACAGATCACGCCTTCGTTGACAGCGCTCGCCGGCGTATTCGACGGCGATCCGCTCGGCAACAACCCGAACAACATAAGCGGCACCAACTTCAACCTGCATAACGGCACGCTGTTCATCGGCGAGTTGCAGTATGCGATCAACCAGCCGGCTGACGGCGAAATGGTCGGTATGGGCGGCGGCGGTTTGCCGGGCACCTACAAGGTCGGCGTCTGGTACAACAACGGCAGCTTCGCTGATCAGCGCTTCGACAACACCGGCCTCTCGCTTGCGAACCCGGCAAGTACCGGCGTTGCGCAGAATCATCACGGCGACTACAGCTTCTACGCGGTCGCCGACCAGATGATCTGGCGCCCGGATCCGGACGAGCCGCGCAGCCTCAACGTCTTCGCGCGCGTAATGGGCGCACCGGGCGACCGTAACCTGGTAAGCGTCGCCGCCAACCTCGGCGTTGTGCTGAAAGCGCCGTTCGCCGGCCGCGACAACGACAGCGCCGGCATCGCGCTCACGTACATCAAGATCGGCAACCATGTGAATGGTCTCGATCAGGATAACCTGGCATTTAGCGGCGGCCCATACGGCGTGCGCACCAGCGAAACCACACTCGAAGCGACCTACCAGTACCAGGTCAACCCGTGGTGGCAGTTGCAAGCCGATGCGCAATACACGTTCAATGCCGGCGCCGGTCAGAACCCGAGCGATCCCACGCAGCCGCTGCGCAATACGTTCGTCATCGGCGTGCGGACCAACATCACATTCTGATGCCGTTCCCAGCCATCACACACGCTCTAGCCAAATCGAATCCCATGCTTTCGATCATGACCGCAACCACCGCTTTGTGCGCAGGCACGGAGGCTCACTCATGAACAACCCCACGCGCCTTATTTCGCCGCGCGCCGCGCGGGCCCTGCTTGCCGCAACCGTCAGCGCCGCCGCATTCGCGACGACCGGCATTGCGCACGCCGAACCGCAAGGTTTCCTCGAAACCGTCAAGCATCACACCACGCTGATCAACACCGTGCCGGAAAACGGCGACCAGAACCCGTATGCGGTGGTGGTCGCACCGGTCACGGCCGGTACCGTCAAGCAGGGCGACGTGCTGGTTGGCAACTTCAATAACTCGACCAATCTGCAAGGCACCGGCAGCACGATCATCAACTATCACCCGGACACCAGACAGATGACGGTGTTCGCCACGGTGCCGCGCAATCTGAAGGAATGCCCGGGCGGCATCGGTCTGTCGACCGCGATGACGATGCTCAAGTCGGGCTACGTGATCGTCGGCAGCACGCCGAGCAATGACGGCACCACGGGCACCAAAGGCGCCGGCTGCCTGATCGTGATCGATCCGAACGGCAAGGTCGCATCGACCATCAACAGTCCGAACATCAACGATCCGTGGGGCAACATGGCGGTCGTCGACAACGGCACGAGCGCGACGCTGTTCGTCAGCAATGCCGGTTTCGGCGTGGGCGGTGCGAACGGCAATCCGCCGGTGTTCAAGCAGGCCACCGTGCTGCGTCTCGATCTCGACGTGCCGGCCGGCAAGCCACCGGTCGTGAAGAAGGAAACCGTGATCGGCAGCGGCTTCGGCGCGCAGGCTGACAAGGGCGTATTCCTCGTCGGCCCGACCGGCCTCGCGCTCTCGGGCGATCAGAAACTGCTGTACGTGTCCGATGCGATCGGCAACCGCGTCACCGAAATCGACGATCCGATGACGCGCGACACCAGCGCGGGCGTGGGCCGCCAACTGACCGCCGACGGCTTGCTGCATCGCCCGCTCGCGATGGTCACGGCGCCTAACGGCCACCTGCTCGTCACCAATGCACTGAACGGCCAGATCGTCGAAATCGATCCTGCCACCGGCAAACAACTCTACGCACGCTGGATCGATACCGACAAGGCGCAATCGCCCCCGGGCAACGGCGACCTGTTCGGTCTCGCGATGACGCCGGAAGGCGACGGTTTCTACTACGTGCAGGACGACGTGAACACGCTGGTGCTGGCCAGGTAAGCGACGCAAGCAGGGCCGGCAAACCAGCCACGCAAAAGAGCGAAGCGAACCCGGCCTCAGAGCCGGTCGCAAAACCGGCACATCCCACGGCCAACTGAAGGTGAAGTAACCATGGCAAACGATCAACCCCCGCGGCCCTCACGGCGCGGTTTTCTGAAGGCCGGCAGTGCGGCGGTCGCAGCGGGCGCGAGCCTCGGTGCGACCGGCGTCGCCCAGGCCGCGCTTGGCAAGACGCCGGCGCACAACGCCGATCCGCTGATGGCGGTCGAGCCGTTCTACGCCCTGCATCAAGGCGGCATCGTCACGCCGCAGCAGAGTCACACGTATGTCGCCGCGCTCGATCTCACGACCGACAAACGCGACGACGTGATCGCCCTGCTGCGCGCCTGGACCGACGCCGCTGCGCGTCTGACGCAAGGCGCCACGGCCGCACCGCTGCCGACTGGCACCGCGGCCAAAGCGGAGCTGGCCGACACCACGATTGTTACGAAGGCCGATGCCAAGGCCGACAATACGGCCGACAACACGACCTACAGCCCGACCAACACCAAAGCCGCGCCCGATTCCGGCGACGTGCTCGGCCTGGGCCCATGCGGCCTGACGATCACGTTCGGTTTCGGCCCGGGTCTGTTCACGAAAGACGGCAAGGACCGCTACGGCCTCGCCGCGCGCCGCCCCGCCGCGCTCGTCGATCTGCCGCGTTTTAACGGCGATCAGTTGATCGAGCAGAAGACCGGCGGCGACCTGTTCATCCAGGCCTGCGCGAACGATCAGCAGGTCGCGTTTCACGCGGTCCGGCAACTGGCGCGTCTCGCGTACGGCACCGCAGCGATGCGTTGGGGTCAATCCGGTTTCCTGTCGGGTCCGCGCGGTCAGACGCCGCGCAATCTGATGGGCTTCAAGGACGGCACCAACAATCCGTCGACCGCGAAGCCGCAGTTGATGAACGAATTCATCTGGGCCGGCGCCACCGCCGACGCACCCTGGATGGAAGGCGGCACCTATACGGTGGTGCGGCGCATCCGCATCACGCTCGAACACTGGGACAACACCGAGGTGGATTTCCAGGAGCAGGTATTCGGCCGTCACAAATACAGCGGCGCGCCGATCGGCAAGAAGAACGAGTTCGACGCGGTGGACCTGAAGGAAGAAGACAAGGACGGCAATCCGGTGATTCCGGAGAACTCGCACGTGCGTCTGTCGAATCAGGCGAGCAACAACGGTGCGCAGATTCTGCGCCGCTCGTACTCATACAACGACGGCACGAACTTCTACATCGAGCGCTGGCCGCCATGGCGTCAGGAAACCGAGTACGACGCGGGCCTGATTTTCGTGGCTCACCAGAGCGACCCGCGTACCGGCTTCATTCCGATCAACGACAAGCTCGCGAAGTTCGACATGATGAACCAGTTCACGACGCACGTCGGCAGCGCGGTGTTCGCTGTGCCGCCGGGCGCGAAGCCGGGTTCGTATATCGGCGCGGGACTGTTCGAGACGTAATGCAAGCCGCGAAGTAAGCCGCTATGCCACGAGGCAAGCGGCATAGCGAAGACCAATAACATCATTAACGGATTTTAGGATCATGGCTCATTCCTGGTTTGGCACCCGCCTGCGCCTGCTCAGCAGCGCAGCCGCCCTCACGCTGGCCGCCTTCGCGACCGTGCCGTCGACGGCCCACGCTGCGTCGATCACGCTGTACAGCGCGCAGCACGAGCAGGTCGTCAATCTGCTGGCTAAAGATTTCGAGAAAGAGTCGGGCATTTCGGTAAAGATCCGCAGCGGCGAAGGCCCGGCGATGGCCGCGCAACTCGTCGCGGAAGGCACCGCCACGCCCGCTGACGTCTACTTCACGGAAAACTCGCCTGAGTTGATGCTGCTCGAAGAGAAAGGCCTGCTGAGCCACGTGAACGACTCGACGCTCGCCACCGTGCCGGCGCGCTTCAACTCGCCGGGCGGTGTGTGGGTTGGCGTGACCGCACGTGAAAACGTGCTGGCCTACAACACGGCCAAGGTGCAGGCATCGCAACTGCCGCAGTCACTGTTCGATCTGGCCAAGCCGGAATGGAAAGGCAAAGTCGGCATTGCACCGAGCGACGGCGACTTCCTGCCGCTCGTGAGCGCCGTGCTCGCACTGAAGGGTGAAGCGCAAACCGTCGCATGGTTGAAGGGCCTGAAAGCCAACTCGCAGATTTTCGACGACGACGAAGGCGTGGTGGCAGCCGTCAATCGCGGCGGTGTCGCGACGGGTCTGATCAACAACTACTACTGGGCACGTCTGCACGCTGAAATCGGCGATGCGAAAACCCGCAGCGCGATCTATCACTTCGGCAACGGCGACGCCGGCGCGCTGGTGAACGTATCGGGCGCAGCGGTGCTGAAGTCCGCGCACAACACGGACGGCGCGCAGAAGTTTCTTGCGTATCTGGTCAGCGAGCGTGCACAGAAGCTGATGGCGAACAGCCACGTCATGTTCGAATATCCGTTGCATGCAGGCGTTGCACCGGACCCGATCCTCAAGCCCTTCACTGAACTGAACCCGCCGGCGCTGACGATCCAGCAACTCGGCGACGACAGCCTGGCAGGCAAACTGCTGCGTCAGGCAGGCTTGCTGTAAATGAGCGATGCCGTGTCAGCCGGGCCTCCGGCTGTAACCTCCGCCCCGGCGCGCGCCCGTTTGCGCGCGCCGCGCGGTTTGTTTGCGGCAGCAGCACTCAGCGCTTTGCTGGTGTTGCTGCCGATTGCGTTTACCTTCTGGCGGGCGGCGAGCTTCGGCATCGACGAGGCGGTCGATCTGATCTTCCGGCCACTGGTCGGCGAACTGCTGGTCAACACGCTGCTGATCACCGTATCGACCACGCTCGTCTGCGCTGTCGTCGGCACGGCGGCCGCATGGTTTGTCGAACGCACGCATTTGCCGGGGCGTCGTATCTGGGCCGTGCTCACCGCCGCGCCGCTCGCGATGCCGGCCTTCATCTCGAGCTATGCGTGGGTGTCGCTGAGCCTGGATCTGCAGGACTTCAACGGCGCGCTGCTGGTGCTGAGCGCCGCGTATTTCCCGCTCGTTTATCTGCCGGTGGCCGCGGCGTTGCGCAGTATGGACCCGGCACTTGAAGAAAGCGCGCGCGCGCTCGGCTGCAACCGCTGGGCCACGTTCATTCGCGTCGTGTTGCCGCAACTGCGCCCCGCGCTGCTCGGCGGCATGCTGCTGGTGGCGCTTGGCGTGCTGTCCGAATTCGGTGCGTTTACGCTGCTGCGCTTTCGCACCTTCACCACGCAAATCTATGCGGAATACCGCACCAGTTTCGATGGCGGCGGCGCTTCACTGCTCGCGTGCCTGCTGATCGTGATCTGCCTGATCGTGCTGGCGTTCGAGTTTCGGGTACGCGGCGCGGCGCGTTATGAACGCGTCGATCGCGGGACGCGTCGCGCGGTCTTGCGCTACGGCCTCGGCGCGTGGCGCTGGATCGTCGTGGCCGGTTTCGCTGCGCTGGCGATCGCGACGCTCGGCGTGCCGCTCGGCATGATCGGCTACTGGCTCACGCAACCGGGCGCGGCCGCCGTCACACCGGCCGACGTGTCGCCCGAACTGCTGTTCAGCGCGACGATCTCGTCGCTCGGTTTCGGGCTCGCTGCCGCGCTGTTGACCACGCTGCTGGTCGTGCCGCTCGCGTTTCTGCTGGTGCGCTATCCGACGCGTTTCGCGACGCTGTTCGAACGCACCGTTTTTCTGGCTCAAGGCATACCGGGGCTGGTGATCGCGCTGGCGATCGTATCGCTCGCGGTGCATGCGCTGCAACCGCTCTATCAAAGCGCGACGCTGCTGGTGATCGCTTACGCGATGCTGTTCATGCCGGTGGCGCTGGTGAGCGTGCGCGCCGCCTTCATGCAGGCGCAGCCGCGCCTCGAAGAGACTGCGCGCGCCCTCGGTCTGACCTGGTCGCAGACTCTGTTCCGCGTGGTGTTGCCGCTGGCGGGTCCCGGGCTTGGCGCGGCAGCGGCGATGGTGTTCATCTCGGTCGTCACCGAGTTGAACGCGACGCTGCTGCTCTCCCCGATCGACACGCGAACACTCGCGACCCAGGTCTGGGCCGACACGTCGACGATGGCGTTCGCCGCCGCAGCGCCTTATGCGGCGCTCCTCACCGGCATTTCGCTGTTCGCCTCCGGCCTCCTGTTCGCATTGCTCGGCAAATCGGCTTTACTCGGCGAACGCAACTGAAGGTCGCGCACCATCGCCCTGCTCCTAGACATCGGATTTTCATGAGCGAACTTCGTATCCGCGGACTGCAAAAATCGTTCGACGGCCATCCCGTGCTGCACGGTATCGATCTCTCCGTCGAGCGCGGCACGCTGCTCGCGCTGCTCGGACCATCCGGCAGCGGCAAAACCACCTTGCTGCGCCTGCTGTGCGGCTTCGAACGCGCGGATAGCGGCAGCGTCGAAATCGACGGCCGCCGCGTCGCCGGCGACAACCTGCATGTGCCTTCCGAGCAGCGCCGCATTGGCTACGTGCCGCAGGAAGGCGCGCTGTTTCCGCATCTTTCCGTGGCGGACAACATCGTGTTCGGTTTACCGCGCACGCAGCGACGCGCGCGGCATCGTGTGGCCGAATTGCTGGAGCTGGTCGGCTTGCCGGCGAACTTCAGCGGGCGGGCGCCGCAGCAACTGTCAGGCGGTCAGCAGCAGCGTGTCGCGCTTGCTCGTGCGCTCGCGCCGTCGCCGACGCTGGTGATGCTCGACGAGCCCTTCTCCTCGCTCGACGCCGCACTGCGGCTCGAAACACGGCAAGCGGTGGCGAGCGCCCTGGCCGCGGCCGGCGCGACCGCGGTGCTCGTCACACACGATCAATCGGAAGCGCTGTCGCTCGGTCATGAGGTCGCCGTGCTGTGGAACGGCCGGCTGATCCAGACCGCGACACCGGAGACGCTGTACCGCAGGCCGGTGACGCGTGAACTCGCCTCGTTCGTCGGTGAAGCCGTGTTGCTGCCGGGCGTGGTGAAGCAGGATCGCGTGAACTGCGAGCTCGGCGATTTGCCGCTGTGCGAGCCGATGGGCAACGGCGCGGTCGACGTGATGGTACGGCCGGAACAGATCCGTCTGCTGCGCGCCGAGGAAACGATGCCGAATGGCGTGGCGTCCTACGACGCCGTCGTGCAGGAGGTGATCTTTCAGGGGCAGGACGCAGGCGTCGCGCTGCAATTGCAGTCCGGCGCGCGGACCGTGGTGCGCGCTCGCGTGCCTGGATATCTGTCGCCGCGTCCGGGCGAACACGTGCGGCTCGCCGTGGATGGCGAGGTGACGGCTTATCCGCGAGGTTGAGCCGCGCAGTTAGGCCGCTGCCCCACGCGTCTGCGGCCGCAGCGACAAATCCTGCACCATCTGCGCGGCCAGATAATCGCATGTCGGCCGGTCCGATTTGGCGCTGCGCGCCACCACGATTTCCAGCGGTGCAATCTTCGGCAAGCCTTGCGCTTCGCCGAGTATCGCCAGCCGCGGCGGCACGCTGCAGCGCGTAAGCGCGATCACCGAAAGCCCCGCATCGACGGTCGCCACCAAACCCATCAGACTTGCACTGCTAAAAGCCGCCCGATAGCGGATACGCGCACCGTCCAGCGCCGCCAGCGTATGTTGGCGCGCCACACAGCCCGGCTCGTAAAGCCCGACCGGCAAAGGTGACGCCGCCAGCACCGGCGTATCCATCGACGCCCCCACCCACACCATCGGCTCGCTGCGTACGAATTCGCCGCGCAATTTGCGGTCACGCGTGACGAAGGCCAGATCGATCTTGTTATCGGCCAGCATCGGCGCGAGCGACGTGCTCTGCGCGCAGACGATCTCGATCTCCACATGCGGATACAGATTCGAAAAGCGCCGCAACACCGGCGACAGGAGCGACGACACGTAATCGTCCGGTGCGCCCAGCACCACGCGCCCGGTCACCTCGGGCCGCACGATCGCCGACCACGCTTCCTCATGCAACGCCAGCACACGCCGTGCGTATTCGAGCAGCGTATTGCCGGGCCGCGTAAGCGAGAGATTGCGCGTGGTGCGGGCGAACAGTGTGGTGCCGAGCATGGTTTCGAGCCGCTTGATCTGCATGCTGACCGCCGCCTGCGAGCGATGCACGGTCGTCGACGCCTTCGTGAAGCTGCCCGTTTCCACCACCGCGACGAAGGTTCGCAGCAAATCGACGTCGAATTCGGGGTGCATGATTTATCAATCCAGCTTATGGAATTACTCAATTTAATTCGTTTGTCCGTGCTGCGCAAGCCGCGCAATACTTGTGACTCCACCTCACGGAGCTGCTCGGCATGTCCCTCACCCAACGTCAACAAGGCGCTATTACGCTGGCCAGCGGCGGGCTTCTGATGGGCACGCTCGGCATCTTCGTCGAGGAAGCGCGACTCGGCGCGCTGACGCTGGTGTTCTTTCGCTGCCTGTTCGGTTTCCTGTCGCTCGCCGCGTACTGTGCGTGGAAAGGTTTCTTCACACGAGCGCATTTCACGCGGCGCACCGTCACGCTCGCGCTGATCTCCGGCGTGCTGATGGTCACGCAATGGGTCGGTTTCTTCGACGCGATTCATCGCACCAGCATTGCGGTGGCGACGGTGGTATTTCATGTGCAGCCGTTCTGGGTCGTGCTGATGGGCGCGGCGCTGTTCAACGAACGCCTCGGAGTCGACCGGCTCGGCTGGATCGCGACTGCGTTCGTCGGGCTTGTTCTGGCCTCAGGCGTTGCGGCTACCGAGAATCTGCAGGCTCACACGAGCTATCTGATCGGCATCGGTGAGGCGTTGGCGGGATCTGTGCTGTACGCGAGCGTCACGCTGATTGCCAAAGGGCTCGGCAACTTGCGGCCGCATCTGCTGACGCTCGCACAGTGTGCGGTCGGCGTGGTGTGCCTGCCGTTCATCGCGCCGCTGACTGCCGTGCATATCGGGCCAATGCAGTGGTTCTGGCTGGTGGGCATGGGCGTGCTGCATACGGGGCTGTCGTATGTGCTGATCTACGGCGCGCTGCCGAAGCTGACCACGCCGATCATCGCCGTGCTGTTGTTCGTCTATCCGCTGACGGCGATCGTGGTCGATGCCGTTGTGTATGGGCGGGCGCTGTCGCTGCCGCAACTCGCGGGCATGGCGTTGATCGTGATCGCCAGCCTTGGCGTGAATCTCGGCTGGCCGCTACTTTCGATGCTGCGCCCCGGCGCACGGGCGCGGCATCACGCGGATTGAGCATACAAAAACCCCGCAACTTCCATTCATTTCGCACAATCGAGAATAGTTCTCGTTTATAATTTCAAAATATTACAAGCCGGGCACTGATCCGGCTTCTGCTGCATCTCCCATCCCCACATCGACATGCCATTCCGAGGCAGCCGATGTCACGTCAGCGCATTTCACGCGCTGACACGCGGCGCCCCGGCCGTTTCAACTTCCGAATTCGTTCGATAGCAACAGGGGAATTCACCACTTCGTCTCGCCTGACCGACCACACGACCTCTGCGAGGCCGTGCGCGCCTGCTTGCGCCGTCTTTGCGCCCGCCTGGTGCTTTTGCATTACCGCTTTTGCTGTACGCCAAAACCAATAACACCACCGATCCACACTCGAAGAACGTTGCCATGAACGTCAACAAGAATACCTATCGCGCGCTGCTGCTCGCCACTTCTCTTGCCAGCGCCAAACCTTTGCTGGCGCAGGAAGCTACGCCGGCCGCCGGCACGACCGACAGCACGCTGCCCGCCATCGCCGTCAAAGCCGCGGCCGACCGCTCGTACGACTCGGGCACCTCGAACACCGCGACGAAGATGAATATGTCGTTGATGGACGTGCCGCAAACGGTCAACGTCGTGCCGCGCGCACTGCTCGACGAACAGAACGCGACCTCGTTACAGGACGCATTGCGCAATGTGCCGGGCATCGGCTTTTCGGTCGGCGACGGCCAGCGCGACCAGATCACCTTGCGCGGCTTCAACAACATCACCGATCAATACATCGACGGTATTCGCGACGATGCGCTCTACTATCGCGATCTGTCGAACGTCGAACGCGTTGACGTGCTGAAGGGGCCGGCGGCCGTGCTTTATGGACGCGGCTCGGCCGGCGGCCTGATCAACCGCGTACTGAAGAAGCCGACAGCGGATCCACAGCAAGCTGTGGGTATGACGCTCGGCACCGAAGGCGAACGGCGCGGCGAATTCGATCTCGGCTGGAATGCGAACGACACCGCGCGTTTTCGCATCACCGGCGCCGCCGAAAATTCGAACAGCTTTCGCGACCAGTTCCAGTTGAATCGTCAGGCCGTGGCGCCATCCGCGCAATTCCGTATCGATAAAGACACCACGCTCAATCTCGAAGCCGATTATCTGCACGACCGCCGCACCTCGGACCAAGGCCTGCCCGCCTACCTCGGCCGCCCGGTCAACGTGCCGATCAACACGTATTACGGCTCGGCAAACGCCGCGAACACGTCTTATAACGATATCGATGCGAAGAGCGCGACCGCGTCGCTCGATCATCGCTTCAACGATTCGCTGTCGTTGCACACCGCCGTGCGCGCGTACGACTTTTCGCTCGAACGCAAAAACTACGTCACGTATGAGCCGATCAGGACGGCGCCGAATCCGGTCGTCACGCTCGATCAAAGCACCCGCTTTCGCCAGGATCACGGCGTGGATGGTCTCTTCGAGTTGACGCAGAAAACCACGCTGTTCGGCATGAAGCACGAGTTGCTATACGGCGTTGAACTGTCGCAACAGCAGAAATTCGACACCATCTACTCGACCAACAAGGTCGCGACGTACAACCTGTTCGATCCGCAACTCATCGATTTGCCGGGCGTGAAGCCGGGCACGGCAGCGAAGACGAATGCATCGACCGTGCTGGGACTCGCCGGCGTCTATGCACAAGACCTGATCTCTCTGACCGAGCACTGGAAGATTCTCGCCGGCCTGCGCTTCGACTACCTGACGCAGACCCGCAACGACTACACCTCGGCGCACGTGAATCTGGACCGCACGGATCGCGCGTGGAGTCCGCGTGTCGGTCTGATTTACGAACCGCTCGACTGGGTGTCGCTGTACGCGTCGTATAGCCAGTCGTTCTCACCGCTCGCCGATACGCTGATCAGCAGCGGCGCGTTTGCCAACGGTTCGGCGCTGGCGCCGCAAAAGACCACCAGCTTCGAAATCGGCTCGAAGTTCGACCTGGGCCGCGCGAGCGCGAGCGTCGCGCTGTTCGACATGAAGCAGACCAATCAGCAGATCGCCGATCCATCCAACCCGACTTACGCGCTACCGATCGGCACGCAGCACGTGCGCGGGCTGGAACTATCCACGACGGGCGAAATCGCGCCGAAGTGGTCCGTGTATGCGGGCTATGCGTATCTGAATGGAAACGTCGATGGCTCGCCGCAAGCGAGTTCCGCGGGATTGGTGCTGCACGACAACACGCCAGGCTTGATGCCGCGTCATAGCGCAAGCGTGTGGATCAAGCGCGATCTAAAGTACGGTTTCTATGCCGCGGGCGGGGCACAGTTCCAGTCGGCGCGCTATACGTCAGCGAGCGATGCGGTCACGTTGCCTTCTTTCGTGACGTTCGATCTCGGCGCGGGGTATCACGGCAAGAACGTGGACGTGGCATTAACGCTGGATAACCTGTTCGACCGCAAGTACTTCATCGCGGCGCACGGCAACGCAGATATGTACAACATGCCCGGCGCGCCGCGCACGCTGACGGTGTCGGCAAGGTGGCATATGTGATTGTTGTAACGCGTGGCACGCGTTGATGCGTCAAACAAAAAAACCGGGCAACGTGCCCGGTTTTTTTGTTTTAGTCGTCGTAGTGGAAACGGCAAGCGATCACATAGACCTTTCCGTCTCTCGGCAAGTAGACCAGGCGATCAGCGTGAGTAATGCGTCTTGACCAGAAGCCGCTTAAGCTGCCGACAAGCGCCTCCGGTTTTCCGGTGCCGCAGTAAGGATCGCGCCGGCACTCCTCTAGCAGAGTATTGATTTTGCGTAAGACTTTGCGATCGGTTTCCTGCCAATACCGATAGTCGTCCCATGCTTCATCGGTGAACATAAAAACACTATCCGCCTTTGCGGCCTCCTCGTTGCGGCGTCTTTGTTTGTTCATCGGTCAGCAGTTCGCGCGGGGACGCACCACCGGCATTCAACTGGGCGATGGACCTGGCGAGCCGCTGGGCATTCTTCGAAGAACTCAGGAGATACAAAGTTTCTTGCATCGCATTGAAATCCTCGAGCGAAACCATGACCACATTTTCTCCGCTCTGCCTGGTTATCAGCATGGGCGTGTGATCGCGGCAGACGTCGTCCATCGCTTGCTTAAAGCCGGCACGCGCCTCGCTGTAAGTAAGGACGTTCATTCGTTTTCTCGATCTGAGAGGGTTTCCCCCAGTCGCTCCTTTCAAAAATTAGAGACGTTTCCACCGCCGAACAGAGTACCTGTACCCCGAAGGCTGCCAAATGTGAAGCGGCAGTTCACAGCAGCAAAACCGCATCGAACCACCGCAATCATTGTACGGAGTTACGTACAGATCAGCAAACCGAAAACTGCGCAGGAAGACGTCGTCTAATAATAGGAAGCATGCCCGCTAGCGATCGTGCGCGCCACTCAGCCAAACGGCCAACCTCATTGCGGCAACACCTCCCCCTTCGTCTCCGGCGCGAACGGAATCACGAACAAGCCGACGATAAACGCCACCGCCGTCAGCGCCACCGGCAGGCCAAGCGTATGCATATGCAGCACCGCCGCGCCAAGCAGGAAGTTGACACCCGCCCCGACAAACCGTCCAAACGACGTGCAGAACGCAAACGCCGTCGCCCGTACGCGGGTCTCGAACTGCTCCGGCAGCCACAAGCTGAACAGCGCGAAATTGCCGCCAAAGAAGCCCAGCACGCAGAGCCACGCGATAAATGGCGCGAGCCCATTCGGCAGATAGAACGCCCAGCCGAAACTGCCGACAATCGCCACCGCCATGCCGAGAAAGTAAATCGCCAGCGTCTTCTTGCGGCCGATCCGCTCCGCGAGCGGCGGCAACGCGAGACAGCCGAGAATCGTCGCAATGGAGAGCAAGCCGGTTGCCAGCGACGCCGTCCTGATCGCATCGTTCTTCGCCATGCCGGCCTTCGTCGCCAGTTGAATCACAGCCGATGGCTCGTATACCGCGCCCGCCCACAAACCGATGATCGCGATCGTCAGCAGAATGCACGCGACCCACGTGCGGCGCCGATACGCTGGCCCGAGGATTTCGCGCAGTGGTTTGGCGCGCACAGTGCCCGCCTCCGCCTTCTGCCACTTCTCCGATTCCTTCACACGCAGCAGCACCAGGATCGCGACCACGACCGGCACTGCGCCGGTCAGGAACATCGCGCGCCAGCCGTAATGCACGCCGATCGTGTAGTTGAGCGCCGCCGCAAGGAAGAATCCCGCGTAATAACCCGTTTGCAGATAACCCGCACCCATCTTGCGGCGATCTTCCGGCCATGCCTCGGCCACATACGTCCCCGCCAACGCCCACTCGCCGCCAATGCCGACCCCGGCAATGAAGCGATAGATGGCGAGCTCCCACACGTTGTGCGAGGTCGCGGCAAGTCCCGTGAAAATGGCGAACGTGAAAATGGTGCCCGCCAGCACCTTGGTGCGGCCGAAGCGGTCAGCCAGCGGCCCCCAGATGAACGACAGCCCCCAGCCGACCAGAAACAGCGCGAACAGAATCGAGCCGGCGAGGCCGACATTCGCGGGCGTCGCGGCGTACCCCGAACGCGGCAACAACTCGGTCAACGCCGGCGTCAACACAAGCGCGTAGATGAACGAGTCCATCCCGTCGAGCGTCCAGCCAGCCCATGCTCCCCAAAACCCTGCGATCTGCGAACGATTGAGCGGCGTGCGGCGCCGAACGACCGGCGTGCGGTCGGTTAGTGAATTCATCATGCTCCTCCGGCCCTGCGGTTGGCGTACATGGCGTATCTGGCTTTTATCAAGGGAACGACGAGACGCGCCCGTTAGTGGATCGATGTGCCCTGTGTAACGTGAGCGCGCACCGCGGGCCGCCGGTGGTGAAAAACTTTCCGGGTTTGCCCGCCTGCAAAGCGCACTTTTTTATATATAATATTTGATATTATGAGCGACGCAATAGATGGTTTTCCCCTGGACGCCCCGGCGCGCAGTCCGCTTCTACCCGCGGCGGCGCCGCGTGAGAGCACGTCCCGCGTCATCGCGGAGGCGCTGCGCGCGGCGATTGTCGACGGCACGCTGGCGCCTGGCGCGCCGCTGCGGCAGGACGCAATCGCGCGGCATTTCTCGGTCAGCGCCATTCCCGTGCGCGAGGCCCTGCGTCAGCTCGAAAGCGAGGGCTGGGCGAGAGCCGCCGTGCATAAAGGCGCGACCGTCGCGCCGTTATCGGCGGATGAGGCGCGCGAAATCTACGAAATCCGCTCCGCGCTGGAAAGCCTTGCCATCGGCCTCGCAATTCCGAATCACACCGCTGTCACGCTGCGGGAATCGACGAGCCTGTGCCGCGCCGCTGAACGCGAGTCGGACCCGTCGTTGTACGTCGCGCGCAATGTGGCGTTTCATATGAGCCTGTATGCGCCCGCGGCCCGTCCGCAACTCGAAGATATGATCGGCACGCTGCATCGGCGCGGCGAACGGTATCTGCGTCTGAAGTTCGGCTTGCCGTCGTACAAAGGCGAGTCGGACAATGAACACGCCGCCTTGCTCGACGCTGTCAAACGCCGTGATATTCCTGCTGCGCAGTCCCTGGTCGTCGCGCATCTGCTCGGCACCGGCGACCTGCTTCATCGTTTCCTGACCGAACGCGCGCAGGCGGAAGCCGCGCTTGCGAACCAACCCAAGCCGCGCGCCAAACGCGCGCGCACTACCACCGGGAGCTGAATCCGCCGATGAACCGACCCGCCGAAGCCGTCGAAGCGTCCACCACCGCACGTTCCTGGACCACGCGCCGCGACGAAAAGAACCGTCGCCTCGCGGCCATTGCGCCGTGGCTGGAAGACGGGGTCCTGCCGACAAACCGCATCGTCGATGCACTCGAAACGCTGATTCGACCAGGCGACCGCGTCGCGCTTGAAGGCGACAATCAGAAGCAGGCCGACTTCCTGTCCCGTTCGCTCGCCAAGGTGGATCCGCAAAAGATTCACGACGTGCATCTGCTGATATCGAGCATCGGCCGCCCTGAACATCTGACGCTGTTCGAGCGTGGTATCGCGCACAAGGTCGATTTCTCGTTTGCCGGGCCGCAGAGTTTGCGCGTCGCGCAACTGCTGGAAGACGGCCAGTTGGAAATCGGCGCGATCTATACGTACGTCGAGTTGTACGCGCGGATGTTCGTTGACCTCACGCCGCACGTCGCGCTGCTGTGCGCGGAGAAAGCCGACCGTCACGGCAATCTGTACACCGGCCCGAATACTGAAGACACGCCGACTATCGCGGAGGCCGCTGCGTTCCGGCACGGCATCGTAATCGTGCAGGTCAACGAGATCGTCGATGAATTGCCGCGCGTCGATATTCCGGGTTCGTGGGTCGACGTGGTCGTGCAGGCGGACAGGCCGTTCGCTGTCGAGCCTTTGTTCACGCGCGACCCGCGTCATATCGGCGACTTGCAGGTGCTCACCGCGATGATGGTGATTCGCGGCATCTACGAGCCGTATGGCGTAAGCTCGCTGAATCACGGCATCGGCTTCGATACCGCGGCGATCGAATTGCTACTGCCCACTTACGGCGAATCGCTTGGCCTGAAGGGCAAAATCTGCCGCAACTGGACGCTCAATCCCCATCCCACGATGATCCCCGCGATCGAATCGGGTTGGGTCGAAAGCATCCATTGCTTCGGCAGCGAAGTCGGCATGGAGGCGTACATCGAAGCGCGCCCCGACGTATTTTTCACGGGCAACGACGGCAGCCTGCGCTCGAACCGTGTGCTGTGCCAACTGGCCGGGCAATACGGCGTCGATCTGTTTATCGGCTCGACCTTGCAGATCGATGCAGACGCGAATTCATCGACCGTTACGCGCGGCCGCCTTGCCGGTTTCGGTGGTGCGCCGAACATGGGCCACGATCCGCGCGGCCGGCGTCATTCGAGCGAAGCGTGGCTCAAACTGCTGAAGGATCAGGGTCCGGTCTCGCGCGGACAGAAGCTGGTCGTGCAGTTGGCCGAGACTTACAAGAAAGGCGGTGAACCGACTTTCGTCGATGAACTCGATGCGGTCGCCGTTGGCGCGAAGAGCGGCATGCCGATCGCCCCCGTGATGATCTACGGCGACGACGTGAGCCATGTGGTCACCGAGGAAGGCATCGCGTATTTGCATAAAGCCGAAGGGATCGACGAGCGTCGCGCGGCACTCGCTGCCGTGGCCGGCGTAACGCCGATCGGGCTGCGCGCCAGGCCGGAAAAGACTGCTGAGTTGCGCCGGCGCGGCATCGTCGCGTATCCGGAAGATCTCGGCATTCGGCGCGGCGAAGCAAAGCGTTCGCTGCTGGCGGCACGCAGCATCGACGATCTGGTGACGTGGTCGGGCGGCCTGTACGCGCCGCCGGCTCGCTTCAGGAGCTGGTGACGATGGGCTCGCGCGAAGCTTTGCTCGAGCGTGAGGCCGACGCCGCGCCGGCAACTGATGTCGCCGTGCATTCGCACATCGCGCCGGCACGCCAGCGCGGCACGGTTTTGCACGCGGCAAGCACGGCAAATGGCCCTACGGTTACTGTACTAACGGCAACGTCCGATGCGCAACTCGCACGCTACGCCGTCACCGCGCTGATCGAAGAAGCGCAACTCACGCCGAAACCCGCGCTGGTCGACCGACGCGGCAGCGGCGCGCATCGCGACCTCGATCTCGCCACCATGCTGCGCTCGGCCCATGCGCTCGAACCGACCTTCGCGGCGCTTGCACGTGCAGCGCGCCGCCAGCGTGAACCTTCCGCGCTTTTGCGTGCTGAACTCGCACAGATCGGTCGCGCCGGCGAGCAGGACATGCTGCATGCCACCGGCGGTAGCAACGCGCATCGTGGCGCGATCTGGATCGTCGGGCTGCTGGTGGCGGGTGCGTCAATGACGGGCAACGCCACGCATCCGAAAGCATCGCACGTCTGCACGCTCGCCGCGCAGATTGCCTGCTTCCCGGATCGCTTCGCCGCTCCCGCCGATAGTCACGGCGAGCGAGCGCGGCAGCGCTATCAGGCAGGCGGAGCGCGCCGTGAGGCACAAGACGGTTTCCCGCACGTCATCGATATCGGTTTGCCTGCGTTACTTGCAGCACGAGCCGGTGGCATCAGCGAGAACGCCGCGCGCATCGACGCCCTGCTCTCGATCATGGTGTCGCTCGACGACACCTGCCTGCTGCATCGCGCGGGTTTGCCTGGTTTGCACGCTGCACAACAAGGCGCGCGCCGCGTCCTGCAAGCGGGCGGAAGCTCGACGACGGACGGTCACGCCGCCCTGGTCGAACTCGAGCATGCATTGCTGTCGCTCAACGCATCGCCCGGCGGCGCAGCCGATCTGCTTGCCGCCACCCTCTTTCTCGACATGCTGGCGCATCACGACGCCAGTGGGAGCTCTGCCTCATGGAACATCTGACCTTCGACTATCCGGCACAACGCGCCGTCACGACCCGCGCGCATGTCGGCGTGGTCGGTTCGGGCGATCTGGAAGTCCTGCTGTCGCCCGCTGAAAACAGCGCGGCCCTGAGCGCGCATGTAGTCGTGCGTACCAGTGTCGACGGCTATAGCCATATCTGGAAGAGCGTGCTCGACCGCTTCTTCACGCGCTACGACGGCGCCGCGCAGATCGAAATCAACGACTTCGGCGCGACGCCCGGGGTCGTCGCGCTGCGGCTTGCGGAAGCCATCGAAGCCGCGGAACAGGGAGACGACGCATGACGACCGTCACCATTGCACGTCCCGCGTCGATGCTGCACGAAAGCTTCATTGAATTGTCCGCGCGCGAACGCGCGCGCTCGCTGCTCGACGCCGGCACGTTCCGCGAACTTCTCGGACCGTTCGACAAGATCGAGTCGCCGTGGCTGCCGCTGCAAGGCGTCGTCTGCCAGGCGGATGACGGCTGCGTGATCGCGCGCGGCACCATCGACGGCGAGCCGGCTGTTGTTGCTGCCATCGAGTCCGCGTTCCAGGGCGGCAGCATCGGCGAAGTGTCCGGCAGCAAGATTGCCGCCGCGCTCGAAATGGCCCTGCGCGACTGCGAACGCGGCAAGATCGTGCGCCCTGTCGTCCTGTTCGAAACCGGTGGTGTGAGACTTCAGGAAGCCAACCTCGGCCTCGCGGTAATCGCCGAGATTCAGGCCGCGATTGTCGCGTTGCGTCGGCATGTGCCGGTGGTTGGCGTGATCGCGGGCATGGTCGGTTGCTTCGGCGGGATGTCGCTGGCCGCCGCCTTGTGCTCGTATCTCGTCGTCACAAAGCAAGGGCGGCTCGGCATGAACGGCCCCGAAGTGATCGAACAGGAAGCCGGCATCGAAGAACTCGACGCGAGCGATCGGCGTCGCGTGTGGCAGTTGATCGGCGGCGAACAACGGGCTGCGACCGCGCTCGCCGATCAACTGGTCGACGACGATGTGGATGCCATACGCGCCGCCGTGCGTTCAGCATTCACGCAAGGCGTGCCGGCTGCGCATCGCAGCGAACAGGTCGACATTTTCCTTAACCGTCTCGCGCAGATCGACCCGGCCAGCGTCACGCCGGAGACAATGCGTGACGTGTACAACGCGCACGCCCAGAACAACGCGCGCAAGGAGCAGGCATGAACGACATCATTCTCAGCCGCGGCGCGCGCTGGTTCCATGCTCTGGCCGGCGAACCGTCCGGTAAGGCACCCGTATGGAGCGGCGATGCGTCGCTCGGCGGCGAGACCGCGCGCTTCATTGCGGTCGTCCCCGATCCAGACAATCGCTTTCCGCGCGCGACCGATAACGTCGTCGGCCTCGAACAAGGCTGGCAGCTCGCGCGCGCAGTACGCGAGGTCATCGCGCAGGACAAAGCGAGCGGCACGCGCCGCCCGATCGTCGCGATCGTAGATGTCAAAAGTCAGGCGTACGGCTATCGCGAAGAAATGCTCGGCATTCACCTCGCCTGCGCCGCTGCGGTCGACGCCTATGCGTCGGCGCGCGACGCCGGGCATCCGGTGATCGCGCTGATCGTCGGGCCCGCCATGTCGGGCGCGTTCCTCGCGCACGGCTATCAGGCCAACCGGATCGTCGCGCTCGACGCGCCCGGTACGATGGTCCACGCGATGGGCAAGGAAGCGGCCGCCCGCGTCACACGGCGCACCGTCGAAGCACTCGACGCCCTCGGCGAAACCATCGTGCCGATGTCGTACTCGATGACGTCGTTTGCCAAACTCGGTCTGCTCGATCAACTGATCGAAGGCGTCGACGCCGATGCACCGGATGCCGCGCAAATCGAGCGCGTGCGTCAGGTGCTGACCAAACAGATTCACAGCGCGCGCGATGGAAGATCCGATCTTTCACATCGTCTGGAATCGGCTGCGGCTCAAACGAATTGCGCGGCGTCGATCGAAGTGCGACGTCGTCTCGCCGAACAATGGGATGCCGTGTAATGCACGTCTGCGCAGCGCCGCCGTTTGCAAGCAATCACGCAATGTCGTGCGACGCGCGGTGGCGGCCGCATGATTTGCTGCGCTTGCATCGTTTGCCGCCGTTTGACGGCGAACCGGCGTGGGTTCGCGGGTCTTTCGAGCGCGCGCCGTATGCCGTCGTAAGGCGCGCGCCAGCCGCTGACGGCTTCGTTGCAGTCGGCTTACGCGGTGCGGAGCGGTCGCAGCGTTACGGCACCTGGGTGCATCTGGACGATATCGAAACCGCCGTGCCGCCGGAAGCGTTAGCGCAACGCAGCCCTCTTGCGGAGCGCGCCGCGTTGCCTGCCTTTGCGGCCCTTGTCGCATTACAACGCGACATAGCCGGTACATTGGTTGGGTTTGTCTGGGGACCCGCCGGCAGCACAGGCTTCGAACTCGCAACTCAGGCACCCACGGTCACTTTCTCCAGCGATCTCGATCTGCTGATCCGCGCACCTGAAAAACTCTCGCACCACGCTGCCCTTCAGTTGCTGAACTATCTGCAAGCAATCGCACAACGCGCCAGCATTCGCGTAGATGCGCAACTGGAAACGCCCGCAGGCGGAATTGCGCTGGCCGAATGGGCAGCGGGCAAGGCACGCGTGATGGTGCGCCACGCTCGCGGCCCGCAACTGATTGCCGATCCGTGGGCACCCGCTCACGGCGATGCCTGATGCTTGCCCTTCTGTTTCCCGGCCAGGGCGCGCAGTCGGACGGATTCCTGCACCGTCTGCCGCAGCACCGCACTGTGCGTGACACACTCGAAGAAGCGTCTCAGGTGCTCGGCATCGACGTACTCACGCTCGACAGCGCGGACGCGCTACGCTCGACCGTAGCCGTTCAGATCGGTTTGACAGTTGCGGGTGTGGCTTTCACGCGCGCACTGGCAGACGAACAGCTCATGCCTGAGATCAGCGCGGGTTTGTCGGTGGGCGCGTATGCAGCGGCGGTAAGCTGCGGCGCGGTTCACTTTGGCGACGCGTTAAAGATGGTTCGCAAGCGCGCAGAATTGATGGAGACAGCATACCCGTCCGGCCACGGTCTCGCGGCCGTGTCGGGTTTGACCGAACACCAACTGGAAACACTCGCCGCGCAGCACGCGGATGTGGATACGGGCAATCGACGCGTCTATGTTGGCAATGTGAATGCGCCGCGCCAGATCGTCATGGCGGGGGCGAATGATGCGCTGGACACGTTCATCGAACGCGCTCTGGCGGCAGGCGCACGCAAAGCCGTCCGGCTTGCGGTAAGCGTGCCGTCTCACTGCGAACTGCTCGCGCATGCCACGGATGAACTGGTTGCATACGCACAGGAGGTACCTTTTCATGCGCCTCAAAGCATCTACATCGGCAATCGCGGCGGCCGGCCTTTGTACAAGGCTCAAGCTATTCGCGACGATCTCGCGACCAATATGCGCTACACCGTACGTTGGTTCGACGCGCTCACCGTCATGCAGGAAATGGGCGCACATGTGCTGATCGAAGCGCCGCCGGGCCAGGTATTGACGGACATTGTGCGTGAGAACTGTCCAGATACCACGGCGCTTGCGGCGAGTGCCTTCTCGTTCGACAAGCTGGTCGCTACGGCGCGTCGGCGCCTCGGCATGGATGGGCTTTAGGACGCGGCCTCGCCATTGCATTTGAATTCCGTCTGCTGAAGCGGAGCAAGCCTCCCCCATGACGGCCCTTCACCGCCGCCCGATCAACTGGCGCCCCATCGCCTTTGCATACTGATCACACGCGCAGCGCGCGGCCTGCTCCGGCGCACGTCCGATCGCATGCGAATCGGACGCCGCGGCTGCGTCACCCCGTCCGCGCTCACGCTCGCGGCCCGGTGTCACGACTGCGCCGGTTCCGCCCGGACGTCGCGCCGATTTTGCATGCCGCTCGATCAGCCGTTGCAGCAGGCAGAACGCGCACAGCAAGGCCCCGATCACAATGCGGGTCCACCACGAACTGAGCGTGCCGTCGAAGGTGATCAACGTCTGGATCGTGCCCAGAATGCCGACGCCGAACAGCGAGCCGATCACATAGCCGACGCCTCCCGTCAGCAAGGTTCCGCCGATTACCGTCGCCGCGATCGCGTCGAGTTCCATGCCCTGCCCCTGCAGGCCATACCCCGATAGCACATAGAACGTAAACACCGCGCCGCCGAGTGCCGAACAGAATCCGCTCAGCGCGTACACGCCGATCCGCGTCCGCGCGACCGGCAAGCCCATCAGCAGCGCCGAGCGCGGATTGCCACCGACCGCATACACGTTGCGCCCAAAGCGCGTGAAATGCGCGACATAGATCGCCGCGACAAGCGTGATAAGTGCAATCAACACATTGGCGGTAACCGAACCAACGCCGATATCGAGGCGAAACGCGGAGATCTTCTGGAACGTCGGATCGTTGATGGTGATCGACTGCGTCGTAATCAGAAAACACAAGCCGCGGGCGAAGAACATGCCGGCCAGTGTGACAATGAACGCTTGCAAGCGGAAAAGTGAATCAGCGCACCCTGTACTGCACCAAACACCGTGCCCATCAGCAACACGATCGGCACAATCAGCCAGACCGGCAGATGCATGTGTTCGGACAGCACCGCTTCGACGATGGTGGTCAGCGCCACCACCGAGCCTACCGACAGATCGATCCCGCCGGACACGATCACAAACGTCATGCCGATTGCGACGATCAGCAGGAAAGCGTTATCGACCAGCAGATCGAGCAGCACTTGCCAGGAGAAAAAGCCGGTGTACATCACCGAGCCGAAACCGAACAACGCGCAAAACAACAGGATCGTGACGGCGATCGGCAGCGTGCGCGGATCGACAATATGGGCCCAGGCTTCGAGGATTCGTCTCATCGCGCCACCCCGCGCTGCGTAAAGAGCGACATCGCGAGCGTGCGCGCCGAGGGCGACTGGATCACACTCACCGCGAGCACCACGGCCGCCTTGACGACGAGCGTCGCTTCCGGCGGCACGCCGATCGAATAGGTCGTATAGGTGAGCGTCTGGATGATCAGCCCGCCGAGCACGGTGCCCGTCAGACTGAAACGGCCGCCGAGCAGCGACGTGCCGCCGAGCGTCACCGCCAGAATTGCATCGAGTTCGAGCAGCAGGCCCGCGTTGTTACCATCGGCGCTGCGCACGTTCGAGCTGATGAGGACGCCCGCCATCGCGGCGGTCAGCCCCGAGAAACCGTATACCGCGAATACCAGCGCTTTCGAGCGCAGGCCGACAAGCCGTGTCGCCACCGGATTGACGCCGATCGCGCGAATGAAGAGCCCGAGCGCGGTGCCTTCAACGAGCACCGCGGTGGCCAGCACGGCAACGCTCGCGATCCACACAGAGCACGGCACGCCAAGCCAGTAGCCGCCGCCGACGAACAGATAGCCGGGTGCGCCGATCGGTATGATCTGCCCCGCCGTCAGCAATTGCGCAATGCCACGGCCGGCGACCATCAGAATCAACGTTGCGATGATCGGCTGCATGCCGACGAACGACACCAGCAGCCCGTTCCACATGCCGCTCAACACGCCGACGATCAACGCCGCTACCAGGGCCTGCGCGATCAGTCCGGCGCTGGGTTCGGCTTGCGTGGCGAGTATCGTGGCCGCGGCGGCCCCGGCAATCGCCACGACCGCGCCAACCGAAATATCGATACCGCGTGTCGCGATCACAAGCGTCATACCGGTAGCGACCAGCACCAGCGGCGCCGCGCGATTCAATACGTCGATCGGGGCGCCGAACAAGTGGCCGTCGAGCATCCGCAACGACAGAAAATGTGGATTCACCCACAGGTTCAGGCCGCATAACAGCACCAGTGTGACGCACGGCCAGATCAACGGACGCTCCGTACCATCGCGCACGAACCAGTTCGATAGCTTCATTCGCCGCTCCCCGCGATGAGTCGATAAATGTTGTCTTCGTTCGATGCCTTGCCGGCCACTTCAGCGATCTTGCGGCGGTCGCGCAGCACGGCCACGCGATGGCTGACGCGCAGCACCTCGCTGATCTCCGACGAAATGAACAGGATGCTCAGCCCGTTCGCGCACAGCGCCAGCAAGCGGTCCATGATGTCGAACTTCGCGGCGACGTCGATGCCTCGGGTGGGCTCGTCGAGAATCAGCAGCTTGGGGTCGGTGGCAAGCCAGCGTGCGAGCAGCGCTTTCTGCTGGTTACCGCCGGAGAGCAGCCCGATCGGTTGCTCGGCGTCCGTCGCTTTGATGCCGAGACGCTCGATCCACATGTCCGCGATTTCATGCGCGCGATTCCGTTTGATCTTGCGCCACCAGCCGCGCCGCGCCTGCAACGCCAGCAGAATATTCTCGCGGATCGACAGTTCGGCAACGATGCCCTCTTTCTTGCGGTCCTCCGCGCAGTAGCCGATACCGTGACGCACTGCGTCCCGTGGCGAACGCAGCCGCACGGGCCGGCCGTTGATCAGAATAGTGCCGCTGTCGGAGCGGTCCGCCCCGAACAACAGCCGCGCGGTTTCCGTGCGGCCAGAGCCCAGGAGACCGGCAAGGCCGAGGATCTGCCCAGGCTGCACGTCGAGGTCGATCGGCTGAAGCGTGCCGCGGCGTCCGACGCCGCGCAGTTCGACAAACGGCTGAACAGCTTCTTTACTCTGAGGCCCTTCATGGGCAACGTGCCCTTCATGTGCCGCTTCGCGCAAGCGCGCGCTCATGCGCTCGTGACCAACCATCTTCGCGACCAGCTGGTCGGCCGGCAGATCCCGCGCGAGGTATTCGCCTTCACGCTCGCCGTTGCGCATCACCGTGATGCGATCGGAGATGGCATAGGTTTGCTCGATAAAATGTGTGACAAACAGAATGGCGATGCCCGATTGCTTAAGATGCCGAAGTATTTTGAAAAGCTGGGCGACTTCGCTGTCGTCGAGACTGGAGGTCGGCTCGTCGAGAATCAGCACGCGTGCGTCGACCGACAGCGCTCTTGCGATCGCCACCATCTGCTGCACGGCGATCGGGTAGGCGTCGAGCGATCGGGTGACGTCGAGCGTCACGTCGAGACGAAGCAGCGCGGCCTGCGCGCGACGCTTGATGTCGGGCCAGTCGATCGCGCCAAACCGCTTGGGCTGCCGGCCCGCAAAGATGTTCTCCGCCACCGACAGGTTCGGGCATAGGTTCACTTCCTGATACAGCGTGCGCACGCCAGCCGCCTCGGCCTCCTGCGGCGAAGCAAACGCCACGGTCTCGCCACCGAGACGAATCGTGCCGGCGTCAGGCGCGACTACGCCGGTCAGCACATTGATCAGAGTGGATTTTCCGGCGCCGTTCTGCCCCATCAGGGTGTGAATCTCGCCGGGATACAGGCAGAAGTCGACTCGCTGTAGCGCTTTCACGCCCGGAAATGTCTTGCTGACACCGGCAGTGGCCAGAATGGGCTCGCGTGCATTCGAGGCGACGTCTAAGCAAGCGTCGCCTGTCATAGCTTTCGTGGCCGGCGGATGGGATTCCGGTGCGGGATGCGTCATAGACCTCGCTCGATCGGCGCTGCGTTGGTCGGGTGGGCACAGGCGGGCCAGGTTGGGCCCGACCTGATTCAGTGGAAAAGAGACCGCCCGCTGCCGAAGCAGCCAGGCGGTCAGGCACCACTGGAGAAACCCTGCTATCTGTCCGTACTTCGCTTGTGTCCTGCGTCTATCGTATGGATAGTTAATCAGTTAGCTACCGGACTTTGTCTCGATACTGTCCGCATCAATACTTGCGTGTCGGCAGAGTCTGCGCGGCGACGCTCATCGGGAAGACCGTCTCTTCCGTCAGAATGCGCTTGGGCAACGGCTTGCCGGCCACCACGTCCTTGACCGCCGACATCAGTTGCGGCCCCAGCAACGGACTGCACTCCACATCGACGTTCATCTTGCCCGCGGCCATTGCCTGGAAGCCGCCCTTGGTCGCATCGAACGAGACGACGGTGATGTCCTTGCCCGGATGCATGCCGGCCTCTTCCATCGCCTGAATGGCGCCGAGCGCCATATCGTCGTTATGCGCATAAACTACATTTATTTTATTTCCATAAGTT
This sequence comes from Paraburkholderia sediminicola, assembly GCF_046026855.1. Lineage (GTDB taxonomy): Bacteria > Pseudomonadota > Gammaproteobacteria > Burkholderiales > Burkholderiaceae > Paraburkholderia > Paraburkholderia sediminicola_A. Next base: position 12,266 of record NZ_JAQQET010000039.1, on the reverse strand, counting down.
TTTATAAAGGCTTCCATCACCTGCTTGCCGCCAGCAAGCGTGAAGTCACCGCTTTGCGACGCGATAATCTTGAATTTGGGATCGCTTTTGATCACTTCGATCAGGCCGGAATGCCGGTCGTTGGCAGGTGCCGAGCCGACCGTTCCCTGAAGTTCGGCGATGTTGATGGGACCCGGATCATTTTTATAGTGATCTGCGAGCCAATGACCGCCGCGCCGGCCCTCCTCCATGAAGTCCGAGCCGATCATCGTCACGTAGAGCGAGGTGTCCTTCACGTCGATGTTGCGGTCGGTCAGGATCACTGGAATTTTTGCGGCTTTCGCTTCGCGCAGTACCGGCTCCCAACCGGACTCGACGACCGGAGAGAACGCGATCACGTCGACTTTCTGCGCAATGTATGAGCGGATCGCCTTGATCTGGTTTTCCTGCTTTTGCTGGGCGTCGGAGAATTTGAGCTTGATCTTCGCGTCCGCCGCCGCGGACTTCACCGACTCGGTGTTGGCGGTTCGCCATGCGCTTTCCGCGCCGACCTGCGCGAAACCAAGCGTGATCTGTTTGTCCTGCGCGTAAGCGCCTGGCGTTGTCAGCGCCAGCGCACCGATGCTCGAGCAAAGCGCGAGTGCGCCCAACGCACGACATGCGGCGCGTCGTGTATTCGCCATGACTGTCTCCTGATCGTTGTTGTGTAGGCGACCCATCGAACCCGCCCAGCGTTTGCGGCCCTCATGGTGCGTGGATCGTGCTGTAGCGTAGTGTCTGGGGCGTTAACCGTCCAATCACATGATTCGCGCAGGCGATACCAATTTCGGTATAGCGGGCGGTATCGGCTGTGGCGTGGACGTGGGCAATGCTGCCGGGATCGCTCGAGCATGGCGGCGCTGGAGCGTGGCGTGGAGGATGCTTTTTATGCGTTTAAGTGCTCGATGTCGAGCTGGAGCAGGCGGTGAGAGGCTTTCGGGCTAAGGATCAAACGACCGACGGCTGCCCTGCAAGCTGGCGATTTTCCCCGCGCGGCGTCACCCAACGAAACGTCAGATTAATCCGCTCTCCGGCCACACGCGGCTCCTTCGGTACACGATGCCGCCAGTTAGCCTGCGTGTCGCCCCTCATCACCAGCAAGCTGCCGCCCTTCAGCGAAAACGACTGCACGACGCCGGTCCCGTTGTGCCGCAAGTCGAAAGTGCGCGCGACGCCCAGGCTGATCGATGCAATCACCGGCTGGGCGCCGAGCTCCGGCTCGCGGTCCGCATGCCACCCCATACTGTCGGTGCCGCTGCGGTACCGGTTGATCAGCACGCTGTTAAAGCGCGCGTTGCAGGCTGCCTCCGCAGCGCTCCGCAAGGCGGCAACTGTCGGAGTCCACGGCTGCGGTACGTTGCGAATTCCGGAGTAAACGTAAACCGCGTCCGGTTCGCCCTGCCAGGCCGTCAACCGCGGCAATGGCACGCGGCCGGCAGGCGTGCCCATCATGTCCTGACGCCATTCCACTTCGTCGATGAGTTGCGTTAATGCATGCGCCGCAGCCTCGGGCGCGAGCCACTCGGGATACCAGTCCACGTCGGGCGTCGGAAGGTCATCGAAAAGGTCCGCCATGAGATTGCCTGAATGCGATTGCACACACGGTACGTGCGCGAGTGAGAACCCTGGCTATTATGGCGGTAACGACGACGATGCTCACACTAGAGGCTTGCGCTGTCATTCGCTTTTCCCACTCTGCTACTTCAACGGACTACCACCATGACTCTTTCCGATCAGGCTCTCGATCAGCTCTTTCGCGAAGCGCGCACACATAATGGCTGGCAGGCCAAACCGGTCGACGACGCGGTGCTCAAGCAACTCACCGAGCTCGTGCTGCTCGGACCGACCTCGGCCAACTCGAGCCCCGGCCGCTTCGTGTATGTGAAAACGCCCGAAGGCAAAGAGAAGTTGCGTCCGGCTCTATCGCCGGGCAATCTCGAGAAGACGATGGCGGCGCCGGTCACGGTAATCGTCGGAATGGATTTGGCGTTTTACGAGCATCTGCCGAAACTGTTTCCGCATGCCGACGCGCGCAGCTGGTTCGCCGGCAACGACAAGGCGATCGCGGATACGGCCTTTCGCAATTCGACGCTGCAAGGCGGCTATCTGATTCTCGCCGCCCGCGCGCTCGGCCTGGACACGGGTGCGATGTCGGGGTTCGACGCTGCGAAGGTCGACGAGGCCTTCTTCGCCGGCACGACCGTGAAGTCGAACTTCCTGATCAATCTGGGCTACGGCGATCCGTCAAAGCTCTTCGCGCGCAGCCCGCGCTTCTCCTTCGACGAAGCCGCGCGGATCGTCTGACAGGTCTTTGCCCGCCGGTGCCTTTATCTGAAGAGCGCGACGTAAAACACTACTGCGCCGATCAACGCACCGATAAAGCAGAAGCCTTCGTTGGCGTCATCGCCATTGGAACGCAACCACGCGCCGATGACGCCAAACAGTCCCGCGATGCCGAGCGCGACGCTTAGCATCACCACGTCGAATAACGCGCTTTTGCCCAGCTCGGAGAAGTCGATATCGCGCACGCCGAAGTACAAGGCAAGCGCCATCAACGATATGCCCACCAGCGGCAGCATGACGTGGCTGCCCTCTCGTCCGACGTGATGCCCATGAAGTGCGTCGCGTACGTGATTGCCTGATCCAAGCAGTTTCATGATGCGCCTCCTGCCTCGCCGTCAACCGACGACAAAACGAACCATCACCGGGCCGCGATGGCCCTGAGACAAGCCAGTTCTATTTGAGAATAGTCCACCCGCAACACAATTCAAAGCCCATTTAATTAGAGTGCTACGGCAGTTCAGCCAGGCGGTACGCGACGAGGCAAATTGCTGCAGCGCGACACCCGCCTGCCGCGTCGCACATGGACCTGTTCGGTCGTCGCGTGGGAGTAAATATGGCGCCGTCGGCAAGGGGTTCCACATCTCGGTAGAATGATCCGGCTCGTCCGCTTTTTCATGGTTGCGGTTGGCGAGCCGCCGCCGATCTTCCGCTCGTATCGGCCCCTTCCCGCCTCTATCCTCTCTATGCGCCGCTCATCGTTTCTTGTTCGAATCATTCTGATTGGCATCCTGCTGCATATCTACGTTGGCTTTCGGTTGATTCCCGACATGCCGGTCAGTGCCACCGGCCGATGGCTGTGCGCGTTGTGGCTGGTGCTGTCGATCTTTCTGATACCGCTCGGCATGCTGGCGCGCACCATCAAACAACAACCGCTTGGCGACCGGCTCGCCTGGGTGGGCCTGCTGGCGATGGGATTCTTCTCGTCGTTACTGGTTCTCACATTCGCGCGTGACCTCGCTCTTGCGTCGCTGCTTACTGTCGATGCAATCTGGCCGAACACGATTGCAATCGCGCACTGGCGCATCGGCACGGCGGCAGCGGTACCGTTGCTTGCGTTGCTCTCGACACTTGTCGGCCTGTTCAACGCACGGCGCCGTGCCAGGGTAGTAACGATCGATGTGCCGATCGACGATTTGCCGCCGGCACTCGACGGCTTCACGATCGTCCAGATCAGCGATATCCACGTCGGCCCGACCATCAAAGGCCGTTACGTGGACGCGATCGTCGACGCGGTGAATCGTCTGAAGCCGGATCTGATTGCCGTTACCGGCGATGTGGTCGACGGCAGCGTGCCGCAACTGACCAAACACACGCAACCCCTGTCGCGACTCAGTGCGCGTCACGGCGCGTTCCTCGTGACCGGTAACCACGAGTATTACGCCGGCGCGAACGCCTGGATCGACGAATTCCGGCGCCTGGGGCTGACCGTTCTGCTTAACGAGCATGTGATCGTAGAACACGACGGCGCACGTGCCGTGATCGCTGGAGTGACGGATTACTCGGCGGGCCATCATGACCCCTTGCATCGCAGCGACCCCGTTGCGGCCCTCGCCGGCGCGCCAGGCGACGTGCTGATCAAAGTACTGCTAGCGCACCAGCCGCGCTCCGCCGAAGCAGCCGCGGCAGCAGGTTTTACGCTGCAGCTATCCGGCCACACGCACGGCGGCCAGTTCTTCCCATGGAATTTCTTTGTGCGTTTCCAGCAGCCGTTCACGGCTGGTCTCGCACGGCTGAACGGCCTGTGGGTGTACACGAGTCGCGGCACCGGCTATTGGGGCCCGCCGAAGCGCTTGGGGGCCCCCTCGGAGATCACGCGATTGCGCCTTGTGCCCGGCGAGCCCGACTGAAGCGCCGAGCCAGGCGCCCAGGCGCCATGTGTCACCGCGCCGAAGGCATACTGGATTGCGCAGCAAAAAAAAGCGCGGACGTCCGCAAAGGACATCCGCGCTCCGGCACTCACGCGCCGCTTCAGCTAATTTGAGTTACTGCGCGGGCGCTACCGCCACGCTGACCTGCGGTGCATACGCCACCGACACTTGCATACCCGGCGTCACGCCAGCGACCTTTGCCGGCTCGCGCCCCTGGATATGAAACACCGCGCCATTCGGGCCCCTCAAGGCCATGATGCCGGACGCGTGGTCGATGGCCTGAACTTCGGCGGTCACATTCTGTGTGGTGTTCTGCTGTACCGGTTGAGCAGCCGTGCCGTGACCGTCGGCACCACGCGTAACGCTGACCATGGCAGTGCGCATCATCCGGATGTGGACCTTGCCGCCTTGTTTGATCTGCGCCAGGTTGCTCGTATCGGTGATATTGAACGAAGCTTCGCCGCCCTGTGCGTCGAGCACGGTCACTGAATGTTTAGCCAGGTCGACCGACTTCACAACACCATCTGCCTGCAGTGTGCTGCTGCCTTCAAACGGCGCCGGCAAACCGGCGGCAAACGACACAAGCGGAGCAACGGCAATCAACGCACCGGCAATGATGCCAAGAGCCTTATCTTTCATACATTCCTCAATTGGGTGAACAGCGGAAAAGAGACGATGCCGTGCGGATCGGACGCGCCAGGCATAGCACAAGCACAGCCGAAAAATTTCTGGGCGAAACCGCGAAAAGTGAAACGCGGATTGAACGCCAAAACGCACGACGTGTTTCGAAGTGTGCGAACAGTGTGTTTTCCGGGATGGATACCGTCAATATTCGGAGTCCGTATTTATGCGAGGAAAATTCTGAGCTTATCGCGGAAGATTCCTCAAGCACCCCACAACTCATTCCTCCACCCTCCTTCATCTCAGCTTGACTTAACTTTGCAGAGCTGCCTAAAATTCGCCCAGGTCATTTAACCGGAATCACGATCTTGGACAGTAGCAGTATTACCAGTCGAGTTTCGATTCGCCCGATCGCCTGATCGGCAAGAATTCCGCGCCAGCCTTTGCCTGTCGCCGTCTTGCCTTCCGGCCAGACGGTGCACGTCGTTTATACCCTCGTACTGCCAGTGAAGCGCTGCATGGCTCAATGCCTTGCCTACGCTCCATGACTTTAGCGCGCGAGCCTTGGGCTCGCTTGCCTCGTCACGCCTGACCGCGGCCACGTTCCACGTGTGGATTACGTGCGGCTGTCACGCGTAAGCTTCACACTGTGCGAACACGCGCCTCAACCTTTCTTACCGATGACAATTGAATTCGTCTGGCGGCTCTTTGCCGCCTTCAGCTGCGGCGTCGCGATCGGCCTCGAACGGCAGATGCGCCAGCGCAATGCCGGCCTGCGTACCATCACGCTGGTCGCCAGCGGCGCGTGCCTGTTCGTCACGCTCGGCGTGCTGACCGGCAACGGCACGGCCGGCATCACGCAAATTGCCGCGTATGTCGTATCCGGCGTCGGCTTTCTCGGCGGCGGTGTGATCATGCGTGACAAGGGCTCCATTCAGGGGATCAACACCGCCGCGACCTTATGGTGCTCGGCGGCGGTCGGCGTATTGTGCGGTGCGGGTCATTACGGACCAGCGCTCGCCGGCACCGCGGTCGTGTTGCTGACCAATACGGTGCTGCGTGGAGTGAGCCGCGCCATCAACGCGACGCCCGTTTCGAACGCCGATCTGGTGCGGGAGTATGTGCTGACAATCGTGTGCCGGGAGGCCGACGAGATTCACATTCGTACGGTGGTATCCAACTCGATGTATTCGGCGCCGCTGTCTTTCCAGAGCCTGACGAGCGAAGACGTCGAAGGTGATGCCGGACGCATCCGCGTGACGGCAACATTAAAGCTGCATCCGAAAGATCAGCCGAAGCTCGAGCAGATGGCGAGCCGCATCAGTATGGAAAAGAGCGTATCGAGCGTCAGCTGGACGGCCAAAGAAGCGGAGCCGACGCCGGAGTGAGCCACCACGCGTAAGCTCCCCATATTTGCGCGCATCGTCTACACTTAGCTTGCAATAGATTCAGACAATGTTAATTCCTCGTCCTGAATATGGACTGTCCCATAACCTTCGACTAAGCTCTGTCACCGTGAAGTTTTCACACTCAACTATGGAGTCTCGATTATGGAACACGGCATCATTGCATGGCTCATCATCGGCGCGGTCGCCGGCTGGCTGGCTGGCGTGCTCGTCAAGGGCGGCGGCTTTGGGCTGATCGTCGACATCATTGTCGGGATTGTCGGCGCGTTCATCGGTGGCTGGCTTGCCGGTGTGTTGCACATTTCGCTCGGCGGCGGCTGGATCGGTTCGATCATTACCGCTGTGATCGGCGCCGTCATCCTGCTGTTTCTTATCCGGCTCGTCCGGCGCGGTACCTGAGCGTTGCACCTGATGTCTTACGGCGTCAGAGGCGAACGCCACCTGACGCCGGCTTTACCCGGTGTTTAGAGAAGCCCCTCTACTGCCGGCAACATCGAGCCGGTGTCACGCAACCGCGTATGCCAGGCGAAAGCCTGGTCCAACCGATGCGGCGTTTGCCCACCCCACTGCAAGGCGTCCCGATAGTAGTCGCGAAGCAGATCGCGATAGAGCGGATGCACGCACTTCTCAATGATCAGCGTAGCGCGTTCTCTCGGCGCCAGTCCGCGTAGATCCGCGAGGCCCTGTTCCGTCACGACCACGTCCACGTCGTGTTCGTTGTGATCGCAGTGCGGAACCATGGGCACGACACTCGAAATGCAGCCACCCTTCGCCATCGACTTCGTCGCAAAGATCGCGCATGACGCATTGCGCGCGAAATCTCCCGAACCGCCAATGCCGTTCATCATGTGCGTGCCGCCAACGTGCGTGGAATTCACATTGCCGTAAATGTCGAACTCCAATGCGGTATTCAACGCGATCAGACCGAGCCGGCGAATCACTTCAGGATGGTTGCTGACTTCCTGCGTACGCAACACCAGGCGATCGCGATAGCGCTCGAGTTCACCGAATACTTGCACCTGACGCGCGGCCGACAACGTGATTGACGCACCCGAGGCAAACGTCACCTTGCCGGCATCCATCAGGTCGAAGGTCGAATCCTGCAGCACTTCTGAATAAATTTCGAAAGCCTCGAAAGGCGAATCGACAAAGCCGGCGAGCACCGCATTGGCAATCGTACCGATACCCGCCTGCAACGGCGGCAAGTGCTGGGGCATACGCCCGCGCGACACTTCGTGCTGAAAAAACTCAATCAGATGGCTCGCGATCAGTTCGGTTTCCGCATCCGCGGGCAGTACCGTGGACGGGCTGTCTGCCTTGTCGGTAATCACGATCGCCGCGATTTTTTCGAGTGGGATCTCGATAGCCTGCGTGCCGACGCGGTCTTGCGGACGTACGATAGGCAGCGGTTCACGGTTCGGCCTGCGGCCCGGAATCCAGATGTCGTGCAGCCCCTCCAGCGCGAGCGGCTGCGCGAGATTGATTTCGACGATGACTTTGTCGGCGAGGATCGCGAAGCTGGCCGAGTTGCCGACCGAGGTGGTCAGAACGATACCGCCAGTTTCGGTGATCGCAACGGCTTCGATAACCGCGATGTCGAGTTTGCCTAGCTGATTTGCGCGCAGCATCTCGACAGTTTCGGACAGGTGCTGATCGACGAACATCACTTCGCCGCGATTGATTGCATCGCGCAGGGTCTTGTCGACCTGAAATGGCAAGCGGCGCGCCAACACATGCGCCTCCGTAAGCATGCGATCCACATCATGACCGAGCGATGCGCCGGTCATCAACGTAATTTTCAGAGGCTTGCCTTCCTGACGGACCCGCTCGGCGAGTGCGACAGGGACAGCCTTGGCGTCGCCCGCGCGCGTAAAGCCGCTGGCGCCGACGCGCATACCGTCCTTAATCAGAAGTGCCGCCTCGGCGGCTGAAGTGATTTTTCCACGTAGTGCGGAGCAACGAATCCGGTCTTGATACATGAAACTGAGTCTCTCCATAGTCACCAGTCCAGTCTAACGGTGCGCACGTCTGCGGTGTGCTTCGCTCAGTAGCCCGATTGTCGCACCAGCCGCGGCGCCTCTACAGTAAGGCATCGCGGCCGGGTGTTTCGTCGCGTGCAAAATTCCCGCGACAGGTACTGCAGATATTGTGGGTGTTGCGCGTGGCGCTGCTTAGCTGCCGAAATAGATATTGCAGAAGCTCACAGGCCCGACGCACTCTTCAGTTTTGGCCTTCGGTACGGTGACGCGGTTTTGCGCAGCGACGCTAGCGGCGCGCGGTGCACTCACTTGCGCGACCTGCTGTTCAGGGGCGGCCGGAGCCGTTTGTGCATGAGCGACAGCAGCGGACAAAGAGCAGGCAATCAGGGCAATCTTCAACGCATTCATTTCGTTCTCCAGTACTTACGGTTGCCGCCCCGTAGAAAGTCCCCTTAAGGGACTGCGTGGCAGCGATGAAACTATATGACCGCTACGCGCGCAGATAAACGGGGCTGGACGGAAGTGATCTTTCCATCTGGCAGAAGGATCGGGGCGTACCCCCACTCCAATGCATGCAGGTCAATGCGTATTGAAAGGCGCGTCTTTGTCGAGCAACGCCGTGCGGATGAAGTGCAGGGAACTGAGGATGCGCTGCAGGTCGTGCCGCTTGTCGCGGTCGCCATGAACAGTTTCCAGGACGTCTTGCGCGGCCCAGGTGGTCGAGCGCGCGGATGCGAGTGTGCGCTCGAGGCCACGCGCGTCGGGCCGCTCGAAAAGTCGTGCGAGGTCGTCGCAAGTTCGCGCCATACTACTGTTCCAGCGCGGATGAAGGGCGCGCGCGTAGCCGGCATGCGACGCTTCATTACGCAGATCGATCACAGCGTGCCCTATTTCGAGGGTGACGAGCATCCAGCGCAACGCATCACGGCGACGTCGGGAGCGCCGCGTCAGCAACATGCGCAACTGCGCGGCTAGATCGTGCGTGCCCGACTGAAAACGTTGATTGAGCCCGGGCAGTTCGTCCTTGCACGCAGACACGACCTGCGCGCGCAAATCACCTTTGATTCTCTCGGTGAGCCACGGTATATCTGCTGGAAAAATCACCGTGAAAACGATCGCTGCAAGCAGGAGCGACGCCGTGATCGCTATACCGTTGTTGATCAGCAGATCGGGCGCGTACGCGACGACATTGTCCGGTCCGGCGAGCAGGCAGAAGAACACCGAAAAGCCGATGCCATACCCTGCCGAGAGCTTACGCGATGCGATGAAGGCACCGAGTGCAAGAACCGGTGCGAGCACCACGCAAAGCAGTGGAAAACCATCGATGTTCGGATACACGTAGCACGTGAAAAGGTAGCCGGTCATAGTCGCCAGGACTGCGCCGGCTGCCATCTGCACGGCCATTTTCGGCGCGTTCGGCGCCGTGGATGTCAACGCGCAAGCCAGCGCTGCCCCGATCACCGCAAGACCGCCGCTCGGCCAGTCGGTGGCGATCCAGAACCAGCCCGCAATTGCCATGACTGCAGCCGACCTCGCAAAGGTAAACGCGACCACAAAACCATTTGTCTTGCTTACATAGCGGCCGGCGGTGCGCTGCCCGACTCCCGGCTTACGCCGCGCCAAAGACGTATAAGTCTCGGAGTAACGGATCCATTCGTCGACAAAACGATATAGCAATTCCGCGGCCGTATCGAAGTCCGCTAGCGATTCAGCGGGTGTGGCTTCCAACGGCCGTCTCGTTTCGCGTACGCGCCTTGGCAAACTGGTGTGAAAGAGCCGCATGCGGGCTGCAATGCGCGGTGCATCGACGCTTGCATCCCCGGTTAACGCAAGCAGCGCCGACAACTCGCGGAAGTACGGCGTGATGGCATCGGCCATGCGGCGCGGGCCGCTGCCGCGCAGACGCTTGAGCAGCTGATGCAAGGCGTGCAGTCGCGTGCATGCATCCATGAATTCGGCGTTCAAACGGCTGAGATGCTGACTGCGTGACCGCATGGCCGGATCCTCGAAGGCAGCAAAAGTGCGCGTCGCTTCAAAGCCGACGATCTCGTCGACGATATCCGCAAAGTGCCGTTCAAACTGACCTCGCTCGATTCCGCGACCCAGCACGTCAGCCGCGAACGCAGTAAAATTTGTATACCGAATGTGGAGCGTGCGCCGCAATGTAAGACTGGAACGCTGCGGCACGATCAGTGCACTCACCGCGCTCGAACACACGATGCCGACCGCCACCTCCGCCGCTCGCGTGAGGGCCGCCAGAAACAGGTCGTGAGGCGCCGTGACATTCGGAATGCCAATCAGCGCGGCGGTATAACCTGCCAGCACAAAGCCGTACCATCTGAAATGCCGATACCGGACCGCTGCCGCGATACAGGCGCTCACCCAGCCGATCATGCCGAGCATGTACAACTCGGGCTGCTGGACGAAAAGCGCGCCGAGCACCAGTGCGGCGATCGTACCCATTGCAGTGCCGAGAATCCGGTAGAAACTCTTGGCGAGCACCATGCCGCTGAACGGCTGCATCAGCACGAACACCGTGGTCATCGCAATTCGCGGTTGCTGGAGATCCAACAACATGGCAATGCCCAGCGCCAGCAGACCCGCAATGACCGTTTTCAGCAGATGCAGCCAGATCAAACCGTCGCTGTTCGCCCAGTCGCGAATGGCCGGACTGAGCGTTGGCACCATGACGCTCCACTGCCAGCGGGAATCCGCCGTCGGTTTGATCGGATGTTGGCGTTTCATCAGAAAGCAACGCGTCCCGGTTTGTCGCTGAAAGAAGCACCGGTGCACTCTGCGCACGCCGGCAGGCAAGGCGCCGATTGTAGGAGCATGCGTTACCCGTATTAATACAACGGGCCAGGAACCTCTCTTCCAGAACGAACAACAATGCGCGTCCAGGACAGGCGGACAATATGGCCTCAGCCGTGAAATAGAAGGATTGATGGATACGTTACAAAATATGCGAGTGTTCGTGCGCGTAGTTGAAGCCGGTAGTTTCACCGCCGCCGCGCAGTCGCTCAATTCGACAACCGGCGCAATGTCCCGCGCTGTCTCGGAACTCGAAGCTCATCTGCGTACGCGCTTGCTGAACCGGTCGACGCGGCGGCTCGCGCTCACCACTGCGGGCGAACGGTACCTGAAGCGATCCCAGCAAATCCTTGCAGATGTCGATACGGCGGAAGAAGAAGCAAGTTGCGCGCACGAACGCCCGAGCGGCGCATTGCGCATGCATAGTTTTGCCAGCATCGGCCAGCATTACGTGCTGCCGGCCATCTCGCGCTATCGCGCGCTTTATCCCGAAGTGACCGTCGAGCTGACGTTGTCGCAGCGCATGCCCGACCTGTTCGAAGGCAGCGCCGACGTCGCAGTGGTCACCGCCTCGACGCTGCCTAATTCCGACCTCGTGTCGCTCCCGCTTGGTACAACTTTCAGCATCCTGTGCGCATCGCCTGCTTACGTGCGTGCTCATGGCGCACCGCAACAGCCCAGCGATCTGGCTCGTCACGAATGTCTGATCTTGCACACACCGGCATTTCCGCCACACGAATGGGTCCTCGACGGCCCGAACGGCAGCGAGATGATGGAAGTGAACGGTCCTGTTCACGTGAACATCGCGGAATCGCTGATCGTCGCGATTCACGAGGGAATGGGCATTGGCATGGTGCCGCTGTATGCGGCGATCACCGGATTACGTGATGGGACGTTAATCCGCGTCCTGCCCGAATATACCCTGCAGAAGACGAACGTTTATGCACTGTACCCGTCACGCAAGTTCATCGACGCAAAGACGCGGACCTGGGTCGAGTTCTTACGTATGCATCTGCCGAAAGTGATTGCACGCGACGAGGCGTTACTTGCCGAAGTCGGCCAGATGTATGCAGCGGATGACGCGGTACCTGTAGGAGCGGCCGGCATTGGGGACGTCGCTGCGCACTGACGCAGATTTTGAAGCTGAAGGGCAGACCGCGCCTTCGCAAAACAGCGACGCGAATAACAAAGTGCAGGCCATTTGTTGCAAATCTGCGCGC
>NZ_JAQQET010000038.1:0-94983 GCF_046026855.1 Paraburkholderia sediminicola | reverse complement strand
CGAACTCATCAACGGGTTCGCCTTTTTCGTTTTCGAGCCCGGATTGATTGATTGCGCGAAAGGTCGCGCAAAAAAAGAAAGCCCGCACGAAGCGGGCTAAATGAAAGACTTCCACCGATGCCTCTCGAAAGAGGCCATCGAAGTGTAGGCTCGTTTTGGCCGCGGACCAATCCAATCATATTTCAGCCTATTACAAGCGTGCGAACCGCACGGCGCGGGTGAACGACAATTGCATCCTGGCGCTTTTTGACTACCATCAAGTTAGATTCTGTCTGAGTGCTTTCCACGACGATGCTCACCCGCACGCGTCACCTTCGCCGCTTGACCGGACGCTTCGCTCCCCGCGTTGGCACACCCCTATTGCACGCACGTGGCGTGACTTCGGCGTTGACGGTGGTTTCGGTTTTGGCGCTCGCAGCCATGGCAGGCTGCACGATCACGCCGCCTCAACGCCCGCTCATTATCGCGCCGGCTGCGGCTCTCAACAGTGCCGCGCTCGATCAGTACCGCAGCGAGGTCGCCAAACGCATCATCGAACGCAGCCCTTCCTATGTGTTACACGGCACGCCACAAGCGATGCTGCGCTCGCTGGTCGTGGTGTCGTTCACGGTGAATCGCAATGGCGAGGTGCTGCAGTCGTCGGTGTATCGCACCAACGGCGACGACGAAGCCGAAAGCACCGCGCTCGCCACCTTGCGACGCGCCTCGCCGCTGCCGCAGCCGCCCGGTAAATTGCTGAACGGCCGTGGCCAGCTCGAACTGTTCGAAGACTGGCTGTTCAACGACAACGGCAAATTCCAGTTGCGCGAGTTCGCCTCGCCGCAAGCCCAGACCATCGACTGAACGCGGTGCCAACACAGCTTCAAATCGACAGGACGCGAAGCCAGTCTTATCCGCCTTGCTGCGCCGCGCCCGCGCTCGTTATAATTTTCCGATTCCTCAAAGCCGGATCCCTCCGGCACGGCTTACGCCGCCCGCGCCGAGCATGGCTTCAACCGCCAGCGAGACGCGCCGAAGCGCTCGAACTTAAACAAAGATGCCGCTTGACCACGCGCCGCCCGCATAAAAAAAGTCCGGCGTCCAACGGCATCACGACATAGGGAGACCCTGCATGTCCACTTCGCCGATTTCCGCGGCCCAACCCAATGCGGCTGGGCAGAACAGCAGCGCGCGAATTATCTTCGCGAGCTTCATCGGCACCGCGATCGAGTTCTACGATTTCTACGTCTATGCGACCGCCGCGGCGCTCGTCATCGGACCGGTGTTTTTCCCGCATGGCTCGGCGACCGCCCAGGCTTTGTCGGCTTTCGTCACGTTCGGCATCGCGTTCGTCGCGCGGCCGATCGGCTCGTTCATCTTTGGTCATTTTGGCGACCGGATCGGGCGTAAATCGACGCTGGTGGCTTCGCTGCTGGTGATGGGGGTGTCGACCACGCTGATCGGCTTCGTGCCGGGCTATGACTCGATCGGCAGCCTTGCGCCGATCCTGCTGTGCGTCCTGCGTTTCGGCCAGGGCATCGGCCTAGGCGGCGAATGGGGCGGCGCGGCACTGCTCGCCACGGAGAACGCGCCGGCCGGCAAACGCGGCTGGTTCGGGATGTTCCCGCAACTGGGGCCGTCGATCGGCTTTCTGGCGTCCAACGGTCTGTTCTTCGCTTTGGCGTTGTCGTTGAGCGACGAACAATTTCGCAGCTGGGGCTGGCGCGTGCCGTTCCTCGTCAGCGCGGTGCTGGTCGCGCTCGGCTTGTACGTGCGCCTGAAAATCGCCGAGACGCCGGCGTTCAAGGCGGCCATCGAACGCGAGGAACGCGTGAAGGTGCCGATCGCCACGCTGTTCTCGCAGCACTGGCTGCCGACCCTCCTCGGCGCGCTGGCGATGGTGGTCTGCTACACGCTGTTCTACAACGCCACGACGTTTTCGCTGTCGTACGGTGTGTCGGTCCTGCATATTCCCCGGCCGACTTTCCTCGGCATGCTGTGCATCGCGGTTGTGTTCATGGCGCTCGCCACGCCGCTGTCGGCCTGGGCGAGCGACCGTTATGGCCGCAAACCGGTGCTGATCGTCGGCATCATCGCGGCGATCCTGTCGGGTTTCACAATGGCGCCGTTGCTCGGCAGCGGACAGACGCCGCTGGTACTGCTGTTCCTCGTGATCGAACTGTTCCTGATGGGCGTGACTTTCGCCCCGATGGGCGCGCTGCTGCCGGAACTGTTTCCGACTAATGTGCGCTATACCGGTGCAGGCGTGTCGTACAACCTCGGCGGGATTCTCGGTGCCTCGGTCGCGCCGTATATCGCGCAGGTGCTGGCCGCGCACGGCGGACTGCCGTGGGTGGGCGCTTATGTGTCGATTGCGGCGGCCGTCAGCATGATCGGTGTGCTGTGCATGCGTGAAACGCGCGACACACGTTTGATGTGAAGGAGCGAAAGGCGCGCTGGTAAATTCCCTGCCTTGCGCGTCTTTTTGACTTGCCTATACTCGAATTAAATAACCCTATGGCAAGCAGGGAGGCTCTGATGAACATTCATCTTCACAACGCGGACATCGTGATGATCATCGCGTTGGCGTTGCTGTGTTCGCTGCTGCTGGCATTGCGCTTTCGTCCCGCAACGTGGAAAGGCATCGTCGTGGAAGCGCTGGCCGCGAACGCGGCTGCTATCGCCGCGGTGATCGCCTTCGAAATGCTGCTCGCCTGAGCCGTCGGCCGGAACGCTGCGGCGCCCCGGTCGGGCGACGCAGCGACGGAAAGCGGCCTGACGTCATCTGAAGCGGTTGCGCGGCTGCCGCGTGCCTCTGCTGGCAAACGAAGAAGCGGCAGCCGTCAGAAAAGGCCCGGCGCCATGCCTGGGCCAAGTGCGTGCCGCAAACCATTACCGGTAGTAGTAGCCGCCGTGATGGTAGTAACCGCCGCCCCCGTAGTAATAGCCAGGCGCCGGTGCAACGATGCAGCCTCCGAGCGCCGTTGCGAGCAACGTGCCTGCGATCAGGGTCAGAATCAAGCGTTTCATATTGTTCTCCTTCGAGTCAGATTCATTCGAGCCGAAACCCCGAATGACTCGATTGAACACGACCCTGCCGCGTGCGAACGTTGCCATTTGTAAGGGAACATCACTGAGGTGTTACACGTCCCTACCTCAAAAGGCGGCCGCGCCCCAAGCATGGCAACGACAGATTCACGTCAGACGAAAACACCACCTATACTGCTTTAAGCATGCGGGTTCCCTCCAAGCCCTGCCCAGGGCGGGCGCGCGGATCAAGGCGCGGATAACAGGTATGGGGTAGGCGCTTCCATGCGCCATGGATAAGTCAAAGGCCACGCAAAAGAAAACGCGTGTAGCCAATTAGGCACTCAACGAAAAGCGACAGATTTAACAGGCGTGTAATGCGCGATGTTTATCCGAACGCTGAGAGTGGCCATAAAGAGTGGCGGCGGGACGCGGGTGAGCGGCACACGAATCTGCCGGCATTCGCACGGCATGCCTCGATGAATGCACTATTGAACTCGACCGCCCGCGGACGGTCTCTTTAGAACCGAGCCGGCCACTCGATGTGGCCGCTCAGTGCATCAATCCGTTCATGAGTCAGTTTGTTCATTGCAACGATTCCTCTTCGCCCGTAGTTCCCCGACGCGGGCGTTTTTCGAGGCGTTCCGTGGCAGCGCTCGTTTGATTGGGCGACTGTGCGTCGCGCCTCTTTTCTTTTAGCCAAACGATTGCGCGAAAGCGCGAGGAAGCTGCGCTCAGGCTGTGGCCGATCCATGCTGCATGACGACGGCGCGTGGCTCGCTGTGCACGTAATCGATCGCTTCCAGTGCTTCAGCGATCGACGGCACCGAATGGCCGTCGCCGATCGAAATCGAGCGGAACGGCGCTTCAATGCCGCAATGCGACGGCGAGGTGGCCACAAAGATCATCACCGTGCGCTTCTGCAATGCATGCGCCAGATGCACGAAACCCGTGTCGGTGCCGACCACCAGTGCGCACGCGTCGATCATCTGCGCGATTTCGGTCACGCTCAGCTTCGGCAGGACGGTCGAACCCGGCACCTCCGACGCGATTTGCTCCGCCTCGGCTCGCTCGCCTTCCGAGCCCCACGGCAACACCACTTGAAAACCGCGCTGCGCCAACTCGCGACCGACCGTCACCCAATGGGGCAGCGGCCACTTCTTGTCGTCTTTGGAGGTGGCGTGAAACAGTGCTGCGACCGGCGCGCTGTTAGCCGCGAACGGTGCAACGGCCGGTTCAGGCAGGCGCAGATTGTAGATGGCCGGGCCTTCGACCTCATATCCCAGCGCCTCGCCCGCACTGATACGCATGCCGTGCCATGCACTGCACTGCGGACGCGGGCCGAAGCGCCCGGTATAGGCAAATGCGGCGCCCCGTTCTCCCAGATCCTGGGACTGGTAGCCAATACGCTTCGACGAGCGTGCCAGAAAGGCGATGATCGCGCTCTTGTACACGCCGTGGATGTCGATGATGAAATCGTAGCGGTAGGCGCGTAATTCGGCGATCGACGCCGCGATTGCCCTGAAATCGCCCCAGCGGCGCGCTTTCTTGAAGCGGCGCAGCGGCGCACAAAGCACGCGGTCCACGCTCTCGCTCCAATGCACCACTTCGGCGAATGCCTCGTCTGCGGCCCAGTCCACTTCGACGCCGGGAAACGCGCGTTTGATATCGGCGACGACGGGCAACGCCTCCACGATATCGCCGAGTGAAGTGACCTTGACGATAAGGACTCGCTTCATTGAGGACCTGTTAGTTGTTCGAACATCAAACTATTTTAGCCGACGATTAGAATAATCATCGCCAAACGCCGCAGTAGGCCACGCGCGTCATTAATACAACGCGTTACATTGACCACCTTACAAACAAGCTTTTTACTATATTTCAAAATACTTTCATACAGTTATGACAATGCGGCACGCTTTATAATTCACCCTTTGCGCCAGCACATCGTCATGTCCCGGGCATTTCTTCCCCTCTCTTCCAGCATCGTGCGGCGCGCCAGACGCCTGTGGCGGCAATATGGCGTCTTCTGGCTCGGCGCGATCGCAGTCGGCCTGGTAGCGGTACTCTATGCAAGGCTGATCGACTGGGGCTACGGCGAATTCCGCGCAATGCAGCAACAGCACGTGTGGGCGCCCTTGATCGTCACGCCCGCGGTCGCGGCGCTCGCCGTCTGGCTTACGCGCAAATTCTTCCGTGGCGCCGAAGGCAGCGGCATTCCGCAAGTCATCGCCACCCTGCATTCCAAGCCCGGCGAATTCGGCGCACGGCTGCTGTCGTTCCGGATTCTGTTCGGCAAGATCGCCGTGTCGTTTCTGGCGATTCTCGGCGGCTTCACGATCGGCCGCGAAGGGCCGACCGTGCAGGTCGGCGCGGCGCTGATGTTCAATCTGCGGCGGCTGTATCCACGCTCGAACGCGCAGATCGAACGGCAACTGGTGCTCGCGGGCGCGGCAGCGGGCTTGTCCGCGGCGTTCAATACACCGCTGGCGGGGATCGTGTTCGCTATCGAGGAACTCACGCGCAGCTTCGAGGCCCGCGCGAGCGGCGTGCTCATTACGGCGATCATCATCGCCGGCGTGATCGCGCTCGGGCTGAACGGCAACTACACCTATTTCGGCACCATCCAGATCGGCGCGCACTTCCCCGACCTGCTGGCGGTGGCCGTTCTGCTCACGGCGATCGTTACCGGTATTGCGGGCGGCGTATTCGGCTGGCTGCTGCTGAACACCGCGCGCTGGATTCCAGCGCCGCTGCGTCAGTTGCACGGCGAGCGGCCGGTCGTGTTCGCCGCACTGTGCGGTTTCGTGATCGCGGTGGTCGGCCTCATCTCCGGTGGCACGACCTTCGGCAGCGGCTATGCCGAAGCGCGCGGACTGCTCGACGGGCACGAGCACCTGTCCGTGTTCTATCCGTTTCTGAAGATGATCTCGATGGTCGGCTCGTATCTGCCGGGCATTCCGGGAGGCATCTTCGCGCCGTCGCTGTCGATCGGCGCAGGCTTCGGCAATCTGCTGCATATGGTGTTCGGCTCAATGCAATTGCCGATGCTGATCGCCCTTGCGATGGTGGGCTATCTGGCCGCCGTCACGCAGTCGCCGATTACGTCATTCGTGATCGTGATGGAGATGATCGATGGTCATGCACTGGTGATTTCGCTGATGGCCACCGCGTTGATTGCGAGCCGCGTGGCGCGGTTCTTCGCGCCGCCGTTGTATGAGTCGCTGGCGGAGCGCTATATGGCGCCGCTACCGCATCCGGCCCCCGCACCGGTGCCGGAGGTCCCCGAAGTCGAAGCGCCCGAAGCAGTGGTGGTCGACGAGATCGACGGCGATGCTCCCGCTGAAGACGGCGCCCCGCGTCAGTAGACAACAACCCCCGGCGCGCGCAGATAAAGCGGCCGCGCCGGCACAACTACGCAGCCGGCCAGCATGACCGCCAGTACGGCGATCAGAAGCAGATTCTTTTTCATCATGTGTTCCTGTGAAACACAGGCAAGCGCGACGCCAAGCACGTGGGCGACGCCCGTGTCGTCAAACTGATGGGGAGCGGCACGAGCGGGATCAACCACGCCGTGCCGCACACTGCTGAAGCCTGTCGACTTACGCCCAGTGACCCTGGACCCAGCGATAGTTCGGGCCGTGTTCGACCCAGTGGCCGGGCACCCAGTGGTAGCCGACACGCTCGGCCTGCCAGTGACCCGTGACCCACACATAGCGGCCGTGGTCCCAACGCCAATGACCGTGATCCCACACATAGCCGACGCGCGGCGCCGGCACGGCTTCGTAACGCACCGCCGGCGGTGCGGACGGCGCGATCACAACGACTTCCTCGGCCGAAGCGGATGCCACAGCGGAAGTGCCAGCAGCGATCAGAACAGCGTTGGCGATCAGCAAGCGAAATGTCTTGTTCATGTTTTCCCTCTGTAGTTGGACACCGAATACGGCGTTATCCGTTTAATGCGCGAGGGGACAAAAACGCTGACTGCGCTCGTGTAACGGCACACGCTGAAGTGCAACGGATTATTTCGCCATGCATTTCGACGGGCGGCCCGGCAACGTGCGAAGGTGTGCAGGCCGTACACGGCGAAGCAGCGCGTTCGAGCAGAAGGAAAAGGACGAAGGGGCAGACAGCGCGTAGAACCCGCATCCGCGCGTCAAATTGAACAGCAGAAAGAACAGCAGAAGAAACAGCGAGAAGACAGCACTTACGCGCCCCACCTCGTCACGTCACATCGACGAAACGAAGTAGAGCGCGCAGCACGCTATGCGGAACCAGCCTGCGGTATTTCGATCTTGACCTCGAGCACTTCGAGGTCGTCCTGACGCTCGAGGCTCACGCGAATATCGTCGTTGGAGATCTTCACGTATTTTGAAATCACGGCCACCAGTTCGCGTTGCAACGCAGGCAGGTAATCGGCAGGCGCATGGCCGCCGGCGCGCTCATGCGCGATGATCAACTGCAGGCGTTCCTTCGCTACCGACGCGGACTTCTTCTTCTCGCCCAGCAAAAACGAAAGAATCGACATGACGTGCGCTCCCCTTACTTGGTGCCGAAGAGGCGCTGCAGCAGCCCTGGCTTCTGGTAATCGGTAAAGCGAAGCGACTTCTGCTCGCCGAGGAAACGCGACACGACATCTTTATAGGCTTCGGCGACATCCGTACCGTCCAGGTGCACAGCCGGCAGCCCCTGGTTCGACGCATGCAGCACCGCTTCCGATTCCGGGATCACGCCGATCAGGTCGATGCGCAGGATTTCCTGGATGTCGGTGAGCGACAGCATCTCGCCTTCGCTCACGCGCTTCGGGTTATAGCGGGTGATCAGCAGGTGTTCCTTGATCGGCTCCTTGCTTTCGATCGCGCGCTTGGTCTTCGACGACAGGATGCCGAGGATACGGTCCGAGTCGCGCACCGACGAGACTTCCGGATTCGTCACGATCAGCGCCTCGTCGGCAAAGTGCATGGCGAGCAGCGCGCCCGATTCGATACCGGCCGGCGAATCGCAGACGATGAATTCGAAGTCCATCGCGATCAGGTCGTTGATGACCTTCTCGACACCTTCCATGGTCAGCGCGTCTTTGTCACGCGTTTGCGAGGCCGGCAGGATGAACAGGTTCTCGCACTTTTTGTCTTTGATCAGCGCCTGGTTGAGGTTGGCTTCGCCCTGGATCACGTTGATCAGGTCGTACACCACGCGGCGCTCGCAGCCCATGATGAGGTCGAGGTTACGCAGGCCGACGTCGAAGTCGATCACGGCGGTTTTGCTGCCACGCAATGCGAGGGCCGATGCAAAACTCGCGCTCGTGGTCGTCTTGCCCACGCCACCCTTGCCCGAAGTCACCACAATGATTTTTGCCATTACCCTTACCTTGTGTTCGTCAATTTCGTCAATTATGTGCGGCCATATTTGCCGTGGAACGCCGCGTGCCGTAACCGTTCAGGACAGCGCGCGCGCCACGTCGATCAGGTGAGCCGCAGCGGTTCAATCATCAACTTTTCTTCTTCGAGCCAGATCTGTACCGGCTTGCCGAGCACGTCGGCCGGCAGCGGGTTCTCGGTCGTACGATAGATACCAGCAATCGAGATCAGTTCCGGTTCGAGACACGTGCAGAAAATGCGCGCGTCGTGATTGCCCTGCACGCCGGCCAAAGCCCGGCCGCGCAGCGGCGCATAAATATGGATGTTGCCTTCCGCGATCACTTCCGCGCCGTAGCTCACCAGACCAAGCACGACCAGATCGCCCTTTGCGTAGATGCGCTGGCCCGAGCGCAACGGCTTGTCGACCACCATGGTCTGCGACGACGTGGCGAGACGCACGGGCTCGGCAGCAGGTGCCGGATCGACCGCAGCGGCCGTGGCCGGGGTGCCGCTTTCCGGGCGCGTGCCGGCCGGGGTGAGCGCTGCGGCCTCAAACAGATCGGCCGGCGGCGTGGCCGTCGCGGCGGTGGCCGCCGGTACTGCAGCAGCGGCATTGGCGCCCTCCTCGTCGGCTGACTTCGCGGCAGCGCCGCGACGGTCGCGCGCTTCGAGCAAGGGCAGCGCGGATTCGGCCGCCCACGCCTGCTGTGCATTGGCCACCACGCCGACCGGGCGCATCCGCACGCTGTCGAGCAGTTGCGCGATCTCGGCGAGCGGCACGCGTTCATTCTCGGCGAGACGACGCACGTCGATTGCGACGACGTCGTTAGCGAAAAATTCGGGGGTCGCCTCGAAGCGCCGGGTCAGTTCGGCACGCATCGCGTCGAGGTCGGTTGTCTTGACCACAAACAGGAGCGTGTCGACAGAGCCGCTGCGGAGTTCGAAAAAGGGCGATTTCTTGGGCGACATAGCGTTCGGCAAAAAATTTTGCGTATTTTACAGGCGTCCAGACGAGCAGCGAGCTTTTTTGCCGAGAGAGCACGCCGCCGCGGCCTGAATACCCATGGCGTGGCCACGCCTCGGCCATTCAGGCCGCGCTTAGGCCGGTTATTCGGCCATGAACGCTGTAGCGACGCGGATGGGACTCGAGCGGCATGCTGACGCGCCGCTCGCGGGATCACTGCTGAAATACCTGCGACGTGGTCGGCACATGGCGCACCAGCAGGCTTTCGGCCTGCTCGGGCGCACGCGCGACGCGCCGATGCTCGCCGGTCGGACCGAAGCCGAGCGCCTCGTAAAAGCGCATCGCATTGCGGTTGGCGTCGGCGACCCACGCGTAGATTTCCGTGGCGCCTTCGCCGGCAAGCCAGCCACTGGCGGTGTCGACCAGCAACTCGCCGCCGCGCAGATGACGCACGGCTGGCGCCACCCACAACTCGCAGACGAACGCGCGAGGCGCCGCGGTATCGTCGAAATAGGCTTCGATCAGCCCTGCCGGATGACCCTCGGTGTAGAGGATGAAACTGGTGGCGATAAACGAAACAGCGTGTTCGGTAGCGGTGGCGTCGAAACTGGCGGCATCCGCAGACAACGCGTCCTCTAGCGTTTCGCCGAAGGCATAGGGCGCCTCCCGCAGTGACGCAGTACGGAGTTCGCGGAAAACGGCGCCCTGATCAGCGGCGATACGGCGAACGGTCAATGACGGACTCATGCAGACGAAAACCCCTTGAAACCCTAAGGCGTAGCTTTAACCGAACCGGCGCGCGAGTCAAATCCTTATTTACCGGATCGGACTGCGGCGCAGACCCAAGCTACAGGAGCTGCGCACCAATGGCACAGCATTTCGCGCACCCACCGCCTTGAAAAGCCGGTTCGTGAGGCGCGCAGACCACCGCCTTCAAGGCGCTTCGTAGTCGCCGGTGCCGTCCGGCCACGGCGTAAGCAGCTCGTAGCCCTCTTCGGTCACGGCGATCATGTGCTCCCATTGCGCCGACAACGAACGGTCTTTGGTGACCACCGTCCAGCCGTCACGCTGCACCGTGGTGCCGGCCCGGCCCGCGTTGATCATCGGCTCGATCGTGAAAACCATGCCCGGTTTCAGACGCACGCCCTGCGCCGGCTGACCGTAGTGCAACACTTGCGGGTCTTCGTGATAGACACGGCCGATGCCGTGCCCACAGTAATCGCGCACGATCGAGAAGCCGTCGCGCTGCGCAATCTTCTGGATTGCATAGCCAACGTCGCCAAGCGTAGCGCCAGGCTTGACCTCACGGATGCCGGCAAGCATCGCCTCATAGGTCGTGTCGATCAGCTGGCGCGCCACCGTGCTCGGCTGGCCGACGCAATACATGCGGCTGGTGTCGCCGAAATAGCCATCTTTGATGATCGCGACGTCGATATTGATGATGTCGCCATCTCTCAGGATTTCGCTACGGTTGGGAATGCCGTGGCACACCACCTGGTTGACGGACGTGCAGACCGTCTTCGGAAATCCCAGATAGCCGACATTTGCCGGAATCGACTTTTGCGTATTGACAATGTAGTCGTTGCACAGTGCGTCGAGCTCGTCGGTGGAGACACCGGCCTTGACGTGCTCGCCGATCATCGCCAGTACGTCGGCGGCGAGGCGGCCGGAAATGCGCAGCTTGGCGATGTCGTCGGGAGTCTTGTAGGTAATGGCCATGAATTCGGTCGGGGTGAGTCGATGTTGACGATCGGCCAATTGTACAGAGGATCGCCGGACAGCCTCCGCTAGCCGGGCCGGGCCTGCTCCCCGGATGTTTTCCGCCTTGACGCCAGGCGATGTGCAGGAGCCGGCAAAACAGTGTCAGTCGGCCCCATGCTGCGAGCGCACAAAGAAATCTTTTGCGAGGTTTGCATCTGGCAGCGTATTCGCTCCGTAAAGTCGGTTGAGGACTCGCTTCTTCTCCCGTCATCGTTTAGTTCTTCTCTGAAGAACGGGGCCCTCTTTTGCGTCCGCGATTTGCGTACGTGCATCGCGTGAGTAGCCGTTGTCCGCGCGTATGCGTCGCGAGTCCGCGGCATTGGCAGCGAACCATCTGAGGAGCATCGCCATGTCGGAGTCCAGCAATAAATCAGCAGAACTTATCGATGTACTTGACCGCCGGGTTGAACGACGCCTGCAACGCAGACAGTTTTTCCGCAACGCTGGCGGCCTGGGTCTAGGTTTGGTCGGTGGCACGCTGATCAGTGCGTGCGGTGGCGGTTCTGGCTCGAGCGTGTCGGCAGCCGGCGCACCGACCGATGCGGAGATTCTGAACTTCGCGCTGAACCTGGAATACCTCGAATCGCAGTTCTATACGTATGCGACGTCGGGTTCGGGGCTGGCCGCGAGCATGACCACCGGCGTGGGCACGATGGGCATGG
This sequence comes from Paraburkholderia sediminicola, assembly GCF_046026855.1. Classification (GTDB taxonomy): domain Bacteria; phylum Pseudomonadota; class Gammaproteobacteria; order Burkholderiales; family Burkholderiaceae; genus Paraburkholderia; species Paraburkholderia sediminicola_A. The sequence continues at coordinate 83,233 of NZ_JAQQET010000038.1, read as the reverse complement.
TGATCCCGGGGCAGCAAGTGCCGTTCCAGGATCCCGTGGTGCAGGCCTACGCGAACGAGATCGCCAACGACGAACGCGAGCACGTCAACTTCTTGCGCTCCGCGTTGGGCAGCGCAGCGGTGGCGATGCCCTCGATCGACATCGGCGGCACCAATCCGAACGGTGCGTTCTCGAATGCGGCGCGCGCAGCGGGACTCGTCGGCGCGGGCGTCGCCTTCAATCCGTATGCGAACGACAATAACTTTCTGCTTGGCGCATTCATCTTCGAAGACGTCGGCGTGACGGCCTATAAGGGCGCCTCCCCGCTCATCACCAACAAGACCTTCCTCGAAGCGGCAGCCGGCATTCTCGCGGCGGAGGCGTATCACGCAGGCCTCGTACGCACGGTGCTGTTCTCAAAAGGCGTCGACACGGCGAGTATCTACACGGCCGCCAACGCGATCTCCGCCGCGCGCGACAGCCTCGACAACAACGGCCACGACGACCAGGGCATCACCGGCGCGACGGCCGGCTCGTCGAACATCGTGCCGCTCGACAGCAACGGGCTCGCCTTCAGCCGCGGCTATGGCAACGTGCTCAACATCGTGTATCTGACGAGTTCGGTGGCGACCAAGGGCGGCTTCTTCCCGAACGGCGTGAACGGCTCGCTCAACATGAGCGCCTGAAGCACCTCACGTGCAGTGCCAGTTGCACCGGCAGCGGGTCGCCGCGATGACGATCGCGCTCACCCGTTGACCGGGCTTCATCCGCATTGCCTTGAACGCTTGAAGATGGACAGGAGCAGTCATGAACGAAGCGATAAGTCAGGCCGTTGTGCCTCAGACCCTCACCGAGCAGACCTGTTTCGACATCCGCGAGACGCTGGCAGGACGGCGCCGTGGCTTGCGCACGATACTGCCCTTCGTGGGACCGGCGGTGGTGGCCTCGATCGCATATATGGACCCGGGCAATTTCGCCACCAATATCCAGGCGGGCGCTGGCTACGGCTATACGCTGCTCTGGGTGGTAGCGGTGGCGAACATCGTGGCCATGCTGTTTCAGTCTTTATCCGCCAAGCTTGGGCTCGTGACCGGCCGCAATCTCGCCGAGTTATGCCGCTCGGCACTGCCACGCCGTTGCGTGCTCGCGATGTGGGGCATCAGCGAAATCGCGGCAATGGCGACCGATCTCGCGGAATTCGTCGGCGGCGCAATCGGCGTTTCATTGCTCACGCATCTACCGATGATGCCGAGCATGCTGATCACCGCCGCCGTCACCTATGGCTTGCTGCAGTTCGAGAAGCGTGGCTTCCGCCCGCTCGAACTGGCGATCGCGGCGCTGATCGGCGTGATCGGGCTGTCGTATCTCGCCGAATTGCTGATTGCGCCGGTGCATTGGCCGTCGGTCATCAGGCACACGTTCACGCCGAGCATGCCCGATAGCAATGCGTTGACGATTTCCGTCGGAATCATCGGCGCAACCGTGATGCCGCATGTGCTGTTTCTGCATTCGGGCCTCACGCAGAATCGCGTGAAACCCCGCAATGAAGGCGAACGCACCAGGCTGCTACGGTTTTCGAATATCGAGGTGGTGGTTGCGCTCGGCGTCGCCGGACTTATCAACATGGCGATGGTGATCATGGCGGCGAGTGCGTTTCATGCCGGCCATGCGGAAATCGCCAGCATCGAAACGGCATGGCGCACGCTCACACCGCTGCTCGGCGCCGCCGCGGCAGGTCTCTTTCTTGCGGCATTGATCGCGTCCGGCGTGTCGAGTTCGGTGGTCGGCACGATGGCCGGGCAGATGATCATGCAGGGCTTTGTCGGCTTTCATATCCCGGTGTGGGCGCGGCGGCTCATTACGATGGTGCCGGCCTTCGTCGTGGTTGCCTGCGGGGCGGATGCGACGCGTGCGCTGGTGCTGAGCCAGGTGGTGCTGAGCATCGCGCTGCCGGTGCCGATGATCGCGCTGGTGTGGTTCACGTCACGTGGCGATTTGATGGGCCGCTACCGGAATCGCCGCTCAACCACGATTGCGGCGGTGATCGGCACGGTCGTCGTGCTGGCACTCAATATCGTTCTGCTGCTGCAAGTGGCCGGCCTTATGTCGTGACCGCTGTTCCACTCTTGCCGGCTAACTGAGGCCAGGCGCAACCGTTGCCCGCCAGGCAATTGTTTATGCAAGGTCGGCGCGCGTGCCTCTGCACGCCTTACTACGCCACGCCGAGCAACTGTTTGCGCAAAGCAGGCGCGCGCATATCAGTCCGTCGCCGCGAGCACGAACTGCATCACATCCGTACGTCCTTCGTCGAAGCCGGCTTCGCAGTACGCCAGATACAGTCGCCACGTCCGCACGAAAATCTCATCGAAGCCTTGCGTGTGAATCGTATCGATCTGTGCCTCGAACCCGCTGCGCCAGCGGCGCAGCGTCTCGGCATAGTCGCGTCCGAACGTCAACGACATACGCGCCGCGAGCTTGCCACGCCGTGCCGCTTCGATAAAACGCTGCGGACTCGGCAACATGCCGCCTGGGAAAATGAATTCGCGGATGAAGTCACTGGTCGCGCGATAGGCGGCGAAGTGCGAGTCGTCGATCGTGATGGTTTGCACGAGCGCGCGGGCGCCGGGTTGCAGACGCTCGCGCAAAATGCGGAAGTAGGTCGGCCAGAATTTTTCACCAACGGCCTCGAACATTTCGATCGATACGATGCCGTCGTACTGACCGCTCAGCGTACGGTAGTCGCGCAATTCGAGGTGCACCCGGTCGCTCAAGCCTGCTTCGCTCACGCGCTTCTGGGCGAATTCGAGTTGCGCTGGCGAGATCGTTACGCCGTGCACATGTATGCCCTGGCGCGCCGCGTGCATCGCAAAGCCGCCCCACCCGCAGCCGATTTCCAGAATTCGCATGCCTTCGCGCAAACCCAACGTATCGATAATGCGTTGGTACTTCGCATGCTGCGCGTCCTCGAGCGACTGATAGAAATTGCCCTCGAACACCGCACTCGAATACGTGAATGTCGAGTCGAGCCACTGCGCGTAGAAGGCGTTGCCAATGTCGTAGTGCGCGTGAATATTGCGGCGGCTGCCCGACCGCGTGTTGGGCCTCAGTTTATGACGCAGCCCGTACCAGAGTTGCGCGAGCCAGCCGCCATAGACTGTGCGTTGCAACGCGCGCTCATTGCGGATTGCAACGCGCAGCAATGCGGCCAGATCGGGCGTATCGACCCAGAACGAACGCCATGCATCGGCGAAACCGATATCGCCTTTGCGCAGAATCGTGCCGCACGCACGCCAGTCGCGCAATTCCAGACGTGCACCCGGTGCCGCGTGCGGATCGCCGAACACGCGCTGCTGACCGTCGGGCGTGATCAACACCAGATGCCCAACCTGAATCCGTTCGAGCAGAGAGAGGAACAGACGGCCCGACGCGGGGACGGTTCGGTGCCCGCTCAGGGTTCTTGAAAGCGCCATGGCTGATCTCCTCAATCGGACGAAATGGGGCGTGCAGCAGCGGACGGCTGGCCGGCTGCGGCGTGGTCGGTGGGTGCGTCGGCCGCGCGGCCCGGCGCGGGGTTTTTGCCGTAGAACGGCGCTTTTTTTATAGCGAGGCACAACGCCTGCCAATGAATTCTTGCGACGACACCGACGCTCAACAGCGGCTGGCGGATCAGCGCGGCGAGCGCTGTCGAACGCGTTAAGGGCTTCAAGCGGCCACCCAAAGCCGTGCGGATCAGCAAACCGTCAGCGTCTTCGTAGTCGATCGAGACCAACGCATGGTTCGGCGTCTCTCTGACGCGAAATTCGTAACTCCCCTCGACACGGCAAAACGGCGAGACGTGCAGCACTTTGCGGCATTTGAGTTCCGTTTCAGCCGTGATGGGTGCGTTGCCCGCAGCGCTCAGCAGATAGCTGTGTCGATCGCCGAAGGTATTGCGCACCTCGGCCAGCAGCGCACGCAAATGACCGTCGCGGTCGTGGCAAAACCAGAAACTGACCGGATTGAATGCATAGCCGAACACGCGCGGAAATGCCTGCAACCAGACCTTGCCGTCCGCTTCTTCAATACCCGCCGCTGATAGTTGTGTGCGCATCCATGTGGCGAGATCGCTGCCGTCGCGCGGTCCGTGGTCGCGTTGGCGAAGGCTGAGCGGACGCCAACGGTCGATGCCGAACCAGTTGCTATCGAGCGACGTGAGACGATCCAGATCACAGCGCACGTAGAACACCGGATACGTGAATCGATGATGCTTTGGCCGCAGACGCTCGTGCATCACCTGGCCCATCAAAAGCCACGCGGCAGGATCGACGTTGGCGCGCGCGGGATTCATAGCGTGGCCCATGCCGGCGACACGTCGAAATCGGCGGCCACGCGCAGTGCCGATTTCAGACCGTCCTCGTGGAAACCGTAACCCGTCCATGCGCCCGCGAACCAGGTGCGATGCCTGCCTTGCAGCGACGGCAGACGGTGCTGCGCGTCGATGGCGGCCAGATCGAACAGCGGATGGTCGTAGACGAATCGGCGCAGTTCGGTGCCCGGCGCCGGCTGCGTCACCGGATTGAGCGTCACGACGAGCGGCGTCTTGAACGGCAGCGGCTGGAGTTGATTGACCAGATAACTGACACACACCGGATGCGTGCCGTCGACGCCACGGTTTCCCAGATAATTCCACGCCGACCACACGCGCTGACGACGCGGCAGCAGATTCGTATCCGTATGCAGCACGGCGAAGTTCGGCTGGTAGCGCACGGCGCTCAGTACGCTGCGCTCCTCCTGATCGGCGTCGTGGTCCAGCAGGCGCAGCGAAGTCGGCGCGTGAGTGGCGAGCACCAGCGCGTCGAAGCGCTCCGTGCCCTTGTCCGTGAACACATCGACGCCATCGGCATCGCGCCGCACGCCTCTAACCGCAGCACCGACTCGGACGTCGTCGAGCGTGCCGACAATACGGCGTACGTATTCGCGCCCTCCTCCAACGACCGTCTTCCACTGTGGCCTGCGGTTCACCTGGAGCAGCGCGTGATTCAGGCAGAAGCGAAGGAACGTGGTGGCCGGAAAAGCGAGAATATCGGCGGTCGCGCTCGACCAGATCGCCGCGGCCATCGGCAGCAAGTAGTGGCGCTGGAACGCGCCGCCGTAGCCGCCGGCCGTCAGCAGTTCGCCCATCGACACGCGCGTTTCTATCGCGAGTTCGAGATTGCTTTGCGCACTGCCGTTGAAACGCATGATGTCGCGCAGCATGCCGATGAAGGTGGGTGAGAAGAGATTGCGACGTTGCGCGAACACCGTGTTCAGGCTGGTGCCAGCCCATTCGAGACGGCCCTCGTCGAACGAGACCGAGAAGGTCATTTCGCTCGAATGCGACTCGACGCCCAGTTCGGCAAACAGCGCGATCAGGTTCGGATAGGTACGGTCGTTGAAAACGAGGAAGCCAGTGTCGACGGGGTGCGTGTGGCCCTCGAGGGTAACGTCCACGGTATTGGTGTGACCGCCCGCGTAGCCGGCCGATTCGAACAGCGTGACCTGATGGTTGCGCGCCAGCAGATAGGCACTGGCTAAACCCGAGATACCGGCGCCGATGACCGCGACCCGCGAGCCGCGCGGTAGGGGCGAGGTCGGTGCGGAATGGCTCATGGGCGCGTCTCCTGGTCTCGGGGACGCGCGATCGGTTAGTTGGGTGCGGCGGGGGTTGCGCGTCCTTGAGGGGATTTACGCAGCGGGGGCTGAAATGGATGCAAATCTGGCGGATTTTGGGCGGCGAACGCCTGCACGCGAACCCGGCAAGGTAGGGACAACCGGCGTGCGGCGTGCCCGCGTTGCCGGTCAGCGGTTTTTGTTCCTGCCAGGCACGAGGGCCCGGCAGGAAAACCTACCGCGTCAACGCATGGGAATGATCAGATGCTGACCGATCAGGATGAGGTTGGGGTTTGGAAGGTTATTGCGCTTCTGCACGTCCACAAATCGTGCACCACTTCCCAACTGACTCGCGGCAATGGCATTCAGCGTGTCACCGGAGCGGACCACGTAGGTCCTCTCGCCGCCGGTCGCAGCGGTGGTGAGCACCTGGTCGCTGATGAAATATTTACGCAACAGGTCCAGATACGCCGGCGACTGCTTGACCTTCGCGATCGCGGAGTTCAGGTAGATCAGGAGCGCGCTGTCTTCCTTGCGCACGCCGATTTTGTACGCAAGGTTGGAGCCGTCCAGCTTCGTGACCGCGAACGTCAGGTCGGTGCCCTTGATTTCCGATACGCCGAACGGATAGTCGTAGACGATAGCGTCGACCTGATGATCGTCCAGGAAGTGCGACATCCAGGACCGTTGCCCTTCAATGCTCGCATCCGACAGCTCGACGATTTTGCTGTTCGGGAACGCTTTCTGGACAAACGCTTTCACATCCGGGTCGCCCTGCAGCACACCAACGGTTTTGCCCGCCAGATCGGCTGCGGAGCGGACCGGCGAACCCTTGGCGACGATCAGCGAATAACCGAAGTCCTCGACATAGGGAATCGAATAGACGACGCCACTCGGCGTATTGTCAGGGAACGTCAGGCCGTCCATGGCAACGTCGACGACGGCGTTGCCTTGCTTGTCGGTTTTCGTCAGTTGATCCGGGACCGCGGGATACGTATCCACGCCGTGATGCGTATCGACCGTGATCGTCGGATGGTCGCCAGAGGTGAATTCCTTCTGTGCGAACAGCAGATTCGCGAAGTCGACGTTGAAACCTTGCGGCTTGCCGTTGTCTTCAGAATAAAACGGCCGCGATGGATTCTCGACGCTGACCCGCACGACGCCATTGCTCAAGATCGACTTCAGCGTGTCCTTGTTGGCCACGAAGCCATCCGGATTGCTCGGGGCCGGCGTTTTGACATCGGCATTGCTGTTGTTGCCGGTGTCTATCCCGTTCACCGTGGCGGTGTCCTTGTCGGCGCTCTGGCCGTAATTAAGGGTTTTGAAGCCGCCTTCGTGGATATACCAACCGGCAGCCAGCAAGATCAGGAAAAGAATCGAACCCAGAATTTTCTTCATTATTTTTCGATCGAGTTGAATGGTCGAGCAGCATACGCCTGATTATTTGGGTGCTGCGGGCGAGCCGAGTTGCTGGGCGGGCGGACTGGCCGCGCTTACTTCGGCGGCGGCAGCCTTGGCTTGCTGCACTTCCGCACTTTCCATCAGCGACGTTTCCATTTCTGAAAATGCCTTGTTCACTGAGTTCATCACGGAGTCGAGCGCGGCATCCGTTTTGATTTGCGCGAAAGTGTCGCTGGATTGCATGCCGGCGATCTTGTTCATGCGTTGCGCGGATTGCGACATATCCCACAGTGCTTTGGCGCGATCGATTGCGTCGGAGAATCGCTTGAGTTCGTCTTGCACCTGCTTATAGCGCCCTTCGCGAAACGCGAGCAGTTTTTTCATCGTCGCGAGTTGAGTCTCGAAACGGTCCGCGTCTTCGGGATATTGTTTTTTGAACTGCGCGGTTTTGTCTTCGAAGTTTTTCACTTCGGTGCGGAAATCTGTGATGCTCTTCTTAAACCGCTCTGCGCCTTCCTGCTTTTCGGCCAGTTCGTTGTAGAGCGTTTCGATCGGGTTCGACTTTGCTTCGTTCACGAACATCTTGACCTTCTGGTTCGCGAACTTCATGGCGAGAACAGGGCCGAAGTTGATCGCCGCAAGCCCGATCACCGCCGCGAGGATCAGACCGACCAGCCCTTTGACCAGCAGGATCGCGAGGGGCGCACCGATGGCGATGCACAGCCCGATAATCGACCACTTGATGACTTTGTATCTGGTGCTGCTCGTGGTCGTGTCAACGACCGAATTGCCAACTGACATGTGAATCCCCTTTTGAAGCTTGTTTTACAAAAACTGATTTTGCAAACTGCTCGGGACATCGTTGTGGCTGTGCATTTTCGGTCTGGCTTTTTGGGCTGACGCGAAAACGCTGTATGACTTTACAGGCACTAAGGCGGCGGGGGAAGTGTGTCTTATTTTTGCGGGTGGTACGCGGGGAATGAGTATTCGAATTGCCATGGTAGTGGGCGCTAGCGTGGATCGAATTTATGCTCGCCTTTTTCCTGACAACTTTATAACGATATTTTTTCTGGTTGCTTTCAGTTGACTAATTCACCGCTCTGGCGGAAGCACTGCCGAAAAATCCATGCTTGAGCGAAGGATTTGCTTAATAGTCTCAATTGAGTGTGATCGAAATAGGTCGTGCCATCTCCCCGCTCGCGACCTCGGCTTCCACCAACGCGCAAGTTCGCAGCCGCAGCGAAACCCTCAACGCGCAACTCTTTTCGTGGGCGGAAACGAAAACAGGCCCCGAAGGGCCTGTTTTCTAAATTTGGCGGAAAGGGTGAGATTCGAACTCACGGTACCCCTAAAGGTACACTGGATTTCGAGTCCAGCGCATTCGACCACTCTGCCACCTTTCCGGGTCTTCCAACTCACAACAGCGGGGTTGCTTAGCTGCAGATGAATCAGATCCAAGCGGGTCGTTGCTTGGGAGAGAAAGATTATAGAACAGCTGAATCCAATTTCCAAGCCCCTCCTCGAGAAAATTTCGAAGATACCTGGCGATCGGCAGCGGTATCAGTCAGGCATCAGCCGCACATCAATCAAGCCGCCGGCACTGCCAGCCGCTCCACCCCACCGATGTAAGGACGCAGCGCCACCGGCACCGTCACTGACCCGTCCGCGTTCTGGAAATTCTCCAGCACGGCCACGAGCGTGCGGCCAACCGCCAGGCCCGACCCGTTCAGCGTATGCACCAGTTCCGGCTTACCTTGCGCATTGCGAAAACGCGCCTGCATCCGGCGAGCCTGGAATGACTCCGTATTCGAGCAGCTCGAGATCTCGCGATACGTATTCTGCGCAGGCACCCATACTTCCAGGTCATACGTCTTCGCAGCCGAGAAACCCATATCGCCCGTGCACAACGTAATCACGCGGTACGGCAGTTCGAGTTTCTGCAGAATCGTCTCGGCGTGCCCGACCATTTGCTCCAGCGCGTCATACGACGCTTCCGGCGCGACGATCTGCACCATCTCAACCTTGTCGAACTGATGCTGGCGGATCAGACCACGCGTATCGCGGCCATACGAGCCCGCTTCCGAGCGGAAGCACGGCGAATGCGCAGTCAGTTTGATGGGCAGCGTGCCCGCTTCGACAATGCTGTCGCGCACCGTGTTCGTCAGCGAAATTTCCGACGTGGAAATCAGATACTGCGTGACCGTATTCTCATCACCGCCCTTCTCGACGCGGAACATGTCGTCGGCGAACTTCGGCAGTTGGCCGGTGCCGTACAGAATCTCCGGATTCACGATGTACGGCGTGTACACCTCGGTGTAGCCGTGGTGCAGCGTGTGCGTGTCGATCATGAACTGCGCCAGCGCGCGGTGCAGCCGCGCAATCTGCCCGCGCAGCATCGTGAAACGCGCGCCCGACAGTTTCGCGCCAGTCTCGAAATCGAGGCCAAGCGGCGTGCCGACGTCGACGTGATCCTTCACCTCGAAATCGAACTGGCGCGGCGTGCCCCAGCGGCGCACTTCGACGTTCTGCGTTTCGTCCTTACCCATGGGTACGCTTTCGTGCGGCAGATTCGGCACGCCGAGCAGCAGGTCGGACAGACGCTTCTGGATATCCTCGAGCCTGGCCGCCGACGCCTTCATCTCGTCGCCGATACCGCCCACTTCGGCCATTAGCGCCGACGTGTCCTCGCCCCGCCCTTTCATCCCGCCGATCTGCTTCGACAGGGTGTTGCGGCGCGCCTGCATCTCTTCGGTACGGGTCTGGGTGTCGCGGCGTTCCGCTTCGAGCGCGGTAAAGGCCGCCACGTCGAGGGTAAAGCCGCGGTCGGCGAGGCGCCTGGCGACGCCGTCGAGGTCTTTGCGCAGCAGCTGGATGTCGAGCATGGAATGGGGCGGGTGTTCGTTATATGAAGCTGGGATTTTAGCGCACCGGCACGCGCGGCCGGTGCGTTAGATGGTCGAGGCGTGCGGAATGGCGACACGGCACGTGAAACGGCCGCAGAAGCACAAGCGACAAAACTCAGCCCTTTTTTGGCTTGTTCTCGCTGCGCCACTGCGCGTCAAGCTCGGCCAGACGCGCCATCTTGTCGCCGATCTTGCCTTCGAGACCGCGCGGCGTCGGCTCGTACCAGTGCGGGTCGCGCATGTTGTCCGGCAGATAGGTCTCGCCGGCCGCGTAGGCATCGGGTTCGTCGTGCGCGTAGCGATATTCGTGACCGTAGCCAAGTTCCTTCATCAGCTTGGTCGGCGCGTTACGCAGATGCACCGGCACGCCGCGCGACTGGTCCTTGCTGACGAACCGCCGTGCCTCGTTGTACGCGTTGTACCCGGCGTTCGACTTCGGCGCGACCGCCAGATAGATGATCGCCTGCGCCAGCGCCAGCTCGCCTTCGGGCGTGCCGAGGCGTTCGTAGGTTTCGGACGCGTCGAGCGCGATGCGGGCCGCGCGCGGGTCGGCGAGACCGATGTCCTCCCACGCCATCCGCACGATACGTCGAGCGAGATAACGCGGGTCCGCGCCGCCGTCTAGCATGCGGCAGAACCAGTACAGCGCGCCGTCCGGGCTGCTGCCGCGCACCGATTTATGCAACGCGCTGATCTGGTCGTAGAATGCGTCGCCGCCTTTGTCGAAGCGACGCAGATTTTCGGCGAGCGCGCTGCCGAGCAAGGCACCGTCGATTTCGGTGCTCTTCTGCTGTGCCGCCGCGCGCGCGACGATTTCCAGGTTGTTCAGCAGCTTGCGACCGTCGCCGTCGGCGGAACCGATCAGGGCGTCGCGGGCTTCCTCGGTGAACGTAAGGCCGCCGAGTTCTTTCTGCGCGCGGTCGAGCAGTTCGCGCTGCTCTTCGTCAGTAAGGCTCTTCAGCACGTAGACAGCCGCTCGCGAGAGCAACGCGCTATTCACCTCGAACGACGGATTCTCGGTTGTCGCGCCGACAAACACGAAGAGGCCCGATTCGACGTGCGGCAAGAACGCGTCCTGCTGACTCTTGTTGAAGCGATGCACTTCGTCGACGAACACCAGCGTCTGATGGCCGTTCGCGCGATGGATCTGCGCGGTCTCCACGGCTTCGCGGATATCCTTCACGCCCGAGAGCACTGCCGACAACGCGATGAACTCGGCATGAAACGCGTCGGCCATAAGCCGGGCGAGCGTGGTTTTGCCGACGCCGGGCGGGCCCCAGAGGATCATCGAATGGGCTTCGCCGGACGCGAATGCGACCCGCAACGGCTTGTTCGGGCCGAGCAGGTGCTTCTGGCCGATCACCTCGTCGATATTGCGGGGCCGCAGGCGTTCGGCGAGCGGAATATTGGCACGGGGTTCTTCAAACATGGCGTTTTGGGGATAATCTCGGCTTTTCCGGACGCGGTCCGTGTGAAGGCGGCGTGCTGCCGGTGAGCCACGCCAGCGCGCAGAGGTGCGGGCAACGTCCTGCATTATGACAGTGACGGCGCTTGGGCGATGGTCGCACACCGTGACGGCGCTTTTCGGGCAGCAAGGCGCGAGCAAGATTTCAGCGATGAACAATGCAAAAAACACGTGAATTACCGGGCTAACAAGGCAGATAACTGCGCCGATCAGCCCGTAATCTCGCCGACAGCCTGACAGGCTAATATCGCGCGCGGCTTGGCCGGCAACACCGGCGTCGCACGCGAACATACAAGCAACACCAGGAGGAACACGATTAGATGGCACAAGATCCACTCGTCGGCGACGCCGGCTCCACCTACGCACCGCTCACGCCGGTGCCCGATGCGCGCCGTGCGTTCCGCACCGGCGACGCTTTCGCGCTCTGGTTCTCGCTCGGCATCGGCCTCCTGGTCGCACAGGCGGGCGCGCTGCTAGTACCGGGGTTGTCGTTGCCGCATGCGTTGCTGGCGATCGTGATCGGCAGCGTGATCGGTGTCGTATTGCTGGCGCTAGCCGGCGTGATCGGCACGGATACGGGCCTCGCGGCCATGTCGTCGCTGCGGCCTACGCTCGGTGTGCGTGGCGCGTCGGTGCCGGCGGTGCTGAACGCCGTGCAACTGGTCGGCTGGGGCTCATTCGAGGTAATCGTGATGCGCGATTCCGCCGATGCGCTCGCCAAACAGGCCTTCGGTTTCTCGATGCCGCTGATCTGGACCGTCATCTTCGGTTTGCTCGCGACGCTGCTGGCCATCAGCGGCCCGCTGTCGTTCGTGCGGCGTTTTCTGCGCACGTGGGGTATCTGGCTGCTGCTGGCGGGCGCCGCATGGCTCTCGTGGAATCTGCTTGCCAAGCACGATCTGTCCGCGCTAATGCGCCGTCCAGGCACGGGCGAGATGTCGTTCGGCGGCGCAATCGATCTGGTGGTCGCGATGCCGTTGTCGTGGCTGCCGCTGATCGCCGACTACACGCGTTTCGGCCGACGCCCCGGCGAGACCTTCCGCGGCACGCTGCTCGGCTATGGCATTGCGAATATCTGGTTCTATGCGCTCGGCGCGATCTACGGTCTCGCGGCAGGCGGTGGCGATGCACTGCTGACCGGCGCACTGGCTCAAGCAGGCGGCGGCCTCGCCCTGCTGCTGATCCTGATCGACGAAGTGGACAACGCGTTCGCCGACATCCACTCAGCAGCCGTCTCGACCGGCACGTTCTGGACGCGCGGCAGCGTGCCGTTGTTGTCGGCGGCATTCGGCGCGCTGTGCACGGCGATCGCCTTGCTCGTGCCGATGGCGAAGTATCAGAACTTCCTGCTGCTGATCGGCTCCGTGTTCGCGCCATTGTTCGGCGTGGTGCTGGTGGATCACTTCATCGTGCGCAAGCGTCGCATTGAAGCCGCCGTGCTCGGCGATGTGCGCGGCCGCTACGGCTTCTCGGGTGGCTGGCATCTGAGCGCGTTCGCGTCGTGGGCAATCGGGATCGTGTCGTATCAGGCGATCAATCAATGGCTGCCGGATCTCGGCGCGACGCTGCCCGCGCTGGCGATCGGCGCGCTGTGTTATCTGGTGCTGGTGTCGGCTCGGAAGACTGCGTACGCTTGAGTCGCGTAGACATCATCGCGATGCAAAAAGGCCTGCATTTGCAGGCCTTTTCTCTTCATACATCATCAAACTGATCAGATCAACTCGCAGCTCGACCCGCAATTCAACCCGCGACTCAACGCCGGGAAGCCCGATACTCGACGCCCGGCAACACGCACAGCAATTCGAACGCGAGATTTGCGCCAAGCAACGCGGTAGTGCCGAACGGATCGTACGGCGGCGCCACCTCGACCAGATCGCAGCCGACGATATTCAACCCATGCGAGCCGCGAATGATTTCCAGCGCCTGCGGCACCGTCAATCCGGCGATTTCCGGCGTACCCGTACCGGGCGCGAAGGCCGGATCGATACCGTCGATATCGAATGTGATGTACACCGGTCCGTCGCCCATGCGTTCGCGCACGCGCGCCATCAACGGTGCCAGCGACTGGTTCCAGCACGCCTCCGCCTGCACGACTTCGAAGCCCTGATCGCGGCACCAGTCGAAATCTTCAGCCGCGTAACCCGTGCCACGCAAACCGATCTGCACGACGCGGTCGCAATCGATCAAGCCCTCCTCCACCGCACGGCGGAACGGCGTGCCGTGCGCGATCTTCTCGCCCATCATCGTGTCATTGACGTCGGCGTGTGCATCCACGTGAATCAGGCCAACCTTGCCGTGCTTGCGATGAATCGCGCGCAGGATCGGCAGCGCGATCGTGTGGTCGCCACCGAGCGTGATCGGCTTGCAGTTGTGCTGGAGGATTTCGTCGTAGGCGGCTTCAATGCGCTTGATCGAATCGTGCAGGTTGTACGGATTGATCGCGACGTCGCCGAGATCGGCCACACGCAGCGAATCGAACGGCGCGGCGCGCGTGGCCATGTTGTACGGGCGCAGCAACACCGATTCGCTGCGGATCTGGCGCGGCCCGAAGCGCGCGCCGGTGCGGTTCGACGTGCCAAGATCGAATGGCACGCCGACGAAGCAGGCGTCGAACCCTTCGGCCGAGCCGACGTTCGGCAGCCGCATCATCGTCGCGATGCCGCCGCAGCGGGGCATCGCGTTGCCAGACAACGGTTGCGGCCGTTCACCGGCCTCGGGGGAAATGAAGGAGGAAGTATTCATCGTGTCTCGGCAATGAAAAGGGGGCAGTAAGCAAAATCGTGCAACCGGCCGAGGGGTCAGCAAAAAAGCGCACCTTGCCGGGCGAATCTCGATTCTTGAGCACTTTCGCTCAAGTTAAAATACAAACAGAATAAACTTCACATTGATTCATAGCGATGTATCCTGACGTATGTTCTCCCAACTCACCGATCTCGACCTGCGGCTGATCCGCGTCTTCCTCGCCATCGTCGATGCCGGCGGCGTCTCGCCGGCCCAAGCCACGCTCAACGTCGGCCAGTCGACGATCAGCACGCAACTGGCCACGCTGGAAACGCGCCTCGGCTACCGCTTGTGCGAGCGCGGCCGCGGCGGCTTCAGCCTGACCGCGCGCGGTGAGCAATTCATCGACGCGGCTCGTGCCCTGCTGTCCGCCGTCGACACCTTCGGCATGCAGGCGCGCAATGTCGGCCGCAAGCTGGTCGGCACGCTCGATATCGGCATGATCGGCCACACGCCAGTGTCGGCAAGCGCGCGTATCAGCGAGGCGATCGGCCGGTTTCGCGCGCGCGATCAGTCGGTGCGGTTTTCGATTCTGGTGCGCTCGCCGGGCGAGCTGGAGGAATTCTTGCTGAATGGCCGGATTCAGATCGGCATCGGCTATTTCTGGCATCGCGTGCCGTCGCTCGAATACACCGAGGTGTTCGCCGAAGATCAGTTCGCGTATTGCGCGAAGGGGCATCCGCTATTCGCGTCAGCGGGAGAGGTGTCACCCGCCGACGCCGCAACTCACGAATGGGCGTGGCGTAGCTATCCGCTGCCCGAAGCCGAAAGTTCGACGACGCCGCAGAACGTCACCGCCGTTGCGGACAACATGGAAGCGGTCGCGATGCTGGTGCTGTCGGGACATCATCTCGGCTATTTGCCGGGGCATTTCGCAGCGCCGTTCGTCAAGCAAGGTCTGCTCGCGGCGGTGAATCCGGCACAGATGCGCTATCGCGTGGCGTTTCATATGGTCACGCGGGCGCGGCAGCATCGAACGGATATCGTTGAAGCCTTTATCGACGATATGAAGGCCGCGCATCCTGCGCAAGAACTGGAAGTGGATGAGTAGGGGTTCGGCACACCTGGCGCGCAGCGCGATCGGCGACCCATCGGCACTCGATCAGTAATTGAAAAGGCCGCGCTCGATGGCGCGGCCTTTTTGCAAATCAATCTGCAACAGCAATCAACCTACCCGTTGATCACATCCGCGCCCTTCGGCACCGTGAACTTGAACGCGTCGGCCGGCAGCGGCGGGTTCTTCTGGATGTTCGAGAACGTCAGCAGCGTCACGTTGCCGAACACATCGTGCAGTTCCATCGCTTCAAGATTGCCGTCTTTGAAGCCGATACCGACGCGCTGAAATTGCGTGTCTTTCGCCTTGGGCGTCAGTTCGAGCCAGTCGATACCGGCCTTCACGCCCGCATCACGCAGCGTGAAGTTCTTGTCCAGATCGTTGCTACCGAACAGGATCGCCGCCGGGCTCGCGCCGAGCGCGCCGCCGAGGCTGCGCACCGTCACCTGGTTCAGATCCTTGTCATACACGTAGAGCTTATCGCCATCAGCTTGCAGCAATTGTGCATAGGGCTTCTCGTATTGCCAGATGAACTTGCCGGGGCGCGCGAACGTGAACGTGCCGCTCGAGGTGCCCGTCTTACCAGCCGTGGACAGCACGCCGTTCGCGCCGCTTGCACCCTGCGCCTTGCTCGGCGCGCGCACTTCCTGCTGCACAAAGGTACCGCGCGCGGAATGAACTTGCGCGACGAACGCCTTCAATTGCTCGGTGCCGCTCGCGAATGCCTGCGACGCGACGAGCATCGACGCACCGATCGCCACACTGCCGACGCCACGTACGATCGTGCGAGCAAGTTGGCCGAAGCGGTTGGATTGAGCACTCTGTCGAGCGTGCTGCTGCGCGAAAAGCTGCATGGTGTTTTCTCCCTTGATTGAATTCGTTGAGCGGCCACGGCGGCGGGCGTTGAGAGCAGCGGCCGGGTGACCGTGGCGGCTGGCTTGAACCGCGAAGCCGCGGGACGAGCCCTCGGCCTTGGGCAACAGCTTAAGCAAGAAGCCTTAAACAGGACTTATGCGCAGGACTTATGTGCAGAACTTATGCACGGGGCTTATACGCTGCGCATTGCAGCCGGTTCAGCGGAATAGCCTTAGGGACGGCCTATTCCGCTTCCCGCGCCGGTGCAAGGATCTCGCGATTACCATTCGACGACATCGACGACACCACGCCCGAGTTCTCCATCTGCTCGAGCAAACGCGCCGCCCGGTTATAGCCGATGCGTAAATGCCGCTGCACCAGCGAGATCGACGCACGGCGGTTCTTCAGCACCACATCGACCGCCTGGTCGTATAACGGGTCCGCCTCACCGTCGCCCGAGCCGGTTCCCCCGGCGCCCGCGGAGCCTTCGTCGCCCTCGCCTGTTACACCGCCTTCGAGAATGCCCTCGATGTAGTTCGGCTCGCCCTGCTCCTTGAGCTTGTCGACGACGCGATGCACTTCCTCGTCCGACACGAACGCGCCGTGCACACGCATCGGCAAACCGCTGCCCGGCGGCAGGTACAGCATGTCGCCCATGCCGAGCAGCGATTCCGCGCCCTGCTGGTCAAGAATGGTGCGCGAGTCGATCTTCGACGACACCTGGAACGCCATCCGCGTCGGCACGTTAGCCTTGATCAGGCCGGTAATCACGTCGACAGACGGACGCTGCGTCGCGAGAATCAGATGGATGCCGGCCGCGCGCGCTTTCTGCGCAATCCGCGCGATCAGCTCTTCGACCTTCTTGCCCACCACCATCATCAGATCGGCCAATTCGTCGATCACGACGACAATGTTCGGCAGGCGCGACAGCGGTTCCGGATCTTCAGGAGTCAGGCTGAACGGATTCGGCAGCTTCTCTTCGCGCTTGGTGGCTTCGTCGATCTTGTTGTTGTAACCGGCGAGATTACGCACGCCGAGCTTGCTCATCAGCTTGTAACGGCGCTCCATTTCGGCGACCGCCCAATTGAGCGCATGGCCCGCCTGACGCATATCCGTCACCACTGGACACAGCAGATGCGGAATGCCTTCGTAGACGCTCATTTCGAGCATCTTCGGATCGATCAGGATCATGCGGACCTGGTCGGCGCTCGCCTTGTAGAGCAGCGACAGGATCATCGCATTGATACCCACCGACTTGCCCGAACCGGTCGTACCGGCCACCAGCAAGTGCGGCATTTTCGCGAGGTCGGCGCACACCGGCTTGCCGCCGATGTCCTTGCCAAGGCCCATGGTGAGCGGCGAAGCCGCGTCCGCATAAACCGCCGAGCCAAGAATCTCCGAGAGACTCACGGTCTGGCGGCGCTGGTTCGGCAACTCCAGCGCCATGAAGTTCTTGCCCGGAATCGTTTCGACCACACGAATCGACACTAGCGACAGCGAACGCGCCAGATCTTTCGCCAGACCGACGATCTGGCTGCCCTTCACGCCAGTGGCCGGCTCGATCTCGTAACGCGTGACGACCGGCCCCGGATACGCGGCGACCACGCTCACTTCGACGCCGAAGTCCTTGAGCTTTTTCTCGATCAGACGCGAGGTAAATTCGAGCGTATCGGCGGAAATGGTTTCCTGCGCGACCGGCGCCGCGTCGAGCAGCGAGATCGGCGGCAAGGTGGAGTCGCCCGGCAAGTCCGTGAACAGCGGCACCTGCCGCTCTTTCTCGACGCGCTCCGATTTGGCGGGGGTGGCGAGCGGCGGCACGATCATGACCGGCTCGTGTTCCTCGATCCGCACACGGCCCTTTTCGACCTTGCCTTCGCGCTTCACGGCGGCGGCTTCGCCCAATTTACGGTCGCGGCCGGCCTCGCGGCGCAGCTTGGCGAACGTGACCGCCGAAATGATCGATTCGCCGACCTTTTCCGACACCGACAGCCACGAGAAACGGAAATACAGCGACAAACCAATGGCCAGCACGATCAGCAGCGCCAAAGTGCCGCCCGTGAAGCCCAGCGCGTGCGACACCCCGCGCGCGACCGCTTCGCCGATCACCCCGCCCGGCGCACGCGGCAATTGCACTTTCAGCGACCACATGCGCAGCGCTTCGATACCGTCGCAGGCGAGCAACACCAGCATGAACGCAAACGCGTCCGCGAGCCAGCCGGCGTCGCGCGGCGCATCGTCCTGCAGTTCTTCGTGACGGGTGATACGGCGGTAATTGGCGGAGATATGGCGGCCGAGCAGCACGATCCACCAGTAGGCGGAGAGACCGAACAGCAGCAGCAGAATGTCGGATGTCCACGCGCCGACCCGGCCCGCCCAGTTGGCGATGTGGTCGACCTGTGCGGCGTGCGTCCAGCTCGGATCGTGCCGGCTGTAGCTGACGAGCGCCATGAGCAGGAACACGCCGAGCGCGACCTGCAAGATCCAGCGGATTTCGGTGAAAAGGCGCGACATGCGGTGCGGCAATGCCTGCGCGCTCGCGGAATAGGGAGCTTTTGCCATTGATCCTGTTGCTTGTGTGGCCGATCTGCTGCCAGAGTCGCGGCCGAAGCGGCGCCTAAGGCGGCTCCAGACCCGGCCCCGGCTGCCGGGTCCATCGATGCGGCCTATTGTAAACGCAGTGTCGGACGCGAGGCTGTAAATGACGGTAACTTAGCCGTTCGACCTCAGAAAAGGCGCCGGGACCCGCGGCAACGCTATCGCCGCGATCGGAAAGCTTCATGAAGCAGGCCGGCTTGCCGCCCTTTATAATGGCGCGCTAATACCCATCTATAGTTTCAGCTCAAGTCGCGCGGCCTCGCATGGGCGAGCCGGGCGCCGTAAAAGGATTTCGATCATGCCCGCAACTTCCACGAAACACGCCAAAGTTCTGATTCTCGGTTCTGGCCCCGCCGGCTACACGGCAGCGGTCTATGCGGCGCGCGCCAATCTGTCGCCGGTGCTCGTCACGGGTCTCGCCCAAGGCGGCCAGCTGATGACCACGACCGACGTCGAGAACTGGCCGGCGGACGGCAACGGCGTGCAAGGCCCGGAGTTGATGCAGCGCTTCCTGGAGCACGCCGAGCGCTTCAACACGGAGATCATTTTCGACCACATCCATACGGCCAAGCTGGATGAGAAGCCGATCCGCCTGATTGGCGACTCGGGCGAATATACCTGCGACTCGCTGATCATTTCGACCGGCGCATCGGCTCAGTACCTCGGCCTGCCATCCGAAGAAGCGTTCATGGGTAAAGGCGTGTCGGCATGCGCCACCTGCGACGGTTTCTTCTACAAGCAACAACATGTGGCCGTGATCGGCGGCGGCAATACCGCAGTCGAGGAAGCCCTCTACCTTTCCGGCATTGCCAAAAAGGTGACGGTGATTCATCGCCGCGACAAGTTCCGCGCCGAACCGATCCTGATCGACCGTCTGCTGGCGAAGGAAAAGGAAGGCCTGGTCGAGATCAAGTGGAACAGCACGCTCGACGAAGTGACCGGCGACCAATCCGGCGTGACCGGCTTGCGTATCAAGAACACGAAAAGCGGCGAAACCACAGACATCGCGCTGCAAGGCGTCTTCGTCGCGATCGGCCACAAGCCGAACACGGACATTTTCGAAGGCCAACTGGAGATGAAGAACGGCTACATCATCACTAAAGGCGGTCTGAACGGTTTCGCCACGGCGACCAGCATGCCGGGCGTGTTCGCGGCGGGCGACGTGCAGGACCACGTCTATCGTCAGGCGATCACCAGCGCGGGCACCGGCTGTATGGCCGCGCTCGACGCGCAACGCTATCTGGAAACCATCGAAGAGATTGGCGAGCATGTGATGAGCGCTGAAGCCGCGCGCTGATCTGCAACACCACGCGCGACGGTAAAATGGCGGCTGGGCATGGCCCGGCCGCCTGCTTTGGAGAAGGCCGCGGCTGAGAAGCTGGCGGCTTTTTTTGCGCCGGGCTGCGTCGTGGCTGTGCGATGTCTGCGCCGTATTTGCGTCGTTCCGGCAGCCGGTTGGCGTCGCTCCAGCGCCCTTGTGTACGCTTGCCCAGCCCGGCGGCCAGGCGTTGCGATGCGCCGCGGTACGTTTCGGTGCAGCAACCCGCATCGCGCGATCGATCTACCTTTCTGCGTGTATTACCGATATGCCGAAGAATCAGCCCCACCCCAGCGAACCGAAGCGCGCACGCGCCATTGCCAGGCCCGCGCCCGAGCCGGCCGCATCCGTCGTCAAGCCGAAGATCGAGCCGGCTGCGGGACTAGCCGGCCTCGGCGCACTGCGCGATGCTTTAAAGGGCGACACGCAACGGCGTGAACGCGAACGCGCGGCGGCAGTGGCAGCGCAGCGCGAAGCCTCGGCGGACGCCGATCTGTTTCGCCGCGAAATCGGCGCGGTTGCGCCACTCGCGGTCCCGCCGCGCGCGACCTTGCCGCGCAATCCCCCGTCGCCGCTGCCGGTGCAAACCAGACTCGACGAAGAAGCCGTGCTGCACGAAGCAATCTCCGACGAGTTCGATCCCGAGATCCTGCTCGAAACCGACGAAACGCTCTCCTATTGCCGGCCTGGAGTGAGTCAAGAAGTCGTGCGAAAACTGCGGCGTGGCGATTGGATCGTGCAGGCACAAATCGATCTGCACGGCATGCGTCGCGAGGAAGCGCGCGAGGCGCTGGCCGAGTTCATTCGTGAATCGGTGAAGCGCGGCCTGCGGTGTTTGCGCGTGATTCACGGCAAGGGTCTCGGCTCGATCGGTAAAGAACCCGTATTGAAGGGCAAAGTGCGCGCGTGGCTCGTGCAGAAGTCCGAGGTGATCGCCTTCTGCCAGGCGCGTCCGCATGACGGCGGCGCCGGGGCGGTGGTCGTGCTGTTGCAGCCCGGCGCATTGCCGGCGTACCCCAAGTCCTGACGGAGTCCCGGTGATCCATCCGAGGCTGACGCTGGCGCTGACCATCATGGAGGCGCTGGCTATTTTCGCGTATGCGATTTCCGGTTTTATCGAGGCGAGAACCCGACGGCTCGATGCCGTCGGGACCTTCCTCGTGGCGATCGCGACGGCCTTCGGCGGCGGCACATTGCGCGACGTGCTGCTCGAGCGGCGGCCTTTCTACTGGGTCGAGCATCAGCCCTATCTGATCGCGATCTTCGTGATGTCGTTGTTCGCGCCGACGCTATTGAAGATGGCGTCGCGCCTGCTCTCCGAGCGGGTCTTGCTGGTGGCCGATGCGGTGGGACTGGGCTTGTTCAGCATTTCAGGCACGTCGATCGCGCATGACGCGCAGATGCCGTGGTTCACATCGGTGATGATGGGAGTGTTGACAGGCGTATTCGGCGGCGTGATTCGCGACGTGCTGTGCAACGAGGTGCCGCTGATTTTGCGCGATTCGCGACCGTACGCAACCTGTGCTTTTGTGGGATGCTGGCTGTACGTGCTGCTGGATTACATGAACGTCGATACGGTTTATAGCGTGTTGATCGCCACCGCTTTTATCCTGCTCGCGAGGCTCGCGACGTTCAGGTTCGATGTCCGGCTGCCTCACTGAGCTTGCCTCACCAGGCTCGCCTCACCAAACCCGCCTCATAAATAAAAGCGCGCCGCCCCGAACCAGGCGGCGCGCGCTTTGAAACAACTTTACTTGTTGGTGGCCAAAGCCCCTGCACTCTTCGACCCGCCAAACAGCGCGGTCAGGTACTGCGAGTTGTTGTTCATCGTCGCCATCAGCGTGTTGAGCGCCGTGAACTGATTCTGGTACTGCTTCGTCAACTGCGCGCTGTAATTGGCGAGTGTGGTCTGCTGGGTCGTGATGCTCTTCAGGTCGGCATTCAGCGCCGTGCTGCGGGTGTCGATAATGCCACCCGTCTTCACGAAATCAGTAATGCTGTTGTTCAACTTCGCGCCAATGCCGTTGGTCGAGTTGAACAAAGTCGCAATCTGCGCCGGGCTGCTGGTGAGCGACGCACTCAGCTTCTTGGCGTCGATCACCAACGTGCCATCCGCCGGATCGCCTTTCAGCGTAATGCCGATCGAAGCGAGACCGACTGCTGAACTTCCCGAACCGACACCACCGCCGATGATCGACGCCAACGAATTCTTGATCGTCATCAGCGTCGAATCGCCGAGCAGCGCGCCGCCGGTCTTCGACGACTTGTCGTAGGAGGACAGCGAGTTGATGGTCGTGACGACGGTGTTGTAGAGATTGGCGAAGTTGGTGATGGCCGTGTTCTGCGCGGCCGTGTCCGACGCGATCGTCAGCGTCTGCGTGGTGCCGACCGCGGCGCTCGACAGATTCAGCGTGACGCCGGAAATCGCCGACGTGACCGCGTTCGTCGAACTGCTCGCCTCAATCCCGCCGATGGTGAATCGCGCGTCCTGAGCGCCTTCGCTTTGCCGCCAGGCCTTGTTGGTATCCGACGATACGATCGTGGACGCCGCGCCATTCGCGCCGGGCGTGGACGTCACGCCAAGGCTCGACAGGCCGTTATCGTTCTCGACATTGCTGGTGGACACGTCGATCGTGTTGGCCGCGCCAGTGGCAGCCGAGCGCAACACGAGGTGAGCACCGCCCGTGCCGGTCACGATGGTGGCCGTGACGCCCGGATTGTTGCCCGCTTTGTTGATCGCGTTGGCGATACCGCTCAGCGTATTGTTGGTGCTGTCGATCGTGACATCCATCGACTTGCCGCCGACCGCAATGGTCAACTTGCCGGTGCCCAGCTTAGCGGTAGCGTCGAACGCCGACGACGACAGGCTCTGCGACGCAGCGATTTGCGCGACGTCGATCGTGTAGCTGCCGGCGACCGCGCCGGAACCGGCCTTCGGGTCCAGGCCCTTGCCGCTCGCGGTCGCCCCGAAGGTCGACAGGAGCGTTCCGTCCGAGAGATTCTTGATCGCAGCCTGCAACGCATTCAACGCGGAGCTCAAGGCGCCATAGGCGGAAAGGACTGTGCTATCGCTCGTCTGTTTGGCCTTCAGCGCCGCCGTCTGGCCAGCCGTCTTCGCATTCACGAGGGCCGACACCAGCGACGCCACGTCCATCGTCGAGTTGCCGGTAGAGCCACTGATAATCGATTGCGCCGCTTGCTGCACCTGGTTCTGCGCGTTAGCGGTCGCGCTATTTACAGACGTAGTGATCGTTGACATGCAAAGGCTCCGTGCGTCGAGTTATTCGTTATTCACTGCGTGACGCCCCGGTGGTCTTTCTGATGACGGCGGCAACCCGGTTACGTCGTGGTCACGTCGGTTTTCTTACAATTTTTTCAAATGTTACACTATCTTTCTAAAAAGTTTGTGGCGTTTTGTCGTAACAAATCACTGCGCATACGGTTTTGCTCCCTCCGGTTTTAGCGCAAGCGGATGAACAACCGTCTGCCACTAAAATTCTCGTGTCTGTCGATTTCGCCCACCGTCGCTCGTCGTCAGGTAAACGGCCCCTCCGGCCGTTATCGCGCCACAGCGCGCCGAGTAACCGCCACAGGTGACCACGATGACCCTGAAGCTCTATGCCCACCCCTTCTCTTCCTACTGCCAGAAGGCGCTGACCGCGCTTTACGAAAACGGCACGCCGTTCGAACTGCGCCTGTTGTCGCACGACGATCCGCAGGTCATGGCAGAGCTCACCGCGCTCTGGCCGATCAAGCGTTTTCCTGTGCTGGTCGACGGTGGCCGAGTGGTGGTGGAGGCGAGCATCATCATCGAATATCTCGGCCTGTATCACCCGGGGCCGGTGCCGCTCTTGCCGGCTGACGCCCGCGCCGCGCTGGAAGTGCGCAGCATGGATCGCTTCTTCGACAACTACATCTCGACGCCGCAGCAAAGGATCGTGTACGACAGTCTGCGCGCCGAGCCGGAGCGTGATCCGCGCGCCGTGGCCGACGCCCGCGCAATGCTTGACACCGCCTACGGCTGGCTCGACAAGGTGATGGCCGGGCGCGAATGGGCGGCCGGCGATACGTTCAGCCTCGCCGATTGCGGCGCCGCGCCGTTCCTGTTCTATGCTGACTGGACGCATCGCATCGGCGCGGCGTTTCCTCACGTGCTCGCCTATCGGAAGCGGCTGCTGGCCCGGCCATCGTTCGCACGCGCGGTCGACGAAGCACGCCCGTATCGCCCTCTGTTCCCGCTCGGCGCGCCCGACCGGGATTGAACGCGCCGACGCGGCACGACCGGGCATAACAAGGCACGACGGGGCAACCGCGCGGGCAAACTGACAGGCACTCCCGTCTGCGCGCCCGCGGATCTCATTGCGACAACGCTATTTCCAACCTATACACTTCACTTCGAAACCTACTTCAGCCCATCACTCACAAGGCAAAACATGGACCGTTTCGAAGCGATGGAGATATTTACGCGTGTGGTCGAGGCAAACAGCTTCACCAAAGTATCCGAATCGCTCGACCTGCCCCGCGCCAAAGTCAGCCGCACCATTCAGGCTCTGGAGGAACACGTCGGCGTGCGCCTCCTGAACCGTTCGACGCGGCAGGTCAGCGTGACCGAAGACGGCGCGCTGTTCTACGACCGTTGTGTGCGCATCCTCGCGGAAGTCGCCGATGCCGAATCGTCGCTGTCGAACAAGCGCGAACATCCGAGCGGCACGATTCGCGTTGACACGTCCGGCACGCTTGCTCGTGCGCTGCTGCTGCCCGCGCTCGACGACTTCTACCGGCAATACCCGGAGATCGACGTACGGCTCGGGCTGGCGGATCGCAATATCGATCTGATTCAGGACGGGGTGGATTGCGTGATCCGCATGGGCACGCCGGAAGAGTCGAGTCTCGTCGCGCGGCACATCGGCGATGCGCGGATCGTGACCTGTGCGTCGCCGGCCTATCTGGAGAAGTACGGCACACCCACAACGCTCGATGAGCTCGGCGAGCATCGCGCTGTTAACTACGTTTCCGCGCGCAGCGGCAAGACCTTCCCGTTCGAGTACCAGGTGGACGGCGAGATCGTCAAGGTCACGCTAAAGAGCGTGCTGGCCGTGAATGACGGTAGCGTCTACATTGGTGCAGCGGCGCTCGGCCACGGCATCATCCAGCCGTCGCGCTTCATGGTCGCCGATCTGATTGCGCAGGGCGCGCTCAAGGAAATCCTCACAAGCTACACGAGCCCTGGCGCGCCGCTGTCTATCCTGTACGCGCATCGCCGCAATCTGAGCTCACGGCTTCGCGCCTTCACCGAGTGGGTCACCGAGCTTGCACGAAACAATCCGGATCTGCGTATCACGGGCGTTTGAGGTCTTGCCGCAGCGGGGCCAGGCTCCTGGCCCCGCCTGAGCAAACAGTACCTGGCAAACGAAGAAAGCCCCATGCGTTTCACAACACATGGGGCTTTCTTCACTTCAGTTCGAATCGCTCAGCGAATAACCCGCCTCAGGCAATCCGTTCTTCATTAGCCGGATCGAACAACACCGCCTTCGATGCATCGAACAGCAGCGTCGCATTCGTCAACGGTTGCGGATTCGACGCCGGGTGCACGCGACTCACAATGCGCTTGCCATTGACCTGCGCGAACACCAGCGTGTCCGGTCCGGTCGGCTCGATCACATCGACCTTGACTTCGATCGGCTGCAGATTCGCATTGTCGCCATGTGCGCCGCGCGCATCGGTAATCCGTTCCGGGCGCAGGCCCAGGATCACTTCGCGCCCCACGTGCGACTTCACCTTCGCGGAGTCGAACGGCAGGTTCAGCACGCCGCGCGAGCCGCCCGTATCCAGTTCGATGCCGACGCCCGAACCCTGCTCCACCAGCTTGCCCTGGATGAAGTTCATCGGCGGCGCGCCGATGAAGCCGGCTACAAACAGGTTCGCCGGCGAGTCGTAAATCTCTTGCGGCGCGCCGAACTGCTGGACGATGCCGTCTTTCATCACCGCGATGCGGTCGCCGAGCGTCATCGCTTCGATCTGATCGTGCGTCACGTAGACGATCGTCGTGCCGAGGCGTTGATGCAGCAGCTTGATTTCCGAACGCATCTCGATACGCAGCTTCGCGTCGAGGTTCGACAGCGGTTCGTCGAACAGGAACATCACCGGATCGCGCGCGAGTGCACGGCCCATAGCCACACGCTGACGCTGACCGCCGGAGAGCTGGCCCGGCTTGCGGTCCAGCAAATGCGTGATCTGCAGCGTGTTCGACACGCGATCGACGATCTGCGCCTGCTCCTGCTTCGGCACCTTGCGGATACCCAGGCCGAACGAGATGTTCTCGCGCACCGTCATGGACGGATACAGCGCGTACGACTGGAACACCATCGCGATGTCGCGATCTTTCGGCGACAGGTTGTTCACCGTCTTGCCGTCGATCTGAATCTCGCCCTTGGTCACGGTTTCGAGGCCGGCGATCATATTGAGCAGCGTCGACTTCCCGCAGCCCGAGCCGCCAACGAGAATCAGGAACTGGCCGTCTTCGATGTCGATATTGACACCCTTCAGAACCGGCACCCCGTTCGGGTAAGTCTTGTACACGTCACGGATGGAAAGGCTTGCCATGCTGTGAATCCTCTTGTCTCTGGTACTACTTGAAAGAGCCCCAAACCTGGCACTTCGTGCCAGGCCCCCTCGAGGGGGCTGAGAAAACTTGGGGCGGCCCGGCGTTTTCTCAGGAACATCTTGTCGGATGACGGCGGCGTTTCGTGCACTTCGTACGCCTCATGCAGAAAGCGCCGCCGCGATGCGTAGGGTCTAGCCCGGGTTTAGCCCTTCACTGCGCCCGCCGTCAGGCCGCGCACGAAATAGCGTCCGGCGACGATGTAGACGAGCAAGGTCGGCAATGCGGCGATGATCGCACCGGCCATGTCCACGTTGTATTCCTTCACGCCGGTCGAGGTGTTCACGAGGTTGTTCAGCGCCACCGTGATCGGCATCGAATCGACGCCAGAGAACACAATCCCGAACAGGAAGTCATTCCAGATCTGCGTGAATTGCCAGATCAGGCACACCATGAAAATCGGCAGCGACACCGGCATCAGAATCTTCGTGAAGATCGTGAAGAAACCTGCGCCGTCGATCCGTGCGGCTTTCACGAGTTCAGCCGGAATGCTCACGTAGAAGTTGCGGAAGAACATCGTCGTGAAAGCGATACCGTAGATCACGTGCACCACCACCAGACCGGTGGTCGTATTCGACAAACCGAGCATGCCTTCGAAGCGCGCCATCGGCAACAGGATCGCCTGAAACGGAATGAAGCAGCCGACCAGGATCATCGTGAAGATCGGATCCGCGCCGCGGAAACGCCAGTGCGTGAGGACATAACCGTTGAACGCGCCGATGATCGACGAGATCAGCACGGCCGGAATCACCATCCGCACCGAGTTCATGAAGAACGGCTGCATGCCGTCACAACGCACCCCCGTACAGGCACCGCTCCATGCCTTGATCCACGGGTCGATGGTCCAGTGGGTCGGCGGCGTGAGCAGGTTGCCGGTGCGCAGCTGAGCGATGTCCTTGAACGACGTGGACAGCATCACGTACAGCGGAAACAGGAAATACAAGGCGAACAGAATCAAGGCCGCATAAATGACGGCACGGCTGATCGTCATCTTAGGCTGCATTGCGGGTGCTCCTCGATTCCAGATACATCAGCGGCACGAGCACGGCCACAACGGTAGCGAGCATCATCATCGACGATGCCGCGCCGACGCCCAACTGCCCGCGATTGAACGAAAACGTGTACATGAAAATAGCCGGCAGCGATGAAGACGTACCCGGACCGCCCGCGGTCAACGCGACGACCAGATCGAAGGTCTTGATCGTGATGTGGCAGAGAATCAGCAGCACGGAGAAGAACACCGGGCGCATGCTCGGAATCACGATCTTGCGGTAGATGGTGGGCAAGCCTGCGCCATCCATCTGCGCGGCCTTGAAGATTTCACCGTCGACACCACGCAAGCCCGCGAGAAACAGCGCCATCACGAAGCCGGTGGATTGCCACACCGCCGCGATCACGACGCAGAAAATCGCCTTGTCGGGGTCGCCGAGCCAGCTGAACGAGAAGCTCGTCCAGCCCCAGTCGTGAAACACTTTCTCAAGGCCGACGCTCGGCGTCATGATCCATTGCCACGCCGTACCCGTCACGATGAACGAGAGCGCCATCGGGTACAGGAATACGGCGCGCAGCGCGCCTTCATTGCGAATCTGCTGATCGAGCAGGATCGCGAGGAACAGGCCGAGGCCGATACAGATACCGATAAAAGGAATGCCGAACCAGCCGAGGTTGGCAGCCGAGGTCCAGAACACATCGTTATCGAACAGTTCGCGATAACGATCAAGACCGACAAAGTCATAACGTGGCATCAGTCGCGAATTCGACAGCGACAGATAGCCAGTAATAGCAATGAAACCATACACGAAGATCAGGCTGATCACGACGCTGGGTGCGAGCACCAGCTTCGGAATCCAGCGATCGGCAAGGGCCGCCATCGGCGACGTGCGGCGGGTCACGGAAGCCGTGGATTTCCCGTTTCCGCTGATAGAAGCAGTCACTACTCGACTCCTGCTGAAACTGTACCGCCGGGGCGCTCACGCATGAAAAACGCGAGACCGGAACGGCGTAGGTATGACTCGATGAAACCAGGGGTGAAGTCTCTCGCCCTAAGTAACGCAACGGCTGCAAGCAATCTGAAGAGCGCGCCCAGCGCCCACGAGGGGAACCGCCAGGCGCGCCACTTCGCTTACTTCACTTACTTGGTCTTCGCTGCCTTCGCGAGCGCCGCAACCGCGGTCTTCGAATCTTCCTGCGAGTTCATGAACTTCGTGACCACGTCCGAGATCGCACCGGCAGCTGCATCCGGTTGCGCCATGCCGTGTGCCAGCGAAGGCACATAGCCGCCCGACTTGATCGCCACTTGTTCATCCGCGTACGACTTCTTCGCGCAGTCGTCGAACTTGGCCATCGACACGCCCAGACGAACCGGGATCGAACCCTTGTTCAGGCTGAACTGTTCCTGGAAGTCCGGCGACATGATCGTCTTCGCAAGTGCCAATTGACCCGGCGTTGCAGTCTTCTGGCCCTTCTGCTGGAAGAACACGAACGAGTCGACGTTGAACGTGTAAGCCTTCTCCGTGCCCGGAACAGCAGCACAGATGTAGTCCGAGCCTGCCTTCTTGCCGGCGTTGGCGAACTCGCCCTTCGCCCAGTCGCCCATGAACTGCATGCCGGCCTTGCCGTTGATGACCATGGCCGTTGCCAGGTTCCAGTCACGGCCCGTGCGGCCCGCGTCGAAGTAACCCTGGATCTTGCGTACCGTGTCGAACACGCCGACCATCTGATCCGACGTCAGTGTCTTTTCGTCGAGGTCGACCAGCGCCTTCTTGTAGAAGCCCGCGCCTTGCGACAGCACGACGTCTTCCCACAGCGTCAGGTCTTGCCACGGCTGACCGCCCATCGCGATCGGCTGAATACCGGCGGCCTTCATCTTGTCGGCCACAGCGAAGAACTCAGGCCACGTGGTCGGCGCCTTGCCGCCTGCCTTGTCCAATGCAGCCTTGTTGATGTACAGCCAGTTCACGCGGTGCACCGAGAACGGCGCTGCCACATAGTGGCCGTCTGCGTGCATGATCTTGTCGATTTCAGGCGGCAAGTTTTTCTTCCAGTCGCCGGCAGAGGCGTCGATCGGTACCAGCACGCCTTGCTGCGCCCAGTCCTGGATCAGCGGACCCTTGATCTGCGCAGCGCTCGGCGCGTTGCCCGAGATCACCTGCGTCTTGAGTGCCGTCATGGCAGCCGCACCTGCGCCGCCCGCAACCGCGAAGTCCTTCCAGGTGTAACCCTGCTTCGTCATGTCGTCCTTGAGGACACCGACGGCTTTCGATTCGCCGCCCGAAGTCCACCAGTGCAACACTTCGATCGACTCGGCGGCTTGCACAGCCGAGACGCCACACATCAGACCCGCGGCGCACAAAGCGCCCATGATCGCGCGAAATTTCATTGCTTATCTCCTCCAGACACCTGAACAAAAAACAAATGGCCCCTGATGTCGCCAGGGTGCTGTGGTTGGTTCAAACAGGCAAAACACTGGGCGATCGAACACGGTCGGGCACATGCTTAAGGCATGTGCCGGCGGACCGATATCCGGCCGCTGGAAGCTCAAGAGATGAGTGGTTCGGGATGCAACTGACTGTCTCCTCTTTTGATTTTTGCCTGCCCGCGTCGCGCGCGGCAGACTCGAGGTGCCTCACACGTTAACCCTGACACCAGATCAGCCTTCCGGCTTTCCGTAAGGACCGCCGGGGGCATGCTGGCACGTGCCCGCACGCAATGTCCGTTAACATGCAGGGAGCGCCTGCCGATTCGGGAAAACACGCATCCAGCCTTGCAACGCACGCTTTTTTCATCGAATTAGCGCTACCTCTTGATTTGGATTGTAGTTAAACTACAATTCAGTGTCAAAAATTATTTTATCGGACTACGGTCGCCCTTTTCGATCACCACGGCGACCCCAGGATATCGACGGAGACTCATGCAAACCGATTCAAGTTTCACCTTCGTCCTCTTCGGCGGAACCGGCGATCTGTCGATGCGCAAGATCCTGCCCGCACTGTTTGAAGCGCACCGTGCAGGTGGCATGCTGGCCGACAGCGGCAAGATCGTCGCAGTGGCGCGGCATATAGCCGATCGTGCTGCCTACATTGACTGGGTCAATGAGCATGTCAAGCCGCACGTGTCGAAGAACGGCGTGGATGAAACAGCATGGGCGAGCTTCCTCGACCGTATCGAGTTCGTGAAGATCGATCTCGGCAAACCCGAAGACTTCACGCTGCTGCGCGACGCCTTGAGCGGCAGGCCTGGCATCCGCGTGTTCTATCTGGCAACGGGTCCGTCGCTGTTCGTGCCGATCTGCCATGCGCTGGCCTCCGTTGGGCTCAACGAAAATTCGCGCATCGTGCTGGAAAAACCACTCGGCTACGACCTCAAGTCGTCCAATGCAATTAATGATGCAGTGGGCGAAATCTTCGCTGAAGAACAGATCTACCGGATCGATCACTACCTCGGTAAGGAGCCGGTGCAGAACCTGCTCGCGCTGCGTTTCGGCAATGTACTGTTCGAACCGTTGTGGCGCCGTGAATGGGTGGAAAGCATTCAGATCACAATTGCGGAAGAACTCGGCGTGGAGGCGCGCGGCGACTTCTACGACAACACCGGCGCCTTGCGCGACATGGTGCAGAACCATTTGCTGCAGCTGCTTTCCATCGTGGCGATGGAACCGCCGCATTCGATGGATTCCGACTCGGTACGTGACGAAAAGCTGCGCGTGCTGCGCGCGTTGAAACCGATCGATCCGCGCGATATCGGCAAGGTCGCCGTGCGCGGCCAGTATCATGCGGGCGTGATCCGCGGCAGCGCGGTGCCGGCGTATGCAACCGAGCCTGGCGTGAAGCAGGACAGCACGACCGAAACCTTCGTTGCGGTGAAGGTGGAAATCGAAAACTGGCGCTGGGCCGGCGTGCCGTTCTTCCTGCGCACGGGCAAGCGCCTCGCGGATCGGGTCGCTGAGATCGTGGTGAATTTTCGTGCAGTGCCGCATTCGGCACTTGGCGCGTCCGCATTGCGTGGCGGTGCGAACCGTCTCGTGATCCGTTTGCAGCCGAACGAAACCATTCGCCTCTACTGTCTCGCAAAGCAGCCGGGCGAAGGGATGAACCTCGCGAGCGTCCACCTCGACCTCGCCTTCGACCGGTTCTTTCGCGAAGGGCAGATGGAGGCATATCAGCGTCTGTTGCTCGACGTCATCAACGGCCGCCTCGCGTTGTTTGTGCGGCGCGACGAGCAGGAAGCGGCATGGCGTTGGGTCGAACCGATCCTCAACGAATGGGCTGCTTCCAACAAGCCGCCCAAGCCGTATGCAGCAGGCACATGGGGACCGGCTGCCGCGAGCGCGATGTTGGCGCAACACGGCACCTGCTGGCTCGAAGAAGAGAATTGAATCAACTGAATTACGGCGTCGTACCATGCCCGATCCCGATCGAAGCACGGCAGTGCGCCTGCAAGACCCACCGACGAACTGAACGGAATGGCGCCGGTATCACGAAGGCGCCTGCAAGTCATCCCGCTTGCAGGCGTCGCGTGAGAGCAGCACGGCATGTTCCGCAGATCTAACAAGAAAGCAGCACGGAGGAGAAGTGATCGAGCTTCACGCTTTCGACGATCAACGCGCCCAATCCGACGCGTTGGCGAAAGCGGTTGGCGACGCGTTACATGCGTCGCTCGCCGCACAGGCGGCCACGGCCGCAGCGGGCACGTTAACCACTAGCGCGCACCCGGCAATGCTTGCCGTGTCCGGCGGCACCAGTCCGCGTCCGTTCCTGCAGACGTTGTCCACACAATCGCTCGACTGGGCACGCATTGTCGTGACGCTGGTCGACGACCGTTGGGTGCCGGAAGCGGACGGCGCGAGCAATTCGCAACTCGTGCACGACACGCTGTTGCAAAACACTGCGACGAACGCCGCTTTCTGGCCGCTGGTCGACACGACGCAAGACCTGAACGCGCACGTTGCCGCGCTGAACGCCGACCCGCGCTTTAGCGCCGTGCCGGACGTCGCGATTCTCGGCATGGGCGAAGACGGCCACACCGCGTCGATTTTCGCGGACGCGCCCGAATGGGACTACGCGATCACCACCCCCGAGCGCTTCGTTGCCGTGCATCCCGGCAGCGCGCCGCATGCGCGCGTGAGCTGGTCGCTCTCGGCCTTGAAAGAAGTGAAGCACCTGTTTTTGCTGATCGCAGGACCGCGAAAGATGGACGTGCTGAATGCCGCCGCCGCTTCGCTACAAAAAAATGCCATCTCGCAGTTGGCAAACGACAAGGGAGTGAGACTCGATGTCTACTGGTGTGCAAACTAAGGCTGT
The DNA here is from genome assembly GCF_046026855.1 of Paraburkholderia sediminicola. GTDB lineage: Bacteria > Pseudomonadota > Gammaproteobacteria > Burkholderiales > Burkholderiaceae > Paraburkholderia > Paraburkholderia sediminicola_A. Next base: position 50,294 of record NZ_JAQQET010000038.1, on the reverse strand, counting down.
TCCGGGCGCGGGCCAGCACGCCGATGGACCGAGGCTGCTCGCCGACATCGGCGGCACCAATGCGCGCTTCGCGCTCGAAACCAGCCCTGGCGAGATCAGCTCGGTGCAGGTCTATCCGTGCGCGGACTATCCGGGCGTTGCCGAAGTCATCAAGAAGTATCTGAAGGACACCAAGATCGGCCGCGTGAATCATGCGGCGATTGCGATTGCGAATCCGGTCGACGGCGATCAGGTCAGCATGACCAACCACGACTGGGGCTTTTCGATCGAAGCCACGCGCCGCGCGCTCGGCTTCGACACGCTGCTGGTGGTGAACGACTTTACCGCGCTGGCCATGGCCCTCCCCGGCCTGACCGACGCGCAGCGCGTGCAGGTAGGTGGCGGCTCGCGTCGTCCGAACAGCGTGATCGGCCTGCTCGGCCCGGGCACCGGCATGGGCGTGTCCGGCCTGATTCCGGCCGACGACCGCTGGATCGCGCTCGGCAGCGAAGGCGGCCATGCCACCTTCGCACCGGCCGACGAACGCGAAGACATCGTGCTGCAATACGCACGCAAGAAGTGGTCGCACGTCTCGTTCGAACGCGTGGCCGCAGGCCCTGGCATCGAAGTGATTTACCGTGCGCTGGCGGGCCGCGACAAGAAGCGTGTGGCGGCGAACGTCGACACGATCGAGATCGTCAAGCGCGCGATGGAAGGCGAACCGCTCGCGGCCGAATCCGTCGACGTGTTCTGCGGGATTCTCGGCACCTTCGCCGGCAATATCGCGGTGACGCTCGGCGCATTGGGCGGCATCTACATTGGCGGCGGCGTCGTGCCGCGACTCGGCGAGTTCTTTGCGCGTTCGTCGTTTCGCAAACGGTTCGAGGCGAAGGGCCGCTTCGAGGCGTATTTGCAGAGCGTACCGACTTACGTGATTACCGCTGAATACCCGGCGTTTCTGGGTGTTTCGGCAATTCTCGCGGAGCAGTTGTCGAACCGCACGGGCGGCAGCTCATCGGCCGTGTTCGAGCGGATTCGCCAGATGCGCGACGCGTTGACGCCGGCCGAGCGCCGCGTGGCCGATCTCGCGCTGAATCATCCGCGTTCGATCATCAACGATCCGATTGTCGACATCGCGCGCAAGGCCGACGTGAGCCAGCCGACGGTGATCCGCTTTTGCCGCTCGCTCGGCTGCCAGGGCTTGTCGGATTTCAAACTGAAGCTGGCGACGGGTTTGACCGGCACGATTCCGGTGAGTCATAGCCAGGTGCATCTGGGCGACACCGCGACGGACTTCGGCGCGAAGGTGCTCGACAACACCGTGTCCGCGATTTTGCAATTGCGCGAGCATTTGAATTTCGACCAGGTCGAGCGGGCCATCGATCTGCTGAACAGCGCGCGGCGGATTGAGTTTTATGGACTCGGCAATTCGAACATTGTCGCGCAGGACGCGCATTACAAGTTCTTCCGGTTTGGCATTCCGACGATTGCTTATGGCGATCTGTATATGCAGGCGGCCTCGGCTGCGTTGCTCGGCAAGGGCGATGTGATTGTGGCGGTGTCCAAGTCGGGACGTGCGCCTGAGCTGCTGCGTGTGCTGGATGTCGCCATGCAGGCGGGCGCCAAGGTGATTGCTATTACGTCCAGCAATACGCCTTTGGCCAAGCGGGCTACTGTCGCTTTGGAGACCGACCACATCGAGATTCGCGAGTCGCAGTTGTCGATGATTTCGCGGATCCTGCATCTCGTCATGATTGATATTCTTGCCGTTGGGGTGGCGATTCGACGCGCCGTGCCTAGCGCGGATGTGGCTGAGACGGTCGCTAAGGCGCGACAGGGCGCGGATGATGATGCTACTGCTGTGCTCGATTGGTTGAGTCATGGGGCGGCTTCTTCGGCACGGGATTAGGTTTTTTTGGGGGCCTTCGCGGCGGCCTGGTTGTTGGGTTGTTGGGTTGCCGCGGTGGGCTTTTGCTTTCGGCTTTTTTGACTGCTCGGCGCTTGTTTGTCTGTATGCCTGCGGCGTTGGCCTTTCCTTCGTCTGGCTACTTTGGCCTTTCCTTGATTTGTTATTGGTCTATTAGCGTTCGCCCCTGTGCGGGGCAGGCACTTACTTTCTTTGCCGCCGCAAAGAAAGATAAGCAAAGAAAGCGGCTCACACCGCTAATTCTTAAGCGGGTCCCCCGCGCAGCCACGGTAGTGGTGCATCTGGAATCAGTGTTCTCGCACACTCCACGTGAGTGACAAGGCAGTCATACTTACGGCGGCGCTGCGCGCGCCGCAGCAGTACTTCAGCAACCACGCGCTTTTGCCCACGCTCAGCGGCATTTCATCAAACCACACGCTTTTGCTCACGCCCAACGGCATTTCATCAAACCGCCCGCTGCGATTGACGCTCAGCGGTGGCTCATCAATTGGCATGCCGTTGTCGACGCTCAGTGGAAACTCCGCAAACTACAAACTGCCGTCGCAGCCCACAGCCGCTTCCTACACGAAGACCGGCGTCCTGGGGGACAGGGAAGCGCAAGCGCCGCTGGCCGCTTGATGTGCCGGCCGACGCTCCCTCACGAAACCATCCGGCATTTTCGGCGCCTCGCCGAGGCGAGGCGAAGCCGATGGCTCCCACCATGCCCAAACGAAGCCCATGTTTCCCGATGGCCCCTTCCGGCGAGCGCGTAGTGCGAGGCGGGAAGCATGACTGCCTTGTCACTAACGTGGAGTGTGCGAGAACACTGATTCCAGATGCACCACTACCGTGGCTGCGCGGGGGACCCGCTTAAGAATTAGCGGGGTGAGCCGCTTTCTCTTGCTTACTTCTCTTTGCGGCGGCAAAGAGAAGTAAGTGCCGCCCCGCACAGGGGCAACGCTAATACACCAATAACAAAACAAGGAAAGGCCAACGCCGCAGGCATACAGCGCCACGCAGGCAAACAAGTCAAGCAAAATCCAAAGAAGCCAGATCAAGAAAAAACCCATCGCCGTAGGCAACCAAACGAACAAACCCCGAGCACGCAAACCAAAACCCAAAAAAGCGATAATAGAACCCCACCCGCCGAAGGCAAAAACCAGAAGCAACCCCTGATGATCATCCGCCCACATCTCCATTGGTTCCGCATGCTGCTGGCCTGGCGGGGTTCTGTCCTCCCGCAGCTCCTGCCGCGTTTATTCCTGATCTTCTGCATTGCGATCGTCGCCGTAGCTGCCCATGACCATCTGCTGCCGGTCTCGCTCAACATCAACACCACCGCCCCGTTCTCATTGGTCGGCATCGCCTTAGCCGTCTTTCTGGGCTTCAGGAACAACGCCAGCTACGACCGCTGGTGGGAAGCCCGCAAACTGTGGGGCCAACTGCTGAACGACGCTCGTTCGCTGACCCGTCAAGCAGTAACGCTGCCAAACAAGCCACTGCCCAGAACAGAAATCGAGGCATTCACAGCGGTCCTCTGCGCCCTCCCCCATGCGTTACGTCACCAGCTCCGCAAGAGCGATCCGAGTCAGGATCTCGCCGCACGGCTCCCGAAACCATTATTCGACCGCGTCATGGCGTCGCGCTATAAACCGGCGACGCTGGTGCTCTGGCTAGGTGAATGGGTGCAGCGCCACGCACAAGCAGGCGCAATCGATCCCATGGCAGTACTCGCCTTCGATCGAAACCTGAATGGACTGTCGGATATCATTGGCGGTTGCGAGCGCATCGCGTCGACGCCGCTGCCTTTCGCATACTCGGTGATGATTCACCGCACGGTGTATTTCTTCTGCGCGTCGCTGCCGTTCGGACTGGTCGACAGTATCGGAATCTTTACCCCCGTATTCGCCGTGTTCGTGGCGTACACCTTCATGGCGCACGAGGCGATCGCATCGCAAATCGAAGAGCCATTCGGCACCGACGACAACGACCTCGCGCTCAACATGATGTCGGTTTATATTGAAGACGCCACGCGTGACCTGCTCGGCGAGCCGGCCCTGGAGATGCCCAAGCCGGAAGCTGAAGGCTACATGCTTAATTGATAGCGTCGCGGCGCAAGTGCGGCCGCATGGTCGGAAAAATGGCAGCAGGCGCTGCGCAAACGCGCCGATAAATCCCGGTGCTCGATCAAGCGGCCGGACCGGCAACGCTCAATCGTTGCCGACCGTCTCCGACAGGCGCTTGAGCGTCGCCACCCGCGCACCGATGATATCGATGCGACTGCGTTCATCGATCACCGGCGTAGTGGCGGCGAGATACGCGGTCCAGGCCCTTTGTGCGCGCACGAGCGTCGGACGCGAGCGCGCCGGCATCTTCGACTGCAAGCGGTGGTAATAGCGGTTCAGATCGAACATGGCGTGTTCGCATTGCGCGTCCGCGGTACAGGCGCGCGGACGATGCGGCGGGTCGCCCCCGGCGCTGATCCCGGCCACCGCGCTTCGCAACGAGAGTGCGCGGTCACGCACCGGCTGCAACTGCATGTCGGCTTCGGCCAACACATACATCGAGCCGCGCGTCGTCGCAAACACGGCCGCGAGCAACTGCTTCTCGACATCGCGCGAAGCCTGCCAACTCGCCTGACTCTTTTCCCACGGCTTACGCTGCGCCTGCGGCAACTTCGTCTGAAGCTGCTGCCATGCGCTGTCCAAAGCGGCCTTCCAGCCGATCCGCGCGTTGTCCATGCATTGCACCTGCCCCGCCGTCGACGACATATCGCTACGCGCAAGACAGGTGCGCATCGACGCGTCGATCGGATCGGCGGCGGCGACTTCGGCATGCGCCTGAAGCGGCACGACGCCGAGCACCGCCGCCGACATCGCCGACGCCAGGGTCAGCGCGCCAAACGCGCGCCGCCAGCCGTCAGCGCTCGGCAGAAACGTCACCATCCACATCGTCAGGCGCGCACGCAATCGACGAAGTATTCGATGCGCCCGTTGATGGTTTCGCCGACAAGCCCGTGGATATCCGTGTGGAAACCCGGGAAGCGTTCGTTGAACTCACGCGCGAAACGCAGATAGTTGACGATGGTCTTGTTGAAGCGCTCGCCTGGAATCAGAAGCGGAATGCCCGGCGGATACGGCGTCAACAGGATCGATGTGACGCGGCCTTCGAGTTCGTCGATCGGTACCCGGTCGATCTCGCGGTGCGCGAGCTTGGCGAACGCATCCGACGGCTTCATCGCCGGTTCCATGCTCGACAGGTACATCTCGGTCGTCAGGCGCGCAATATCGTTCGCGCGGTAGACGCTGTGGATCTGATCGCACAGATCGCGTAGCCCGACGCGTTCGTACATCGGATGATGCGAGACGAAGTCGGGCAGCACGCGCCACAGCGGCTGGTTGTTGTCGTAGTCGTCCTTGAACTGTTGCAGTTCGGTGACCATCGAGTTCCAGCGGCCCTTGGTGATGCCGATCGTGAACATGATGAAGAACGAATACAGGCCGGTCTTTTCGACGATGATGCCGTGCTCGGCCAGATACTTCGTGACGATCGCAGCCGGAATGCCGGACTCGCCGAAGCCTCCGTCCATGTCCAGACCCGGCGTGACGATAGTCGCCTTGATCGGGTCGAGCATGTTGAAACCTTCGGCGAGCGGGCCGAAACCGTGCCACGCGTCGTTCGGGCGCAGCATCCAGTCTTCGCGCGAGCCGATGCCTTCTTCTGCAAACTGGTCCGGGCCCCACACCTTGAAGAACCAGTCGTCGCCGTATTCGGCGTCGACCTTGCTCATCGCGCGCCGGAAATCGAGTGCTTCGGCAATCGATTCCTCGACCAGAGCAGTACCGCCAGGCGCTTCCATCATTGCCGCGGCCACGTCGCACGAGGCGATGATCGCGTACTGCGGGCTCGTCGACGTATGCATCAGATACGCTTCGTTAAAACGATGCTTGTCGAAGCGGCTGTTCTTCGAATCCTGCACGACGATTTGCGAGGCCTGCGAAATGCCGGCCAGCAACTTGTGCGTGGAGTGCGTGGCGAACACCAGCGCGCCGATGCGCGGACGGCCCGCGCCGATCGCGTGCATGTCCTGATAGAACTCGTGGAACTCGGCGTGCGGCAACCAGGCTTCGTCGAAATGCAGGGTGTCGAGCAGATCGCCCAGCATCTCCTTGATCATTTCGACGTTGTAGATCACGCCGTCGTACGTGCTTTGCGTGATGGTCAGAATGCGCGGTTTCAGATCCGGATTTCTGGCCAACGCTTCGCGGGCGAACGGATTCGCCAGAATCTTCTTGCGGATGTTTTCCGGCTCGAATTCACTGCGCGGAATCGGACCGATAATGCCGAAGTTATTGCGCGTAGGCGTGAGGAACACCGGAATCGAACCGGTCATGGTGATCGCGTGCAGGATCGACTTGTGGCAATTGCGGTCCACCAGCACGATATCGCCCGGCGCAACCGTGCCATGCCAGACGATCTTGTTCGAAGTCGACGTGCCGTTGGTCACGAAGAAGACGTGGTCGGCGCTGAAAATGCGCGCGGCGTTGCGTTCGGAGGCTGCAATCGGGCCGGTGTGGTCAAGCAACTGACCGAGTTCGTCGACGGCATTACAGACGTCCGCGCGCAGCATGTTCTCGCCGAAGAACTGGTGGAACATCTGGCCGAGCGGGCTCTTCAGGAACGCGACGCCGCCCGAGTGCCCCGGGCAATGCCACGAGTACGAGCCTTCGTCCGCGTACTGCACCAGTTCCTTGAAGAACGGCGGCGCGAGCGAATCCAGATACACCTTGGTCTCGCGGATGATGTGGCGCGCGACGAACTCCGGCGTGTCCTCGAACATGTGGATGAAGCCGTGCAGTTCGCGCAGGATGTCGTTCGGCAGGTGGCGCGAGGTGCGCGTTTCGCCGTACAGGAAGATCGGAATGTCCGCATTGCGGCGGCGCACTTCAGTCACGAACGCGCGCAACGCGATGATCGCCGCCGCCAGTTCCGGCGTCTCGCCTTCCACCACGACGTTATCGACGTACGGCAGCAGCTCGTCGTCGTCGATCGACAGGATGAAGCACGACGCGCGGCTCGATTGCTGCGCGAACGAAGTCAGGTCACCGTAGCTCGTCAACCCGAGCACTTCCGCGCCTTCTTTCTCGATAGCTTCGGCCAAAGCCCGGATGCCGGAACCCGAGATGTTCTCGGAGCGAAAATCTTCGTCGATGATGACGACGGGAAAACGAAACTTCATGGGCGATTCTCCAAAAAGAACGACCGCTGCATTTGACTAAGCAGCGGTCACCCGAATAGCTGGTGGGTCAGTGCCGCCGGGCGTCACGTCTTGGGTAACGTGACGCCGTGCTGACCTTGATATTTGCCGCCGCGATCCGCGTACGACGTTTCACAAATCTCGTCGCTTTCGAAAAACAGCACCTGGGCGACGCCTTCGTTCGCGTAGATTTTCGCAGGCAAAGGTGTCGTATTCGAGAATTCCAGCGTGACATGTCCTTCCCATTCCGGCTCGAACGGCGTCACGTTGACGATGATCCCGCAACGCGCATACGTGGATTTACCCAGACACACGGTCAGGACGCTGCGCGGAATACGGAAATACTCGACGGTGCGGGCCAGCGCGAACGAATTCGGCGGGATGATGCAGACATCGCCCTTGAAGTCGACAAACGACTTCTCGTCAAAGTTCTTCGGATCGACGATGGTCGAGTTGATATTCGTGAAGATCTTGAATTCGTCGGCGCAGCGAATGTCGTAGCCGTAGCTCGACGTGCCGTAGCTGACAATCTTCCGGCCGTCTTCGGTGACGCGGACCTGATCCGGTGCAAACGGCTCGATCATGTTGTGCGACGCGGCCATGCGCCGGATCCACTTGTCGGATTTGATAGTCATAGGTGAACGCTGCTCGACTTGAGTGACAGGTGTGTGACGGGTAACAACCCGGTAAGTACCGGGCAACTTATCGGCAAACTCTCGGGGAAGAGCCTGAGCGGAACGCCGTTCAACGGGCGCCGCCGGACTGTGCCCCGGCTATGCGTCCCGCAAGCTGGGTGCCTCAGCTACGTGCTCCGAGCCAGACGCCCTCAGCTACGCGCCCCGGCTAGGCACCCCCAGCTACGCGCCCCGGACTAGGCGCCCCCAACGAAAGGCGTTTATTTTACGCGATCGCGAGAATGCTGCTGCGGGTATGGCCTGGGAGCGCCGCAGCGCACGTCCAGAAGCCGTTGTGAGGCCGTCAAGCCGCTCCGCACGCAGATGGCACACACGACGGGTGGACAGTCACTGGCGAATCAGCCCGCACGCGAGCGCGGGGCCTGCCCCAAGTTGCGGATACGCGTAAGGGTCGGTCGCGTCGTGATGCAACAGCACCGCGCGTTGCAACACCGAGCGGATACCGTCCAGCGACACGTCCGGTGCAACGATGAAGCCGCTGGCCACACCGTTCGCGTCCGCGTGGATGTTGCCGAGATCGCCTTCGACCCGGGCACCTGCTCTCAGACGCTCGGCTGCCGGCGAGAACACCTGGCCGGCGCTGGAGCCGTCGGCGGCATTGCAGTCGCCGCGCTCATGCACTTGCAATGCGTGGTCGCTATTGGGCGGCAAGCCCGCGAGATTGTAGGTGACCTGCACACCATCCGAACGCTCGATGAACGTTACGAGGCCGCGCGCCTGATTGCCCACGGTGGGCAGCAATTGCGCGTCAGCACGCTTTTCCTGTGGTCTCAGGAACGTGCTGCAGCCGCATAACAGCATGCTGCTGGCAGCCAGAACGATGAACGCATGCACCGCCTGCCCGTCGATTCGTTTTCCCATGCGATCCTCTTGCCGGCCTGGCGGCCGCCCCTGCGGCCGCCGAGCCGAACTTGTGAAGTCGACATGATACCGCGAGACCAGGCGAAAATTGACGCCTTGGCCCCGCTTTGGCCCTCGTCCGAACGGCTACTCAGGTGTTCTGGACGACGATGCTGGGAAACTTCGAAGTCATGTCGCGAGCCCGCTCGGCGATATGGATCGCAACTTTACGCGCGATCGACCGGTAGATCTCGGCGATACGCCCTTCCGGATCCGCCACGACAGTGGGTCTGCCCGAGTCGGCCTGCTCACGGATAGCGATATCGAGCGGCAAGCTGCCGAGCACGTCGACGCCGTATTCCTTGCCCATCCGCTCGCCACCACCGGCGCCGAAGATATGCTCTTCGTGGCCACAATTCGAGCAGATATGCATCCCCATGTTCTCGACGATGCCGAGAATCGGGATGCCGACCTTTTCGAACATCTTGAGGCCCTTCTTCGCGTCGAGCAGCGCGATGTCCTGTGGCGTGGTGACGATCACTGCACCCGTCACCGGCACCCGCTGCGACAAGGTCAGCTGAATGTCGCCGGTGCCCGGCGGCATGTCGACGATCAGGTAGTCGAGATCTTGCCAGTTGGTCTGCCGCAGCAGTTGTTCGAGCGCCGAGGTGGCCATCGGGCCACGCCATACCATCGGGTTGTCCTGCTCGATCAGGAAGCCGATCGAGTTGGCCTGCAAGCCGTGGCCGGTCATCGGGTTCATCGACTTTTCGTCCGGTGATTCGGGACGGCCAACAATCCCAAGCATCATCGGCAACGAGGGGCCGTAGATATCCGCATCGAGGATGCCGACCGACGCGCCTTCGCTCACCAAGGCCAGCGCGAGGTTCACGGCGGTCGTGCTCTTGCCGACCCCGCCCTTGCCCGACGCCACCGCGACGATGTTTTTAACGTTCGGTAATAGTTTGACGCCGCGCTGGACCGTATGCGCCGCGATGTGCTGGGACACCTCGACGCGCGCGTTTGCCACGCCGGGAATGGCCTTCAGCGCGTCGGCGAATTGCGTGCGGATCGCTTCAAACTGCCGTTTGGCCGGATAGCCGAGTACCACTTCGAGGCTAACCGTGTCACCCTCCACGGCCACGTTCCTGATGTTCCTGGCAGCCGCGTAGGACTTGCCCGTGTTGGGGTCAGTGACGGCCGCGAGGGCGGCGTCGACCAATGCCCGATCGATACTCATTGACACTCCGTGGGGAACACTTGCGGCGCGGTGGAATCCAAGTTTCGGCCACACGCCGGAATTTGAAAAAAATTGTTAGACAGCATTGCTAAAACCTGATGCGCCGTGCACCCTTCGGGCAGGCGGGACGCCATGGGGTCGCATCGCTGCGTACTTCAGTCATCATTGTAGTGGTTGACGCCAAGCCTTGCCGGAAGACCCTTCTCCACTGTCGGACCGGGATCAGGGAAGGCGCAGGATTCTCGTATTGTCGAGTAGTGCGCTTTACGACCGTCACGTTTGGCGGATAGATTTATCGCTTCCACCCGCTTCACTCAAGAGGAATCAAAAAATGAATGCAAAAATCATGACTCGCCTTGCCGTTTTTGCCGTTGCCGGTTCGTTGCTGGCAGGCTGCGCAACCCAACAAGGCACTAACACGGCTGTCGGCACGGGCGTGGGCGCCGGCACCGGCGCGGCGCTTGGCGCGATCTTCGGCGGCGGCAAAGGCGCAGCGATCGGCGCGGGCGTCGGCGCTGCGGTGGGCGGCATTACCGGCTACAACTGGCAAGCCATTCACAACAAGCTGTCGGGCGCCACCAAGGGCACCGGTACGCAGATCACCGAGCAGCCGGACGGCTCGCTCAAGCTGAACATCCCGAGCTCGGTCACGTTCGACACCAACAGCTACGCAGTCAAGCCGTCGTTCGCGCCGGTCCTGGATCAACTCACGCAGACCATGCAGCAGAATCCGGAACTGATCGCCCAGGTGGTCGGCTACACGGATAGCACGGGTCAGCCGGCTTACAACCAGACGCTGTCGGTCAACCGCGCGCAAAGCGTGACGGGCTATCTGGGGCAACGCGGCGTGGCGCCGCAACGCCTGTCAGCTGAAGGCATGGGCCAGAACCAGCCGATCGCCGACAACAACACAGAAGCCGGCCGTGCTGCAAACCGTCGCGTGGAAATCTATCTGCGCGCTACGGCTCAGCACGCAACGCAATAACGGTCGAACTCGAACGGAGGTGAAGGAACCGGGCGCCGGGCATCCGGGCGCCCGGCTCTTGCCACAGGCGGCCGGTACACCGTAAAAAGCGGAGGAAAGGAAAACTCGCACGAGAACGAAAAAAATTTCGAACTCTGCCGAAAATCCGCGGTCTGTCTTTACGGTACGTGGCTGGCAATTGCCGTCGCGTCACCATTCTCCTCTTGTCGTTGTTGCTCCGGGGTTAATAGCCCCGGTTTTTTTTGGGCGCACGGTTTTCGCCTCGCAGGAAGTCCCTTTGGGGGACACACCTGCCCGCTCAAGCAACCACTCAGCCGGCCCAGCCCGCGCCGGGCGCCTGCCCTGCTAGAATCAACGTTTCGTCCCACCGCAGGCTCCCACCATCCTTATGTCAGCACCCGCAACCGATCTCTCCGCCGGCGCGCCGTCAGGCCGTCGCCAGGTTCTCGTCACGTCAGCCCTTCCGTATGCGAACGGGCAAATCCACATCGGTCATCTGGTTGAATATATCCAGACGGACATCTGGGTCCGGACGTTGCGAATGCACGGGCACGAGGTCTACTACGTGGGCGCGGACGACACACACGGCACGCCGGTCATGCTGCGCGCGGAAAAGGAAGGTCTGACGCCGAAGCAGCTGATCGATCGCGTCTGGCAAGAACACAAGCGCGATTTCGACAGCTTCGGGATTTCGTTCGACAATTACTACACGACCGATTCCGAAGAGAACCGCGTGTTGAGCGAATCGGTCTACCTTGCGCTCAAAGACGCCGGCCTGATCGAAGCGCGCGACATCGAACAGGCATACGACCCCGTCAAGGAAATGTTCCTGCCGGATCGCTTCATCAAAGGCGAATGCCCGAAGTGCGGCGCGAAGGACCAATACGGCGACAGCTGCGAAGTATGTGGTTCGACTTACCTGCCGACTGATCTGATCAATCCGTATTCGGTCGTCTCAGGTGCCACGCCGATTCGTAAGACCTCGACGCACTACTTCTTCCGTCTATCCGACCCACGCTGCGAGAATTTCCTACGCGCGTGGGTGGGCGGTCTGGCACAGCCGGAAGCCACCAACAAGATGCGCGAATGGCTCGGCGACGCCGGCGAAGCCAAGCTCGCCGACTGGGATATCTCGCGCGACGCGCCGTATTTCGGCTTCGAAATTCCGGGCGCGCCGGGCAAGTATTTCTACGTGTGGCTGGACGCGCCGGTCGGCTACTACGCAAGCTTCAAGAACCTGGCCGTTAAGCGCGGCCTCGATTTCGACGCGTGGGTCCGCAAAGGTTCGACCGCCGAGCAGTACCACTTCATCGGCAAAGACATTCTGTATTTCCACACGTTGTTCTGGCCGGCCATGCTCGAATTCTCGGGCCACCGCACGCCGACCAACGTGTTCGCGCACGGCTTCCTGACGGTGGATGGCGCGAAGATGTCGAAGTCGCGCGGCACGTTCATCACTGCGCAAAGCGTGATCGACACGGGCCTGAATCCGGAATGGCTGCGCTACTACTTCGCCGCCAAGCTGAACAGCACGATGGAAGACCTCGACCTGAACCTCGACGACTTCCAGGCGCGCGTGAATAGCGATCTGGTCGGCAAATATGTGAACATCGCGAGCCGCGCCGCCGGCTTCCTGATCAAGCGTTTCGAGGGCCGTGTGCAGGACAGCGCGATGCAACATCCACTGCTCGCCACGCTGCGCGCCGCCGTGCCGCAAATCGCCGCGAATTATGAGGCGCGCGAGTACAACCGCGCGCTGCGCCAGACCATGGAACTGGCCGACGCGGTCAATGCCTACGTCGACACCGCCAAGCCGTGGGATCAGGCGAAAGACCCGGCTAACGCCGTCGCGTTGCACGAAACCTGCAGCGTGAGCATCGAGGCGTTCCGTCTGCTGTCGCTGGCTCTCAAACCGGTGCTGCCGACGCTGGCGGAAGCGGTCGAAGCTTTCCTCGGCATCGAGCCGCTGGTGTGGGCCGACGCGAACGTGCCATTGAGTTCCACGCGTCCGATCAACCCGTACAAGCATCTGATGACACGCGTCGATCCGAAGCAGATCGAGGCGCTCATCGCAGCGAATCGCGATTCGCTGCAAGCCACGCCGGACGCTGCGGCCCCGGCAGATGCGAAAGCCAAGTCGAAGGTCGCGAAAGCAGTCGCCGCCGATAAGGAGGAAACGCCCGGCGTCATCTCGATCGACGACTTCGCCAGGATCGATCTGCGCATCGCGAAGATCGTCGACTGCAAAGCGGTGGAAGGCTCGGACAAACTGCTGCAACTGACGCTCGACATCGGCGAAGAGAAAACGCGCAACGTGTTCTCGGGCATCAAGTCGGCCTATCAGCCGGAGCAACTGGTCGGCAAGCTGACGGTGATGGTCGCGAACCTCGCGCCGCGCAAGATGAAGTTCGGCATCTCCGAAGGGATGGTGTTGGCGGCTTCGGCCACCGACGAAAAGGCCGAACCAGGTCTCTACGTACTCGAGCCGGATAGCGGCGCGAAGCCGGGCATGCGCGTGAAATAAAGCGCGCGGCATTGACCGCTGCAAGTACAAACGAAAACGGCACGCTTTAAAAGGCGTGCCGTTTTTTTTGCCGAGACGTTACTCAGCCCACTTCAATCACCGCCCTGCGATCACCACCGGATCCGGTCGAAGCGCCGCGTATAAAGCAGTTCCAAGCCGTCGAACGTGCCGCCATAAGCCGCAACCGACCAATAGCGCGTCAGATGGACTGTTGCCTTGATCGCATTGCTCGCCGACTGCAGGCCCTGCTCGTAGCCGAGCACGAGCCACTCGTTGATCGCTTTCGACACCATCACCACTTGCGGATCGGTCAGCCCGACTTCGCTTTGGCCGATCGAAAATTCGTCGAGACCGAAAGTCTGTGCAATCCGCTTGCCGCTCGCGCTGCCGAGCAAGGCGAGCGCAGTCGTCATGGTGCTTTGCTGCCCGAGGTTGTTGCCCTGATCCGTGCCGTGCCCGAACAGCAGCCACGAGAGCTTTTCGTTATCCGCCACGTTCGGCTCGGAGACCAGCTTCGCGACCGGGAACTGAACCGTGCCCGTGACCTGCACACCCGCCTCGACCTGCTGATTGCGACGCATTGCCAGGATGTTGATGCCTGGATTGGCCACCGGACCGTTGAACGTGAAGAAGCCGTTCTCGATGTTGAGCTTGCGGCCGAACGCAGTGTAGGTCGAGCCCTGCGTCACGCGGACATTGCCGACTGCGCGCAACGGCAGGTTCGGCGCGCTCATCGCAGTGATTGTGCCGCTCAGGCCGAGGTCCGCACCTTGCCCGCGAAAACGGAAGCTGTTGCCGAGACTGATGTCGATATTGGCGCGCGGCGCGAACGGACCGATCGGCTTGTTGGTGCCGGCGACCGCGGGTGGCGGCCGCTCGCCCGCCACCGTGCCGTCGGGACGCACGATCACCACATCGTCGCCAAGCTTTGGCGCGGACTGCTCGGGCATATCAAACAACGCGTGATCGACCACGAATTTGCCGTTGATTGCCATGCCGCCCTCTGCGCCGGCGTTCGCCACGCTCGCGCTGCCCGACAGCGACAGATTGCGGTCCGGCGCCGCGAACAACTCCAGCTTATCCGCGACGATGCTCGCGGACAGATCCGGTTCCGCGCCATCCAGACGCACGCGGCCGGTGGCGCGCAGCGTGCCGCTCGCACCGTGAAACTCGACCTGCTGGAAGTCCACCAGATTTTGCGACAGTGCGATACGTACGACACCGTCCTTCAACTGCACGCCCTGGTCGACCATCGTCGCCGACAGACCATCGCCGAGTAGTGACCCCGTCAGGTTCGGCTTGGCGACCGTGCCGCCGAGCGCGAGTTTCAACGCGAGGTGGCCATCGAGCAGATAGCTCGGGCCGAACAGGCCGCCGGTTGTTTTCAGCGACGGCACATTCGCATTCACATTGCCGCTGACCGCCCCCTCTTCGTTGACGCTCAGGAAGCCGTCGCGTATGACGAGCGTGGTGTGCGCATCAGCGTCGATTACGCCGATGCGGCTGGCTTGCGCGTGGACGGTCGCATTCAGCCGGTTGCCGCCGCTGAATTCAGCGCGCGCACTCATATCCGTAATGCCCAGCGAGGCCAAACCACGGCCAATTTCGACCGTGACGTCGCCGCCGCGGCGCTTCAACTGAATGTGGCCGCTCGCGGTGCTGCCGAGCGCGAAGTCCCAGTCGCTATCGAACACCAGATCGGTTTTGACGGCCGGCGGCGTGCCGGTAATTTCGCGCCGCAAATCCTGCAGGCGCGCGAGCGAAATGTCGGTCAGCGTGCCGGCGGACTGGATCTTGCCGTGATCGAAGGCGAACGATTTCAGGCTTAGCACTGCGCCTTCTAGCGTGAGGCGCGTCGCGCCGAGCGTCAGGCGGCTCGGCCCGGCGCTTACGGCGAGCGGCGACTCGAGATTCAACGCAGGGGTGCCGCGATTCTGCAGGCGGGTCACCGTGCCATCCCAGCGCGTGCCGTCGCGTGCTTCGGTCAGCTTGCCGTTGGCCGCGAGCGTCAGATCGAGCGGACGGTCCTGCAGCTTGCCGGTGGCCGCCGCTTCCAGCGTATGGCTTGCGCGCGTGCCGGACAGGCGCGCGGTAAGCGTGGTCAGATCGACGCCGCCGGCGCTGAGATTGCGCGCGTCGGTCGTGAAGACGAGCGCGCCGTTCGCACCGTCGCGCAGTTCGGCGTGACCTTCCGCATGGCCGATGCGGTTACTGCTGAACACCACACTGTCTGCCTTGTAGTTCAGCACCACATTCGGATGCGCGAACGAGCCGGTGACATCGCCATCCGCGGCGATGAGCCCGGCGAGGCCGAAACCGAGCCGCTCCAGTTCCGGCGCATCGACACGAAAACGCAGCCGGTCGCCTCGCGCACCGAAGCTGCCTTGCAAGTCCACCTGATTGCCCGCCACCGAGAGATTCGCGCGGCTCGGCAAAATCCGCGAACCGGCTAGCTGGACCACGCCGTTGCCCGTCAACGGCAGGCCGTCGTAGACGCTCGGGCCGAGTTTGAATTCGGCCTTGGTGGTAAAGACCGGGCCAAGCATACCGGCTGCGGTGAGCGTGCCGTTCACGCGTGCCTCGATCTTGCGGGTTGGCGGCGCTTTGGACGGCCTGGGCGGCGGTACTTTGCGCTGGACGACTTCGGTCCGCACCGCTGCCTTGGCCGTATTCTTGACCACCGCTGCGGCTTTGTCGCCGGGCGCCGCGCTTTTCGCGCCGGCCGTGCTGCCCGCGAGTGCCGCCGCTTCGTTCGTCTGAGTTGCTTTCGTGGCCCGAGACGCTTTGGTAGCCTGGGTCGCCTTCGTCACTCTGGCGGATCCCGCCGCGTTGGTCACCGGCGTGCGCGACGGCATCTGCGAAGTCAGCGTCAACGGATCGAAATCGGTCAGTTGCGCTTTCAGGCTATAGGTGGAATTCGCGTCGTGTTTAAGCGCGCCGGACAGATCGATGCGGCCTTTGCCCGACGTGACGCGAACGTCGTTGAAGCTCATTCGCGCGGGGTCGAAGGTCACTTTGCCTTGCGCGCGCAACCCTGCTTTCGGGTCGGCGAGATCGAGGGTCAGGCTTTGCACGTCGTCGTTCAGACGGATGCCGATCGGACCGGAAAGCTGGGTGGGCCGCACGGTCGCTTCGAGCGCGTTCAGATCGAGCCCGGCGACTTGCAGATCGAACTGGCCGCGCTTGCCGGTCAGCACGCCACCACCGGTGAGCGTGGCGCTCTTCACGAGCCGCACCTTCAGGTTCGAGATGCGCTGCGCCTCGGCGTCGAGACGCACATCGGTTTGCGCGTCGATCAGAGGCAGCAGGTTCTGGTCGATCGCACCAGGTTTGGCGTTGACGATCGAGACGTGGCCGGCGACGGCGAAACCT
Source organism: Paraburkholderia sediminicola (assembly GCF_046026855.1). Classification (GTDB taxonomy): domain Bacteria; phylum Pseudomonadota; class Gammaproteobacteria; order Burkholderiales; family Burkholderiaceae; genus Paraburkholderia; species Paraburkholderia sediminicola_A. The sequence continues at coordinate 33,496 of NZ_JAQQET010000038.1, read as the reverse complement.
GCGGCGGCCTTTTCTGACGCATCGGTGTTGACGCCGCCTTTGCCGTTTTTGACGACGGGCGGCCGGGCCATGCCGGCAGCGTTGTCCTGGCCCGCGCTATTGCGACTGGCCGCGCTGCTGGCACTGGCGGTGCTCGCGGCGCCAGAAGCGCCGGCGGGACTCGCCGTACTTGCTGCGCCCAACACCACCGTCCCTGCCGCATCCTGCCCCACGGGCGCCAGTTCCGCCCGCACCGCCAGATCCGCCAGCGGCGCGCCGGGCGCAAAGGCCTGCGGATTGACGTGGTCGAAAGTCAGCGTGGCGCGTTGCAACGGCACGTCGCCGAATGGCGTCGCCTCGACCCGCGCATGGCCGGCGAGCTTCATGCCGCTGGCATCGAGTTCGGCGACGAGATTCTCCAGCGAGCCGCTCAGATGGCCACCCACCTGCACCGCCTCGTTATTGACCTTGCCGGAATAGCCTACATCGCCGGTCAGCGGAAACGGCCGCGCCCCGTCAAGCTTCGCCGCCGCCGTTACCGCGCCGAACGGCGTGTCCAACCGCTCGATCGCGGCCTCATGGTGCCGGCCGTCGCTGCGGCCATGGAACATGAAACGGGAAAGCTCGGTAGTCGACCCGCCCTGGCGCAACAGCAGTTTGTCGACCTGCACGTCGCGCACCTCGAGTTGCATCGGCAAGCGCAAGTCTTGCGGCAGTTTCAGCGGTCCGCTGCTACTCGACGACGAAGAACCAATGCGAGCGTCGATCGTACCGATATGCAGATAGTCGATCGTGAAGCGCCAAGGCTTGTGCGTCAGTCCCCAACGACCGGCCACGCGGTCGATCTGGATATCCGTGCCGCTGCCGTCGAGACTACGCCAGCGCACCTGCCGGAGTTGGACGCCATTCGAAATCGCGCCGCTCTCCAGGGTGCCGGTCAGTTTTCCGCCGAGCAGTTTGACGGCCGCCTGCCACGCGTAAGCCGTCCCGCGCTCAGTCGTCAGTGCGCCGTACAGCAGGCCGATTGCCACGGCGACCAGCAGCACGAGCACGGCTACCGTCCACGCAAGCGCTTTCAGCAGCACCCGGCCGCGCCGGCGCGCAGGCGGCGGCGCGTCGGGCGGAGGCTGCTGTCCTGGCGGATGAGCGCCGGGCGGCTGCGCAGGTGGTTGGGCGGAAACGTCCGTGGTCATGCGTGGATCATGTAAGAGCAGGTTTCCATCAGAAGGCAATGCCGAGCGTCAGGTACGGCCGCACGCTCCTGTTGCGGATCCCGTAGGCGACATCGACATTGACCGGGCCGACCGGGCTGCGCCAGCGCGCTCCGACGCCGACGCCGGGATAAAAAACTTTCTCGCCCCAGGTATCGGTGGCGGTGCCGACGTCGAAGAACGCGGCTGCACCCCAGTCGTGACTGAACCAGTGCTGATACTCCGCCGCCGCCGTCACGAGATACTTGGTGGGCAGCACCGAACCGTCGACGTCGTTACCGATGCTTTGATAGCCATAGCCGCGCACCGAATTCGAACCGCCCGCGCGAAACAGCAGCGAAGCCGGAATGCCGCTCGAACTGCCGCTCGTGAACACGCCGCCGAGCTCTGCACGGAACAGCACAAGATCTTCCTTGCCGATCGGCAGGTACTGCTGGCCGCGGGCATAGCCGCGCGCGAACGTCTGGTCGGTCAGCACGCCTTTGACCGCGAAGCCGGCTTCGACGTGAATCAGATTGCCCGAGCGCGGGAACAGTGGATCGTCGGTATTGCGGCGGGTCCATGACCATGACGGCACCAACGCGCGGCTGGTGGTCGGCGCAATCGCGTTCTGGTCGAGCCGGTCCTGGTAATAAAGGATCGAGTAGTTGTAGTCGATGAATTGCGACGTCCGGGCTCGCTGCAAGCCGCCGCGAATGCTGTAGATGCGCGTGTCGGACACGTCCGTGGTGGTGTAGGACGCCAACACACTATTGGTCCATCCACGCGGCCCTGGCGGCATAGCGAGCTGGATTTGCCCGTATTGCTGAATCTGATCGAGGCGCCCGTCGACCGTGAACGGCCACGCCTTGCCGAAGGTGTCGAGATACGAATACGAGCCCTGGACCAGCGGGCCGTTGTCGGTCGAATAACCGACCCCGCCGCGGATACTGTTGTACGGATATTCCGACACTTTCACGTGCACCGGCGTGTCGACCGGCTTGGCCGGATCGCTATCCACGTCGATTGCAACGCTCGCGTAGTAAGGCGTGTTCTGCAACTGCCGCTGCAATTCAGTGACGCGCTGTACGTCATAGATGTCGCCGACCGAAATCGGATTCACATTGTCGACAATCTGTTCCGGATAGCGCCGCGTACCGGACACGTCGAGCTTGCCCATCGTGAAGGTCGGGCCGCTCTCGTATGTAACCGACAATTTCGCTTCGTGCGTGCGCGGGTCGATTCGCGCCTCGGAATGGTAGACCTTTGCGCCCAGGTAACGGCGCGCCTGCAACGCCTTGAGCGATGCGTTTTTCGCGTCGTCCCAGTCGCCTTGCGAAAACGGATCGCCTTCATGCAGTGAAAACGCAAAGCGCGCGGCGTTTTCCTGTGCCGGGTCTTCGGTCAGCACTGGGCCGCGAAACGACAGTGAAATCGACGTGATAAGGGTTTGCGGGCCGGGATCGACGCTCACCGTCACGCGCTTTTTGTCGTCGACGGTTCGCACGTCAGTACGCACGACCGGCGTGAAATAGCCCTGCGTGGCGGCCAGATCGCGCACCTGCTGGGGGGTGGCGGTGATCAGAAACTCGAACTGGTCGTCGCTGATGTCGGGGCGTTTGGCGAACCGCGCAACGTCCAGGTGCGCTTCGAGCAGCTTGCGCAGCGAGCGCGGCGTGGCTTCGATATCGACCTTGTAGCTGGCGGCCGCGCGTCGTGCTGCGTGCGCGTCGGCCGCGGCAAGCATGAGCATGACGACGCCGAATGCCAGCCACGCGCGCAGCCAGCGCCGCACAGGCATGAGATGCCCGCGCTTAGTACCGGCATTGTCGCGCCGCCCACACGGCTTTTCGATCGCACATACCGCCAAACAGGACCTCCGGCCGTAGTTGATGAATTCTGTCGCTCGAGCTCGCCGCAGCGGTCGAAGCTCGCTATTTGACCACATCGGCGAGACCGCGCCATCTCTAAAAAGGGCGTTTGCAGGGTGACGCATGGCGCCCCCTCCGGCTTGTGCACCGCACCCCATGCGGCATGCGTAGTGACGCCCGCCCGGCCGCGCAACCCGGATTCGCACACCACCCCGCCAGCCACGCGCCCGCCTTTGACGCATCGCGTTGGCGTGGGTTCCGGGTGTTTTCTGCATACCGGCCGCGCGCGCCGCCGCGCCATTTTTCGACCACGCGCGGCGCATGCGGTAAAATTATGGAATAGGAGCGATGCCGCGCGGGGGATCCCCGCTGGGCAGCCGCCATTCCCCACACCACGGACGTCTAGCCATGTATCAATCGGACATCACCCAGTTCCTGAACCAGCTCAAGCAACAAAAACCGAATCTGGAAGCGGAGCAGCGCCGTGGCCGGTCGCTGCTGTGGGACAAACAGCCGATCGATCTCGAAGAAAGCGCCGAGCAGAAAGCCTCGCGCGTAGAGCAGACGCCTTACTCGTACTATCAAAACTTCTAAGCGCGTGAGTCACGCCAACGAGGCAAAGGGCGCCACGCCGGCACCTGACGCCGCGCTTGCCGCGCCCACTACCGATTCGACGCCGGACACCGTAGACGGCATCGCTTTCGCACGCCTGTACGGCGAGCCGCTCTTCAAGCTGCCGACGGATCTGTACATTCCGCCGGACGCGCTCGAAGTGTTTCTCGAAACGTTCGAAGGCCCGCTGGATCTGTTGCTATACCTGATCCGCAAGCAGAACTTCAACGTGCTCGACATCCCGATGGCGGACGTCACGGTCCAATACCTCGGCTACGTCGACCAGCTGCGCCAGACCAATCTCGAACTCGCGTCCGAGTATCTGCTGATGGCCGCCATGCTGATCGAGATCAAGTCGCGCATGCTGTTACCAGTGAAGAAGGCCGACAGCGGCGACGAAGCCGAAGATCCGCGTGCCGAACTGGTGCGCCGCCTGCTCGAATACGAGCAGATGAAGCTCGCCGCACAACGCATCGACCATCTGCCGCAGCTTGGCCGCGATTTCCTGCGCGCCGAGGTGTACATCGAGCAAAGCATCACGCCGCGCTTTCCGGACGTGGATAGCGAAGACCTGCGCGCGGCCTGGGCCGACGTGATCAAGCGCGCCAAGCTCGTTCAGCATCACAAGATTTCGCGCGAGGAATTGTCGGTGCGCGAGCATATGAGTACGATCCTGCGGCGACTGCAAAACGCGCGTTTCATCGAATTCTCGGATCTGTTCGATACGAGCAAAGGCGTGCCGGTGGTCGTGGTGAATTTCATCGCCATGCTCGAGTTGTGCCGTGAGTCGCTCGTTGAAATCACGCAGGCCGAGCCGTTCGCGCCGATCTATGTGCGCCTCGCCTATCTGCCGGCCTGACGCCGCAAAACGGGGCTTGCGTGCGCCATCGCTGCAGCAGACGCCTCGTTTCGGTGCACCCCCTGAGCAAATCCACTACAATCCGGCGCTCCGAACCTGTCATTACCAGTGAGGCCACGGGCCACGCGAAAACCTGAGTTTTTGCGTCAACCGGGTCTCGCGCCGCGCGAGGAATTCCCTGTCCGATCATGAAAGTCATCAGCTCGATCCATGAATTGCGCGACCAGTTGCGCGGCCAGAATCGCACCGCCTTTGTGCCGACCATGGGAAATCTGCACGAGGGCCATCTGTCGCTGATGCGCCTGGCGCGCCAGCACGGCGATCCGGTGGTGGCGAGTATCTTCGTCAACCGCTTGCAGTTCGGCCCGAACGAAGATTTCGACAAATACCCGCGCACGCTCGAAGCTGACATCGACAAGCTTCAGAAAGAAGGCGTCTATGTGCTGTTCGCGCCGACGGAACGGGATCTGTATCCGGAGCCGCAGGAGTACCGCGTGCATCCGCCGCACGATCTGGGCGACATTCTCGAAGGCGAATTCCGGCCTGGTTTCTTCCAGGGTGTGTGCACGGTGGTGATGAAGCTGATGTCGTGCGTGCAGCCGCGGGTCGCGGTGTTCGGCAAGAAGGATTATCAGCAGTTGATGATCGTGCGCAGCATGTGCCACCAGTTCGCGCTACCGACCGACATCATTGCCGCGGAAACCGTGCGTGACGCCGACGGCCTCGCGCTCAGTTCACGCAACCGCTTTCTGCAGACGGCAGAGCGTGCCGAGGCGCCGATGCTGGCCGCCGAGCTCAATCGTGTGCGCGATGCGGTGCTCACCGGCGATCGCGACTTCGCAAAACTCGAACAGGCGGCAATGGGGGCACTGGCCGCGCGCGGCTGGCAACCTGATTACATCGCCGTGCGCAAGCGTTCGAATCTGCTGCCGCCGAGCCCGCAAGATGCGAATGCGGAGTTGGTCGTGCTGGCCGCCGCCAAGCTCGGCACCACTCGTCTCATCGATAACCTCGAAATCTGAAGCAGTCTTAGGCTGCACAAACACGCGTCAGAAGCACAAGGGATTGGTCATGCAACGCAACATGCTGAAGTCGAAAATCCATCGCGTCGCGGTCACGCACTGTGAACTGCACTACGAAGGCTCGTGCGCAATCGACGAGGACTTGCTCGAAGCCTCGAACATCGTCGAAAACGAACGGATCGACATCTGGAACATCAACAACGGCGAGCGTTTCTCGACGTACGCGATCAAGGGCGAACGCGGCAGCGGCATGATTTCGCTGAACGGTTCAGCCGCGCGGCGCGCGCAGTTGGGCGATCTGGTGATCATCGCGGCGTTCGCAGTGGTCGACGAAGCGGAACTGAAGGCAGGCTGGAAGCCGGATCTGGTGTTCGTCGACGACAACAACAAGATCAAGGGCAGCCGCGATCACGTGCCGACCCAGAACTGGACCTGAGCCGGCCTTTCGCCGCACGGTTCCATGCGGCGGGCGGCCACGCCGCCTGCTGATTCACATCACGCCTTCTTGCTGGCGCCGTTGGTCCATTGGATGATCGGCTGCCACTGCTCCAGATCCTTCTCCACGCGGCTTTTCGCCACGTCCCACAAGGTCAGGCCGTGCGCCGCCAGCTGCACGTAATTCTGCGTGTCGCGCAGGTAACCCAACACGGGCAGCTTCAATCCCTCGACAAAGCGGTGCAGTTGCTCCGCTGAGCGCGTGCGGGCGTCGACGCGCATACCCACGACACCGATCTCGATCGTGCCTTTCCTGACCGCCTTCTCCTTCGCCAGCCGCTCGAGGAATTCCTGGGTCGCGAGAATATCGAACATCGACGGCTGCAGCGGCACGATCACCTTGTCGGCCAGATCCAGCGCGATATTCAGGCGGTTGCCGTGCAATCCGGCCGGCGTGTCGATGACCGAGTGCTCCAGACCTCTGGGCGGTTTGACGGGATTTTCCGGATCGACCTCCCAGATCTCGATGGGCGGCAGCGCAGGGGGCCGCAGTGACAGCCACGCGTGTGAGGACTGCTGTTTGTCGAGGTCCGCCAGCGCGACCCATTCCCCGAGCGACGCGAAATAGCCGGCCAGATTGGTGGACAGCGTGCTTTTACCCACGCCGCCCTTCGGATTCGCCACCACGATCACCGTCATGAATTCTCCCGGAAAGAAGGCTGGGCGCCGCCAGCCGGTTTGCCGCGCAGTTTGCTCTGACTTGCGCCGATGTGTCCTGATCCGTGCCGGTTTCAGGTTCACCCGCCGATCCAGCCGTTGATAATATCGGCAAATGCACCGGGGTCGAAGCCCCCAAACGGCTAATTAGCTGCCCAACACCCCTGTTTTTTCCATCGAGGACCCGAATCTCATGAGCAAACTCCGCCCGGAATACACCATCGAGCGCCTGCATGAACGTCAGAAGGGCAAGTTGCCCGGCTTGCTGGGCGTGCATGTTCTATCGCTGGAACAAGGCGCCTTGACCGCGGAATTGACCGTGCGCGACGAATTGCTCGCGCCGAACGGTTTTTTGCATGCCGCCACCGTGATTGGCCTCGCCGATACGGCCTGCGGCTATGCATGCCTCGCCCACCTGCCCGAGACGGCGCGCAATTTCACAACCGTCGAGCTGAAAAGCAATTTTGTCGGCACGGCGACAGAAGGCACGATCCGCGCGGTCGCCAAGGCCGTGCATCTGGGCCGCAGCACGCAGGTGTGGGATGCCACCGTCACCGATCCGAACGGCAAGACGATGGCGTTGTTTCGCTGCACGCAGATCGTGTTGTATTGACTGAGTGACGCGGGGGCGCGGCGAAGGACTCGAAATGTCCGAAGCGCCTTGGCTCAGGCCATAAAAAAGCACGCGGCCTTACGGCGCGTGCTTTTTTGTTATCCGGTGAGATGGGATGCCGGCGTCCCGGAGTGACCTGATCAGGCCGCCGCGGCACGCGGCGTCTTCGCACCGCCCAGCGCCAGCGCGCCGCCGCCGAGCAGCGACTGCACGGCCAAAGTCACCGCCCAGAAAGCCGGATATTCCCAGCCGCCGTTCGGCGACGCGAACCCCCAACCGTTATGCAAATGCGCCGACATCGCGCCAAGCATGAACGGCAGCAGCGTCAGCGCGACCCAGCGGACCCGCACGCCAAGCAGCAACGCGATGCCACCGATGAGTTCGACGAACGTCGTCACATAGCCGAGCCATCCCGGCAAGCCGAGCGAGACGAAAAACTGCGCCGTTCCCGGTAGCGTAAAAACAAAAATCTTCTGCAAGCTGTGTGCGAGATACAGGACACCCAGGGCCAGACGAAGAATCAAGGCAGCCAGATCGGCTAAGCGGTTCGAGTTCATGACGAGTCCTTTACGAGAAAGACGGCCCGCGTCGGCCGACGATGTCAGGACTGTATTCGAACCATATGAGACGAAAAACCGCCGTTCAGGCTTTGATTGTTTCCCAGAAAGATTTAATCACTATCGTCCGATTGATCTTCGTCAGCCAATTGCAGCAAAAAGCTTCGCGAGATCAAGATGCTCGGCGAGCGTGTCGGCCAGACGATCCAGCGACGCCTCACGCAGCACCGGGTAGTCGATCTTCTCGGCGTCGCTTAAGCCCGCCCACGCCAGCAGTGCGGCGCATGCGGCCGGCGTGTCGAACAGACCGTGCACGTAGGTGGCGAGGATTTGGCCATCAGCCGAGATCGCGCCGTCGGGATAAGCGTCTGGCGCAACGCCCAATTGCAGCGCGGGCGCGCTCAACGCCGGACCTTGCGTCTCTCCCATGTGAATCTCGTAGCCGGCAACCTCGGGCGAACCGGGCAACGCGAGGCGGCCCGTCACATTCCTGAGCGTTTTTTCGCGCGTCAACACCGTCGAGTAATCGAGCCAGCCAAGGCCCGTGCTCGTTCCGGGCACACCTTCCACGCCGTACGGATCGGCCACTTCGCGTCCGAGCATCTGCATGCCGCCGCAAATCCCGATGACGCGGCCGCCGTAACGTAAATGCCGTTGCAACACCGCATCCCAGCCTTGCGCACGCAGAAAAGCCAGATCGCCCGGCACGTTCTTCGACCCAGGCAGGATGATCAGATCGGCGGGCGGAGGCGGCGTGCCGCTTCGCACGTAATGGAAATCGACCTGCGGATGCGCGCGCAGCGCGTCGAAATCGGTGTGATTGCTGATGTGCGGCAACACCGGCACGATCACCCGCAACATCCGGCCCGTATCGCTGCTTTGCGCGGCGCGCAGTTCGGGGGGCAGCATGTCTTCGGCGTCGAGCGTCAGACCGTGCAGGTAAGGCACCACGCCGAGCACCGGTTTGCCGGTTTTCGCTTCGAGCCAGTCGAGCCCGGGCTTCAGCAGACTGACGTCGCCGCGAAAGCGGTTGATGATGAAGCCGCGCACACGCGCCTGCTCGCTTTCCGACAGACACGCGAGCGTACCGGTCAAATGCGCGAACACCCCGCCACGGTCGATGTCGGCCACCAGCACGACCGGACAGTCGACCGCTTCAGCAAAACCCATGTTGGCGATATCGCGGTCGCGCAGATTGATCTCGGCGGGACTGCCCGCGCCTTCGACGAAAATCGTGTCGTACGCCGCCTGCAGACGCGCATACGATTCCAGCACGGCCTCGAAGGCGACCGGCTTGTAGTCGTGATACGCGCGTGCATCGAGATTCATGCGCGCCTTGCCGTGGATGATCACTTGCGCGCCACGGTCGCTCGTCGGCTTGAGCAGCACGGGGTTCAGGTCGGTATGCGCGGCGATGCCCGCGGCCACCGCCTGCAAAGCCTGCGCGCGACCGATCTCGCCGCCGTCGATCGTCACCGCGCTATTGAGCGCCATGTTCTGCGGCTTGAACGGCGCGACCCGCACGCCGGCGCGCCGCGCCAGCCGGCACAAACCCGCGACGAGCGTGCTCTTGCCCGCATCGGACGTGGTCCCCTGAATCATCAGCGTGCCGCGCGGCACAGGTACGGCGTCATGCGGGGTCGAAGTCGTGGTCACGGAATGTCTGGCTCGGCGGTGAATGGGCAATGAAGTGGCAACTCAGCAACAACCCGGCGGCAACGACGCCGCGATACGCAATAGCACCGTACCGCAGCGAAACCTCAAAGCGGCGAATTGAACGCGGCATTATCCCATCGTGCCGGCACGCGCTGCACGCCGGTACAATCACGCGATGATTCCCCGCGACCTCACCTTCGTTCTCGGCGGCGCCCGTTCGGGCAAGAGCGTGCACGCCGAACAACTGGCGAACAGCAGCGCCCTTCCCGTCACATACATCGCCACCGCACGCGTGGCCGACGACGCCGAATTCAGCGCGCGCATCGCGCATCATCGCGAGCGGCGTCCGGCGCATTGGCAGTTGCAGGAAGCAGGTGTCGATCTCGCCGGCGTCGTGGCGCAAATCGACGCGCCTGACCATTGCATTCTGATCGACTGCCTGACGCTGTGGCTCGCCAACCTGCTGTGCCCGCCTGACGGCGACGGCTTGCCCGTCGATCACTATCAGGTGCACTTTGCCGCTTTCGAAGCGGCGCTCATCAACGCCAAAGGCAAGATCATCGTGGTCAGCAACGAAATTGGCCTCGGCGTAGTGCCGCTCGGCGCGGAGACGCGCCTCTATGTCGACGAACTCGGGCGGCTCAATCAGCGCATCGCCGCGTTGAGCACCCAGGTCACGATGATGGTCGCGGGCCTGCCGCTCGCCCTGAAAACAGCGGGCAGCGCGTGATGCTGTCGCTCCCGCTGATCGTTACGCTGGCAACGGCAGGCGTCGCCGTTGACCGTTGGCTCGGTGAGCCGCGCACCGCGCATCCATTAGTCGGTTTCGGCAAATGGGCGAAGCGCCTCGAAGCACGCTATAACACCGGCCGGCGCTTACGGGTCAAGGGGCTGCTCGCGTGGTCGCTGGCGGTCATGCCGCCTGTGCTGATCGCCTGGTGGCTGGTCGCCGTGCTGCCGTTTTTTGCGGCCTGCGCAGTGCATGTCGTGTTGCTCTGGTTCGCCCTCGGCGCACGCAGTCTGCACGATCACATTGCGCCGATCGCACAGGCACTGGCGAAACGCGACCTGGCGCAAGCACGCCTCCTGACCGCGCGCATCGTGTCGCGCGAAACCGCTCATGCCGACGAAGCGGCGCTGTCGCGCGCCGCCGTCGAATCGGCACTGGAAAACGGTAACGACGCGATTTTCGGCGCACTGTTCTGGTTCGCGATTGCAGGCGGTCCAGGCGCACTGGGATTTCGTCTGGCCAACACGCTCGACGCCATGTGGGGCTATCGCACGCCGCGCTATTTGCGCTACGGCTGGGCCGCCGCACGGATCGACGATGTGCTCAACTGGATTCCCGCGCGCCTCACCGCAGTGAGCTACGCCCTGCTCGGCGACACACGCACCGCGCTACGTTGCTGGCGCGAACAGGCACCCCGTTGGGACAGTCCGAACGCCGGGCCGGTGATGGCGTCGGGCGCGGGTAGTTTGAACGTACTGATTGGCGGGCCCGCGGTGTATCACGGTGAGCTTGAGCACAGACCGGCGCTGGGCTTCGGACACCCCGCGAACGCCACTCATGTCACGGCGGCATTGATGCTGGTCGAACGCACAGTCATTCTCTGGCTGGCGGTGCTGATCGTGCTGGCTTTGCTGAGTGTGCCCTTTCATGGTTGATCGAACGGATGGTCATAAAGCGGATACCGGCACCGCGTTCAACGCCATGGTTCACGGCGGCAATCTGCACGAAGCGGCCGAGCGTTACGGCATTCCGTACGCGCAATGGCTCGACCTGTCGACGGGTATCAATCCGCATGGCTATCCGGTGCCGCCGGTTCCAGCCGATGCCTGGCGCCGCCTGCCTGACGAAGGCGACGGCTTTGCCGCCTGCGCCGCGCACTATTACGGCGCGCCCGATGCCGCGCACGTGCTGCCCGTGGCGGGAAGCCAGGCGGCGATTCGCGCGCTGCCCTCACTGCTGCCTCGCGCCCAGGTGGGCATCGCGCCGCTCACGTACAGCGAATATGCGCCCGCATTCGAGCGGGCCGGTCATGAGCTCGTGCCACTGCATGTGTCCTGGGACACCTTGCCCGATACGCTCACGCACGTGGTCGTCGTGAATCCGAACAATCCGACCGCGGAGCATCTGAGCGCCGGCAAGCTGCTGCACTGGCATGCGCAACTCGCCGCGCGTGGCGGCACGCTGCTGGTCGACGAAGCTTTTGCCGATACGATGCCTTCGGCGTCGCTCGCGGCAAGCACCGATCGCGATGGCCTGGTCGTGTTGCGGTCGCCGGGGAAGTTCTTTGGACTTGCCGGCGTGCGCGCCGGCTTCGTACTCGGTGCGCCGGCTTTGCTCGACGCATTGCGTCGTACGCTTGGGGCGTGGACGGTCGGCGGTCCGGCTCGTCATGCTGTCAAAGCCGCATTTGAGGATGAATTGTGGCAACAGCAGATGCGTACGCGGCTCGATGCCGAAAGCGCCCGTCTGGCGAATCTCCTGCGTGCACAAGGTCTTGCCACTCGAAGCACGCCGCTCTTTGCATGGACCGACGATGCACGCGCCGCCGCCCTGCACGAGGCATTAGCGCAACGCGGCGTGTGGACACGGCTCTTCGCGGCATCGGGCAGTGTGCGCTTCGGGCTGCCCGCGAGCGACGCGGAATGGGCACGCCTCGAGGCGGGTTTGCGCGAGGCTGTCCGATGATTCGACTTCTCCGCTTCGCCACCGCCGCAGCACTTTGCGCGAGCACGCTGCATGCGCACGCCACCATCACTGTCACCGACGACACCGGCGCAACGGTCACCTTGCCTGCGCCCGCACAACGCGTCGTCAGTCTCGCGCCGCACGTCACCGAATTGCTCTACGCCGCGGGCGGCGGCGCGAAACTGGTCGGCGCCGTGTCTTACAGCGACTATCCGCCTGAAGCGAAGCAACTGCCACGCGTCGGCGACAACAAGGCGCTCGACCTCGAACGGATTGTCGCGTTGAAGCCCGATCTGATCGTCGTCTGGCGGCATGGCAATGCGCAGCGCCAACTTGATCGCCTGCGCGAGATGCATGTGCCACTATTCTTCAGCGAACCGCATCATCTCGATGACGTTGCCGTGTCGCTGATAAAGCTCGGGCAATTGCTCGGCACTTCGCCGACTGCCGATGCAGCGGCGGCCGCATATCGCCAGGACATCGCGCGATTGCGCACGCAGTATGCGAGCCGTGCGCCTGTCAGCGTGTTCTATCAGGTATGGGATCAGCCGTTGATGACGCTCAACGGCGAACATATGGTGAGCGACGTGATTGCGCTATGCGGCGGCCGCAACGTGTTTGCGAAACTCGAACCGCTGGTGCCGACCGTCTCGACCGAAGCGGTGCTCGCAGCGAATCCGGAAGCGATCGTCACCGCCGCGCCCGGCGCCACCAAACCGGACACGACTTTGCCGCAACTTGGCACATGGCGCGCATGGCCGAGTCTGACGGCAGTGGCGAACAACAATCTATTCGCCATCGACGGCGATCTGATCAACCGGCCAGCGCCGCGTATTGCACAAGGAGCGAAGCAGATGTGCGAAGACCTGGAGCTGGCGCGCTCGCGGAGGAAGAGCGGCGCACAGTGACGCCCCTACCCCTCACGCATTCCACCTCACCAACGACCACTGCTGCGCCGCCTCATCCCTGCGCAACCACACAACCCCGGTCATTTCCAGCGACCACCGCAGACTGCGTTCCAGCGGCACGTCCAGCACCAGCGACGCGATCACCCGCATCACCCCGGCATGCGTAACCACATACGCGGGCGACAGCTCACGCGTCAACGCGAACGCGTCGAACCATGCCCGCACCCGCGCGACGAATTGCGCGACGCTCTCGCCGCCATGCGCCCGCGCGTGCTCGAAGTTAGCCGCCCAATCATCGAGCAAGCCGCGATCGATCGCATCCCAGCGCTGCTGCTCCCAATCGCCAAAGTCCATCTCCTTCAGACGATCGTCATGACTGAGCGCGCAACCAAAATCGTTCGCCATGACCGCTGCCAGCGTCGCGCAACGCGTCAGCGGGCTCGACATCAGCACACGCGGCGGCGGCACCTGCAAGGTCGCAAGTTTCAGTGCAAGGACACTCGCGGATATTTCGACGTCCTCGGCAAGCGCCACGTCGCTGTGGCCGTAGCACACACCCGAATCGAGCGCGACGGCAGGATGACGAATCAGGACGATATCCATGCGAGCCCCACGAGGTAGATGCTCAGTTCAAAGATCTGTTGCGCGAAGCCGAGGCAGTCACCGGTGTAGCCACCGATGCGCCTGACGAAATAGCGGCCCAATGCAAAACGCAGTGCGACCAGTACGGCGAGCGTCACACAAGCGAAGCGCCAATTCGGCGAATCGAACCAGTTCGGCCAGAACAACCATGGCAAACCGAACGCTGCCGCGCAGAGCAACGCGGGACCGCTCAAGCGCTGCGCAACCGGTTTGGCTTTGCCTTCGGCACGCACATAGTCGAGTGTGGCCAGATAGCTGATTGCAAACACGCGGCTCGCCGCATGCGCAGCAATCATCAGACTTGCGGCGCGCACGGGCGGTAACGCGGCGAGCGTTTGCCACTTCAATGCGAGTGCGACCACGAGCGCGATGGCGCCAAAAGCACCGATGCGCGAATCATGCATGATGCGCAACACGTCGTCGCGCGTATAGGCGCCACCGAACGCATCGACGCAATCGGCGAGGCCGTCCTCGTGAAACGCGCCGGTCACGAGAAGCGACACAGCCATTGACAGCAACACCGCCACGCCCGCTGGAAAGACGTGCAACGCCGCGAGATAAACCAGCGCGCTCAACCCGCCGATCAATAGGCCGACGAGCGGAAAATAGCGCGCCGCCGCATTCAGATAGTGCGGCTCAAAGCCGACCCAACGCGGCACCGGCACGCGCGTGAAATAGCCAAGCGCCGTGAAGAAATAGCGTAGTTCAGCGAGCGGGTTCATGAGCAAGCAAGGCGCATGCTTCTATAGGGCGGCACTTTGCATGACAGCGCCTTTGACAGATCACACATCACGATTCGCGACGCCGGCCGATTCGAAGCTCGCCATTTCGTTGACGAACGCCACCGCCGCGCGCAGCAGCGGCACCGCGAGCACCGCGCCGGTGCCTTCGCCGAGGCGCATATCGAGCGAGAGCAACGGCAGCGCGCCGAAATGATCGAGCATGCGCCGATGCCCCGCCTCGTTCGACGCATGCGCGAACACGCAATATTCGCGCACCTTCGGCGCGAAGGCGTCGGCCACCAGCAATGCCGAGGTCCCGATGAAACCGTCGACCAGGATTGTCATACGGGCTTGCGCGGCAGCAAGATACGCGCCCGTCATCATCGCAATTTCGAAGCCGCCGAACGTGGCGAGCACGTTGAGCGGATCGTTGAAAACGGCGTGATGCGTGAGCGCCGATGCGAGTACGTTGCGCTTTTTCGCGAGCCCCGCGTTGTCGAGACCGGTCCCGCGGCCAACACATTCGTCGATCGGCACGCCGCACAGGCGACTCATCAGACAGGCGGCCGACGACGTATTTGCGATGCCCATCTCGCCGAAGCCAATCACATTGGTGCCGAGCGCCGCGTGATACCGCACGCGAGCCGCGCCTGCCTGCATCGCGGCAAGCGCCTGTTCGTGCGTCATCGCGGGTTCGTGTGCGAAGTTGCGCGTACCGGCGGCAACCGGAATGTCGATGAGACCTTCAGTCGACGGCAACGGCGTCGCAATGCCCGAGTTGACCACTTCAAGCTCGACGCCGGAGACGCGGCTCAAGGCATTGATCGCCGCGCCGCCCGCGAGAAAATTAGCGACCATTTGCGCGGTCACGGCTTGCGGATAAGGACTCACGCCCTCCTGCGCAATACCGTGGTCGCCGGCGAACACGATCATCGCTGGACGTTCGACCGTGGGGTGCGTCGTCCGCTGGATCAACCCCATCTGACGCGCGAGCGTTTCGAGTCGCCCAAGACTGCCAGGTGGCTTGGTCTTGGTATCGATGATGTGTTGCAGTTCGGCACGCAGCGTTTGATCGAGCGGTTCGACTTCGGTCAATCCCGACAAACCTGGCAAAGAAGTCATAGACGTTTCTAAAAGAGAGAATGTTTTGATGAAGCGGTTAGCTTGCCGGTGTGTCATAGCCCGCAGGCGATTCGTGACGCAAGCGCGGCGCGGGAATCAGCGCCTCATGCTCACCGTCGCGAATCAGAATCAGCGGATAGCCGAACGCGCGGCTCGTCAGCGTGGGCGTCAACACGTCGCGCACCGGTCCAGCATACGCGCCGCCGTTGCCGTCGAGCAGCAGCGCATGCGTCGCGAAGCGGCGCGCGAGGTTCAGGTCGTGACACGAAAACACCACTGTACGCCGAGGCTCGTGCGTCCAGGCGCTCAGGGCTTCGAGACAGTCAATCTGGTGGTGCAAGTCCAGATGCGAAAGCGGTTCGTCGAGCAGCAACAACGGCGCCTCCTGGCACAACACCGCCGCCAGCGCGACGCGTTGCCGTTCGCCGCCCGAAAGCGACAGCACGTCGCGCGCAGCGAATGCGGCAAGACCCAATGCGTCCAATGCAGCGTGCGCGGCTGCACGATCGCCCTCGCCCTCCCAACCCCAGCCGGTCAGATGCGGAAAGCGGTTCAGCATCACGATATCGAGCACGCTCGCGCTGAACGCATCCGCGGCACTTTGCGGCATCAGCGCGCGACGCTGCGCGAGCGGCAACGGCGGCCAGTCGGCGAGACGCACGCCGTCGAGTTCGACATGACCCGCTGCGGGTTGCGCCAGACCGGCCAGCGTGGATAGCAAGGTCGTCTTGCCCGCTCCGTTGGGCCCGGCGACACACCAGATCTCGCCTGCGTAGAACGTATGCGTGAACGCGTCGAGCAAGGTGCGCATGCCCGCACGCAAGGTCAGACGTTGCGCGCTGAGCGCCGAATGCGGGGCGTTGTGTGCGTTCATCATCGGCGCCTGCGCAACAGCATCCACAAAAACACCGGCACGCCGACGATCGACGTGATCACGCCGACCGGCAATTGCGCCGGCGCAATCACGGTCCGCGCGATCAGGTCCGCGCCCATCACCGCGACACCGCCGCCGAGCGCCGCAGCGGGCAGCAGCATGCGCTGATCGTTACCGAACGCGAGCCGCAGCATGTGCGGCACCACCAGACCGACAAAACCGATCGTGCCCGCCGTGGTCACCGCCGCGGCGGCCGCCAGCGACGCCACCAGATACACGCGCAAACGCAGCGGCATCACCGCGACGCCCAGCGCCTGCGCGGCGGCGTCGCCTCGCAGCAGCACATTCAGACGGGGCGCAACGGGCACGATTGCCACCAGCACGACGACGAGCGCGGCGAGCGCCGTCCACGGCATCGCGCCGCCGTTCAGATCGCCGGTCAGCCAGAACAGCATGCCACGCAGACGATTGTCCGGCGCGAGATTGAGCAGCAAGGTAATGACAGCGCCCCAACCGGCCGCGATCACCGCGCCGGTCAGCAGCAAACGCGGCGACGTGTCTTGCGGCTCGCCGCGCCACAACTCGCGGCGCGCAAGGCCAAGCACCAGCAGGATCGACACGAAAGCGCCGGCGAACGCGCTGGCATCGACGATCCACCACGCGCAACCGGCGATCATCGCGACCAGCGCGAACGTCGCCGCGCCGCCCGACACGCCTAACACGTAGGGTTCGGCCAAGGGGTTGCGCAACAGCACTTGCAGCAGCGCACCCGCCAGCGCAAGCAGTGCGCCGCATGCGAAGCCCGCGACCGCGCGCGGCAAGCGCAGCTTGCGCACGATCTCACCGGCAAGATCGGCGGACTCGATATGCGCCCCGTGCGACGGAACGAGCGCCGCCAGCACGCGCGCCGGCGCCAGCGACACGCTGCCGAGCGCGAGCGACGCCATCAGCACCGCCAGTGCGATTCCCGCGAGCGCGAGCCAGATCGCGGCTGCGCGCTTCGCGCTCATGACGTGCAACGTGGTCGTGGGCATCGGGCTCGAGCTGCGGTTCATCAGCGCCTTCTCACGCACGGATGTCCGTCACTGCTGCTGCCAGCCGACCGTGACATACGCACCGCGCCGCGGCGAATTATACGAATAGGCCGTTTCATAGTCCTTGTTCAACAGGTTCTGGATTTGCGCGGCGACGTACCACGCCTTTGTGATGTTGTAGCGCGCCGACAGATTCACCACACCGTAGCCGCCCAGTGTGCCGCTGCTATCTTCACGGGCGCCGCTGACGATCCACTCGCCGCCGACGCGCCACCCCGCAATGCTGCGGTTCACCGCCAGCGAGGCGAAGCGCCGTGCACGCCGCACGAGATCGGTATCGCTATCGAGGTCGACCGGATTTTGCAGCGTCACCGACGCGCGCACATCCGTCTTGCCGACATGGCCGCTCCACGACCCTTCGAGCCCCTGCACCTTCGCACGGCCGACGTTCTCGGCCAGATAAATGCCGGGCGTCACCTGCTGGTAGTCGATCAGATTCGAATAACGCGTTTGAAACGCGCTCAGACGCATCACGCCAAGCGCATGCGACGCGTACTGCAACGCTGCTTCGATCGAATGGCTGCGCTCCGGCTGGATCGACGGATTGCCGCTGATCGGATAGTACAGATCGTCGAAGCTCGGCGCGCGGAACGAATCCGAATAGCTTGCAGTCGCCTTCCAATGCTCGGTGATGTCGAAACCGTAGCCGAGATAGTAACTGTTCGCCCCGCCGAAATCGGAATACTGATCGTGCCGGACATTGGCCTGAATCTGGTTGCGCCCGAAGCGCCCTGTATAGCCGACAAAACCCGAATCAACATGCCGGTCGGGCGCCGCAAACGTATCCGAGTCGAGGCTTTGATCGAGATGCTCGTAGCCGACCTGCAGTTTCTGTTGCGCGGCGAGCGCGAAATCGTTTTGCCACGTGTACTGGCGATTGTCGGTATCGAAGCGGCCGTTGTAGATGCCATTGGTATTCGACACGCTGCGGTCGTCGCCTTCGGAAACGACGAAGTGCGTGGTCCACCAATCGGTCAGCTTGCCGTTCGCGAACACCGACACCTGGCGCACTTTGCTATACAGATTGTTCAGATCGGTCGGCACGCCGTACGCGTTGTCGTAGCTGTTATTGCCGTTCGACTGGAGATAGGTGACGCCCGCGTCCCATTTGTCGTTGAACTTGTGGCGCAGCGAAGCCGAGATGCTTTCGTTCAGATAGCCGTTCGCATTCGGATTTGCATTGGGCGCCTGTGCCGGATTGAGCGAGGAGAAGCCGTCGTCTTTCGAGCGCGCAAGCGAGATGCTGAAGGTCGTGTTGCCGTCTTTATCCAGCGCGCCGTTCACGCCCACCTGCTGCGTCTGCGTGTGATAGCTGCCGTAGCCCACCGAAAAATTAAAGCGCGGCGGATGATCGCCGCCGTCTTTCGTGAATACCTGTACCACACCGCCGATCGCGCCGGAGCCGTAGAGCGCGGACACGTTGCCGTTCACGACTTCGACGTGATCGATCTGGTCGAGCGGAATCTGCGCGAGTTGCGGCGCGCCAAGACTCACCGAATCGACCCGTACGCCGTCGATCAGCAACAGCGATTGCGTCGACGATGCGCCGCGCAGAAACAGGCTCGCGGTGGAACCCGGGCCCCCAGTGCGCGAGATTTGCGCACCGGGGGCGAGTTGCAGCAGACCGGGCAAATCGGTTGCGGTCGTATCGGCGACGTCCTGCTGATCGAACAGCGTGGTCTGCGGGATCGCATCGGCGAGCGGTTGCGGTCCACGCTCCGCGGTTACGACAACGGGCGACAACACCGCGGGAGACGAACCGGCAGCCCCCGAATCGGCAGAAGAAGATGAAGACGGCGACGGAGAAGACGCAGCTTGAGCATGCACGACGAGCGGCAGGCTCGCAAAGGCGAGCAACGCCGCGCGAGCGATAGGGGACAGCATGGGGTGGCATTCCTGTTGATAGCGTGCGCGGCCCGCTTCCCCGCGGGCCGATGCGTAACGAGGCGCCCGCGCTGTTTTACGTTTGCGTGGGGGCGATCCTCTCCCTCTGGCCGGTATCCGGGCTAGCGACACATCGATCCCGCCTTCCCACGCGTGACGCGCAGTGGCACACTCGCGTGTTCAGCTTCAAACACGCGATCAGGATCAACCTGCATGACGTATGCGGTCGCTTACCGTTGCGGGGGCAGCGCAGGTTTGCGCGTTCTGGCGAACGGCGCACCCTGCTTCCCGTTTAACTGCGCGCACTATGGAAAAGCACGCGCGGGCACCAAAGTGCGGCCAGTTTAGGAGCGGTCCTCCAGTCCGTCAAGAATGGTTAATCCGTGCGCAATCTGTTCTGTTATGTGCAGGTTATTGTCCGATGCACGAGTCGTTTTTCATCATATGGTCGATAAAAGCCTGCACAAAGCGATGTTGTTACGTCTCGAAACGAGACAATTGTCGGAACCTGCGACATTCCGCGCTAAAATGCGATGTCTTTAGAGGACGCAGCAGATGCTCACCGAACTCGAAACACTTTCACAGAATATCGGCAAGCTGATCACGATCAGCCAACGCCACAATGAAGCGCGGCTCGCGCTCGAAGATCAGCTCGCCCAAACGCGTGCCGAAGCTGAGGCCACGCGCACTGAACTCGCGTTGATGCGCGAGGAGCGCGATACGCTGCAAGCGGAACGCGACGCGCTGTCGGCAAAGATCGACGACGCCCAGGTACGCCTGAATGCGATCCTCGAAAAGCTGCCGCGGGCTCGTGCGCAAAGCGAGCCGGACAATCAGCTCGATCTGCTCGAGGCCGCCGCGCCGCATGAGGTCGAAGCGGAGAGCGACGCCACCCGCCATGGAGAAAATGCATGACCACCAAGCAGATCGAAGTATCGATTCTCGGCGTGCCTTATCGGCTCGCCTGCTCGCCGGAAACAGAAGGCGCGCTGCTTGAAGCGGTTGCACGCGTCGACGCCGAGATGTCGAAGATCCGCAACAACAGCAACGTGCGCGGCACGGATCGCATTGCCGTCATGGCTGCGCTGTCGCTGGCATCGGAACTGCTTAAGCTGCAAACGAGCGTGCGACACGGAGAAGCATTTCCCGCCGAAGAAATCCGGCGTACAATGCATCAAATGAACGAACAACTGGGTACGGTGATTCAGCAGTACAGCATGCAGTAAGCACCCAGCAGTCTCGAACAATTTCAAGTGGCCGGTCCTGAGATCGGCTGCGAATTCAAGCGGAATGCATGAGCAAAAACTCACGCAAACAATTGAGTTCAATCGGTTTGACCTCCCTGCCTGGTTCGCCAAGGTCATATATTCCTTGAACCAATGCCATGTGCACGGTTGTGGAAATTTGTAGCACGGGTGTGCGCGTCACTCTGTCTGATGTACCCGAAGTGCTGCTAACTGCGACCAATTCTGAACCCCCGGTTCAGGATGCCGGCCTAGCGGCTAAGGCGGGGACCTTATTCAAAACGGCATCGGACTTCGGTCCGGTGCCGTTTTTCTTTGGGTCTCGGTTTTTCTTCTGTATTCTCAAACCTTTAACGTTCAATTCGATTCATGCGCTACTGGCTAATGAAGTCCGAACCGGACGAAGCAAGCATCGACCATCTCGCCCAGGCACCGCAACACACGTTGCCGTGGACCGGCGTGCGCAACTATCAGGCGCGCAACTTCATGCGCGACATGATGCAGGTCGGCGACGCTGTGCTGTTCTATCACTCGAGTTGCCCTGAGCCGGGCATTGCGGGACTCGCGGAGGTGTCGTCCACCGCCTATCCGGACCCCACTCAATTCGATAAGAAGAGCCCCTACTACGACCCGAAGTCGTCGCAGGAAACGCCGCGCTGGCTGCTCGTCGATGTGGTGTTCAAGAAGAAAATCCCGTTGATTCCGCTTTCCGCATTGCGCGAGCATGAGGAATTGAAGGACATGCGCGTGCTCGCCAGAGGCAACCGCCTGTCGATCACGCCGGTGACCGAAACCGAATGGCGCTTCATCACCAGGCATCTTGTTTGACGCTGCATACGCACATGCGGCCCGCCGCTGCTGCAATCATGTGCAAATCTGCGCGCGGATGAAGTCAAACGTTGAAGCAAACGTCAAATTAGGGAACCAAGCCCAGGTTACAAGCGCCTAACGGACTCGCAAACGTCGTGCCATTGCACGGCGCTCGCTCCAATCGTGCACAAACCTGTTCAAGCAAGGAGTCCAAGAATGACGAAAAACACCGCACGTGCACTCGCTCTCGCTCTCGTATGCGCCGCTCCGGCAGCGCTCGCGCTAACGCCGGCCATGGCCCGCGCGCAAGGCGTGACGCAGTATCAGCCCGCGGGCGTGCTGTCGCTGAATGCGCAGGCAAGCACGGAAGTGCCGCAAGACGTCGTCGATATCACGCTGTTCTACGAACAGGAAGCGAGCGATCCGTCCGCGCTTACCTCCACGCTGAATCAGCGCGCCGATGCGGCGCTGCAAAAAGCCAAGGGCGTGAACGGCGTAACGGCCCGCACCGGTTCCTTCTCGATCTACCCGTCCACCGATCGTGACGGCCGCATTTCCGCATGGCGCGGCCGTACCGAAGTTGTGCTCGAATCGCACGACTTCGCCGCAGCGTCGAAACTCGCAGGCCAGATGGCATCGATCATGCAGGTCGGCAATGTGCAGTTCTCGCTGTCGCCTGAAGCGCAGCGTGCTGCTGAGCAGAAGCTCACCGGCGAAGCCATCAGGTCGTTCCGCGAGCAGGCGGCTTCGTCGGCGCAGGCGTTCGGCTACAGCAGCTATTCGATTCGTGAAGTCAACGTCGGGCACAACGGCGTCATGCCGCGTCCGATGATGATGATGAGCGCACGCGCCATGGGCGCCGATGCGAAGGCATCCGCGCCCGTGCCGCTCGAAGGCGGCACGTCGACTGTGACGGTCAACGTGTCTGGCTCGGTGCAGATGAAGTAACGCGTTTTACGCTTGACGCACTGCTGTGAGGCAGCAGAGTAAAAAGCCACGGCATGCCGTGGCTTTTTACATTGGGTGTTCACTACGATAAAACGTAGCGATCAGTTCGCGCCGACCGCTTGCGCCGGTTGACGCCGCGCACGGCGATAGGACCACACCAGTATCCCGATGCCAACCAGGATCATTGGCAGCGAGAGCCATTGGCCCATCGAAAGCCCCATTGCGAGCAAGCCAAGGAAATCATCCGGCTCACGCGCGAATTCCACCGTGAAGCGTGCGAGACCGTAGCCGATCAGGAACACCGCGGAAATCGCGCCCAGCGGCTTCGGTTTGCGCGAGAAGAAGAACAGCACGAAGAACAGCGCCACGCCTTCGAGCGCAATCTCATACAACTCCGACGGATGCCGCGGCAGCATGTGATATTGCGCGAACACTTCGTTCAGATGCCATTGGGCGGCCAGTTGCGGATGCGTGGTGAGCCAGGTGGCGTCGTCCGGTGCGGCGCCGGGAAAGAGCATCGCCCACGGTGCCGACGGATCGGTCACACGCCCCCACAACTCGCCGTTGATGAAGTTGCCGAGGCGCCCTGCCGCGAGCCCGGTCGGCACCATCGGCGCGACGAAATCGGTGACCTGCAGCCACGAGCGTTTGCGCTGATACGCGAACAGCACCATCGCCAGCGTTACGCCGAGGAAGCCGCCGTGAAACGACATGCCGCCTTCCCACACCTTGAAGATGTCGAGCGGATGCGTGAAGTAAAAGCTCGCCTTGTAGAACAGCACGTAGCCGAGCCGGCCGCCGAAAATCGTACCGAGCACGCCGTAGAACAGCATGTCGTCGATGTCCCTGGCGGTCCAGCCTTGCGCGGCGACGTACGGCAAACGCAGCCGCAGCCGTCCGACGACGATCGCCGCGATGAACGCGACGAGGTACATCAGTCCATACCAGCGCACAGCAAGCGGCCCCAGATGAATGGCAACGGGGTCGAAATTCGGGTGAATGAGCATCGTGTTGTTATGGGCAGTTCAGGTTCAGAAGCGGATTTCTAGTCGATTTTCAAGCAGCAGCCAGCGGTTTGCACACCATGCGGCGCATGCGTTGGACGGTTCGGTTTGCAATGCGTTCGCGGCAGCATCGAGCCTAATCGCGAGGCGCCGCAACCTGCGCCTCAACGGTGGCCGCATGTGCTCGCACGATTTCGATGAACCCGGCCAACACCGGACCCACCTCCGCCGTGCGCCAGACCAGCCCCGTCTCGATCGCCGGCACCGATTCGGCGAACGCCCGGTACACGACGCCAGTGCGGCGCAAGTTACGCAACGATTGCGGCACCAGTGCGACGCCCATGCTGGCCGACACGAGGCTCACGATCGTCTGCATCTGGATCGCCTCCTGGCCGACCCGGGGTACGAGGCCCGCCACGCCGTAGCAATCCATAATGATGTCATAAAAGCCCGGCGCCAAACGTCTTGGGAAGATCACGAGCGGTTCGTCGGCGACGTCGCGCAGGCTAATCGGTGTGTCCAGCCACTCGGCGCGCGGGTCGCCGTCGGACCCGACGGCGCTGCCTGCGCGCGCCGCCGTTTCCGTCGACATCGCGATCACCAGCGGCTCGCGGGCGATCGGCAACCACGAGAGCTGGGTGGCATGGCGCGACGGCAGCGGGGCGATCACGAGGCCCGCGTCGATACGCCCGGCCACGAGTTCTTCCACCTGCACATCGCTGGTGGCTTCCGTCAATTCGAGGCGCACCCGTGGATGCCGCGCGCCGAAATCACGCAGCAGCAACGGCAGCAAGCCGTAATCGGCCGTGGAGACAAACGCCAGCGACAGCGCTCCCGCCTCGCCTCGCGCGAGGCTCTGCGCCAGCGGCCGCAGCCCCTCGGCACTCGACAGCAGGCGCTGCACTTCCGGCAGCAGGTCGGCGCCCACCGGAGTGAGCTCCACCGAACGCTTGGTCCGCGCGAACAGCGCCACACCAAGCGTCCCCTCCAGTGCGCGAATCGCTTGCGACAACGGGGGCTGCGTCATGGAAAGGCGTGCGGCCGCTCGTCCGAAGTGCTTTTCTTCGGCGACGGTCACGAAATAGCGCAACTGGCGCAGATCAGGGATAGCGGGCAACATGATTAATACATTTTACGACCTAATCGAGCCTGAATAATATATTGGACACACGCCTGGCAAAACTGCATCCTTGCGCGACGCGTCGGAACTAAACTGGACTGAAGCGCCGTCGTACCTGCCGGCAAGCGCATTGGCGGCGTCGGCATAGCGCCTGCCGCACCAACTGGGCGGCAAACACGCAGCACGGATCAAAACAAAACAGATTGGAGTCCCCCATGGCATACAACCGTCGTTCGAAGAACATCACGCAAGGCGTGGCGCGTTCACCGAACCGCTCGATGTACTACGCACTCGGCTACGAAAAGGCCGACTTCGACAAGCCGATGATCGGCATCGCCAACGGCCACTCGACCATCACGCCGTGTAACGCCGGCCTGCAGCGTCTGGCCGACGCGGCCGTTGCCGCGGTCAAGGGCGCCGACGCGAATCCGCAGATCTTCGGCACGCCGACGATTTCGGACGGCATGTCGATGGGCACCGAAGGCATGAAGTATTCGCTGGTGTCGCGCGAAGTCATCGCCGACTGTATCGAGACCTGCGTGCAAGGTCAGTGGATGGACGGCGTGGTCGTGATCGGCGGCTGCGATAAGAACATGCCAGGCGGCATGATCGGTATGTTGCGCACCAACGTGCCGAGCATCTACGTGTACGGCGGCACGATCCGCCCGGGCAACTGGAAGGGCACCGACCTGACCATCGTGTCGTCGTTCGAAGCAGTGGGCGAATTCACGGCCGGCCGGATGTCGCAGGAAGATTTTGAAGGGGTCGAAAAGAACGCGTGCCCGTCCACGGGTTCATGCGGTGGCATGTACACCGCCAACACGATGAGCTCGTCGTTCGAAGCGCTGGGCATGTCGCTGCTGTATTCGTCGACGATGGCCAATCCGGACCAGGAAAAGGTCGACTCGGCCGCCGAATCGGCACGCGTGCTGGTCGAAGCGGTCAAGAAGGATCTGAAACCGCGCGACATCGTCACGAAGAAGTCGATCGAAAACGCCGTAGCCGTCCTGATGGCGACGGGCGGCTCGACCAACGCGGTGCTGCACTTTCTCGCCATCGCGCACGCGGCTGAAGTGGAATGGACCATCGAAGACTTCGAGCGTATGCGCAAGAAAGTGCCAGTGATCTGTAACCTGAAGCCGTCGGGCCAGTTCGTGGCAACCGATCTGCATAAGGCCGGCGGCATTCCGCAAGTCATGAAGATTCTGCTCGACGCAGGTCTATTGCACGGCGATTGCATCACGATCACCGGCAAGACGATCGCTGAAGAACTGAAGGACGTGCCGAGCAAGCCGCGCGCCGATCAGCAGGTGATTTTTCCGATCGAACAGGCGCTGTACAAGGAAGGCCACCTCGCCATCCTTAAGGGCAACCTGGCCGTTGACGGCGCCGTCGCCAAGATCACCGGCCTGAAGAACCCGGTCATCACCGGCCCGGCCCGCGTGTTCGACGACGAGCAAAGCGCGCTGGAAGCGATTCTGGCCGACAGGATCGTCGCCGGCGACGTGGTCGTGCTGCGTTACCTCGGCCCGAAGGGCGGCCCCGGCATGCCGGAAATGCTCGCGCCGACGTCGGCGATCATCGGCAAGGGGCTCGGCGAAAGCGTCGGCCTTATCACCGACGGCCGTTTCTCGGGCGGCACGTGGGGCATGGTGGTCGGCCACGTCGCACCGGAAGCATTCGTGGGCGGTACGATCGCGTTCGTCCAGGAAGGCGACTCGATCACGATCGACGCACACAAGCTGCTCCTGCAACTGAACATCGACGACGCCGAATTGCAACGCCGCCGCGCTGCATGGCAGCAACCGAAGCCGCGTTACACGCATGGCGTGCTGGCGAAATACTCCGCGTTGGCACTACCGGCCAACAAGGGCGCAGTGACGGGCTAAGCACGCATTAAGCGGCCGATTCGCCCGGGTTCCCCGGACGAACCACGCGCGCGGCTCAAAGCCACATAAGCTACGTAAAAGCGCAAAGGGGCGCACGGGAAACCGTGCGCCCCTTTCCTTTTATAATGCGTGCACCACGAGTCGGGCACCTGCACCGACGGAGACCAGAATGAAATCAATGTCGTACGCAGCGCTTGCAGCGGCCGGTGTGCTGAGCGCTACATTAAGCGTCAGCAGTCCCGCGGCGCACGCGGAGGCCTCCGTTGGCCTTGCGCTAGCGCAGCAGCAGAACTGCATGAGCTGCCACTCGGTGACGCGTCCCTTCATGGGACCGGCGCTGCATGACGTCGCCGAAAAATACGCCGGCCACGAAGACGCCATTACCTATCTGAAGCGCAAGATTCTGGATGGCAGCACGGGGGTGTGGGGCACGGTGCCGATGCCCGCGAACACGCAGCTCACGCCCGATCAGGCGGCTACGCTGGCGAGCTGGGTGATGACGCTCAAATGACGATACTTCTTAAATGAATACTCAAATGAACGCGCCCCTGGTGAAAGTGGTGAGAGCGCCCGGATAAAAGTGCGCCCTCTTCCCTGATCAAGCGCTGCCCGAGCGCCGCGCGATCTCCTGATCGACCGCTTCCCTTACCCAGCCGGTCAATTCAGTCTCCAGAGCCAGCGCCACTTCGCGCGTGATCTGGTTGACGAGCCATGAAGTGTGATCCTGCAGCGCGTCGCGGCAGCGTGCTTCGATGATGCCGCGCCCCTCGCCCGTCAGAAAACCCGCAAACCGTCCACGCAGACGTTCGGCGATGACATCCGCATCGAGATTAGGCCGCGGCTGCGCGAGCGCCTCATGAGCGATATCCGGCGGCACGATCGCGCCCGCCTCGATCGGCGCATGCGGTTCAACCCGATCGAAGACGCCCGCCGACGGCGCAAAATCAGATTCATGCCCGTGCCGGTGATCGGCGGCATGGTGTGACCTCGAGCGTTTCTTCGGATGCGCGGATTCTTCCGGATGCGCTGGCTCCGCCACATGCACAGGCTCCGGCGCGAGCGTCGGCTCCTCCCGCGCATGCGCGGGTTCTGGCGCAAGCACCGGCTCAGGCTCGTGCCCGGGTTCCGGCGCGAAGACCGGTTCTTGCGCAGTCTCGGGATCAAACACCAGCTGCGTAGCCGGCGTTGCCGCGTTACCTGGCGCATGGCGCGCCTGAGCAGGATTGCCCGGTACGATAATCTCGTGCAGAACCGGGATCGAACTGTCGTTAGGATCGGACACGTGCACTCTCCGCGTTTGAGTCCAAGCTGAAGCAGGCCGCGTACGCGTCGAATCCATACGACAAAACACCACGCGACGCGGGCGGAATGAAACCTAGCTGCCTTGCTTGTAGTTGTTCAAAGGATAGCCGCGATCGCGATAGAAACGATAGCGTTCGCGGCCCGCCGCGAGTTCGTCGTGTGCGTTACCGACCACTTCCAGCAATCTTTCGAAGCGCGCGAATTGCGCGGGCACCGTGACGCCGAGATTGAGCAGCACCTGATGGTGCGGCACATCATCGAGGCTCGAAGCCAGCACAATCGGTGTTTGCGAGGCGAGCTTCGTGCCCGCCATGCAGTGCGGCACGAAGTCGAGTGGCGAGAACGTCCACAACTGTTCGTCGAAAGCCCGCAGGCGCTCGGGCTCGGCCAGCACGATGGTCGGCTGGCCCGCCTGATACGCCTTGCGGATCAGGCGGCACGCATACAGCAGCGAATCGCCGACGTTCGAGTGAAAATCGATTCTCGTCATCGGCGGCTCCGCTTTGCGTCTACAACAATGCCTGCAACCTTACTGCAACGCGTCATTGTGCAGCGCGACCGTCCGCGGCCCTATCGATAAGGAACTGCGCGAGCAAGGGCACCGGACGGCCGGTAGCGCCCTTCGCCGCGCCGCTCTTCCACGCGGTGCCGGCGATGTCCAGATGCGCCCACGGGTACGCTTCGGTGAAGCGCGACAGGAAGCACGCCGCCGTCACGCTGCCCGCCGGACGCCCGCCGATGTTCGCCAGGTCCGCGAAATTCGACTTGAGCTGATCCTGATACTCGTCGTCGAGCGGCAGGCGCCAGGCCGGGTCGGAAGCTTCACGCGATGCATCGAGCAGTTCGCCCGCCAGCGCGTCGTCTTTCGAGAACAGGCCGCTGTTGTGATGACCCAGCGCGATGATGCAAGCGCCCGTCAGCGTGGCGATGTCGATCACCGCTGCCGGCTTGAAGCGCTCGGCGTAGGTGAGCGCGTCGCACAGGATCAGCCGGCCTTCGGCGTCCGTGTTCAGCACTTCGATCGTCAGGCCCTTCATGCTGGTGACGATGTCGCCCGGCTTGGTGGCGGTGGCCGACGGCATGTTCTCCACCGCCGGGATGATGCCGACCACGTTGATTTTCAAGCCCATTTCGGCGACGGCGCGCAACGTGCCCAGCACCGAACCGGCGCCGCACATGTCGTACTTCATCTCGTCCATGCCTTCGCCCGGTTTCAGCGAAATGCCGCCGGTGTCGAACGTGACGCCCTTGCCGACCAGCACCACCGGCGCGGCTTTCGCGGCCCCGCCCTGATACTGCAGCACGATGAACTGAGCCGGTTCGACCGAGCCGGCCGTGACCGACAGGAACGAGCCCATCTTCAGCGCTTCGCACTGCTTTTCGCCGAGCACTTCGACCTTCAGCTTCCAGTCTTTGGCGAGCTTCCTGGCCGTGTTGGCGAGGTAGGTCGGCGTGCAGACGTTGCTCGGCAGGTTGCCGAGGTCGCGCGTCAGGTCCATGCCGTTGGCAAGTGCGGCGCCCTGCTTCGCGGCAAGCTTGGCGGCCTTCTCGTCGCCGGTATTGACGCTGAAGACGATGCGCTTCAACGCACGCGTCGAGTTGTCCGGCTTGCTCTTCATCTGCGTGAACTTGTAGGTCAACTCGCGCAGCGCGATGATCGCGGCGCGCACGCCCCAATCGGCCGAACGTTCGAGGATTGGCAGTTGGGCGAGCGTGAAGGTGACCTGGACGATCTTGGTGGGGAGCAATGCGCGCCAGGCGGCCCGCACGGCTTCGCCGTAGGCTTTCTGGCTGAAAGCATCCTGCTTGCCGAGGCCGACCAGCAGCACGCGTGACGCGCCGATGCCCGAGACTTCGTGCAGGAACAGCGTGGCGCCGGCCTTGCCGTCCATGTCGCCGGCCTTGATGATGCGGGTCAGCAGGCCCTTGGTGGCCGCGTCGATCTCCAGCGCAGCGCCCGAGAGCGTTTGCGACTCGAACACGCCGATTACGATGCAATCCGATTTCCCGGTCAGGAAACCGTTTGACGAGCCTTTGGTCCAATCACAGGCTTTTATGCTAAAGTCCATCGCGCTTGTCCTCGGATAAAATCTGGGCTTAGGATGAAAGCCGCAATTATCCGCTATTTTTCCCGCGGCGGCTGCACCGGAGACGTGACGGGAACCAATCCGTGCGTCACTGAGAGCGCCCCCTCTCATCATCAATAATGATCTTCGAACGCTCCCTCCAGCGCGAACTCGCGTATACGGCTGGTGCCGTGTTCATGGTTCTCCTCACGCTCGTGCTGACGACGATGATGATCCGCATCGTCGGCTTCGCGGCTTCGGGCGAGATCGACCCGCGCGACGTGCTGGTCCTGATCGGCCTGACCGTGATCGGCTACCTGGCCATCATGCTCGTCGCGACCCTGTTCGTGTCGATTCTGTTCGTCCTGACCCGCTGGTACAAAGACTCCGAAATGGTCGTCTGGCTCGCCTCGGGTGTCAGTTTGACCCGCTTCATCAAGCCAATCGGTATTTTCGCCACGCCGATCATCATTCTCATCATGTTCTTCGTGTTCGTCGGCTGGCCGTGGTCGAACCAGCAGAGCAAGCTGATCCGCGCGCGCTTCCAGCAGCGCGACGAAGTCTCGCTGCTCGCCCCGGGTCAATTCCGCGAGTCGGCGACCAGCCACCGCGTGTTCTTCATCGAGAAGATGTCGCCCGACCAGGCGCGCGTCGAGAACGTGTTCGTGACCAGCACGGAAAACGGTAAGGTCAACGTGGTCGTGTCGAAAACCGGCCACACCGAAACACACAAGAACGGCGACCGCTTCGTCGTGCTGGAAAACGGCCGCCGTTATGACGGCGAACCGGGGCACCCCGATTTCCGCATCATGGAATTCGAACGCTACGGCGTGAAGATCCAGAGCCAGCCGGTCATCAACACGCCGACTACCACCGGCTTGCCTACGCTCACGCTGCTGCGCAACCCGACCAAGGACAACCTCGCCGAATTCGCGTGGCGCGCGGGCCTGCCGCTGATTGCGATCAACCTGATGCTGCTGGCGATCCCGCTCGCGCACCAGAACCCGCGGCGCAGCCGCACGATCAATCTGGTGATGGCTGTTCTGATTTATCTGACGTATTCGAATCTGTTAAACGTGATCCAGTCGTGGATCGAGCAAGGCAAGATGTCGTTCGGAGTTGGACTGGTGGGCCTGCATATCATCGTGGCGGCGATCGTCGCATTCATCTTCTGGCTGCGCGTGCGCAACCGGCCGCTATTCACGCGGGCGATGTTCGGCCGTGCGAAGGGGGCCTGACCGATGCGGATCTATGAAAGGTACTTCGCGCGTCAGATCTACCTCACGTTCGTCTTTATTCTGTTCGCGTTTTCAGGTCTGTTCTTCTTCTTCGACCTGATCAACGAACTGAACTCCGTCGGCCACGGCAATTACAAATTCCAGTACGCGGTGCTGCGGGTCGCTTTGCAAACGCCGTCGCGCTTTTACGAAATCATTCCTGTCGCCGCGTTGATCAGCGCGATCTACGTGTTCGCGCAAATGGCGGCGAACTCCGAGTACACGATTTTCCGCGTGTCCGGCCTCGCCACCAATCAGGCGCTGCGCTCGCTCATGAAGATCGGCATTCCGCTGGTGTTCCTGACTTACATCATCGGCGAAGTAGTCGGTCCGTACACGGATCAGTTGTCGGAACGCGTGCGGCTCGAAGCACTGGGGTCGTCGGTATCGACCAACTTCGAGTCGGGTGTGTGGGTGAAGGACACGCTCACCGCGCGCGCGGACGGCGAGCAGGTCACGCGTTTCGTGAACGTCGGCGAATTGAAGCCGGACGCTACGATCAGCAACGTGCGGATTTACGAATTCGATTCGAAGTTCCGCCTCTCGAATGTGCGGATTGCGAAGAGCGGCAGGTATCAGCCGCCGGGGCATTGGCAACTGACCGACGTGACCGATACGCAATTGATCGACGTCCCCCCTCCTCCGGGCACGCCGACCGACGCCTTGAATCCAGTGTACCGCGCGACGCAGGTGGCGTTGCCTGAGTATTCGCTGCGCTCGGAATTGACGCCGCAGATCCTGTCGGTGCTGCTGGTGTCGCCGGATCGGATGTCGATGTTCAACCTGTTCCGCTACATCCAGCATTTGACCGAGAATCATCAGGACACGCAGCGGTATGAAATCGCGCTGTGGCGCAAGCTGCTGTATCCATTCGCGGTGTTCGTGATGCTGGTGCTGTCGCTGCCGTTTGCGTATCTGCATACGCGCGCCGGTGTGGTGGGTGTGAAGGTTTTCGGCGGGATTATGCTGGGGATGAGTTTCCAGCTGTTCAACACGCTGTTCTCGCATATTGGCACGTTGAATACGTGGCCCGCGCCGTTGACTGCGGCTACGCCTGGGCTCGTTTATCTCGTGCTCGGGCTGGTCGGATTGAAGTGGGTTGATCGCCATTAGGAGCCGTTGCCATGGCTACGCATGGGTTGGTGCTGTTCGGGCACGGCGCGAGAGACGTGCGATGGCGCGAGCCGTTTGAGAGGCTTGCCGATAAGTTGCGGGCTGCCCGTGGTTCTGATGCTGGCACTGGGTCGGTTTTGCTGGCTTTTCTTGAGTTGATGGAGCCGGATCTACCTACCGCTGTGGGTGCTCTTGTCTCCGACGGGTGTTCTGTTGTGACTGTTGTGCCTGTTTTTTTTGGGCAAGGCGGGCATGTTCGGAAGGATCTGCCGGATGTGATCGAGCGATGTCGTGGGTTGTATCCGGGTGTGGAGATCAAGTGCGCTACGGCAGTCGGCGAGGATGAAGCTGTGTTGGATGCAGTGGCGGAGTATTGCCTTCGGCAGGTTTGATTTTGGTGTTTGTCTTTTCTTGTTTTCTTGCTGTGCAACTGCGGTGGTGGCCTTTCCTTGAACTGGCTGCTTTGGCCTTTCCTTGAATTCTTAGTGGTTTATTAGCATCGCCCCTGTGCGGGGCAGGCACCTACTTTTCTTTGCCTGCTGCAAAGAAAAGTAGGCAAAAGAAAGCAGCTCAAACCGCTAGCTCTTAAGCGGGTCCCCTGGCTTGGAGGGGATAGTGGTACATCTGGAATCTGTGCTCTCGCACATTCCGCCTTAGCGACAAGGCCGTCATACTTCCGGCGGCGCTACGCGCGCCGTAACGGTACTTCTCAACACCGATGGTAAATATATGTGCGCGCCCGGCATCACGCTTCCCGGTCCGTACTTCGTGCATCGCCACGAGTCTGCCAGGGAAACCGCCGTTCGGTTGAGCAGTGAGCGCCATCAGCTTCGCCTCGACGAATGCGAACGACCCCAGACATAGCTAGCGGCTGGACGCTGAAAGCGGCAAGCGGCAAGCGGCAAGCGGCAAGCGGCAAGCGGCAAGCGGCAAGCGGCAAGCGGCTTTGAAGTGTCGCATGCTTTCAGTACGACAGACGGCATTGTGAATTACTGCTGCGTGCGAAAACGGCTGGTGGCAGACGAAATACGGCTGGGAGCTGAAAACGGCAAGTCGGTTTTTGAGGTGCCACGCGCATTCAACACAACAGGCGCTAATGTGAATTACCGCTGCATACGAAACGGCTAGCGGTTTAACGAAGTACCGCGTCGGCGCGCGCAGCGCCGCCGGAAGTATGACGGCCTTGTCACCGAGGCGGAGTGTGCGAGAGCACAGATTCCAGATGCTCCACTACCGCAACTGTGCGGGGGACCCGCTTAAGAACTAGCGGT
>NZ_JAQQET010000037.1:0-104412 GCF_046026855.1 Paraburkholderia sediminicola | reverse complement strand
GCGGCGGCAAAGAAAGTAAGTGCCTGCCCCGCACAGGGGCGAACGCTAATAGACCAATAACAATTCAAGGAAAGGCCAACACCATAAGCAAACAGACAAAGCGCCGCAAAGGCAAAAAAAAGCCATTAACTACCGGCAGAGGCAGCCCCAACCACAACAGCAGAAGGACACGCCGGCACGGCAAAAACAGCCCCTTTCCCACTCCCCCCAGCCTTCCCTTGCGGAGCAACAGATGCCATTCCTTGCACAGCAGAAGCAATCTGCAAAGCAATCTGCTGCAACGCCACCCGATGCCCATTAACAAGAGCGTCATACCCGCCGCTAACCGGCTCACTCACCACGCTCCGACAGGTCATCACAGCAGTACTACGTACAGCCCTCACACTCCAGACCGCATCGATCAATGCATGCGACCCCGGCCATGACTCGAACCGCTGCACATTCAGGCTGACCCGATACACAGGTGTCGCATCCGGATAAGCCGTGCCGTACACATCGATCGTGCCGAGTTGCTGCGTGAGACTGGTCGACAAAGCCCGCCGGATCTCATCGCCCGGCAACGAAGCCCAACGCTCCTGTTCGAGCACCTGGACCTGCGTAGGGCCCGTCTGCACGACAAGCTGATTCTTCGCCACTTGCGGCGGTACGTCGATCGGCGCGACTTCGATCAGCCACGCCGGCGCGGCCGTCGTCCGGGCGCTAACCGGCGCCGCTGAGCCGGCAGGTGCACCATCCGCGCCGAGCGTATAAAAGCGGCTGCTCGGCGACGAACATGCCGCCATCGCCAGCAGTCCAGCCAGAGCGCCAACACAGGCAGCACCGCGCAAGAACCCGCGCGGCGGGCGGGGGAGCCGGGCAAACATCATGGTTTATCTCCTGTTTTACCGCGCAACAGCGATTCCGGATGACGCTCCAGATAATCCGACAGCGCATTCAGCGACTGCAGCGTGCGTGTCAGTTCCTGCAACGCCTGATGAACATCCGACTGCAACGGCGAGTCCTGTTGCAACGTCGCCTCGGCCGAACCGAAGGTCTGCTTCGCCGCGGCCAGGGTATCGCGCGCCTCCGGAACGACTTCCTTGTCGAGTCGCGTGAACAGCTGGTCGGCATTCTTCAATGCGCTGTTCAGGTTCGTCCCGATCTGATCGAACGGCACCTTGTCGAGCTTCTTCGCAATGTCGGCAACCTGCACCTGCAGTTCGTCGAGCGAGTTCGGAATGGTCGGCAACTCGAGCGGATCGCCCGTTACGTCAACCGTAGCCGGCGGCGCTTTCGGGAAGATATCGAGCGCCACGTACAACTGGCTCGTAATCAGGTTGCCGGTGCGCAACTGGCCGCGCAGGCCATGCTTGACGAGCTGTTGCAGCAGGCTTTGACCCGCCAGGGTGCCCGGCGTCGGCGCGGTTTCGCGGAAGCGCTTGCCGAGGCGGTCCGGATACAGGTTCATCGTTACCGGCATCGTGAAGCTGCGCGTCTTCGGATCGTAGTCGATGCCGATATTGGTCACCTGGCCCAGTACGATGCCGCGGAAATCGACCGTCGCGCCGACCGACAAGCCACGCAGCGACTGATTGAAGTTCATGACTACGCGCAATGGCACGCCGTCCGGTTCGCGCATCGCGTCCGATTCATCCGGGGCGAGGCGGAACGTCATGTTGTTCGGTGCCTGCGCACCCACGCTCTGGCCAGGCGGCGACTGGAATGACAAGCCGCCGACGATCACCGTCGCAAGCGATTGCGTATTCAGTTTGAAGCCGCTCGAGTCGAGCCGTAGATCGACGCCGCTCGCATGCCACCATCGCGAATTGGTGCCGACGTACTGGTCGAACGGCGCCGACACGAATACCTGCATCGTCACACCGGTACCGTCCTTGTCGAGCGAGAAGCCGACCACCTGGCCGACCTGCACGCGCCGGTAGAAAATTGGCGAGCCGATGTCGATCGAGCCGAGTGAGTCACCGTGCAGAATGAACTGGTGGCCCTTCTGGTCGCCCGTAATCGGCGGCGGTGTTTCGAGGCCGACGAAGTTTTTCTCGGTGTCCGGTGAGTGCCCGGCGTCCGCGCCGATGTACGCACCCGAGAGCAGTGTGGTCAGTCCCGATACCCCGCTCGCACCGACGCGAGGGCGCACCACCCAGAAGCGCGAATCCTTCACCGCGAAGTCTTCGCCTTCCTTGGTGAGCTGCACCTGAACCAGCACGTGCGAGAGATCCTTCGACAGCGTGATGGTCTTCACCGAGCCGACGTCGACGTCCTTGTACTTGACCTTGGTCTTGCCGGGCTCGAGGCCTTCGGCGCTGACGAACGTGATCGTAATGGTCGGGCCTTTTTCGGTCACCGACTTGATCACAAGCGCGAGGCCGATCAGCGCGGCGATCAGCGGAA
Source organism: Paraburkholderia sediminicola (assembly GCF_046026855.1). GTDB lineage: Bacteria > Pseudomonadota > Gammaproteobacteria > Burkholderiales > Burkholderiaceae > Paraburkholderia > Paraburkholderia sediminicola_A. The sequence goes on along the minus strand of NZ_JAQQET010000037.1, from coordinate 102,027 downwards.
TCACCCAGACCAGCGAGGGCAGCCAGCGGCTGCGCGGCTCGATGTCGGGATCCGGCAGTTGGGGCGGCAGCCTGGGTCCGTTCGAATCGTTGCGCGGCGCATCGGAGGCGGGCGTCGGTCCTTGCGGGCTAGTCATGGTTGAGGTCCTGAGGTTTTTGAGTGCGGCCTTCCACGTTGTCCCAGATGAGCCGTGGATCGAATTGCATGGATGCCATCATCGTCAGAATCACCACCGAACCGAAGGCAATCGCGCCGGGTCCGGCCGTGATCACAGCAAGCGACTTGAAACGTACCAGCGCAACGGTCAGCGTGACGACGAATACGTCGAGCATCGACCAGCGTCCGATCCGCTCGACCATCCGGTAGAGCGTGGTGCGTTGCTCGGGCCGCCAGCGCGAACGGCGCTGCGCGGTGGCGGTGAGCAGCACCAGCACGCTCAGTTTGAGCATTGGCACCATGATGCTGGCGATGAACACGATCACGGCCAGCGGCCAGTCGCCCGAGGTCCAGAAGTACACGACACCGCTCATGATGGTGTCGTCTTCCGAACCGAGCAGTGACGACGTGTGCATGACCGGCAGAAGATTCGCGGGAATATACAGCAACGCCGCCGCGATGAGCAGCGCCCAGGTGCGCATCAGGCTATCGGGGTTGCGCACGTGAAGGGCGGCGCCGCAGCGACTGCAGTGCTGCGGTGTGACGGAGCGGATTCGCGGCTCGACGCGTCCGCACGCATGACAGGAGACAAGACCCGCGCGCTTTGCGGTGACGTATTTCATCGTGCGCTCATCCCTGATGCGGCGCCGGCGGCGCGTCTGGCGGCAATGGGGATTGCACCGCGGGGTCGTCAAGCGAACTGACCGCGACCGCCGCGCTGTCCGCTGAGGTGCGCGGCTGCGGTCTCTGGCTGCGCGCGCCCAGTTCGTCGGCGAGGTCCCACAGGATGCGCGGGTCGAATGTGACAACCACGGCGAACATCAGTGTCAGCACGCCGAAGGCGAACAGCGCTGCTTCGGGAATCACGCGCGCGAGGCTCACCATCTTCACGATGGTGATCAGCACGCCGAGCATGAACACTTCGATCATGCCCCACGGCCGCACGAATTGAACGGCGCGCAACACGCGGTTGAAGGCGGGCGGCACGTAGCCGGCGCGCAGCGGGATCAGCACGTAGAGAAGGGCGACCAGCTCGGTTAGCGGGAACAGGATGGTCGAACAGAACACCATGACCGCGACGATCTGCATGTCCTCGCCCCACAGTGCGATGAGCGCGCCGAACAGCGTGGTCTGCGAGGTGATGCCGTTGGTTTCGAGTTCGACGATCGGGAAGCCCTGAGCGATCAGGAAGGTGATCAGCGCGGCCAACGTCATCGAACAGATACTGTCGAGCTTGCGGGAGACGCCGCGATAGAGCGTTGCGCCGCAGCGCGGACAGCGCGGACAGCGCGCGACCGCTCGCCCGACAAGCCGGGGCTTGCGGAACAGCGTATCGCATTCATGGCACGCGATCAGGTTGTCATGTTCCATACGGCAGAAGGGCTAACGACATGAGGGGAGGCGTGCGATGCCGGTTTTAGGGCCGCGCTGCAGAAAGCGTGGAGCAATAGTACCAAACGCGCTTCGCCGCTGGGCAGGCCATTGCGCCTGGCGCCGCCGTGGGGCAGGCGGCGCGGGCATCAGGACTAGTCTTACACACAATCAATGGGCTCTGACAGATTCCGTCCCCAATTGTTCAATACTGTACTGCACGCGGGAAAACTTTCTGTCTAGCCGCGTTTCGGGCCTGTGGCTTTGCGTGGGACCAGAGTAAGCGCTTTGCATGGGATCGGAGTAAGTGCTAAAGCGCTAACTCTGGTCGACACAGCCAGCTTTTTCCGCTTGCGGTAGCATGGCGGCCTTGGCGTGTGCCGCGGCCGCCATGCTTTCTATCGAGTCGCACGATGCAACATGCATTGGCAGCATGGAATAGCAGGGCCGGCTGCGCCGTTAACCTCTCTTAACTTGCGCTGACCTGTCATGGCACTCAATCCTTCTTTCGGTGGCCGGGAGTCGTACACGCGGACGGCCATCGCCTTTCATTGGCTGATCGCGCTGCTGATCGTGTGTGGCTTCGCGCTCGGTTGGGTGATGACCGACATTCCCGGCTTCACGCCCACCAAGCTGCGCTACTTCTCCTGGCACAAATGGATCGGCGTGACGGTGTTCGCGCTCGCCGTGCTGCGCATTCTGTGGCGCGCCACCCACGCGGCCCCGCCGCTGCCGCGCCGCATGCCGTCCTGGCAGCGCGCCGCCGCGCATCTCATGCATCTGCTGCTCTACGTGCTGATGATCGCGATTCCCGTATCTGGCTATCTGTATAGCTCGGCGGCCAATGTGCCGGTGGTGTACCTCGGACTGATCCCGCTGCCGCGCCTGATCGCGCCGGACCCGCATCTCAAGGAGTTGCTGAAGAACGTCCATATCACGCTGAATTACACGTTGCTCGTGCTGGTCGCGCTGCACGTCGCGGCGGCGCTCAAGCATCAATGGCTGGACCGCGACGGCTTGCTGTCGCGCATGCTCCCTTTCATCAAATAAGGATAACCATGAAAGTCTCGTTTTATCGCTACATGCTCGCCGCGTTTGCGGCGGCCTCGCTGACAGCCGCCGGCAGTGCGCTCGCGCAGGTCGACGTCTCGAAGAGCTCGGTGACGGCAACGTCGAAGCAGATGAACGTGCCGGTAGAAGGTAAATTCGGTAAATTCACCGCGCAAGTGAAGTTCGATCCGGCAAAACCGGCTGACGGCAGTGCCCAACTGAGCATTGACGTCGGCAGTTACGATCTCGGCGACGAAAGTTACAACGACCAGGTGCGCGGCAAGGACTGGTTCGACGCGAAGACCTATCCGACTGCAACTTTCGTGTCGAGCGCGATTGCGCCGGCCGGCGGCAACCAGTTCAAGGTCACCGGCAAGCTGACCATCAAGGGTAAATCGCAAACTGTGGTGGTGCCGGTCACGGTCACCCAGCAGGGCGCGACGCAAACCTTCGACGGCTCGCTGTCGATCAAGCGTTCGCAATTCGACATCGGCACTGGCGAATGGAAAGACACCTCGGTGGTCGCCGATGACGTGGTGATCAAGTTTCATATCGTTGCAGCACGCAAGTGACGTACGCTGTGCCGCCGTTCGGGCGCAGCAGCTTTCCTTCCAGAACAAAGGAGCATGAATTGAAAACTTCCCTGTTGATCGCCGTCGGCGCACTGGCTTCTTCTTTCTCGCTCGGCGCGTTTGCTGCTGCCGATACCTATCAGCTCGATCCGACCCACACCTATCCGAGCTTCGAAGCAGATCACTTCGGCGGCCTCTCGGTGTGGCGCGGCAAGTTCACCAAGAGCTCCGGCACGGTCACGCTCGACCGCGCGGCGAAAACCGGCACGGTGGACGTCACGGTTGACCCGGCTTCGGTCGATACCGGTAACAGCAAGCTCGACGAGCATCTGAAGACGGACGCATTCTTCGACGTCGCCAAGTATCCGTCGGTGACTTATAAAGGTACCGATATCAGGTTCGACGGCGACAAGCCGGTCGAAGTGGTCGGCAGCCTGACGATTCGTGGCGTGACCAAGCCGCTGAATCTGAAGATCGAATCGTTCAAGTGCATGCAGCACCCGGTGCTCAAGCGCGAAGTGTGCGGCGTGGAAGCGAGCGCCCATTTCAGCCGGGCCGACTACGGTATGGATTTCGGCGCGAAGTACGGTTTCAGTATGGATACCAAGCTGCATATTCAATCTGAGGGCATCAAGCAATAAGCGCTTTAGTGAGCCTTTTACGTATTCGTATTTAAGGCCGCTCACGGCGCTGCCGTTGCGTCGCAACAAAAACCGTTTCATTCGCTTTTGCGATGAAGCGGTTTTTTATTGCCTGCTCGGCGCGCTGGAAGCCCTATGCCGCCGTCATCGCCCATTTGTCGCTCGCCTCGTTTTAATTTTTCAGGTACATAGAGCGCTGACGCCGTATTGGCTGTGCGCGCATCCGGTTCGGCAAAGTGGGCGCGTCAAGCCTACGTTAATAATATTTAGCGCGCATTGGAGATCTGCATGAATGCAACGACAGCGGCAAGCCTGGCGGGGAGCCGGCAAAATTCGTGGCGCGCGGTGGCCGCCGCCTCGATCGGCAACGCGCTGGAATGGTTTGATCTGGTGGTGTATGGCTTTTTTGCGGTCATCATCGCGAAGCTGTTTTTCCCGGCGGGTAACGACACGGTCTCGCTGCTGCTGACGCTCGGCACCTTCGGCGTGTCGTTCTTCATGCGACCGCTCGGCGCGATCGTGATCGGTGCTTACGCCGACCGCGCCGGACGCAAGGCGGCGCTCACGCTGTCGATCCTGCTGATGATGTGCGGCACGCTCATCATCGCGGTGCTGCCGACGTATCAAAGCATCGGCATTGCGGCGCCCGTGATTCTCGTGGCGGCGCGTCTGATGCAAGGCTTTTCGGCGGGCGGCGAGTTCGGCAGCGCCACGGCTTTTCTCGCGGAACACGTACCGGGGCGGCGTGGTTTCTTCGCGAGCTGGCAGGTCGCGAGCCAGGGGCTCACCACGCTGCTCGCGGCCGGCTTCGGTGTGCTGCTGACCGGCAAGCTTTCGCCTGAGCAGATGGGCTCGTGGGGTTGGCGCGTGCCGTTCTTCTTTGGTCTTCTGATCGGACCAGTGGCATGGTACATCCGCACCAAGCTCGACGAAACGCCGGAGTTTCTCGCAGCGGAAACTACCACGACGCCGCTGCGCGACACCTTCGCCAGCCAGAAGCTGAGCCTCGTGATTGCGATCGGCGTGGTGGTGCTCGGTACGGTGTCGACCTATCTGGTGCTGTTCATGCCGACCTACGGCGTGAAGCAGTTGGGATTGGCGCCTTCGGTCGCGTTCGCGGCGATTGCGCTAACCGGTTTGATCCAGATGGTATTTTCGCCGTTGGTCGGCCATCTGTCTGACCGTCACGGGCGCACCACGATCATGCTGATATCGGCACTCCTGCTGCTCGTGCTGATCAACCCGGCATTCGTGTATCTGGTCGCGCATCCGACCTTCGGCACGCTGATGGTGCTGCAGATCGTGTTCGGCTTTCTGATGACAGGTTACTTCGCGGCACTGCCGGGTTTGCTCTCCGAAATGTTCCCGGTGCAGACGCGTACGACCGGCATGTCGCTGGCCTATAACATTGCCGTGACGATCTTCGGCGGCTTTGGGCCGTTCATCATCGCGTGGCTGATCAGTTTCACAGGTTCGAAGGCCGCGCCGAGCTACTACATGATTTTTGCCGCGGTGGTTAGCCTGGTCGCGCTAATGGCGGCGCGGCGCAAGCTTGGGTTCCGCTAACACGTTGCCACGTTATCCTGCTGCGCGACAGGGCTCGGCGAGCGTATAGGGCGCGAGAGCAGCAAGTTAGAGCAGAGTCGTGCGGTAAAAGCGGTAAACGTAAAAGGCCGGTTCGAGAGAACCGGCCTTTTTTCATTGCGACGCGATCGACAGCAAAATCAGACTTGCGCGCCTGCGTTTGGATCGTCCGGATCGGTGCGTTCCTTCTTGTCCTTCACCAGATCTTCGCGCTTCACGCCGAGCCACATGGCGAGCGCCGCGGCGACGAACACTGACGAGTAGATACCGAACAGAATACCGACCGTCAGTGCCAGAGCGAAGTAGTGCAGCGTCGGGCCGCCGAACAGGAACATCGACAGCACCATCATCTGCGTACAGCCGTGCGTGATGATCGTGCGCGACATGGTGCTGGTGATCGCGTGGTTGATCACCTCGATCACGGTCAGCTTGCGTTCGCGGCGGAAGGTTTCACGAATCCGGTCGAAGATAACGACGGATTCGTTCACCGAGTAGCCGAGCACCGCGAGCACTGCCGCCAGCACCGACAGCGAGAACTCCCACTGGAAGAACGCGAAGAAGCCGAGAATGATGATCACGTCGTGCAAGTTCGCGATCACGCCGGCCACCGCGTATTTCCACTCAAAGCGGAACGACAGATAGATCACGATGCCGACCACCACACAAGCCAGCGCCATCAGGCCGTCGGTAGCGAGTTCCTTGCCGACCTGGGGGCCGACGAACTCGACGCGCTGCAACTGCACCTGCGGATCCTGGCCCTTCAGCGCGCCCATCACCTGGTCGCTCTGTTGCGCCGACGTGTAGCCCTGCTTGAGCGGCAGACGGATCAGCACGTCGCGCGAAGTGCCGAAGTTCTGCACCTGCGCGTCGGGATAGCCGAGCTTGTTGAGCGTGCCGCGCACCGGTTCGAGCGGCGCGGCGCCTGGATACTGCACTTCGATGACGGTACCGCCGGTGAATTCCACCGACAGATGCAGCCCGCGATGCAGCAGGAAAAACACAGCAGCGACGAACGTCAGCAGCGAGATTGCGTTGAACAGCAACGCACGCTGCATGAACGGAATGTCTTTGCGAAAACGGAAAAATTCCATGGTCTTGTTCTCCGGGACTCAGCGGGATGAACCCGGTTTCTGCGGCGTATTGGACGCGTCACGGCGGCGCACGGTCGGCTTGCTACGCGCCTGGGCCGCAGCTTTGGCCTTCGGCTTGGCGCTGGCCGCTGCGACGGCTCGCGCTGTGTCGGTCGCTGCATCTTCGTTACCGAGGTAGGCGGCAGCGCCGTCGATGCCTTCTGGCTGCGGGCGCCACACCTGACCGATGGCCAGCGACTTGAGCTTCTTCTTGCCGCCGTACCAGAGGTTCACGAGGCCACGCGAGAAGAACACGGCCGAGAACATCGAGGTCAGGATACCGATACAGTGGACCATCGCGAAGCCGCGTACCGGGCCGGAGCCGAAGGCGAGCAGCGCGAGACCGGCGATCAGCGTGGTGACGTTCGAGTCGAGAATCGTCGCCCATGCATGCGCGTAGCCGTTCTGGATAGCCAGCTGCGGCGGCGCGCCGTGGCGCAATTCTTCACGCACGCGTTCATTGATCAACACGTTCGCGTCGATCGCCATACCGAGCGCGAGCGCGATAGCGGCGATACCCGGCAAGGTGAGCGTGGCCTGCAACATGGACAGCACGGCGATCAGAAGCAGCAGATTGACCGACAGGCCGATCATCGAGATCACGCCGAACAGCATGTAGTACGCAATCATGAAGACGGCGATAGCCGCGAAGCCCCACACCACCGAGTGGAAGCCCTTCTTGATGTTGTCCGCGCCGAGGCTCGGGCCGATCGTGCGTTCTTCGATGATGTCCATCGGCGCGGCCAGCGAACCGGCGCGCAGCAGCAGCGCGAGGTCGGCGGCGCCTTGCGGCGTGGCCTGGCCCGTGATCTGGAAGCGGTCGCCCAGTTCCGACTGGATGGTCGCCACCGTCAGCACTTCGCCCTTGCCCTTCTCGAACAGCACCATGGCCATCGGCTTGCCGATGTTGTCGCGCGAGACGCTGCGCACCGCGCGGCCACCCGCCGAGTCGAGGCGGATATTGACCGACGGACGCTGATGTTCGTCGAAGCCAGCCGACGCGTCGATGATGCGGTCACCCGTGAAGATGATCTGCTTGCGCAACAGCACCGGCGTCTGGTTGCCTTGGGTAAACAGCTCGTCGCCCGGCGGCACCGGATCGGACGGATTCGGATGCGTGTTCACCGGATCGGCAAGGCGCGCTTCGAGCGTTGCCGTGCGGCCGATGATGTCCTTGGCCTTCGCCGTGTCCTGCACACCTGGCAGTTCGACGACGATACGGTCCGAGCCTTGCTGCTGGATCACCGGCTCGGCCACGCCGAGTTCGTTGACGCGGTTATGCAGCGTGGTGATGTTCTGCTTGAGCGCGGCGTCCTGCACGGCTTTCTGCACCGCCGGCGTGAACGTGCCGACCAGTTGCACACCGCCGTCAGGGTTCGCTTGCGAGGCCCACTGGAGTTCGCCGATGCCGCGGCCCAGTTGCTTGATCGCTGCGTCCGCCGTGGCCTGGTCGGCGAAATTGATCACCACCGTCTGGTTGACGCGGTTCACGCCGCCGTCGCGGATGTTGTTGTCACGCAGCATGGTGCGCGCATCGGAAGCGTCGGAATCGAGCTTCTTGTTCAGCGCGCCTGCCATGTCGACCTGCAGCAGGAAGTGCACACCGCCGCGCAGATCGAGACCGAGGTACATCGGCAGCGCGTGCATTGCGGTCAGCCAGCGCGGCGACGCGCTTTGCAGGTTCAGGGCAACGACAAACTGCGGATCGGTCGGGTCGCTGTTCAGCGACTTTTGCAGCAGGTCCTTCACGCGCAATTGCGTGTCGGTGTCGGGAACGCGCACGCGGATGTTCGCGTTGGTCGACGAATTGTCGAACGTGACTTCGTCAGGCTTGATCTGATTGGCAGCGAGCGCCGCTTCGACTGCCGACAGCGTGGTCGAGTCGAGCTTGACTGTTGCCTTGCCGCTCGACACCTGCACCGCCGGCGCTTCGCCGAACAGGTTGGGCAGCGTGTACACGAGGCCGATGACCAGAGCCACCAGCATCACGGCATATTTCCAGAGGGGGTAACGATTCATGAGTGGTCCAACGGGAAGGTTGGCTTGGAAGCGATGCGTCCGGCGATGAGCGCGGGCAGTTCAGCGTTGTTCTGCGAAAACCGCCGGCGAGGCCGCGCCGGACGCGAGAGAGCAGGCCTTACAGCGACTTGATCGTGCCCTTCGGGAGAATCGTCGTAACCGACGCTTTTTGCACGGTGATTTCCGTGCCTTCCGAGATTTCGACGCCGACGTAAGCCTCACCCACCTTGGTCACCTTGCCGACGATGCCGCCGTTCGTGACCACTTCGTCGCCCTTCGCCATCGCGGAGAGCATGTTGCGATGTTCCTTCTGGCGCTTCATTTGCGGGCGAATCATGATGAAGTACAGCACGCCGAACATAAGGATCAGCGGCAGGAAGCTCATCAGGTTCGATTCAATGCCACCTGTTGCTGTGCCTTGGGCAAAGGCATCGGTAATGAACGACACGTTGGTCTCTCCGTTATAAATCAAAACAATCAAAAAAATCAGCCGGTTATTCTACCACCGGCCTTGCGCGCGTCGGCGCGGCGAATCGGCTTTGGGATCAAACGGTTAAAGCCTTTTTCACCGTCAACGAAAGTTAATTGTAAGGTTTTCTGCGCCGAGCCGACGGATTCCTCCAGCAAATTCGTCAGTTGATTGCCGATTGCCGGCTAGTCGATGCCGCGCGCGCGGTTCTCGTGGAAGCGCTTGCGGAAAGGCTCGAACAGTTTTGCGTCGATCGCGTCGCGCATTTCCTGCATCAGTTCCAGGTAGTAGTGCAGGTTGTGGATCGTGTTCAACTGCGCACCGAGGATTTCCCCTACACGATGCAGATGGTGCAGGTAGCCGCGGGTGAAATTTCGGCAGGTGTAGCAACCGCATTGCTCGTCGAGCGGGCGCAGCGAGTTCTTGTGCGCGGCGTTGCGGATCTTGATGTCGCCAAAACGCGTGAAGAGCCAGCCGTTGCGTGCGTTGCGGGTCGGCATCACGCAGTCGAACATGTCGACGCCGGCGGCTACGCCCGCCACCAGATCTTCCGGTGTGCCGACGCCCATCAGATAGTGCGGCTTGTCGGCCGGCAGCTTCGGGCCGATGTGATTCAGCACGCGCATCATGTCTTCTTTCGGCTCGCCAACAGACAGGCCGCCGATCGCGAGACCGTGGAAATCCATCGCCGCGAGACCCGCCAGCGACTCGTCGCGCAGGTCCTCGAACATGCCGCCCTGGACAATGCCGAACAATGCGTTCGGATTGCCGAGGCGGTTGAATTCGTCGATTGAGCGCTTGGCCCAGCGCATCGACATGCGCATCGAATCGGCGGCTTCCTGATGCGAAGTCGGCACGTTGTTGGTCGCGTACGGCGTGCACTCGTCGAACTGCATGACGATGTCCGAGTTCAGCACCTTCTGGATCTGCATCGACACTTCCGGCGACAGGAAGAGCTTGTCGCCGTTGATTGGCGACGCGAACGTGACGCCATCTTCGGTGATCTTGCGCAGATCGCCGAGCGAAAACACCTGAAACCCGCCCGAGTCCGTCAGAATCGGCTTCTTCCAGCCCATGAAGCCATGCAGGCCGCCGTGCGCCTCGATCGTTTCCAGGCCCGGGCGCAGCCATAGGTGGAACGTATTGCCGAGGATGATCTGCGCGTGCATTTCTTCGAGCTCGCGCGGCTGGACCGCCTTCACCGTGCCGTAGGTGCCGACCGGCATGAAGATCGGGGTTTCGACCACGCCGTGATTCAGTGTGACGCGACCGCGCCGCGCCTGGCCGTCGGTGCCGAGCAGTTCGAATTTGAGGCCGTTGTCAGGGCGCTCAGGAGTGTGCGCGCAGGTATTGCAGGTACTGCTTGTATCGTGGCTATGACCGTCGGTCATGGGGGACTCCTGTGCTACCGGAGAACAGTCCGGCGCAAACGATGAACGCCGCCGGGTAGGCCACGGCGGCTGGGTAAAGAAAACTTGAGATGCGGCGCCGATCTGTCGCTGCACGTGGGTGCAGCAACGACTGCCTCTACATCAACGTGGCAAGGAGCGGCAGACTACCGCGCGCGCTGCCGTCGCGCAACGCTATCGCACGGGGATATCGCCGTGCGATACGAAACGGTTCAAACGTCGCGGCGCGTGAGCAGCATCGCGTCGCCATAGCTGAAGAAGCGGTAACGCTGTTCGATCGCGTGGCGGTAAGCCTCGCGAATCGTTTCGACACCGGCGAACGCCGAGACCAGCATCAGCAACGTCGACTTCGGCAAATGGAAATTGGTTACGAGCCGGTCGACCACGCGGAATTTATAACCGGGCGTGATGAAGATGTCGGTTTCCGTGCTGGCCGCGCCGAGCGGCCGGCCGGCCGCGTCCGCATCGCGCGCGGCGGCTTCGAGCGCGCGCATCGACGTCGTGCCCACCGCGATCACGCGATTGCCGCGCGCCCGCGTGGCCGCGATTTTGTCGGCGAGCGATTGCGGCAAGTGATACCACTCGCTGTGCATTTTGTGTTCGGACAGATTCTCGACCCGTACCGGCTGGAAGGTGCCCGCGCCGACGTGCAGCGTCAGCGTCGCGCGCTCCACGCCGCGGGCGTCGAGCCGTGCGAGTAGCGCGTTGTCGAAATGCAGGCCCGCGGTGGGCGCGGCCACCGCCCCGGGGTTTTGCGCGAACACTGTCTGGTAGCGGGTTTCGTCTGTCGCGTCGGGATCGTGCTCGATGTACGGCGGCAACGGCAGGCGGCCGAATTGCTCGATCAGCGTCAGACAGTCGTCGGGAAAATGCAGCGTGTAGAACGGCTCGACGCGTTCGCCGATCGTCACGTCGAATGCATCCGCGAGGCGGATCGTCGTGCCCGGCTGCGGGCTCTTGCTCGCGCGGATCTGCGCGAGCGCGGTGCGTTCGCCGGTCAGACGCTCTACCAGCACTTCGATCTTGCCGCCACTGGCCTTCTGGCCGAGGAAGCGCGCCTTCAGGACTTTGGTATCGTTGAAGACCAGCAGGTCGCCGGCCGCGATGCACTCGGGCAGCTCGGCAAAGCGGCGGTCGATCAGGCGCGCTGCGCCGGTGGCATCGGCCGGGTTGGCCACGTCGAGCAGACGGCTGGCGCTGCGCTCGGGCAGCGCCACTTGCGCGATCAACTCAGGTGGCAGATCGAAATCGAAATCAGAAAGCGTAAACATGCGGACGACTGGAAGCGAATTGGGACTGAATTGAGCCGAAGCCGGAGCCGGGCGGCTATGATTGCGGGACGCCAGAGCGGCCCGCGAGCCCGCGCGCTGATTGGCGGCGACACCTTTGACAGCCGATATTGTACTTGCGAAGCAACCCATGCCTTTGTCCGAACGCCGATTGCCCTCCGCCACCGATGAAGTGAGCGCCGAGCCGAAGCGCCGCGTCTCGCGGGGCAAAGCAGCGGCGGCGGACTTAAACGACCTCGGCGCGGGCGTCCCGCCAGAGAGCGGCAAGGCCGCGCGTGAAGGTGAAGTTGTTGACCCATTCGGCGACAAGCCCGCTGGCAAACCCGCGGGCAAAGCCACCGGAAAGCCTGTTGCCAAGGCCGCGGCCAAACCCGTCGACAAGCTCGCCAAACTCGGCCTCACGCGCGACATCGATCTGGTGCTGCATCTGCCGATGCGCTACGAAGACGAGACCTCGCTGACGCCGATCGGGCATCTGCTGCCGGGCGGCATCGCGCAGACCGAGGGCGTGGTGTTCGACAACGAGATCGCCTATCGTCCGCGCCGCCAGTTGCTGGTGAAACTGCGCGACGACGCCGGCGACGAGCTCGTCCTCCGCTTTCTGAATTTCTACGGTTCGCAGGTCAAGCAGATGGCGATCGGCGCGCGGTTGCGAGTGCGCGGCGACGTGCGTGGCGGCTTCTTCGGGATGGAGATGGTGCATCCGGCGGTACGTGTGGTCGACGAAGACACGCCGCTGCCGCAGGCATTGACGCCGGTCTATCCGAGCACCGCGGGCGTGACCCAGGCCTACCTGCGCAAATCGATCGACAACGCGTTGTCGCGCACGTCGTTGCCGGAGCTGCTGCCCGAGCCGATCGCGCAAGCTTTTTTGCGGCCGCTCGGCGTGCCCGCGTTGATGGAGGCGGTGCGCACGCTGCATCATCCGGGCGTGCAATCCGATGAAACCGCGTTGATCGACGGCACGCATCCGGCGTGGGTGCGGATCAAGTTCGAGGAATTGCTGGCGCAGCAGATGTCGTTGAAGCGCGCTCATGAAGAACGACGCACGCGTGCGGCGCCGACCATGCCGCGCCGGAAGCTGGGCGATGAATCGGCGCTGGTGGCGCGTTTGCTGAAGGCGTTGCCGTTTTCGCTGACGGCGGCGCAGGAGCGCGTGGGTGGCGAGATTGCGCTCGATCTGACGCAGCCTCATCCGATGCAGCGGCTGCTGCAGGGCGACGTCGGCAGCGGCAAGACGATCGTGGCCGCGCTGGCCGCCGCGCAAGCGATCGACGCTGGCTACCAGGCCGCGTTGATGGCGCCGACCGAAATCCTCGCCGAGCAGCATGCGCGCAAATTGCGCGGCTGGCTGGAGCCGCTGGGTGTGAGCGTTGCGTGGCTCGCCGGCAGCCTGAAGACGAAGGAAAAGCGTGCCGCGATTGAAGCGGCGGCGCTCGGCACGGCGCAACTCGTGATCGGCACGCACGCAATCATTCAGGATGCGGTTGAGTTCGCGCGGCTGGGGTTGGTGATCGTCGATGAACAGCATCGCTTCGGCGTGGCGCAGCGTCTCGCCTTGCGCGCGAAGGCGCAGAACGCCGCCGACGGTGCGCGCGATTTCCAGCCGCATCAATTGATGATGTCCGCCACGCCGATTCCGCGCACGCTGGCGATGACCTATTACGCCGACCTCGACGTCTCGACCATCGACGAACTGCCGCCGGGGCGCACGCCGATTCTGACCAAGCTCGTCTCCGATGCACGGCGCGAGGAGGTGATCGGCCGTGTGCGCGAGGCCGCGCTGACGGGGCGGCAAGTGTACTGGGTGTGTCCGCTGATCGAGGAAAGCGAGACCTTGCAGCTGCAGACCGCGGTGGAGACCTACGAGACGCTGGTGGCCGCGCTGCCCGAATTGAATGTCGGCCTGGTGCACGGACGCCTCGCGCCGGCGGAGAAGGCTGCGGTCATGGATGCGTTCACGCGCAACGAGGTCCAGTTGCTGGTGGCGACAACGGTGATCGAAGTAGGTGTGGATGTGCCGAATGCGTCGCTGATGGTGATCGAGCACGCCGAGCGGTTTGGCCTCGCGCAGTTGCACCAGTTGCGCGGGCGGGTGGGGCGCGGCAGTGCGGCTTCGGTTTGCGTGTTGCTCTACACCGGGCCGCTGTCGATGACGGCCCGGGCGCGCTTGCAGACCATGCGGGAAACAACGGACGGTTTCGAAATCGCACGGCGCGACCTTGAGATTCGCGGTCCAGGAGAGTTTCTGGGTGCGAGGCAGTCGGGCGCGGCCATGTTGAGGTTCGCCGATCTCGAGAATGATCAGTGGCTAATCGAGCCGGCCCGGGAGGCCGCCGCGGCTTTGCTCGAGCAGTATCCCGAGGTGGTGATGCAGCATCTGGCCCGTTGGCTCGGGGCTCGAGAGCAATATCTGAAGGCCTAGGGTCGTGCCTTTGGTGGCGGCAAAAGACCAAAAGGTTGGCGAACCGACCCTATAGGTGTATAACTAGAACCTATCGAACTCATCGTACTGATTGGTCCCCCAATGACGCTCACCGAATTGAAATACATCGTCGCGGTTGCCCGCGAGCGGCACTTCGGCCGGGCCGCCGAAGCGTGTTTCGTCAGCCAGCCGACCCTGTCGGTGGCGATCAAAAAGCTCGAAGACGAGCTCAACGTGCAGATTTTCGAGCGCGGCACCAGCGAAGTCAGTGTCACGCCGATCGGCGAACAGATCGTCACGCAAGCGCAGCGCGTCCTCGAACAAACGCTCGCCATCAAAGAGATCGCGAAACAGGGCAAAGATCCGCTGGTCGGGCCGTTGCGCCTCGGCGTCATCTATACGATCGGGCCGTATCTGTTGCCTACGCTCGTCAAGCAGATGATCAAGCGTGTCCCGCAGATGCCGCTGATGCTGCAGGAAAATTACACGATCAAACTGATCGAACTGCTCAAGCAGGGCGAAATCGACGTCGCCATCATGGCGTTGCCGTTTCCGGAAACGGGCCTGATGCAACGCGCGCTCTATGACGAACCGTTTGTCGTCGCACTGCCATCCGGTCACGCGTGGGAAAACCGCGCGAAGATCGACGCCGAGGATCTCAAGCAGGAAACCATGTTGTTGCTCGGTAGCGGCCACTGCTTCCGCGACCACGTGCTGGGCGTTTGCCCTGAACTGATGCGCTTCTCGCAGAACGCGGACGGCATCCAGAAGACGTTCGAAGGTTCATCGCTGGAAACCATTCGTCATATGGTGGCGAGCGGCGTCGGCATTACCGTGCTGCCACGCATGTCGGTGCATGAGGTCAAGCCTCATGCGGGCGGCATCGACGCGGGCCTGCTCAGCTACGTCGCTTTTGGCGAGCCCGTGCCGGATCGCCGTGTTGTGCTTGCCTGGCGCAAGAGTTTCACGCGGATGCCTGCTATCGAAGCCATCTGCGATGCCATCAATGCTTGCGATCTGACGGGCGTCAAAAAACTCGATCTGCCCGTCGCCGTCAATTAAGAGCGTTTCCCATGCTCTACGCCGGCCCGCCGTGTACCGTCGGCGGCCGGCCCGGCGACCGCCAAGGCGCCGATAGTGGCAATCCCTATCGAATAGATAAAATTAATCAACCACGTAAATTCAATAGGGTTGGTATAGTTTCCTCCATGGATCGCCCGATCCCATAAGACCCGGAGGAAATCATGACGCAATCGAACTCGCAGCAAGTCCAAACCGTTGCCACTCAATCTCTTCGCGTAACGACCGGCACCTTCTCCGCCTCGCTGAGCAGCATGCGCACGGTTGCATTGTCCTTGCTGGTCGATCGGGCTCTGTCCGCTTAAGCCATAGGCATCAGCACGCCGCGCCTCTCCCCATATTCTGTTTCCGATAAAGCTACTCAGGAGTCACGCATGTCCGAACGTAAGCTCACCAATGCAGCCGGCGCGCCCATCGCCGACAACCAGAATTCGATGACCGCCGGCGCGCGCGGTCCGGTCGTTCTGCAAGACGTCTGGCTGCTCGAAAAACTCGCTCATTTCGACCGCGAAGTGATTCCGGAACGTCGCGTTCACGCCAAAGGCTCGGGCGCATTCGGCACGCTGAAGGTCACGCACGACATCTCGCGTTACACGAAGGCGAAGGTGTTCGCTCAGGTCGGCAAGGACACGCCGCTTTTCATGCGTTTTTCGACTGTGGCGGGCGAACGCGGTGCGGCCGATGCGGAACGCGACGTGCGCGGTTTCTCGATCAAGTTCTACACGGAAGAAGGCAACTGGGACGTGGTCGGCAACAACACGCCGGTGTTTTTCATCCGCGATCCGCTGAAGTTTCCGGACTTCATTCACACGCAAAAGCGCGATCCGTACACCAACATGCGCAGCAATGTCGCAGCGTGGGATTTCTGGTCGCGTCATCCGGAGTCGTTGCACCAGGTCACCATCCTGATGAGCGATCGCGGCATTCCGCAGAACTACCGCCAGATGCACGGCTTCGGTTCGCACACGTACTCATTCATCAATGCGAACAACGAGCGTTTCTGGGTGAAGTTCCACTTCAAATCGATGCAGGGCATTGAGAACTTTACGGATGCCGAAGCGGCGCAGGTTGTGGCGCAGGATCGTGAAAGCGCGCAACGCGATCTGGTCGGCAACATCGATGCAGGCAATTTCCCGACATGGCGTTTTGCTATCCAGGTGATGCCGGAAGCGGAAGCGGCGAGCTATCGCTTCAATGCGTTCGACATCACGAAGGTGTGGTCGCAGAAGGACTACCCGTTGATCGACGTCGGCACGATCGAGTTGAACCGCAACGCGGCGAACTACTTCGCGGACGTAGAGCAGGCAGCGTTCACGCCGGCCAACGTGGTGCCGGGTATCGGCTTCTCGCCGGACCGTCTGTTGCAAGGCCGTTTGTTCTCGTATGGCGACACGCAGCGCTACCGCCTCGGTATCAATCACCATCAGATTCCGGTGAATGCGTCGCGTGTGGGGAGCCCGTATTCGTTTCATCGCGACGGTGCGATGCGCACGGACGGCAACCTCGGCGGCAACCTGAACTACGAGCCGAACCGCCTGGGTGACTTCGCGCAGGACACCAACGCGTCGGAGCCGCCGCTCGCAGCGGGTGCGGTCGATCGTTACGATCATCGCGTGGACGAGGACTACTACACGCAACCGGGTATGTTGTTCGCGCTTTTCGATGCAGCACAACGTCAGCGGCTGTTTGGCAATATCGCTCGCCATATCAACGGTGTGCCGCAAGACATCGTTGCGCGTCAGATCGAGCATTTCCGCCGCGCCGATCCGGCCTATGCGGAAGGCGTGATTGCCGCGATCGCCGACCTCGCTGAAGGCGGCAACAAGTAAGCAGTTGAAGTGAATGGATGCAACAGGGCGGGGCGCATCGGCGCCCCGCCGGTATTGATACGAATCGGGAGAACACGATCATGATCCAGATGATGATGTCCACCATTGGCGGCTCGTCTGCCGCACGCCGCGCGCAACAGCAGCAAGCATTGATGCTGCGCAAGGCAGTGGGCTTCGCGATCGTTTCGAGCGGGCTGGTGGTGATCGTTACGCAGGCCCTGCAACACGCGCTCGGCGCGTGATCGGGCAGAAGGCTTTGGGTGCGGCAAGCGACCACGCGTCACACGAACGCAGCAGCTTTCTAAGATAAACTGGCGGACGTTCGTTGTACCGGGTTTGCCAGCCGCACACCGTCACTTTGCCGACCGGTTCGTATCACTCTTCAAAGGAGTCATCATGGCCAAGAAAGAAGCCGTACAGCACGTCAATATCGGGATCAGCGACAAGGATCGCAAGAAGATTGCAGAAGGTCTGTCGCGTCTGCTCGCCGACACCTATACGCTGTACCTGAAGACCCACAACTTCCACTGGAACGTGACGGGTCCGATGTTCAACACGCTGCATCTGATGTTCGAAACGCAGTACAACGAGCTGGCGCTTGCGGTCGATTCGATCGCTGAACGTATTCGTGCGCTGGGCGTGCATGCGCCGGGCAGCTATAAGGAATTTGCGAAGCTGTCGTCGATTCCGGAAGCGGACGGCGTGCCGGCTGCGGAAGAAATGATCCGCCAATTGGTGGAAGGTCAGGAAGCCGTGGTGCGTACCGCGCGCGCGATCTTCCCGTCGACGGAAGCCGCCAACGACGAGCCGACCGCCGACCTGCTGACGCAACGCATGCAAACGCACGAAAAGACCGCGTGGATGCTGCGCTCGATGCTGGCTTAAATGCCTTGATGTTCCGGGCCCGTAGTGCCCGGGATTTCAGCGCGGCGCCTGAGGCGTCGCGCTGAATGGCAGCATGAAAAAGGCCTCCCTTTGCGGGAGGCTTTGTTTTTTTGCGGCGCGGATTCTGGACGCGAGCTTCAGAGTTGAACTCGGACTTTGCGTTGGCCGTGATTTCGGCTTCGGTCCCTGGAGCTGGTTTCGGACCCCGCTTAGACCTCGATCTCTATCCGGGCCTCGATCGTGATTCCCGCAGCGGCCTCGGCTTCGGCGCTCAGCATGTCAGCCTCGCCCGCGAGGAGGCCGCTTGCCGCCCGCATCCCGTAAAATAGCGGCACCGTCTGCACTTCACCGAATTCGCCCATGTTCGCCCGACTTCCTCTGTATCTGCGCCTCGTGCGCATGGACAAGCCGATCGGCAGCCTGCTGCTGCTGTGGCCGACGCTCAACGCGCTGTGGATTGCGTCCGACGGTCATCCTTCGTGGCTGCTGCTGGTGATTTTCACGGTAGGCACGGTGTTGATGCGATCGGCGGGCTGCGCGATCAACGACTACGCGGATCGCGACTTCGATCGCTACGTGAAGCGCACGGAAAACCGGCCGATTACGTCGGGCAAAATCAAGGCGTGGGAAGCGGTGGCGCTGGCGGCCGGTTTGTCGCTGCTGGCCTTTCTGCTGATTCTGCCGCTGAACACGCTGACCAAGGAGCTATCGGTGGCGGCGCTGTTCGTCGCCGGTTCGTATCCGTTCACGAAGCGTTTTTTTGCGATTCCGCAGGCCTACCTTGGCATTGCGTTCGGCTTCGGCATTCCAATGGCGTTTGCCGCGATTCAGGATCACGTGCCGATGCTTGCCTGGGTCATGTTGCTGGCCAACGTGTTCTGGTCGGTGGCGTACGACACCGAATACGCAATGGTCGATCGCGACGACGATATCAAGATCGGCATCCGCACCTCGGCACTGACCTTCGGCCGCTTCGACGTGGCGGCGATCATGCTGTGCTATGCGGTGACGCTGGGGATTTACGCCGGCATCGGCGTGATGCTTGATTTCGGCCTGTTGTATTGGCTCGGATGGGCGGCTGCGGCAGGCTGCGCGATCTATCACTACATGCTGATCCGAAACCGCGAGCGGATGGCGTGCTTCGCGGCGTTCCGTCATAACAACTGGTTGGGCGGCGCGTTGTTTGTCGGCATTGCAGCGCATTACGCGGCGGCTTCGTTTTAATGTTTCAGGGCTTCTTCATGGCTCGGACCACAGAAGCTGGCTAGTTTTAGTTCTTCCGTGCTTCTTCGAACCTCGGCCATATAAACCGCTTCGGTTTGAACGGCGCCCAACTGTCCCTCTTGCACTGCGGACGCCGCCCCCGTTTGATCCAGGGCGCAGCGTCGTTCCATGTACGTCTCTTCCAGACCGCTAACCGCGCTTACAGCTTGCCGAACTCGTCGCCCATTTCCTTGGCGCGCGCATCGGCGGCGAGCACGCCGCGCACGATCGCGTCCTTGATCCCGCTTGCATCGAACGACGCCAGCGCGGCCGCCGTGGTGCCGCCCTTCGACGTCACACGTTCGCGCAACAAGCCCGGCGGCTCGTCCGAGTTCGCAGCCAATTGCGCCGCTCCGGTGAAGGTTGCGACTGCCAGCGCGCGGCCTTGTGCTTCATCCATGCCCAGTTGACGCGCGGCTTCCTGCAACGCCTCGATGAAATAAAACACGTAAGCGGGACCGCTGCCCGAGATCGCTGTGACAGCGTCGATCTTCGCTTCGTCGTCGAACCAGACGGTTTGGCCGACTGCGCCCAACACTTGCGACGCGAGCGCGCGGCCTGTTTCGTCGACGCTGCCGGTCGCGACGAGGCCCGTCACGCCCATGCCGATCAGCGCCGGCGTATTCGGCATCACGCGCACGATGCGCGCGTGGCCGTTCAGCCAGCGCGACATGTCATCCATGCGGATGCCCGCGACGATGCTGATTGCCAGCTGCGACCCCTGCAGATGCGGCGCCAGCGCTTCGGTGACGCTCTTCAGTATCTGCGGCTTCACCGCCAGCACGACGGCGTCGTACGACGCGAGCGCAGCGTCCGCGGCCGCGCCGGTCTTGATGCCGAATTGCTGCTCATTGCGCTTGCGCGCGTCTTCGTTGGGATCGATCGCGTACAGGTCAGCGGGCGCGACGCCGCGCTTGATAAGGCCGCCGATCAACGCGGCGGCCATGTTACCGCCGCCAATAAAAGCAATTTTCATGATGTTCCGAAAGATGTCCCGTGAGGTGTCAGGAAAGGAAAGGCCCGAAACGCTTAGTTAGAGTAATCTCGCGCGCCGAAGATCGCAGTGCCGACGCGCACGATCGTTGCGCCTTCCAGCACAGCGGCTTCGAGGTCGCTCGACATACCCATCGAGAGCGTGTCGAGCTCAAGGCCGTCGTTACGCAGCCGCTCGAACAGCTCGCGTAATTGCCGATGCGGCACACGTTGCTCCTCGATGTTGCCGGCAGGTTCCGGAATCGCCATCAGGCCGCGCAGATTCAGCTTCGGCAGCGCGGCGATTTCCTGCGCGACCTCGACGGCCTCGGGAATGCTCACGCCGCTTTTCGACGCTTCGCCGCTAACGTTGACCTGCAGGCAGACGTTCAACGGCGGCAGGTTGTCCGGGCGCTGCTCCGACAGCCGCTGCGCGATTTTCAGGCGGTCGACCGAATGCACCCAGTCGAAGCTCTCGGCGACCGGCCGCGTCTTGTTCGATTGCAATGGCCCAATGAAATGCCATTCGATCGACGCACGCAGATCCGCCAACGCTTCGATTTTGGTGACAGCTTCCTGCACGTAGTTCTCACCGAACGCGCGTTGGCCGGCCGCGTAGGCGGCGCGCACGTCTTCGGCGGGAAACGTCTTCGAGACCGCGAGCAGGGCGATCGAACGCGCATCGCGTCCGGCCACCTGCGCGGCGAGGGCGATGCGCTGCTGCACCGCTTCGAGGTTGTGGATCAGATCGGGCATGGGGCGGAACCGGAAGTCCAGCGAGAGACAATGTATGAATTATACGGACGCCGCCGCCCGATGCCGTTGCGGCCTGATCGGCAATGCGGCCAACCACTTCACGAACGCAGTTGCGCAACTGGGTTACGGCCTGCGGCAGGGGCGGCGAAAGCGGACAACGTGACGGGCAGCAAGCCACGTGCCGCGCTTGCGTCAAAAATGGATCGCCTCAGGCGGACAGCATATGCTCCACCAGTTCGATCCAATGCGCGACCGGCGTCGACGTGCCGCTTTGCAGATGCGCAATGCAGCCGACGTTCGCCGATACGATCACTTGCGGCTCCTGCGCCTGCAGCCGCTCGAGCTTCTGATCGCGCAGCGCGTACGAGAGCTTGGGCTGCGTCAGCGAATACGTGCCGGCCGAGCCGCAGCAGAGATGATTGTCGGCGGGCAGGCGTACTTCAATGCCGAGTGCCGCCAGCAGATGTTCGACCTTGCCGTGTATCTGCTGACCATGCTGCAACGTGCACGGCGGATGGAACGCGACCGTATGGATTGCGCGGCGGCGCGTCACAGCCACGAGCGCCTCTTCGAACTCCGGCAGGATCTCCGCGACGTCGCGTGTCAGCTCGGTCACGCGGCGTGCTTTCTCCGCATACGCGGGATCGTTGCGCAGCAGATGCGCGTACTCCTTGACCGTCGCGCCGCAGCCGGACGCGTTCATCACGATCGCTTCCACACCTTGCTCGATATACGGCCACCACGCGTCGATGTTGGCGCGCAGGTCGTCAAGCGCTTCGTCGTTGTAGCCCAAATGCAGACGGATCGCACCGCAACAGCCTGCTTCGGGTGCGATTAACGTTTCCACGCCGAGTGCGTCGAGCACCCGCGCCGTCGCGACGTTGACGTTCGGCATCATCGACGGTTGCACGCAGCCCGCGAGCATCAGCATCTTGCGCGGGTGTTTCGCGGTCGGCCATTCGAGCGGACGTTGCCGCGCGGGCACCTTGTCGCGCAGTTTCTTGGGCAGGAGCGGGCGGATGTGCTGGCCGATGCGCATGGTCGGCGTGAACAGCGCGCTGTTCGGCACGAAGCTCGCGAGCAGCCGGCGCATCATCCGCTGACCGAACGGCCGCGTGATTTTTTCCTCGGTAATCTTGCGGCCGATCTCTACCAGCCGGCCGTATTGCACGCCGGATGGACAGGTGGTCTCGCAGCTGCGGCAGGTGAGGCAGCGGTCGAGGTGAACCTGAGTGCTGCGCGTGACCTCGGCGCCTTCCACCATCTGCTTGATCAGATAGATGCGGCCGCGCGGGCCGTCGAGTTCGTCACCCAGTATCTGATACGTCGGACAGGTCGCCGTACAGAAACCGCAATGCACGCAATTACGCAGGATGGCGTCGGCTTCGTCGCCATCGGGCGTGTTGCGAATGAAGTCCGCGAGGTTGGTTTGCATCGCGTCGCTCAGAAGTCGGGGTAGAGGCGGCCGCGATTGAAGATGCGGGCCGGGTCGAAGGCGGTTTTCAGGCCGCGATGGATTTTCATCAGCGGTGCGGGCAGCGGTGTGAATACCCCGGCGCTGCGGTCGTAGCCGTGGCCGGTACGGAAGATGGTGGCGTGGCCGCCGGCCTGTTTGGCGCTGATACGCACGGTTTGCGCGTCGGTGTCGGTAATCCACCAGCGCTGGCCGCCGCCCCATTCCATCAGTTGCGCACCGGGCAATTGCAGCGGTTCGGTGATCGACGGCAAAGCGAGGCGCCACAGCGCGGCTTTCGGCGGGATGGCCGAAAAGAACGAGTCGGTCTGTTCGCGCAGGCCGGCCCAGAAACGCTCAGCCTCCACAGCATCGACGACTTCACCGCCAAGCGCGGTGCGCGCCGTTTTGACCGCAGCTTCCGCGCCGGCCATGCGCACGGCCAGCGTGCCGTGACGCCATGCGCTCGCCGTGATCGGCAGCGGGCGGCCGCCCCATTCATTGAGCTTGCGGACCGCGTCGGTACCGTTCATATCGAATTTGAGCGTGGCTTCGGCCTGCGGCAGCGGCAGTACTTTGACCGACAGTTCGAGGATCAGCCCGAGGGTGCCCAGCGAACCCGCCATCAAACGGGAGACGTCATAACCGGCGACGTTCTTCACCACCTGGCCGCCGAAATGCAGCTTCTGGCCCTGGCCGTTCAGGATGACCGCGCCGAGCACGAAGTCGCGCGCCGCACCGGCGGACGGGCGGCGCGGACCGGCGATGCCCGCCGCGATGCAGCCGCCGAAGGTAGCCTGCGGCCCGAAGTGCGGAGGCTCGAAGGCGAGCATCTGGTCGTGTTCGGCCAGCGCGGCCTCGATTTCCAGCAGGGGCGTGCCGGCGCGCGCCGTAATGACCAGTTCGGCCGGATCGTAGGCGATGATGCCGCGATAGGCGCGCGTGTCGAGGATGTCACCTTCCAGCGTCTGACCGTACCAGTCTTTGGTGCCGCCGCCACGGATGCGCAATGTGCGCCCTTCGGCGCTGGCTGAACGCACGCGTTCAGCCCAAACGGCGACGATGTCGTCCTCTTCCATGGTGTCCTGCTTCGTTGTGTTTCGATTGATTGTACCGGGCGGCGGCGCGCTGGCAACCCGGAGCGGACCCGCATCGGGTAATCAGGGTGGGTGCTGGGAAAAGGGTCCGGGGCGGGCTATGCGCGGTGCGTGCATAGCCCGTAGACGCCTTAGAACCGGGGTAGGTCCGGATGCGGCAGTAAGCCGCCACGCACATGCATCTTGCCGTATTCGGCGCAGCGGGCGCGGGTGGGAATGCCCTTATCGGGATTGAGCAGGCCCGGCGTGTCGAAGGCGCGTTTGACCGCGTGAAACGCGTCGCGCTCCTCCGGTGAAAACTGCACGCACATCGAATTGATTTTCTCGATGCCCACGCCGTGCTCGCCGGTCACCGTACCGCCCAGTTCGACGCACGTTTCGAGAATGTCGCAACCGAAGGCTTCGGCCCGGTGCCACTCATCCTTATCGTTGCCGTTGAACAGGATCAGCGGGTGCATATTGCCGTCGCCGGCGTGGAATACGTTGATGCAACGCAGGCCGTATTTCTTCTCCATCACTTCGATGCGCGCCAGCAGCGGTCCGATACTGCGGCGCGGCACGGTGCCGTCCATGCAGTAGTAGTCAGGCGAAATGCGGCCTGCCGCCGGAAACGCATTCTTGCGCCCGGACCAGAAACGCAGCCGTTCGTTTTCCGAACGCGAAATCTGGATGCGCGTTGCGCCCTGTTCGCGCAGCACCGCGGTCATGCGCACGATTTCGTCGGCCACTTCTTCCGGCGTGCCGTCCGATTCGCACAGCAGGATTGCCGCTGCGTCGAGGTCGTAGCCGGCTTTGACGAACTCTTCGACTGCGCGCGTAGCCGGTTTGTCCATCATCTCCAATCCAGCCGGAATGATGCCCGCTGCAATGATGCCGGCAACCGCGTTGCCGCCTTTCACGACGTCGTCGAAACTGGCCATGATGACCTGCGCCGTTTGCGGCTTCGGAATCAGCTTGACGGTGACTTCGGTGACGATTGCGAACATGCCTTCGCTGCCGATCAGCACCGCGAGCAGGTCGAGCCCTGGCGCGTCGGGCGCGAGCGAGCCGAATTCGACGATTTCGCCTTCCATCGTCACGGCGCGCACACGCAGCACGTTGTGTACGGTGAGGCCGTACTTGAGACAGTGCACGCCGCCCGAATTCTCGGAGACGTTGCCGCCGATCGTGCAGGCAATCTGCGACGACGGATCGGGCGCATAGTAAAGGCCATACGGTGCGGCGGCTTCGGAAATCGACAGATTGCGCACACCCGGTTGCACCGTGGCGGTCCGGGCGTACGAATCGACTTCGACGATCTTGCGAAAGCGCGCGAGCGACACCACCACGCCGTGACGAATCGGCATCGCCCCGCCGGACAAGCCGGTGCCCGCACCGCGTGGCACGATCGGCACGTCGAGCCGGTGACAGATCTGCACGATGCGCTGCACCTGCGATTCCGTCTCGGGCAATGCGACCGCGAGCGGCAGACGCCGATAGGCGGCGAGGCCGTCGCACTCGTAGGCGACAGTGTCTTCTTCGCGATACAGCAGACAGTGGGTCGGCAGCACGGCCATCAGCGCCTGCACGACTTCGCGCTGGCGCTGGGCGAGAACTTCGGCCGTCAGTTCGACGGGTGCGTTCATATGACTTGTCTCCTCGTGTCTTTCACCGTGCGTGCCCGGTCAAGCCTGGTTATACAGCAGCAGGCGTTACCGCTGCCGTAAACCGGTCTTGATGACGTCTCAAGCTGCCCAGGAAAAGATCTTGCCCGGGTTCATCAGATTGCGCGGATCGAGCGCATGCTTGATGGAGCGCATCGTGTCGACGGCGACCTCACCGTGTTCTTCGAGCAGGAAATTCATCTTGTGCAGACCGACACCGTGTTCTCCCGTGCAGGTGCCGTCCATGCGCAGCGCGCGCTGCACGATGCGGTGGTTCAGGCGCTCAGCTTCAGCGAGTTCTTCCGGCTTGTTCGGATCGATCAGGATTGCGACGTGGAAGTTGCCGTCGCCGACATGGCCGACGATCGGGCAGGGCAGCGGCGACGCTTTCAGATCCTGCTCGGTTTCCACCACGCATTCCGCGAGGCGTGAGATCGGCACGCAGACATCGGTCGTGACGGCGCGGCAGCCGGGCTTCAGTTGCAGCATCGCGAAATAGGCGTTGTGACGCGCATTCCACAGGCGGCTGCGGTCTTCCGGGCGGGTTGCCCATTCGAAGCCTTCGCCGGCATTCTGCGCAGTGAGCTCCTGCACCAGTTCGGCTTGCTCTTTCACGCCGGCTTCGGTCCCGTGGAATTCGAAGAAGAGCGTGGGCGCCTCACGTAAGGTCAGATTCGAATGGCGGTTGATCGAGCGGATCGCGAGCGAGTCGACGAACTCGACGCGCGCAACCGGCACGCCCATCTGAATCGTTTCGATGACCGCGCGCACCGCATCCCCCATCGACGGGAACGTGCAGACCGCGGCCGAGACCGCCTCGGGCTGCGGATACAGCCGGACGGTGATTTCGGTAATCACGCCGAGCGTGCCTTCAGAGCCAACGAACAGACGTGTGAGGTCATAACCCGCCGACGACTTGCGCGCGCGCGTGCCGGTTTTGATCACGCGGCCGTCGGCGAGAACCACCGTCAGCCCGAGTACGTTTTCGCGCATCGTGCCGTAGCGTACGGCATTGGTACCTGAGGCACGCGTAGCCGACATGCCGCCGATACTCGCGTCAGCGCCCGGGTCAATCGGGAAAAACAGGCCGGTATCGCGCAGCGCTTCGTTCAGCTGCTTGCGCGAGATGCCGGGTTCGACCGTGACAGTCAGGTCTTCGGCGTTGATCGACAACACGCGGTTCATTTCCGACAGATCGATAGACACGCCGCCTTGCACCGCCAGCAGATGTCCTTCGAGCGACGAACCGTTACCGTAGGGGATGATCGGCACGTTGTACTGGCCGCACAGTTTGACGATGGTTTGCACGTCTTCCGTATTGCGTGCGAATACGACGGCGTCGGGCAGTTGGGGATCGAACGGCGATTCGTCGCGGCCATGATGGGCACGCACGGCTTCTGCCGTGGACACACGTTCGCCGAAAGCGGCTTTGAGTGCAGTCAGCAACTCGGCGGGAAACGGCCGGCGCAACGGGGCCGGCGGCACGGGATGATTCACGCATGTCTCCTGATAATTGAGGCGGAGCTGTTCTACAGCTTGTGCTTCATTTTACGCCGATCGCCCGCGGACCGGCGTTGGAGGCGGCTGCCCGCTTTTATAATGGCGGCGCGCCCGCGTTGCGCGCAATATGGATAAACGCGGTGGCCAACCCGGTGGCTGACTTGCCGGATTCGCTGGATGGATTCACGGGCGCCGCGCTGGCGCATCGTCAATGAATGAATGGATCGGAGACATCATGGGCAACCGCTTGAGCAAGATCGCTACCCGTACGGGCGACGACGGCACCACAGGACTCGGCGACGGCCGCCGCGTGCGCAAAGACAGCACGCGCATTGCCGCAATCGGCGATGTCGATGAACTCAATTCGAATCTCGGCGTGCTGCTGTGCGAAATGCTGCCCGACAACGTGCGGGCAGCGCTGATTTCGATTCAGCACGACCTGTTCGATCTTGGCGGCGAACTCTGCATCCCCGGCCATACGATGCTTACGGATAAGCATCTTGGTCAACTCGACGACTGGCTGGCCGACTACAACGCGACCCTGCCGCCACTGAAGGAATTCATTCTGCCGGGCGGCGCGCGCGCGGCCGCGCTTGCGCACGTGTGCCGTACGGTGTGCCGGCGGGCCGAACGGTCGATCGTCGCCCTCGGAGAATGCGAGGCGGTCAATGAGGCGCCTCGCCAGTATGTGAACCGGCTGTCCGACCTGCTGTTCGTGCTCGCGCGCGTACTCAACCGCGCGGACGGCGGCAGCGACGTGTTATGGCGGCACGATCGTAGCGTCGGCTAACGCGGCGCTTTAGTCCCCTTAAGCGCTGTGACAATCTGTCCGGTGCAAGACTTCTCCTTAAAGATGTATTGTAAATACATCTTTAAGGAGAAGTTGTCATGCCCGCTCTCACCGCAGACCAGATTGCCCGCGTCAAAGCCACCGTTCCCGTGCTCGCCGTACACGGCACGACCATCACCAAACACTTCTACAAGCGCATGTTCGCGCACCATCCTGAGTTGAAGAACGTGTTCAACCAGACTCACCAGCAGAGCGGCAATCAGCCGGAAACACTGGCGAAGGCGGTGTATGCGTATGCCGCCAATATCGATAACCTCGGCGCGCTGGGGCCGACCGTCTCGCGAATCGCTCACAAGCACGCGAGTCTGAATATCCGGCCGGAACAGTATCCGATCGTGGGACGCCACCTGTTGGGCGCAATCGTTGATGTGCTTGGCGACGCAGTCGATCAGGAGACGCTCGGCGCATGGGAAGCCGCATATGCGCAGCTCGCGAATATCTTCATCGGCGCGGAGGCAAAGCTCTACGAAGGTGCGGGGTGGAGCGGTTTTAGGCCGTTCAAGATTGCGCGCAAGGAAGTGGAGAGCGATGAAATCACGTCGTTCTATCTGACGCCCGCCGATGGCTCGCCGGCGGGAGGTTTCGAGCCCGGCCAATATCTGAGCGTGAAGCGTTTCGTGGATGAACTCGGCGTCGATCAGCCGCGGCAGTACAGCTTGTCGGATGCGCCGAACGGTAACTGGCTGCGTATCTCGGTGAAGCGCGAAGCCGGTCACGACAATACGGCGCCCGGCTATGTATCGAATCTCTTACACGATGATGTGGAAGTGGGTGCGGTGGTGCACGTCAGCGCGCCGATGGGCGATTTCACGCTGGACCGCAAAAAGACGACGCCCGTGGTGCTGATGAGCGGCGGCGTAGGCGTGACCCCGATGACCTCGATGCTGTCTACGTTACTCGCCGATCGGAGCGAGCGCCATGTGACCTTCGTGCATGCCTGCCGCAACGGCCGCGTGCATGCGTTCCGACCGTGGCTGAACGATACGGTTGCGGCGCATCCCAACGTCACGCGTGCGGTGTTCTACGAAGCCATTGAAGCAGGGGATCGCGTTGGTACTGACTGCGACTTCGAAGGCCGCCTCGATCTCGCGAAAATCGCCGATAAAGTGATCGTATCCGATGCGGACTACTACATCTGTGGGCCCGTGCCGTTCATGCGTGCGCAATGCGAGGCGTTGGCCGCGTTCGGTGTGGATGCGGCGCGGATTCATACCGAAGTGTTTGGTTCAGGCGTGGTGCAGTGAGGCGAGGGCGCATGGCAAGCGAGTGTGAAAGCACGCAGGGGCGGGTGGTGCGCTCTACCCGACTACCAGCGTAACCGGCTTGCCAATCCGGCTCAACATCTCGACCAGGGTGTCGATAGTAAACTTGGTGGTCTTCTTGTTGACCACATCTGACACACGCGGACGCGACACCATCAGAATCTCGGCTGCCTCGGCCTGCTTCAGATGATGCTGTCCGATCCAGCTGGACAGCTCGGTCATCAACTGCTCCTTGAGCAGCCGCGTATCGTTGATCTGCTTTTGCGACGCGGCGTGCAAGCGTTTCGCCTCTGCGGCGGGAAAACCGAGTTCGAGAAACAGGTTTGCGCCGGGTTTTGTTACGTGACGGATTTTTGTGTCGGTCGTCATTTGCTAAGTTTTCCTGTCATTGATGATGGCGCGGTACCGGGTCTCGGCAATCCTTCTATCCTGCGGCGTTAGCTTCTGCGTTTTCTTCTGAAAGCAATGCAGCACGTACAGCGCTTCTACAAACTTGGTGACATACATCACGCGGTAAATGCTGTCAGCTTCCTTGATGCGAATCTCGCGCGTTCCGGCACCGATCGAATCAAACGGCTTCCAATCGTCGGGGTCCAGTCCTGCCTGAATCTTGCCAAGCTGAAATCCGGCCCGACGACGCGGCTCTTCGGGAAAGGCGAGTAAGTCGTGATAGCTGGAACCCATCCAGCGCATTTCTTTTTCCTGCTCCATAGCCGCCTTTCATGTACAAAATATTATACGCAACACCCAGCCTGGTCAAGTCGTATCCGACCCGGCAACGAGTTGTTACGGTACAGAGGCGGTTCATGGCGCACCATTCGTCCGTTTGGCTAACAAAAAACCCGGCTGCTTGAGCCGGGTTTTCGTTGAGCCAACTTCAGCAATCGCGCAGAGGCGTATAGCAAGGTTTTAGTTGCCGCTGCCGCGTGCCACACGCCGTTGCTTGACCGCTTCGGCGAGACCTTCCAGCACAGCGATGCTTTCGTCCCAACCGATGCACGCATCAGTGATGCTCTGGCCGTACGTCAGCGCGCAGCCTTCCTGCAGATCCTGACGGCCCGCGATCAGGTGCGATTCCACCATGACACCGACAATCCGTTCGTCACCCGAAGCAATCTGGCGGCCGATGTCCGCACACACCGGAATCTGGTTCTCGTGCTTCTTCGAGCTGTTCGCGTGGCTCGCGTCGATCATCAGACGCGCCGCGAGACCCGCCTTGCCGATATCGGCGCAGGCCGTATTGACGCTGTCCGCATCGTAGTTCGGCGTCTTGCCGCCGCGCAGGATGATGTGGCAGTCCTCATTGCCGGCGGTCGAGACGATCGCCGAGTGGCCGCCCTTGGTGACCGACAGGAAATGGTGCGGCTGCGACGCGGCCTTGATTGCGTCGACGGCGATCTTGACGTTGCCGTCGGTGCCGTTCTTGAAGCCGACCGGGCACGACAGTCCCGAAGCCAGTTCACGGTGCACTTGAGATTCGGTCGTGCGCGCGCCGATTGCGCCCCACGAGATCAGATCGGCGATGTACTGCGGGCTGATCATGTCGAGGTATTCGGTGCCGGCCGGCAGGCTGAGTTCGTTGATACGCAGCAGCAGTTCACGCGCGGTGCGCAGGCCGTCATTGATCTTGAAGCTGTTGTCCATGTGCGGGTCGTTGATGAGACCCTTCCAGCCCACCGTCGTACGCGGCTTTTCGAAGTACACGCGCATCACGATTTCGAGTTCGCCGGCGAAGCGCTTGCGCTGCTCGACGAGGCGCCCGGCGTATTCCATCGCCGCCTTCGTATCGTGAATCGAGCACGGTCCGATGATGACGATCAGACGGTCTTCCATGCCGTGCAGGATGCGATGCATCGCGTTGCGCGAGTTGTAGATTACGTCGGACACCGTTTCGTCGCAGGCGAATTCGCGGATCAGGTGAGCGGGCGGCGTGAGTTCTTTCAATTCGCGGATACGGACATCGTCGGTGTTGTGCGGGGGCATGCTTGTTCTCCTGAATCGGGTCGTAGCGTGTTCGCGCGGGCAACGAAGGCTGCGATCAGACAACAATCAGGCAGCGATGCCAGGGCGGACAACAATCAAAAAGGTTTCAACGGCAAAAGTTTCAAAGGCGTGAGGCGAAAAAAAACCGCCAGGCTAGCTGGCGGTTTTCGTGAATTCTGGGTGTCTTGCGTGCACTAACACCCCTCTCGATCCGCCAGCGGTCTGAGATGCCAAAAAAAGTAAAAGTAAAACTTGGCGGACATGGCGAAATAGGTCGCTGGTCAAAAAGGGTGAGTGACTTTATAACCCGTGCAAGCTCGGCTGGCAAGCTGCAGGGTGCAAAAATGCGGTAAATCCGCATACTTCGTGCATTGTGTACACGAAATATGCGTCTACATCCAAATCAGGCCGTGCCGCCGACCGTCATCCGGTCGATGCGCAGCGTCGGCTGACCGACGCCCACCGGCACGCTCTGGCCTTCCTTGCCGCACACGCCGACGCCCGAATCGAGCTTCATGTCGTTGCCGATCATGCTGACGTACTTGAGCGATTCCGGGCCGCTGCCGACCAGCGTCGCGCCCTTGACCGGGTAAGTGACCTTGCCGTTTTCGATCATGTACGCCTCGGACGCCGAGAACACGAACTTGCCGTTCGTGATGTCGACCTGGCCGCCACCGAAGTTCACCGCGTACAAGCCGTTCTTCACGGACGCGATGATTTCCTGCGGGTCTTTGTCGCCGTTGAGCATGTACGTGTTCGTCATGCGCGGCATCGGCAGGGCGGCGTACGACTCGCGACGCGCGTTACCGGTGACCGGCATTTTCATCAGGCGCGCGTTCAGCGTGTCCTGGATGTAGCCCTTCAGGATGCCGTCTTCGATCAGCGTCGTGCATTGGGTCGGATTGCCTTCGTCGTCGATGTTCAGCGAGCCGCGGCGGTTCGGCAGCGTGCCGTCGTCGACGACCGTGACGCCTTTGGCGGCAACCTGCTCACCGATTCGACCCGCGAACGCCGACGATCCCTTGCGGTTGAAGTCGCCTTCGAGGCCGTGGCCGATCGCTTCGTGCAGCAGCACGCCGGGCCAGCCCGGTCCGAGCACGACGGTCATCGCGCCGGCCGGAGCCGGGCGGGCATCGAGGTTCACCAGCGCCGCATGCACCGCGTCGTCGACATAGCTCGACAGCACTTCGTCGGTGAAGTACCCGTAGTCGAAGCGTCCGCCGCCACCGCCGCTGCCGATTTCGCGGCGGCCGTTCTGTTCGGCGATTACCGTGACCGACACACGCACCAGCGGACGGATATCGGCTGCAAAACCGCCGTCGCTGCGCGCCACCAGCACCACGTCGTATTCGCCGGCGAGGCCTGCCATGACTTGCTGGATACGCGGGTCACGACCGCGCGCCATCTTTTCGATGCGCTCGAGCAGCTTGACCTTGGCGGTTGCGTCGAGCGAATGCAGCGGATCGGACGGCAGGTACAGATCGCGCCCGGCAATGCCGGTCAGCGACGAGGCCGCCTTGATCCTCTGCTTGCCGCCGCCGACCTTGGCGATCGCCCGCGTGGCGATCGCGGCCTGACGGATCGCTTCGGGCGACAGGTCGTCCGAATAGGCGAAGGCCGTGCGGTCGCCCGACACGGCGCGCACGCCGACGCCCTGGTCGATGCTGAAGCTGCCCGACTTCACGATGCCTTCCTCGAGACTCCATGCTTCGCTGCGCGTGTACTGGAAGTACAGGTCGGCGTAATCGATCTTGTGCGTGAAGATTTCGGCGAGCGTGCGAGTCAGCAGGGATTCGTCGAGACCGTAGGGCGTCAGGAGGATGTCCTTGGCGGTGGCGAGATTACGGATACCGGGTTCGATGATGTTCATGCGAAGTATGTTCTGCTCGATACGAAGGATTCGGTTAGCGCCACGATCACTATATGGGTGACAGGCGCCGCACTTTCAATGTCAGGTACACATCAGCAACTCAGCACGCGGTGACGCCAGGCGGGCAGGCTCTGCCGCACTTCGTCGATGCGCGCACGCTCGAGATTGCCGGCCACCACGCCGGCGCCTTCGTCGCGCACCGCGACGATTTCGCCCCACGGGTCGATGAGCATGCTGTGGCCCCATGTCCGGCGGCCGTTTTCATGTTTTCCGCCTTGCGCGGCGGCCAGCACGTAACACTGGTTTTCGACCGCCCGGGCGCGCAGCAACATTTCCCAATGCGCGCGGCCGGTGGTGTAGGTGAACGCCGACGGCACCACGATCAGCGCGCAGTCGCCCATGCGCCGGTACAGCTCAGGAAAGCGCAAATCGTAGCAGACCGACAGGCCGATCCGGCCGAACGGCGCCTCGAAGGTGCGGACTTCGCCGCCGGGGCAGATGGTGCGCGCCTCGTCGAACGATTCCTCGCCCTTTTCGAAGTTGAACAGGTGGATCTTGTCGTAGCGCGCGGCCTCGTTGCCTTGTGGGTCGAACACCAGCGTGGTGTTCAGCACGCGCGACGGCTCCGGCGACATCAACGGCAAGGTGCCGCCGATCACCCACACCTTGTGGCGGCGCGCGGCGTCGGCGAGAAAGCGCTGGATCGGGCCGTCCTGGTAGGGCTCGCGCACGGCGAGCTTGTCCGTGTCCTTGAAGCCCATGAAGCAGAAGTATTCGGGCAGCAGGACCAGTTGGGCACCGTCGGCGGCCGCTTCGGCGATCAGGCGTTCCGCTTCGGCCAGATTGCGTTCGCGATCCGGCGTACTCACCATTTGCAGCGCGGCAACCCGGAACGCGCTTTCGGAAGACCCGCTGGATGCCGCATTGGGCGAGGCGGTGGACGAGGATGAAAAGACGTGTGTTTCGCTCATGAGCGTTTCGAAAAACTCCCGGCAAGGCGGCGGCGCAAACCGCTGGCACCGCATACGTCGTTCAAGGCTGGCTTGGGCCTGCGGCGCGCCACGGCGCTCTTCTGATCAAACACAGGATCGGATCGAGCTCAGTGCGCTTCCACGGTCGAAGCTGGAGCGTCCATCTTACCGCGATCGCTCTTCACCCGCTCGATGTGCGGTTTCGACCACGGGCCGGTGATCGCGTACTCGCGCGCAAACGCCGTGGAGACCGATTTGCTGAACGCCAGATCGGCCACCAGCGCGCCGAGCCCGAGCAGCGGATTGATCACGGTCGCGGCGATCACGGCGGCGCCGGCGCTGACGGTCGGCACGATCTGCACGTGCAGATCCTGGGTTTCCTGCGCCAGATCCACCGAGCCCTTCATTTCAGCGCGGGCCGGCGCCGTTACCATCTCGAAGTTCTCGGTGCGGCCAATGCCATTGTGGATCTGGCCCGTGCCGGTGACGTGTTCGAACGGCAGCCCCTCGCCGACCACGTCGCGGAAATTGAGTGTGGCAAAGCGCTCGAGGCTCTGCAGGCTGAGCACGCCCAGCAGTTTCGCGACGCCCGGGTCGACCTTGAGAATCTGCCCATGGCGCAGATCGACGGCCAGATTGCCGTTGAGCGTCGGATAGTCGATGGTGGTCGGACCGCCGCGCCACACCACCTTGCCTGACAGTGTGCCGTTGCCGGCCTTAAGCGTGTGCGGTTGGCCGAAACGCTCCAGCAGGCCGCCGGCGTCCTTGATATCGAGTTTGAAATCGAACACGGTACGGCGCGGTGTCGTTTCGTCGGCGCTGTTGCCGAGGCCCGTCGAAGTACGCCAGTTTGCCGTGGCGGTCAATGTGGCGGCGGGGTTGGTGATGTCGAGCTTGTCGAGTTGCCAGACCGGCACGCCGTCTTCCTCGAAATTGTGCGCGTCCACTTCGAGCCGGCCTATGTTGCGATCGCGCACGATCAACTCGTTGACCACCAGATCGATTGACGGCATGTTCTGCGCCGGCGCCGACATGGCCTGGCCGAGCAGGTCCTTGTCGGTGGCCGACGGAATCACCACGCGGGCAAAACGCGCCTGCAGCGTGCCGGGAGATTCCCTGGTGGCGCCCGGCAGCCAGGAAACGTGCCCCGACACCTGGTTCGACGCGATATTGGCCTGCCATTTATTGTCCGCATGCGACGCGCCGACGATCACGCTGTCCCAGTGCCGCTTGAGCAACGTCAGCGTGCCGATGTGCAGCGCGAAGCGGCTCGGCAGGAATTGCGCGAGGGTCGGATTCGGCACAGCCGGCGCGGCTGCAGCTGCAGCGGGCGCAGGCGTTGGCGCGTCCTTGTTGCGCATCTGCGTGACGAGCGCGCGCCAGGCATCGGCGTCGAACGCTTCGACATCGACGGCGGCGATTACGCCATCGGACGGCAAGTCAGCGGGCCTGTTGACGCCGATCGCGCCGCGCACGACCGTGGGCGGGGTTTTCGGCTGGTAACGCAGCAGATAGCTGGCGGCGATAGGGCCGAAGGTGAGGTCGGCGCGTTCCAGACCGGCTTCGCTCGCGTCGGTGGACGGGCTGACCGCGAAGTGCAGCGGCATTGGCGTGCCGACCGGTTTGTCGAACGGCGCGGGGAAGTCGAGCGCGAGGCCGGTCAGATCGGAGTTCGCCGTGACCTCGGGCAACCGCCCCTTGGCGCCGCGCACGTTGAACGCGTAGGGCGCGCTGCCGCTCATGCGCGTCAGCACCTGCGCAGCCGGACCATGCAGATTCAGGCCGCGCGCGGCATCGACGGCAATGTGGCCGCCGAGGTCGAGTGCATACGTGCCGTCCTGCTTCAGGCCGCCATTTGCGTGCACGTCGCCGCCGAGGAACCGGCCCGAGAGCCGGTCGACCTGTGCCGTATGTTCGGTAAAGCGCACCTTGCCGTTCAGTTGGGACAACGGCGGCACGTTATCGACAGTCAAACGATTGTTCTGGAAGCCGACCGCGCCTTCCACGCCGATATGCGGCTGCGGCGTGCGCGGCACGGTCAGTTTGAGGGCCAGTGAGGCGGACCCTTCGGCCCGCACTTTCTCGGTCTCATGCTTGGCCATAATGCCAAGCGAGCTTTCGTTGACGTAGTCGAGCATGTCGGCAAGCGGCCCACGGCCGTTGCCATCGATGACGAGGTTGGACGCCTTGGTGCCGAGATCGTCGATCCTGCCGCTCACCTTGTTTAAAGCAACCTGCTTGTAACGGGCGCGGTCGATATCGAAGCGCAGCAGGTTCTCCTTGAGTTCGAACACGCCGTCGATGCCATCCAGCGGCGGCCATACGTTCGGCGTGCCGTTCTTCATCTTGCGCGGCGGGTACGGCGAAGGGTCGAACTTGCCACCCTTGAACGGCGCGACGATATGGAAGATGCCGGCCTCAGGCGCGCGCGAGTAAGGGAATTTGGTCAGATCGCCGTGTATTTCGATCGATGCGCCGCGCGATACGCCGGCTTGCAGCCCGTGGCCCAGGTAGATGCGCAGCTTTTCGCTGATGCTGGTCGGCAGATAGCGGACGATGCGCGTGACCTGCGCGCGCTGGAAGTCGGCTTTCAGGTCGAGTGAGCCGCGCCCGTGGCCCGGGTTGCTGTAATTGGCGGTCGCGGTGGCATCGGCGTCCGCGTTCGAGACACCGAAATCGGCCAGCTTGACGGTGAAGGCAGGGTGATTTTCTCCCGGTGCTTTCGGCGCGATGGTCCAGTCTGCCCGGCCATGCAGACGATCGAGTTTCAGGCGAGGGTCGTCGAACACGCCCGGCAGCGTAATCGCGACGTTGGAGGTGTTGAGTATGGCGGTGCCGTGATTTTCGTCGGCGTCGACGCTGCCCCACAGATTTTCGATGCCGGGAATGCCCGCGCGCGGGTGATTCAGCGGGGTAAGCCCCGGCGGCGGTTCCTGTGCGGCGACGCTGATGCCCTGCAGGTCGCCCTTGAAACGATAGCGCTCGATCGGCTCGGCCCCGCTTGGCGGATGCTCGACGCCCGCTTCGCCCGACTCCGGTTTGCCGCGCTCGACCTCAATCACATAGTTCGCCACCAGCCCGCGTGGATTGAAGCGCACGAGATTGTTCAGCAAACGCGACGGCAGAGGCAGCGCGCGGCTGAATTCGGCGAGGATGCCGAGGTCGACACGGTCGCCGCTGACGCTGACGAGCTGGCCATGTTGCAGCGAGGCCGTCCGGTAGCGGCCGCTCAGCGTGGATAGCGCAAGGGTGCGAGTGAGCGGCGTGCCGTCTTCGAGCGGCGGCTGGCCCAGTTCTGCGTGCAAGTCGTTCAGTTGCAGCTTGTAGTCGCCCTGGTCTGCTTCGAGGCGCCACGCGAAATTGGCCACCGGCACGACCAGCTTGGGTTGGGTGGGGCGCACCCGCATTGAGACATCCATGCCGGCCAGTTGTCCGCTCGCGGACTTCATGTGGCCATCGGCGAAGTCGGCCCAGATCGCATTGTCGATGCGGCCGGCGAACATCTCGATCGGGAAATTGATGTAGCGCGCGAGGGTCGGCAGATCGACGGGACCGGTCGACATATAGACCTGGCCGGCCCAGTTGACGGGTTTGCCGATCGCGGAGAGCCGGGCGTGTTTGAAATGCGTGCGGAAATCGATCGGGCCGTGTAAGACGTGGCCGTCGGCGGGCGCCTGCAACGCGAGCCGGTGATCGTAGCCGTCATTGAGAATCGCGATCCGGATGTCGCGCAGGGCGAGTTCCGGTGCGTCATGCTGCGCATCGCGCCAGCGCAGCACGCCGCCGCGCACCACGATCGCCTGTTGCCGCAATAGCCACGTGGAGAGGGTGTCGTTGCCGCTGTGCCGGGTCGGCACCGGCACGCCCGCTACCGAAATCACGCCGTCGCTGCCGCGCGACACCAGCACGTCGGGCTGATCGACGATCAGGCTGGAAAGCGCAGGGTGGAATTGCCAAAGCGACTTCCACGAGAGTGTGGCGGTGGCGTGCGGAATGGTCAGCGCCGCTTTGCCTTCAGGGTCGCGGATGACGATATCGGTGACGTCGAGTCCTGGCTGAAAGCCGCTCCAATGCGGCGCCAGCTTGCCGATGGTGAACTGCGTGTGCAGCTTCCCGGAGACGGTGGCTTCGATGCGCGGCCGGAACGAATCGATGCGCGGCAGCAGCACATAGCGCAAGCCGAGAAAGAGACCTGCCGCGATGAAGTAGAAGGCGAGCGCGAGCGCCAACACCACGTGGGACGTCCGATGCAGCAGCACGTGGGCGCTTCCGCTCGCGGGCCGGACCTGCCTGGTTTCGTGTGGGTCGGCGGATTCGTTTCGCTCGGACATGCTGCGGCGGGTGGGCGTATGGTAGTTTTGCGAATTAACGACGAAATGTAACACACGGGAAAGGGTCGGCGAACTTCCGGCAAACCCTTTCTGCATGCCGTCTCGCGACCTGCGCGAGGCCACCGGACCCGTGTGTTGCGGCGAACTGAACAACGCTGATAAAGCAACGAGCGAGCCAGACCCTTGATGACCGACGCCACTCTACTGAGTTCCAACTATTCACATTACGCGGCACGCGCCGCGGCGGCTCGTCCGCAAATCGTGGCGCATGTGGCGGCGCTCGCGTCCGCCCCCCTGACACGTGAACGGATCGACGCGCGCTTTGACGCGCTGTGCGCCGAGGCGGCTGGCGGGGGCGATGGCCCATTGAGCGAGGATGCACTCAAACGGGCCTTGCGTCAGTTGCGCACTGAGGTATTTTGCGCCGTGATGGAGCGTGACCTGGCGGGCGAGGCGGATGTCGCCGAAGTCACCGGCGCAATGACCGATCTGGCGGAGACGACAATCCAGCGTGCGCTGGCGGTCCTGTCCGCCGAGCTCGAAACGCTCTACGGCGAGCCGCGCGGACCGCAGGGCGAACGGCTCGCGCTCGGCGTGGTGGGAATGGGCAAGCTGGGTGGCCGCGAGCTGAATGTGTCGTCGGATATCGACCTGATCTTCATCTACGAAGAGGACGGTGAGACGGCGGGCGGTCAGCGTTCGTCGATCGCGACGCAGGACTTTTTTACGCGTCTGGGTAAGCGCCTGATCGGCGCATTGGCCGAGGTGACCGCCGACGGCTACGTGTTCCGGGTCGATATGCGCTTGCGGCCGAACGGCGATTCGGGGCCGCTTGTCTGCAGCCTCGGCATGCTCGAAGAGTATTTCTACGTGCAGGGCCGCGAGTGGGAGCGCTATGCATGGATCAAGGGCCGGCTCGTGTCCGAAGGCGCGAGCGAGGCGGCGGAGCGGTTGCAGAAGCAGCTCGACGCGATCGTTACGCCGTTCGTCTATCGGCGCTATCTGGACTTCGGCGTGATCAGCGCGATTCGCGCGCTGCATCTGCAGATTCGCCAGGAAGCGCAGCGGCGCGCCTCGATGCGGCCCGACAAGGCCGATGACATCAAGCTGGGCCGCGGCGGCATCCGCGAAATCGAATTCAGTGCGCAGGTATTTCAGCTGATTCGCGGTGGGCAGGATGCCGGCTTCCGGGTGCGTCCGACGCTCGCCGTTTTGCGGCACGCGGCCACGCACGGGCTGCTCGACACCTCGGTCTGCGTGAAGCTCTCTCAGGCATACCGTTTTCTGCGCGAACTCGAGCACCGCCTGCAATACCGCAACGATGCGCAAACCCACGCGATGCCGGTCGATCCTGAGGAGCGTGTGGCGCTCGCGCGCGCAATGGGTTGCGATGACTATGCCGAACTGATGCTCAAGCTCGACACGCACCGCGAGTTCGTCGAACAGCAATTCGACCAGATTTTCGCCGACAAGGTGAGTGGCCGCGACGGTTGCGGCGCGCCGGAAGACGGCGCGGCGGCGTGGGTATGGAGCAGTGCGCTCGCCGACGACAGTGCTGGCGAAGCGCTGCGCGCGCGCCTCATCGAGCTGGGCGTGCCCGAGCCGGGCGAACTGCTGGCACGGTTGCGCGCGGTGTGGCAGTCGTCGCGTTACGCGGGGCTCGCCGAGCGTAGCCGGCAACGGTTCGACATCGTCGCGCAGCGTGCGCTGGAAGCCGCGCGTACGCTGGAGCCGCCCGAGCGGCGCGGCGATACGGTGGCGCGCTTCTTCGACCTGCTCGAAGCCGTGAGCCGGCGCGGCGCGTACCTTGCTCTGCTGACCGAATATCCGCAGGCGCTGCATCGGGTGCTCTCGGTGCTGGGCGGTTCGCGCTGGGCCGCCGGCTATCTGATTCGTCACCCGCAATTGCTCGACGAACTTCTCGACGACGAGGCGATGGACAGTCCGTTCGACTGGCCTGAATTCAAGCGCACGCTGCGCTTGCGTCTGGCCGCGGCGGATGGCGTCGAACAACAGATGGATCTGCTGCGCCACGCGCACCAGGCCGAGGTGTTCCGCATCCTGCTGATCGATCTGGCCGGCAAGCTGAGTGTCGAGCATGTGAGCGACCGCCTGTCCGAGCTCGCCGACGCCGTGCTCGACGTGACGCTCGAAGCCGTCTGGAAGCAACTGGCTAAACGCCACCGTGAGGTGCCGAAGTTTGCGGTGATTGCATACGGCAAGCTGGGCGGCAAGGAACTCGGTTACGCGTCCGACCTCGACATCATCTTCCTCTACGACGATCCGGACGATGCCGCCGCCGACGTCTACGCCACCTACACTCGCCGGCTCATTAGCTGGCTGACGACAGCGACCGGCGCGGGCACCCTGTTCGATGTCGACTTGCGGTTGCGGCCGAACGGCGAGTCGGGTCTGCTCGTCACCGATCTGGACGCATTCCGCCGTTATCAACTGCGCGAAGGCGATGCCGCCAATACAGCGTGGGTGTGGGAGCATCAGGCGCTGAGCCGCGCGCGCTACTGCGCGGGCGATGCCGAAATCGGCGCGAAATTCGAGCAGATTCGTGAGCAGGTGCTGACCACGCCGCGTGAGGCCGCGCCGCTCGCCAAGGAAATCGTCGAGATGCGCGAGCGCGTCGAGGCCGGGCATCCGAACCATACGGCGCTGTTCGACCTGAAGCACGATCGTGGCGGCATGGTCGATATCGAATTCACCGTGCAGTACTGGGTGCTGCTGCATGCGGCAAGCGATTCCGAACTGATCCGCAATACCGGCAACATCGCGTTGCTGCGTGAAGTGTCGCGCTTCGGCTTGATGAGCGAGGGAGAAGCGGAGATCGTCGGCGCGGCTTATCGGACCTACCGGAAGTTGCAGCACAAGCTGCGGCTGGACGGGATGGAGAAGGCGCGCGTCGACCCGGCGCTGGTGGTGACCGAGCGAGAGGCGGTGCTGGGGCTTTGGAAGCGGGTGTTTGGCTGAGGTTGAAGGGGCGAGGTGTGGCAGGTGTCGCGCCAGTCGCGCTGCCTGGGTCGCCGCAGTTCGCTGAATTCGGTCGGCACTGTTGCCCGTAGCGGCGGCGCGCACCACGGAGCAGCATGCGCCGCCCTTGCCTTGCGTTCGCAGATGGCCGCGACGATTCCCTGCCCGGGTTCCTAGGCCGCCAGCATTTCCTTCGCGTGCTTGCGGGTGGTCGCGGTGATTTCCAGTCCGCCCAACATCCGCGCAACTTCTTCGACGCGGCTTGCGCGGTCGAGCGAGGTCACGCTGCTAACCGTGCCGCCCTTGCCATTGCCCGCCTTCGCCACCTGGAAATGATGGTCGCCGCGCGCGGCGACTTGCGGCAAGTGCGTGACGCACAGCACCTGACGCGCTTGTCCCAGTTGATGCAGCAG
The DNA here is from genome assembly GCF_046026855.1 of Paraburkholderia sediminicola. Classification (GTDB taxonomy): domain Bacteria; phylum Pseudomonadota; class Gammaproteobacteria; order Burkholderiales; family Burkholderiaceae; genus Paraburkholderia; species Paraburkholderia sediminicola_A. Next base: position 60,775 of record NZ_JAQQET010000037.1, on the reverse strand, counting down.
CCGTCCAACCACTTCGGCGACGCCACCGCCGATCCCCGTATCCACTTCGTCGAAGATCAGTGTCGGTGTCGGACTCGCGGCGCTCGCAATGACAGCCAAGGCGAGACTGATCCGCGCCAGTTCACCACCTGAGGCAACCTTCGCGAGCGGCCGCAACGGCACTCCAGCATGGCCGGCGACGCGGAATTCGACCTGCTCGAGTCCGTGCGCACCACCGTCCGGCAACGGTACCAGTGCCACTTCGAAGCTGCCGCCTTTCATCGACAGTTCCTGCATACCGGTGGTCACTGCGACACCCAAAGCCTTACCGGCCTTGGCGCGCGCCTTCGACAGTTTTTTCGCTTCAGTGAGAAAGGCTTCTTTAGCTTTGGCTTCGGCCGCGTGCAGACTGTCGAGATCGGCTGCGGCGTCGAGCGCGGCAAGTTGCGCGCGACGTGCTTCGTGTTCTTCAGGCAGCGTCTCGGGTTTCAGGCGGAATTTGCGCGCGGCCGAGTGCAGTGCGTCGAGACGCTTTTCGACCTGGGCGAGCCGGTCGGGATCCAGTTCGAGTTTCTGTGCGTAGTGGCTGAGCGAATAGGCCGCTTCCTGCAACTGGATCTCGGCCGGCTCCAGCGCTGCCAGCACATCGTTCAGCGCCGGATCGATCTCGGCCAGGTCGCGCACCTTCGACACGATCGAGGCGAGATGCGTGATCATCGCCTCGTCGGATTCGGATAGCGCGCCGAGCGCACCTTGAACGCCGTCGATCAGATTGGCTGAATGCGACAGGCGGCGGTGTTCGCTGTTGACCTCTTCCCATTCGCCGGGTTGCGGCGAAAGTTTGTCCAGTTCGGTGAGTTGCCAGGCGAGGCGCTCACGCTCCAGTTGTAGTTCGCGGTCGCGTGTTTGCGCATGCTCGACGGCCTGAACCTTGTCGCGCCACGTTCGCCATGCGCGCGCGACGGTTGCTGCGGTTTCCGTGAGGCCGGCATGGGTGTCGAACAATTCGCGTTGCGCGTCCGGGCGCATCAGCAACTGGTGCGCATGCTGCCCGTGAATATCCACCAGCATCTCGCCGACTTCGCGCAACTGCGCAAGCGTTGCCGCCGTGCCGTTGATGAAGGCACGCGAGCGGCCGTTCGCATCCACTACGCGACGCAGCATGACGGTGCTGCCGTAATGGCCCTCGTCGGCGGTCGTGCCGAGCGCCTGCTCGTCGAGCCATTGCTCGACTTGCGCATGCGTCTCGAACTCCGCGGTGATGTCGGCGCGGCTCTCGCCGGTGCGCACCACGCTCGCATCGGCACGGGCGCCGAGCGCGAGGGCCAGCGCGTCGATCAGGATCGACTTGCCGGCGCCTGTTTCGCCGGAGAAAACGGTAAAGCCGCTGTCGAATTCGAGATCGAGCGCGGCGACGATGACGAAGTCGCGTATCGAGAGGTGGCGAAGCATGGAGGTCGTCAGTTGGGCTTGAGATTCAGGGTTCGGCAGCGGCGGCGTTCGCATTCCGGTGGCCGGCATTCCGGTGGCCGGCACTCCGGCACTCCGGTGTTCCGGCGGTCCGGCCGCTTAGGGCTTGGGGTCTTCTTCGTGCGACGGATATTCATTCCAGTGCAGCTTCTTGCGCAGCGTGGCGTAGTGGCTGTAGCCGACGGGGTGCAGCATCGGCACCGTATGACGCGAGCGGCGTACTTCGATCGTGTCGCTCAATTCCAGCGAAGTGAACGACTGCATGTCGAAATTGACGTTCACTTCGCGGCCCGAGACGATCTGGATGCTCACCTTCGAGTTGTCCGGCAGCACGATTGGGCGGTTCGATAGCGCATGCGGCGCGATCGGCACCAGTACGATGCCTTGCAGTTGTGGATGCAGGATCGGCCCCTGCGAGGACAGCGCATAGGCGGTCGAACCCGTAGGCGTGGCGACGATCAGGCCATCCGAGCGCTGGTTGTACATGAAGCGCCCGTCCACCGAGACATGCAGTTCCGCCATGCCCGAGAAACCGCTACGGTTGACCACCACGTCGTTGAAAGCAAGCGCGTGATAGATCGGGGCGCCGCCGCGCATGATGCGGGCTTCGAGCAACATGCGCTCTTCGCGCTCGAAGTTGCCGGCGAGCATTTGCGGCACGATCTCGCGCATGTCGGAGATCGGAATGTCGGTAATGAAGCCGAGCCGCCCGTGGTTGATGCCGATCAGCGGCGTGCGGTAGGGCGCAAGCTGGCGGCCGATGCCTAGCATCGTGCCGTCGCCGCCGAGCACCACGGCAACGTCGGCACGCGCGCCGATCTCGGCGGGACGCAGCGCCGGATAGTCGGTGACGCCAATTTCGGCGGCGGTGTCGGCTTCGAACACGACCTCGAAGCCGCGCTTCGCGATGCACGAGGCGAGCGCGGTTAGCGGCTCCCCGATGCCTGGCGTATTGTTGCGCCCGACGAGCGCGACGGTCTTGAACTGGCTAGTCACTTGCATGCCGGCATTACACCATAGGTAGGGCCTGAAAAGAACCGCAGACAGACCCGGTGGCGGGCCTGTGCAGACGGGCTGTCAGCGCGTTGGACGATTATCGTTAGAATGGTGAAGCTTTGATGACATGCATGCCGGTTGTAGTCCGGCGGCGTGCGGCCAGCGGACTCGTGGAATGGGCGGCTGGCGAGGCGCCGGGCCTGGGTCTGGACGAGGTGCCGGCAAGAATGCTGGACACAGCGCCGGTCAAGGCGCCGCACAGAATACCAGGCGCCGCCCCGCCGACCGGTAGCACGATAGTCAGGGGTCGGCGACGTTAGCGCTCGCTGTAGTCGCGTCATTAAGCTAAAATTTTCCGTCATGCTAGATCCTCGCGCACAAACCCTCCTCAAAACGCTGATCGAGCGTTACATCGCCGAAGGTCAGCCGGTCGGCTCGCGCACGTTGTCGCGCTATTCCGGCCTCGAACTGAGTCCGGCAACGATCCGCAACGTGATGTCCGATCTCGAGGACCTGGGGCTCGTGATTAGTCCGCATACTTCAGCGGGCCGGATTCCGACGCCGCGCGGCTACCGCTTGTTCGTCGATACCATGCTGACGGTGGAATCCGCCGCAGACGAAGAAGCGGTGATGCGCATCGTCAAGACCACGCTGCAGGCGGGCGACCCGCAGAAAGTCGTCGCCGCGGCGGCCAGCGTGCTGTCCAATCTGTCGCAGTTCGCCGGTGTGGTGCTCACGCCGCGCCGCAGCCACGTGTTCAAGCAGATCGAGTTCATGCGCCTGTCGGACAAGCGCATCCTGCTGATCATCGTGACGCCCGAGGGCGACGTACAGAACCGCATCATGGCGACCCAGCGCGACTTTTCGCCGTCGCAGCTGGTGGAAGCCTCCAATTACATCAACGCGCACTTCGCGGGCCTCTCTTTCGACGACGTGCGCCGCCGCCTGCGGGAAGAAATCGACGAGCTGCGCGGCGACATGACCACGCTGATGCACGCCGCGGTCACGGCCAGCACGGATGAATCCGACACCGGCGAGACCGTGCTGATTTCCGGCGAGCGCAACCTGCTCGAAGTCGCCGACCTTTCGTCGGACATGGCGCGCTTGCGCAAACTGTTCGATGTATTCGACCAAAAGACCAGTCTCCTTCAGTTGCTCGACGTATCGAGTCACGCCGCGGGCGTGCAGATTTTCATCGGCGGCGAGTCGAATCTCGTTCCGATCGAGGAAATGAGCGTGGTAACCGCGCCTTATGAGGTGAACGGCAAGATTGTCGGCACGCTCGGTGTGATCGGGCCGACTCGCATGGCCTACAACCGCGTGATTCCAATCGTGGATATCACCGCGCGGCTGCTTTCCCTGACGCTCAGCAGTAACCAGCAATAACCGGCGGTATCTGCAGGCTGCGACACCGCGTGCTGCAAATGATGCGCGACGGCGCGCAGCTTGCCAATTGGCCGAATGGCCAGGGGTCCCTGGCGGACCTTGCAATGGACCGCGCCGCTATAATGAATCTCACCTGAACCGACTTTCCGCCTAAAGCGGTTATACCTGCTGCCTATGCGCTTCGACCTCGAGCGGCCATCACAGAACGCCACGTCACACCGTGTCGCCGTGTTGCTGATCAATCTCGGCACGCCTGACGCGCCGACGCCGCGTGCGGTCCGTCGCTATCTTGCGCAGTTCCTGTCCGATCCGCGCGTGGTCGAAATTCCGGCACTGCTCTGGCAGGTGATTCTGCGGCTGTTGATTTTGCCGTCCCGGAGCCGTTCGTCAGCGAAGAAATACGCGGCCGTGTGGATGCCGGAGGGTTCGCCGCTGCGAGTCTTCACCGAGAAGCAGGTGGAGGGTTTGCGCCATCTTCTGCAATTGAACGACTACACGGTGCTGGTCGACTACGCCATGCGCTACGGCACGCCCGGTATTCCGGCCATGCTGAACCAGCTGAAGCTGGCGGGCGCCGAGCGCGTGCTGCTGGTGCCCATGTATCCGCAATACTCGTCGTCGACCACGGCCACGGCTTTCGACGACGCCTTTTCAGCCCTCAAGCGCATGCGCAATCAGCCGGAAATCCGCACGGTGCGCCAGTATGCCGATCATCCGGCGTACATCGCCGCGCTCGCCGCGCAGGTGCACCAGTACTGGCATCAGTACGGCAGGCCGGACTTCGCCGCGGGCGACAAGCTGGTGCTGAGTTTTCACGGGGTGCCCAAGCGCACGATGGATCTCGGCGATCCATACCACGAGCAATGCCAGCAGACCGGCGCGTTGTTGACACAGGCGCTGGGATTGACGCAGGTGGAATGCCGTATCACGTTTCAGTCGCGATTCGGCAAGGCCGAATGGCTGCAGCCGTACACCGCACCCACGCTGAAGGAATTGGGCGCGGCGGGCGTGCGGCGTGCTGACGTGTTCTGTCCGGGTTTTACCGCCGATTGCCTTGAAACGATTGAAGAAATCGGGATGGAAGTACGTGACGAGTTCCTGCGGGCGGGCGGCAAGGAATTTCATCGGATTCCCTGCGTGAACGCTTCACACGCGTGGATCGCCGCGCTAGGCGAAATCGTCGCGCAGAATCTGCAGGGCTGGCCCGTGCAAGCGGTGCCGGTGCCGCACACGACCGGGGCTTGAGCAGGCTCATGAATTACAGGATTTCAACTGAATCGGGCGCGAAGTTGCGCATCGACAAATGGCTGTGGGCGGCGCGCTTCTTCAAGACCCGCTCGCTGGCGGCGGACGCCGTCGACAAAGGACACGTACGCATCGGCGGTGCGAGCGTCAAGCCGGCCAAAGATGTGCGTGTCGGCGACCTCGTCGAGATCGAGATTGAGCGGATTGTATGGCAGGTGGAAGTGCTGGGCGTTTGTGACGTGCGTGGCCCAGCCAGCGTCGCGCAGACGCTTTATGCGGAGACCGAAGAGAGCAAGGTGAAGCGGCAGGTCGAGCAGGAGCGGCGCAAGACGTACCGCGAACCGGCTGCCGCTTTACACGGCAGACCGACCAAGCGTGACCGGCGCACTATCGACAAACTTTCAGGTGGGGATTGAACAGTTGTTCCATCGTCGCGTGCACACCGCCGTACTCGGTGGTGTGATCGTTGACGGCCCCGGACATGCAGATGGTCGTGGTGCCCGCGATCAGTACCAATGCGACCACCGATATTGCAAAGGTCAGTTTCACGGTACTCCCCTTGGGAAGATTCAGGATGGAAACAGGCTAATCAGATCAGGTGGAATTGCAAAATCTCGGTAAGGTTTACGTCAGGTTAGGGTTAACGTGTCTTTTCCGATGCTTTAATGGAGCATAGGCCACTTGCCGGGCGCACTCAATCTCAATCTGATTGCGGCGCAATAATGGTTGTAACCGGGCATTTCTGCCGCACGCTCCTAGTGCGAAAAGTTCCGGGAGAGGCGCTTGAATTGGGTCTTTCCGGCCCCATCTGCCGTTTCGATATGCGTTAACGCATCAAGTTGTCTGTCGCTATTTTGCAACGCACCAATTGCGACAGTTTTTGAAGCGTTTCCGCCACCGTTAGCTTTAACTTTTTTAACGACTTTCAGCGACATGGAAAACACGCAAGAGAACCCGACGAGCCAGAATCCCACGCCCGCCGACGAAACCGCGCGCCAGGCCGCCGAGGCCGCAGCATCCCAGCAGGACGCGGCTGTAAACACTGCTCCTGAAGTGCCGGTAACCGGAGCGGAAGCCGCATTGGCCGAAGCAGAAGCGAAGATCGTCGAGCTGCAGGAAAGCTTCCTGCGGGCAAAGGCTGAGACTGAGAACGTGCGCCGCCGCGCCCAGGAAGATGTCACCAAGGCCCACAAGTTCGCGATCGAAAGCTTCGCTGAGCATCTGCTGCCGGTGGTCGACAGTCTCGAAGCAGCGGTTGCCCACTCATCCGACGATCTGCAAAAAGTGCGTGAAGGCGTAGAACTCACGCTGCGCCAGCTCAGCGGCGCGCTGGAGAAGGGCCGTGTCGTTGCCCTGAATCCGGTTGGCGAGAAGTTCGACCCGCACCGTCACCAGGCCATTTCGATGGTGCCGGCCGATCAGGAACCGAACACCGTCGTTGCTGTGCTGCAAAAAGGCTTCGTGATCGCCGACCGCGTGCTGCGTCCGGCACTCGTGACCGTCGCGGCGCCGAAGTAGGCATCAGAAGCCGCTTATCAGCCGTTCCGCCTGACCGATACCGTCATGGCCAACATTCCCGTCGACGCCACCGCGTTCACCGTCTTTGGCATGCAGGAGCTCAGCGCCGAGTCATTCGACGCTGAGCTCGCCGAAGCCGGTGATGAACTGGCTGTGGTGTTTTTCTGGGGTCTCGACTGCTTCAACTGCGAGATCGCCAAGAAGGCGATGCTGGCTCAGCCGGACGCGATTCGTGCGCTCGGTCTCAGATGGTTTCACAGCAACGTCTACGAGCATCGCGAACTGGGCAGGCGTTTCATGCTTCATGGCGTGCCCACCTGGTTCTTCTTTTACCGAGGCAATCGGCTCGGCCGGGCAACCGGCTGGCACGGCCTTGGGCAGTTCGAGGCGGCGGTCGCGGCCGCGCGGGAAAAGATCCGGGCGGCCAATGCGGTCGGCAGCGCTGCAAATGGTGAAAAAAGCGGCAAAAGTTCGGCCGATTGAAAAAAATTAAAGACCGCATCGTAAAAGAGGTCTTGAAAACGATGCGGACGCACTTATGTTGAGTGCAGGTAGGAATTGAGAGCGGATCGCCGTACCGCCAGATGGGCAAAAAACGGCGATTCCCGCAGCGATCAAAGTCAGGAGATTAGTAAAAATGGGCAAAATCATCGGTATCGACCTCGGCACGACCAATTCGTGCGTGGCGATCATGGAAGGCAATTCGGTCAAAGTGATCGAGAACTCGGAAGGTGCGCGCACCACGCCGTCGATCATCGCTTACATGGAAGACGGCGAGATTCTCGTCGGCGCGCCGGCTAAGCGTCAGTCGGTCACGAACCCGCGTAACACGCTGTACGCCGTCAAGCGCCTGATTGGCCGCCGCTTCGAAGAAAAAGAAGTGCAGAAAGACATCGGCCTGATGCCGTACAAGATCATGAAGGCCGACAACGGCGACGCATGGATCGAAGTGCGCGATCAGAAGCTTGCGCCGCCGCAAATTTCCGCGGAAACGCTGCGCAAGATGAAGAAGACCGCTGAAGATTACCTCGGCGAGCCGGTCACGGAAGCTGTGATTACGGTTCCCGCGTACTTCAACGACAGCCAGCGGCAGGCCACCAAAGACGCAGGCCGCATCGCCGGTCTGGAAGTGAAGCGGATCATCAACGAACCGACCGCAGCCGCTCTGGCGTTCGGTCTGGACAAGGCCGAAAAGGGCGACCGCAAGATTGCGGTGTATGACCTGGGTGGCGGTACGTTCGACGTGTCGATCATCGAAATCGCTGACGTCGACGGTGAAATGCAGTTCGAAGTGCTGTCCACGAACGGCGATACGTTCTTGGGCGGTGAAGACTTCGACCAACGCATCATCGATTACATCATCGGCGAGTTCAAGAAGGAACAAGGCGTCGACCTGTCGAAAGACGTGCTCGCGCTGCAACGCCTGAAGGAATCGGCTGAAAAGGCCAAGATCGAACTGTCGTCGAGCCAGCAAACCGAAATCAACCTGCCGTACATCACGGCCGACGCATCGGGTCCGAAGCATTTGAACCTGAAGATCACGCGCGCCAAGCTGGAAGCACTGGTCGAGGAACTGATCGACCGCACGATCGAACCGTGCCGCACGGCGATCAAGGACGCAGGCGTGAAGGTTGGCGAAATCGACGACGTGATTCTGGTCGGCGGTATGACCCGCATGCCGAAGGTGCAGGAAAAGGTTAAGGAATTCTTCGGCAAGGATCCGCGCCGCGACGTGAACCCGGACGAAGCCGTGGCTGTTGGCGCCGCGATTCAAGGCCAGGTTCTGTCGGGTGACCGCACGGACGTTCTGCTGCTCGACGTGACTCCGCTGTCGCTCGGCATCGAAACGCTCGGTGGCGTGATGACGAAGATGATCAACAAGAACACCACGATCCCGACCAAGCACGCACAGGTCTACTCGACGGCTGACGACAATCAGGGCGCCGTGACGATCAAGGTGTTCCAGGGCGAACGTGAAATGGCAGCGGGCAACAAGCTGCTGGGCGAGTTCAACCTCGAAGGCATTCCGCCGGCACCGCGCGGCACGCCGCAGATCGAAGTGAGCTTCGACATCGACGCGAACGGTATCCTGCACGTCGGCGCGAAAGACAAGGCGACCGGCAAGGAAAACCGCATCACGATCAAGGCGAACTCGGGTCTGTCCGAAGCCGAAATCGAAAAGATGGTGAAGGACGCTGAAGCGAACGCGGAAGAAGATCACAAGCTGCGTGAGTTGGCCGATGCCCGCAACCAGGGCGACGCGCTGGTCCACAGCACGAAGAAGGCGCTCACCGAATACGGCGACAAGCTGGACGCCGCCGAGAAGGAAGCGATCGAAACCGCGCTGAAGGACCTTGAAGAAACGCTGAAGAGCGGTTCGAGCGACAAGGCCGCGATCGAAGCCAAGATCGAAGTGGTGGCCACGGCCTCGCAGAAGATGGGCGAAAAGATGTACGCCGACATGCAGGCTGCGCAAGGTGCCGAAGCTGCGGCAGCGGGCGCGGCAGGTGCGGGTGCATCGGCGGGTGGCGCGAGCCAGCAGCAGGACGACGTGGTCGACGCTGATTTCAAGGAAGTGAAGAAAGACTAAAGCCGGGTCGCAATTTGACCGTAAAGCCGCGCACAGCGATGTGCGCGGCCTGGCTGCAAAACGGTTTGCTCCCGTCCGGGTGCATGAACCTGCAAAGCGGTTATCGCGCCTGGTGAGCCTTTTTGGGCTCTCCGGGCACATTTGTTTTATGGAGGGCGTTGTTTGAACCGCGTCAAAACGGTGTGAACAGCGGCCGGACGAGTCGCAAGACTCCAGCATTCAAGAGGAGCCACCGCGCCCCATTGTGCGAGTGGCGTTGAACCGATATGGCGAAACGGGATTACTACGAGGTTCTGGGCGTCGCAAAGAACGCGAGCGACGACGAAATCAAGAAGGCTTATCGCAAGCTTGCGATGAAGCACCACCCCGACCGTAATCCGGGCAACAAGGATGCGGAAGAGCATTTCAAAGAGGTGAAGGAAGCCTATGAAATGCTGTCGGACTCGCAAAAGCGTGCTGCGTACGATCAGTACGGCCACGCGGGTGTCGATCCGAACATGGGCGGAGCCGGTGCCCAAGGCTTCGGCGGTTTTGCCGATGCGTTCGGCGATATTTTCGGCGACATCTTCGGCCAGGCGGCCGGCGGTGCCGCACGCGGCGGCGGTGGCGGCCGGCCCGGCCCGCAGGTGTATCGTGGCGCCGATCTGCGCTACAGCATGGAAATCACGCTGGAACAGGCCGCGCATGGCTACGACACGCAGATTCGCGTGCCGAGCTGGGTGTCGTGTGAAATCTGTCACGGTTCGGGCGCGAAGCCCGGCACCAAGCCGGAAACCTGCCCGACCTGTAGCGGTTCGGGTTCGGTGCGGATGTCGCAAGGCTTTTTCAGCATCCAGCAGACCTGTCCGAAGTGCCATGGCACCGGCACCTATATCCCAGAACCGTGCGGCCATTGCCACGGCGCGGGCAAGGTGAAGGAAACCAAGACGCTGGAAGTGAAAATCCCGGCAGGTATCGACGACGGCATGCGTATCCGCTCGGCCGGCAACGGTGAGCCGGGTATCAACGGCGGTCCGTCGGGCGATCTGTACGTCGAGATTCACATCAAGCAACACTCGGTGTTCGAACGCGACGGCGACGACCTGCATTGCCAGATGCCAATTCCGTTCACCACGGCGGCGCTCGGCGGCGAAATCGAAGTGCCGACCCTCGCGGGCCGCGCGAGCTTCACGGTGCCGGAAGGCACGCAGTCGGGCAAAACATTCCGTCTGCGTGGCAAGGGTATCAAGGGACTGCGTTCCAGCATTGCCGGCGATCTGTACGTGCACGTGCAAGTCGAAACGCCGGTCAAGCTCACCGAGCCGCAGCGCGAGTTGCTTCAGCAATTCGAGAAGGCGCTCGTGGAAGGCGGTGCGCGACATAGTCCGCAGAGCAAGAGCTGGTTTGATCGGGTGAAGAGCTTCTTCGATTAATAGCGGTTTGATTTGGTGGTCAGCATGACGGCAGATGAGCGCGACGCAGTTTTCGCGTTGCTCGACGATTGCGACGCGACGGCGGTGCGCCGTTCGAGTCGTCTGTACACGGGTTTTGTGCATGAGCGGGCTTGCACGGATGCCGCGCAACTCGAAGCCGTGTGCGAGACCGTGGCCGCGGATACACGGCGTGGTTTGCATGCCGTCGTGCTTGCCGATTATGAGTTTGGCCGGCATCTTCTCGACGGCGGCCTTGCTCACCGGGCATTGACAGAAACGCAGCGTGGCGATGCCACGCTGCGTTTTTTATTGTTTGAACGTTGCGAGAAGCTGTCGCGCGACGGGGTCGACGCGTGGCTCATGGAACGCGACGGCGGCACGGGCGATGCGTCGGTGGCAGGCACGGCGAACGTGCGCGTGAGCGTCGATCCTGAGCAATTCAACGAAGCGATCGATGCAATCCATATCGCCCTGCGCGCGGGCGATTCTTATCAAATCAACTACACGTACCGGCTTGGTTTCGATGTATTCGGCTCGCCAACGGCACTTTATCGGCGTCTGCGGGCCCGTCAGCCGGTTCCGTACGGTGCACTGATCGCGTTATCGGGCGGCAGCTGGGTGTTGTCGTGCTCGCCGGAGTTGTTCATCGAGAAGGAAGGCGTCATGTTGCGCGCCCGGCCGATGAAAGGCACGGCGCCGCGATCATCCGATCCCGTGACCGATCGGCATACCGCCGATTTCCTTGCAAACGACCCGAAAAATCGCGCCGAAAACGTGATGATCGTCGATCTGTTGCGCAACGATCTGTCGCGCGTGGCGCAAAGGGGCTCGGTCAATGTGCCTGCGCTGTTTTCGGTCGAGCCGTATGTGTCGGTTTGGCAGATGACGTCGACGGTGCATGCGACGCTGCGCGCCGGCACATCTTTCGCCGGGATCATGCGCGCACTATTTCCATGCGGCTCGATCACCGGTGCGCCGAAGCATCGCACGATGCAGTTGATCGAGGAGCTGGAAAGCACGCCGCGGGGTCTTTACACGGGCGCGATCGGTTGGCTGGACGCTCCTGCGACTGCAGTCGATGTTGCTGCTGCTTCTGACGCCCCTGGCGTCTCAGCCGATGCCACCGCTGCTATCGATGCTGCTGTAGTCCCAGTTGCCGCCATCGCCCCCACGGCCATCGCTGCCGATACCCACTCAGCGACTGCAAGCGAAAACACCTGCGGTGATTTTTGCCTATCCGTTGCGATTCGCACATTAACCTTAAGCCCGACTCCGCAGCAGGGCGAACTGCAAGGCAAGATGGGCGTCGGCGCGGGCATCGTACTCGACAGCGTTGCTGCGGACGAATATGCGGAGTGCCAATTGAAGGCCAGCTTTCTGACCGGTGCTGACCCGGGTTTCGAGCTCTTCGAAACGATGTATGCGACGCGAGAAGAGGGCGTGCGGCATCTATCGCGCCATCTCGCGCGACTCTCAGCGAGTGCCGCGACGCTGGGCTTCAAACTCGACGGCGAAAACGAAATTCAAGCACAAATCGCGGAGAAATGTACGGCGTTGGCGGCGCAAACCCCACACCGCCTGCGCCTCGCGTTGAGCAAAAGCGGCACGGTACAAATAACCACAGCGGTTCTGACGCCGCTGGCCGGCTCGACCGTCGGCGTGCTGCTTGGGCCGGACCACGCGTTCCCCGCGATGGACGCCAACGATCCGCTGCTGCGCCATAAAACCACCCGCCGCGCTGAATACGATTGCGGCTGGCGCGAAGCTGAAGCGAAGGGTGCTTTCGACACACTGTTTTTTAACGAGCGCGGCGAGTTGACCGAAGGGGGCCGGTCGAACGTATTTGTGAAGCTGGCGGGACAGTGGTGGACGCCGCCGTTAAAGTCAGGTGTGCTGCCTGGGATCATGCGGGGCGTGCTGCTGGAGGATACCGGTCTTCACGCGGCTGAACGCGTGCTGACACGAGTTGATGTGCTGAATGCGGAAGCGCTGCTGGTATGCAACGCCCTGCGAGGTGCAGTACCGGCGCACGTGCTGGACTAAGAAAGGGCTAGGGCTAAAGCTGAAGGCGCGCCGCGCTACCGGTCTTGAGAGCGTTGCGTGCCGCCGTAGCCGCTCAACTGTGCCAGGTTTTCGGCGATATCAGACGGGTCCCAAACAGGCGCAACTGCGCCCGCTCGATGGAGTCCGCTATCAGATCACGTGTTCAGAACGTGTGCTCCGGACCGGGGAACGAGCCGTCCTTCACGGCGCGGACATACGTTTCCACTGCAGCCTGGATGTTCGGCTGTCCCTGCATGAAATCCTTCACAAAGCGCGGCCGTTTGCCGGGGAAAATCCCCAGCATGTCGTGTAGCACCAGCACCTGACCCGAGCAGTCCAGGCCCGCGCCGATGCCGATCGTCGGAATCCGCAATTGCTTCGTGACTTCGCTCCCGAGCAGCGTCGGAATCGCTTCGATCACGATCAATTGGGCACCCGCATTCTGCACGGCAAGCGCGTCGCGCAGTACCTGGCTCGCGCCGGCGTCGGTTTTGCCCTGCACCTTGAAGCCGCCGAACGCGTGCACCGATTGCGGCGTCAGACCGACGTGCGCGCACACCGGAATCGACCGTTCGACCAGAAAGCGCACCGTGTCCGCGAGCCACTCACCGCCCTCGAGCTTCACCATCTGTGCGCCGGCGCGCATGAGTTCCACCGAGCTCCTGAAGGCGTCCTGCGGCGTGCCGTATGTGCCAAACGGCAGGTCGGCTACCACCAGCGCCGAGGGCTTGACCCGTGCGACGCTCGCCGTGTGATACGCGATGTCGGTAAGCGATACCGGCAGCGTCGTCGTCTGGCCTTGCAGCACATTGCCGAGCGAGTCGCCGATCAGCAGCACGTCGACGCCCGAGCGATCCAGCAGCGCGGCGAAGCTCGCGTCGTAACAGGTCAGCATGGCGATCTTTTCGCCGGCATCGCGCATTGCCTGCAGTTTCGGCACGGTGATGGCGTTCCGGCTCGCTTCCTGCAAATAGGTCATGGGGAAATCCGTTGAAAAAAGAGAGAGGCCGCGCCGTTTAAAGCGACGTGCCTTTGACAAAGAATTCCTTGCGGCCGCGCATCGTTTCGATGCGTTCAGTAAGTAGCGCAAGGTCCGCGTCCGAGTCGAGCGGATTTAGATGTTCAGCGTTGACCGTCAGCACGGGCACACGGTCGTAGTGATAGAAAAACTCGTTGTAGGCGTCGCAGAGCGCATGCAGATAGGCATCGGAGATCTGCAATTCCATTGGCACGGCGCGCTTCTGGATGCGTGCGAACAGCACTTCAGGACTGGCTTGCAGATAGACCACGAAATCCGGCGCCGGTGCGCTCACGTCGAGTCGTGCGGCGAGGGCGCGATACAACTGCCACTCGTCTTCCTGCAGCGTCAGACGCGCGAAGATGTCGTTCTTCTGCGTCATGAAATCGGCGATAAGCGATGTGCCCGCCACATGCGCGGCCACCACTTCCTGGGCCTGCTGCGCGCGCTGCAAGGCGAAATGCAATTGCGCGGGCAACGCATAACGCGCGGTGTCGCGATAAAAGCGTTCGAGAAAGGGATTGTCCTGTGGCCGCTCGAACAGTTCCTGCATCGACCAGCGCTGGGCAAGCCGCCGTGCGAGTGAGGTCTTGCCGACGCCGATCGGCCCTTCGATCGCGAGATAGCCGAAGGGCGGCCGTAATTGCGGCGCGGTGACGGTGAGTGGCGGCGAATTCATTCGCAATGGCCCTTGTCCCCGGCAGGGGCGCCGGCGGTCAATGCATTGAGCATTGGACACTGGCAGGGGCCCTTCACCTTTTCGATGCGTTGATCGCTCACGCCGTCAAGCAGGGCCTCGGCACGGCCGTGTTGCGGGATGATCAGTGCGGCGTCGATCTCGACCAGCGGCACGAGTGCAAAGGCGCGTTCGATCAAACGCGGATGCGGCACGATCAGATCGGCTTCGTCGATCGATTGATCGCCGAATAGCAGAATGTCCAGATCGAGCGTGCGCGGTGCGTTGCGAAACGGCCGCTCACGGCCGAACTGATGTTCGATCTTGTGGCACAGCGCGAGCAGGTGCCGCACGGGGAGCGTCGTCTCAACCTTCACGACGCAGTTGAAATAATCGTCGCCGCCCGCGTTGATCGGGGCGGTGCGATACAGGCTCGACTTGGCGAGCACGTTGATGGTGTGCTGTTGTGCCAGACACACCACCGCGTCTTTCAGGGTCTGGCGCGCGTCCCCGAGATTCGCGCCGAGGCCGAGATAAGCAACCGTCATGGCATAACTTCCTGCGACTATCGTTCGACGGCTTCAGCCAACACCGCGTCAGTCTTCGTGCGAGCCGTCATGGCCCGCGTCGTTGGCTGTGCGTTCTGGCGAACCGCCCTCCATTCCGTCGCCCGGTTTGCGGGTCCTGGCGCCACTGCTGCGCCGCCGTCGTTTTCTGGGGCTTCGGTCCTTCCCGCCTTGCGTGAGCAATGTCTCACGCGCAGCGACGTCTCCTTCTATGAACTCCGTCCACCACGCACCGACCGACTCATCGAGTTCGCCCGATTCGCAGCGCAACAGGAGGAAATCATACCCCGCTCTAAATCTTTGGTGTTCCAGCAGCTTTAGCGCGCTTCTTCCCGAGCGTTTTTCGAGGCGCAACTGCAGGCCCCAGATCTCGCGCATATCCGATGAAAAGCGCTTGTGGATCGCGAGCTTCTCGGTTTGCATGTCGAGGACTTCGTCCATTGCGCGATGCAGGGCCGGAACCGGATATTCGCCGTTCGCTTCAAATTGTTGCCAGCGCGTCTGTACGTCGTGCCACAGCAGGGTGGCGAACAGGAAGCCCGGCGAAACCGGCTTGCCGGCGCGCACGCGGGAGTCCGTATTGGTCAGCGCGAGCGTGATGAATTTCTCGCCGATCGGCTGCTCCAGCACCACGTCCAGCAGCGGTAGCAGGCCATGATGCAGGCCTTCCTGGCGCAGACGTTTCAAACAGGCAAGCGCGTGACCCGACAGCATCAGCTTGAGCATCTCGTCGAACAGACGCGCGGCCGGCACGTTGTTGATCAGATCGGCCATGTTGGCGATCGGTGCGCGGGTCGTGTCTTCGATCTCGAAGTCGAGCTTGGCGGCAAAACGCACTACGCGCAGCATGCGCACCGGGTCTTCGCGATAGCGCGTGGCCGGGTCGCCGATCATGCGCAACAGACGCGCGCGCATGTCGGCCATGCCGTTGTGATAGTCCAGCACGGTTTGCGTGGCCGGATCGTAGTACATCGCGTTAATCGTGAAGTCGCGGCGGGTGGCGTCTTCGTGCTGCTCGCCCCAGACGTTGTCGCGCAGCACGCGGCCGCTTGCATCCACCGCATGCGTGCGGCGGTCGAGCTCGTCACGCTTGAGACGGCGCGGCGGCGCGGCGTCGGCTGCGGGCGGATCGACCAGCGCGCGGAATGTCGAGGTTTCGATGATTTCCTGGCCGAACTGCACGTGCACGATCTGAAACCGGCGGCCGATGATGCGCGCGCGGCGGAACAGCTTCTGCACCTGTTCCGGGGTGGCGTCGGTCGCAACGTCGAAGTCTTTCGGCTTGATGCCGAGCAGCAGATCGCGCACCGCACCGCCGACGATAAACGCGCGATGCCCGGCTTCCTGCAGACCTTCGGTGACGCGAATCGCGTTTCTCGAGATCAGCGATTGATCGATACCGTGCACGTCGTGCGGAATGATGACCGGCACGTCGGGGTCCCGCACGGCTTTGACGGCCGGCCGGGCCGGTTTGCGGCGCGCTTTGCTGGCGCCAGACGCGTTGCGTGCCGGTGCCTCGCCGGCTTCGTCTGATTCGGCTTCGGCGGGCGTGGTGTTGTCAGCGGGCGCCGAGTCCTGGCCGAATAGCTTGCGTATAAGTTTTTTGATCACGAGGGTTGAAAGAGTTCGAGGATGCGCCAGCCTTTGGCCTGCGCATGGGCGCGCAATGTGTCGTCGGGATTGGTCGCGATCGGATCTGTGACCTTTTCGAGCAGCGGGATGTCGTTGTGCGAGTCGCTATAGAAATAGCTGTGCTCGAAGTCGCTCCAGGTCTTGCCAAGCGATGCCAGCCACGCCTCGGTACGGATGATCTTGCCTTCTTTGTAGCTGGGCGTGCCGGTGGGGCGGCCGGTGTACGGCGAATGCGGCTGGCCGTCGACGGTTTCCGCCTCGCAGGCGATCAGCGCATCGACGCCGAACGCCTGAGCGATCGGGCGGGTGATGAATTCGTTGGTCGCCGTGACCACGCAGCAGAGATCGCCGGCTTCACGGTGCTCCCTGACCAGTTCCAGCGCGACCGGAAAGATCGCCGGTTTGATCACTTCATGCATGTATTGGGCGTGAAGATCGGCGAGTTGCGCACGCGTGTACTTGGCGAGCGGCGTGAGCATGGCGATCAGATAAGCATGAATGTCGAGCTTGCCGGCTTTGTAGTCGGCGAAAAAGCGGTCGTTTTCACGGGCGAAATTTTCGGCGTCGACCATGCCTTGTTTCACCATGAAGCGGCCCCATTCGTGGTCGCTGTCGGTGGGAATGAGCGTGTGATCGAGGTCGAAGAGTGCGAGATTAGCCATGGGGGCCTATTTTACTTGAAGCGGCGTCGGGGGACGCAGATGAAGCGGCTGCCGACACGGATGAGGCGGGCGCGGTTCGCCGTTCATCGGCGTCGGGCGAGGCCAGCATGGTGCGCAGGAGCGGCAGCGTGACCGCGCGTTTCTGTTCGAGCGAGAAGCGGTCGAGCGCGTCGAGCAACGCCATCAGGCTCGGCATATCGCGGCGAAAATGTGTCAGCAGGTAGGCCGGGACGTCGTCGGCAAGCATGATGCCGCGCTCACGCGCCGCGTGTTTCAGCACCGCGGCTTTGCCTTCGTCCGGCAGCGGCGCGAGGTGAAACACGAGCCCCCAGCCGAGGCGCGTGCGTAGATCTTCGCGCACTGTCATGCCGATCGGCGGCGCGTTGCCCGCGGCGACGAGCGCGCTGGTGGGGTGCGCGCGCACTTCGTTGAACAGGTTGAACACGGCAATCTGCTGCGCCGCGGACAGGCTGTCGCAATCGTCGATCGCATACAGCGCGACGCGCGGGTCGAACGTGAAGGCGGCGAGGCTGCTTTGTGGACCGGCAAAGCGTGCATGACCCGGCGGCGCTTCGTGGACCAGCGCCTGCAGCAGATGTGTGCGGCCGCTGCCGGCTTCGCCCCAGATGTAGAAGGTGCGATCGGCCACCGGCCCGGCCGCGAGCGCGGTATCGAGCTCGCGCAGCCGCGTGACCAGCTCGGCGTTGGCGCCAGCGAAGAAATTGTCGAATGTCGATGGCGGCGGGGTGCCGAGATCGAGCGTCAGTTGACGAAGCACAGTAAGTTAATGCCGAAAATGAGGCTTAGGCCGCAAATGGCCCAGACTTCGGGCCCTAAAACGTGAATGGACAGTCAGTGAGCAGTCAGTGACTCAGTTGTTGTAAAGCGTGCTTTCCAGGTAGCTTTGACGCAACTCGCGCATCGCTACCGACAGAATGGCGCTGACCGGCAGCGCCAGCAACACGCCGAAAAAGCCGAACAGTTGACCGAACGCGAGCAACGCGAAGATTACCGCGAGCGGGTGCAGGCCAATCCGTTCGCCGACGAGGCGCGGCGTGAGATAAAAGCTCTCCACGATCTGGCCGACGCCGTAAATCAACGCGACCGCGCCGAAGCCGTACCAGTCGCCGAACTGCAGCAGTGCCGCGAGCAGCGCCAGCGCGAGACCGGTTGCAAAACCGATATACGGAATGAACACCGCGAGGCCCGTGAAAATACCCACCGGCAGCGCGATTTCGAAGCCGGCGATGGTCAGCGCAATCGCATAATAGACTGCGAGCACCCCCATCACGAGCAACTGGCCGCGCAGGTATTGCGACAGCATCTGGTCCATGTCGCGCGCGAGTTGCAGCGTCTTGTCGAGCCAGCGGCGCGGCACCACGATCTGCATGCGGGCGAGCATGCGGTTCCAGTCGTATAGCAGATAAAACAGCACGAGCGGCACCAGCACGGCGTTGCCGACCACCGTCATCATCACGTTGCCGCTGGTGCGGATGTAGGTCCATGCATACAGCGCGACGGTTTGCGCGCTGCCTTCCAGCTGCCCCATCACGAGATCGCGGATACTGGCGAAATCGAGCGAGTCGGCGAGGCCCAGCATGGCGAGCTTGGGTTGCAGCCAGGCGCTGACATGCGCGAAGAAAACCGGCACCTGTTGCCGCAACTGCGGACCTTCTTTCTGGATGACGGCCAGCACCAGCAGCACGAGCAGCGTCATTACCAACGAAAAGAGCAGCATCATCAGCAAGGCGGCGAGTCCGCGCGGCACACGCCGGCGCACCATCCACGCGACGCCCGGTTGCAGAATGTACGCGAGAATGGCACCGAGCAGGAACGGCGTGAGGACCGGACTCAGTAGCCAGAGCAGAATGCCGACGCCCAGCGCGATCGCCAGCCAGATGAAGGCGCGGCGCTGCACAGGCGTCAGGATCGAGGGGTTCTGTTGCAAAGTTGTTTCCCAGGTGTCGTCCCGACCGGAAGATTCAGGATGATTCAAATTCCAGCCAGACGGCCGGCAACTCTGTATGGGACCAGAGTAAGCGCTGAAGCGCCAACTCTGGTCGGCATCGGGTAAAATCGCATTTTACCGACCTTCTTGCCCTTCCCCATGAATCAACCGAAATCCGCCCCTGACGCCCAAGGGTTGTCGTATCGCGACGCCGGCGTGGACATCGACGCGGGCGACGCCCTTGTCGACGCGATCAAGCCCTTTGCCAAAAAGACGATGCGCGACGGCGTGCTGGGCGGCATCGGCGGGTTTGGCGCGCTGTTTGAAGTGCCGAAGAAGTACAAGGAACCGGTGCTGGTGTCGGGCACGGACGGTGTCGGCACCAAGCTGCGCCTCGCGTTTCAACTGAACAAACACGACACCGTCGGCCAGGATCTGGTGGCGATGAGCGTGAACGACATTCTGGTGCAAGGCGCAGAGCCGCTGTTCTTCCTCGATTATTTCGCTTGCGGCAAGCTGGACGTCGCTACGGCGGCAACGGTCGTGAAGGGTATCGCGCATGGCTGCGAATTGTCCGGCTGCGCGCTGATCGGTGGTGAGACGGCTGAAATGCCGGGCATGTATCCGGACGGGGAATACGATCTGGCCGGTTTTGCGGTCGGTGCGGTAGAAAAGAGCAAGATTATCGACGGTAGCACGATCGCCCCGGGCGACGTGGTGCTGGGTCTGGCTTCCAGCGGTATCCATTCGAACGGGTTTTCGCTGGTGCGCAAGATCATCGAACGCGCGCAGCCTGATCTGAATGCGGATTTTGATGGCCGAACGCTCGCCGACGCATTGATGGCGCCTACGCATATTTACGTGAAGCCTTTGCTGGCCTTGATGCAGCAAATCGCTGTGAAGGGCATGGCGCACATTACCGGCGGCGGGTTGGTCGAGAATATTCCGCGCGTTCTGCGTGAAGGTCTGACGGCCGAGCTGGATCACCGTGGCTGGCCGATGCCGCCGCTGTTCTCGTGGCTGCAGAAGCACGGCGGCGTGGCGGATGCGGAAATGCACCGCGTGTTCAACTGCGGGATCGGGATGGCGGTGGTTGTGTCTGCTGCTGATGCTGACGCAGCGATCGGCCTGTTGTCGGCTGCCGGCGAGCAGGTCTGGAAGATCGGCGTAATTCGCGAAAGCGCGGCCGGCGAAGCTCAGACGGTAGTGGTCTAACCAGCCAGCCTGACCAAGGGCTGGTTTGCCTGCGCGGCGTATAGAAAAAACGCCGCGCGGGTAAAAAACCTCAAATCAACGTTTCAATCAAGCTGACGACCTGCGCAGTCGCGTTGGGATCGCAGCAATCAACAACAACCCGCTCTGTCATGCTGCGCAACCACGTGAGTTGCCGCTTGCACAATTGCCGGGTAGCAAAGACCCCCTTATCCCGCATGGTCGAATAATCGACCGCTCCGTCGAGATATTCCCAGACCTGCCGATACCCTACGCAGCGCATGGACGGCATCTCGGGCAGCAAATTCCCGCGTTCGCGCAATTTCACCACTTCGTCGATAAAACCATCGGCCAGCATTGCATCGAAGCGCTTTTCGATGCGCGCGTGCAGCACGCTCCGGTCGGAAGGCTCCAACGCAATCGGCACGAAGCGCCACGCTGAAGCGGCGTCGTCTGTTCGAGCGGGCACGGCCAGCAAAGCGGACATCGCTTGCCCAGTCAGCATGAAAACTTCGAGCGCCCGCTGAATTCGCTGCGAATCGTTCGGCGCGAGGCGTGCGGCCGTAATCGGATCGACAGCGGCAAGCCGCGCATGCATAGCCGGCCAGCCATCATGTGCGGCGTCGGCATCGAGCGTCGCGCGCACGTCGGCATCGGCGGCGGGCAGGTCGTTCAGCCCCTGAGTGAGCGCTTTGTAGTACAGCATCGTTCCGCCGACCAATAACGGCAGCCGCCCGCGCGCGCTGATCTCGCCGATCAGGCGCAACGCGTCGCTGCGAAATTCCGCCGCCGAATACGCGTCCGCCGGATCGACGATATCGATCAGATGATGCGGCGCCGCTGCGCGTTCTTCCGGCGTCGGCTTGGCGGTGCCGATGTCCATCTCGCGATAGACCAACGCCGAATCGACGCTGATGATTTCTACTGGGCGCCGTGTGGCCAGCGTCAGCGCGGCAGCGGTTTTGCCGGATGCGGTTGGGCCCAGCAAACAAGGGATCGGCGTGGGCGTGCGTGAAGTCATAGGCAAGACGGCGCGCACTGAAGAAGCGTAATCAGGCGCACCGTCATTGCCCACGCATGAACAAGCGATCGAGATCGGATAGCGTCAACTGATACCACGTCGGACGCCCGTGGTTGCATTGGTCGGCGCGCTCGGTCGCCTCCATCTGGCGCAGTAGCGCGTTCATTTCATCGAGCGTCAGACGCCGGTTTGCGCGCACCGCGTGATGGCACGCCAGCGTGCCGAGCAGTTCGTGCTGGCGCTCGGTCAACACGCGTGAACCGCCGAACGCATGCAGGTCGGAGAGAACCGCGCGTGCCAGCGCCTGCAGATCGGCATCTTTCAGCAAGGCAGGCACGGCGCGGATCGCGAGCGTAGTTGGCGACAGCACCGCGAGGTCGAAACCCAGTGCATCCAGCGTGTCGCGCTCTTCTTCGACTGTGCCGATTTCGATCGGATCGGCCTGCATCGTCTGCGGAATCAGCAGCGGCTGCACGGCTATCGTGCGATCGGCCAGGGCGTTCTTGAACTGCTCGTACAGGATGCGCTCGTGTGCGGCGTGCATATCGACAATCACGAGTCCATGCGCGTTCTGCGCGAGCACATAGATGCCGTGAATTTGCCCGAGGGCGAAGCCGAGCGGTTGCTCGTCTGAGGCATTGAACGCAGGCGATGCGTATGGCCCTGAGGTGTTGTACGGGGACGGCGCTTCCGCTGCTGAGTCGCGCGCTTCGAACAGCGTCGCACCTTCCGCTGTGCCGGTGTTCGTGTCGCGACGACCGAAGAGGGCGTCGTAGAACGCCAGCGGTTGCGCAACCGGCAGCGTGCCCTGCGTCATGCGCGCCTGACGCATCCAGGTATTGCCCGGTTGCGAGGAGCCGAATCCGCTATTGAAGCCGCCGCCAGGGCCGCCTGCGCCGATCCCTGCACCGAAGCCCGCGCCGCTTCCCGCCCCCGCGCCACCCAGTGGCGTCGCTCCAAACAAAGCAGGTCCCGCCGATGCTGCCAGATGCGCAGCATGCCCACCCGCGGTCGTTTCCGGCGACGCACCTGCGTGCCGCGCCAACGCACGCTGCACAGCGTGAAACACGAACTGGTGAATCGAACGGGAATCGCGAAACCGCACTTCGATTTTCGACGGATGCACGTTCACATCGACCGCTTCTGGCGGCAGGTCGAGAAACAGCACGTAGGACGGATAGCGGTCGCCGTGCAGTACGTCTTCGTAGGCGGCGCGCACGGCGTGCGTGAGCAGCTTGTCGCGCACGAACCGGCCATTGACGAAGAAATACTGTTGATCGGCGCGTCCGCGGCTCGCGGTCGGCAGGCCGGCGCAGCCGTAGACAGCAAGCGGTCCGGCGGATTCGTCGAGCGGTAAATGAGCCGTCGCGAAGGTTTCGCCAAGAATCTTTGCGACCCGCGCGGGCGGCTCGCTGGCGTTCCAGTGTTCGACCGCTTTACCGTTATGCAGGACCGAAATCGCCACGTCCGGCCGCGCCAGCGCAGCGCGACGAATCTGTTCGAGGCAATGGCCGAGTTCGGTCTGCTCGCTCTTCAGGAATTTGCGGCGTGCGGGCGTATTGAAGTACAACTCGCGGACTTCGATCGTAGTGCCCTGCGTGCCGGCGGCGGGACTTAGCACGCCGGTTTGCGCGTCGACGCGCACGGCGTGTGGTGCCTCGGCGGTGCGGCTCGTGATCGCCATCTGCGCGACCGACGCAATCGACGCCAGCGCTTCGCCGCGAAACCCCAGCGTGGCGACCGCTTCCAGTTCGGCGAGTGAGCGGATCTTGCTGGTCGCGTGACGCATCAGCGCGAGCGCGAGTTCGTTTTCGGGGATGCCGCAACCGTCGTCGGTGATCGAAATGCGTTTGACGCCGCCTTCGTCGAGCAGGATGCGCAGTGTCTGCGCGCCGGCGTCGAGCGCATTTTCCAGCAATTCCTTGACCACTGAGGCCGGCCGCTCGACCACTTCGCCAGCGGCAATCTGGCTGATCAGCTGATCCGGAAGGGGCAGGATCGCCCGCAACGGGCGTGGGGCGGGCGCGGCGGCGGAAACTGCGGCCGTGTCGGCGGTGCTGGCAGGCGTTTCGGAGAATTCTGACATGCCGAAATTATAGCGATTCGGCGCGAGCAGGCTGGATGTGGCCCGATAGCATGGATCGCCGCGGTCTTGCGGCCGCCGACAGCCGAACTGCCGGACGGACACAAGACGTCGAAATCGCCCACGCGCGGCAGATTTTTAATTGCACCCGGGCACTTTCGGTATCATGACGCGGTCAATTTCCGGCAGCGAGCATGCGTTCGCTGCTCGTCGTCCGCAAGGCTGTTCACGCGGCCGTTCCCGCCACACCCACATTCGCTTAATAAAGGACGCTTTTTGGACACGCTGCTACAGTTCGCCAACCTTGTCTTGCACATCGACAAGTTTCTGGGCGTCTTCATTCACGAGTACGGCGCCTGGGTCTATGCGGTGCTGTTTCTGATTGTGTTCTGCGAAACCGGGCTGGTCGTTCTGCCGTTCCTGCCTGGCGATTCGCTGCTGTTCATTGGCGGCGCTTTTTGCGCGACCGGTGAAATGAACCTTGGTCTGCTGATCGTGCTGCTGCTCGTCGCGGCGGTCACCGGCAACACGGTGAACTACATGATCGGGCGGTCCATCGGGCCGCGGGTGTTCAATTCACACATTCCCTTTCTCGAGCGCTTCCTCGACCGTACCGCGCTGCAGAAGACTCATAACTTCTATGAAAAGCATGGCGGCAAAACCATCGTGCTGGCGCGTTTCATTCCGGTGGTGCGGACTTTTGCCCCGTTCGTTGCCGGCGCCTCGGAGATGACGGTTAGCCGGTTCCAGTTGTTCAACATCCTCGGTGCGTTGTTTTGGGTGTTGCTGCTGGTGTTGCTTGGTTACTTCTTCGGCAACATTCCGTTCATCCGACAGTATCTGAATCTGATTGTGCTGGTCGGTATCGGCGCGGCCGTGGTGCCGGTTGTGCTTGGTGCTGTATGGAAAATGACGCGTAAGAACGCGTCCAAGGCCGGCAGCCGCTGAGGCATCAGGTAGTGCGAAGCAAGATGAACAAACGGCGTCGCGAATCTCGCGACGCCGTTTTCATTTTATGGTCCTGATTCCGTTGAGCCAGACCGTGGAAGTTGTGAGCCAGCTTGTCGTCCTGGCAAGTCACGACCGGCTGCTGACCTGAATCCCGGTCGTGCTCACGTCACCGCACGCGGCGCAAGTGGCGTTTCCGGTGTCGGATAGCCGGCTTCCTTGAACGTCTGAACGATCGCACGATTGGTGTCGAAGTAGACCTGCCAGTAGTGCTCATTGCTGGTATAGGGCCGCACGCACAACAACGGTCCTTCCGGTGTGAAGCTCAGCACTTCGATATCCGGCGCCGGGCTTTCGACCACGTTCGGAATCTTCGTGATGGCCGCCTTCAGCCGACTCATCGCATCCGTAGGGTCGACGCCGTTGGCGATCTTCGCTGTCAACTCGACACGCCGCACTGGCAGTACGCTGTAATTCGAGATCGTGTCGGAGAATATCTTGTTGTTGCCGACGATGGTCGTCACGTTGTCCGGCGTCACGATGGTCGTGCCGAACAGACCCAACTCGGAGACCGTGCCGGTAACGCCGCCTGCCGTGACAAAATCGCCCACCTTGAACGGCCGCAGTACCTGCATGAAGATGCCTGCCGCGAAGTGGGCGAGCAAGCCACCCCACGCAGTGCCGATTGCGAGACCGAGACCGGCGAGCAAGGCGGCGAACGAGGTAGTCTGGACGCCGAACACTTGCAGGATCGCAAGGATCAGCATCAGGTTCAGCAGTGCGCCGAGAATCGAACCGAGGTAATGGGCGAGCGTTGGATCGACGCGGCCGTTTTTCGATAGCAGTTTGCGAAGCAAGCCGGTGATCAGGCCAATGACCCAGCGGCCGACGATCCACAACACGATCGCGCCGAGTACCTTGGTGCCGAGGTCGATGCCTCGGGTCATGATGAACACGCGTACGGTTTCGAGATCCAAGATGTTCCTCGTTGGTTAAGTTGCCTTCGACTGATTGAACGGCGGTAGCGCAATACAGCGGCAAATGCCCCGGTGGCGGGCGCAAACGGTAACTCTCGGTCTTCGGAAGTTATAGGCGACGGCGCGTCCATACGCAAGGTCCGTTCCTGATGATGCGGATTGCGTGAAGAGAGAAAACGGACCGCATATTGTGGCGTTCTGGAAGGGTGAGGCGTGCCCTTCCCAGGGATATTGGAACGCCCTCGGCGCTCTTCGGCACGCGCTCGTGTCGTGGGTTTGTCGCTGACGAGATCCCGTGTCCGGATCGCGTGCGATTACATCGGCAGTTGGGATTCGGAATACGGGGACGTGCGAATGATCAGGGCGTTCTCGTTGTTAGCTTTGGCGGGGCACGTGCGACGTGCTGCGTACTGCCACGCCAATGCGGCAATGGCTGCCAGGACGTACGCGCTGGCGCGTTCGAAGAATGCACTCGACGTGCTGAACTTGCCATAGCGGCTCTGCGCATCGGCGAACACGAGAAAGGTCAGCGCGGCATCGAGCAGCAAGGCGGCCGAAACCAGTGCGACGAAAATATGCGCGCCATTGACCGCGGCGCCGGGCACGAACCGGTTGCACAGATGACACGCGATCAGCACGATAGTCAGCAAAGCAAGGTTCGAGACGAGGTCGAACAGAAAATTGGACATGATGACGGAATGAAGGTGCAGGGATCTGTGGCGTTGCCAGGGCGTCTGCGCACGCAGGGTTGCGGCGTGATTCGCAGAACCGGCGGCGATCATTGCACGTCTTTATGTCTCAATAAATATCAATGTTCGGAGTCCGTTGTATCTGTTCCGTATCTAAGAGGCGCTGTGTAAGAGGCGCTGTGTAAGAGGCGCTGTGTAAGAGGCGCTGTGTAAGAGGCGGCTGGTGGTCGCGTGGGTCATTGTGATTTGCGCTGTGAGAATGTTACGCACCGTACGAAAAGCCGTCGCGACGGCAAGTGCGTCTGCCTGTACGATCAAAAGTGGTACGAAAGACCAACTTGCAGCGTCGGATACCATCGATAGGGCGAGGCCTTGTCCCTCAGTTGTTGCAAGCCGGTCGCGATAATCTCCTGGCTCATTGCAGGACCCGCGACCTGCGCAAGGGCCGGTGACAACGTATAGGACGAGTGCGGCAGGCCATAAGCGACGCCAAGATCGACTACCAGGCCAAATCCTTTGGCCGTGGGTTGCAAGCCATAGCCCACCCCCAGATAAGGCATCACGGTCGGGTACTTGACGGTGGCGGTCGCATATTCGCCCGGAAAGGCGGGTGTGGTCTTGCCTTTGAATGTGTAGGTGCCGTTTGTGGGAATGGAATTGCCGCTGACCTCATCGTCCGTGAAGCGAAGACCGGCGGTGACCCGAAACCCGCTGTTCGACCACGGGAACAGATCACCATAGAGGCCGCCCTGGCGAAGACGCACGCCATCGGCATAGCGATTTCCACCCACCGTAAAGTCATGCGAGAAGTTGATTGCATTGAAGTCCGCATGCATGCCGAACCAGGATGTGACGTTCAGCGCCGCGCCGATACCGACACCGAGCGTCCCGCCCTCCAGGAATATTTCCTGAGCATGCGATGTTTCGATCGAGATCGCCAAACCTACTACCCAGATTACTTTTGCAGTGTTCATGGGCGCCCCCCTGGGCGGATGGGCAGCGGGGTCGTTGGCCTGGCAGCCCTGTCTTATGGTCTTTTTGGGGTGCTCGTCCGGCACCGTGAAACGATCATGCTTGCCGAAGACGCGGGCGGTCTGTGGGGTGTCGAACTATTCGGGGGATCGAGCGGGGAGGGCGGCGCGCGGGCCGCAAAAAGAAAAGGGCTTGCGACGCTGACGCGTGCAAGCCCTTGAATCTTTTGGTAGGCCGTACGGGATTCGAACCTGTGACCAACGGATTAAAAGTCCGCTGCTCTACCAGCTGAGCTAACGACCCAAAAGAGAAGCGAGATTATAGCGATAGCACCTACGGGCTGTCAACCCATAGTGGTTAGTCGAGCTATCAGCACTTCAGATAGTGAAAAGCCCGGGGTATTGCTACCCCGGGCTTCCCAGCGAGAGGCGCGCGTGACTGTTGATTTGGAAGCTGCACGGCCACTGCGCGTTACGTCAACTGCTAAACCTTGTACGACTACTTGATCTGCGACAGCTTGCTCTGAGCCGACTGCGCGACGTCCGAGCCGCTGTACTGCGCAACGATCTGCTCCAGCGTCTTTTTGGCCGCAGCCTTCTGACCTTGCTCGAGCTGATTGTTCGCAATTGCGAGCAACGCGTCTGGTGCACGCGGATGCTGCGGGTAGTTCTTCACCACACCTTGCCAGGTCGCTGTCGAGCCCTTGTAGTCACGCAGCGCATACAGCGCGTTGCCGAGCCAGTATTGCGCGGTCGGCTGGTAAGGGCTGTTCGGAAACTTGGAGATGAAGCTGCGGAAAGACGCCGCCGCATTCTTGAAGTCGCCGTTGCGGAACTGCTGGGAAGCCGCATTGAACGAATCGGTTTCACCCGGCTGCACCTCGCCCTGGACGCCGTCTACCGTCTGTTGCTGCGGCTCAAATTTCTTCAGCCGTGTGTCCAGATCGGTGTAGTAGTCCTTCTGCTGTTTTTGCAGCGTGGTGAGTTGGTTGCCCATATCTTCGTTCTGCCCACGCAACGTCGCGACCTGCTGATTCAGCTGATCGAGGCGGTTGGACTGATCGAGGATCGTGCGCTGTGCGGCCGACAGCTGGCTCGACAGGCTATCGGTCTTCGAACGCAGATCGAGAATGGCCTGACGGGCCTGATCGTCGTCGAACATGCCCGCATGCGCGGGCACAGCCACGAAGGCCGTGCCCGCGACGCAGGCCGCTGCGGCAAACCGCAGCCAGGAGAAACGATGCGTCATTCGGCTAATCACCCGTTACTTACTGTTGGTACACGAGGTCGGCGCGGCGGTTTTGTGCCCACGACGATTCGTCATGACCGGTCGCTTGCGGCTTTTCCTTGCCGAGGCTCACGGCTTCCATTTGCGAGTCCGTCACGCCCATCAGCGACAGCGAACGGCGGACAGCTTCAGCACGCTTCTGGCCGAGTGCCAGGTTGTATTCGCTGGTGCCGCGTTCGTCGGTATTGCCCTGGATCAGGACGTGACGTTGCGGATGGCTCTTCAGGTATTGCGCGTGTTGTTGCAGCAGCGATTGGTAGTCGTCCTTGACCGAGTAGCTGTCGAAGTCGAAGTAGATGCTGCGCTTGGCGAGCGGGCTGTTCGGATCGTTCAGCGGATCGACGTTGACCTGGGCGACATCAGTCGGATTCGGTTGCGTCGAAACTGCACCACCCTTGTTAGCGTTTTCGTCGAGCTTGACGCCCGAGTGACATGCTGCCAGCGCACCGACCATCAATACGGCAAATGCGAAACGAAGTTTTGACGTCATTTTGTTACTCTCCTTGTGTTATTGCATCAACGTTACTGCATAAACGGGCCCCAGGATGGCTCGCGTACGCTGCCGCCCTGAACGGACAGGACCTGCCGAGTGCGACCGTCGGTCGATACTGCGGCCAACACGCCACGGCCGTTCACCTGTGTGGCGTAAAGAATGTACTGACCGTTCGCCGCGAAGCTCGGCGATTCGTCATGTGTGGTGTCCGTCAGACCCGTGGCCGTATTGCCTTGCAGGTCCTGGATATAGAGCTTGAACGCGCCGCCGACACGCGAGATGTAAGCGAGCTGCTTGCCGTCCGGGCTGATGCGCGGACTGGTGTTGTAGTTGCCCGTGAAGGTCACGCGTTGCGCGGCGCCGGCGTTCTCGCCCTGGGCCGACATCTTGTAGATCTGCGGCTGGCCGCCACGATCGCTGGTGAAATAGATCGACTGGCCGTCAGGAGAGAAGCACGGTTCAGTGTCGATCGAGCTGCCTTGCGTCAGGCGACGCAGGCCGCTGCCGTCCGCATTGACGGCGAAAATCTGCGTGTTGCCGGTGCGCGAGAGCGCGACGGCCAACGTGCGGCCATCCGGCGACCATGCTGGTGCGCTGTTGTTACCCTTCTGGTCCGATACGACCACGCGACGGCCCGTAGGCAGATCGTGGATGTAGACGATCGGCTTCTTCTTTTCAAACGAAACGTAAGCGACCTTGGTGCCGTCAGGTGACCATGCCGGCGAGATGATCGGCTCGGGGCTCGACAGCGCGATGTGCGCGTCCTGGCCGTCCGAATCGGAAATCTGCAATTGATAACGGCCGCCCGTCTTGATGACGTACGAGAGGCGTGTGGCGAACACACCGCGGCCGCCCATCAGCTTAGCGTAGATATAGTCCGCGACCTTGTGTGCGCTCATGCGCAAGCCACTTTCCGGGCTCACCAGTACGAGACCGCCGAGGCTTTCGCCCTTGACCGTGTCATACAGCTTGAAGCGCACTTCGTACTGGCCGTTCGGCAGGCGGTTCACACTGCCCGAGACGAATGCATTTGCGCCCTTGGCTTTCCAGCTGCCGAGGTCGACCGAATCGGTCTCGGAAACCGGCGTGCTGCCTGCGTCGATATTCGTGAATTTGCCGCTGCGTTGCAGATCTTGACGCACGATCGTGCTGACCTGCTGCGGCGAGTTCGCTTCATTGGCGAAATTCGCCGTTGCGATCGGAAACTGTGTGGACCCAACGCCCGTGACGAGGACGTTGAGTTGTGCGTTGGCGGCGCCACCGACGGCGATCAGGCACGACGCTACAAGTGTCCGCAGGCCTAGCTTGGTCATCAAACTCATGCTGAATGGTTTCCCCAAAAACGGTTTTACTAACACTTCATGACAGCAGAGAGACCCGCAAATATCTAATTCGTTCCCGGGCGCGCCGCGCTGGGCGGGGCGCCGCGTCTGCTGTCAACTGACTGTCAAACTGTTGCGATCAACTTGCCGGGCGCAACGTAATCTTGAAGCTGGTCGGCGTCTTCCCATCGATATCCTGAGGCATCGGATTGGAACGCTGGACCGCCCGCAGTGCCGCATCGTCCCACGCCTGGTTGCCACTGCTGCGCGAGATCTGCGCATCCAGCAGCGTGCCCGTCGGCGAGCAGCGTACGGAGATAACGGTCTCCAGACCTTCCGTTTCTCCACCCCACGAGATGTTCGGGCGCACCACACGACGCACCTTGTCCGCGTAACCCGGCGATGTCGCCGTGCCACCCGAGCCGCTGCCCGTGCCGCTCTTCGCAAGCCCATTGCCACTGGAGCTTTCGCCCGCCGAACCTTGCATCTGGGCAAGCCGCGCCCGGCGTTCCGCATCCAGCTTCTTTGCTTGCGCCGCAGCATCGGCCTGGGCCTTGGCCTTCGCCGCTTTCTGCGCATCAGCCTTCTTTTGCGCGTCGGCTTGGGCTTGCTCCTGCTGCTGCTGTTGTTCTTTCAACTGCTGCTGCTTTTGCTGATCGGCCAATTGTTGCTGCTTCTGTTTATCGGCCTGCTGTTGCTGCAACTGTTTCTGCTTGATCGCCGCTGCTTTTTGCGCGGCGAGTTGCGCTGCCTGATCGGCGGCCAGTTGCTGCTGACGCTTCGCGTCGGCTTCCTGCTGGGCTTGCAGCTTCTGCTGACGCTGCTGCTCAGCGAGTTGTGCCTCGCGCGCCGCTTCCTGTTGCTGGCGTTTCTTTTCCTGCAGTGCGATGTCGGCCTGTTCGTCCGGCAGCGGCGGGGCAGGCGCTACCGGCACGGGCGGCGGAGGCGGCTGGCGTGGGATGGCCGTATCGGGCACCTCGGTCCACAACTCGGCTTCCGCGCCGGCCGGCGTACTGTTCTGCCATTGAATGCCGTGGTACAGGAAGAATCCGAGCAGCGCATGCATCACCAGCGCGAACGCAAAGGCTCGCCCGGTGCCGCGTTCACGCGGTGGCTGGAGCGGATATTCGGAATTCTGGCGGATCATTGCGATTTGACGAGCAGTCCAACGCGCTTGACGCCCTGAGCTTTCAGCTCGGACATCACATTCATCACGACTTCGTACTTCACGGTCTTGTCGGCGGCGATCACGACCGGCTGGTCGGGATGCGATTGCGCGCGGTCGGCGATGAAGCCGCGTAGGTCGGCCTTCGTCATGTTTTCCTGTTGCTGCGCTCCCGCGTCGTCCTTGTATTTGACGCTCATATTGCCGTCCGCGCGAATATTGACGATCACCGGCGGGGTTTGTTGCTGCGGAGCAGCACCGCCGACAGTCGGCAGATTGACGATCGACGGGGCGACGAGCGGCGCGGTCACCATGAAGATCACGAGCAGCACGAGCATCACGTCGATGTATGGCACGACATTGATGTCGGCCATTGCGCGGCGCTGACGGGAGCCGCGCATGCTGGAGGAAGAGCCTGCCATCGTGGACTCCTTACTGTGCCTGACGCTGCAGAATGTTCGAGAACTCTTCGATGAAGGTCTCGAAGCGGATCGCGAGACGATCAATGTCGTGCGCGTAGCGGTTGTAGGCGACCACGGCCGGAATCGCGGCGAACAGGCCGATTGCGGTGGCGGTCAGCGCTTCGGCGATACCCGGCGCGACGTTCGCAAGCGTAGCCTGCTGCACGTTGGCGAGGCCGCGGAACGCATTCATGATCCCCCACACCGTGCCGAACAGACCGATATACGGGCTGACCGAGCCGACCGACGCGAGAAACGCCAGATTTGCCTCGAGCACGTCCATCTCACGCTGGAACGCAGCGCGCATGGCACGGCGTGCGCCGTCGAGAATCGCGCCTGAATCGTTCAGGCGCTTTTCCTTGCCCTTCAGGAATTCGCGCATGCCGGACTCGAAAATCCGTTCCAGTGCGCCGATCGTGTGGCGGTTGTTCGCGGCGCTCTGATAGAGCGCCTGCAGGTCGCCGCCTGACCAGAAATCGCGTTCGAAGCGTTCAGTTTGCGCGCGGGCCCGGCGGATCGCAAACCACTTGCGGAAGATAAAAGTCCACGACAATAGCGACAGCAGAAGCAGCAGCGCCATGACGGCCTGCGCCAGCAGGCTCGCATTGAGTACGAGTGAAACGATCGACAGATCTTGTGTAGTGTTCATAAAGGTTCGTTTTAACGTCCCGAAAGGGGGCGTCCGGCTGCAAGGTCACTCGAAGCTTGCCGTGAGCAAAACGGAAGCATCAGCGATATTGCAAGCCGAACCATGCTTTGTGTTGCTTGATCGATATGAGTTCACTGGCCCCGTAACAACGGGGTTCAGTCGTTGTCCGTTGACATGCCGCCATCGTTCGCACTCGGTCCGCGCCGCAGAGCAGCGAGAACCGGCGGAGGAATCGCGGCCGGCCGCAGCGCAATGCGGTCGACGCAGCCGACCCGGATGGAACCGGAAGCAAGCAGCGTGCCGTCACGCCACGCTTCCTGCGCGAAATCGACGGATGCGCGGCCAAGACGCTCGATTCGGCTCACCACGTTGACGACGTCGTCGAGCCGGGCCGGCGCCCGATAGTCGACTGCGGTGCTGCGCACAATGAAGATCGCGCCCACTTCGTCGACGAGCCGGTTCTGGTCGACGCCGCACGCGCGCAGCCATTCAGTGCGTGCCCGCTCAAAAAATTTCAGATAATTCGCGTAAAACACGATGCCGCCGGCGTCGGTATCTTCGTAGTACACGCGGATTGGCCACGTGAAATCGATTTCCGTGCCGGGCTGGCTGGTCGACATATTCATGCGGCGCATTTTACCGGAACCCACACCCCGAGGTCTGTTTCAAGATGTGCGCCCCGCCAGGCGGGCCTTAGCTGGAATTTTAACCGCGGTGAACCGACAAAGCGGAGAACGATTGAGCCACCGGCATCAGCTCGATCGTGTTGATGTTGACATGGGCAGGCCGGGTGGCGATCCAGTAGATCGAGTCGGCGATATCTTCGGGTGTCAGCGCTTGTACGTTCTCGTACATTTTGGCCGCTTTTTCGTCATTCCCACGGAAACGCACGTTCGAGAACTCGGTGCCGCCGCACAGGCCCGGCTCAATGTCGGTCACGCGTAGCGCCGTGCCGGCCAGATCGGCACGCAGATTCAGGCTGAACTGGCGCACGAACGCCTTGGTGGCGCCATAGACGTTGCCGCCAGCGTACGGCCAGCGGCCGGCCGCCGAACCCAGATTGAAAATGTGGCCGCGGTTGCGCTCCACCATGCCGGGCAGGAGCGCATGGGTGATCTGCACGAGGCCCGTGCAGTTGGTGTCGATCATGGTGTTCCACTCGTCCAGACTCGCCTTTTGCGCCGGCTCGACGCCAAGCGCCAGCCCGGCGTTGTTGACGAGCACGTCGAGTGCGGCGAAATCGGCTGGCAGGGAGGCCGGCACGGCTTCGACGGCGGCGCGATCCCGCACGTCGAGCTCATACGGCAGGAGGGCGTCGCCGAGTTCGTCGGCGAGCGCCTGCAGGCGGTCCTTGCGGCGCGCGGTGGCGACGACACGATGGCCGCCCTTGACGAAAGCGCGAGCGATAGCGGCGCCGAATCCAGCGGACGCTCCGGTGACGAACACGATCATTGCAGTTTCCTGGTTGGTAGGAGAGAAAGGCCCCAAGCCTACTTCCAATGCGGCGCTGCGGCAAGGATGAACCAGCCGTACGAGCGCCTGCGGCAGGGACGCGAAACGGGTTCCGGGTGTGCTTTCGTCAGATGTTTGCGCGCCGCTCGCGGCGACGCCATAACCGGCTTTCCGAGCGCCCGCCGGCCCGGCAGGAAGCTGGTTGCCTATTCGACCCTCTTCCAATAAACTAACGCGCTCATCCCTGCGTGACTGGCGATAGAACCGATTCAAGCAATCGGGTTCAAGGTGGAACAACCCACCGTGAAGCGCAGGGTGCCGTTTTGCCGTTCGCCTGGGCAGCCGTGATCCGCGCGCGTTTATCTGCGCTGGCGGTGGCTGTCCTGCCTCGCGTGTGCGGTGACTCTCTATCCGCCACGTCAAGGCTGGCCCAGCCGCCAGCAGCGCTGCGTACCCTCTACGCAAGATTCGGCGCACGATCCGGTCAACCTGAACACACTCAACGGAATCCGTATGTTTGATAGAGCCCAAAGCACCATCGCCAACGTCGATCCTGAACTCTGGAAGGTCATCGAGCAGGAAAACCGCCGTCAGGAAGAGCACATCGAACTGATCGCGTCGGAAAACTACACGAGCCCGGCCGTGATGGCTGCGCAAGGCTCGCAACTCACGAACAAGTACGCCGAAGGGTATCCGGGCAAGCGCTACTACGGTGGCTGTGAATATGTCGACATCGCCGAGCAGCTGGCGATCGACCGTGTCAAACAACTGTTCGGCGCTGAAGCCGCCAACGTGCAGCCGAACTCCGGCTCGCAGGCGAACCAGGGCGTGTTCTTCGCCATGCTCAAGCCGGGCGACACGATCATGGGCATGAGCCTCGCGCATGGCGGTCACTTGACGCACGGTTCGCCGGTCAACATGTCGGGCAAGTGGTTCAACGTGGTGAGCTACGGCCTGAACGAAGCCGAAGACATCGACTACGACGCGGCTGAAAAGCTTGCACAAGAACATAAGCCGAAGCTGATCGTGGCCGGCGCGTCGGCGTTTTCGCTGCGCATCGACTTCGAACGGATGTCGAAGATCGCCAAGTCGGTCGGCGCGTATTTCATGGTCGACATGGCGCACTATGCAGGCCTGATCGCTGCGGGTGTCTACCCGAACCCGGTGCCGCACGCCGACTTCGTCACCACCACCACGCACAAGAGCTTGCGCGGCCCGCGCGGCGGCGTGATCCTGATGAAGGCCGAGTTCGAAAAGCAGATCAACTCGGCAATTTTCCCGGGCATTCAAGGTGGTCCGCTGATGCACGTGATCGCCGGCAAGGCCGTCGCGTTCAAGGAAGCGCTGTCGCCCGAATTCAAGACGTATCAGCAGCAAGTCGTCGAGAACGCGCGCGTGCTGGCTGAAACGCTGGTCAAGCGCGGTCTGCGCATCGTCTCGGGCCGCACCGAGAGCCACGTGATGCTGGTCGACCTGCGCGCGAAGAAGATCACCGGCAAGGCAGCGGAAGCTGCGCTCGGCGCGGCGCACATCACGGTCAACAAGAACGCGATTCCGAACGACCCGGAAAAGCCGTTCGTCACGAGCGGCGTGCGTCTCGGCTCGCCGGCCATGACCACGCGTGGCTTTGGCGTCAAGGAAGCGGAACAGGTGGGTAACCTGATCGCCGATGTGCTGGACAACCCGGAAGACGCAGCCACGATCGAACGTGTGCGTGCGCAAGTCGCCGAGTTGACCCAGCGCTTCCCGGTTTACCGCTAAGCCACCATGCACTGCCCCTTCTGCCGTCACGCCGATACGCAAGTTGTGGATTCCCGCGTATCCGAAGACGGCGCGACGATTCGCCGGCGCCGCCGCTGCCCGGCCTGCGACAAACGTTTCACGACGTATGAGCGGGTCGAGCTGGCGTTGCCGTCGGTCGTCAAGAAGGACGGCAGCCGCACGGAATTCGATCGCCGCAAGATCGTCGCAAGCATGCAACTGGCGCTGCGCAAACGCCCGGTGGCAGCGGACGCGATCGACGCGGCAGTTGCCCGCATCGAGTATCAACTGCTCGGTAGCGGTGAGCGTGAGGTGCGCAGCGAGCGCCTCGGCGAACTCGTGATGGACGAGTTGCGTGCACTCGATACGATTGCCTATGTTCGTTTCGCCTCTGTCTACCGGCGCTTCGAAGACGTCTCCGAATTCGAGGACGTGATCGAAGAATTTCGCCGTGCCTCTTCTCCTCCCAAGCCGACCCGCAAGCGCTGACTGTCGTCGCGCCGGAAGTTGCACCCCAGCTTCTGTTTCCCGCCGCGTTGATTCGCGCATCTGCATCTCCGTTCCCGTTATGGTTCGTCACGCGTGCATTTTTGCGCGGGATAACGCCTGAATGCCACCTGGCCATTCGGCCGATTGTTGGCCCGTTTGCGAATCGCTAGATTGACTGCATTCTTTGAAACGATCAGGGATGCAGATGAAATGGGATGCAGTCTGTTTGCGGCCATGCCGCGGCTTTACGCTTGTCGAAACGCTGGCTGTTGTCACACTGCTGGCGATTATTGCGGTGATGGCAACGCCGTCGTTCGTTGCCTGGCACCTGCGGGACCAGGTCGACGCGCGTGCGAAAGCGCTCGTTTCGACGCTCGCCTATGCGCGCAGCGAAGCGTTGCGCCGCGGTGCTCGCGTCACGGTGTGCCGAATCGACGCAGCGCGGCATTGTCTTGCCGCAGGGCAAGCATGCGGCAAAGGTGTCACCGACTGGTCGTGCGGCTGGGCCGTATTGACTGACCGAGATGGCACGCTCTCGCTACTGCGCGCGCATCCTTTGCTCGCAGCGGTCAGTATCACGGGGACGCAGACGAATCTCACGTTTACGCCGCCGGCGGGACAGTTGATCGGCACACTTCGCAGCTTTGATATTGCGCCGCGCGTGCCGTCGAAAGCGACTCAGGGCGACAGATGGC
The DNA here is from genome assembly GCF_046026855.1 of Paraburkholderia sediminicola. Taxonomy (GTDB): domain Bacteria; phylum Pseudomonadota; class Gammaproteobacteria; order Burkholderiales; family Burkholderiaceae; genus Paraburkholderia; species Paraburkholderia sediminicola_A. The sequence continues at coordinate 23,958 of NZ_JAQQET010000037.1, read as the reverse complement.
GGCGCTGCATCCGCATCGCGGCGGGCGGGCGTGCACGGATTGTCGAAGGCGCATGTGGAGCAGGATCGTGAGCCGATATCCGTCGAATGCACGGGCGCATAGTTACCCGGCAAGGCGCCTGGCAACGCATAGAGGTAGTTCGCTGATTGAAGTGATGCTAGCCGTTGCCCTGATGGCAGTGACGGCGCTCGGGTTGATCGCCGGTCAATTGTGGACTGCGCGCGAGGCCCGTGCGATGGCAATGCGCGAGCACGCAGCATGGATAGCCGATTCCGTTGCCGAAGCGATGCGCGAGCCTTCGGCGGGTGACTCTGCAATCAGGCCATGGAGCGCGCGTGCCACGGCCCTGTTGCCACACGGTGAAGCGTCGGTAGAGGAAAGCAGCGGTGTGTCGGTAGCACGTGTCACGTGGACGGCGCTGCGTGACATGCCGCGTGCCGGCGATGTCATCGACAAGCCCGAGTCATGCGGTGCTGCGGATATTCCTACAGGCTCCTCTTGCGTTGCACTGGCGTTCGCAAAATGACGCAACGCATGTATATCGCGTGTGGCCATACGCTCGTTGAGTTTGTGATCGCAATTGCGCTAGGGTTGGTCGTGACCGTTGGCGCGGCCTCGCTTTATACAACGCAGCGTAACGTGTTCGCGCGCTCGGCCGATGCGATGCGGATCCGCGAAGCGGGCCTGACCGCGCTTACGCTGATGGGCCAGCAACTTCAAATGGCCGGCTTCGTGCCAGCGGACGTCGTGAGGTTCAATAGTCCGTCGCCGCTATTCGGTTGTTCGGGCGGCCGCCCGATCGGCGCGGACGATAGCATTGCCTGTGAGTCCTTGCCGAGCCGCTCGGACGGCATCGCGGTTCGTTATGTCGGGGACAACGTTTCGACGTGGCCGTCAACCACCGGCCAATCGACCGATTGCCTCGGCCAGGCTGTAACGAACAACAATGCTGCCCTCGGTGGGCAGGGCGTGCTGGTGGTCAACCGATACTTCGCCAGGGTCAGCGGGTCGACGGGCGAGCCGGAACTTTACTGCGAAGGCAATGGCAAGGCGGGGTCAGCGCAGCCGCTGGTCGAAGGCGTCGAGCGTGTGCGGCTCAAGTATTGGCTGGCCGGCGGGCAGACCGCAATAGATGCGACGGCAGTGATGGCCGATCAATGGGCAAGGATTGTCGCCGTCGATCTCTGCGTACTCGTGCGCGGGGTTCCGGGAGGGCGGCGCCTGCGCTATGTCGATTGCGACGGTGTGAGCGCACTCGGCACCGATATGCGGGCGCGTCAGGCTTTCTGGCGGCGGGTCGCGATACGCAATCACGCGGAGGATTCCCTGTGACCGGAGGAGCTTGCAATGCAATGCACAGGGCGGCCTCGGCTCAGCGAAATCCAGATGTTCATCCCGCGAAAGTAAGCGAAAGCGGAGGGGGCATCACGCAACTGGAGCGCTCAGGCGTGTCAAATATGCAGCGCCGTCTCGTGCGGGTGACCCGCGGAGTATGCCGGGGACGCTTCGTATGCAGGGAGCGCTCGCCGCGCCGCGAGCAACCGAGACATTGGGCACGTCTTATCCGCGCCAGTCGCGGTTCGCGCGCTCGCAATGGCGGTACCGTCCTGCCGATCGTCCTGCTGATTTCCGCGATGATGTTGACCACCTCCGCGGCGTGGTTCGAAACATCGCTTGCGGCGGCGCGCGGTGCCGGCAACGTGCGTGACTATTTGCAGGCATTTCATGCCGCGGATTCGGCGCTGACCTTATGCGCCCGGAATGTCGTCGCCGCGGCCGCTTTCGAGTCGCAGCCAGTGGCGTTGCTCTCACCCGGCGAGCCTGTGCAGTGGAAGCACGAAGCCGCGTTCGAAGCCGGCGCGGTCGCACCTGTCGCGCGATGGCCCGGATCGCTGCGAGCGCCACAATGTCTGATCGAAGCGTGGCGTCTGGGGACTCGCGCCGATGCCCGAGCCTATTTACTGACTTCGCGTGGCTTCGGCCGGACCAAGGAGTCGCAGGTGTGGTTGCAGATGGAACTCGTGATCACCGGCGGGCAGATCGAACGCCATTGGCGTCGCGTCGCTGCACGCCCATTTTGACGGGAGATTCATGACAAGGCTGCACACATCCGCCTTTACGCTACTGGAACTGATGATCGCGCTGGCGATAGCTGCGACGCTGGTCGTGTTTGCCGTGCCGTCGTACCGGAGTCATGTCGCGCGGACACATCGGGTCGACGCGGCATCCGCCCTTTATCGGGCAGCGCAATTCGTCGAAGGATCGGCAAGCGATGGCACCGCGACATTGCCGCCGGGTCTGGATCAGGCGCCGCAGTTCGGCACACCAATCTATCGCTTGCACGTGCTGCCGCCGGACGACACGAACGGCGGCTATTCGGTGGAGGCAGCGCCGATCGAAATCGGCCCTATGCGCGACGATGCCTGCGGTACCTTCACCCTGGATGCAACAGGGCTGCGAGGCAATAGACGTGACACGAACGGTACGGCACCGGCTAGCGGCGAATGCTGGAATACGAGCTAGCGCTCCTGGAGAACGCGGCGTCGGCGAGTTGAAGCGTGTTGGCGGCTCAGTTTCAGTAACCGCTATCGACAGCCCGTTCCTTGTTGGTAGAGGCTGCGGATTCGTTCTTCATCTGCTGCCAGATTCGATAGGCTTCCCAGCCGGCAAGCGCAAGGCCGCCCCATTTGAGCGCGGGTTTCGCACCCGCAACAATGGTTGCGCGCAGCGGCTTGGCCAACACCAGCGAAGCGATCGAACTGATGAGCGGATACTGTTTGAGGAGCGCGCCGATACTCCCCGCGTTGAGGAAGTGTGCCTTCGATCCGCTGCCCATACGCATGCCACCGAAGCCTGGCACGATGAATTTGAGCCAGCTGAAGTGCGTGACTGCCTGCCGCAATTCGATAGTCGCCTGGGCAAGTTCCATGCGCTCGACATCCGCGCGCACCAGCAGCAATTCCTTGCGCAGCGCTCGAAGGTGCGGCGCACTCAGATCTATGGCCTGGTGGCGCTTGTTGCGAAATGCGGTATCGGAATGGGTTTGGCTCATGGCGTGTCGGCGGCAGTGGAAGTGGGGCTGTACATCAGTGCTGCAAATCGCTCAAGGTGTTTGCTAATGCTAAGTGTTCGTGAAGGCGCAGGGCGTTTTCGGTGCGCACATGACCCTGTTGTGCCTGCGGTGTCACGGTTTGCGGAACAGGTCGCGGTCTTTTTCGAACTCAGCAAGGGTGGCTTCGAACACTATTGGGGCATTGCGCAAACCGCTGCGCGCTTTCAGTGCGCAGGCTATTCCTGCAATGGCATAAACCGCCGTGATGCTGGCGAGTGCTTGCCATCGGTAGGTGTCCCAGAACGCGATGGCGATCAGCGCCGTTAATGCGATCAAGGCCATCGTTGCGAGCATCATGGCCGCGAGGCCGAGGAACAGCACGCCGATCAGACGGTCTTTTTCTTCGGCGAGTTCGATGCCGACCAGTTCAAGCCGCGTTTGCAGAATGGCAAACACGGATCCGATGATACGGCGCAACGGACTATGTTCGCCGTGCTGCGATTGTGTTTCTATCGTCATGGCTTTGGGCGTTGCGCGTGAAGACCTAACTGGCGCGTGAAAACGAGCGCGCCAAGAGAAGCGGACCGGCCATACGCGCGCCGGTCAACTCGATTCGCTGATGCGCCGGACGTAATGCGCCCGGCTCCATCATCCGTGTTACTTGCGGTTGATCAACAGCCCCAGCAGTACGCCGGCGCCTGCGGCGATGCCGATGGACGCCCACGGATGCTCATGCACGTAGTCGTCAGTGGCGCGTGCGGCCTTCTTGCCTTTCTCGACCACGACGACCTGGACGTCAGCCGCCTTCTCTTTGGCCTGCTTCAGGCGCGTAAGCGCCGTTTCACGCAGTTCCGAAGCGCGCTCGCCGGTGGCGCTCGCGGCCTGTTTCAGCAAATCTTCAGCGTCCGCGAGGACGGTTTTGATATCCGACATCAATCTCTCCTTGTTGACTTCCGACATTGACAGCTCCCCTTCATCTCACGCCACGCGTGAATCGTAACCAAAGAAACGGCCGCTGGCGAGCGCAGTGCTCGATTCATGAAAGTGAACGCATGAACCGTTCCTGGTTGGAGCAAGCCTTAGAAACCCCATATCTGCTGCAGCCTGCAGCAAAGTTTGCCTAAGATGGAGTTGATCTGTCCCGCAAAGTTTCCACTAAATCGGTGAAAATTACAAAAACGCATAAAGTAGTGACGCGATGTTCGTTCGTTATGGGCCGTCACTCCCGTATGCTGTACTGTGGTGAGGCGCGCTTTCGTAGAGCGTCGCGCGCGAATGCTCGCGCAGAATGTCCGAATACAATCAAGGAGCTGCATCATGAGTCTACGTCTTGGCGACATCGCACCCGATTTCGAACAGGAGTCGAGTGTCGGCCGCATCAAGTTCCACGAATGGCTGGGTGATAGTTGGGGCGTGCTGTTTTCGCACCCTGCTGATTTCACGCCGGTCTGCACGACCGAGCTGGGTTTGACGGCGAAGCTGGCGGGCGAATTCGAGAAGCGCAATGTAAAGACGATTGCGTTGTCGGTCGACAGCGCAGAGTCGCACAAGGAATGGATCAAGGACATCAACGAGACGCAAGCGGCCAATGTCGGCTTTCCGATTCTCGCCGACGGTGATCGCAAGGTCGCTGAGTTGTACGACATGATCCACCCGAACGCCAACGAAACGCTCACGGTCCGCTCGCTGTTCGTGATCGATCCGAAGAAGAAGGTGCGTTTGATCATTACGTATCCGGCCAGCACCGGGCGCAACTTCGATGAAGTGCTGCGCGTGATCGATTCGCTTCAACTCACTGACAACCACTCGGTCGCCACGCCCGGCAACTGGAAGCAGGGCGATGACGTGGTGATCGTGCCGTCGTTGAAGGACGAAGAAATCATCAAGCAGAAATTCCCGAAGGGCTACAAGGCGCTGCGCCCGTACCTGCGTATGACACCGCAGCCGAACAAGTAAGCGGTTGATGCGTCACAAAGCGCGCCGCTAGCTTCATCGCGGCGCCGCAATAAAAAGGCCGGTTCAAAGAACCGGCCTTTTCCTTTTTTACCTTTCGATTCAGCAGCCAGGACCAGGCGCCGCCATCGAAGCAATCAGTGCATCAGAAAAACGCCTGAATTCCCGTCTGCGCGCGCCCAAGAATCAGCGCGTGAATGTCGTGCGTACCTTCGTACGTATTCACGACTTCCAGATTGACCAGGTGCCGTGCGATGCCAAACTCGTCCGAAATACCGTTGCCGCCTAGCATGTCACGCGCGAGCCGTGCAATGTCCAGCGCTTTGCCGCACGAGTTGCGCTTCATGATCGACGTAATTTCGACAGCGGCCGTGCCTTCGTCTTTCATGCGGCCGAGACGCAAAACGCCTTGCAGGCCGAGCGTGATTTCAGTTTGCATGTCGGCGAGCTTTTTCTGGATCAACTGGTTCGCGGCGAGCGGCCGGCCGAACTGTTTGCGATCCAGCACGTATTGACGCGCCGTGTGCCAGCACGCTTCAGCCGCGCCGAGCGCCCCCCAGGCAATACCGTAGCGCGCCGAATTCAGGCACGTGAACGGACCGCGCAAGCCGCTGACTTCGGGGAAGCGGTTTTCTTCCGGCACGAACACTTCGTCGAGCACGATCTCGCCGGTGATCGAGGCGCGCAAGCCCACCTTGCTATGGATGGTCGGCGCCGACAGCCCCTTCCACCCCTTCTCGAGAATGAAGCCGCGAATCGAATCCTTGCCGTCTTCTTCGAGCTTCGCCCACACGACGAACACGTCGGCAATCGGCGAATTGGTAATCCACATCTTCGCGCCTGACAGCGAATAGCCGCCGTCGACCTTTTTCGCCCGCGTGATCATGCTGCCCGGATCGGAGCCGTGGTTCGGTTCGGTCAGGCCGAAGCAGCCGATCCATTCGCCAGTAGCGAGCTTTGGCAGGTACCTTTGCTTTTGCGCTTCCGAGCCGAATTCGTAGATCGGCACCATGACGAGCGACGACTGCACCGACATCATCGACCGGTAGCCGGAATCGACGCGCTCCACTTCACGCGCGATCAGACCGTACGCCACGTAGTTCAGGCCGGGGCCGCCGTATTGCTCGGGAATCGTCGGGCCGAGCAGGCCGAGTTCGCCCATCTCGCGGAAGATCTCAATGTCGGTCTTCTCATGACGGAAAGCTTCGAGCACGCGCGGTTGCAGCTTGTCTTGCGAATAAGCGGCGGCGGCGTCGCGCACCATGCGTTCGTCTTCCGTGAGCTGCTGATCCAGCAGCAACGGGTCTTCCCAGTGAAACTGCGCGGCCTCTGCCATGACGTATCTCCTGATTCCTTGCTTGACTAGGACTTACTCGAGCTTGACTTAAGTTCCGCTATGCGAAACAATGTTTTGCAAACCATGCCCGAGTGTACCACCCCATGACGCCCATATCTACTCTCTCCGACCCGCTCGATGAGCGCAAATTCGTCGTCGCCCTGGCACGCGGGCTGGACTTGCTGCGCGCGTTCAAGCCGGGCGAAACGATGCTCGGCAATCGGGATTTCGTCGAGCGCACGGGTTTGCCGAAGGCGACCGTCAACCGTCTGGCCTACACGCTGACCGTGCTCGGCTATCTGCGGCTCGACGAAACCCTGGGCAAATATGCGCTGGATGCCGGCGTGCTGTCGCTCGGTTTCGCGTTGCTCTCGGGTACGGATACGCTGGAACTCGCGCGTCCGCATATGCGCACTTTCGCGCGCGAAGTGGGCGCGGCTGTGTCGCTTGGTTGCCGCGACGGCCTCGACATGATTTATCTGGAGACGATCCGCAGCGAGACCGCGCTGACGCTCGGGCTCGCTTCCGGTTCGAAACTGTCGATGCTGACCAGTTCAATGGGGCGTGCGTATCTGGCCGTGCAGCCACTGGACGTGCGCGCCGCATTGCTGGTCGAGCTTAAGAAGGCCGCCGGCAAAGAGGGCGCGACGCTGTTGGCTGATGCCGAAACGGAGATCGAAGCCTTCGCGCAGGAACGCTGCTGTTATTCGTTTCGCGCATGGCATGACGACGTGAATGCGGTTGCGGTGCCGTTTCGCGAGCCGCGCGAAGGCCGCTGGCTGGTGCTGAGTTGCAGCGGGCCGGCGTCGTCGATGGGGGAGGAGGTGTTTAGGGAAACTGTGGCGCCGCGCCTGAAGGCGTTAGCGCGCCGCCTCGGGGATACCGGTTGAGACGAGTAGCAGCCTGACCCAATCACACCGCCCGGTCATGATAATGCGCGGTGAACAACGGCCCTTGCACGAAGCGCACATCGTACTGCTGCAGCGCGAGGAACTGTGGTTCATCCACCACCCGATTGAAGATCAGCGGAATCCGCAGCCGGCTCGCATAGCCGACTAGCGGCTTCACCATCGAATCGCGCAACGCGATCGCCGCGTCCATCTTGATGAAGTCGAGCCGCGCCGTTTCCGACACCGACAGAATCTGCCCAGCGTTCGACAGATTGCCCGCCACCTTGAAGCCGTAGCGCTGATAGCTCTTGGTCAGGTAGCCAAGAAATGTCTTATGCGCGACGGCTGCCGCCGGCAACTCGATCACCACTCGCGACGGGTTCAGTCCGAACGACACCAATACGGTCGAAAAATGCCGTCCGTGGTCGTACTTGACGCTCTTGAGCAGCCGCTCGTGCACGCGCAGAAACAGCAGCCCGTGCCGTTGCGCGCCGAAGAAATTGATCGCGTGCAGCGCGCGTGACATGCGGTCGAGTGCGACCAGTTCCTGATCGTCGGCGACACGGTCGAATGGATCGAAGACATCAAAGGGCGCACCGTCGAGGCGCTGCGTGACCGCCTGAAACCCGAGTTCATCGCCGAAACGATCCACGCCTTCCGCACCCGACGACAACGACTGCGCCAGCGCATGTACGCTGATATCGAAGATCGGCTCATAGGCACTGGCGAGCTCGACGCCGTCGAATTGCGCCAGCGCGATCTCGCTATGCACGCCTGTTCCCATCGCCAGATGTTCGCCGAGAAATGGGTGATCGGCGGCGCGTTTAATCAGGTTGGGGATGGTCGGCGGAATCATGTAGGCAAATGGATGGCAATAGGCGCGCACTCAGCGCTCGGCAACGCGACTCAGTTGCCGCATCCATTGATGGTAGCAGTCCCCACCGCGCCCACTTGAACAAAATGCTCATAACGTTATCGGCCGAATGCTTGTCACTGCGGGCTGCCGCGGTTTTCCCGGCTAGCTTCCAGGGTATACGTTAATTTCACTATACGTAATTAGTTTTACCATACGTAAATTGTGGAAAAGCTGCGATGGCGATCGCGTTGCCGCCCATCCGAGCCGCATACGGCCGGAGACAGTCAGTGCACGTCGACAGATCAAGTATCAACGGAGAACCTTGCATGGATACCCAGACACGCACGCCGAATACCGTCAGTTCGCGGCTCGAAATCGAGCCGGGCTATCTGTCGGGCTTCGCGAACGAATTCGCGACGGAGGCCTTGCCGGGCGCGTTGCCCGAAGGTCGCAATTCGCCGCAACGCGCGGCCTATGGCTTGTACGCCGAGCAACTGTCGGGCACCGCGTTCACTGCGCCGCGCGGCCACAACCGCCGTTCGTGGCTGTACCGGATTCGTCCGGCGGCAGTCCATAAGCCGTTCACGCAATTGCCCTCGGACCGGCTCGTCGCCAACTTCGCCGAAGTGCCGCCGACACCGCCGAACCAGCTGCGCTGGGATGCCTTGCCGATGCCCACCGTGCTGACTGATTTCGTCGACGGCTGGGTGACGATGGCGGGCAACGGCTCAGCCGAAGCGATGAACGGCTGCGCGATCCACCTGTATGCAGCGAACCGCTCGATGAAGGATCGCTTCTTCTACAGCGCCGACGGTGAATTGCTGATCGTGCCGCAGGAAGGCCGCCTGCATATCGCGACCGAAATGGGTCAACTCGACGTCGAGCCGTTCGAGATCGCTGTGATCCCGCGTGGTGTGCGCTTCGCGGTGAGCTTGCCGGACGGCATCGCGCGTGGCTATATCTGCGAGAACTTCGGCGCGCTGCTGCGACTGCCTGATCTCGGCCCGATCGGCTCGAACGGCCTCGCCAATCCGCGCGACTTCCTCACGCCGCATGCCGCTTATGAAGACCGTGAGGGCGACTTCGAACTCGTTGCCAAGATGAATGGCAATCTTTGGCGAGCGGACATCGGTCATTCGCCACTCGACGTGGTGGCATGGCACGGCAACTATGCGCCGTACAAATACGATTTGCGCCGCTTCAACACGATTGGCTCGATCAGCTTCGACCACCCGGACCCGTCGATTTTCCTGGTGTTGCAATCGCAAAGCGATACGCCGGGCGTCGATACGATCGACTTCGTGATCTTCCCGCCACGCTGGCTCGCGGCAGAAGATACGTTCCGTCCGCCCTGGTTCCATCGCAACGTCGCGAGCGAATTCATGGGCCTTGTGCACGGCGTGTACGACGCCAAGGCTGAGGGCTTCGTGCCGGGCGGCGCGAGCCTGCACAACTGCATGTCGGGTCATGGGCCGGACGCGGATACCTTCGAGAAAGCGTCGCATAGCGATACGTCCACGCCGAAGAAAGTCGGCGACACGATGGCCTTCATGTTCGAAACGCGCACGCTGATCAAGCCGACCCGTTTCGCGCTCGAAACGGCGCAATTGCAGGCGCATTACTACGAGTGCTGGCAAGGTCTTAAAAAACACTTCAACCCGGAGCAACGATGAACGCATTGAGCGATCTTCAGGCGACGCTCGATCCGTCGCGCAAGAGCTGGGTCGAGTCGGCCAACGACTCGACCAACGATTTTTCGATCCAGAACCTGCCGTTCGGTATTTTCAGCGACACGAACAATGACGCGCACCGCGTGGGCGTGGCGATCGGCGATGAGATCGTCGATCTGGCGGCGCTGCAAGCAGCAGGTTTGCTGAAGGTGCAATCGAAGGCTGATGTTTTTGCACGCGATACTCTCAACGATTTCATCTCGCTCGGCCGCGATGCATGGCGCAGCGTGCGCATCCAACTGAGCAATCTGCTGGCGCGCGAGACCGCGACCTTGCGCGACGATGCTGCCTTGCGTTTGAAAGCACTGGTGCGCCAGTCCGATGTGCAACTGCATCTGCCCGTGCAAATCCCGGGTTACACCGATTTCTATTCGTCGAAGGAGCACGCGACGAATGTCGGTTCGATGTTCCGCGATCCGAAGAATGCGCTGTTGCCGAACTGGTCGGAGATGCCGATTGGCTACAACGGGCGCGCATCGTCGGTGGTGGTGAGCGGTACGCCGGTGCGGCGTCCTAATGGACAGTTGAAACTGCCGGATCAGGAGCGTCCGGTGTTCGGCGCATGCCGCAAGCTGGATATCGAACTGGAGACGGGTTTCGTGATCGGGGGCGGCAATGTACTGGGCGAACCCATTGCCTGTGCGGATGCCGAAGCGCACATCTTCGGCATGGTGCTATTGAACGACTGGAGCGCGCGGGATATTCAGCAATGGGAATACGTGCCGCTCGGCCCGTTCAACGCGAAGACATTCGCGACAACGATCTCGCCCTGGATCGTGACGCTCGACGCGCTTGAACCGTTCCGAGTGGAGCAGCCGGCGCAGGAGCCGCAACCGCTGGCGTACTTGCGCCACGACGGCAAGCACGCGTTCGACATTTCGCTGGAAGTGACGCTGCGGCCGAAAACGGCAAAGCAGGCAACCACGATCTCGCGGACCAACTTCAAGCACATGTACTGGACGATGGCGCAACAACTCGCGCATCACACGGTATCGGGCTGCAATACGCGGGTCGGCGATCTGATGGGTTCGGGCACGATCAGCGGCCCGACAGCCGACTCATGCGGCAGCCTGCTCGAGTCCACATGGAACGGCAAGAATCCGTTGGAATTGAAGGAAGGCGGCACACGCGGGTTTATCGAAGACGGCGACGAACTGACGCTGGCTGGCTGGTGCCAGGGCGATGGGTACCGCGTGGGCTTCGGGACGTGTGTTGGGGAGATTCTGCCGGCGCGGAAGTAAGGTAGAAGTAACGCGGAAGGGCACACAACGAAAAACGGGAAAGCTATCGCGGCTTCCCCGTTTGAGTATCGTCACCCGAACATGTTGCAACGCATTCGCGCCTTATCGTGTCCCAGCGCGACCGTCAACCAACAACCCGCGCTAGCGCGCGCCGCCTTTCCCACCAGGCAGCAACCAGAAACGCGAGCGCCGCAGCGAGCAACACGCCGACCATCGCATCGTTGCCGACTCCCTTCATCAACGCGCCAGCCACCAGCGGCCCACCAAAACTGGCCGCGCTCCACGACGCCCCCACCAGCGAACTCGCCGACACCAGCGCGACGCCGCGAAAACGCTCGCCGCAAGCGACCAGCGACAGCGTATAAATCGCCCCAGCCGCCGCGCCGAGCACGTAGAGCAGAGGCCAGCACAGCCACGGCGAATTAATCGCCCAAGGCAGAAACGGCAGCAGCATCACGACGATCACGCCGCAGCCGATATGCACGCGTTCGCGTCCGAGCCGGTCGGCAAGCCAGCCGATCGGAAACTGCATCGTCGTGTCGCCGAGCAGTAGGGCCGACGCGAACAGCACTGCCACCTCGCTCGTAATGCCATGCGCCATTGCGAAGAGCGGCAGCAGCGACAGCGCGATCGTGTCGAACAACGCGAAAAAGCCCGTGCCGATCACGAGCGCCGGCATCTGCGGAAGCACGTGGCGCCAGCTGCCGTGCGCCGCGTGTTCGTCTTCCGACGCTTGCGGCGTTTTGCGGATGCTAGCGAGTGCCGGCAAAGCCAGCAGGAAGATCGCGCCGCAAATCAGGAAGCGCCAATGCGTGAAATCGGCGATCTGGCTCACCAGCACCGGGCCCGACATCTGGAACAGCGTGAAGTTGGTCGCGTAGATCGCGATGACCCGGCCGCGGGTGGCGCTGTCGGCGAGCTGGTTGACCCATGCTTCGCTAATCGTGAAGAGCAGCATCAGCGCCGCACCGCACAGTACGCGCAACATCGCCCATAGCCACAGGTTCGAGGTGAGTTGCATCAGCGCGGTGGCGAACGCAACCGTCAGCACCGCGCCGACGATCACCTGGCGGCTGCCGAAGCGCGCCGCGACCCAGCCGGCCAATGGCACGACGATCAGACCACCACCTGCCTGCGCGGCGGTCAGCAGGCCGACCACGTCGGTGCCATAGCCGGCTTGCGTCAACGCGAGGGCAGTGAGGGGAAGCGTGGCGCCGCTGCCGAGTCCGACGACAGCGACGCTGAGAATGAGTGCGAGGAAATCTCGTGTGAAGATGACTTTCATCGGCCGAGATGCTACTACGGCATCGAGTCATTCGCATCTTTGTGCGGATTGGATAAACGCGGACGCGCGCCGCGTTTCTGAGGAAGACAACGCGAACGCCAGGTTGGAGTGGCTTGCGGCGAGCGCACTCTCTCTCAGCCAGCCGCGGTGACGCTCAACTTTTGCGCTACCGCCGTTCGTCAACGGGTCGCTGTGGTGCTCACACCTGACCTTACCCCGCCACCGCCATCCGCTGTGCGCGCCGGTCGATCGATACCGACCACAGCGTCAATACCAGCGCGCCGATGGATGTCGCCACGCCGACCCACGGCAACGTAGTGAGTGGCGCGCCCGCACCGATCGCCATGCCGCCAAGCCACGCGCCTGTCGCATTGCCGAGGTTGAACGCGCCTTGGTTCAGGGTCGATGCCAGATTCGGCGCATGGCTCGCGCGGTCGACGATCAGCATTTGCAGCGGCGGCACGATCGCGAAGGCCAGAATGCCCCATACGAAGATCGTGATCATCGCGGGGATCTCAGCGTGCATCGTGCCGGCGAAAATGGTCAGGATGACAACGATCGCCAGCAGAAACGCGACCAGCGAGGGCATCAGCCGCCAGTCTGCAAGCTTGCCGCCGAGCGTGCTGCCTACCGTCAAGCCAAGGCCGAACAGCAACAGCACGAACGTGACCGCGTGCGGCGTGAAACCGGTCACGTCTTCGAGAATCGGCGTGATGTAGGTGAAGGTGGAAAACAGGCTGGCCGAAGCGAGCACGCTGATGCCCAGCACCATCATCACTTGCGGGTTCTTCAGCACGCTGAATTCGTGGACGAGGCTCGCCTTCTGCATTTCTATCTTCGCCGGCAGGCAGACAGCGAGTGCGCCAGCAGCGAGAATGCCAATGCCGGTGACCGCCCAGAAGGTGGCGCGCCAGCCCACCGCTTGACCCAGCGCTGTGCCGAGCGGCACGCCGAGCACGTTGGCGAGCGTCAAGCCGGTGAACATCAGTGCGATGGCCTGCGCGCGGCGGTTCGGCGCGACGAGACCTGCAGCGACCACCGAACCGATACCGAAGAACGCGCCATGGCAAAACGCCGTGACGATGCGCGCAGCCATCAACACCGCATAACCCGGGGCAATCGCGCACAGCAGATTGCCGACGATGAAGACGCCAATCAGGCTCATCAACGCCTTCTTGCGCGGCATGTTGGCCACGGCGATCGCAACGATCGGTGCGCCGATCGTGACGCCGAGCGCATAAGCCGACACCAGCATGCCGGCCGCAGGGATCGACACGGACAGATCGCGTGCGACATCGGGCAGCAGCCCCATGATCACGAATTCGGTGGTACCGATTCCAAAGGCGGCAATGGCAAGGGCGAGCAGGGGTAAAGGCATGGTGACAGAGCGTGAATCGGCGCGACGGGAAGCGTCGTGCGGCAGGCGCGCGTTTTCGGGGCGAGAACGCATGCGCCATGCGAGGGGAAAACAGTAGGGGATTCTACCTAAGTCAAAACCGCCTTGCTGAGCGTCAAGCGGGTTGTTGTTTTTTGCTGAAAGCCGCGCTTGGGGTGCGGTTTTGAGCGCCACCCTGGCGCGCACTTCGGAGTGCCGCTTTGCCGCGCATCACCTATCGGAATGGCACTGTTCTATGGCGTGCTTTCGTCTGACCTGAAGATATTGCCGTGACGGCTGGCGCCTTCGGTGAACCGTGAGGCGCCTGCGACACCCTCGTCGAATACCGCTTGATAGCCGCCCGCGCCTTCGCGCCGCAGCGCGAAGGCGAGATCATCGAGCGTGCTGTTTTCCAATGTGGAGCGACGGTCAGCCAGCAGCGCCGCCTGCGGAAAGGCAGCCAGTTCAGCGGCCAATTGTTCAGCCGCCGCACGGGCTTCGCCCTTGCGCACGACGCGGTTGGCAAGACCGAAGCTGAGTGCTTCCTGTGCGTCAACCGCGCGGCCGGTCAGGATCAGATCGAGCGCCCGCGACAGCCCGATCAGACGCGGCAAGCGGATCGTGCCGCCGTCGATCAGCGGAATCCCCACGCGCCGGCAGAACACGCCGAGTACGGCATCTTCTTCGACGACCCGCAGATCGCACATCGCGGCCAGTTCGAGTCCGCCCGCGACCGCATATCCGGCAATTGCCGCGATCACCGGTTTGCTGAAGCTCATACGCGTCGGTCCCATGGGGCCGGGACCGCTGCCGTCGGCGTGCGGTTCATTACGGCGGGTCTCGTCGGCGAGCGCGGTGAGATCCGCGCCGGCGCAGAAGGTGCCACCCGCGCCGAACAGCACCGCCGCGCGCCATGCCGGCTCCGCTTCGAAGCGGCGGAAGGCGGCGTTGAGCGCTTCCGCGGTAGGACGGTCGACGGCATTACGCCGCAAGGGCCGTTCGAGCACGATGGTGGCGACGCCGGTGTCCTCGTTGGCTTCGATGCGCACATGTTCATTCAGGCTTTGCGTGGTTATCATCGTTGTGTCCGTAAAGGTTCGCGTCCGGGCGCACATGCCGGGTATTCATGCGCTGCGATTAATACCGTTGGTTGTCATGCATCTTTCACAATCTGCTCGTAGCGTTAGCGCTCTTTTAACGCGCTGGCGTTGTTTAGCCAGCTTATCGAGCCTGCCTTTGCCTTTGTCCAATTCATCGCCTGCAGCCGCGCCGGCCTGCGCCGAGACAGTCTGGATCGTCCCTTTGCATGAGCATTCATGGTACGACCATGTGCGCCTGAAACGTGTCTTCGTGACGGACGGCACGCGGCATCAAGTGGTTCTTGTCGACGTGCGCAAGCTGCTTGCCTGCGCGGATCGCGACAACACCGATTACGTGCTGAAACCGGTCGCCGAATGGCATTCGGGCAAGGTGCGTGGCATTCGCGAGTTTCTCGATCCGGACAATCCGCGCATTCCGCCGATGCCGTACGTGACGATCTCGACGCGTCGCGCGCCGGGTCTGCTGGGCTGGTTCGGTCTCGAGCGCGAGGGCGTGGTGGCGTTTCGCAACGGGCAGCATCGCGCGCGCTATCTGGCCGACGCGGGCGCGCGCTGGGTTCCGGTGGAAGTGCACGAGCGCGAGGCAGGCTTGCTGCGCGAACTCTGCGGTGCAGCGGACGACGCCCGTACGGCGATCCGCCCAACCACGGTGGACGGCGGCAGCAACGCCTAACTTCGCGCCCGCACGACATTGCGCGGCGTGCCCGCTTGCCATGCCGCGACATTTTCGAGCGTGGTCTGCGCGATCTCGTTCATCGCCTCACGTGTGAAGAATGCCTGATGCGCGGTGACGATCACGTTCGGGAACATCAACAGACGTGCCAGCACGTCGTCCTGCAACGGCAGATTCGAGTGGTCCTCGAAAAAAAGGCCGCCTTCTTCCTCGTACACGTCGAGCCCGAGATGGCCGAGTTGGCCGTCCTTCAACGCGCCGATCAGCGCATTACTTTCGACAAGGCCGCCGCGCCCGGTATTGATCAGCATCGCGCCATGCTTCATCTTCGCGAGTGCGGGTCCGTCGATCAAATGGTACGTGCCGGGCACCAACGGGCAATGCAGGCTGACGACGTCGCTTTCCGCCAGCAGCGTGTCGAGCGGCACGTAGCGCGCGCCAAGCGCGAGCAGATCCTCCGCTGGTGTGCCGGGATCATGGGCGAGCACCTGCATGCCGAAGCCCGCCATGATGCGGCCGAACACGCGGCCGATCATGCCGGTGCCGATCACGCCCACGGTCTTGCCGTGCAGGTCGAAGCCGAGCAAGCCATGCAGCGAGAAATCGCCTTCGCGTGTGCGCGCGACCGCGCGCGGCAAGCGCCGGTTCAGCGCCAGAATCAGACCGACCGCATGTTCTGCAACCGCATGCGGCGAGTAGGCTGGCACCCGCGCAACTGTCATGCCGAGGCGTTCGGCCGCGGCCAGGTCGACGTGATTGAAGCCCGCCGAGCGCAGCGCGATCATGCGCGTGCCACCGGCATGGAGACGTTCCAGCACGGCGGCGTCGACGTTGTCATTGACGAATGGGCAGACCACTTCGTAGCCCTGCGCGAGGATCGCCGTTTCGACATCGAGATGCGATTCCTGGAAGTGCAGTTCATAGCGATGCGTGCCGTTGGCTTCGCCGAACGTATCGCTGTCGTATTGGCGGCTGCTGAACAGGATCATGCGCATGGAGGGCTCCGAAAGAGGCGTGCCGTGTGGTGAATGCCGACTCACGCGTGGCATAGGGGCAGGTCAGTATATCGGCTCTTTATCGTAATGACCGCCGCTTGCGATGCACTGTCCGAAAATCATTTCAGCCTTTACTAAAGATCATTTTTTGCGAAGTGGAAAGGGCCGCACTCGAAAATCATATTGACAGCGATGCCGAACTACAATAATTATAAAAAAAGCAGTACCAAAAATGCATGTACATATCGTGCTAAAAAGACCGGCCACCACCAGAGCAGCCTTTTCAAGGTGTTGGGTCAACTTCGCGAGGAATGCGTGACTGTCGAGCTGCTGAAAAACATTTCACTATCTATCGTCGCTGCACCGCGGCATATCTTCTTTGGCGCCTGGAGCGTCATGTCATTGCCATAAACTTTCCATTCAATGGCATCCAGTTATGCCGGATGCGTAATTGCTGTGTGGTGGCGAATCGGATCGAATGCTTTTCAAATGCCAGAGAGATTTTTCAGCTTTCTGCCAATAAACCGTAAATCGGCGAGCCAACATGATCGGTGAATTGCTGAGATCTCAACCGGAGATCGCGCTGTTCGCAAGCCTTGCAATCGGATATTTCATTGGTTCGTTTCGCGTGGGGCCAATTCAGCTCGGGGGCGTCTGCGGCACGTTGATTGTGGCCTTGCTATTGGGTCAGACGGGCGCGCGGCTGGCCCCCGATCTGAAGAACATCGCATTTGCGCTGTTCATCTTCGCGTTGGGCTTCACCGGCGGCCCGCAGTTCTTTGCCAACATCGGCCGGGGTTGGCGCTACGGCTTGCTGTCGGTGGTCGAGATCGTGTCGGTGCTGGTGCTGATCATGATCGCGGTCTTCGCGATGCGGCTCGACGCCGGCACGGCGGCCGGCCTGCTTGCCGGCGCCGCGACGGAGTCGGCCGTGATCGGCACGGCTTCAGAGGCGATTGCCAAGCTCGGTTTCAGCGACGCTCAGACGCTGCGTCTGCAGGCCAACATCGTGACCGCGTACAGCGTGAGCTACCTGTTCGGCCTGATCACCATCGTCCTGTTCACCAGCCAGTTCGCCCCGCTTCTGTTGCGCGTCAATTTGCGCGAAGAAGCTGAGCGCGTGTGGCACAAGCTCGGTGGCGACAGCGCGTTCGGCGATGGACAGCGTTCCGCCGCGCCGGCGCTCGTCGGCCGCGCCTTTCGGGTCGGCGCGGCGGCCGGCTCGACGATCCTGGCGTTCGAACAGCAGCATGGCTTCAATCTGACGATCGAGCAGCTCCAGCGCAACGGGGCGGCCGTGCCGGTCGAGCCGCAACTGACGCTGGCTATCGACGATCTCATCTTCGTGGCAGGGCGGCGCGAAGCGATCGTCGCAGCGGCTGTCAGCCTCGGCGAAGAAGTGGACGGCGCTGGGTTCGGCCAGCTCGTTGCCGAGAAGCTCGACGTCGTGCTGACGCGCCGCGAGGCGCACGGGCTAACGGTCGCGCAGATGCGCGAACGGGCAAAGCCGGAAGAGGGCCGGGGCGTCTATATCGCGGCCGTCACGCGGCTCGAAACCACCGTGCCCGCGCTGCCCGGCA
Organism: Paraburkholderia sediminicola; assembly: GCF_046026855.1. Lineage (GTDB taxonomy): Bacteria > Pseudomonadota > Gammaproteobacteria > Burkholderiales > Burkholderiaceae > Paraburkholderia > Paraburkholderia sediminicola_A. The sequence continues at coordinate 5,892 of NZ_JAQQET010000037.1, read as the reverse complement.
CCGAGCTCAATCGCGGCGACGTGCTGACCCTGGTGGGCGCGAAGTCCGACGTCGAGCGCGGCGCGCGGCACCTCGGCTACGTGCTCGCAGCGACCCAGAAAACCGACTTCGTCTATCTCGGTCTGGGCGTGCTGGTCGGGATGGCGATCGGCCATCTCGGCGGACGCATTGGCGGTGTGTCGATCGCGCTCGGCACGGGTGGCGGCTGCCTGCTGTCGGGGCTGCTGTTCGGCTGGATCCGTTCGCGCTATCCGTTAGTCGGCTCGCTGCCTTCAGCCGCCGCGCAAATTCTCAAGGACTTCGGTCTTGCCACCTTCATCGCGGCGGTCGGTCTGTCAGCGGGACCCGATGCCATCAAGCTGGTGCGCGAATACGGTCTGGCGCTGCCCGTCGCCGGTATTCTGATGGTGCTCGTGCCCGGCTTGCTGTCGCTCTGGATCGGCCGTGTGTTTCTCAAACTCGAAGCACCCATGCTGCTCGGCGCTATCGCCGGGCAGCAATGCAGCACGCCGGCGATCAGTGCGCTGGTCGGTGTGACCGGCAATTCGACGCCCGTGATCGGCTACACGATCACCTATGCACTCTCGAACATTCTGTTGCCGTTGATGGGGCCGGTCGTGGTCGGTCTCGCCGGGAAATTTGGCTAGGCGGGCAGATGGGCTGCGCGCAGCGTGGCGCGCAGCCGACCGCATGCGGATGCTATGAGGTCCGTATGCACATGCAACACCCAGTACTCAGTATCGCAAACTATCTAGCGAGGGCACGATGGACTGGCTACATCACATTTTTCAGAAATCACCCGAGATTGCGCTGTTTCTGTCGCTTGCAGTCGGCTACTTCATCGGGCAGATCAACTTCGGCAAATTCCAGTTAGGCGGCGTAGGCGGTTCATTGCTGGCCGCGGTCGTGATCAGTCAGGCGGGTGTGACGATCGACAACGGCGTGAAATCGGTGATGTTCGCCGTGTTCATTTACGCCGTCGGCTACGACTCCGGGCCGGGTTTCTTCAATTCGCTGAACCGCAAAACGCTGCGTGAGATCGCAATGGCGATTTTTCTCGCCGTCTCCGCACTGGTCACCGTGGTGATCTGCGCGAAGCTGTTCCATCTGAACAAGGGCCTCGCCGCAGGTCTTGCGGGCGGCGCGCTGACGCAGTCGGCGATCATCGGCACGGCCGGCGACGCCATCGCGCGTCTCGGTCTGCCAGCCGATCAGGTCAAGTCGCTGCAATCCGATGTGGCAATCGCGTATGCGGTGACCTACGTGTTCGGCTCGCTCGGCGCGATCATCGTCTGCGTGAACATCCTGCCGAAGTTCATGGGGCAAGGTTTGCGAGAGGCGTCGATCGAAGCGGAAAAGGAACTGTCTTCAGGTCCGTCCTCACTCGGAGCGGGGCAAATTCGTGCTTTACCCGAACTGGTGGGGCGTGCGTACAAGATCGATGTCAGCGCCGGGAAAACGGTCAAGGCAATCGAGACCCAGCATCAGGACATGTTGACGATCGAGCGGATCAAGCGTGACGGTAAGAACCTCGAGCCGACACCCGATCTCACGTTGCAACTCAACGACGAAGTGCTGGTAGTGGGCCGCCGCGAGGCAGTGGTCGCATTCGGCGCGAACGGCAACGAGATTGCCAACGTCGACGATATTGGCGTCGTGATGCAGACACGCGAAGGCGTGTTCGCGCGCAAAGGCATGAACCACACGACAATCGCCGCCGCACGCGAAGTTGTGGATCGCGACATGCGCCACGGCGTCTATATCCAGAGCGCTTCGCGTGCTGGCCAGCCGCTGCCGATTCTGCCCGAAACCAGGCTCGAGCACGGCGACGTCATCACCTTCTACGGTTCGCCTAAAGACACCAAGCGCGCCGTCGATGCAGCCGGCTACGAGCTGCCGTACAGCAACAAGACCGACTTCATCTATATGGGCGTGGGCCTTGTGCTAGGTCTGCTGATCGGGCTGATCGTCATCAACGTGGGCGGCATTCCACTCACGCTCGGTTCGGGTGGCGGCTGTCTGCTGGCCGGCTTGCTGTTTGGCTGGATGCGCGGCAAGCATCCGATGTACGGCGTGATGCCGACGGCGGCTTCGCAGTTGTTGAAAGACTTTGGTCTCGCGGCGTTCGTTGCGGTGGTCGGTTTGAATTCCGGTTTGCAGGCGGTCGTGACGGTCAAGGCAAGCGGCATGACGATCTTCCTGCTCGGCGTGTTCGTTACGTTGTTCCCGCTGCTGCTGACCATGCTGTTCGGCCGCTACGTGCTGGGCTACAAAAACGCGGCAATTCTGGCCGGCGCGCTGTCCGGATCGCGGAGTGCCAACCCGGCGTTCGGCGGCGTGCTCGACAAGGCGGAAAGCGCCGTGCCGACCGTGCCGTTCGCGATCACCTATGCGATTGCGAACGTCGCGTTGACGTTGCTCGGACCGCTTGTGGTCGGACTGGTTTAGCCTGGTTTAGCGCACGTATTTATCGATCTCTCTTACGTCGGCGGCAACTGAACGATTACTCACGCCGCCGGCGTCATTCACTTGCACATTGGAGAACGCATCATGGCAAAAGAGAAAAGCGGCAAGAAACAAGGTGACATGGCTCAAGCCGGCTTTGCGGCGCTCAGCCCGTTCGAACTCAAGGACGAACTGATCAAGGCGGCGGGCGGCGGTGCGGTGGATCGCCCCGCTAACGCATCGATGCTCAACGCCGGTCGCGGTAACCCGAACTTTCTCGCGACGATTCCGCGCCACGGCTTCTGGCAGCTCGGCCTGTTTGCGATGCGCGAGTCGGAGCGTTCTTTTGCATTCATGCCCGAAGGTGTCGGCGGTTTCCCGCGCCGCGAAGGGCTTACGGAGCGCTTCGATCTGTTCCTGCGTGAAAACAAGGGCGTGCCCGGTATCGATTTTCTGCGCGGCGCGGTGTCGTATGTGCGCGATCAGTTGGGACTCTCCGCGGGCGACTTTCTCTATGAAATGTGCGAAGGGATTCTCGCGTCGAACTATCCCGTACCGGACCGGATGCTCAAGTTGTCCGAACAGATCGTCGGTCAGTATCTGCGCAAGGAGATGATCGGCAATCATCCGTTCGTCGGCGAGTTCGACGTGTTCGCGGTGGAAGGCGGCACGGCGGCAATGACGTATATCTTCAACACGATGCGCGAGAATCACCTGATCAAGCCAGGTGACACGATCGCGCTCGGCATGCCGATCTTCACGCCGTACATCGAAATTCCGCGCCTGAACGATTATCAATTGAACGTGGTGAATCTCGAAGCCACGGTGGAAAGCGGCTGGCAGTATTCGAAGAAGGAACTCGACAAGCTGCGCGATCCGAAGGTGAAGGCGTTCTTCCTCGTGAACCCGAGCAATCCGCCTTCGGTGAAGATCAGCGACGAGAGCCTTCAATATATCGCTGACATCGTGAAGGAACGCCCCGATCTGATTCTGTTGACCGACGACGTGTACGGCACCTTCGCCGACGACTTCGTCTCGCTGTTCGCGCTCGCGCCGAAGAATACGATCCTCGTGTACTCGTATTCGAAGTACTTCGGCGCGACCGGCTGGCGCCTTGGCACGATCGCGACGCATCGCGATAACGTGCTCGACAGGCTGATCGCCGAACTGCCGAAAGACGCGAAGAAGCAACTGCACGAGCGTTATGAGTCGATCACGACCGAGCCGGAAAATCTCAAGTTCATCGATCGCCTCGTGGCCGACAGCCGTACGGTCGCGCTGAATCACACGGCGGGTTTGTCGACGCCGCAGCAAGTGCAGATGGTGCTGTTCTCGCTGTTTTCGCTGATGGACACGCCCGACGCGTACAAGAACGCGTTGAAGCGTCTGATCCGCAAGCGCAAGCAGGCGCTGTACGAAGAGGTCGGCATTTCATTCGAGGACGACGATCCGAACCAGGTCGACTACTACACGATTCTCGATATCGAGTTTCTGGGCGAGCGGATGTTCGGGCGTGAGTTCGTCGAGTGGCTGCTGAAGAACACCGAGCCGTCCGAATTGCTGTTCCGCCTCGCGCGTGAAGCGCGGGTGGTGCTGTTGCCGGGACGCGGCTTCGGTACGCAGCATCCATCGGGACGGGTGTCGCTGGCCAATCTGAACGAGTCGGACTATCGGCAGATTGGGCGTGCGATGCGCAAGCTGATCGAAGAGTACGTCGAGCGTTTCAACGCGGCGACCGGCAAGAAGCTCGATAAGACCAAGGTGAAGTAACGCGCGGCAACTGCCGGGTGGGCTGCGAAGCTCACCCCGCTCCGTTCGTTGGCGTTGGCAATTCGTTGGGCTTGTAGTGCCGATATGACATCCCGAGTTCAGTTGAACTGACGGGTATTGAAACGCTGCCGGTGACAGCGCGATCTCATATCGGATGAGGCGTTATCCCGCTGTCATTTCTGCGGATGGACACGCCGTACGAAACGACTGCAACAGCTTGTAGCCTGCGCTGTTAAAAAACTTGCGTAATTTCCCTGATCGGTGAATGATCGAAAACCCGGCCTTGCCAGCGTCATTGTTGGCGAGGCCGTTGCACCTTGAATTCATCCTATCGATCATGGCGACCATTACTCCTCTCGCAGTGCCCTGTCCGGTTGTCGAATCACTCGACGCCATCCTTCCCGAAGAACCGTTGCTGATGATGGGCGCCGGCCCCGTGCCGATTCCTGCCGCCGTCGCGAAGGCCAACACCGTGGTGATCAATCACCTGGGCGCCACGATGGTGAAGGTCATCGGCCAGGTGAAGACCATGGCACGCTACGTATTCCAGACGAATTCGAAGTGGGTGCTCGGTGTCGCGGGGCCGGGTTCTGCCGCGATGGAAATGGCGATCTCCAACCTCGCATGGGAAGGCACGAGAGTGCTGAGCATCAGGAACGGCTTTTTCAGCGAGCGGATGGCGGAGATGGGACGGCGCGTCGGCGCGCACGTGAGCACGCTCGACGTCGACGATGGCGCGGTGGCGAGTCTCGAAAGCGTGACTGAGGCGATCCGCCGCGAACGTCCCGAGATCGTAACGATCGTGCAGGGTGAGACGTCCAATACAGTATGGAACCATCATCTGAAGGACATCGCGGCGCTCGCGAAAGCAGCCGGCGCGCTGGTCATTGTCGATGCGGTGTGTACGCTAAGCACGATGCCGTTGGAGATGGACGCCTGGGGTATCGATGCGGTCATTACGGGCGGGCAGAAGGGCTTGTCTTCGATCCCGGGCGTCTCGCTGATCGCGTTTTCGGATGAGGCGTGGGCGCGAGTGAAGGGCCGCACGGCGCCGAACGCGCATTGGTGCCTGGATGCCTCGCTTGCAGAGAATTTTTGGCACAACGCGGGCTATCACTACACGGCGCCGGTATCAGGTGTGCTCGCGTTGCATGAGGCGCTGCGTCTCGTGTGTGCGGAGACACTTGAAAAGCGCTTTGCGCGGCACTTGAAGTGTTCGGTAGCGCTTCAGGCAGGGATCACTGCGCTGGGCTTGCAGCTCTATGCCCCCGCGCCTTGCCGCCTGAATTCAGTTGTCGGTATCGTTGTGCCGGAGCGGTTGAGTCCTGCCGACATTTGCGGTCACATCTCGCGGCATCACCAGGTGGAAATCTCGGGTTCGTTTGGTTTGCCGATCGTGCGTATTGGACAGATGGGCGAGCAGTGCCGGGAGCACAACCTGTTCAGAACATTGCATGCGCTCGGGCGAACGATGGTGGACCTTGGAGTTAAGGTTGAACTGCCGGCTGGTGTCGCGGCGCTTGAACGTGGGTTGTCGGGAGGGAAGTGAGGTTTTTTGCCTGCTCGGCGCTTTGTTCGTCTGTTCGTTTGTTTGGCTATGCTGGTGGCCTTTCCTTGATTACTTATTGGTCTATTAGCGTCGCCCCTGTGCGGGGCAGGCACCTACTTTTCTTTGCC
>NZ_JAQQET010000036.1:0-104785 GCF_046026855.1 Paraburkholderia sediminicola | reverse complement strand
TAATTCAACTATTCTTCAGGATGCGTTCGTTGGTACAACGTACGCTTATGATGCGGGTAGCCGACGCTCCCAAGGCGTTTGACCACGGCTGGTACCAGCGATAACCGACGCTTGTAGCGCAGCCCCCACGCGACTCAGGCTCCTTTGAGGCTTCATGTCGCGCGACCATACACTGCCATACCACCGCGGTCGCACACCCTATGGCCAGATAGCACACTGATGCTTCAAGCGCTAGCCTCATGAGTTAGAAAACCATTGCAATCCCGAGATCGATGTTTTTCCTTCGGATAACTATTCGTGTCAGAAGATGACGTGATAACGAAACATTTTCAAGGAATCCTGCCGAAACATGCATATGCTGCTTCAACCGGCAACAGGCCGGAGTGGAGGTAGCCTTGGAGATGCTTTATAGGCGCCGCATCAGCGGTGATAAGGCAGGCGCACGAATCGCTGAGACGGCTTCGCCGAACCAGGCGCTCGTCCACTCCTTCACATCACTAGCGTATTCGAGCGCTATCTGCTCCGATTCATCAAAAATTCTTGAACTCCGCTTATTCCCAAACTCGCCCAACACCTTAGATCACTCCGCAGATACCTCAATCGCGCCGCACCCAGTGGAAACACTCGTTGCCGATTATCTGGACTCAGGCGGCAACACACCGGCAGCGGCGTCATGGCGACGAACGGAGGTAATTGGAGTAGCCCCCAGGTCCCGACGCCCCGACGCAGACATACCACTCGAAGTAGAACGTCCACAACTGAATCAGGTTATGCGAAATGACGTCGCGGGCATCGACGCAAACCATTTTTATCAGCATCCGCAAAGACTTCTCCGCCTTATCTATCAGTTCTCCTTCATCCTCTTTCCCGGCACCGCTAGCATGGCTTGTTTTTCAATCGCCATTGTGTAGCTCGCGCCAGCGAAAATTAGATCACCTCGCGTGATTCGTGGAGGTGATCGCGGGCAACCCGATGATGGTTAGGGCAGCCCACACCTTGAATAGGAATTTCTAACTCACGGGACTACAAACACGTAACCTCCCGACATTCGCCCTTCTCAGATCGACCCGCCACCGCCACAACTACAGCACTTTCTAATGCTTCCCCGGCATGACCAATTTGATGGACTGCGGACCTATTCCGTGGTCGCCGATACGACCTGATCCCGAATCGCACCGCAATATCACTCAATAGCGTAACTACCCATCTCTCTTTATGAAAGCCGACAAGCGAAACGCGGCACAACAGCAGACCGTCGGGCCGATGACTCGCTACAGCCCAGTGCTCCCGATCACCCGTACTAAGCCTGAATCGAACAGGGGACACAGAGCGCGCGGCGATCGCCATGCAGAAGGCAATCAGGTGTGTGGCTTGTTAATACAAATTTCGATGCCCAATCTCGCCAACGCGTGTGTCAAACTATCGATTGGCATAAGTATCACCCAGATCTCAGTTGCCATTGTTTCTAAATCAGCACTTTATATATTTGCCAGGCAAATCAATGAACATCAGACATTTAGAGTATTTCGTTATCCTCTCAGACGAGCTTCACTTCAGGCGCGCGGCGGAACGCTTGGGTATGACGCAGGCACCGTTGAGCCTTGCCATTCAGTCCCTAGAGAACGAACTTGGCGCGAAACTCTTTTACCGCACCAAGCGCGCGACTACGCTGACCGAGGCTGGTGTGGCGCTCCTTGACGATGCCCGCGCCATTCTTTCCCGGATGGAACACGCGAAGGAGGCTGTCTGGCAGACAGTCAGCGGAGAGGTTGGTCGATTACGAGTCGGGTTCACCAATGCATCGTCCCTTCTCCCTTTCTTTCCCCATCTCATCCGAAAATATCGAGCCTTACGCCCTAAGGTCAGCATGGTCCTGCGCGAGCTTCCTTCTTCTTTGCAAATCGAGGCCCTCGAGCAGCGTGAGTTAGACGTCTCACTCCTACGTCTTCCATCTAATGCCCCAATTTCCAGCGTTGTATGCACGCCGCTCCTTGAGGAGCCACTGCTCCTTGCCGTGCACGCTGGGCATCCCTTGGCCACCGCAACGTCGGTTTCGGTCGCCGATCTCTGCGACGAATCTTTCATAGCCTATGCCCAGCGAGCCGGCATCGCCGTCTCAGACCAGATTCTGGCGCTTTGCGCCAAACATGGTTTCGTCCCCAACGTGGTCCAGGAGGTCCAGCAGGCGTCAACGATGGTGGGTCTTGCGTCGACAGGATTGGGAGTTGCAATCGTACCGTCGGCACTCGCAACCATCGCGATACCTGGCGTCGTTTTTAGAAGATTCAGCGATCTCGACGCCACTACGACCATCTATATCGCACACCGTTTCGGAGATGCCAATTCGCGGGTCGGCCAGTTTGCGGATTTGGCGATGAACATCGTTTCCGGATAGCAACGCTTAAAGTCAACCCGTGAAGCGCGTCGATATACAGGCCTAGCAATAGAGGACGTTAGGCCTAAGTTCGACGTCAGGGTGCCTCGAGCGCCGATACCCTCGTAGCAGTCGCAAATGCCGCCACCATCATCACTCCACCCAGCACAAAGCTGGCCGCTATTGCGAGACGTAGCGCGTCAACCGTTTGCGAGCCCGTTCCGGAAATGACCGTGTTTCCAGTTTCGTCATGAAAAAAGCGGATAAACGCGCTGCTCGTATGTCCAGATTCAAGCATCAAACGCATTACAAAGCCGGATAGCGCAACACCAATCGCCCCGCTGAGCGAACGCACAAAAGACATCGACCCTGTTGCCATGCCTAATTTTTCAGGCGCTACAGAGTTCTGGACCAGAACAATAGCATTCGGCATTCCCAGACCTGTACCCAGACCGAGGACGGCTAGCGCCGATAGGAATGGGACCACGCCGGCCCCCACGAGTGACGAGACGCCAAGCAGTGCCAATGCGGTGGCCTCCAAGCCGACACCCAGCAGAAAGAAACTCTTGAAGTTCCCGCTCGCGCTGGAGAGACGTCCTCCGTACGTGGAACTCACGATCATCCCTACGATCTGTGGTACCAACATCAATCCTGATTCTGCCGGTGTTTTCCCAAGGACTAACTGGAAATACAGGGGCAGGAAAACCATGGCCGCCTGCATTGCGAAGGTCATCATTCCTGCTGCCGCAACCGCAACCGCGAAAGTCCTGTTCCGAAAGAGCCCGACGGTGATGATGGGTTCGGTCGCCCGGCGCTCCCAAAGCAAAAAAGCTGCAGAAAAGCAGATCGCAATTAACGCGGTGATCCACGGATTCAGAATTGCCCCTGCGAGCTGACCACCCACTCCATTGAGGAAAAGCATCGCCGCACATACACTTACGATCAGCAAGAGCATGCCTACATAGTCTATGCGATGAGCGCGGCGAACTGCGGGAGCGGGCAGAAACAGCACGATAAGCACCAGGGAAATTAGTCCCACAGGCAAGCTCGCAAAGAAAATCCATCGCCACGACGCGACAGTGATAAGCATCCCTCCAAGTAGCGGTCCGGTGACAGTGCAAACGGCAGCGGCACCACTAAATAGACCTTGATATCTACCGCGCTCGCGCGGCCCTACCAAATCTCCGATTGCACTTTGTGAAAGCGTCGAGAGCCCACCGGCGCCCAAACCTTGCATCGCCCGAAAAGCGATCAGCTGATTCATACTTGTGGCAAGTCCACATAGAGCCGAAGCCAGTAGAAAAATTGAGATGCTGATCATGAACATGCTACGGCGCCCATGCATGTCGGACAGTTTTCCGTAGATCGGCATGGAAACTGTGGACGAGAGCAGAAAGGCTGTGACAACCCACGATATCTGGGGCAAGCCACCCAAAACTTGCGCGATATGAGGAAGAGCGGTCGAGACAATATTTTGGTCTATCGACGACAGAACAATTGCCAGCACGAGGCCCCAGAGCGCCTCTTTGAAATGAATGAGTCCATTTGCGTTTCCCATATTTCGGGAAATCGGAAACGTTCTTTTAGCTGTGGTCTTTTCGTATTCCTGCATTGCTCATTACCGTATCGCGCGCCTGAATCTGTCCGCGCAAATCCGGCCTTGTCCTTTTTTATCAGATAATCAGAAAGATACTTGAAAACACACCCCACTTCTCCGTCTGCGACAGCAAGCCTTCGAATAGTGCGCTGAACATGCCATCCGAAGCAATGAAAGAGAGACTCCCGATGCCAAGTTCGCCGAAGTCGCATGTGGCAACCACAAGAGCAACCTGATTGGGTTGCATGCGAACTCGAACGTTGACACTCAATAATCGACCGATGGACGCTCGCGTCTAGCCACAGATTGCAAGCGGCCCCTGATCGTCGCAAACGTCGGGCCTCGAGGCCCGATAAAGACGGACGTCTGCAATTGCCTTTCTGCCCTTACTCGTCGAAGTCGAACAGCGCCTGCGGATTGTCCACCAGGATTTGCTGGCGCGTTCCTTCATCTGGAGCCCAGTCGAGCAGAAGGTTAACGAGCTCACCAGTATCTCGACTGCCATCCGTGAGATGAGGCCAGTCTGTACCCCACAGTGCCCTATCCGGCCGCGCTTTAATGATGGCCTTCGCAAGATGACCAACTGCGCCGTAACCGCGCCCCTTGGCAATACGGTAGGGGGCAGAAAGTTTCAACCACGCGTAACCATGTTCCAGCAGTCCAAGTAATTGTTCAAAGTCGTCCCCTGTGAGACCGTCCTCTTCAAGCATGTACCCCATGTGATCAATCACGAAGTTGTACTCAACCGTAGACAGGAATGGAATCAGATCACGCACGACATATCCAGGCGTATAGAACTGGATATGCCATCCACGAGGCCTCGCACGTTCGATCATGCGCAGGATGTATGATTGGATATCGCTGCGATCCCAGCCCGCGCGCGCAAACAAATCAAGCCGAATACCGCGGACGCCAGCCGCATGGAACTGATCGAGTTCCGTATCTGTCACATCTTCATCAACCATCACAATGCCACGCCCGCGCGCGCCTAGTTTCGCGAGGGTATCAATCGTGAGCCGGTTATCCGTACCGTAATAGCTCGGCTGCACTAGGACCATGCGTTCAATCCCGATGTAATCGCACATCGCAAGGTACTGCTTGAGCGTACCGTCGGGGAAAGTATAGTGAGGTTCCTTGACTGACTGATATCCAACTTCAAACACATGGAAATGAACGTCGCACGTGTGAGGCGGCAGCACAAAGGCCGGTTTGGTGTTGGTAGTTGCTTCTCGCATTGCGGTCGGTACTTGTACTTCGCTTGCCATTTTTTCCTCTCATTAGTTAATGTTTGTTAAACTGGGGTTTTTTCGACTGCTTGGCTCAATTCAGCATGCCACTGCTGCAATGCAGCGCTGCGCTGACGCGCGGCCGAAAAGAGCATTTCAATGTCCGATCCGGAAATAATCATCGGTGCGACGCCCATTTTCAGAAATCCGCCGAGTATGTTCAGATCCGAAATTCCGCCAATCACACACAGCTTGCCGCGAGCCTTGCACGCTGCAGCAATTTTTGCGACTTGATCATAGAATGCACTGCTCGTGTAGTCTCCCGGCGCTCCCAATTCTGCTGAGAGATCATTCGCGCCGATAGCAAGAATATCTACTCCGTCGACCGCTGCAATTGCGTCGGCATTCGACGCACCCAACGGTGTTTCGATGAGTGTTTTCACGATCGTGACCCCGTCAACCAACGGATTCAGCTTTCGCGCCGGAGTGGGCTTGAACCCGAACTGCGGAAGCATTGCAATCTGGGATCGTTGACCGCGAGGTGCGAACCGGCATGCGCGTGCCAGTTCCTCTGCTTGCGCCGCCGTCTCAATACGAGCAGCAATTACGCCGATTGCACCACCGTCCAGCACTCTACCGATCGAACCGTAATCGCGCTCAGGGACGCGAACGAACGGTGTCATTCCAAGGTCATTAGCCGTCGACGCCAATTGCGAAACGACGTCAAGAGGCATTGAGCTATGCTCGAGGTCAATGATGATGCTGTCGTGCCCTGTTGATCCAGCCACACGAACCACATCTACCGTCCGTGCGCCGCGGATCATCATGGCAGTAACCAGTTCGCCACGATGCAGCTTGTCGATGAGTACATTGCGCTCTCTAATTTCCATGAGATTCATATCCGATCTCCGATATTTATTCGCATTACCAAGTGGTTATTCCTTGCAGCGCCGTTGCTCTACATCACGCGCGCTTTGGCGGGTACGTCACATTGGTGAATCCGGGAATGACGACGGCCGCCGGGTTATTGTCGTGATCGCACAACTGGTCGATGATAAAATGCGCAACGGAATTCGACAGAAGCTGCGTAGGATCTTCCATGACAAACCGCAGACGAGTGATTGCTGTCAATCGATCATCGGTGGAGCGCAGTCGCGGCATTGCACTCAGGCTACTTGTTCCGGGTTCGATCACTGGTGGTTCTTCGATACTTTTCTTGAATGAGGGAAACCCTTCGAACATCAATCTGGACAAGTCGATGTTCGCCCTGATGTGGAGAAAAAGATTACGAAACTGCTGCTCAAGCTCGTCAATCCGTGCCTGATTGCCGATATCTTCGAGCGACATCGACGGGCCATGCGGTGCAATCTGCACGTTCTCCACTGGCAATTGCTCGCGCGACGCCTTGAAAAGAAGGTGGCAATTGTTATTGGTGGGCCACGTCAGACCCGCCGTCGGCCGGCCGGATTTTCCGCTGAGCAGCACCATCAACTTGCTCCAGTCGAAATTCTGCGAGCGCAGCCACTGAATTACCCGCTGGCCGATATCAAGAAACGTCAGCGAGAACGTAGCCACCATCATATCGTTGATCGGCACAGCAACATCGTCCTTGTTCGACGGCTCCAGAAAGCCTTCCCGCAGATACTCGAACGTCATCAGGCTTTCATCAGCAAGACAACGGCTCAGAAACGAAGTGGTGACTTCGCAACTGTAATCGATCATATCGGCAATCTTGCGCTCGTAGCCCTTATAAGCTTCTACTGCAACTACATCTGTCCAGTAGCTTTCACTGTTAAGTTTCCTAGCCTCGTCCGTGCACTTCAGGATCCGCTCGGCGTCCTGGCGCCATGAGGCATAGCCTAGGTCTCGCAGTCGGAAAAGCCAGGCAAGTGCCGGACCGAGATGCGAGATTGATGTCAGCTCAATGAATCCCTTCGTCGACCTGCGAAAGCTTTGCACGATAGGTGGCTGACGTAACCCTGGAAAGAACACAAAGTCAGATCCGGTTACGACGAGAATGGGATCTTGCTCGGTCATTTTGACCATGTGACGGGTCAGATGCTGCCCCGTGCTGTCCTGACCGGTGTAGGCGTCATACAAGCCTTGAAAAACTGGATCTGGTTGGTAAGCCATGACTTCTTCCTTGACATTATTCTGATTGATCACTGCCGTCAAATTAAAGCGCGTTCAACCGTTAAAGCGATAGATGATCGTATCGGTTCTGAAGCGCACATCGGGCGTCAAACTGTTTGAGACGGCAAGGAAGATCTGGCCATCTGCATTAAACACGGCGGCATCAGTTCCTCCAGATGTCGGGAATTCCTCCACAAGATTGAACTGGTCTTTCTCCCACTTATAAATGCGAGAAAGGAGGCTGGTATGCGGCGCTGAAGGTTCTCCTTCGATAAAATTGATCTGCACCAGAAACAACCCCGCGCCGCTCGTGACAACGCAAAACTCCCTCCCCCCCGGGCCGCTTAGGGTTTGCTGCGCCGTGAACGCGTCGGCGGTCCATCGATACAAAATCGAGTCACCCTGGATGTTCGCGAATGCGAGCAGGTGTTCGCCGTCGACCTGAAAATATCGGAAACATCGCCCAGCCTTCTCAGCAAACACCTGGAACGGGACAAAAGCCGCGCCGCTCCATGCGTACAACTGGGATTGAGCTACGTGGTCCGCATAGCCGAGAAAATACTGCCCGTCGATTTCGAAGGATTCCCAGTTGTATCCCCACTGGCCGTCGAAAGTCTGAAATTCGGCGAATTGTGAGCCGTCCCATTCAAATATCCTTGAATGGCGCGGATTCGTCGCTTCGATATGGCCCAGAGTTACGCCTTGAGCCAGAGCAAGAAATGCACGTTCACCGATTTCGAAGAAATGCCATTGTTTCGCTGCGAACCCCGGGAAGGTTTGGAAGGACTCCCATCCAGAGCCAACACGCTTGTAAAGCACCTGGTCGATGTTGTACTGATACGGGCCATGTCCTCGGCGAACACCTGCGGTCACCATGAATTGCTGATTGCGGAACTCAAAAACGTCGATATCTTCGCCTCCGCTCAGCGGCAAACCAATGTCCTCGACAAACTGTCCGTTTTCCCAACGATAAACCAGCGCGCCGGTGTCGCTGTCACCCCCGTTCATATGCGCCGGTGTGTCAGGGACATCCTTCGAGAGTTGCGGAATTCCAAGGTACTGACGGCCTTCTGCGGTGAACGGGAGAACGGCTCGGGCACCGTTTGTCGGGAGACGCTGGTGTTCAGTGAGTAGCATGATTCGTCCGGTTGATTGAAGTTTGAGGTAGTTTGCCGAAATCGCTAGTTCGGCTTTACTAAATCCACGAGGAGATAAGCGACGGCGGCGATGCCCGTTGGAATAGCCATCATGAAGAACATCATTTTTGGATCGGTTTGGACCGACAAAAGGTATCCGCCGAGAAGTGGACCAAACATGGAACCGACCCTACCGATGGAAAACGACCAGCCGGCACCCGCGGCCCGCACGTGCTGTGGATAGAGCTCTACAGACATCGCCGGCGTGTTTTGCTGGCCGCCTATGGCTAGTGCTCCGCTAACAAACAGACTGACACATAACACACCGATCGACCCAAAGAACTGCCCAACTAGCGCTATCGACACAGCCCCCGTAGCGATCATTAGTGCCACGAGTCTAAAGACCCCAAATTTTCGAACGAGCACCGTAGAGGCCAATGCGCCAGCAACCCCACCCAGATTGAGGAACACGCCGCACAAGGCCGCAGCGCGTGGAGGGATGCCTGACCTGACGGCAATCATAGGCGTCCAGCTAGTCAACAGATACGCAACAAGCAGCATGCAGAAGATGCCAACTCCCAGAAAAATGCTTGCGAGTAGGCGTCCCTCGGCAAACGGGCCAAACAGGGAATTACGCCAGGTGACTTGCATTGCATTCGTCGTCTCCCGTTTATTTAATGTTTCCCGCATGAGTAGCGTCAACGATACCGCAATGAGCAGCAATGCAGCAGTACCAACGAATAGTTGTCGCCACCCGTGGAAATATAGTAGCGCCGTCACGCCGCCGCCAATCACCGCTCCAAGCGGATAGCCTACGAACATTAGCGTGACCACGGCGTTTCGTCGTTCCGGGCTGAAGTGCTCTGCTACGAGAGGCACAATGGCGGCGAGAACACCGCCCAGTGCGAAGCCGGAAACAAAACGGTAAACTGCAAATGCTTCAGACGATTCCGCACGCGCGCAAAGGATGGTCCCTAGAGCCGCCAGTAACAAGGAGGCGACTAGAGCCCTCTTCCGTCCCACTCGATCAGCGACAGGTCCTATAACGATTCCGCCTACCATCGAGCCGGCGAGTCCAGCCGTGAACACCCTGCCAAGCGTCAGTGGCGAAAGATGGAGATCGCTCGAAATAAGCGGCGCTAGAAACGAGATCATGAACATATCGTAGCCATCGATCATGACGAGAAGGCACGACGCAATCAAAGGCGCGGCCGCCCATCGCGCCACGGCTGGGACACGTGGATCGATCTGTTCTGCAAGCTGCTGACTTGTCAAGTTAGTCCCCTTCATTGTCTTATGTCGGTCAATCTGTATGGCGTAGCCGATGTTAGCCCGGCTCAGCTCCACGGCTCAATTTCATAAACGCTAGTTATTGATTTCCAAGTTGAATCAGAGTGTCGCCTCGGTCGCCGCGGTTGCGGAAGGACTACGAGATCGCGCATCGCAAGCGCGGCATATATACGCGGAACGTAAGCGAGTGTGCAGTAACCTCTGTTCATAACAGATGTGGCTTCGACATTCTGATTCCCACTAGATTTGGTGGGAATCAGAATGCTGGAGGTAAGCGCGCCGGGGCGGCGACGAGACTCGAGGAATACACACAAGAATTTCGGGAGATGGTGGTGCGCAAGCTAACGACCCGGCGCGTTCGACCGCCGACGTTGCGCAAGAACACAGTCTGAACGCGAACATGGTTGCGAAGGAGCAACGCGAACGCTCGTCTGTGCAATCGATGGCGCCATAGCCGGCACCGGAGCCGGGCATATCGACAGGCGCACGCGCGGCCGTTACTCGAGCACCTCCATGCATGGCTCACAAAAACGCTGAAAGCGCTCTCCCGCAAATCCGACACGAGGCGGGTGATTCTCTAGGTCCTGAACCGGTTGCAGGCACTCACGCGCTATTGCGATGACGGCCGCCTCGAAATCTACAATCTGCCAGTCGAGCGCGCGTTGCGCGGCGTGGCCATCGGCCGACGTAACAATCTGTTCGCTGGCGCTCGCGCTGACTCGGATGACGAACGTGCCGCCGCGATCGACTGCAACATCGGCACGGCGAAACTCAACGAAGTCGATCTTGAAGCATATCTGCGCTTCTTGCTCGCGCACATCGCCGACCGCCCGATCAACCGCGTTGACGAACTCGTGCCATAGATGGTTGCAAACCAGCTTCGTGCAAACGCCTGACGAACACGCCCGCACGTCAACGCCGGCGCTCTCGCAGCGCTTACCGCAGAACTTTCGCAGCGCGCATTGAACACAAGCGATCTTGCTTAGGAGCGCAGATCCTCGTTCGACTACCGAAATGGCGATTGGCCGAATCTGTAGCTTGATGGAGGGCAGGAGGCCATGATCGCAGCCTTGTGGCGCGACCATGGCGTTCCGAATATGACCTTGCGACCTAGCGTAATGATTGCGAGGATAGGAAGCCGGTCAGCGTCCTCAGCAAGACGATTGTGGCTCGCAAGCCGCGAAGTCAAATGTCGCGACAAACGTTCGAGTTAGGCTGGCGAACGTTCGACCGCGATCTAGCAGGCCGTTGAAATATCCGTCGTTGATGCGCTCAGGTGCATTACGACGGATGCTCGGTTCGCACTTTTGAAACGCGGAACACGTTTGCGGGCATCCGACGTTGCTCGCGGGTTCGCCATATCGGTGTTATCCATTGCTTCCTGCCCCTCAACCGGCAAGTGTGCGCATACGCGTCAGGTTGTAGCCGACCTGAGTCAGTACGAAGAGCTGGTCTACGCGTTCAAGTCCTCGATACATCGCCTGTCGAATTCGTCCGACTGCCTTGCCCCATCCGAACACCTGCTCAATGCGCTTACGTTTTTGCTGGCTGACCGCGTAACCCGGCCAACGCGTAGTTCGCTCGTCAATTGCTGAACCGCCTGGACGCCCATCGTTTTGTGTCACATGCGGCGTGACACGATTCGCGCGACAACTGCCGACGAAGCCGGCGGTGTCGTAGTTCTTGTCCGCGCCGACCGTGATGGCGCCCGGTGCAACACTTGCGGCATCAGCAAGCATCCGCCCGGCCGCGTCGCGCTCGGCGGTGCCCGTCGCCAGCGTCACCTGCGCGTTGACCACCAGGCCATGCCGGTTGTCGGTCAGCACATGGCCCATATAACAGAGCATCGCTCCGGTTCCTTTGCTCTTGCGAAACAGGCGCGCCTGCTCGTCCGTCGTCGATTGGTGCGTCTCGTTACTGCGTTTCTGTCCGTGCCAGTTGTCGTTCGGCGCTGGCGGTTCGTCAGGAGGCGCGTCGTCTTCGTCTGAACTTGCCTTCGGCACGAAGCTCTTATGCCCGGCCCATGCCTGAATCAACGTGCCGTCAACGCTAAAGTGCTCCCCAGAAAGATATCCGCGCTCGCGCGCGGTCTCGACTGTCTCGTTGAACAGCAACACCAGCACATCGTGTTCGAGCAACCGGTCGCGGTTCTTGCTGAACGTCGAGTGGTCCCACACGGTCCCGTCCATCGGCAGGCCGACGAACCAGCGGAACAACATGTTGTAGGAAATCTGTTCCACCAGCATGCGCTCGCTACGAACTGAGTACAGCACCTGCAGCAAAAGAGCTCGCACCAGCTTCTCCGGCGCGATGCTCGGCCGACCTCCTTTTGCGTCAGCCTCGTACATCCGCGCGAGCACATCGTCCATGCGTTTAAGCGCGTCATTGAGCCAGGTGCGAATCGGACGCAACGGATGGTCCTTCGGCACAAAATCATCCAGCTTCAACACCGTGAACATTGACTCGGTAAAACCATCTGGCCCACGCATCCGTTCCATCTCGCTCTCATTGATGACATAAGTTCAACGTTTACGCCTGCGTCCCGGATGACCGTTCCGCGAGGTATTTCACCGGCCTGCTAGACGTTACACGCGGGAATCTGAATAGCGCGGCGTGAAACACAATTGTAAGGATGTAGGCATGCCGCTTCAACGCGAGGGGATCCGGCCACGTCATCAAATCCTGCTTCGCACAGACGTTTAACGCGATCCGTGAGTGGTCGACAAGGAGCCGCCACCGGCCCGGGATGGCAACGCCTAGAGGCGAGTCTCCCGTAGACATTCAAGGCCGCGCAATCAAGTCATCTGTATTCAGCAGAATGCGCCGTCTGTGACGTGGTGATGGCCGTCGATCCATAACCCCCAGGCTCAACGTGAAGATGATCATATTGTCCAAAAGCACTGATTGGAGCTGCCTGAATGTCCGCCGCGTAATGACTCCAATCAAGAGGGCTATAGCCCGCGCGCTCGTATTGGACAAGTTCGGCGCGAACCTCCGCGCGACTCAGAGGCTGATTCGATTGTGCGATTGCTGCTACAGGTGCAGAAAGAATGATGGCTACCAGCAGGGCTTCGAGAAGCGATTCCATGGTCTAACTTCCTAGATTTTATTTGCTCGGGCAACACCATTTTAGGTGGAAACCCGTCTAGGGTAAATACGTATAACGAAGTAATTTATGTGAGGCAACGGCAGGCGTTGTAGAGACGCGACAAAGCATCCTTGCCACCAAATTCTCCGATGTGAGGGCCGCAATGGCTCATACAAGCTGAACTGACAGGCACCGTTTAACGGAGATGCGCCCCGTCGCGGGCAATTTTTTTCTCGCCATTTACATGCATTAGCCACGGGAGAGAATACTGCTCTTTCCCATGGCTAAAGTCGTCACGCGGACAACAGCACTGTTTCGAAGGTTGGTAACGATGATGATGGTGATGGGGGCGAAAGTGCCTGCGTATTCTTATCATTTTTTAGGACTACTTAGTGTACACCAGAGAACAACTGTCCCGGGGCGCCGCGAATAGAAGACATTCCGTGACAATGGAATGAGACCCAAAAATATCGGTTTCGAGAGACCATCCAGTCACTCGTGGAGCTTTGGGCCCCAAACACAATCGACGACGGGATTATCGTTGCAGGGCAATTCAGCCAGCGAGGCGTATCTAAGTCGCGGAGGTAAGCCCTGCAACGTAAAATCCACTGCGTTTTAGTTCCGCCTGGCACTCACCGTCATGCGACTCAATATGTCCACTCGTTGTATTAATTGGTGATAGATAACCGCTAGAACGTGCCCCGCGATCAGGACGTACGTTGCCCATGCAAGCAGCCCATGGATCTGACCGCCAAGGTGTCCGAGCCAGTGGTCCACGGGGATGACGGCGGGTATCCGAAACAGCCAAAACCAGTTCACGGGATGACCGCCGCCGTATGAATTCACATATCCGCTGATCGGCATGGCGAACAAGATCACATACAGGAGTCTGTGCCCGATACGGGCTAGCAACCGTTCAAATGTGGGGATGCGCTCTGGCAATGGTGGTGCACCGCTTGATAAACGAGTAAAAACACGGATGAGCGTTAGTAGAAAAACAGTCAGGCCGATCGATTTATGCAGATTGAACCACCCTTCTGTCACGGGATTATGCCGGTCAAGCTCAGTCATGTACCAAGCTAGCGGAATAACTATGAACATGGACAGGGCAGTCAACCAGTGAAGAACTCGCAAACCAAGACTGTAACGCAATGCGTGCGAAGATAGAGCCGACTTCGACGGATCCACGGAACGTATTGAACTAGACATAGAGACACCTTGTAACGAATGGCGACAGCGAAGACGCATTAATTTCGGCGGCTAGTTCAACTGTTCCTTGATACTATCAAGCCCAGCCCGGGCGCACGTCTCGTCTTTCTCTGAGACATCTGCTCCCCCTACCCCTATACCGCCAATGACGACGTCATGGCTGATAATAGGAAGTCCGCCAGCCAACGTCAGAATCTCAGGATCGATGGCTGGTGGTGGATGCCCAGAAGCTGCAGCGTGCTTTGCCATTTCGCCAGTGCTGACTCCAAGCGCGGCGGCAGTGTATGCTTTGCGCCGGCTAGTTGTAACGCTGATCGGGCCGGCGCCATCGCCGACCAAAAACACACGTGTTACACCCTCCCTGTCGACTATGCTAACGGTCACACGATAGCCTACACTGCTGCACGCAGCTAGCGCGTTCTGAGCAGCCTTCATGGCCACCTCCACAGGCAGGGGTGCAAAGCGTCCTTGTTCCGCAGCCGGCGCAGTATCGGCCATGGCGAAACCCATGCCTAGCATGAATGCGATAGCGGGGAGGATCGCATTGCGCCCCCTTTTTGGTAAGGCCCAGTCTGACCCAACGTCGCTGGCCGTCTCCGGGGAACTATTTGCATCATTCATCCTGCTAGTCAGTGATTGACTTTTCAAAATTATCTCCTTTGTTAACCTTCTCAACCGCCCACTGAATCTACGACGAGATTATTCGCTCTGAAGGAATTCCTCAATTGCAGTTTCGCGATCTATTAATTTCCAATCCAAATCACAAATTTAGAGTGATGGGAGCGCGTGGTCCAACTGAACATCTTCCAGCCTCTACCGAAATATCGAGGATCGGAACTGCCAGCCCCCCGAGTGGGACTCGGTATGGCAGACATGACCAGCTTCATTTCCTCCAACTAGAAATGAGTCAGGAACCCGATTCTTCCGAGCAGTTGTGACGGCCCGCTCGCCGCTGAACCCGGGCTATTCAGCCCGTTGATCAATGCATTGGCGCCGCGGTTGGTTCGCTGATAGACTGCGGTAGCATAGACAACCGTACGTTTCGAAAGCGCATAGGACAGTGCTGAAGACACTTCGTGCGCGTGATTGTTGTTCACTACGGCGTTACCCTTCATGTATACGTATGCCGTACTAAGACCCCAAGCGGCATTTATCTGCCAAAACTCACTTAGCTGTCCTTCCCATACCGAGCCCCCGTTCGCACCGTTGTGAACGGCCGTAAAGAGCGCCGCAGTCGTGAAATTTCCTAAGTAGTAGTGTGCACCGACCCCCCAGTTGCGAACGCTAGCCTGGACACCCGCAACAGCCTGTTTGACATTGGTTATTGCTGCATTTGCCCCAAACGACGCATTCGCGTAGTTCAATCCGAAACTCGAGCCGCTATTTGATCCGATGGATCCGGGTATTCCACCAAAAGAGTACAGTGCTCCGCCGGAAAATCCATTCCATATAGGGCTCGCATACTTCACCGAGTTGGAAATCGGTGCATTGAAGCCCATACGGTCCCAATTAAAAGATCCCGTCGGGTTGTTCGGCAGATTTAACTTAATGAAAGGGCCTCCGGCTATGCCATACACGCCGTCGTGAGCTTCAGCGCCGTCGTTCTGCCCTAGAAACACTGAATCAATCATGAAGTCACGTTGATTGCCGAACGTCAAGGTACCGAATTGTTGGTTTTGAAAACCTGCCATTGACTCCCACGTAAATAGGCTCTTGTTTGTTGGCCAACTCCCCGTTCCTAGGAGGTATTGATCTTCCAGTTGGAAGATCATCGCAGTACCTCCTCCTAGATCTTCTTTTCCGGTGAAAATAATCAGATTTGGGACGTCAACGCCATCAACAAACTGCGGATTAGCATGCCCTGATGAGTTGTTCACGTAAGTTATCCCTGCATCCATCAAGCCGGACAACGACACGCTACTCTGCGCAAAAACAGAAGGCGTACCGATCGTTAGAGCGAGAGTAGATGCTACGAAAATCGTCCTGCGCATTACTGTCTCCTTTTAGATATTTTCTAAATGATATGCAAATGACGACTAGTGGTTATATCAATGTTTGGTTGTTGATATTTTTTAATTATTACATCGCATAACATATTAATATTTTCAAATAAAACGTAGCTCACCAGATAAATCTGTATATCATCAGATATTTAAGCAATTTAATAGTCTGGTCTATTTTGTCGAACCCGTGCTCCGGATGTTTTTCAGGAGCCCACAAACGCTCTCCACTCCATGGCAGAAGAAATCGGTCTCCGGCGCACTCCCGGAAAATTAACGAATTGACAAAATGTATCGCCATCGCTGCTGAACGTGATCGGCCCACTTCGGCGAGTACGCAACAGATCCGCATCGGCGGCATATATGATGTGACGTGAGTTCCATTTGCCCATCGACATCTCTGTCTTCATTGAGCGACCGGATGAAATGTCATGTGCTAGGACTGATCCGCGTCCTGCACTTTTGCACAAACACACGACTCCGGAATCACTGCTGATCGCCGATTCGCAAGCCTCTTCCATACATGTTGGAGGCCACTGACAATTTTCCACAATTTTAATTAGTAATACTAATTAACAATCTTTGATGCGCTTGATCGTGAATATCTAACCGTCTTTGGCGTCACGTTTCGAAACAGATTGAGGCGTAGTGTAGCCGGATCGAAACGAATCCTTCATTTGATAAACAATTTTACTGATTTCAATCGCGAATCAAGCCGTTACAGCGGGGCGTGCGCTGTATGTCGATCTCCCCTGTTGCGACCAACCGGCTGAGAAAAGTTTCGAGCCCGCCTACATCAGTGGTAGCGACATGCTTGCCCGTGGAGGGTGCCACGAATGTTAATTTATCTCAGAATATCGAAAGCGTTCGACGTTTTTTATGACGCGAGAGATTGGCTATGCTGAGGTGTCCCGGTCCTGCTCCACCGTACGGAAGTCATATCAGCGATGTAGGACGTATTCATTCTCCGTAGCTACTAAGAATGCCTCACTTACCGATGCCATTCGATCTGATCAACCTCAGCTACTTACGGACCTTCTTGTCCGTCGCCCAGCGCGACTAGAGCGGCCCAATCACTCTTTCGCGCTGAGTCGGCAGTCCCCCGGACCATCACGAGCTTGAACGAACAATAGGAGGGCTCTATTTGAACGGTGCAGTTCAGGCCTGCCGCCTACGCAGGCCTGTCGAACTCTGCTGCAGCGAACAAGGAAGGGTTTTGCGGAACTAGACGAGATCGCCAATTGATTGCGTGCGCCCCGCATCGGGCGAACGCATGCTCTCTCCTATTGGAACGCCTCCCTACCTGTTGAAGGCGCGTGGTGCTGATCCAGTTGTTGAATCAATAATCTCTTTCATGGAATCAGTGATCGACGGAACATTGCCGATACTATGGCGTGGTAAGTTGATAACGCGTTTCATGCGGTACAAGGTTCCGCCGTCTGGCGTTATGCGCACGCGCTGCTTGCAAGCAGGCATTCGACGCGGACGATGGCGATAAGGCATGGTCACGAGGCGGCCTGGCGGGTTGCGCAACTGGGAGTTTTCGACGTGGCGAATCCACCTAGATGCTGGTTCCCGGGTATCTGCTAGGCCATTCGCCAGAGGGACGCAAGCCGCGGTGCTTATGCGCCAACGCTATTGGAAACGCCGTCGCAGGTCTGCTGACGGTTAAAAGAATATTAGGAGACGACGTCATCATGGAAAACACTATCCCGGCAACAGACACGCATTCCCCTACGGCGCTCCGGATAACGTTGATCTGCATTGCAGTTTCAATGATTGACGGCTTCGATACGCTTATGTTGTCATTTGTCGCGCCCTTGCTAGTCAAGTCACTGCAGATTGACCATGCCTCATTGGGGCGAGTGTTCAGCGCCGGGTTCGTCGGTACGGTCTTGGGATCATTCATCGTTGGCCCGGCGGCGGATCAGTTTGGGCGTCGGCGTATGCTCATTTCTGCGTTAGCTGTAACGGGTGTTCTCACCTTGTGCTGTGCTTTCGTTCATTCCGCGACCACCTTGGCGGCCTTGCGTTTTGTAGGCGGGTTGGGCATGGGCGGAGCCATCCCTCCGGTCGCTGCTATCGCCGCAGAAAACGGCGAGACCAAATACCAGTCCGTGCGTGTCATTCTGATGTCCATTGGGTTTCCGCTTGGAGCAGTTATCGGTGGTGCGATCAGTTCGGTCACGATGGTTCAGTTCGGCTGGGCGTCCGTTTTTGTCATGGGAGGTGCCTTCGCGTTGATCGTTATCCTCCCGGTCTTCTTTTGTATTCCGAGGCCGTCGACAAGACGGGCCGCCCCGTTGCAAGGGGTAGCGCCAAGGCGGCCTCAGCGGGGCTACCTGTTCCTGCAGGCATTTAGAGCAGGCAGGCTTCCCGCGATTTTGGCACTATGGTCCGGGGTGCTCGCCATCATGATTCTCTCCGGATTTATCGTCAGTTTTATGCCAACTATTCTTAACCTGAGTGGCGTCCCTGTAGGGCGCGCAGCATTCGGAGTCGTCGTATTTAATCTTGGTGCCATTACAGGAGCGCTTTCGCTATCTGCAGTTGTTGTGCGAGCGGGCCCGTTTATTCCAGTAGCCGTCCTTTTCCTTGCGGGAGGCGGGCTGGTTTTCGCCCTTGGGCACCTGTTGGAAGGTGGATCCGCAGCGTTCATCGTCCTGTTCGTGGCGGGAGCATGTCTCGTCGGCGGTCAGCTTGCGTTTCCCGCAATGGCGAGCCAGCTATTTCCGGAGGGCGTCCGCGCAGCCGGCATAGGATGGACGCTTGGAATCGGCCGAGGTGGATCCATCATTGGCCCGCTCGTCGGTGGGCTACTACTTTCGAGACTTGTGCCGCTGAAGCGTGTATTCATGATGGCTTCGACATTGGCGTTGCTCGCTGCCGCGTGCATCGCCCTCGCTCAAATATGGCTAGCGCGCATAGATGACCGGCGCTAATCCAGTCTGTAACGCAGATATCTCGTTTCAACACGATTTCCTCGATGTCGCGGCTCTGGTGCAAATAGCGTGGTCGAAACGGTTACAGTCTCCGGCTGAACGAATTTGAGAGCCTACGATGGGTAAGTTTAAAAGTCTGGAGGAGTTGTTCGCGGGGCGCCACTTTGATCGCGAGGTGATCATCCTGTGTGTTCGCTGGCACCTGCGCTACAAGCTCAGCCTGCGAGATCTGGTGGAAATGATGGCCGAGCGAGGACTGTCGCTGGCGCGCACCACAATCTTGCGTTGAGTGAAGCGCTATTCGCCCGAATTCGTCAAACGCTGGACCCGGTTTGGTACGTTCACCGGTCAGTCCTGGCGTGTCGATGAGACGTATATCAAACTGCGTGGCAAATGGGTCTACCTTCATCGAGCGGTGGATCGGGCAGGCCAGCCAGTAGACTTCATGCTCCGCGCCAAACGCGACGTGGTCGCAGCAAAAGCACTTTTCAAGAAGGCCATCAAGCATCAGGGCCAGCCATCGAAACCCATTGCCCTCGATGGCTCCGCGGCTTCGCATCGCGCAGTTCGTGAGATGAAGGAAGACGGCGTGATTCCCGAAGACACCAAGGTCCGGTCCTCGAAGTACCTGAACAACCAAGTCGAGCAAGACCATCGCAACATCAAGTCAAGGAC
This sequence comes from Paraburkholderia sediminicola, assembly GCF_046026855.1. GTDB lineage: Bacteria > Pseudomonadota > Gammaproteobacteria > Burkholderiales > Burkholderiaceae > Paraburkholderia > Paraburkholderia sediminicola_A. Next base: position 85,115 of record NZ_JAQQET010000036.1, on the reverse strand, counting down.
GAACGTCATGCTTGGTTTCAAGCAATTCAAGAACGCCACGAACACGCTGGCGGGCGTTGAATTGACGCATCGCATTCGCAAAGGACAATTTAGCCTCACCCAACTGCGACTCAAGGATATCACGGTGCCTGCGGTTTGGAATGCGGTCATCCCGGCTCAGTGAGGCATCCAATCAAAACCAAATTACTCGACAAGCTCCGCTATTTGCACCACAGCCCACAAGACTTCCGCTGCAAGCCAGCGGCTGGAGAAAATCCGTGGTATCGGTCCCATGATTGCAACCGCCGTCATCGCCGCTGCAAGCAGCGCCGTCGAGTTCGCGAACGGCTGGCAGTTTGCGGCCTGGATCGGTATGACGCCACGCCAACACTCGTCAGGCGGCAGGCAACGCCTCTTCGGAATTACGAAGAGGGGCAACGGATACCTGCGCATGCTTCTTGTGCTCGGAGCCAGATCAGTGGTCCAGCAGGCAGTGAAGCGTAGCGATCCGCTCTCGCGATGGATACTGAAAGTCCAGGTGCGACGGGGAACAAAACGTCGCCGTCGTGGCGCTTGCCAACAAACGCGAGTGAACCACTGATGACGTGTCGAAACCCCATGATGACGCCAAAACCGGGGGGTATGGATGCCCCGGGACAAGGACAGACGGAGCCTGTTGACGGGCTGTCTGGCGTCCGGCATGAAGGTGGCGTGACGCCAGCGCAGGCTTCAATGAGGAACGTAGGAACCTGTCGTCGCGATGCGAAGGGAGCAGCTCAAGCAGGTAGCCCCTGCAAGAGCCTGAGTACCGATGCGCGGCACAGGGGCGGAGTCGTCCGTAGTAGGGAGGAAGGCCCTGTAATGGGGCTGGACCGAAGGGGCGACGTTGTCCGGCAAGACGAGGCAGACAACCGGCAACGGGAGGATCTGTCTCGGCGTGCCAAACCGTTTGATATTTCCAAGCGCGAAGTGTGGGAGGCCTACAAGAAGGTCAAGGCCAACCGGGGCGCTGCAGGAGTCGATCGGCAGACGATCGAAGAGTTCGATTCGAGGTTGGCTGACAACCTTTATAAACTCTGGAATCGACTGGCCTCGGGAAGTTACCAACCTCCACCGGTCAGACGTGTGGAGATCCCGAAGGCAGGCGGCGGTGTGCGACCGTTGGGGATACCGACGGTCGCGGACCGGGTGGCTCAGATGGTGGTCAAACAGCGTCTTGAGCCACAACTGGAACCGCGCTTCCATCCCGACTCTTACGGCTACCGGCCGGGTTGGTCGGCACATCAAGCAGTCGCCATGGCGCGCGTGCGTTGCTGGCAATATGCCTGGGTGCTTGATCTCGACATCAAGGGCTTCTTCGATTCCATCGATCACGCCTTGCTGATGAAGGCGATACGGCATCACACGAAGTGCAGGGTGACGCTTCTGTACATTGAGCGGTGGCTTCGGGCTCCGGTCAGTCTGGCAGACGGCACTGTGCAGCAGCGGGACGCTGGCACACCGCAAGGCGGAGTCATCAGTCCGTTGCTGGCCAATTTGTTTCTGCACTATGTGTTCGACGAATGGATGCGCCGCAACTACCCGGGCGTGCCGTTCGAACGTTATGCCGATGATGTAGTTTGCCACTGTCGCACCTTGGCGGAGGCGGAGGCGGAGGCGCTTAAGGCAGCCCTGGAACAGCGGATGGCGCAGTGCTCACTTGCCTTGCATCCGCAGAAGACGAAAGTCGTCTACTGTCGCGATGGCAATCGGCGGGAGCGCTTTAGCGTTCATCAGTTTGACTTCCTGGGCTTCTGCTTCCGACCGCGGTTCGCAAGATCGCGCGCCGGTACGGTGTTCGTGAGCTTCCTGCCTGCGATCAGCCAAACAGCGGCCAAAGCCATTCGCCAGACAGTGCGTCGATGGCGACTGCATTGCCGACACACCGTGGACTTGACGGACTTGGCACAGGAGATCAACCGTGTGCTCAAAGGGTGGCTGAAATATTGTGGCCGCTTCTATCGTTCGGCGTTGTACGCGGTGTTCGATTCGTTGGATCAATACCTGGTACGGTGGGTGCGCAGGAAATACAAGCGCCTAAAGGATAAAGTGAGTCGGGCACGGGAGCTGGTGGTCAAGATACGACATCAGCGGCCGGGCCTGTTTGCTCACTGGATTCTGGCGCAACACGGTGGGCAATAGGAGTCGGATGAATCGAGAGATTCACGTCCGGTTGTGCGTCCAGCGAAGGCTGGCATGTTCAGCAGGAGTCAGTCCTGCCGGGGTAGGAGTCAGAGGCCCCGTAGCTTGGATAGCAGGGTGGCGGGAAACCAAGACCTTGAAGCCTATCGACAGGCATTTCCTTGGGGAATGCGCGAGTCATCGGGCCGTAACAAAAGTGAACGTAGATGTGGCCTCGAAAATGAAAAGCTCCGAGGGCCGAGCCCGCAACCGTGAGGGTGAAGGCAGCATGGGTAGCCGAAATCTGACCGATACGGCTATTCCACTTCGGCGGGGTGGAAGCGACGGCACGATGACAAGGACATGCCAAGCAACTGGAGAAGCCCTCCTCGCCCCGGCGCGAAATCGCCGGAGCAAGGTAGGTCCTATAACCGGCGAACCCGGGAAGTGGGCTGAAGGCGAGAGGGTGGCGGATGAGTCCGTAGTAGCCGTGAAGCCGGGTAACGCTGGTGGAGCGAAGGGGCCCTGCTGTTTGTAGTTTCCTCGACAACATGGGAGGCAAGGACGAGATGACAAAGGCGTCCAGCACTTTGCAGGACCTGAGGCGGGGAATATACGTCAAGGCGAAGGCTGAACCGTCCTGGCGTTTCTGGGGGTTGTACGTCCATGTCTGCAAGATGGACGCACTGCGCGAGGCGTATGCGCTGGCCAGAAAGAACAACGGCGCTCCGGGTATCGACGGGGTGACGTTCGAGGCCATCGAGGCGCAGGGCGTGGAGGCGTTTCTTGAGCAGATACAGAGCGAGTTGGTCGAGCGCGCCTATGTTCCGTTACGGGCGCGGCGGCAGGAGATACCGAAGGACGGGGGCAAAGTCCGTGTCCTTTCGATTCCGGCTATCCGTGACCGGGTGGTTCAAGGCGCGCTCAAGCTCATATTGGAGCCGATCTTCGAGGCAGACTTCCAACCGGGGTCGTACGGGTATCGTCCCAAGCGTACCGCGCATGAAGCGGTGCATCGGGTGGCGGCGGCGATTGTTCAGTGCAAGACCCGCGTCATAGACCTTGATTTGCGCGCCTACTTTGACACAGTTCGGCATCATCTACTGCTTGAAAAAGTGGCGCGTCGGATCAAGGACGACGACGTAATGCATCTGCTGAAGCTGACGGCGTCGGGCAAACAAGGCGTTCCGCAAGGCGGGGTGATCTCACCGTTGCTCAGTAACATCTATCTCACTGAGGTAGACCGTATGCTGGAGCGGGCGAAAGAAGCCACGCGCAACGGGAAGTACACCTACGTCGAGTATGCCCGATTCGCTGACGATCTGGTGGTGTTGATCGATGCCCATCCGCGCCATGCGTGGCTGCTGAGGGCGGTGACCACGCGACTTCGGGAAGAGTTTGCCAAACTGCAGGTTGAGGTCAATGAAGAGAAGAGCCGCACCGTTAATCTGGACCGCTCAGAGAGCTTCGGCTTTCTGGGATTCGACTTCCGTCGACTCCGCAGCGTACAGAGGCAGGTGTGGCGGGCGCACTATACGCCAAAGCTGAAGAAGCGCACGGCGTTATTGCGCAAGCTCAAAGAGGTGTTTCGGCGATACCAGTCGCAGCCGGTAGATCGGGTGGTAGAACTGATCAATCCGGTGTTACGCGGTTGGGTGAATTACTTCGCCGTTGGACATTCCAGCGAGTGCTTCAGCTTCATCAAAGACTGGGTAGAAAAGAAGATCAGGCGCCACATGGGGCGCTCCCGGAATCGACGGGGCTTCGGCTGGAAGCGGTGGAGTAGGCGCTGGATGTATGAGGAACTGAAGCTGTTCAACGGCTATCGTGTTCGTCGTGCTGCCGCACCGAAAGCGCGCCCAGCATGATAGGTCCCATAAATCTTGACATGAAGCAGACAGGAGAGCGTAGTGCCGGAAACCGGCCCGCTGCGTTCGACGTGGCGGGAGCTGGAAACGTGACCATGGTTGCCGGATTGCGGGCCATCGCGAAAGCGGTGGAATCACCACCGGCGCCTACCGGTGCGCGCGCCAGTTCTCGACCCTACCTGCGAGGGCCTGCGGGTGCGATTCCGGTGGGCTACTCACCTAAGACCGTGTCAAAACGCCTCTTTGAAGACCTATCGTTGGCTTATCGCGTTTCAGTGTGAGACACACGAAGCATTTCGTCGGAGGCGATAGTCGCGCACAAAGCATTCTGCTGGAGCGTGTTAGGCACTTCAGTCCAGACCTGATAACCTGATGGGCCTGATAGAACGCAGGCCATACCCGGCGGATGTATCGGACGAAGAATGAAGCTTTGCCGCTTCGTACCTGACGTTGATGAATGAATACGCACTGCAGCGCCGGTACGAGGTGCGCGAGAAGTTCAATGCGCTTCGCTGGATGGCACGCGCGGGTGCGTCGTGGCGTATATTGCCGACTGATTTCCCGCCGTGGGAGGTGGGGAATCAGCAAACGCAACGCTGGCTGAGTGCGGATTGCTTTGAGGCAATGGTCAGCGATCTGCGTTCGGTAATCCGGGTCGCTCAGGCGCGTCAGGGCCTGCCCAGCGCGGTGATTCTGGACGGGCACACGTTGTAGTCGATCTGCGAAAGCGGACCGCGTGCGGGTTGCGACGGTCATAAGCGCAAGCAAAGCAGCAAGGTACATATGGCGGTTGACACACACGGCCCGCTTCTCGCTGTGCACGTCACGCCGGTCAACGAGCAGGAGCGTGCGCAGGTAGCACGTTGCCCGAAGATGATGTTCGCAGAGCCATGACAACTCGTCCGCAAGCAAGGCTAGCGCGGCGCGGCATCGCGGCATAGGCAGCTATCCCGCGCCGTATCCCGATACGGAAATATTGCAAGAAATCGGCTCAAGAAACCATTCGGCCCGCCGTTATCGAGAAGATGGGCTGGTGATCGCGCATTTCTCTGGCGATTGCCAATCAGCTCCAAAGCCGCCATGTGTCGTGTTCGAACCAATTGAGGGGATTCCATGCAGATCCAGTCAGCAACCGCCGCCACGGCCTTCACGGCCGCCACAACGACCGGGACCGACCATGGCGCGGGTGGGTCGTCCGGTTCGACGGCTGGCAGCACCGGCGCATCGTCCGGGACCAAGGAAGTGTCCGCTGGCACGTCCGCCTCGACCGAAGGGGCGACCGGCAGTACGTCGATGTCGTCGGGCGGAGCGTCGTCCGGTTCGACATCCTCTGCCTCCGCATCTGGCTCGCGGGGCGCTGGCGGCGGATCAGCGTCTTCCAGCAACTCCTCGACAACCGAACTCGACGAGATGAATGCACTCGTCGTGTCGCTTGAGGCCCAACTAGCGCAGGTATCGTCCAGCGCCGGCGGCTCCGCGGGAGTGGTTGACGCCAGCCAGATCAACCAGATTAACGCCCAACTGCAAAGTGCGCAAAGCGCGTTGAGCGCGGCGCTGCAGGGTTCGAATACCAGCGAACTCAGCCAAATCGAGACTCAACTGCAGAGCGCGCAAGGTGCGCTAGCTCAGTTGATGCTGGCCAGCGGTCGGACGACTGGCCTCGTGTCGACCAACGCATAAGCGGCACGTCCCGGCTAGCCGGCCGTTGCGGATCGCAATCGCCTTATTGGTGGACACGAAAGCTAACAACTGCTCGTACATACGCTTTGTGCGTGTATAAACGTTTGCCTTGTCGAACCTTCATCTACATCGGTCCCGAGCCGTACCGATTCGAGGCAGCAGAGGCCCGACCCAGCAGTGACAATGAGTTACATATTTTCAGTTTGCTTTCTCTTGTTCTTCTATCCGCGCTTTGCTAACTTCTAGCCCGCTGGGATAACCGAAGCATCGCCTCGAAACCCATTCTCCAATCCGCTACGCGCTCCGTGAGGAGCGCTATATAGCGCTTCTGTGAATGGGGTTCTTCGATGGCAAGGGTTGTCTGGCTGCGTCTGGCAACGTTCCGCTTTGTCGGTGCTATCGAGCGCGACTTGCTCAACTTTCTCCTGGCTACAACGCTTATCTCAATGTGCCAGGCAGCACAGAAAACGGGTCAACTTCGTTGCTCTCTTAAGCCTTCGCGACGGCTGAGTGTCACAGATCTACATCCTTCTGGATCGCAATTTCCGCACTACAGATCGCGAAACTCACTACGCATTCCTGTTCAATTCAGCCGCCGGCTGATTGCATCTGATCGGCATGTGCTGGGTGTCGTCATACACCATCGAATTCGTCATCCCGCCGTTTCCCCGGCAGCTCAACCATAGCGTCCGCGTCGCGACTGAAGCCAGATGCTGTCGCGCTTTGTCGCCTATTCGTTCGAATCCTGCATGCACTGATCGCCGCAACAGGTGCTGATCGGCTCCGCCCCGTGAAAGGCCCGCCCGCTCACATCAGCAACGCGCGTCCGGAGTCGTCGGGTCTGTCGACTATCTAGCAGATTCTGGTTGCATCAAGTGGTGAAAAAGGTCGTTTCCAACCAAGAGGAAAATGATGAGAAAGAAGGCCAAACTTATATTGCGGTCGACGCTTGTCGTCGCATCGGCATCGGTGCTGGTGGCGATCTCTTATGAGAGCGCCCATGCGTACCCCGCGTGGACAGCCGACACGTACTACGCTGCTGGTATGATCGTGACGTACAATGGCGAGAACTATCAGGCGATCGTGAACCAGACGGACTATTCCAGTTCTGGCTGGAATCCGACCACTACAAGTTTATGGACGCCAGTCGGAGCAAATGCGGGTGGAGGCACGTCCACTTCGTCACCGCCACCCGCATCGACCGGTTCCTCCAGCAGTTGTCCCGCCAGTTGGAACGCCAGCGTGGCTTATACCGCAGGCAGTGTTGTTTCATACAACGGCGTTGCCTACACGGCGAACTGGTGGACCCAGGGGCAAAATCCTGCTTCTTATAACGGAGGCTCCGGGAGTGGTCAACCTTGGACTGCTACAGGTAGTTGTGCCGGGGCGACGCCTACTCCGACACCGACGCCCAGTCCAACGCCTACTCCGACGCCAACGCCGGGTAACTGGACCGGCGGTTCCGTCCCGGGCTGGCCTGCATACCTTGCAATGGGTGCGATCGGCGGCCCCAACGCGACACCGCCGATCGCCACCTCGACGGGCGGCAACGACGACTTCGGCGGCAAACCGGTCGATGCCGTATTCAAGTATGCCGGCGTCAACGGCAATGGCGACCCGGGCGTAATCGACCCGCCGACCAACGCCTACCGGATGACCAGTGACTTCAATGCGCTAAGCGCAATCAACCAGCATCCGATGCGCGTCGCCATCGTCGAATACACCGCGCAGATGAGCGGCGGCGCCAACTTCGACGACTTCACCAACGGCGGGGCCGGTCTCAGCCAGTCCAACCCGCAGGCGACGTATCTGATGGGACGCCACTTCGCGAGTCTCGCCGGCGATGCGCAAATGCTGGCGGCCAACCCGGTGACCTGGCAGGGCAACAGTTACTACGGTTCCCTGTTGATGAACCCCGACCTTCTCGGCGCCATGCAGCAGAACGGTTACCTTAGCGTTGCCAATTCAGCGCTGCCGACGGGCGCGGTGAACACCGCGCTCGCTCAGGCGATGTGCCTGACGACGACATCGCGCACCTACAGGAACACGTCGAATCCGAACGGCGTGGGGACCGCCGCTTATCTGGGCAAGACCTACACCGGCACACCCGTTCAGATACTCAGGAGTCTGCTGGCCGACGGCTATCCGGCGTGGAGCCTCGACAGCCAGGGCGACGCGTTCTGGAACTCGAACGTCAACAACACAACCACCGCGGGCGCATACAGCCAGGTGGGCACGTGGTTCAACGACTGCGTGAAGAACCCCGTGTACGACCGCAGCGCCTATCCGACGCCAACCTTTCCTGCCGGGTTCGCCGGATGGGTGCAGGCGAACAACTGGATCATCCGCGCGCTAGCGGCCAAAGGCACGGTCACCTTCGGATGGCAGGACAACATGTGGGCGATCGGTTCGGGTTTCTGGCTGCATCAGAACCTGAGTAGCGCGCAGATCGCGTCGACTTTTTCGACGCCGGTCTCGAACTGGCTGAATCAGAGCGCGCCCGCGGCCATCAACACGGCGGATGCCTATGGTCCCGACTTCTTCCTGTTCGATCGCTACGAGATGGATGACAGCGCGGCGCCTGGGTCAGCCACGTTGTATAACGCGCGCTCGTGGGACAACTACCTGTCCGCCGTGGGTCAGCTCAGCAAGGCAAATCGGAACATACCCATCATGCTGTGGCAGATCCCGGGGTCTCATATTCCGAACAACATGGAGAGCACACCCGAGCTGTTTCAAGGCACGCCCGGGTCGTATGTGTTCAGCACCGCGCCGGCGTACTTCTTCGGAGACAGCAATCTGCGGCCCGACCTCGGCAACATCATCTTGGGAAGTACTACGTCCAATCCCAACACGGCAGTCGGCAACTACGCCGTCTCGTGTGGGACGACGGCGTACAACTGCCTCGCGCCGAATGCCAGCTATCAGCAGTATCTGCTCGAGTACAACAACAAGCCGGGCAATTACAACTGGAGCATCGACAACAAGAAGCTGGCGCTGGCCGCGAGCAACAACGTGTTTGCGATCCTGTGGGGCGGTGGCAATACGACCAACGTGATCAAGAACTTTAGCAATACCGACGACCACGGATGGCTGGCGACGAGGCTGATCAAGTACTTCGCCAATCCGACGCCAGTGGCGAAGTATTGAGGGACGGCCCCTTCCTTGACGCAGGTGGACCGTGCCTCAACGAAGCCGACGGTGGGAAGGCGCAAGCCGTATCCGCAATCCGCAATCCGGATGGTGCGCTCTTTATGCCATGCGACATTCAAAAAGAGTTAAAACAGAGGCAATCTCGACCACTCAGTAACCAGGCAGACAAAACATGAAACTTGAAAATAAAGTAGCGATCGTTACGGGCGCACAGCGCGGAATCGGCCTTGCGATCGCGATGCGCTTCGCGACCGACGGCGCCACCGTCGTGATCGCCGACCTCAACGACGCCATGCAGGAGGTGGCCGCACTGCGCGCCGCCGGTCACGAAGCGTGTTTCATCCCCACGGACGTCTCGCGCGAAACCGACGTCACCGCGCTGATCGGATGGGTTACCAGGATGTCGTCCGCGAGCTGCCATAGCCGGTCGTACGCGTACGAATTCTCTAACTGGGTTCGAACATGTGCAGGTAGGCCACGCTCACCTGCGCTTTGTGCTGAACCGCACACTGACGTGGAGTTGTGCCTAGGCGACTAGGCAGGCGCACCGGCTGCAGGTGCGCGCGGCGCCACCACCCCTATTTGAGTTGAACCACTTGCCCTTTCTGGCCGGGCTCATCGCTCTTCCCCTCAGGAACCGGGGCCTTGTGCAACGGCAGGTCGGCCCGTTTCACCTTATGGCCAAGACAGAATCCTTCAAGCGTGCGGTAGTGGCCTTTCATCAATGTCTGGGCACGTGCCACCTCTCCAGCCTGTAAAAATCCGATGATTTCCTCGTGATCGCGGCATAGATGCCCTTGATCGAAATCGTCGTAATGAAATGATGTGAAGAGTCGCTCTTGCGCGATCAGGCTAGCGTGAATGGCTTCCAGCGTGCGATGGCGGGCCATCTGCACAACCAGCAGATGGAAATCCGGGCCAAGCCGGTATTCGAGGTCGACGTTACTGCGCTGATGCACGACGCGCTGCTCGCTCAGATGCTGATGCAGACGTTGCACGTCTGAAGCCGTCATCGTGCCGGCAAATTTCTCCATGGCCGCACATTCGATCGTCGCGAGCGCTTCGAACGCTTCGTGGATTTCAAACTCGGTGGGCTGCGCGACTGACGCCCCACGGTTGTGTTCGATCCGTACAAGTTTGCTTTGCGACAACCGTATCAGCGCCTGGCGGATGACGGTGCGCCCGACCTCGGAAATGGACGCGAGTTCGGTCTCACCGAGGCGCGTTCCTGGGGCGAGGCGTTGCAGCAGGATCGCGTCGGTAATCGCACCGACAACGGTTTGGGTGGACGTTTCCTTCATGGTTTACAGCCTTTTTTGCCCCTAGTACGTGGTGCGCAAATTGGGGTACTGGCGCTTCGGAAACTGCATCCGGAGCTGTCCGAGCGCGTCGCGATCCACCTCAAGTTCTTCAAAGCAGGCGAGAGCCGCAATTTTCTTGAAGTGAAGAAAGGGGGGGAGCGCAAGGAGTGGGAAGAGCAACAGGTGGGAAACACAAAGCAGTAAAGCAGCCAACTCAAGACCGAGCTATCGCGACGAGCTACCTGCGACTGATCCTCAAGCTGATCCGAATTGACGACGTTACGGTAATGTTGCCCGATCGAGAGCACCGCCCGTCATCAGATTCTGGCAGAATCGGTTTTAGTACTTCGCCCGGCCGGTTCGTGGAGAGTGCCATGTATCCTGTTTCAGATCTGAATCTGCCGTACGCGCCGACATTCAGGGACATCCACCCTGTGGGACCGCACGAATGGAAGCGCTCGCTCGACGATATTGTGATGCCGGGCGACCTGCTGTTCCCGGATATGGGCGAAACCGGTCAGGTGCGTGCCTGCCGGCTGACCGGCGGCGGGGTGCTCGCAACGGTGCGGTTGGGGTATCAGGAAGTGCGGCATGATGCTCAGCACGCCGCAGCGTTCCCGGGCGACGATGTGATCGTACTGGTTGCGCTGTCCGGCAGCGGCTCGATCAGTCAGAAGGGCAAGACGCTTACCTTTCGCGCGGGAGACATCACGTACCGGCGCGCGCGGCTACCGTCGCAGGCAAGGCTCGAGGAAACCACCACGCTCGTCATGATCCGCCTGCCGCTCACGCGGTTTTTCGGCCATGCCATTGCGCGACACGCGTCCTTCGAGCCACATTGTGCGGATGCACAGTCCGCTCCCGTACGCTTGATCCACCATTTCATCGATATGGTCTTGCCGGAATTCGCGCACTTGAGTGCCGACGCGATGACTGCCGCCGAGCAAGCGTTCGTGTCCCTGCTCTGCGCAGCGTATCTGAATGCCGCAGATGAACATGCCCGCGCCGGAGCATTGATCCCTGCGTCATGCAATGCATTGCGCTGGTCGCACCTGAGCGCCTACCTGATGGCCAACATTCGCGACCCCGAGCTCGATGTCGCGTCATGCGCAACAGCCTTGGGGGTATCGCGGCGCTATATCCACAGAATGTTCGAGTCCACAGGTACGCCATACCGGACGTTTGTCCTGCAGCATCGTCTTGAATGCTGCCGCAGCGACCTGCTCAATCCCATGTGTGCTGCGCTACCCATTGAGCAGATCGCCTGGCGCAATGGATTCAAGGATGCGGCGCATTTCAGCCGGCGCTTTCACACCCGATACGGCCTGTCGCCGCGCGAGTTCCGCAAGCTGGGCGGCGTACGGGTAGCGGAACCCACGCGGCCCTGATTCTGCCTACGGATACCTGCACCGCCAACTATCGTGCCGCAAAACCTGCTATCTCCCTCGCGATGCGCTTAGAACAGCACCTCCGGTTCCCGCTTTATGACACGACGGCCAAACAACGCAAAGCTCGCGTTGACGATGCTCGGCAGCAACAGGAAATCGTGCGACTCAGCGGCCCGTTCGGCGTCAATGCGCTGGATCTCGCCCACTGACCGCGCCAGGATCTGGCTGCGCGCGGCCCGTTCGATCAGCACGGACAGATACGCGGATTCTTCAAGCGATCGCGTCGCCGCGAGAAAGCCGTGGTTCGCGAGCAGGACCGTGCGCCTGGTTCCCAAGGCGCCCGAGATGATTTCCCCTTCGCCGTCGCCAATGGGCAAGCCCGGCCATTCACGCAGGAACGCGCAGTCGTCGAAGAAAGGCGTGGCGTCCATGTGCGCGACTTCCAGCGGCGTGCCGGTCATTGAAAGCGCATTGATATAGGGCGGATGTGTATGAATAATGCAGTTCACTTCAGGGCGTCGCCGATAGATCCAGAGGTGAAAACGGATCGCGGGATTCGCCATGCCTTTACCCTCTACGACCCGCATGGAGTCGTCGATACGAATCACATTGCTACGCGTGATTTCATCGAAACCAGTGGCCATCGGTGTCGTTAGGAACGTGCCGTCTTCTTGCCGCACGGTAATCTGGCCCGCAAGCGTCTCCGAGTGTCCTTCATGCGCGAGCATGCGGCATGCGATTGCGATCTTCTGCCGGCTGTCCCACCTACCCTGCTCCAGTTTTTCATCCATCTGCGAAATCAGGCTTTCGTTGTTCTTCTCACCCATCTGCATCTCCAGGAAAGGAATGTCTATCAGTGATGACGCGTTGCGAATCTCCATCAATGGTTCCCTTGCGCGGGCGTTTCACTTCCTGCGAGAACGGATGCGTGCGACGCGTTCCGCGCCCTCGATCCGCGCGGAGCTAGTGCAACAAAACATGCAGCAATCAATGCGCTGATCGTGATGTATAGCGCGACACTGAATGGATCACCGCCTCGGTGTGCCAGAAGCGATGAACAGATGACAGGATTGATCCCGCCGCCGACCACTGCGCCGATAGCACCGATAGATACACCGGAGAAGCGCACTCGCACATCAAACATGTCAGCGAAGAAGCCACCTTGTGGTCCATACATCAGTGGATGCACGACACCAAGCGCAATCACGATAGCAAGCGTGATGTACACCGGATTGCGCGTATCAAGCATATGGAAGTAGGGCCACACATAAACCGCGCACGTAAAAAGTCCGAGAAGATAAAGCGGTTTCCGTCCGATCCGGTCGGACAATGCGGCAAGCAATGGCACGGTGAACACCGCGCTCGCGGCGCCGGCCATGATGGCGGTCAGAACTACGGACCGCGGCACCTTCAGTTGCACTGTCACGTAAGCGACGGAGAACAGGAGAACAAACACGGACCATGTAATCTCCCCTAACCTCGCCATGAACACGATTACGACCTCGCGACGGTGATCGCGTATCAAGTCACGTAGCGGAAATCGGGCAACGGATGCAGTCGCTTGTAACTGCGTGAACTCACGTGTCTCCGGTAATCTTGCCCGTCCCACCAGGCCAATTACGACCAACACCGCGCTGAACAGGAATGGAATACGCCAGCCCCAACTGAGGAAGTCATGCTCAGGTAAGAGCGACGTCAGCAAGAGCGCCCCGGTCGACAATAACGCCCCGCCATAACTACCCGAGTTGCTCCAACTGCCGTATAGGCCGCGCCGATTAGGCGGTGCGCTCTCGACGCCAAGCACAATCGCTCCGCTTTGTTCGCCGCCGATGGCAAAACCTTGCAACACGCGCAGCGAGGTCAGCAGGATGGGCGCCCAGATTCCGATTGACGCATACGTTGGCAAGCAGCCCACCAGGGTAGACGCGACGCCCATGACCAGCAGCGTAGTCAATAACAGTGTCCTGCGCCCAATGCGGTCCCCGAGGTGTCCGCAGATTAGCGCGCCTGCACCACGCGCAAAGTACCCTGCCGCATACGTGCCAAGCGCTGCGATCGTGCCGGCAAGCGGATCAAGGTTGGGGAAAAAAATCTTGTTGAAAACCAGCGCCGATGCGGTGCCATACAGCAGGAAATCATATTGTTCGATTGCGGTGCCGAGGAAGGCCGAAATGAACACATAGGGCCATCGAGAACGAGGACTGGATGACATGGGGGACCCGAATGATTGTGCTTTGGTGCCGCCAGTATCAATTTTGTCCGCGCAGCCGATTTGTCCGCACATGAACCGATATCTTGATCTTGAGTGACACGAGTTCGATCAGGTGCCGAGAAGACGCAGGGAAGCGCGCACGGAGACAAGAAGCTTGCTTCCTTCCAGACTCAAAACACATAATTTACAAATACTACTGATTCTCATTTGCATTAAAATGCCGATCCAAACCAGCTTCGGCACATCGCGTCAAAAAAGAGATCGATCGAGCCGAGCAGCAGAAGACCGCCCGGATTCCAGATCAAAGCCCCGGGATGGACGACCGACCACCACGCTCAATTTCCAGACAATGTCCGCTTCCCGTTTCGACTCGACTCAGCCCGCGCCAGCCAAAGTTTCAGCTATCCGCACCGCCATCCTTGCCGCCATCGCGATCGCGTTCAGCGTGCCGACCCTCGCCGTCGCGCAGTCCGCGGCGTCGAGCGGGACGAACGCCGCGCCCGATAGGTCCGATAGCACCCTGCCGTCCGTGAAGGTCCAGGCTTCCCGCGAAACATTGCCCGGTGATCTAGCCCCGACCTATGGCGGCGGCCAGGTCGCTCGCGGCGCGGATTTCGGCGTGCTCGGCCAGCAAAAGAACATCGACATGCCGTTTAGCATGACGACTTACACGTCGAAGCTGATCGAAGACCAGCAGGCCCGCACGATCGCGGACGTGCTTGCCAACGATCCTGCCGTACGCACCGCCTACGGGTACGGCAACTTCTCGCAGGTGTACGTCATCCGGGGCTTCCAGCTCACTGGCGACGATGTCTCGTTGAACGGCCTTTACGGCATCACGCCCCGGCAGTTGGTGGCGACCGATGCACTTGAACGCGTCGACCTGTTCAAAGGCGCGAATGCCTTCCTGAGCGGCGCGTCGCCGAGCGGGTCGGCGGTCGGGGGCGGCCTCAATCTGCAGTTGAAGCGTGCCGACGACAAACCGCTCACACGCGTCACGGTAGAAGGCACTGGCTCAGGGGAAATCGGCGCGCACGTCGACGTGGGCCGCCGCTTCGGCAGCGAAGATCAGTTCGGCATCCGTGTGAACCAGGCCAACCACGACGGCGAAACGAGCATCGACGGCGAGCATCGGCGCGACAACACCACCGCCGTTGCGCTCGACTGGCGCGGCGACAAAGTGCGTCTGTCTGCCGACCTCCTGTATCAGCGGCAACGCGTCAATGGCGGCCGGCCAACCGTCAACGTCGCCGGCAATTTTGTGCCGGAGACGCCCTCGGCGACCTACAACTACGCGCAAAACTGGGCCTACTCGTCACTCAAGGATACGGTCGGCATCCTGCGTGCGGAGTATGACTTCCTGCCGGGCTGGACGGCCTACGTGGCGGGCGGCGCCCGTCACACGAACGAGCACGGTGAATACTCGTCGCCGACGGTCCGTAATACCGGCACGACCGCGTCGCGCCTGGGCGTGCCTCATCAGGAAGATGCGACCTCCGCCGAGGCGGGCGTACGTGGGCGCTTCAACACGGGTCCGGTCTCGCACTTCGTGACGGTGGGCGCCTCGATCGTGCGTATCGACTCGCAGTCGGCCTATACGTTGAGCAAGTCGTTCACGACCGATCTCTACAACACCCCGCAAGTACCGTCGCCGGCCACCGCGTACACGGGCGGCAACCTAGGTGACCCGCAGACCGTGGCGGTCAACCTGATGCGCAGCGTTGCAGTGTCCGACACCCTCGGCTTCCTGAACGACCGTGTGCTGTTCACCGTCGGCGCGCGGCACCAGGAAATTCATTCGAATGAGTACGGCTATACCGGCAAGCAGACCGAGGCGTACAACGACTCGATCACGACGCCGCTCTTCGGCCTCGTCGTCAAGCCATGGCAGAACGTGGCGTTCTTCGCAAACCGCAGCGAGGCGCTGGCTGCGGGCCAGCAAGCTCCGAACACGGCACTCAATTTCGGTGCATTGCTGCCGCCCGAGCGTTCGAAGCAATACGAAGTCGGCGTGAAATACGATAACGAGAGATTCGGCGCATCGCTTGCGGCGTTCCAGATCGAAAAGCCATCGACGTTCGTCAACGGAGCGGGCTACTTTGTCGCGGACGGTGACGAACGGCACCGTGGCATCGAAGCGTCGATTTACGGTGAGCCGTACAAGGGTGTACGCGTGATCGCCGGTGCGACGTACATCAACGCACAGCAGCTCAACACGACCGGCGGCACCGACGGCAAGCGACCGATCGGCGTACCGAGCTTCATGGTCAACGTAGGCGCCGAGTATGACGTGCCGACGCTCAACGGCTTGACGCTAACAGCGCGCTGGACGCACACCGGCCCGCAGTATCTGAATGCGACTAACACGCTGTCGATTCCGACCTGGGACACCTTCGATCTCGGCGCGCGTTACGCAACCGTGCTGTTCAGCAGGCCCACCACCTTCCGCGCCAGCGTGCTCAATGTCGCGAACAAATCCTACTGGTCGTCGACGATCGGCGGTTATCTGACGCAAGGCGCACCGCGCACAGTGCTGCTCTCGATGACGACTGATTTCTGAGTGTGCCGTGTGGGGCGATCGGATAGACCCGCCATAACAATAAAAAACGTCGCCGGGTTGTCGAAACCGGCGGCGTTTTGTATGGGTACTCGCCCTCAAAGCTAGCGGCTCTGCTGCGCCTCAGTTGCCTCCCGCCTTGCGCCCGCCGTTTCGTCCGCGTTATGGTTTGCACGCAACGACCACACGCTGTCGATGCGCGCCGATGCGACCCGCTCGCGCGTCTTGCGCCACATCCACGCAAACCACAGCGCACCAAATGCCGCGCCGACATCGACGCCGAGCGCCCCTGCATCGGCTGAAAACCACAAGCCGCTAGACGGCACAAGCCAACCGGTCAGACTCGCCAGCGGAATCAGCGCGGTCGACAACGTCGTCAACGCCTGCAATTCCACCGACGCGCGCGCCGCCCCGCGCAGCATCGCCCACACGATCGCGGCGAGAAACACCGTGTAGTAGATCCCGATATGCCACGCGTGCAGATCGCCGATGCGCCCCGCGAGCACTTTGCCCGCGGCCAGCGTTAGCGAAATGCCGCACATGCAGCCGAGCGTGACGCCGACAGTCAGTGCCGCCATCACGAAGGTCGAACGACGCTGCCTGACCGGCACACCGTTGGACCGCATGGCTTTGCGACGGCTCTCGATCCACAACAGGTTTCCCGAATAGAACAGAAACGCGCCCGCGAGACCGAGAACAAAATAACCCCAGCGCACCGGTGCGCCGCCGTAGCTGCCGAAGTGCAGCGCGTAAAACGCGCTCGTCGATGCCGACCAATTGTTGCCATTGCCGCCGGGCAAAAACTGGGCATTGAGAAACGCGCCGCTGACCGGGTCCATCAATGCGAAGCCGCCGTCTCGCGCGAGATAGCGCTCGTCGTCGCCTGCCACGAACACCGTGGCGCCAGGCTTGCCGGCGCCACGATAACGCAGCGCGGTCGGCACGAAATCCGGCGCACGCTCGCGCACCTTTGCGAGCAGTTGAGCAGGAGGCAGCATCACCGGCGTCGTACTCGCGCCCGGCGCCACAGGCGCTTTGTTGAAGAATGGATTCTGCGCGGTCATCATCGGCTTCAGTGTGCCGCTATAGATCACCTTGTCCTGCACGTCGAAGATGTAATCGCCCAGACCGAACGCGACGACTGACAATGCCATCACCAGATGAAACGGCAGGCTCATGATGCCGACCACATTGTGCGCGTCGAGCCACATGCGCTTCAGATTCTTGCCAACGCGCAAGGCGAACAGATCTTTCATCAGCGTCGGCAGCAACACAATCACGCCGGACACGAGTGCAAGGCCATACAGCAACGACACCACACCCATCACCCCCATGCCGACGTCATACCCTCCCGGCACACCCGCCGTCATGTGAAGCACATCGATAAAGCGCGCGGCATCCGAGAGGCGGCTCTCCAAGGTCTGCAGTTGATCCTGCCCGTCGAGCCAGGCATACCAGCGACGACCCGGCGCGGATTGCCACGACAACTGCACGCGCTTATCGTCAACGAGCGAGAGATTGAACATCTTGCGAGCGGCGGGATACGCGCTCAGCGTGCGCTCGACGAGCGTATCCGCATGGTCGAGCGGAACCGAAGGCATCACGCTGACTTTAGGCGGCGTGGTCCAGGCACTCAGCGAATCCTTGAACATCGTGATTGCGCCCGCGTAGAACGCAATGAAGAGCAGCAGCCCGGCAACGATGCCGGTCCACGTGTGAACGGTTTTATAGACGCGAAGAACATCGCTGCGCATGCTGGACACAAAATGAAGCGCGCGGCAGACCGCTCGCGGAATGGAAGGGAGACGTGCTCAGGACCCGGCGCGCTGGCACAGCAGAACAAGCGCGAAGGCGATTACATTGGCGGCAGCCAGCCATGCGAACGCGCGGCCGCTGCTGCGAAACAGGAACGCGGCGGATGCGACCGCAATCCAGATCGGCGGCACCAGCCACATCACGACGTGGAACTTGCTGGCCGACGTCAGCGCACCGGCCGACAGTTGCGCAAACAGGGCGCTTGCAGCAATTGCAAGGCCGAAGCCACCGCTCATGCCCGCGATGAATTTCATCAGCAGGCCGCGTTCGATCGAACCAGTGGTGCGCCGGCCAGTCGATGCCCGCGCTGTCATGCGACCTGCCCTGCGCGAGCCCGCTCGATCAGCAAGCCGACGAACGGATACAGCGTGAAACAAGCCATGACCGTTGCGACCACAATTGACAGCGAGGTCGCCACCGGCAAGACCTGCGTGCCACATACGATCGCGGCGGCAACACAGACGCTCGACGCGATGCGTGTCGGCCGGGCGGGCCACGGCGCGCGCAGCCAGCGCTGGTGAGGTGCCGTGAAATAGAACAGCAGCGCGCCGCCAAAGGCCAGCGCGATCATAAAAAAGATGCCCATGAGATTCAACGCAACGGCAGTAATGTCTTGGTTTGGTTAATGAGAATTATTATCACACAATATGATGATAGACGCTAACTGGCCCCCTTGACCGTTCTGAGAAACGAGAGACCCGCGGATTCGAGCGATTCGATTACCGCCCCTTGTCTGCGCGCTTCGACGACGACGCCCAAGATGTCGCCTGGTAGTGAAACAGCACCACATTTCCTCGCGCCGCGCGGATGCTCTGCCGCGACATTTCTGCAAACTCCATCCGTCGACAAGTTGACAGCCGACGACGGTCGCTCGCAGTCCGACGCCGTTCACGGCATCCTTGAACGCCTTACCCGCCGTGAACTTGACAGTATTCGCGGCCGGGATCTGGATTTCGGCGCCGGTCGCCGGATTGCGGCCAAACCGCGCAGCAGGGGCACCCGTCGAAAACGACCGAGCGTGTCTGAAAGCGCATTGATCGCCTAAACTGAATCAACACAATCAGACCGTGTGACTCATGAGGCAATGCGTTGAAGGCGATGACCTCAAGCAGGTCGCACTACTGAATGTATCGACAACTAGACCGGACAGGGCAATCCGGTCAGGGTCATAGACGCCTTCGTCGACGAACTGAACCTTAGCCCTCTCCGACGAGGTGGGATTCCATCCCGATTACTCGGGGCTCGCCAATAGTATCTATGCGACGATCTGTCCCGAACTGGCAGTCATTGCCGCGTTGTGAGGCGATTAAACACTAGTGTGGACAATGCCCCAAGCGAAGCCACTCCGGCGAGGATACCCCATACCCCGACCGTATTTATGTTATTGAGCGCGAGCCAACTACCGGCGAAGTGCCACTTACGAGATTGTCGAAGATCAGGCAGGACCACGGCCACCCGATGCAACGCACCACTTACTCGCCAACGTGATGAACCAGTGTGAGAAACGCGACGCGCGTCTGCTCGTTGGAGTCGCCCCTTGCGGGATGTTCCGCCTATATCAAAAATTGGGCTATAACCTCAGGCCCGATAGCATACCGAAGACAATCGATGACGAAGTCATCTGCGCGTTCTCGCTTCCTGTAATGTTGGGCTTCTCGATTGACGCCCTCCGAACAATTATCATTAGGCTTACATACCTCGAAGAACTCAGTCTCAGTTAAGTCGCTGTAGGGCGTCCCCTCGCTTGAGGTATCAAACGGGAAAGAAAATGGCTTCGAAAGGCGACCTTTACGCTTCGCCGTAAATTCTCACATAAGAGTTTGCCGGTCGGATACCCGTAGATGGTGCCGGGCCAGCGACTCGACTATTGAGTTTCCGGAACGGGTATCAATCACAAGGTCCTCAGTCAGGGCGTTGGCTGCGCTGCCATGGCCGGTTCGATCAAGCGTCTAAGTGATGCCCGCGATGCGCAATCGCGCGCCTGAAGCGAAATAGTCTGGGTCAACCCAAGGAAGTGTTGTGCAAGCACGTTGACATTGGTGTCACTCGGCAGATCGCCCTCTGCAACGCCGCGCTGAAGGCGTGCGCGGATCAATGCCAACGTCTCGCGACGTGTTCTCTTGAGATGGGACCAGACATCATCGTTTTTCGGCAAATTGTTCATAACGCCTAACATGAGGAGACACCCTCCCGCTTTGTTTGACGTCGCCACACTAATGGTGGTTTCCAGCATTGCACGTAATCCATCATGGGCGGTGTTCGCGCCGTTGAGCGACCGCGTAGATTTCGATCCAACCAACCTGATGTAGAGATCAACAGCCTCACAAAATGCCGCCTGCTTGCTACCGAAGGCAGCATAAAATTTCAGTGAATTGCCGCCGACACTCCCGAGCACATCGCTCGCAGGAATTGTGGCGGTGCTCAAGCAGATTGTCGCGAGCAATCATCTGCAACATATCGAACTGATCAGTTTCTTCTTTACAGTCACCACTGCCCCCTGTCCCGCGAATTGCCACCCATTGCGGCACACGAAGCAGGCTGGCATCACATCCCCATTTTTTGTTCAGTATAACTACAGATATGAATGATGATCCCGAGGGTAATCCGTTTTCTTGCGCAAGTTCGCTGGCGCAACCAGCGACGAAAGCCGCGGCACGTCTATCTTCCGGGCACGACGCCAATGCGGCCAAATGAATCCTCTACGCCGGACCGGAGAGACGAATGAACATAACAACCAAAAATTCTGCGCCACGTGACACCTCAGCATTGCGGCAAACAGTAGAGCAAGTCGAGCGACTAGTTGGAAAGGAGCACATACGTCGACCCAATCTCGATGCTTCAGAGAGAGATGTTTCCAGAAGAAACGTCAGCCTGTTCATGTCTCGATATATTCACTCAACAATTCGACCGGGTACTGTCGGCGACGTCCAGGAGATCGATCGAGCGTTCAATCGCACAAGACAGATGTGGGGCTGGATGTCATCAGTACTGGTCGAAACTGGGGCTTGGCTCCTCAGAACCAGCAACCGACGGTGTCGTCACCATCGATCTTGGACGGTTGAAAAAGACGCGCCAGATTGACTGTGCTTCCGGCTGGGCCGTGATTGCACCCGGAGTCACTCAGATCGAGTTCGCAGAGTCTTCATCCGGCACCGAACGAATAATCAACGTCACTGCGTCCTCGGGCTACATCAGTATTGTTGGAAACGCACTCGAACGGGGCGTAGGTCTTCGGCACCAACGAACCAAGGATATCATCGGTCTGGAGGTTTGCTTCCGGACGGCGAGCTCGTTCGTGTCGGATGGTGACCCGACGACGCAAAGAAGACGGCTATCAACCCCTACGGACGCGGCCCCTCATCGCTCCACCTATTGCTGCCAATGTATGGTCAGGAGTTGCTACTGAAGTTCAGTCGAGAGTGGAGTACGGGCGCAATAACGGGTGTGACGTTAGTACAAGGCGTGGACTGCTCACCAAGGACTTGCGGCCGACATTCGGCAAGACACCCGCCGACCTCGCGCGATGGCAACCGCATAATAACCCTAAGACACGGTGAGAATGATTCTCATTACTTGACGAGTGCCGTACGCTGCCCTATTCTCCGTATCAATCTTCAAGTCAGCGTATTTACGCAAGCAAATGACAACGCACTGAAAGTATTATGTAATTAAGTGACTCCCAAGTCCTTTCAAATGTGTAACCAAACCGTTCTGAAAACCTATTTCTTTAACATGGGTAATTTGGATTACTAACGAGGAAAATATGAGCTGGGGCGACGAAAATACCGTTTATAACGTAGTCGTGAATCACGAAGATCAATATTCCATTTGGCCTACTTACAAAAACTTGCCGGCCGGCTGGAACACCGCGGGCAAGCAAGGCACCAAAGCCGAATGCCTCGCGTATATCGATGAAGTGTGGGTCGACATGCGTCCGCTCAGCCTGCGCCAGGCCATGGACAACCCGGCGGAAACCGCGAGTGTCTCCCCCGTGGACGCAGCAACGCACTAACGCACTACGCACCTTCCATGCAGCCGATCACATTGTTTTGCCTGCCCTATGCGGGCGGGGCGGCGGCGGTCTATCGAGAATGGCCGCAAGCGGCACCGTCGTGGCTGCGGATCGCGCCATTGCATTTACCTGGCCGCGGCCTGCGTCACGACGAGGCGTTACTGCCGGAATGGGAACGTCTGATCGACCGGCTGGTCGCCGACGTGCGCTCACAGCTCGACCGCCCTTTCGCATTGTTCGGGCACAGCCTCGGTGCACTGCTCGCGTTCGAACTGGCCCATGCGCTGCGTCAGCGGACCGGTGTCGAGCCTCGCTGGCTCGGCGTGTCCGGCTGTCCCGCGCCAGCGCATCACGTGGTTGAAACGGATTGGCTGGCGTGCCCTGAGCAGGATGTGCTCGACGAATTGAAGGCGTTCGGTCAGACGTCGCCGGAGTTGCTGGTGAATCGTGAGTTTGTCGAACTGATCGTACCGGTGGTGCGCAACGATTTCCATCTGTACGGCACGTGGCGATCGCCGCCCACCGGCACACGGAATCCGCTCGACTGCCCGATTCACGCATTCGGCGGCCGTCGCGACGACGTCACGCAAGACCTGCTCAAGCTCGACGCGTGGCGCGACGAAAGCCACGGTGCCTTCGATCGTTCGACTTTCGACGGCGGCCACTTTTTCATCGATAGTCATCGCGCCGAACTGATCGACACGATCGTTGCTTCCTTGCGTCATGCGTTGCCGGAGCAGATGCGCGCAGACCTGCAACCCGTCGGCTAACGCGGCCATCAATGGTACGCGCAGCGCACCACCTGCCCGCTGCGGTCATAGCCAGCCCTATTCAATGCAATGGAGTCGCTTTCCCATGAACCCGACCGACTTTCCCGCCTTGTTCGATTTCGCCGCGCAGTATCCGCAACGCGAAACTTTTCTGTCGTTGCTGCGCGAGTTCGCGGCGTGCGATCCGTTCCGCAGCGCATCGGTCGATGAGCTGGTGCTGGATGACGATTTCTACCGGCGGCCGCTGCGGCCGGAAGACTTCAACTTCCTGCAGTATCAGAAGCCCGTACGCGTGGACAACGTGAGCCGGTTGCCATCGCTCGCCACCAATCGCACGCTATTGACGCTCAACGAGCTCGACATCGCACGTGCACCTCGCAGTGTCGACCAGCAGCAGCGTTGTGCTTCGTTTTACGCCGACAAACAGCGCATCATCGGTGCACAGATTCGCCCTTACCTGGAAGCGTACGCATTCGACTATCTGGGCAATCAGGCGCAACCCGGCGAAACCCGTGGGACGCTCAGCGCACGTCTCACCGCGACCCTGAATGACGAACTGCAGTTCTGGAGCACACGCTTTGACAGATTGCTGCAGCGCGACTTCCTCGAGGAAGGCTTGCGCCTCATCGTGATTCAACGCTGGGCGACACTGCCGTCGCGCCGTACCGCGCTGGCACGGGCGGCCGGCTCCAACTATTTCGACTGGCTCGATCCCGAATTTCGCCCGAGCCTCGCAAGCAGGCTGCCGGACGACGCAACCTTCGCGCGCATCGCCGGAATGTGCGGCGTCACGCGCCAGACACACTCGTACTGGCAGTTCTATCTGCCGACCACGCTGGCCCGCTGCAATCTGCTCTATGCACTCGGCTCGCGCCCGGACCGCGCATTCGCGCTCGCCGGCGCGGCGTTCGTTGCCGAGGTTGAACATCTCGCCTTCGGTGGCGCGCTGCTCAAAGCCTGCGCGCACATCGCACCCGGCCCCGCCGCAGGCGCCAGCGTCGAGACGTTGCGCGCGGAATTGCAAACGCGCTTCGAACGCACGATCGACACGCTCGCCGCGTGGCACGGCGAACAGGCATTGCACCAGTTCGCGCAAGGCGTGGCCGGCGCGCAATTGCTGGCGCAACGCGCACGTTGGGACCTAGGCGAGCAATTGGACTGGCTATCGTCGATCGAAACGTACTGCGAATACGCGCGTCGGATCTACGACAAGATCGAGATCGATTTTCCGGATATCGACCGCGACACGTTTATCGAGCCTCACGAACTCTGCTCGACCACCCACGTGCACAACGAACATCGGCTGGTCGTGATCGAGAGCGGCGACATGCTGTTCTGGGGCAACCTCGGCATGAAACTGTCGATGCATCCCGGCGACATGGTGCTGATTCCCGATGGGCGTCTGCACGGCTCGACCGTCGAGTCCGATTCGTGCACCTATCACCAGCCGATCATTCCTGACGAATGGATCGCCGAACTCACCGAACCTTCGACTGCCGACCACGCCGCAATCACCACGGCGACCACCTGAAGCACGTCGGCGGGCGGGACTCGGGCACCCCCTGAATCCCGCCCCATTCCGTTTGCTCAAGGCTCGACGACAGAGCCGCCCGTCCCCCGGATCAAGCCACCCGGCTCGCATATCGCAAGCCGGCGTTAGCACACGCACATCTGGAGCACCTGATGCAGCCTGAAAAGGACCCTGTTCGCCCGAATCTCGAAAGCGACACGATTGATGTATCCGACTGGCGCTCCCGCATCATCCTGGGGCGCCGAGTGGGCGCGAGCACGTTCGATCGTGCGTTGCCCGACTGGTTGCCGGTGTCGTATGAGCGCCTGCGCGACGACGTGATGGACCCGGGTTATCCCTGCTTTTTCGGCACTCAGGCGGAAAAGCGCGGCGAAATGTTCTATTCGTGGATCGACGGCAAGGACATCTCGTCGTTGCCGGACACCATGGCGACCTTCGCCGAATTTGCCACGCTGCCAGAGTACGAAAAGAACAACATCGCGATCTTTTTCGAGCCCGACGCTGAGCCGCTGTCTCACGACGCCTATCACGACGCGTTCTGGCACACGCTGCAATATCTCCACGACCACGATCCCGATCCCAAGGTGGGTCAGCAACTCGACCCTTCACATCCGGACTGGGAGTTTTCCTTCGCCGGCCTGGAGACGTTTGTCGTGTGCGCGTGCCCGTCGTTCGGCGCGCGTCACAGCCGCAATCTCGGGCCCGGCATGGTGCTGCTGTTCCAGCCGCGCGCCGTGTTCGTCGATAAGGTCACGAACCGGGCGATCAGCACGCAGGCGCGCTCCGAAGTGCGACGCCGTCTGAACATCTGGGACGAGGTGCCTCCGCACGCCGATCTCGGCTATTTCGGCGACACGGACAATCGCGAGTGGAAACAATATTTTCTGCCCGATAACGACACGCCGAACTTCGGCGCGTGCCCGTTCCTGCGGCGCAATCCGGGCTTGATGCAGGCCGCGATCGCGTCGAACCAGCACAGCGAGACGCCGGCGGCCCCGGCGGCATCGCCCGCATCGGCATTGACGAGCGCGCATACGGCGGCTTCGCCGTCTCCGGCCACCTTGCTCGACGCACTCGCCGCGCACCTCGAACGGCAACCCGAGCAGATCGCCATCCGTTTTCTCGCCGACGGTGAGCGCGATGAGCGCACGCTGACCTATCGCGAACTCGACGCCCGCGCCCGGCAACTCGCCACGACGCTGCTCAGCCAGGCCGCGCCAGGCGACCGGGCCATGTTGCTCCTGCCCTCCGGACTCGACTACGCAGTCGCGTTTCTCAGCTGCCTGCATGCGGGCATTGCGGCGGTGCCGGTGTATCCGCCCGAGCCCACCCAGGCGCAGCAATTTGAACGGCTGCTAGCGATTCTCGACGACGCCGAGCCACGCCTGCTGCTCACCGACCTGGCTCACGCGGACGCCGTTCACGCGCTCGCCGACGAGTACGCGCAGCCTGGCAGCAAAGCCGTCACTCCGCTCACTCTGCCGGTCGACGATCCAATGAACGGCGATGCCCTATCGTCGAACACACCCGTTGACATCGACGGCGCGACCATCGCCTTCCTGCAGTACACGTCGGGTTCGACCAGCACCGCGAAAGGTGTCATGGTCAGTCACGCGAATCTCATCGCGAACGAACGCGCGATCAGCGCCGCGATGGCTTTCACACCGGCCGATACGATGGTCAGCTGGCTGCCGCTGTTCCATGACATGGGTTTGATTGGCGGCCTCATTGCGCCGCTGTTCGGCGGCTTTCCGCTCGTCCTGATGACGCCGCAGCATTTTCTCGAAGCGCCGATCCGCTGGTTGAAGGCGATTGCCGCGTATCGCGGCACGGTCAGCGGCGGTCCGAACTTTGCATTCCAGTTGTGCGCCGATCGCGTACGCGCCGCGCAACTCGAAGAGATCGCGCTCGACAGCTGGCGCGTCGCTTTCTGCGGGGCGGAGCCGATTCGCGCGGAGACGCTCACGCAGTTCGCCGGCCATTTCGCCGCGCAAGGTTTCGACACCAACGCCCTCTTCCCCTGCTACGGTCTCGCCGAAGCCACTTTGCTCGTGAGTAGCGCCGGGCCCGGCAAGGGCATGACCGTGCGCCACGTCACCCCGCAGGCACTCAGCGAGGGCGCGCTCAACGTGACAGGCGAAGGCGTCGCGCTGGTAAGCTGCGGCCGGGTTCCTCATGCGCACAGCGTGCGCATCGTCGAGTCTGGCTCGCATGCGGTGCTGGACAACGGACAGATCGGCGAAATCTGGGTGAGCGGACCGAGCGTCGCGACCGGTTACTGGTGCAATCCGGAAGCGAGCGCCGAAACGTTCGTGACAGGCGAGGCGCCAGCTGAACGCTGGCTGCGTACCGGCGACCTCGGTTGCGTACTGGACGGCGAATTGTTCGTCACCGGTCGAGTCAAGGATCTGATCATCGTCCGCGGGCAGAACACTTACCCGCAGGATGTCGAGGCGATGCTCGCAAAGCGGGTCGAACGCGTTCGCAAAGGCCGGATCATCGCGTTTGCGGCAACCGAGAGTGGCATTGAAGGCATCGGCATCGCCGCCGAAGTGTCACATGCCGTCGCAAAGGCCGACCCCGCCGAACTCTTCGCACAGATCAATCGGGCGATTGCCGAAACCCACGGCGAACCGGCCAGCGTGATTCTGTTGCTTGCGCCGGGCAAACTGCCACGCACCTCGAGCGGCAAACTGCGCCGCAGCGCGTGCGCTGCCGGCTGGCGCGAGCGCACGCTGCCCACCGTCGCCGTCTATCGGCGTGCCGAGGATGCGGGCACCGCGCTGGCGCGCGCGCCCTATCGGGCCCCTGCGTCGACGCTGGAGCAAAGTCTGGCCCGGTTGTGGGAGACCGTATTCGAGCACGCTCCGGTCGGCATCGACGACGACTTCTTCGATCTCGGCGGCGACTCGCTGAAAGCCGCACGACTGGCTGCGCGGATTGGTGAGACGTTCGGCGTGGCGCCGCCGGTGCGGATCGTTTTCGAGGCCCGCACGATTGCTGTGCAAGCCGACTGGCTGGCACAGCAAGGCGTGAACGCCGCCGCGGCGGCTACGCTCACGCACACCGACACCGCCGGCACTCACTGCAGCGTCGTCGCGGTTGGCGCGACGTTCCCACTGTCGCCGGCCCAGGAAGGTCTCTACTTCGAGTGGAAGCTCGATCCGGCGAGCACCGCGTATCACGTGTCGGGCGCGTTGCGGGCGCGCGGCGCACTCGACGCAGCGCGGCTTCACGACGCCCTCGCGCAAGTCTGTGCGAGCCACGACGCGCTGCGGGTCCGCTTCGACGAGCGCGACGGCGTGCCGCATCAGGTTTGCAGCGCCGGGCCACGCTTCGACTGGCACGTCGCCGACGTCTCGTCGTTCGATGCCGCGAGTCGCGAGGCGCATCTCCAGGACCATCTGATCGCGGTTGCGCACGCACCCTTCGATCTTCGCGAGGACGCCTTGCTGCGCGCCACGCTCGTGCGTGTGGGCCCGGATGAGCACGTCCTGCAATTGACGATGCATCACATCGTCGCCGACGCATGGTCGTTCGCGCTGGTCGTCGAGTCGCTGTTTCAATGCTACGAAGGACGCGAGGCGTCCCCCGACGCCCAACCTTCCACGTATTTCGCAAGCATCGAGCACGCACGTCGTGTCCTGAGCGCCACGCGGATTGACGAACAACTCGCCTATTGGCGTGCGCAACTCGGCGACACGCGCGCGGAAATCATCCTGTCGGGCGCCCGCCGCGCCGCGACACGCGCTTCGGCCGGTGCTCGCGTCACGCGGCGTCTGTCGGCCGAATGCGTCGCGCGCGTCGGCCGCCTTGCACGCAGTCATGGTGTCACGTTGCCGATGACGCTGATGGCCGCGTTCGCCGCGCTGCTCTATCGCTACGGCGGGCAGACGGATATCCGCATCGGCGTGCCGCTGAATAGCCGGCGCGATACCGCCGCCGAACGCACGATCGGCTACTTCGTCAATACGACCGTGGTGCGCGTTGCGCTCGCGGGCGCGCTGTCTTTCGACAACCTGTTGCGCCGCACGCGCGACGCTCTGCTCGACGCGCAAGCGAATCAGGACGTGCCGTTCCATCGCGTGGTCGCGGCTTTGCAGCCGCATCGCGAACAGGGGCAAACGCCGCTGTTCCAGACCGTGTTCAACTTCGACCAGGTCGACTGGCGCGACGCCCTGCATTCGACGACGCTGCAATTGCAGCGCTTCGAGCACGGCGCCGAGGCGACACCGTTCGATCTCGCGCTGAATCTCGCGCGCGACGATAACGGCGTGCAGATCGCATTCGACTATCCGGTCGATCTGTTCGACGGCGAAACCGTCGAGCAAGTGGCCGATGCGTATCTCGCCATCGTCATGCAGGCGGTAGAAGGCACGCGCCTTGACGTGCGCGATTTCGTCTTGCACGAGCCGGCCGCCACACTTGCCGACTCGCGGGACACACTCGTCGCAGAAACAGCCCAAGCAGCTCAAGCTGTGCCGCTGCCGGTCACCGTCCAATTCGCCCACGCGGCCGACGCTCACCCGCAGCGGATCGCGCTCGAATGCGACACGCAGCAACTGAGCTACGCCGCGCTCGACTGCTGGTCGGACCAACTCGCGCAGCGCCTGCTGGAAGCCGGCATCGGCATCGGCAGCGACGCGTGCGTGGGCTTATGCGTCGAACGTTCGCCCGCCATGGTCGCCGCGCTGCTCGGCATCTGGAAGGCCGGCGCGGCATTCGTGCCGCTCGATCCGGTCTACCCGGCCGAACGCCTGCGCCACATGCTCGACGATGCGCGAGTGCGCATGGTCGTCGGCGACAGCGCTTGCCTGACCGGCCTCGCCGACGTCTTCAGTGCCTGCGCGACACTCGACATCGATGCGGCGCCGAATCTCGATCCGGCGCGGCCCGCGCGTCATTTAGCGGCCCCGCATCCGGAACAGCTTGCCTACGTCATCTACACCTCCGGTTCGACCGGCATGCCGAAAGGCGTCGCCATCAGCCATGGCGCACTGACGCGGCATCTCGCCGACTTTATCGCCACCTACGCCATCACCAAACACGATTGCCAGTTGCAATCGTCCACCATCAATTTCGACGTCGCCTTGCACGAGATGCTGCCCGCGCTGATGCAGGGCGGCCGCGTCGTCATGCGCGGTCCGCAGGCGTGGGATCTTGCCACCTTGAGCCAGCGTCTGATCGACTCGCGCGTCACGTTCGCGCGCATGCCGACCGCCTATTGGCAGCAGTGGCTGCAAACGCCGCCTGCGCGCGAGAGCCTGAGTGCATTGCGGCAGATCACCGTCGGCGGCGAGGCGCTGCCGGGTGACGCGCTGGCGCGTTGGAACGCCGGCCCGCTGCGCGCGATTCACGTCGACAATCTGTACGGCCCGACCGAAACGACGGTGGCCTGCCTCTTCCGCCGCACCGGCCCGGCCGATGCCGAACAGGCAATCGTGCAGATCGGCGTACCCTTCCCGTCGCGCAGTGCGCAGGTGATCGACGCCGACGGCAATGCCGTGCCGGTCGGCGCCGTGGGCGAACTCTGCATCGGCGGCACGACGCTCGCGCGCGGCTACGCCGGACAAGCGGCCTTGACGGCCGAGCGCTTCTTGCCGGACCCGCACGGCGCACCTGGTTCACGCTGCTACCGCAGCGGCGATCTGTGCCGCCGCCGCGCGGACGGCGGCTTCGATTTCCTTGGGCGGATCGACCGCCAGATCAAGCTACGCGGTTTTCGCATCGAGCCCGGCGAGATTGAAGCCATGCTGCGGCAATGCGAAGGCGTGCGCGATGCAGCCGTCGAAGCACGCAGCAAGGATGGCCATCTACGTTTGATCGGCTACGTGGCCTGCGCCGCTTCGCTCGATATGGGCGTGCTGCGCGATACGCTCGAAGCACGCCTGCCGGCTCACATGGTGCCGGCCGTGCTGATGCAACTCGAAACGCTGCCGCTGATGCTGAACGGCAAGGTCGACCGGAGCGCCTTGCCCGACCCGAAGGAATCCAGCGTGCATGGCGAGGGCGAGCTTGCCGCCCGTGCGCCACGCAACCCGCAGGAAGCCGAATTGCTGGCGATCTGGCGCGCCGTGTTGGGCACAGATGCCATCGGCATCGGCGACAATTTCTTCGCGATCGGCGGCGACTCGATCCTGAGTCTGCAGGTGGTTGCACGGGCCGCGCAGCGCGGCATGCATTTCAGCCTGAAGCAGTTCTATGCGCAGCCGGTGATCGCACGACTCGCCCAGTTGGCGCTCGACGCCGCAACAAGCGGCACGAGTGCGCTTGCGCTGGCGGCCGAGCGGCATGAGCCCTTGCCACTCACGCCGATTCAGGCCTGGTTTTTCGAGCGTTTTCCGCACGGCGAATCGCATTGGAATCAGACCGTCGCGTTGCGGGTGCAGGGCGAACTCGATGCAGCCTTGCTCAGCCAGGCGCTGCGCGCCCTGGTCGTCGCGCACGATGCGTTACGCCTCAAATTCTTCCGCGACGCTCACGGCTGGCAGCAACAGGTGCAAGCATCCGATTCGGTGCCGGACGCCAGCGCGCTGCTCGACGTGATCGATTTCGACGGACCCGTCGAGTCGCCGCTGTGGCCCGAGCGTCTGCTCGCGATCGGCACGCCTTTGCAGCAAAGCCTCGATATCGAAGCCGGACGTCTGATCAAAGCCGCGTACGTCAGACTGCACGGAGAAGGCCGTCTGTTGCTGACGATCCATCATCTGGCCGTCGATGGCATGTCGTGGCGCGTGCTGCTCGAGTCGTTCCAGGTGGCCTACGAACAGCTTGCTGAGAAACAGCCCACCGCGTTGTCGGGCGGCTTGCCCTGGAGCACATGGGTCGAGTTGCAGCAGAGCGCACCCGAGGCGGCGACGCTCGACGCGGAATATGTGTCATGGCAACGCATGCTGGCAGCGTCATGCTCGCGTGAAACCGCGCTGCCGGATGACAAAAAAATGGCGCTTGTCAGTAGTTCGTCGGTCTTCCAGTCAAAGCAGCCGGACGAGCAGCGGCTGGTTCGCGATAGCGAAACGCACACGCTGCAATTGTCCGTGGAACTCACCGCTACGCTGCTGCGCGACGCGCCGTTCGCCGCACGTACTACCACCGAAACGCTACTGCTCGCCGCGTTGACCGCATCGCTCGGTCAATGGAGCGGTGCAGACGGCGCCTTGCTGTCACTCGAGGGCCACGGCCGCGAGGTTCACAGTAGCGATCCGCACGACGTCCAGACAGGCACACATGAAAGCGGCAACGCCACGCACGACACGAGCCGCACGGTCGGCTGGTTCACCACGCGCTATCCGGCATGGTTCGATCTGCGGAGCGATCCGCTCGTCGCGGCGACCCGCACCTTGCGCGCCATTCCGTCACGCGGCGTGAACTGGCACCACGTGCGCGAGCGTTTCGCCGAAGTGCTCGCCAAGCCGCGGATCAGCTTCAACTATCTCGGCCGCTTCGATCAGAGTCTGCCGCAAACCGGCGCGCTCGCGGGTCTGCTTTCGTTCGCACTCGACGAGCCGCTCGGCGCCGCGATTGCCGGCCACACGCCGCTCGACTATGCGCTCGATATCAATGCGTGGGTGTCGAATGGCCGTTTGACGGCCACACTGCGCTACGACCCCGCGCAGATCGCGCCGAACGTCGCACATGGGCTCGCAACCGATTTCGAGGCGCAACTCGTCGCACTCGCTGCGCGCAGCATGAAGGGTGACGTACCGCTCGATGCCGCCGACTTCCCGCTCGCGCGACTCGATCAGCCCGCGCTCGATGCGCTCCGGCTCGACGCCGCAAACGTCCAGCATATCTACCCGGCCACGCCCTTGCAAAAGGGCCTGCTGTTTCACGCGCTGATGGACGGCGGCCACGGCCTCTACGTCAATCAGTTGCGGCTGACGCTCGACGGCCCGCTTGATCGTGACGCACTGCGCGAGGCATGGGCCGCCGCACTCGCGCGTCACGACATTCTGCGCACGCGTTTCGTCATACCCGCCGGCGCCGATCCGTTGCAACTCGTGCAGCGCACCGCCGA
Source organism: Paraburkholderia sediminicola (assembly GCF_046026855.1). GTDB lineage: Bacteria > Pseudomonadota > Gammaproteobacteria > Burkholderiales > Burkholderiaceae > Paraburkholderia > Paraburkholderia sediminicola_A. The sequence continues at coordinate 52,672 of NZ_JAQQET010000036.1, read as the reverse complement.
GCTGCCATTCGTCGAATGCGACTGGTCCGCCTGCGAGCCGGCGCACTATGAGCGCGACCTGCAAGCCTGGTGCGACGCCGACCGTCAACGCGGTTTCGATCCAGCCCACGCGCCGCTTCTTCGTCTTGCGCTTTTCACGCGCCCGGACGGCCGTCACGATCTGGTCCGCACGATTCATCACGCGTTGCTCGATGGCTGGAGCAGCGCGCAACTGCTGAGCGAGATCGCCGACGATTACGTCGCGCGCGTCGCCGGGCAGCCGTTGCCGCAGCCCGAAGTCTTGCCATATCGCCGCTACGTGGAATGGCTGTCCGCGCAGACGCCGCCACGCGACTGGTGGCTGGCGCAACTCGCCCGCCATCCCGAACCGGCGACCTTGCTGCAGCATCAGCCGCTGGCAGCCGGCGCCACGCGCGAACACGGCGCTTCGCTGACGCTTACGCAGCAACTGGGCGAGACACTCGTCGCGCGGGTGCGTGAAGCCGCGCAGCGCCATCGCGTCACCGTCAATACGCTGGTGCAGGCTGCCTGGGCACTCGTGCTCGCGCGGCGCGGCAATCGCCGCCACGTCGCGTTCGGAAGCACGGTCGCGGGACGTCCCGCGCAGTTGCAGGGCGCCGGCCGGATGGTCGGCCTCTTCATCAACAGCTTGCCCACATGGATCGAAGTGCCGGCCGCGCAACGCGTATCGGCGTGGTTGTCCACGCTGCATACCGCGCAGGCGGAGCGCCACCAGGCCGAGCATACGTCGCTGGCCGATCTGCAGCACTGGAGCGGCAAGAGCGGCGACGCGCTGTTCGACAGCCTGCTCGTGTTCGAAAACTATCCGGTCGACGCCGCGCTGCGCGGCCGCTTCGGCAGTCTGAGCGTGAGCACGGTCGAATCGACCGAACGCACCCACTATCCGCTGACCATGCTGGTTTCGAACGACGCGCAAGGCCGTGTCGTCTGGCTCGCCGATGGCGCGCGGATCGCCGCGCCGCTACTCTCGCAACTCGCCGACGACTGGCGCGACGTGCTCGCCGCACTGAGCGATGCCGACGACCCGGCAGTCGGCAACATCATGCCGCGCGGCAACGCGGCCGCCGAGGCGTCGCGTGAGGTGCTGCGCCGCGTCGCCGGCCATCGCTTCCAGCCGATCGGCGCGCGCCTCGCCGCGCAGGCCGCACGCAAACTGGCGGCACCCGCCCTCGGTTGCGAAGGCGACGTGCTGAGCTATGCCGCGCTCGATGCCTGGTCGAACCGCATCGGCCGCCGCCTCAAGTCACTCGGCGCGCGAGCGGAGCAACGAATCGGCCTGTGCGTCGAACGCTCGAACGCGATGGTCGCCGGTCTGTACGGCATCACCAAAACGGGCGCCGCCTATGTGCCGCTCGACCCGCATCATCCGCCGCACCGTCTGCGCCGCATCCTCGACGATGCCGGCGTCGATCTCGTCGTCACCGACGACACCAGCGCCACCCGCCTCGCCGATTGCCTCGCCGGCCGCACGCTGGTGCGCGTCAGCGACGTGCAAGGCGAAGCGTCGCAGGGTTGGCCGCAGCCGATCGAACCCCAGCAGGCCGCCTATGTGATCTACACATCCGGCTCGACTGGCGAGCCGAAGGGCGTGTGCGTGACGCACGCAAGTCTCGATCGCCTGCTCGCGAGCGTCGCCGCGCGCCTCGATTTCGACGACAGCGACGTCTGGCTCAGTGTGACCACGTTGTCGTTCGACATCGCCGGACTGGAGCTGCATCTGCCACTCACGCGCGGCGCGCGCGTCGAACTCGCCTCGCGCGACACCGTGCTCGACGGCGCCCGCCTGCTGCGGTTAGTACAGCAGAGCGGCGCCACCGTCATGCAGGCGACGCCCGCAGGCTGGCGCATGCTGCTCGACAGCGAAGCGCGCGCCGGCCACGTCTTGCGCGGCCCGCTGCAGGCGCTATGCGGCGGCGAGGCACTGCCGGCCGACCTGGCCGCCGCGCTGCTCGAACGCGGTGTGACCCTGTCCAATATGTACGGCCCAACCGAGACGACGATCTGGTCGAGCATGGCGCCGGTAACAACCGCCGCGCCCATCACGCTGGGCGCGGCACTGCACAATACCGCGATGCGCGTACTCGATCAGGACGGCTTGCCGACGCCATCCGGCGCAGTGGGTGAGTTATGTATCGGCGGCGACAACCTCGCGCGCGGTTATCTCGGCCGCGCGGCCTTGACCGCGGCGAGCTTCGTGCCGGACCCGTTCGGCGCGCCAGGTGCAAGGCTCTATCGCAGCGGCGACCTGTGCAGATGCCGCGACGACGGCGGTCTCGATTATCTGGGCCGCCTCGATCAGCAATTGAAATTGCGCGGACACCGGATCGAGCCGGCCGAAATCGAAGCCGCGCTGCGCACGCTGGACGAGGTACGCGACGCAGCCGTGGTCTTGCGCCACGACGGTGACACGCCGCATCTGGTCGCGTATGTAGTTTGTGCAGACGGTCACGTGGCCGATCACGCGCAATGGCGTGGCGCGCTGGCCGAGCGTCTGCCGGCGCCGCTGATTCCGTCCGCGTGGGTCGTACTCGATGCGCTGCCGCTCACGCCCAGCGGCAAGCTCGATCGGCGCAGCCTGCCCGCGCCCGCCGCCGATGCCGCCGCGTTGATCGCGCCGCGCAATGCGCTCGAAGCGCAGTTGCTGACGATCTGGCGCACGCTGCTGCCGTCCGCTGCGCTCGGTGTCACGACGGATTTCTTCGCCGCGGGGGGCGATTCGATCGTCAGTCTGCGGATGGTCGGGGCCGCATTGGACGCAGGCCTTGCGCTTACACCAAAGCAGGTGTTCCAGAACCCGACCGTCGAGCAGTTGGCGCGAGTCGCCATGCCTGTCGCCCGCGCGGCTGCAAGCGCGCCGAACCCTGTCGCTACGCCCGGGAACGCGTCGCTTGACGAAGCACTTGATGCCGCATTGAGCGACGCACTGCAATTGACGGCAACTCAACGCGCGGCGCTGCAGGACCTGTGTGTCGCGACGCCGCTGCAGCAAGGCCTGGTATCGCTCGCTCAACGTTCGGCGCGCGACCCCTACTATCTGCAACGCGTGTTCGAATTGAACGGGCCATTCGCGGCCGCCGCGTTTGCCGCCGCGTGGCAAAGCGTGATCGACCGGCATCCCGCGCTGCGTACCGATTTCCGTTGGGACGGCCTCGACGCGCCCGTGCAACTGGTGCGCAAACACGCGGCCGTCGACGTGCAGTCGCTCGACTGGCTTCATCTGACTGAAGGCGACGCGCGCGACGCATTGGCTGCGCAATGGCGCGAGGTGCAGGCACGCGGTTTCGATTTTGCGCAGGCTTCGCACGCGCAATTGCTGTTGATCGAGCGCGGCACGCAATGCCGCTGGTTCGTGTGGCGTTTCCATCACGCGCAACTCGACGGCTGGAGCATCGGGCTCGTGCTGCGCGATGTGCTGCAAGCGTACGACGCCGCACTGAGCCGCGCCTCCTCGACGCCCACGTCAAACGCCGCGCCCGCATTCAGCCACTATGTGCGCTGGCTCGAACAACAGAATCGCGAAGGCGATGCGCTGGCGCAATGGCGTCCGCTGCTCGCGGACTGGTCGCGCACGCCGCTGCCGCTGGCGGCCTCGTTGCACATTCCGCACGTTTTACGCACGCCACACGCTTCACACGCTGACGCTAGCCTGCCCGACAGCGTCGACCACGGGCAGCCGCTCGAACACACCGTGCGGCTGCCGCAAGCACTAACTGGGCAGGCCGAACAGTTCGCTCGCGCTGCCGGTGTCACGTTGAACACGCTGATCCAGGGTGCGTGGGCATGGCTTCTGTCGCGTCATGCGAACCGGCGCGAGGTCTCGTTCGGCGTCACCGTGTCGGGCCGCGGCGACGGCTGGCCAGGCGCCGGCGAAACGGTGGGCCTGTTCATCAACACCTTGCCGCTGTCAGTTGAACTACCGCCTACTATGACGGTGCACGCCTGGCTGGCGGCACTGCAATCGCGCAATCTCGCGTTGCAGGAACTCGCGCAGACGCCGCTCGCGCAATTGCAGCGCGAGATTACCGGCGCCGCGGGCGAACCCTTGTTCGAGAGCATCTTCGTATTCGAGAACTATCCGCTCGATGCGTCACTGCGCGCCCCACTCGTGCATGGCCTCGCGATCGAACGGCTCGCCACCGGCGCGGACGGTCATGCTCACGACGGCCGCAATCATTTCCCACTGAGTCTGATCGCGGTGCCGGGCGATGAATTGACGCTGACGCTCGCCGCGCAATCGCAGCGTTTCGACGGCGCGACCGTGCGGCGTCTGCTCGCGCAGTTGCAGCAAGCGCTCGCGATGTTCACGGCCAATGCCGCAAGCACGCTCGGCGCACTGCATCTGCCCAGCGACGCGCAAGTCACCGGGAACGCGAAAGACGTCACGGCGGTGCGGTCGACGCCAGAGACGGCGGCATCTGCAGCATGGCACGGCGGCCTGCTCAAGCGCATCGCCCAACATGCGCACAGCCAGCCCACCGCGATCGCACTGCTTGATGAAGCCAATGCGCTCGACTGGGCGACGCTCTGGCGTCGGTCCGGCGCCCTCGCCGCGCGCCTGGTCGAAGCCGGTGTGCGCACCGAAACAACCGTGGCCGTCGTGCTGCCGCGCCGCGCGGAACTGATCGTCGCCATGCTCGCCGTGTGGCGCGCGGGCGGCGTCTATGCGCCGTTCGATCCGGTCGCGCCAGGCGAGCGGCTCGGCTGGCAAATCCGCGATGCCGGGGCGCACTGCCTGATCGCTCACGCCGATGTCGACTGGCGGCCAGGCGACGTGGCGCTGGTGGCATGCACGCCTGAGTGCGATTCCACGCCTGACGAGCACGTTGCATCGGCCACGCTGCCGGCGCTGGCCGCCCTGCCCGCCGATCTCGCCGCCTACCTGATCTACACGTCCGGCTCGACCGGCACGCCGAAGGGCGTGCTGGTCTCGCACCGCTCGCTTGCCGCATACACCGGGGCGCTGCTCGCACGCCTGCCCGACGGCATTCGCAGCGCCGCGTATCTGTCGACACCAGCCGCCGATCTCGGCCACTCGACCTTGATGGCGGCGTTGTGGTCGGGCTGGACCTTGCAGTTGATCGACGATCAGCGTGCCTTCGATGCCGACGCCTACGCCGACTGGTGCCGCGCGCATCCGGCCGATCTGCTCAAGATCGCGCCGACCCATCTCGAAGGTCTGCTTCACGCGGCGGATGCGCACGCGGTATTGCCGAAGCGCGCGTTGCTGCTGGGTGGCGAAACAAGTTCCCGTGCACTGCTCGAGCGCGTCTCGCTGCTGCAACCCGAGTGCATCATTCTTGGCCACTATGGACCGACCGAGTCGACCATCGGCATCATGACGTCGGAACGCGGCGCCGATGGCGGGTTGCCGCTTGGCCGCCCGCTCGACCACGCACGCGTCTATCTGCTCGACCCCGACGGTCATCCCGCCCTGCCGGGCGCCCGTGGCGAAATCCACGCAGGCGGTGTCGCGCTGGCGCGCGGCTACCGGCGGCAAGCGGCGCTCACCGCCGGTCGATTCGTGCCCGATCCGTTCGTGCCCGGCGCACGCATCTATCGCACCGGCGATCAGGCACGCCGGCTCGACGACGGTCAGCTTGAATTCCTCGGCCGTGTCGACGATCAACTGAAAATTCGTGGCTATCGTGTCGAACCCGCCGAAGTAGCCGCGCAATTGCGCGCGCTGCCCGGTGTGCGTGACGCCGTGGTGATCGGCCGCACGGATTCGCAGCAGCGGATGCGCCTGATCGGCTATGCGGTCGGCGACACGCTCGATGCTGAGCAACTGCGTGAGGCTCTTGCCGCCCGCTTGCCGGCCGCGCTGGTACCGGCAGCCATCTGTCTGCTCGACGCGTTGCCGTTGACGCGCAACGGCAAGATTGATCGCGCGGCGCTGCCCGAGCCGGTGGAGCATCTGTCCGCGGACGCCAGTGCAGCACCCGAAACACCCTTGCAACACGCGCTGCTCGATGTCTGGCGACAGGTGTTGCGCCAACCGGCGCTCGGTATCGACGACAACTTCTTCATGGCCGGCGGCGATTCGATCAGCGCGTTTCAGGTCGTCGCTCAGGCGCGCCGTGCGGGTCTTGTATTCACGTCGCGCGAGCTGTTTGCGCAGCCGACCGTGCGCGCGCTCTGCGCGGTCGTGCGGGAAGGCTCGGCCGGCGTCAGCGAACCGTCGGAGGCAACCGTTGTGCCGCTCGATGCGCACGCCCTCACCGCGCTCGGCTTCGATCCGCTGCAGGTTCAGGATGCCTATCCGGCCACGGCGATGCAGCAGGGTCTGCTGTTCCACAGCATGGCCCAGCTCGACAGCAAGAATGGCAACGGTGGAAGCGGCGGCATGTACGTCACGCAGCGGCGGCTGACGCTGGCCGGCACGCTCGACATCGCGCGCTTGCGGGCCGTCTGGCAACGCGCGGTGGCGCGGCACGATATCCTGCGCACGCGTTTTGAATGGCGCGACGACGTTGCATGGCAAGTCGTCGAGCGAGCCGTAGAGTTGCCGTTCGGCGTGCACGGCGCGGGAGAAGAAACCGCTGCGGCATACGAAACGCGACTCGCCGCCTGGATGCACGACGACCTCGCAGGCGGCTTCGATCTGGCGCGTGCGCCGCTGATGCGCGTCGATCTGTTCGCGCGGCCCGATGGCGCGCACGATCTGGTCTGGACCACTCACCATGCGCTGATCGACGGCTGGAGCGCCGCGCGGTTACTCGCGGAAATTGGTGAAGGGTATCGTGAGTCGGGTGTGTCGGGTACGTCGCTGGACAACTCGCGCGCCGAACTGATGCAACGCGCTACGCCGTATCGTGCCTACGTCGAATGGCTCGCGACTCAACCTGACGCCCGCGCCTGGTGGTCCGCAGCCGCGGCGGCTAGCGAGGACCCGGCGCTGCTGACGACCTCCGTCGCGGGACCCTCAGTTCCCCAGAATGGCGCCTATCGTTTGGACCGCGAACTGGGTGCGGCACGCGACGCGCGTCTGCGCGCGGCCGCCAGCGCTTTCGGCGTCACGCTCAATACGCTGATGCAGGGCGCGTGGGCGCTGCTGCTCGCGCGACACGGCAATCGCGAACAGGTGGCGTTCGGCACGACCGTGTCCGGGCGGCCCGAATCGCTCAACGGCGCCGAACAGATGCTGGGGCTGTTCATCAACAGCTTGCCGGTGTGGGCGAGCGTGCCTGGCGCCGAGGACGTCGGCGGCTGGTTGCGCCGCATGCAGGCGCAGTCGGTCGAGATGCGCCGCTATGAGCACACACCGCTCGCACAATTACAGCGCTGGGTCGGGCGCAGCGGCGATGCGCTGTTCGATAGCCTGTTCGTGTTCGAGAACTATCCGCTCGACGCCGCACTCGACGCGCTGAATGTGGCCGGCGATCACGATGCGGGCGACAGCTTGCGTGTGAGCGCAGTGCAGTCGGTCGGCCGCACGCACTATCCGCTTACGCTGATGGTCGTGCCGCAACCCGCGCTTAAGCTCGAATGGGAATGGGACGGTTTGCGGCTCGATCAGCCTGGCGTCGAACGGTTGTCGCGGGGGTATGTCGAGTTGCTCGATCAGTTGGCGACGTGTGCCGAGGCGGAGGCGGATGCCGCGCCGCGTCACTTGCGCTCGCTGACGGTGAGTTCGCCGAAGCGCGATGCGGTGCCGCTGGCGGGTCATGTTTTTGTGCCGGTGGTGCAGCGTATTGTGCAGACCGGTGCACTACGGCCCGATGCCGTTGCGCTCACCGGTGAGCATGAAAGTCTCACGTATCGTGAACTGCTTCATTGGGCCTCGGCCATCGCCCGGCGTCTCGTGAATAACGGCGTGCAGCGCGATGCGTGCGTCGCCGTCTGCGTCGCGCGTGGGCCGGCTCTGCTCGCTGCGATGCTCGGCGTGTGGCAGGCCGGCGCGGCCTATCTGCCCGTCGATCCGTCGTATCCGCCCGAACGCATCGCCGCGATGCTCGATGACGCGCAGGTGCTGCATGTGGTGGCCGATGCCGATGCGATTGCCGATGAGCACAGGCGTGCGGCGTTTGCCGGGCGTGAAGTGGTGGAGGTCGCAGCAGTGCGGACCGACGCTGCTTCCCCCTCTGCCTCGACTGTCTCTCCGACTTCGGCTTCCCGCTCCCAGTCCGATCGCAGCGCGCAACCGCTCCCCCCCATCCACCCCGACCAGCTCGCCTACGTCATCTACACCTCCGGCTCCACCGGCAAGCCCAAAGGCGTCGGCGTCACTCACGGCGCGCTCGACCGCCTCGTCGCCAGTATCGATCTGCGACCCGGCCTGCGCGATGGCGACCTCTGCCTCAGCGAATCGGCGCCCGTGTTCGACATCTCGCTGCTCGAGTTCTGTCTGCCGCTCGTGCGTGGCGTGCCGCTCGAACTCGTCTCCTCGCACACCGCACGTGACGGCATCGCACTCGCCGCGCGCCTCGAAGCCAGCCGCGCCACCGTTTTCCAGGCCACCCCCAGCGGCTGGCGCATGCTGCTCGAAGCCGGCTGGCGGGCCGATCTGTCCGCGCCGCACCGTCCGCTGCTCGGCCTGAGCGGCGGCGAACCGCTGCACCCTGATCTCGCCGCCGCGCTGATCGCACGGGGCGTGTCCTTATGGAATCTGTACGGCCCGACCGAGACCACCATCTATTCGGCCGGCTCCCAGGTCTTCACCCGTCAGCTAATTACCCACGGCGATCCGTTGCCCGATACCGTGCTGCGCGTGATCGACACGCACGGACTCGCCGTGCCCGACGGCGGACTCGGCGAGCTGTGCATCGGCGGCAGTAATCTCGCACGCGGCTATCTGCGCCGTCCCGGGCTCACCGCCGAGCGCTTCGTGCCCGATCCAGACGGCCCGGCAGGTGCCCGCCTCTACCGCACCGGCGACCTCTGCCGGCTGCGCGACGACGGCCGTCCCGAACCGCTCGGCCGCCTCGACCAGCAGGTCAAGCTGCGCGGCTACCGGATCGAGCCCGGCGAGATCGAAGCCGCGCTCTGCGCATGCGACGGTGTGAAGAACGCCGCCGTGGCGATCAGGGGCGAAGGCGCGCAGCAGCGTCTGGTCGGCTACATCACTGGCGAAGCGGACACCAGTGTGCTGAGAACGCAGCTCGCCCGTTCGCTGCCGGCACACATGCTGCCTTCGGCCATCGTCACGCTCGACGCGCTGCCGCTCACGCCTAGCGGCAAGCTCGACCGGCGTGCGCTGCCTGAACCCGTATGGCAGGACGACGACACGCCGGTGGTCGCGCCGCGTTCGCCGCGTGAAGCCGCCCTGCTCGATATCTGGCAGACCGTGCTCGGCCATCCCGTGGCCAGCGTCACCGTCAACTTCTTCGAAGCCGGCGGCGATTCGATCAGCGGCGTGCGCGTCGCCGCACGCATCAACAAGATGGTCGCGCGCAACGTGCCGCTTGCCATGCTGTTCCGTCATCCAACAATCCGCGGGCTCGCCGATTATCTCGACGCCGATGACGCGCAAGTCGACGCGACACAAACCGACGCCGCCACCCTAAGCCAACTGCTGGCGGACCTCGAGTAACCGAGGAACGCCATGGCTCACCGACCCGACACCGATTCTGACTTTATGACCCAACCGACTCCGCAGATGCAGGCCATCTCGCTCCGTTACGCCGCGCTGCCGCCCGAGCGGCGCGCCGCTTTCCGGCGACGTGTGGCCGCACAGCACATCGATCCGGCGGCGTTGCCGATCGTGCCCATCGCGCAAAGTGCCGCGTCCGGCGACGATGCGCCGCTGTCGTTCGAACAGGAGCACCTGTGGTTCCTGTGGAAACTGCAACCGGACAACCCGGCATATCACATGCCGGGCGCGATCGAACTCGACGGCGAACTCGACGCCGCAGCGCTCGATCACGCGCTAGCCAGCGTCGCGCAGCAACATCAGAGTCTGTGCACGCGCTTCTTCCAGCGCGCAGATGGCGAACTGCGACAGACGGCGGAAGGCGCGCCACGGCCCGCTTGTCGCCTGCATGATCTGCGCGGCACCGACCCCGCCGCGCTCGATGCAACACTCGATGCCGCGCTGCGCCGAGCAACCGTCGAACCGTTCGACCTCGAAGCCGGTCCGCCGCTGCGAGCCGACCTGTTCCGCATCGGCCCCACGCGTTACGTCCTGCTGCTGACCCTGCATCACATCGTCACCGACGGGCATTCGATGACCGTGTTGATCCGCGCATTGGCACACGCCTATCGGCAGGCATCGAGCGAAGGGCTAGCGCCAACCGCCGCGCCCACGCTGCAATTTCGCGACTGCGCCGCATGGCAACGCGAATGGCTCGACGGCGACGCGCTGCAAACGCACATCGACTACTGGCGCGCGCAACTCGGCATGCACACGCCGCCTTCCCCGTTACCGTTCGACCGCCCGCGCGCGCATCAGCCGAGCGAGGCGGGCGGCCGTGTACGGCGCGAGATCGACGCGGCGCTGCTAGCAGGCTTGCAGACACAAGCGGCCGCGCAAGGCGTGACGCTTTTCATGGCGCTGCTGGCAGCCTTCGGCACGCTGTTGTACCGGTATAGCAGCGAGAGCGATCTGCGCATCGGTGTGCCGTCGAGCGGACGCGACAGTGTCGAAACCGAAAACCTGATCGGCTTTTTCGTCAACACACTGGTAGTACGCCAGCAGTTGGCGGGCAACCTGCCCTTCGGCTCGCTGCTCGCGCAGACGCGTCAGACCTTGCTCGACGCCCAGGCGCATCGCGCTCTGCCGTTCGCGCGCCTGGTCCGGTCGCTGCAGACTTCGCACAACGACGACACTCCGCTCTTTCACGCGATGTTCAGCATGCAGCGCAGCGATCGCGCGGCATTGTTGTCGCTGCCGGGTTTGAGCATCACGACGCGCGAAATCGAAACCGGCGCCGCGCAATTCGACCTGTCGTTCAACGTCGTCGAACACGATCACGGCGCGCGGCTGAACATCGTCTATGCGTCCGACCGCTTCGACGCCGCGACAATCGAACGCCTCGCCGACCACTATGTCGAACTGCTCGGGCAACTGGCATGCGACACGAGTCTTTGCATCGCCGACCTGTGCCTAAGCGACACTGCGCAGACGTCACTACCCACGCCGGCGACAGAAACCACGCAGCAAGCTCACGCCCCGCGCGATGTCTTGCAGCGAATCGCCGACCACGTGCGCTCACGGCCCGATGCAGAGGCCGTGACTGGCGAGACCGGCGCCTTGACTTACCGCGAACTCGATAGCTGGTCGAACCGGATTGGCCGGTGCATCGCCGAACGAACCGGCACGACGCTCGCGCCCGATGTCCGCATCGGCCTCTGCACGGGCCGCTCGCTTGCGCTCGTCGCAGGCGCGCTGGGTATTCTCAAAGCCGGTGCGGCCTATGTGCCGCTCGATCCGCGCTATCCGCCCGAACGCCTGCACGACACGCTGCTCGATGCGAACGTACGCTGCATCGTCGCGGATGCCGAGGGCGTCGTGTCGCTCGGCGCATGGGCTGCGGAGCACGGCGTGGCGATCGTCGACGCGGCGGCGTTACAAGGCCTCGAAGCCACCGACGCGGGGGCCCTGCCACTGCAAGCGGCGCCGCATCCCGAACAACTCGCCTATGTGATCTATACGTCCGGATCGACCGGGCGGCCAAAAGGCGTCGGCGTCACGCACGTGAATCTGGCGCGCCTGTTCGACAGCACGGCTGCGCTGTTCGATTTCGGCTCCGACGACGTCTGGACGCTATTCCATTCGCACGCATTCGACTTCTCGGTGTGGGAACTGTTCGGCGCGCTGGTGCATGGCGGCAGGCTCGTCGTCGTACCGTACTGGACAACGCGCGAACCGGCTGCGCTGCAGCGCCTGCTGTGTGAACAACGCGTGACGGTGTTGAACCAGACGCCGTCCGCTTTCGATGCCTTGATGCAGGCCGACCTCGCAGCCTCCGAATCCTTCGCAAATGTGCGCGTGATCGTATTCGGCGGCGAACGGCTCGAACCCGCGGCGCTCGCCGCATGGCATCGCGCGCGCGGCGCGCATGCGCCGGCGCTCGTCAACATGTACGGCATTACCGAAACGACCGTGCACGTCACGCATCGTGTATTGCGCGATAGCGATATTCACGGCACGACGCAGGCGCTTTTGAGCCCCATCGGCAGCGCGCTCGACGATCTGCAATTGCATCTGCTCGATGCCGACCTGAACCCGGTGCCGCCAGGCGCGAAGGGCGAACTGTATGTCGGCGGCGCCGGCCTCGCGCGTGGCTATGCGAATCGTCCCGCGCTGACAGCCGAGCGTTTCGTTCCCAATCCGTTCGGCCTGCCCGGCACGCGTTTGTATCGATCCGGCGACGTTGCGCGGCGACTGCCGGACGGCGACCTCGCCTATCTCAGCCGCAACGATGCGCAAGTGAAGTTGCGCGGGTTTCGTATCGAACCCGGCGAAGTGCGCGCGGCGTTGCTGAGCCATCCGGATATCGCGTCAGCTGAAGTGATCGCGCGCCAGCATCCGCAACTCGGAGCGCAGTTGATCGCGTATCTGGTCGCACGCCGCAGTGCGGATACGCTGCGTCAGTCCGCGCGCGACCATGCCGTCGCACATTTGCCCGCGCATCTGGTGCCGTCGGCCTACGTCGTGCTCGACGCGCTGCCGCTCACGATCAACGGCAAACTCGATCGCCACGCGTTGCCCGCACCGGACGACGCGGCATTCGGCGCCAACCGTGCGATTGACGGTGCGAACGCCGACGCGTCATTGCCATCGCTATCGCCGGCCGGCCAACGCCTCGCCGACCTTTGGCGCGAGGTGCTCGGTGTCGCCCATGTCGATGCCGATGACGATTTCTTTGCCCGCGGGGGTCATTCGTTGCTGGCGGTCAAGCTTGCGGCACGAATCGAACAGGCCTTCGACGTGCAACTGCCCTTGCGCATCTTCTTCGATCATCCGCGGCTCGGCACGCTCGCGGCTCAACTGGAAGCGGCGATTGCCAGCGGGCATCCTGACGGGCAGCCGCTGCGACAACCGCTCGTGCGGCGTCCGGCTGCGCAGACCTGCGTGCCGCTTTCGCATGCCCAGGAACGACTCTGGTTCCTCTGGCAATTTGATCCACAGGACACCGCCTACAACATCACGTGTGCGGTGAATCTGCACGGGGCGCTCGACGCCATCGCGTTGCATGGCGCCTTCGACGCGCTGTCGCTGCGGCACGAGGCATTGCGCACGTCGTTCGGCGAAGAGGATGGTGTCGGCTATCAGGAGGTTCATGCCGCGCCGCGCTACACATGGACGGCGCACGATCTGCGTGCGCGTGCGCCGGACACACGCGAGTCCGGTGTCGCGTCGTTACTGAGCGATGCCGCGCGTTCGCCGTTCGATCTGACTGGCGATCCGCTGCTGCGCGTCACGCTGATTCACATCGACGCCGAGCACCATGTGCTGCATCTCGCCCTGCATCACATCATCGCTGACGGCGAGTCGGTCGATCTGCTGATCGACGAACTGATCACGCTGTATCGCGCGGCGCTGGAACACGCCGACACCGACGCCGTGCTGCCCGAACTGGGCGTGCAATACGGCGATTACGCGCGCTGGCAACGACTGCATGCCGACGACACAGCGCTCGCGCGCCAGCTCGGCTACTGGCGCGACTTGCTCGGCGAAACCGATCCCGTACTTGAACTGCCCCTCCAACAGCCGCGCTCGGCACAACGGCGGCGAGGACTCGGCCGCGCCGTCCGCACACTCGACACCGCGCGGATGCAGGCGCTGCGTCATCTCGCCGATTCGCAGCTGGCCAGCCTCTTTATCGTGATGCTCGCGGCACTCGACGTCCTGTTGCAACGCTATGGCGGACAGAACGAGATCCGCGTCGGCGTGCCGGTCACGGGCCGCACGCAAGTCGAGACTGGACGGATGATCGGTTGCTTCGTGAACACACTGGTGATGACGGCGGACGTCAGCCGCGCGGACACGTTCGCCGCGCTGATCGCGCACGTCCGGCAGCGCTCGCTCGACGCGCATGCACACGCGGACCTGCCGTTTGCGCGGCTCGTCGAAGCGTTGCAGCCGAACCGTGAACGCAACACAACGCCGCTGTTTCAGGTGATGTTCAACTATCAGCAGGCGGCAGCGCCGACGCAAGCGCTGCCCGGCTTGCGGATCGAGGCGCGCGATGCGCAAGCGGATGCGGTGCAGTTCGATCTGAAACTCGACGTCACCGGCGCGGCGGATCATGTGCGTCTGCACTTCGATTTCGCCGACGACATTTTCGCGACGTCGACGATCGAACGGATGGCGGACCACTTCGTCGAACTGGTCGATCAGGTGATTGCGCAGCCTGAGATCGAATTGCGTTCGTTGAGCTTGAGTTCGTCGAAACGCGACGCGATGCCGCTGGCGGGTCATGTTTTTGTGCCGGTGGTCCAGCGTATTGTGCAGGCCGGTGCACTACGGCCCGATGCCGTTGCGCTCACCGGTGAGCATGAAAGTCTCACGTATCGCGAACTGCTTCACTGGGCTTCGGCCATCGCCCAGCGTCTCGTGAATAACGGCGTGCGGCGCGATGCCTGCGTGGCCGTCTGCGTCGCGCGTGGGCCCGCGCTGCTCGCCACGATGCTCGGCGTGTGGCAGGCCGGCGCAGCCTATCTGCCCGTCGATCCGTCATATCCGGCCGAACGCATCGCCGCGATGCTCGATGACGCGCAGGTGCTGCATGTGGTGGCCGATGCCGATCCAGGTGCGGTTGCCGGTGCCGGTGTGGTTGCCGATCAGCACAGGCGTGCGGCATTTGCCGGGCGTGAGGTGGTGGACGTGGCCGCAGTGCGGAGCGACGCGGCTTCCGCTTCTGTTTCTGCTTTCCGCTCTGCTTCGACTGTCTCTGCGGCTCCGGCTCCGACTTCCCGCTCCCATTCCGATCGCAGCGCGCAACCGCTCCCCCCCATCCACCCCGACCAGCTCGCCTACGTCATCTACACCTCCGGCTCCACCGGCAAGCCCAAAGGCGTCGGCGTCACCCACGGTGCGCTCGACCGTCTCGTCGCCAGTATCGATCTGCGACCCGGCCTGCGCGATGGCGACCTCTGGCTCAGCGAATCGGCGCCCGTGTTCGACATCTCGCTGCTCGAGTTCTGTCTGCCGCTCGTGCGTGGCGTGCCGCTCGAACTCGTCTCCTCGCACACCGCCCGTGACGGCATCGCACTCGCCGCGCGCCTCGAGGCCAGCCGCGCCACCGTATTCCAGGCCACCCCCAGCGGCTGGCGCATGCTGCTCGAAGCCGGCTGGCGGGCCGATCTGTCCGTGCCGCACCGTCCGCTGCTCGGTCTGAGCGGCGGCGAACCGCTGCACCCTGATCTCGCCGCTGCGCTGATCGCGCGTGGCGTGGCCTTGTGGAATCTGTACGGCCCGACCGAGACCACGATCTATTCGGCCGGCGCCCAGGTCTTCACCGCTCAGCCCATCACCCACGGCGATCCGTTGCCCGAAACGGTGCTGCGCGTGATCGACCCGCACGGACTCGCCGTACCTGACGGCGGACTCGGCGAGCTGTGCATCGGCGGCAGCAATCTCGCGCGCGGCTATCTGCGCCGTCCGGGCCTCACCGCCGAGCGCTTCGTGCCCGATCCAGACGGCCCGCCCGGGGCACGCCTCTACCGCACTGGTGACCTCTGCCGGCTGCGCGACGACGGCCGTCCCGAACCGCTCGGCCGGCTCGACCAGCAGGTCAAGCTGCGCGGTTACCGGATCGAGCCTGGCGAGATCGAAGCCGCGCTCTGTGCATGCGACGGTGTGAAAAACGCCGCTGTTGCAATCCGGGGCGAAGGCGCGCAGCAGCGTCTGGTCGGCTACATCACCGGCGAAGCGGATACCAGCACGCTAAGAACCCAGCTCGCCCGTTCGTTGCCGGCGCACATGCTGCCCTCGGCGATCGTCACGCTCGCTGCGCTGCCTCTCACGCCCAGCGGCAAGCTCGACCGGCGTGCGCTGCCTGAACCCGTATGGCAGGACGACGACACGCCGGTGGTCGCGCCTCGCTCGCCGCGCGAGGCAACCCTGCTCGAGATCTGGCAGAGCGTGCTCGGCCATCCCGTGGCCAGCGTCACCGTCAACTTCTTCGAGGCCGGCGGCGATTCGATCCTGAGCCTACAACTGATTTCGCGCGTACGCAGCGCCGGCTGGCATCTCACGCCTAAACAGATTTTCGAGCATCCGACCATCGCGCAACAGGCCCAGCTCATGACCGCCTGCGCTGATGAGACGAGCCGCGCCGCCGAGCGCCACGACGCGCTGCCATTGACGCCGATTCAGGCAGCGTTCTTCGCAAAGCGTCCGGATGGCGAGTCGCACTGGAATCAGTCCGTGCTGCTCGACGCCGCCGAGGCGCTCGACCCCGACCGCCTCAGCGATGCGCTCACCGCGCTGGTCCAGCGCCACGATGCGCTCCGACTGCGCTTTACACGCGACGGCGACGCCCAAGCCTGGCAACAGCGTGTGGTCGCTCGCGAGGACGCTGCACTGCTGCGCCACATCGCACTCGATCCCGCCGACTGGGACAACGCTTTGGCGCAGCAAGGCACGGCGATCCAGCAAAGTCTCGACATCGAGCACGGTCCGCTGTTGCGCGCAGGCTATTTCGAAGCGGGCTCAAGTCGCCGTCTGCTGATCGCGATTCATCACCTCGCCGTCGACGGCGTGTCGTGGCGTGTTCTGCTCGATGACCTGCAGGCGCTCTACGCCGACCAACCGTTGCCCTCCCTCACGACGCCCTGGAGCGCGTGGGTCGACGCCCAGGCGAACGGTCCCGCACCGGCCGCCGCAGAACTCGACTATTGGGCGCACACGCTCACGACTGAGCAACGTGCGTTGCCGGATGGCCTCGTCCGCGAGCGCGCCCCGGACATGATCGATCGCAGTCTCGCCGCGAGCCGCACGGTCAGCATCGAACTCGATGCAAACAGCACGCGCCGTCTGTTGCAACACACGTCGCACGCATACCGCACCCGTCCTGACGATCTGCTGCTTGCGGCGCTCGCGCAAACGCTCGGCGCGTCGTCGAACAATGACACGCCGGTGTTGATCGATCTCGAAGCACACGGCCGCAGCACGTCGTTCGACACAGTCGATCTCGACCGAACGGTAGGCTGGTTCACGGTTCAATATCCGTTCGCCTTGCCGCGCGCACAGACGCCGGCGGCGACACTGATCGCGGTAAAAGAAACGTTACGCGCCGTGCCGGAGCAAGGGCTCAATTTCGGCCGTCTGCGCGAGGCCGGCAGAAACGGCACGCTCGACGGCACGGCCGGCGCCGAGTGCCAGGCGGCACTCGTGGCCTGGCCAGGCGCTCAGGTTCGCTTCAACTATCTCGGCCAGTTCGATCAGGCGCTCGCCGGCAGTCACGCGACGAATTCACAGGATGGCGCCCCACGTCTGCACTTTTCTCACGACTCTGCCGGTGCGCCGCTCGCGGGCGCCGACACGATGGACCACCTGCTGGACATCACCGCGCTGGTGGTGGACGGCGTGCTCGATCTTCACTGGCGCTTCAGCCCTGACGTGCTGGACGCGGCCGCAGTCGAACGCCTCGCCGCACGCACCGCGCAGACGCTGCGCGAACTCATCGCACATTGCGTCGATTCACCGGCCGGCGCCACCGCCGCTGACTTCCCGCTCGCGCGTATCGGCCAGCGCACGCTGGAGGCGATGCGGCTGCCGCTCAGCGACATCGAAGACATCTATCCGGCGACGCCGCTGCAGCAAGGCCTACTGTTTCATAGCCTGCTGACGGCCGGCGCGGGCATGTATCTGAACCAGTTGCGGCTGACGCTCGACGGCGCACTCGATCCACGCGCGTTACTCGCTGCGTGGCAGGACATGCTCGACCAGCACCCGGTGCTGCGAACGCATTTCGAACTCGGCCAGGAAAGCGGCCCGCTTCAGGTGGTGCATCGACATGCCGACGTGCCGTTCACGACGCATGACTGGCGCGCCCACGCTGCGGATTACGGTACGCGCCTCGCGCAATGGCTCGCCGCCGACCTACGCAGTGACTTCGATCCGGGCCGCGCGCCGTTGATGCGCGTCGCGCTGTTTGCACGGCCCGACGCTGCGCACGATCTGGTGTGGACCAGCCACCACGCATTGCTCGACGGCTGGAGCAGCGCGCAGTTGCTCAACGCGCTGTCGCAAACTTATCGAGCCCGCACGCAGCGCGGCGCAAGCGCAACGCGGCTCGCGACCAGCGCTTCCACCGCGCCGGTTGCGCCTGTTGCCCCCTATCGCGACTATGTCCGCTGGCTCGCGCACGACACCGCCACCCGCGATCATGCCGACTGGTGGCGCACCCTGGCGAGCCACGCCGACGACGCGGCCTTGCTCGCGCCCAGCCTCGGGCGTCCGCAACAGCGCGAGCCAGGCTCACATGACTGGTCGACGCGCCTCGCCGACAGCCTGCGCATCCGACTGCTGCAAGCTGCGCAGCACGCCCAGGTGACCTTGAACACGCTGATGCAAGGCGCGTGGGCGATCCTGCTCGCACGCTACGGCGGCCGTCATCGCGCCGCCTTCGGCGTGACCGTGTCCGGCCGTCCGGCTGACCTGCCCGGTGTCGAGCAGATGATGGGGCTGTTCATCAACAGCGTGCCGCTGTGGGTCGACGCCCCCGCCGACGCGCCGATCACCGACTGGCTGCGCGAGCTGCATGCGCTGAACCATGCCTTGCGCGAGCACGAGCACACGCCGATCACGCGCATCCAGCAATGGACCGGCCGCAGTGGCGACAACCTGTTCGACACGCTGTTCGTATTCGAAAACTATCCACTCGATCGCGCGCTTGAAGCGGACGGCGACGGCCTGACGATTCGCGCCCTGCAGAGCGCCGACCGCACGCATTACCCGCTGACGCTCGCCGTGCTGCCACGCGAGCGGCTCGATCTGCAATGGGCGTGGGACGGTGAGCGTTTCGACCGCTCGACGATCGAACGGCTCGCCGTGGACTACGAGCGGATCCTGACGCAACTGACCGCCGCCGTCGTGGGTCCTGACAATGCGCACGACCCGGCGCATGGCCGTCGCACCGCACGACTCGGCGACATCGCGCTGTCCGGCGAGACGCTCGACTCGCAGCCGCAACGCCGTTACGACTTCGAACCTGTCATGCCGCGCTTCAGCGCACGCGCCGCCCGCCAGCCGGACGCCATCGCGCTCGCGTGCCGCGGCGCCACGTTGAGCTACCGCCAGCTCGACGACTGGAGCAACCGCATCGGCGCGCGGCTCAAGCACGCCGGCCTGCGCGGCGATCAGCGCGTCGGCGTGTGCGTGACGCGCGGCGTCGGTCTGCCGGCTGCGCTGTTCGGCATCTGGAAGGCCGGTGGTGCGTACGTGCCGCTCGATCCGACCTACCCGCGCGAGCGTCTGGCCGGCATGCTCGATGATGCCGACGTGCGCCACGTAGTTGCCGACGCCGCCTGCATCGCACAATTGGGCGCGCTGTTCGCCGGACGCGAGGTGATCCGCATCGATGCCGCCGACGCTGCCGAAGCGGACCACACCGTCACGAGTGGAGAATACACGGCGCCGGCCGGCTGGCATCAGCCGATCAAGCCGGAGCAACTCGCCTATGTGATCTACACCTCCGGATCGACCGGCAAGCCCAAGGGCGTCGCGCTCAGTCACCGTGCATTGAGCCTGCATCTGGCGGACTTCCAGTCCGTCTACAGGATCGGCGCCGGCGACGTTGTGCTGCAATCGTCGACGATCAATTTCGACGTCGCGTTGCACGAGCTGCTGCCCGCGCTGCTGCAAGGCGGTCGTGTCGAAATGCGCGGCCCTGACGCGTGGGACATCGATACGCTGAACGCGACGCTCGTCGACGCCGGTGTCACGTTCGCGCGCATTCCCACCTCGTTGTGGCAGCAATGGCAGCGCGCGGCACCGCCCGCCGCAGCGTTGCGGGCCTTGCGGCAGATCACCGTCGGCGGTGAGGCGCTGGCCGGCGATACGCTCGCCCGCTGGCGCGCCGGCCCGCTCGGGGCGATTAGCGTCGACAACCTCTACGGTCCGACGGAGACCGCGGTCGCGGCGCTCTATCACCGCACCGGCGCCGCCGACGAGGCGCACGTGATCGTGCCGATCGGACGTCCCTATCCGGGGCGCGGCGTCGCACTGTTCGATGACGACGGGTTGCGGGTTCCGCACGGCGGCATCGGCGAACTGTGCATCAGCGGCGACTGTCTCGCGCGCGGTTACTTGGGGCGGCCAGGTCTGACGGCCACGCAGTTCGTGCCCGATCCGGACGGCTCGCCCGGCGCGCGTCTGTACCGAACCGGCGACCTGTGCCGCTTCGGCGCGGACAGCACGGTGCAGTTTCTCGGCCGGATCGACCAGCAGATCAAGCTGCGCGGCCAGCGTATCGAACCCGGTGAGATCGAAGCCGCGCTGCGCAGTTGCGTGGGCGTCACGCAGGCACTCGTCGCGCTGCATGGCGAAGGCGAGCATCAGCGCCTGATCGCCTATGTGGTTGGCGCGGTCGAAACCGAGTCGCTCACCCAGGCGCTGAGCGCACGCTTGCCCGAAGCGTGGATGCCGGGCGCCTTCGTCATGCTCGAGCGCTTGCCGATGCTGCCCAACGGCAAGCTCGACCTCCGCGCGTTGCCGCCGCCCGCGCCGCCGGCCGACGCGCCCGCGATCGCGCCGCGCAATCCGGTCGAGCAGACGATCGCCGAGATCTGGCAGGACGTGCTCGGCGTGCCGACGGTATTCGTGCACGACAACTTCTATGCCCTCGGCGGCCATTCGCTGCTCGCGGTACAGATCGCCGCGCGGCTCACGCGCGCCTTGCAGCAAACCGTGCCGCTCGCCGCCGTGCTCGCGCAAGCCACCGTCGCGCGGCTCGCGGAGTCGCTGCGCGAGGCGTCCGATGGAGAAGCGCAAACCCAGGTGGCGCAAGCCGCCCAACGCGACACGATGAAACAGCTGCTGGCCGAACTGGATTGAGACCTTGAGACACCCCATGCCTATCGACGCAAGTCAAGAAAATTTCGACATCGCGCAACGTTATGCCGCTTTGCCCGCTGACAAGCGGGCCCGCTTCAAGGCGCGGCTGCGCGAGCATGGCATCGACGGTTCGATCCTGCCGATCGTGCAGCTCGCGATCCGGCCGGCACGTGCGCCGCTGTCGCATGCCCAGGAACGGTTGTGGTTCCTGTGGCGCCTCGACCCCGCCAGCAACGCGTACAACATCTCGCGCGCACTGCGTATCGACGGGCCGCTCGATACGGCCGCACTCGATGCCGCGCTCGCGGCGCTCGTCGAACGCCATGAAGTGCTGAGAACGGGTTTCGGAGAAGACGGCGGCGTGCCGTTCCAGTTTGCCCGCACGGCGGACGCGAGCATGCATGCGGTCTATCAGAATCTGCGCGCGACGGCGGACCACACAGGCGCGGAAGACATCGAGGCGCAGCTACGCGCACGGCTCTTGCATAACGCCTCGCTGCCCTTCGACCTCGAACGTGACTCGCTGCTGCGTTTCGACGTGTTGCGAGTCGGCGACGCGTCGCATGTGGTGCAGATCGTGATCCATCACATCGTCTCGGACGCGTGGTCGATGGGCATCCTGATTCGCGACTTCGTCTCGCTTTACGGCGAGACGCAGTACGGCCACGCCATATCGTCCCCAGGACCCGCACTCCAGTACAGCGACGTCGCGCGATGGCAGCGCGAGTGGATCGACAGCGACACACTGGCACGGCAGATGTCGTACTGGTCCAATCAACTGGCGGGCACCGCGCCCGTGCTGTCACTGCCCGCGGATCGGCCCAGACCGGCGCTGCGCGACGGCAGCGGCGCGCGTCACGCGCTCGATCTCGACGCGGCGCTCGCCACCCAACTGAAAAACCTCTCGCGCCGCAACGATGCGACGCCGTTTATGACGTTGCTGCATGCGTTCAATCTGCTGCTGAATCGCTATAGCGGCGAAACCGATATCTGGGTCGGCGTGCCCGTGGCGGGACGTCAACGCGCCGAGACGCACGCCGTGATGGGTTTTTTCGTCAACACGCTGGTGATCCGTAGCCGGATCTCGCCGTCGCTGTCGGCGCAGCAGCAATTGCGCACGCTGCGCGATACGGTGCTCGATGCCCAGGCACACGAGGACCTGCCGTTCGCGCATCTGCTCGACCGCTTGCAGACTGGCCGCGATCTGTCTCACGCGCCGCTGTTTCAGGTGATGTTCAACCTCGATTACGCGGATCCGGCCGCGCGCATCGAATTGCCGGGCCTCAGTACCGCACCGGTGGACAGTGACGCGGGCACGGCGCGCTTCGATCTCACACTGAACGTGATCGAAGCACCTGACAGCCTGCGGGCGATTTTCAGCTACGCGCGCGACATGTTCGACGCCGCCACCATCGAGCGCTTCGCGCGTGACTATCGCGCAGTGCTCGAACAACTCGTCGGCGAACCGATGCTCAAGCCCGGCGACATCGCGTTGTCCGGCGCGACGCTCGCTTCGCAGGCCGAACTGCGTTATCCGTTCGTGCCGGTGGTGCCGCGTATTGTCGCCCGGGCGGCGGCGCAGCCCGATGCGCCCGCGGTGTATTGCGGCGACGCGATGCTGAGCTACGGTGAGCTCGATCAGTGGAGCAACCGGATTGCGCGCCGCCTCAAAAGCGCGGGCGTCGGAGCCGACACCCGCGTCGGCGTCTGCATGACCCGCTCGGTCGGACTACCCGCCGCGTTGCTCGCGGTGTGGAAAGCGGGCGGTGCGTACGTGCCGCTCGACCCCGATTATCCGAGTGAGCGTCTGCGCGACATGCTCGACGATGCAGGCGTCGTCGCCGTGATCGTGGATTGCGCCCACGGTGGTCAACACGGTGACCCACTCGGCGAACTGTTCGCCGGCCGCCCACAGATCGATATCGACGACGTCGCCAATGAAGATCCTGCCGGTTGGGACGAGCCCGTGCATCCACGCCAACTCGCCTATGTGCTCTATACCTCGGGCTCGACCGGTCGCCCGAAAGGCGTCGCCCTGGATCACGAAGCGCTGAGCCTGCATCTGCGCGACTTCTGCGACGCCTACCGCATCGGCGCCGACGACGTGATGCTGCAATCGTCGACGATCAATTTCGATGTCGCGTTGCACGAACTCCTGCCGGCACTCCTCGCCGGCGGCGCCGTACACATGCGCGGGCCGCAAGCGTGGACGCTCGACACGCTGAATGCGACGCTCGTCGACGGCAAGGTCACCTTCGCACGCATTCCGACGGCGCTCTGGCAACAATGGCAACGCAGTGCGCCGTCCGCCGAAGCGCTGCGCGAGTTGCGCCGGATCACTGTGGGCGGCGAGGCCCTGCCGGGCGACGCACTCGCACGCTGGCAAGGCGGGCCGCTACGGCACATCGCGCTCGACAACCTGTACGGACCGACCGAAACCGCGATCGCGGCCTTGCGTCATGCCACGTGCAGCGCGGATGCCGCCCAGGCGGTCGTGCCGATCGGCCGCCCTTATCCGGGACGCGGCGCCGTTGTATTCGATCCCGACGGCAACCGGATGCCGCACGGCGGCGCAGGTGAGTTGTGCATCACCGGCGCGTGCGTGGCGCGCGGTTACCTCGGCCGCGCGGCGTTGACCGCCGAGCGCTTCGTGCCGGATCCTGACGGGGCGCCCGGGGCACGTCTCTATCGCAGCGGCGACCTGTGCCGCGTCCGCGAGGACGGCGCGATCCTGTTTCTCGGTCGACTCGACCAGCAGGTCAAACTGCGCGGCCAGCGCATCGAACTCGGCGATATCGAAGCGGCGTTGCGCGATTGCGCGGAGGTGACCGAAGCAGCCGTCGTCCTGCACGCGAATGGTGAACAGCAGCAACTGGTGGCCTACGTCGTCGGCAACGCACGGGCCGGCGCGCTGCAGGATGCGCTCGCGGAACGCCTGCCGGTCTTCATGGTGCCGGCCACCTTCGTCACACTCGACCGTCTGCCGACAATGGCGAACGGCAAGCTCGATCGCCGCGCCTTGCCGGCACCCGCACCGGCGGCAACGCCGATGGCGGAGCGCGTTGCGCCACGCAACCCGCGCGAACAGGTGTTGCTGGATATCTGGGAACAGGTGCTGGGGTGCGAGGTCGGTGGCGTGACTGTCAACTTCTTCGCGGCCGGCGGCGACTCGATTCTGAGTCTGCAACTATTGGCGCGCGCGCGCGCCGCGGGTCTCGTGCTGACGCCGAAGCAGGTGTTCGAACATCCGAGCGTCGCGCAAATGGCGCAAGTGGCACGCGACGTCGATAGAGACGCGCAGTCCGCCGCCACCGAATTGCACGACACGCAACCACTGACGCCAATCCAGGCCGCGTTCTTCGATAAGCATCCGCAAGGGCTCGCGCACTGGAATCAGGCGGTCCTGCTGGAAGTGCGCGACGCGCTCGATCCCGCCACGCTGGAAACCGCGCTGCAACAGTGGATCGCGCGGCACGACGCGCTGCGCCTGCGGTTCGAACGCGACGCCGCAGTGCCGGACGGCAGCGCGAATCGCGCGCCGCGCTGGCGGCAACGCGTCGCACCCACCGAAACGGCTGCCTTGCTGCAACACGTCCGGCTCTCGCCGCAGACATGGGAGGCCGACCTCGCCACCGCCGGCGCGGCGCTGCATCGCAGCCTCGACTTGCAGCACGGGCCGTTGCTGCGCGCGGCGTATTTCGACTCGGGCACGCAACGGCGTCTCATGATCGTGATTCATCATCTTGTTGTCGACGGCGTCTCATGGCGCGTTCTGCTCGAAGAGTTGCAAGCGCTGTATGAAAGACCGGATGCCGCGTTGCCGGCTATTACGACGCCGTGGAGCGTATGGGCCTCGCGTCAATCCGACTATGCGCAACAAGCCGAACGTTTGTGGCAGCTGGCGTGGTGGCAGCGCATGCTGCATGGCGCGAGCGCCGCGCTGCCGCTCGAAGGCGAAGGCGACCGGCGTCTGTCGGCAAGCCGCGTGGTCTCAGTGAAGTTGACGGTGGACGCGACCCAGCGACTGTTGCAGCGCGGCTCGCGCGCGGACGGCGTGCGCACCGAGGAAATCTTGCTGGCCGCGCTCGCACAAACGCTCGGGCCGTGGGCCGGCGCATCGCGCCTCCTGATCGATCTCGAAGGCCACGGGCGTGAAGATCTGATCGACGGGGTGGACCTGAGCCGCACAGTCGGCTGGTTCACGACGCAATATCCGCTCGCCTTGCCCCATCATGCCGACCCGGCGCAAACGCTCGGCATGGTGAGCAATACACTGCGCGCGGTGCCCGACAAAGGCTTTTCGTGGGGCGCACTGAAGTACTTCGGCGAAGACGCAAGCCGCACGGCGATTGCCGCACTGCCAGCCGCATCGTTGCGCTTCAACTATCTTGGACGATTCGATCAGGCGCTGCCTTCGGGTGGCCCCTTCGGCTTTGCCGGCGAGCGCTCCGGCGCACAAGCAGACGATAGCGACACGATGGATCACGCACTCGATATCGGCGCGCTGATCTCCGCTGACCGCCTGAGCGTTCATTGGCGGTATAGCCCTGGCGTGCTGAGCGAGGCAAGTGTGACTCGGCTCACGCGCCGCTTCGAGGACGTGTTGCTCGGTTTGATCGACGCCGGTGCCGGTGCCGCGCCCGCTCAATCGCACAATGCATCGGTGCGTGCCGACGTGGGCGAACCAGCGGCCCATGAGGCCGCCCAGCCGAGCACGCAGGACTCGCCCGAAGCAGTCGAAAAGGATCGCGCGGTCTTCGCGCTGTGGATGCAACGCGTTCGTCTCGAGGTCACGCTCGGCACCCTCGCGCGCTCACAGCTCGTATCGCTGTCGCCGTCTGCTGCGGGGGATCATGCCGCACGGTTCGGACCGCTTCCCGCAGGCCTTGTCCCGCTCAACGATCTGAGCGCTCCCCACGCGGTGTTCTGCATTCATGCGGGCCACGGCCTGGTGGCCGAATACCGGTCGCTCGCTCGAGCGCTGAACGGCAAGGCGACGCTGTTCGGCTTGCAGGCACCGTTGCTCAGCGACAGCAACTGGTATGCGGAAAACTTCGACGACATGGCAGCCGATTACGTCGCGCGTATCCGTGCGGTGCAACCGCGTGGCCCATACCGGTTGCTCGGCTGGTCGTTCGGCGGACGGGTGGTGATGTCGATGGTCGAGCAACTGGAACGCTGCGGTGAACAGTTCGCGCTCGCCGGGCTCATCGACGCGCTACCCGATCGCGATCTCGACGACGACGTGCAGGCCGAAGTCCGCGCGTTGCGGATCTGGATTGCGCAGCATGCCGCGCGCGGTGTGAACGCCGCCGAGCGTGCGTTATTCGAAGATGCCTGCGACGTGATTCTCGAGCACGGCCGTATTGTGGATACCTTCCGGATGCCGGCGCTGCGCACGCCGCTCTCGCTCTGGTGGTCGACCGAATCGATCGACAGCGGCAAACCGCGCGACTGGTCCGCGCGCACCGGTACAAGCGAAACCGTGTTGGCGGAAATCCCCGCCGGACACACCAGCATCATGCATCACCCGATGCTGCTCGACAGCGTACGCGGACTATTCGAATGAGGTCGCGCCCGCTGCCGAGAACCCGCGTTGCGCGCGTCGGCGTAACGTCAGCGCGCTCCCGCGCCAGGTCAAATGGCGAGCGGTTCGCGGAACTGTTGGCGGAACTGCTGGGGCGTGCTGCCGAACGCGCGCCTGAACATCACGGTGAAGGTGCGCACGTCGGCATAACCCAGGTCTTGCGCAACCTGACTCGCCGCATGGCCGACCGACAGTTTGGACATCGCCTCGGCCAGCCGCAACTGTTCGCGCCATTGCCCGAAGCTCATGCCGGTTTCCTGGCGAAACAGCCGGGCGACCGTGCGCGAACTGGCGCCGACCCGGTCCGCCCACAATTCCAGCGTGTCGTTGCTGGCGGGTTGCGCGATCAGGCTTTCGCAGATGTTCCGCAGGCGGACATTGGCAGGCAGTGGCAGGCGCGCGGTGCGCGCACCATCTGCGCCGTCCGCTGCGTCCTCCAGAAGACGCAGGATCAACGGCACGATCAGGGCCGTGCGGCTCTCGCCGGCTTCGTCGGGGGCAGCGTCGAACATGCCGAGAATCGTTGCACGCAACAGATCGCCGACCGGAATCACGCGGCACTCCTGCTTTTGCGGCGCGAGCGAAGCCGGCTCGATGTACAGCGTGCGCATAGAAACCTGTCCGACCATATGCAATTCATGCTCGATCTGCGATCCGATCAGCAGGGCGTTGCCGGGCGTCAGCATCCACAGACCGAGCGGCGTGATCGCACGTACGATGCCGCTGGTTGCGTAGACCAGTTGCGCGCGATGGTGAATGTGGGCGATTTCATGCGTCCCGTCGCCGTAGTCGATCGCCTGCGCAATCACCTTTCGGGCGGCAAAACCATCGCCGAAAGTTTGCAATTTGGGTTGAGTCATGGCTTATTAAAATACCTATCTCTCTGTTAACACATTGAATCAGCCAATTTTGTCCACTTTTATGTCAATGTTGTCCTGACTGACGACAGGCTATCAGATTATATTGCTATGCGGCCTGCGTAACGGCCCGCGCTTCCGTCGCACCCCCACCCGTTTTAAAGATGTATCGATAGCCATCAAGAGCTAGCCAAAACAGCAGTTAGAAGTTTATTGAGAATCATTCGCACTATCATTAACAGTCAATTGGGGAATCAACATGAGTACCGGGGTGCGCGGATCGACCGCGCTGAGCTTGCTGTTCTGTCTGCTGAGCGGAAGCTCGGCGGTGTATGCACAAACATCGTCGGACGCTCCGGCGAGCGGGACAGCCGACTCGTCCAGCTTGCCGCCCGTCAAGGTCTCGGGCTCACGCGACAATTCGCGGGTCGGTTCCGCCGATGGCATCGTGCCGGTGAGCGCGGTCACGGCGACCAAAACGGATACGCCGCTGATCGAAACGCCCCAGTCGGTTTCCGTGGTCACGAACGACCAGATGACGATGCAAGGCGCGAACAACGTCGCCGAAGCGCTGCGCTACACCTCCAGCGTGATCTCGGAGCAGCAGGGCGATTCGACCTCCGCCGCCCCGTATCTATACAGCCGCGGCTTCCTCCTCGAACAGTACCTGGACGGCACGCGCCTGCCGAGCACCTCCGCCTTCGGCTACGCCGTGCCGAGCTTCGACGCGTACGGGCTCGAGCGCATCGACGTTCTGCATGGCCCGTCGTCAGTGCTGTATGGTCAGGCGAACCCCGGCGGCATCGCGAACCTGGTCAGCAAGCGTCCGACCGCCGACCCGCTTCACGAAATTTTCGTGACCACCGGCAGCCATGACCGCGCCGAATTCGGTTTCGATATGGGCGGCGCGCTGACCTCGGACGGCAAGCTGACATATCGCCTGACCGGCCTCGCCTCCGACGCGAAGACCCAGGTGAACGGTGTAAAGCAGTCAACCCTTTACATCGCGCCGGCCATCACCTGGAAGCCTGACGAAAACACCACGTTCACGGTGCTCGCGAAGTACCAGCGCGACCCGGACGTCGGCTACTACAACTACGTGCCGGCGAGCGGCAGCGTTCTGTTCAATCCGAACGGACAGATTTCGAGCCATACGAACGTCGGCGACACGGATTACGATCACCACACGCGCACGCAATATTCGCTCGGCTACGAGTTCGAGCATCGTTTCGACCAGACGTGGACGGTCCGTCAGAACATGCGCTATACGGTGGTCAGCGACGACCTCGCGAACGTGTTCCCCTACCCGAATGGCTATGTCACGGGCTCGACGAGCACGGTCAACCGTTACTCGTTCACGAACCAGGAAACGGCCAGGTTCTTCACCGTCGACAACCAGGCTCAGGCGAAATTCTCGACCGGTCCGTTGTCGCATACCGTGCTGTTCGGCTTCGACTTTCAGCGCGTGCTGTACAACGAGACCGTGGGCTCGAACTTCGTCCAGCCGAGCCTGAATCTGTTTGCTCCGGTCTACCTGCCGATCTCGGGCACGAAGACCACCTCTGACGACATGGACCGCATGTCGCAATTCGGCGCTTACGCGCAAGACCAGATCGCTTACGGCAAATGGCGCTTCCTGGTAGGCGTGCGTGAAGACTGGGCGCGTTCCGAAGACAACAATCCGCTCCAGGGTTACGACATCCAGCAATCGAATCGCGCGTTCACGTGGCGTACCGGTCTCGTGTATCTGTTCGATAACGGCATCGCGCCATACGCGAGCTACTCGAAGTCGTTCAATCCGCAAATCGGCGCGACTTACAGCGGCGCGCCGCTGCGCCCGACCACGGCCGACCAGTACGAAATCGGCGTGAAGTATCAGCCGCCCGGCTTCAACAGCTTTGTCACCGCAGCGCTGTTCGACCTGACCGAGCGCAATGTGTCGAGCTCGGACCCGGACCACTTCGGCTATAGCGTGCAGATCGGCCAGGTGCGCGCCCGCGGCGTCGAACTCGAAGGCCATGCGGCGCTGACCGACAACCTCGACCTGATCGCTTCGTACACGTATCTAAGCAGCGTATCGACGGAAACGAACCTGACCGGCACGACCGTCAACGGCTCGACGGTTTCGCTGCAAGGCCTGCAAACGTGGGGCATTCCGCGCAACGTGGCATCGGCGTGGCTCGACTACACGCTGCATGCGGGCACCTTCCGCGGCCTGAGCTTCGGCGGCGGTGTGCGTTACGTGGGCGCGAGCTATGACCAGACGAACACGATCCATGTCGGCTCGCGCACGCTGATCGACGCGGCTGTCCGCTACGAAACTGGCAAGCACTGGCTGTTCTCGCTGAACGGCAAGAACCTGTTCAACCGCACCTACGTGGCGTCCTGCCAGACCTACGGCATCTGTCACTTCGGCGATGGCGTCGAAGTCCTCGCCACCGCCCGCTACCGCTGGTAAGCAAACAGGATAAGCGTGTTGAACGACATGACCCAGCAGCAACTCGAACAGCGACCGGCGAGCCTGATGAACCACGACAACGCCGGGCCGGCAACGCCCCGCGCGTTGTACCAGCTTGACGGCGCGTCATTCGAAGCCGACGGCCGGGTCCTGTTGCAACCGCTCACCCTCTCGTTGAACGCGGGCCGCATGATCGCGCTGATCGGCCACAACGGCTCCGGCAAGAGCACCTTGCTCAAGCTGCTCGCGCGTCAACAGGCGCCCTCGCATGGCACGGTGCGCCTGAACGGCACCGGCGTCGCCGCGTGGCCGGCACGCGACTTCGCGCGGCAGGTGGCCTACCTGCCGCAAAATCCGCCCACCGGCACTGGCATGACCGTGCGTGAACTGGTCGCGCTGGGCCGCTATCCATGGCACGGCGCGCTCGGCCGCCTGCGCGCGGCGGATCACGCAAAAATCGACGAAGCGCTGCATCTCACCGACACGACGCGTTTCGCGTCGCAACTGGCCGATCATCTGTCGGGCGGTGAACGACAACGCGTCTGGCTTGCGATGCTGGTCGCGCAAGGCGCTTCGTGCCTGTTGCTCGACGAACCTACGTCCGCGCTCGACATCGCACATCAGATCGACGTGTTGCGGCTTCTGCGCAAACTGACCGACAGCCACGCGCTGACGGTGGTCATCGTCTTGCATGACATCAATCTGGCTGCGCGCTTCTGCGACGAACTGATCGCACTGCATAGCGGCCGCCTGTTGACGAGCGGCACGCCCGAAGCGCTCATGCGCGCCGATGTGCTCGAATCGATTTACGGCATTCCGATGGATATCGTTGTGCATCCGCATAACGGCAGCCGGCTCGGCGTGGCGCGCTGATATGCGACGCCGCGATTTTCTCCGCTCCGCC
The DNA here is from genome assembly GCF_046026855.1 of Paraburkholderia sediminicola. GTDB lineage: Bacteria > Pseudomonadota > Gammaproteobacteria > Burkholderiales > Burkholderiaceae > Paraburkholderia > Paraburkholderia sediminicola_A. The sequence continues at coordinate 21,901 of NZ_JAQQET010000036.1, read as the reverse complement.
GCGTTGGCGCCCCTGCTCGGCACGCCGCTAGCCGGCGCGCGCGCGGCTGCGAATGTCGTTACGCTCGCGCCCGCGCCGCGCCTCGTCGTGCTCGACTGGGGCCTCGTCGAAACCCTGCTGGCGCTCGGCATCACACCGGTAGGTGTCGCCGAAACCGACGCCTATAACGACAGCGTGATCGCCCCGCTCGTGCCGGCACACGTGCCCGATGTCGGGCTGCGCCTCGCGCCGAGCCTCGAACTTTTACAGCAACTCGCGCCCGATCTCATTCTTATCAACTCGAGCCAGGAATCACAGCGTGCGATGCTAGAGCGTATCGCGCCGGTGCGTGCGTTCGCGGTCTATACCGACGCCGGCGCGCCCTACCGCCGCTCGCAGGACATCACGCTGCAACTGGCCGAGCTATGCGGTCGAAAAAGCGCGGGCCAGGCGCTGATCGACGCAACCGAACGCGCACTCGCGAGAAGCCGCGCGCAAATCACCGCGCTGCGCTCCCGCATGCAAGCACCCAATCCGCCGAGGCCGCTCTATCTGATCCGCTTCTTCGACGGCCGGCATATCGGCGTGTACGGTGCGCGCAGTCTGTTCCAGGACGTGATGGACGCGCTCGATGTCGCCAATGCCTGGCATGGTCCGACCGACTATTGGGGCATCGGCGTCGCCGGTCTGGAGAAACTCGCCGTATCGCCGGCGGCGGACGTGCTCTATTTCGATCCGCTGCCCAGCGGTGTAGCGCGTTCGCTGGCCTCGAACCGCCTGTGGCATGCGCTGCCAGCTGTTGCCTCGGGACGCGTCGCAGCACTGCCGCCGTTCTGGGGCTTCGGCATGTTGCCATCGGCTGCACGCTTTGCCGATGCGCTGACCGCGGCGCTCACGCGCGACTCCGCAGCAAAGGCCGCCGTGGGAACGCAGACACTTCTATGAATACCGTTCGCACACACGCGCAGCACTTCGTCATTCGCCCGTGGCTGCCCGCGGCGCTCACCTTGCTTGCGCTCGCCACGGCCATTGCGCTGAGTATCGACAGTCTCTCGGCGATTCTGCCGGCGTCGCTGTGGTGGCACGCGCTGTGGTCGCCGGATACGCACGACATCCAGCAGGTCATCGTCCACGATAGCTGGCTGCCGCGTCTGGTGGTCAGTTGGCTGTGCGGCGCCATTCTCGGACTCGCCGGCACAGTCTTCCAGCAGGTATTGCGCAATCCGCTCGCCGAACCGATGACCCTCGGTGTCTCGGCCGGCGCGCAACTTGCGTTGACGGTCGCCACGCTCTGGGCGCCGGCGCTGCTCGGCGGCGCCGGCCAGTGGGTTGCGCTCGGCGGCGCGCTGATCACCGCGGTCATCGTGTTCGGCCTGTCCTGGCGCAGCGGACTCGCACCCGTCACCGTTGCGGTGGCGGGACTCGTCGTCACGTTGTATTGCGGATCGATCGGCGTCGCGCTGCAACTGTTTTACGCACCGTATCTGCGGGCTTTGTTCATCTGGGGCGGCGGCTCGCTCATTCAGCAGGACTGGAGCAACGTGACGATGCTTGCGTCGCGCCTCGTGATTGGCGGCGCAATCGCGTTCCTGCTGCTGCGACCGATGACGCTATTCGGCCTTGACGACGCCAACGCCCGCAGCCTCGGCCTGTCGCTGCGTCGCATGCGGCTCGTCGCGCTCGCGCTCGCAGTCGTGCTGAGCGCAGCGGTGGTCAGCGCGGTCGGTGTCATCGGCTTTGTCGGACTGGCGGCGCCCACGCTTGCGCAGATGGCGGGCGCGCGCCGCCTGTCGCAGCGTCTGGTCGTCGCGCCGCTGTGCGGTGCGCTGATTCTGTGGCTCACGGACCAAGCCGTGCAACAGTTGTCCGGCTCAATGGGCGATCTGATTCCGGCCGGCGCGGCGACCGCGCTGTTCGGTGCGCCGTTGATGCTGATGCTGCTCGCCCGCATGCATCGCGCCACGCGCTTGCCCGGCAGTGACCAGGAAGCCCGCAGCCACCCGGCAAGCGCGGCTTCAGTGCGCCGGCGTTTCATCGGCATTGCGTTGCTGACGCTCTGTGCCTTTGCGCTGGCGCTGGATTTCGGCCACGGCCCGTATGGCTGGCATTTCAGCAGTCTCGACGAGTTTTCTCGCGTGGCGATCTGGCGCGCGCCGCGCGCGGTCGCGGCGCTTGCCGCCGGAGCGATGCTCGCGGTAGCCGGCACGCTGATGCAACGCATGACCGGTAATCCGCTCGCGAGTCCCGAAGTGCTCGGCGTGAGCGCCGGCGCTGCGCTCGGCCTGATCGGGCTGGTCATCGGAATCGGCGATGCAGGTCACACGGCCCAGGTCGCGGCGAGCGCGGCCGGCGCACTCGCCGCCCTGCTCGCGATCCTCTGGTTCTCGCAGCGCTCACGCTTCGCGCCCGATCGCGTGCTGCTGGCGGGCATTGCCATCGGCGCATTGTTCCAGGCCGTGGTTGCGGTGGCGATCGCGAGCGGCGGCGAGCGAGCGACCACGCTACTGCAGTGGCTCGCCGGCTCCACCTACACGATCACTCCAATCGATGCGACGCTCGCGCTCGTCCTGTGCGCTGTGTTGTGCGCGTTGACGCCACTGTGCAATCGCTGGCTGCAGATCCTGCCGCTTGGCGAAGCATCGGCACGCGCGCTCGGCGTATCGACGCGCGGCGCCCGCTTCGCGCTGTTGCTGCTGATCGCGTTGCTGACCGCAGCCGCCACGCTGGTCGTCGGACCGCTGTCTTTTGTCGGCTTGACCGCGCCACATTTCGCACGCCTTCTCGGCGCGCGCCGGCCACTGCAGCAGGTGCTGCTGGCCGCGCCGATCGGTGCGTTGACGATCGTCGCCGCCGACTGGCTCGGCCGTGCGTTGCTGATGCCGCGCGAGCTGCCGGCGGGCCTCGTCGCTACGCTGATTGGCGCACCTTATCTGATGTGGCTGCTCGGCCGGCGCCGCTAAGCCCCGCTGCCGCGCCCACCATCCACACTTTTGCACTAGAACTTTAGACACTCCAGGAGAATACAATGCTTGCGGAACTGCTCAGACTGCTCAAGCGACTCTGGCCGATTACCGTACTCGCCACGGCAATGGGCGTCGTGAGTGGCATCGCCACCGCTGCCCTGCTGGCGGTGACGAATCGCACGCTGCATGACGGCGCCGCGGCCTTGCCCACTCTGCTGTGGAGCTTCGCCGGCCTGTGCGTGCTGGCGCTCGCAGGCGAAGTCATCTCGGACATCGGCAACAACCTTGTCGGCCAGCGCGTCATCGCGATGCTGCGCAAGAATCTGTGCGAGAAGATCATGGCTGCGCCGATTGGTCAAATCGAACAGTTTCGTAGCCATCGGCTGATCACCGCGCTGAATCAGGACATCGATACAATCAGTTCGTTTTCGTTCATGTTCTCGAGCCTCGCCATCGCCACCGCGACGATCGTCGGCTGTCTCGGTTATCTGTTCGTGTTGTCGCCCTTGCTGCTGGTCATCGCGCTCGTCGCCATCGCACTCGGTTCGATCGTGCAAACGTTGGCGCGGCGCGTGGGGATTCGCCGCTTCGGTGCGGCGCGCGAAGCGGAAGACCGCTTGCAGAAACACTATCGTTCGATCACCGAAGGCGCCAAGGAGCTGCGCCTGAACGGCGAGCGGCGTAGCTTCGTCTTCGAACACGAACTATCCGGCACCATCGAGGCGATCTTCCGGCTGCGCGTGCGCGCGGCCAACGTCTTCGTCAGCGCGAATGCGTTCGGTTCGCTGCTGTTCTTTATCGTGGTCGGTCTGATGCTGACGTTGCAGACGTGGTCGCCGGGCGCGGATCGCACGGTCATCACCGGCTTCGTGCTGGTCCTGCTGTATATGAAAGGGCCGATCCAGGAGATCGTCGGCGCGCTGCCGTCGATCGGCCGCGCGCAAGTTGCGTTTCAGCGCATCGCCGAACTATCCGCACGGTTTTCGACCCGTGAGCCGTCGCTCGTCGCCGGCCACGAAACCGGCTCGCCCGAGCGTCTCGCCGATGTGTTCGATACGATCGCGCTTGCCGGTGCCCACTATCGCTTCGCCAAGCCGCAGGATGACCGCGACACCCCTGCCGCGGGCAGCGACACAAGCGGCACTAGCGGCACGGTTGGCGGCTTCGAACTCGGACCGGTCAGCCTCACGATCGAACGTGGGGAAACGCTTTTTATCGTCGGTGAGAACGGCTGCGGCAAGACCACGCTGATCAAGCTTCTGCTCGGACTCTATCAGCCTGATGCGGGGCAATTGCTGCTCAACGGCGAACCCGTTCGCGACGAACATCTCGACGACTACCGTCAGCTTTTCTCGGCAGTGTTCTCCGACTATTACCTGTTCGACACGCTGATCCCCGGCGAAGCCACGCTCACCTCCGAAGCACAGAAGTATCTCGAACGCCTCGAGATCGCGCACAAGGTATCGGTGCGCGACGGCGCGTTTACGACCACCGATCTCTCGACCGGACAGCGCAAGCGGCTCGCCCTCGTGCACGCTTATCTCGAACGCCGACCGGTGATGGTGCTCGACGAGTGGGCCGCCGATCAGGATCCGACTTTCCGGCGCATCTTCTACACCGAAATCCTTCCGGACCTGAAACGCCAGGGCAAGACCCTGATCGTGATTTCGCACGACGACCGCTACTTCAGCGCTGCCGACCGCTATATCCGGCTCGAAGACGGCCACATCGTCGAGGAAGTTCGGCCCGTGCGCGTGACGGCCGCCGCGCAGGTTGCGGCCAACGCGTCCTGACGCGGCACAGCGGCCGTGTTCCCGTCACCGATAACAGTCTGTCCGTGAATATCCCATGCCTCTGACCGATTTCCTGAACCGTTGCAGTCGTTTTGCCCGTCTGCTCACTGTCCTGCCCGTCGCACTCGGGTTGCAAAGCTGTCTCAGCCCGAGCGCCGATCATGCCGCGCTCACGGGACCCTATCAGGTCGAAATCCGTCGCACCACACTCGGCATTCCGCATCTGAAAGCCGACGACTGGGGCAGCCTCGGCTACGGTTATGGCTACGTGCAGGCGCAGGACAACCTGTGCACGATGGCGGACGGATTCGTCACCTATCGTGGCGAACGCTCGCGCTACTTCGGCGCAGACGCGCGCCCGACTTCCGAAGCTACCTTCGGACAGCCGACCAATCTCGACGCGGATTTCTTCTTCCGATTCGTCGACGACGATGCGGCCATCGCGCGTTATCGCAAGAATCAAACTGCCGAGATGCGTGCATTGATCGACGGCTTCGTCGCTGGCTACAACCGGTATGTCGGCGATCTTGCGCACGGTGATTTTCCCGGTGCGCACGCGGCATGCCGTGCGACACCCTGGGTGGGCAGGATCAACGTGGCGGATGTTTACCGGCGTCTGTATGCCGCGAACCTCGCGGGCGGCGAAACCCGCTTCGTCGCGGCGATCGCCACCGCGCAACCGCCCGCGACTACCCGGCCGTCGCAACAAGGAGCGGTGCACGAGCACGGGCTCACGGCCACGCTCGCCGCAGACACACCGCTCGCGTACATCGGCGGCCATGCCGGCATCGGCAGCAACGGCCTTGCGTTCGGCGCGGATGCCACTCGCAGCGGCAGCGCGATACTGTTCGGCAATCCACACTGGTTCTGGAACGGTCCCGACCGTTTTTATCAGGCGCAACTCACCATTCCCGGCAAGCTCGATGTGAGCGGCGTGTCCTTCCTCGGCGTGCCGTTGATCGTGATGGGCTTCAACCAGAATGTCGCGTGGACGCATACGGTCTCCACCGCCAGGCGCTTCGGCCTGTTCAAGTTGAACCTTGTAGCGGGCTCGTCGACCACGTACGAGGTCGACGGCAAAGCTGAGGCGATGAAGCCCACGCGCGTGAGCGTCGAAGTGCGCGCGGCTGACGGTTCGATTCATGCCGTTTCGCGCACCCTGTATCGCTCGCGCTTCGGGCCGCTCGTCAATCTCGGCGCGATGTCGCCGGCGCTCGCATGGAATGCGCAACAGGCGTTCGCGCTGCGCGACATCAACGCGGACAATTTCCGCGTCTTCGAAAATTTCCTCGAATGGGACCAGGCGACTTCGCTCGACGACTTCATCCGCATCCAGAAGAAGAATGCGGCGGTCCCGTGGGTGAATACGCTTGCCATCGGTCGCGACGACCCGCGCGTGTGGTACGCGGACATCGGCGCGGTCCCCAACGTGCCCGACGACCTTGCCCAGCGTTGCACGCCGCCGGTCGGTAAAGCGCTTGCCCACGCGATGCCGGGCGTACCGTTCCTCGACGGTTCACGCAGCAATTGCGACTGGCGTGTCGAAGACGGCTCAATTCTGCGCGGCGCATTGCCGGTCGCACAGATGCCGAGCCTGTTGAGGCGCGACTACGTTGGCAATTTCAACGGTAGTTACTGGCTTAGCAACCCCGCCGCGCCGTTGACCGGATTTGCGCAGGTGGTCGGCGCAACGGGCGGACCGCAATCACTGCGCACCCGTCTCGGCCACACGATCGCCACGCAGTTGCAAAGCAATCCGGCCGGTGTTTCCGCCGACGCGCTCAGCCGCGCCGCGCTGGACAGCCGTTCGATGTCGGCAATCATCTTCAAGCAGCCCGCGCTCGATCGCCTGTGCAACGGCGGCCAGCCAGCCGGAGCGAATCCCGACGAACTGCGCAAGGCCTGCACCGTACTCGCCGCGTGGGACAACACCGCCTCGGCAAATGCGGTCGGAGCGACGCTCTGGGACGAATGGTGGCGGCGTCTTCTGCTGATTCCGCCCGCGCAAATGTATGCCGTGCCGTTCGACCCCGCCCGGCCGCTGACCACGCCCGCGGGTATCGCGGCCGACCCCGCCAGGCTCGCCGCCACCCTGCACGACGCCATCGCAGCGCTCGAACAAGCCGGCATCCCGATGAATGCGCCCCGCAGCGCGGCGCTCTATGTGCAACGCAATGACGAACGCATCGCCCTGTTCGGTGGCTGCGACGCGGGCGGCTACTTCACGGCCGCTTGCGCGGCACACCCGTTCGACGCCCGTGGCTATTCGATGAACGTCAATCCGAACGGCAACAGCTATCTGCAGATCGTGTCGTTCGCCGGGGATGAGGTGCTTGCACGGACGCTCATCGCGCCGTCGGAATCCGACGATCCGGCTTCGTCTCATTACGCGGACGGTACGCGTAGTTACGCCGCACAACACTGGTTGACTATCCCGTTCTCCGAGACTTCGATCTCGCGCGATCCTGCGCTGACCCGTCGCACGTTGAGTTCGCCTGACGCACAAACGCATTGAACGCCAAACTGGCATGGAGGAGTTTTGCGCATGCCCATTCAACTCATGCAAACGTCCCCCGCTCGGGCGTATGGCACCCCGGGCGACGGTTCCTGCGACACCATGTTCGATCCCTGCGAGATCACATTTGCCGCGCATCGGATGACACGGCGGTATCCGTCCTGGATTGACGTGCCGCGTCCAGGTGAGCTGCATCTGTGGCGCTTTCGGTGCGGATGGCTGCCTGTCTCAATCCACGAAGGCGAACGATGGCTTTCGGAGACCGAGCGTGAGCGGGCGAGGCTCAACCCAAACTCCGCCCTGCGCAAGCGTTTCGTTGCCGCACGCGTGGTGCTGCGCTGGATCATCGCGAATCTCCTCGACTCGGCACCGCACGAAGTGAAGTTCGTCAACGGCCCTGCCGAGCAACCGGGTGTTCATATCCAGCCCGGCGGCTGCCCTGTCACGATCGACATCGCGTACGGCGGTATCTGGATCGTGATCGGTATCGCGTCGACGGCGCTCGGCCTCGGCATCGAGATGCCGAGGCCCGGCAGCGAGAACATCGTACCGGTAGAAGCACGTGCGAGCATCTGGCCGACTGGCGCGCCGGATCGTCGCCCGGACCGATTCCGCTACGCTGACGAGTCGCTTCAGTCTGCGCGTTACAGCAGTCTGTCGAACGCGTTGAAGCGCCCCTCCATCGATGTCGAACTGCAGGCCCTGCGCGACAACGCCGTGGCAAGCTTCGTCGACCTGCTGGCGGCTGGACGGTGGCACGTCGTCGATGTGCCGATGCCCGGCAAAATTCGCGCAGCGGTTTCCGTTGCGCACCCCATCACGACGATTCAGGCATTCGGGTGGACGAAAAGCTGACACCGTGTTGATCGCGTCTGCCGTCGCGCGGATTGGAAATAAACTTGTCAACTCGTGCCGTGGAACTCAGCCTTTACAAGCATTCCGGATCGACAGACCTGTTGCGTTTTACGACCGCACCTACCGCGCAACGCCTGTGTTTCGCGCTCGATTTCAGCTATGTGATGGGACTGCGCGCAACTATTCCTGACTGCTGGCGACTGCGGTCCAGTCCCGCCAAGTCATTGATTTTTAGTAGAATGTGTTTGCAGCAGCATGCCCTGATTCGCACCTTTAATCCGTCGCGTCGATTTGCAGCAAACTGTTCCCGTTTCTTGCAAAAATTGGTTCCGGGCCTCCGTACGTGCAACAAGCGCCGGGTGATATCAATGGCCCAGATACCTCTCTACCGGACAGGTACCGGTTCAGACGTTTTTACACCGTCCCGGACAATTCGGGACAGTAAGCCGACAACGCCGCATCGCTGACGATACCAGTGGGATCCCGACATCGAAGTCGTCAACCTACTCGATCTCTTTCCTTTCCACTGTTACGTTTGCAGCTCTCATCTGTCTTTGAATGTCTATGTGATAGATGATCGTCGTCAACTTCCCATCCTTTGAAGCATCTGGCAAGCCGAACAGCCTATAGCGGATGATCCCCGTGTATTGGTACCGATTCTGAGAGACCGAGAGGCAGTGTGCACCCATCGCTTCCAGAGTCTCAACTGAGACTCTGTCACCTTGAACGTTATACGAGTCGACTATTTTCTGCACATCGCGCCTCAGGGGCTCGGTGCCGGTCTGCCAGTGAGTCATTAGTTCACTATCGAGCCGCGTCTGCCCCAAACTGGAATAATCGATGGATATGTGGGGAAAGTCTGGGCAACCAACGAGTACGGTCACTGCAAGAATGTTGACAAAGAAAACCGCGAGCGTCGAGTTCATTTTCTTCCCTTAACTGGTAAGCGCGGCGCAAGCACAAGACAGCGTCGATGATTCTCGATTAGCCCGCGTTCGAGCGATAATTTCCAGAGATGCTCAGTTGCTGACGATCTATCCGAGCCACTCGAATTTCCCAAACTGGCCGCATGCCGACTCATGCGGACCAGCTAACGTTCCACACCGTTCATTGACGTCCGCACTCGCTGCTATCGGGCTCTTATATTTCGAACCTGGCGAGGACCCCGTCTGCCAAGGGCCTAACCTTTGCCGAACGCTCAAGGTGGATCCGCCGCTGCGGGAAATGCTCTTGCGCCTCTTGCAAGGCACAGCGCTTCGCCGCACTGAAGCACCGCGTGAGGCGCGGTTTTCGCGAACTATGCTTGACGAACTAGCTTCTTCACCGGAGTTTATATTTCGTCTTGTAATGCCCTCCGACCGTCGGCTACAACGACTCGTTGAACTACTCTATGCGGATCCTGCTCAACGACTGTCATTGCGCGACTGGGGCGAACGAATAGGCGCAAGCGACCGCACGCTCAGCCGTCTGTTTCAAGTGGAGACAGGCATGTCCTTTGGAACCTGGCATCGTCATTTTCAGATGAGTCTCGCTCTGAAATGGTTAGCAGCACGACACCCCGTCACGCGCATTGACACGGCTCTCGGGTATCAACATTCGAGCGCATTTATTGCCATGTTCCAGCGAATCGTAAGAAGGAATCCAACGCAATATGCGTCAAGCCTACCAGCAGTAGGCTTCGACAGCGAGAATGAGCAAGGGTAGTCGAAAATATTCAGTCACGGAGGCTCCCACAATCCTACCGCGCCCCACCATCACTGTTGGCACTCCCCCTAGACTGGAACCGTATAGTTCATATCGTTCGTTTGTCAGATTTCGGGCGAAACCGGATACCTGGGTCTTGCCGTTGGCAATTCGCCGTCCAATGGATGGCATCCACGACGCCGTAAGGTCCGCCCTCCACAGAGTTCAGCCTCAGTTCCTGACTGAAAATTCTCTCGCGATCAGCATCCGCGTGATATTTTTGATGTGCAGAACATGTGTGACACTTACGGTGTGCTCAGAAATCGTACCGTTCGGCCAGAAAAGCGTAGCCCACTTCTGGGTGCTCCGCTGTCTCGTTGCCAGTCGGGCCGTCGAGGTCGAAGTAGATTGGATCCTCACCCGGCAGCTTAGCGATCGATGTCGATACTTCCATTCCGTTGACAATCAATGTTTCTGGCTTGCTAACGCTGACCGAAACGACGATCGAGTTCATGACTTTGAATCCTCGCCAGGACGCGCGAAAGAGAGCGCTCGCCGTGCAGCGGACAAGCGACGTTTTCCCCGCATCATTATCGAGTAGTACACGTGCATCAATGCTTGTGCTGGGGGAGATGGTCCTCCATGATGGGGAGGGTATCGGGTCTCCGTCGGATGTCAATCTGCAGTCACGCCGCACCCTAGGTGGTTGTATAACTAGTATCCGAACAATCCACTTCTCTGTTTTTTCTTTCTGGGATCATCCACGTCGACACGGCGTACCATATACGTTTTTCCACCTTCTCGGTGATCCATCATTGCTATGAACACACCGGTGAGCCAAGACCACCAACTACGCCTGTTCATCGCCGTTGCGAGGGCGAATTCGTTACGCCAGGCTGCTGAGATCCTCGGTGTAACCCAACCCGCACTCAGCAAGCAGATTCGTGCGCTCGAGTCGACGTTGGGTGAGGCACTGTTTCTTCGCCATGGAAGGGGCATGCAGCTGACGCCCGGTGGGCATGAGCTCTTTCTGAAGGTCGAACCCCTGTTCAACTCGCTAGATACGACGGTCGCTCTAGCCACTCATCAATCGAGTCACGGCGGTACTCTGCGCATTGCAACTGTTCAAACATTGGTCCCTGGGTTCATCCCGGAACTCAGTCGCCAGTTGCTTGCCGTCTATCCCAGCATCCGCCTTACCATTCATTGCGACAGTTCGGCGAACGTCGTCGAAAGTGTGGAACGCGGCAAATCCGATATCGGATTTGTCTACGAGACAGCAGTCGACGGGCTGAATATGATCAGCGAGCCGCTTTTTGAAGAACGGCTTGCGCTTTACACGCGGGCCAACTGTGACACCAACTCAGACAAGTTGTTGAATCTGGCTGCGTTGAAACTCATTTTGCCGCCTAAACCTTACGCATTGCGCCGCATAGTTGAACGGGTGCTGGGCTACAGCGTGCAGCCGTATATCGAATGCGACTCGCTCGAACTCAGCCTGCGGCTCGTGTCGATATGCGACGGCGTGACCGTCCTTCCGGACGGCATGCCTCGCGATATGGTCGAGGATCGAGGACTGCGTCGCGAGCCGCTGACTGCCATCCAGCCACGCCGGCTTGTAGCACTTTCGCGCAGCACGCGCGGCCAATCGCGAACGTTAGACAAAGCACTGGAGATTGCCTCGAGTGTCGGCGCAAGGAGTGCGATAACCTCCGGTTAATCCAGAGTTATTTCTGGGCGCATATCTCGTCCCGCTCACCCGACGAATACTGACGCCAGTTCGGCCGCCTTCCGCCGACCACCGGAGTCAGGAGACACCTCGTGAACGACCACTTTTCCGCGCTCGAACGCGTGAATACGACAACAAGCTCCAAACCCGCGCTCCCCGCCCGCTACAAGGCCGTCATCTCGGCCACCGCCGGATCGATCATCGAAGGCTTCGACTTCATCGCTTATGGCACCGCAGCGGCACTCGTTTTCAACCGGCAGTTCTTTCCTAACCTCGATCCCACCAACGCGACGCTTGCGTCATTCGGCGCCTTTGCGACCGGTCTCTTCGCGAGGCCGCTCGGCGCCATTCTGTTCGGCCACTTCGGCGATCGGATCGGGCGCAAGTCGATGCTGACCTTCTCCCTGTTCCTGATGGGGTTTTCCACCATCGCGATCGGTCTGATTCCGAACTACGCACAGATCGGCACATGGTCCGCGGTATTGCTTGTTCTGTTGCGCATTCTGCAAGGCATTGCGCTGGGCGGCGAAATGGGCGGCGCCGTTCTCATGGCAGTCGAGCACGCGCCGTCGAGCCGTGCGGGACTGTTCGGCAGCCTGCCGCAAATAGGACCGCCGATCGGCCTCCTTCTGGCAACGTCCGCGTTCAGTCTCCTGACCCGCCTCCCCGAGCAGGCCTTTCAAAGCTGGGGATGGCGCGTGCCGTTTCTCGCCAGCATCGTACTGGTTCTGCTTGGCGCGTTTGTCCGGCGCAGTGTCGGCGAATCCCCTGCATTCGAAATAGCCGTGCGCGGACGAACGCGCGCCGACGTTCCGCTTTGGCAACTGCTGGCTCGTCACAAGAAAGCGTTGCTATTGGCCATTGGCGCAAAGCTTCCAGAAGTTACGCTCTACTACGTGCTCACCGTGTTTCTGGTGTCCTATGCCTCGACTCGGCTGGGCTTCAGTCGCAGCGACGTTCTGCAGGCCGTCATGATGGGCGCGGCCATCCAGATCGTCACGTTACCCCTGTTCGGCCTGCTCGCCGATCGCGTGGGCGTGCGCCGGTTCTACCTGTTCGGCGCTGTTGCAATGGCGCTATGCGTCGTGCCTTTGCTACGCTGGATCGATAGCGGCAACCTGATGGCCTTGCAAATTGCGGTAGCGATCGCTCTTGGGCTCAACTACGCGTTGCTATTCGGCCCACAGTCGGCGCTATTTGCAGCGCAGTTTCCGGTCAACGTGCGCTTCTCCGGCATCTCCATCGGCATCCAGTTCGCCGCGGCAATCGGCGGTGGAATGGCGCCGATCGTGGCGACCACGCTGGTCGCGCGCTTTCACAGTCTGCAATCGATCGCCATTTACGTCGGCTCACTCGCGGCGCTTGCCGTGCTTTGCACCCGCCTGATGAAAGCCGTCGCGCCAACAGAAGCCCCGATCCACCCGCAAGGAGAATAACCCTATGAAACAGCGCGCAACCTTAACCGGCATTGGAAACGCGAGAGCGTCCACTCCGCTCGACACGCTCGCGGACGCCTGCCACATTCTTTATTCAAAGGATCATATGGCGAGTCTTGCCGGTCAGATCACGTGGCGCGATACGTCGGGGCGCGGCTACTGGACGCCGGCCCTCGGCACGAATTTCGCGGAGGCGACGGCCTCATCGATGGTGCTGGTGAACGACGAACTCGATGTCCTGGAAGGTGCCGGGGTACCGAACCCGGCGGTCAGATTTCACGCATGGGTGTATCGCCATCGGCCGGAGGTTCATGCGATCGTGCACACGCATCCTCGCAACATCAGTGCTTTGTCCATGTTGGGCATACCGCTACCCGTCGCGCACATGGACGCCTGCATGTTCCATAACGATTGCGGCTTCCTCGATGAATGGCCTGGTGTGCCGATCGACGATGAGGAAGGTCGCCTCATCACGTCAGCGTTGGGTGAAAACCGCTCCGCACTACTCGTCAATCACGGCTATATCTGTGCGTGCGCATCGATTGAAGAGAGCGTTTACCTTGCGGTATCGATGGAAAACGCCGCCGAGCTGGCTTTGCTGGCAATGGCCGCCGGGACCATCAAACCGGTTCGTCCCAAATTCGCTCAAGCGGCGCATGATTTTCTGCTTCAACCAGCAATCGTCAATGCAACCTTCTCATACTGGGCCGAACAGGCCTGAAGAGGCACAACACTAGCAGGCCGTTGAAATATCCGTCATTGATGCGCTCAGGTGCATTACGACGGATGCTCGGTTCGCACTTTTGAAACGCGGAACACGTTTGCGGGCATTCGACGTTGCTCGCGGGTTCGCCATATCGGTGTTATCCATTGCTTCCTGCTCCTCAACCGGCAAGTGTGCGCATACGCGTCAGGTTGTAGCCGACCCGCGTCAACACGAAGAGCTGGTCTACGCGTTCAAGTCCTCGATACATCGCCTGTCGAATTCGTCCGACCGTCTTGCCCCATCCGAACACCTGCTCAATGCGCTTACGTTTTTGCTGGCTGACCGCGTAACCCGGCCAGCACGTAGTTCGCTCGTCAATTGCTGAGCCTCCTGGACGTCCATCGTTTTGCGCCACATGCGGCGTGACACGATTCGCGCGACAATTGGCGACGAAGCCGGCGGTGTCGTAGTTCTTGTCCGCGCCGACCGTGATGGCGCGCGGCCCAACACTCGCGGCATCAGCAAGCATCCGCCCGGCCGCGTCGCGCTCGGCGGTGCCCGTCGCCAGCGTCACCTGCGCGTTGACCACCAGGCCATGCCGGTTGTCGGTCAGCACGTGGCCCATATAACAGAGCATCGCTCCGGTTCCTTTGCTCTTGCGAAACAGGCGCGCCTGCTCGTCCGTCGTCGATTGGTGCGTCTCGTTACTGCGTTTCTGTCCGTGCCAGTTGTCGTTCGGCGCGGGCGGTTCGTCAGGAGGCGCGTCGTCTTCGTCTGGACTTGCCTTCGGCACGAAGCTCTTGTGCCCGGCCCATGCCTGAATCAACGTGCCGTCAACGCTAAAGTGCTCCCCAGAAAGATATCCGCGCTCGCGCGCGGTCTCGACTGTCTCGTTGAACAGCAACACCAGCACATCGTGTTCGAGCAACCGGTCGCGGTTCTTGCTGAACGTCGAGTGGTCCCACACGCTCCCGTCCATCGGCAGGCCGACGAACCAGCGGAACAACATGTTGTAGGAAATCTGTTCCACCAGCATGCGCTCGCTACGAACTGAGTACAGCACCTGCAGCAAAAGAGCTCGCACCAGCTTCTCCGGCGCGATGCTCGGCCGACCTCCTTTCGCGTCAGCCTCGTACATCCGCGCGAGCACATCGTCCATGCGTTTAAGCGCGTCATTGAGCCAGGTGCGAATCGGACGCAACGGATGGTCCTTCGGCACAAAATCGTCCAGCTTCAACACCGTGAACATTGACTCGGTAAAACCATCTGGCCCACGCATCCGTTCCATCTCGCTCTCATTGATAACATCACTTCAACGTTTACGCCTGCGTCCCGGATGACCGTTCCGCGAGGTATTTCACCGGCCTGCTAGGCGACCAAATCACTCAACGGTATACACCTTGAGCGATTTCCAATGATCACGATCACTTGGCTTGCCAAGCTTGAACCTCAACTTCAACCCCGACGTCGTACGCAAGCCGAGCTTGAACCAGACTTCGAACTGGAAGAAATTCCTCAAAATATGTGCGATATATCCGGTTGAAGTCGTCGAGCTCTTCCATGTTTTGAAGCCAAACAGTAACCTTGACTACATCTTTCCACGATGATCCGAACTCAACCAGCGTCACTCCAACGCTATCCATAACATTTCGGGTTTGGGCGTGGATGTCGCCCCGTAGAGGTCGCCGCTGCTCGTCAAGCGGGATGTGCCCTGATAACAGGAGCCATTCACCTGCGCGTACAGCGCGTGAGAATGTCAATGGAATCGGACTTGAGTGATTATCCAAAGTGTGAGACATCGAAATCTCCATTTTTATCTGATTTCAAATAACTTATAGGCGTCGAGCAGAACAGGCTTGAGGTGAGTTTCGTCTAAGATGCAGCTCTCCCGAGCGCCTCCGGTCATAGACCATTTGTGGTATGCGATACCATCAACTTCAAACCCGCCCGCGCTCTGCCAATGACTCCAACGTTCCGAACGTGTTGCTATTGATATTCTAATAGCCCTCGAATGACATTCGTGCCGCCGCCATTGAATGTATCTGAGTGGTATCGACGATGGGCAGCGGTTGCAATTCTCCGAGCTGCGCTCTAATGAGGGTGAGATCCGTGCACGCCAAAACAATACACTCTGCGCCTTTCTCCACTTGGCTTTGCATCGCACTTCCCAGAACATCAAGCCCTTCTTTCGACACCTTTCCGAAAATTAGTTCGTTGAGGATTACCTGATCGACCTTCCCACTCAAGGTCGGCGAAAGTTCCACGAATTCAATTGAGCCCTCGGCAGCACGTGGATACATCCTTGACTGATATGTTCGCGATGTTGCCAGGAGACCAACCTTGCGAAATTTCCGCGCATCGAGATGCAGGCATGTTTCGTCTACGATGTCGAGCACCGGCAACGCTATTGCCTCACGAATCGCTTCGGCTGCCGTATGACCGGTATTCGATGTAATTACAATGAATCCGGCCCCGCCGCGTTCCAGCGAGCGTGCGGCGTCTGCGAGCTGGTTCGAAAATCCTGACCAATCGGCCGCCCGGAACGCATCGACGCAAAGTGAGAAATTTATCGTCGTCATCATCGAGTGAAGCGACTCCTCAACCCCACCCAAAAACGCAGCCGCTGCATACATTTCCCTGTAATAGACGACGTTTGTTTGCACGGCCATTCCAATTAACCCGGGAATGAGCTTCTGAATTCTTGTTTTCATCAAAAATTTCCTTAATGAATGCTCCGTCGAAGCCGCACATTCAGGCTACGAGACGTTGAGCGAGATGGATAGCACACAAACGAACCCGACTATGTCTTATGCGCACGGAATGCGATTTCGATTGAAGTACGCTCTCAGTCAAAACGCGGACATATCAGTCAAGTCGATTTCACAATAACAGTTTTATTCTTTGCATCACCTACCCTCTCGGCTCACCTCACAATGTCAATGCGCCACGATTCCAAACAACATCCGACGTTGCGAGGTGGTTGGATCGCAGTTTCCCTCCTGCTGCTCTGCTACATGTTCTCGTACGTTGATCGATTGAGTTTGAGCGTACTGGTCGAACCGATGAAGCAAACCATGCACTTAAGCGACACGCAGATCGGTCTTCTCCAAGGTTTTGCGTTCGCGCTCTGCTATGCCGTAGCGGGTTTGCCATTAGCATGGCTAGTCGATCGCAGCAGCCGCGTTAAGGTCACTGCTGCTTGCGTACTCGTCTGGGGCTGTGCGACTGCGCTATGCGGTGCTGCTTCATCGTTTGGTCAACTACTCGTCGCTCGAGCAGGAACGGCTGTCGCAGAAGCAGGCCTGCCGCCTGCGGCAGTATCGCTCTTCGGTGACTTTTTCCCACCACGCATGTTGCCGAGAGTTAGTGCAATCTTCGTGCTGGCACCGTACCTTGGCGGCGGCTTGGCATTGGTTATAACCGGAAGCGTGCTTGGATTCTTCTCGTCATCGCCCTGGCTTTCGACAGTTGGGCTACTCCCATGGCAGGCGGTGTTCGTAGCCATTGGCGCACCGGGCCTTCTCCTCTCCATCATGGTACTTCTTGTCCTCAAGGAACCCGCTCGTCGCGAACCCACGTTGTTCCAATCCGATGGCGGTACGCCGGACAGCGCGCCTGATTACACAGAATTGCCGACCATGGGGGAAACGATCCGCTTTCTGCTTACGAAATCGGCATTTTTCCCTCTTTATTTCACAGCATTCGTTTTTGTAGTCGGAATGTTCTACGCATGTGCGACTTGGTTTCCAACGTCTCTTGTGCGTCAGTTTCACTTGACTCCGTCTGTTGCAGGACATCTTTCTGGTCCTGTCCTGATGGGTGCGGGAATAGTTGGCACGTTACTTTCGCAACTACTGGTTTCCGGTCTCTCGGACGATGCCGTGAACCTACGGGTGCTTACGATCATGGCAGGGGCCAGCATTCTTATGCTCCCCGTCTCCTTGCTGCTGGCGTGCGCAAACAACGTTTCGCAGATGCTTGCTTGTTACGCCGTATTGATTGCGTTATCCAGCATCGTTACTGCCGCGCTGTCAGTTCCATTGCAACTCGGTGTGCCAAATCGGATGCGCGGCAAGGCAGTAAGTCTGTTCGCCCTTGTTTCCAGCCTGCTCGGCGGTAGTGGTGGCCCACTCTCCGTCGGCTGGTTGGCGGATCACGTATTCCATCAACAAACTGCCGTAAGCGCTTCGCTCTCCGCAACATGCTCTTTATTCGCCGTGATTGCGGCGGTTCTCTTCATCTTTGCGCGACACGCGATAGTGGGTAACCAGTCTAATCCAATGTGCGCAAAGATCCGTACTAACAGCTAGAAACACCACTCCCTGAACGCTCTCAACTCAACCGGACTCGCCATGATTGAACCGATCCACTTCCCCTCGCGCCCTTTTGATCCTACGTTTGCCGATCCTCGGATCGTCAGATTCAATCAAGACCTGCGCGCAGCATCCAGTGAAGCACCCGCCCGTACCGAAATTCCTCTCGAAATCGAGCGGACCCGGCTTGTTGGGAACGGCAAGCTGAAAATCGCGCAGAGTGACAAGCCAACCGAGATATCGACCTTCTCGATTCCTGGCCCCGCGGGCGACTTGACCGTTCGGAAGCTAATTCCAAAACAAAATGCGGATCCAATCGGTATCTACCTTCACTTTCACGGCGGCGGATTCTGCCTTGGTTCGTCCGCGGGGCAGGATGGATTGCTGAGCAATCTGGCACACGAGGCGGGTGTTGTCGTGCTCAGCCTAGACTATCGCCTAGCTCCAGAAAATCCCTATCCCGCAGGACTTGCGGATGGGGAAGCCGCTGCCTGGTGGCTCGTCAAGCAATGCGCTGCAGAGTTTGGCACCAGTCAAATCGTACTCGGTGGTGAATCCGCTGGAGCATACTTGACACTGACTACCGCTTTACGCCTGCGTGATCGACACGGATTTGAAAGTCTTGCTGGTCTGAACCTTTCCCAAGGGGGCTACGATCTGCGCATGACGCCAAGCATGCAGAATGCCGATGACACGCTGGTCCTGGATCGCCCAACCTTCTTGCTACATATGGGACGGCTCTTTCGCGATAGCAGTCAACGCCATGACCTGCAGTCAAATCCACTCTATGCCGATTTGCGACGACTTCCTCGATCACACATAACCGTTGGCACGATCGACCCTTTAATCGACGACAATATGTTCCTGTATATGAGACTACTTTGCGCAAATGTCGACGCTGAGATGAACATCTATCCAGGTGGTTTCCACGGATTCAACCTTGTTGGAACTCCGCTTGCGGAATCTGCAAATCACCGGATTCACTGTTTTGTTCGGGATTCCTGTACAAATAATCGTCCCCGATAGGTGCTCGGAGAGACATCGAACCGGATTCGGAATGTTCGACTAAAGTGACTGGGATCATTGAAACCGGAGCGATACGCGATTTCCGAGACGTTCAAGTGATTGAGATGGGGGTTCTCCAGTTCAGCGCGTGCGCGCTCAAGACGACAGGCCAGCAGGTAGTTACCGAAACGGTCGCCATTCTGTTGAAAAAGCTTATGGACAAAACGTTTTGAGATGCCGACTTTCTCCGCTACTCGCTTGAGCGTTAACTCTGGGTCACAGGCTTCCGCGTCAATCAGGCCGATCATATGATCCCACCGACGCGGCACCTCCTTGCACGAGTCCACTGCCGACGAAACGCTAACGTATGCGGCAGAAAACAGTCGTATTACTGCCTGCTCCGTGAAGTATATTTCTGAGACCGACATCATCGATAACCGACGTAGTGAGGTCAACGCGACGCTTGCTGCTAACGCAGCACTCGGAGCATCACGTGAGATCAATTTGGGTTCGCAGCGCTTGCGACTCCCCACATAAGCACCAAATAACCTGTGATCCGGAATGCGTAGAATGAGCGCTTTCATTGTGGAGTCTATCCGGGCACAAGACGGTCCACGCGTATGCCGGAAGACAATGTCCCCCGGACCTGCCTGCATGACTATGCCGTCTTGAGTGAAGGATCCGCTGCCCTGCAGCACTACCAAGGCGAGTACATCTGTCTCACCAACGGCGTCAACTGACACCGGATTGTGCGCAATTTGCTGCGCCGCAGCGCGGGCAATACCAATCGCACCGCCTCCGATCAACCGAGAGAATGACAGGACATCGGTCATGCCGCGAAACGACTGATTTTCATCGTACAAACTACCGTCCGCGATCGAGCATGATGAAAATTCAGCGCATGGCCAACTTGAACCCGACGGCAAAAACAGCGAACGAAATTGCGGTGCGTACGGCAATTGCGAAACGAACTGATGTGTAATCATGGCGTCCCCTCTATCTTCCATTCGTGACGCTGGTACGTAGATAAGTATCGCGTCGAACGAAAACATTTCTACTTCGACAAAATCGATTCAGGGTGCCGTGTTCACTCTGATCACAGAGAACGGTTCACTCCCAGGCAAATGCTGTTGGAATTGGGTCAAATTTTTCTCAGAAGATAGGCAAACACAATCACTTAGAACTTTGTCCGAATACCAATTTGGGTGACGAGTTGTCGTCCGTTGGAGGACGCGCCTGCTTCGTTCTGCGCACCCGGAGCACCAATGGCCCCATTCACGTCAATGATCGATGGGTGGATATTTGCGCTGTAGCTTTTCTGATAAGCGGCCATGACGTACACATCCGTTCGTTTTGACAGAAGATAGTCGACGTTCGCCACAAACGTTCCCCAACGCCCTTGCGTCCATACCGAATGGTTGTAACCGACGCCGAACGCAGTATCTGGCCTGTATTGGTACAGAACCATTCCTTTGTATTCCGTTGCCCGCATCGTCCCCAGCTTCGGAACGCCGTCCAGACTGGCGCGAGTATACGTCCCCATGATCGTAACGGCCTCAAATGTGTAATGAGCGCCAACGTCAAATACTTTTTGTGCATTGGCACCGGTCAGTGCTTGAGCCAGGCTCCCGCCAGAACCGTTGACGTTGGTGAAGCCAGTCGCGATACCAAAGCTCTGATGGTTGTCGAAGCTCACTGCGGCGCCCACCCAGCGGGGAGCGTTAGTGGTCCCGCCGAAGGCTCCTGCGGCATTGCTAAACCCGTAGATGGCGCCGATCTTCGCACCAACCCACTCAGGAGACACATATTTTATCGTGTTAGGAATCGCCTCGCCGGCAAGCCGGTCGATATCAAGCGCAGTCGATGTATAGATGCCGATATATGGAATCGAGGAATCATTGACGATGAACTCCGCCATTGGATCGTATTGCCGACCCAAGCTAACTTGCCCCCATTTCTGGCTGACCAACCCGACGTAACTCTGGCGAAATGCACTTGCCTGCACACCCGTTCCCAGATTGAAACCAAATTCGATATCGGCGATAGTGGATAGACCCCCACCCAGATCCTCCACCGTGCGAAGGCCGAATCGGTTTCCCTGTATGATTCCGGAGTCAAGAACGTAATTCGAGTGACCCTTAACATTGCTCACGTATGTAAGACCTTCGTCGACAATCCCATACAGGGTGACGGAGCTCTGTGCGTACACATGACAGGCCGGTATGGATAACAACAAGACCGCCAGCGTCTTTTTCATCTTGCTTGCCTTCCTTAATTATTAGCTTTGAGGATGTAAGTATTGCGCCGAGGTGCGAGTTCCGTTGCCACGGATGCTCCAACTCAGGTTACAAAGGCAAATATCCTGATCCGTGTGTAGGAAAGCACATGGATATAACCAGGCTGCATGATGTGACGCACGTTTTCCCTAGGGCGAGCTTGGTCAACATGCGCTAGTGACTCGCGCACCTGTATGAAGAGCATCGTTTTCTGGCAGGTAACACCCAATCAAGCGCCTGTGCAGCGAGACAAATCGAACTGTCGAGTCACGCTACGCCGAGTCATTTTTTTGCTGCGAGTGAGTAGAGGAACTGGACGCGCTGAGTAACGCACGTGTCAGATTTTTACGGAGCGCTTAAGGAGACGGATAAACCAGCACGCTTTGTTTTCGCCCAACACCGAACTCAAGGCGACTCTGCCAACGCCTCTATGCCGCCGGTGAGGTAAAAGCTTGTTCAGTGCAGTTACTACTCGTCACCGGCGTGGCCGGTTTGAGAGAATCCGGTGCGTCGAGCACCTTCATTGACAACACTTTACGACGCGCGTCTGGGTCGGGTTGGCGCCAGACGCAGTAAGACATTGACACATCACGGCGGCAACTCTATGCACGGGGTTGATCTGATGGCTCGCGATGTGGGCGAGTATGT
>NZ_JAQQET010000035.1:0-105627 GCF_046026855.1 Paraburkholderia sediminicola | reverse complement strand
AGCGGTCCTCGGGCAGATCGCTGAGCAGGCCCGTGGGCAGGCTCTTAAGCCCGCTTCTTAAGCCTGCTTCTCAAGCCCCTTCAGCAGCCAAATGGAAGTTTTCCGCCAGGAAACTTCTTAACGGTGGCGCAGTGCAACAAAACTCTATATAATCCTGCCTGCGCTTCACTGCTTTGCCCGGCTTTCCTCTAGCGGCCTTTGCGGCGCAGCGCTTCGTAGCGTTTAGCTCCAATCCAGTTTAGAACCTGTCCCCTCCTGCCTAGCCCCCTACGGGCGATCATGTCCCAGGCTGGCGGCACGCCGTGTTGGCATGTCGCATCCGATACAGCTTCTAACGAAAAGCTCGCCTTTATTGTCGCGAGCTGCCCCCGTTTTTCGATTTGCTCGCTGCTTCTTTGCTCGCTGAATCCGACGACTTGGGTATGCCGATTGGCGCCGACGTTTTAATTCCCTGTGTACCAAGGATTCTCATGACTTCGAGCAATACCCCCAGCAGCCCGTTGAACGCCATCGCCGATCAAGCCCTCGGTTTCGCCGACGCACCCGTGCAAGACGCAGCTGTTGCTGCCGCTCCGGAAGCTGTCGCCGCAGAAGCCGCAGCGCCGACCGGCCCGTCGTTCGCGTCGCTCGGTCTCTCCGCGGATGTCGTCTCCGCGCTGACCGCCGCTGGTTATCAAAACCCGACTCCGGTTCAGCAACGCGCGATTCCCGCCGCAATCGCTGGCCGCGATCTGATGGTCTCGAGCCCGACCGGTTCGGGCAAGACCGCCGCGTTCATGCTGCCCGCTATTGAACGTTTCTCACAACTGCAAAAAGCACAAGCCAGCCAGCCGCGTGAGCCGCGTCCGGCGGACGGTGCCCGCACGCGCCGTCCGCAGCCGGTTGCACGTCCGACCATGCTGGTCCTGACGCCGACCCGCGAACTCGCGATGCAGGTCACCACCGCCGCTTCCACGTACGGCAAGCACCTCAAGCGTCTGCGCACCGTCAGCATTCTGGGCGGCGTCGCTTATGGTCAACAACTGATGCTGCTGGCAAAGAACCCGGAAATCCTGGTTGCTACGCCTGGCCGTCTGATCGACCACCTGGAACGCGGCCGTATCGATCTGTCGCAACTGCAGATCCTCGTGCTCGACGAAGCCGACCGCATGCTCGACATGGGCTTCATCGAAGACATCGAAACGATCGTTGCCGCTACGCCGTCTTCGCGTCAAACCATGCTGTTCTCGGCCACGCTCGACGGCAAGATCGGTTCGCTGACCGGCCGCCTGCTGAAGGATCCGGAACGCATCGAGATCGTTCAACGCCTCGAACAACGCACCAACATCGCGCAAACCGTCCACTATGTTGACGACCGCGATCACAAGGATCGTCTGCTCGACCATCTGCTGCGCGACGAGGGCCTCGATCAGGCTATCGTCTTCACGGCAACCAAGATGGACGCTGACCAACTGGCAGGCCGTCTGGCCGACGCCGGTTTCGAATCGGCTGCTCTGCACGGCGATCTGCCGCAAGGCGCACGTAACCGCACGATCAAGGCTCTGCGCGAGCGCCGTGTGCGCGTGCTGGTCGCCACGGACGTCGCCGCTCGCGGTATCGACATCCCGGGCATCACGCACGTATTCAACTACGACCTGCCGAAGTTCGCTGAAGACTACGTGCACCGTATCGGCCGTACCGGCCGTGCTGGCCGCTCGGGTATCGCAGTGAGCCTCGTGCACCACGCCGAGCAAGGCGCGCTGAAGCGCATCGAGCGTTTCGTGCGTACTCCGCTGGCAGTCAACGTCGTCGCAGGCTTCGAGCCGCGCAAGTCGGCTCCGTCGGGCAACGGCGGCCGTCCTGGCTTTGGCGGCCGTGGCCGTCCGGGCGGTGGCAACGGCGGCGGTGCTGGCCGTCGTTTCGGTAGCGGTAGCGGCGCTGGCAAGCCGGCCGGTAACGGCGGCGGCGCTCGCAGCGGTAGCGGTAATGGCGGCGGCTGGGCCGGCAAGTCGGCTGGCGGCGGTTCGCGTGAAGGCGGCGGCGGCTTCGGCGGCGGTTCGCGTGACGGCGGCTACGGTGCACGCCGCAGCGACGGTCCGCGTACGGCGCGTCGCGGCAGCTAAGCAGCGACTCAGTAGTCATCAGGCAAGCGCTATTTACGTGGCTCGTTCAGTACGTAAGGCTGCCTGAAAAAAGACCCGGACGGCCCCGCGCCGCCCGTCAGTCGAAAGAAACCGGTGCTCAGGCGCCGGTTTTTTTTCGCCCGTGTTTTGGTGGCCCTCGGAATTTCACAATGTGGAAAATTTTTTTGCGTCGTAAAAAATCGTGCTGCAAGGCACAAGACACTCTATTGCAAGATGGAAAAAGACGTTTCTTAATGTGGAACGTCATGAATAAACCATTGATTTTTAACTACAATAAATATTAAAAAAACACTCCTTGGCCGCTATTGCGCGCCGATCGATTTGCCTAGACTCTTATATAAGACTTCACGAAACGAAACGCCTTAAAGGGCCAGCCGTTTCGACGAAGGCAAGAGTCACCTATCCATTACAGGCAACCAAGGAGCACACCATGTCCCGCGAACAACAAGCCAGGCAACTTCAACAGCAATGGGAAACCGATCCGCGCTGGAAAGGCGTGAAGCGTACGTACACCGCTGAAGACGTGATCCGTCTGCGTGGCTCGGTGCAAGTGGAGCACACGCTCGCCAAGCGCGGCGCGGAAAAGCTGTGGGAAAGCGTCAACAACGAGCCGTTCGTGAACTCGCTCGGCGCGCTGACCGGCAATCAGGCGATGCAACAGGTGAAGGCTGGTCTGAAGGCGATCTACCTGTCCGGCTGGCAAGTGGCGGGCGATGCAAACGTGGCCGGTGAAATGTACCCGGACCAGTCGCTGTATCCGGCGAACTCGGTGCCGCTCGTTGTGAAGCGCATCAACAACACGCTGACGCGCGCTGACCAGATCCAATGGTCGGAAGGCAAGAATCCGGGCGACGAAGGCTATATCGACTACTTCGCACCGATCGTGGCCGACGCGGAAGCCGGTTTTGGCGGCGTGCTGAACGCGTTCGAACTGATGAAGGCAATGATCGAAGCCGGCGCGGCAGGCGTGCACTTCGAAGACCAGCTCGCCTCGGTGAAGAAGTGTGGTCACATGGGCGGCAAGGTGCTCGTGCCGACCCGTGAAAACATCGCGAAGCTGACCGCCGCGCGTCTGGCCGCCGACGTCTCGGGCACGCCGACCGTGCTGCTGGCCCGCACCGACGCTGAAGCCGCAGACCTGATCACGTCGGATGTGGACGACAACGACAAGCCGTTCCTGACGGGCGAACGCACGGTGGAAGGTTTCTATCGTACGAAGCCGGGTCTGGAACAGGCGATTTCGCGTGGCCTCGCCTACGCGCCCTACGCCGACATGATCTGGTGCGAAACCGGCAAGCCGGACCTCGAGTTCGCGAAGAAATTCGCCGACGCGATCCATAAGGAATTCCCGGACCAGTTGCTGTCGTATAACTGCTCGCCGTCGTTCAACTGGAAGAAGAACCTGGACGACGCAACCATCGCCAAGTTCCAGCGCGAACTCGGCGCAATGGGCTACAAGTTCCAGTTCATCACGCTGGCCGGCTTCCACGCGCTGAACTACTCGATGTTCAACCTGGCGTACGGTTATGCCCGCAACCAGATGACCGCGTTCGTCGAAATGCAGCAGGCTGAATTCGCAGCGGCCGAAAAGGGCTTCACCGCGGTCAAGCACCAGCGCGAAGTCGGCACTGGCTACTTCGACGCCGTGACGCAAACGGTCGAACGCGACGCATCGACGACCGCGCTGCACGGTTCGACGGAAGACGAGCAGTTCTTCGACAAGAAGGTCGCTTAAGACACCCGCGGTCTGATCGCGAGAACGGCAAGGCAGACAAAAAGCGGCTCCGTTAGAGAGCCGCTGTCAGGGAGGAGCAGCCATCAGGGCTGAAGTACGTCGGTCTGCCCTGATGGCTGGAGATGGCAGCAGCGGAAAGAAAGCCAGCACAATGCATTGTGCGGCGAGCATAGGACGCGCCGGCCTCATCGCCGGCGCGTTTTTTTTGCTATGTCGCACCTGCCCGCGACGGTGATCGCGAGCATCCATCTCAGCGATACACGATCACCGGAATCTTCGTATGCGTCAGGACCCGCTGCGTCTCGCTGCCGATCAGCAAGCTGCCGAGGCCGCGCCGCCCATGCGAAGCCATGAAAATCACATCGCATGCGCCCTGCTCGGCCGCTTCGATGATGCCGAGATAAGGCGCCGGATGCACACTGGTGCGGCTCTCGACCGAGACTCCGACACGGTGCGCAGCCAGCTCCACTTCCCGCAGATGCACGCGCGCCTCACGCTCGCTGCGTTGCAAAAACTCAACCGGCGGCTCGATCACGACGTCGGAGAACAGCGAATAGGGATATTGCGGCAGACAGGCGTAGGCGGTGACGCGAGCGCCGACTGCCTGCGCGAGATCGATGGCGCCGTTTATCGCCTTGCGCGACAGGTCTGAACCATCGGTCGGAACCAGGATGTGCCTGAACATGATGCCCTCCGTCGCCGGCTATGCGCAGCGCGGCGTCAGCGTCCCACGAGGCTCGGCATAAAAGCCGCGTCAATCGATTGTAGTTCGCGGAAATGCGGGTAAGGCCGTCGTGCGGGTCTTTCCGCATATCGGAAACCCGTTGCGCGGGCCTGCGCGACGCTTGTGCGGAGCGGGACAAGGGCTCTTGCCCCCGATCACCGGACGTCGGGCGCAGCTCAGCCACACTCAGTTCCAGTAGTCAGAATGGCCGTACGTATGCTTGAGAAAGTCCAGAAACAGCCGAACCCGCAGCGGCAAATGCCGGCGCTGCGGAAAAACCGCATGAATGCCAATCGGCGGCGCAGCGAACTCGTCGAGCACGCTAACGAGCCGGCCGGCCGCGATATCCGTGCCGACCTCCCACCACGAGCGCCATGCGAGCCCATAACCTTCGAGGCACCACTCGTGCAGCACAGCACCGTCCGAGCATTCCATCGTGCCGGACACCTTGATCGACACCACCTTGTCGCCCTGCTGGAACATCCAGCCGCGCTGCTGATTGGCGCTCGCGCCGAGCGCCAGGCAGTTGTGGTGCGCGAGGTCGGCCAGTGTGTGGGGCGAACCGCGTCGGCTCAGATACGACGGCGAAGTCACGCACACACGGCGGTTCTCGCCGAGCTTGAGCGACACCAGCGACGAATCGGGCAATTCGCCGAGCCGCACGGCGCAGTCGAACCCTTCGTTGACAAGGTCGACGAGGCGGTCGGACAGGTCGAGCGTAATCGACACATCCGGATGCGCGACGGTGAAGGCCGGCACCAGCGGCGCAACATGCCGGCGCCCAAAGCCGGCCGGCGCCGACAGCCGCAAATGGCCACTCGCCTTCACGCCGCCCGCCGACACGCTGGCCTCGGCGTTCTGCATGTCGTGGATGACGCGCTGACAATCTTCGAGAAACGCCGAGCCCTCGAAGGTCAGCGTGATCTTGCGCGTGGTGCGCACCAGCAATTTGACGCCAAGGCGCTCTTCGAGCGCATCGATGCGACGGCCGATGATCGCGGGCGCAACACCCTCCGCCAAGGCTGCGGCGGACAGGCTGCCCTTGGCGGCGACGGCAACGAAAGTCTCGATCTGCTTGAAACGGTCCATGGGGAGCGGAGCCGCAACGCCACGAAGGAAGTCCCTCGGGGGTCGCGCGGGGAAGTGGTCGGTGCGCGTCAGATTAGGTGGATAAAAGTAAAAGATCAAGTGATGTTTAGCCTCTTTTTTAGCGCATAGCATCACTAATACAATCCATCCTGACCTCTGATAGGAGTGCACGGCAATGTCGGCCACAACGACACCCTTCCCTAAAGCAGTGATTTTCGACGCATACGGCACGCTTTTCGACGTGCATTCGGTGATCGCTGCCGCGGAGCAGATGTTTCCCGGCCACGGCGATGCGCTCTCGCAGTTGTGGCGCCAAAAACAGATCGAATACACGCAGTTGCGTACGCTCGCCGATCCGGCCGATGCGCCCGGCGGGCATTACCGGCCGTTCTGGGACATCACGCTCGACGCCTTGCGCTTCGCCGCCAAGAAACTGCATCTCACGCTGGGCCGCGCGGCAGAGAAGCGTCTGATGGACGAATATGCGTGCCTGTCCGCTTTTCCCGATGCCGTGCCCGCGCTGCGCCAGCTGCGCGACGCGCCTCCAGCATCGCCTGCATCTGTCTCTACGACTGCGTACGGCGGACCCGGCTTACGGCCGGGTCTCGCGATCCTCTCGAACGGCAATCCGCAAATGCTCGACATCGCCGTGAAGAGCGCCAGCATGACGGGCCTGTTCGACCATGTTCTATCCGTCGACGCAGTGCGCGCCTACAAACCCTCGCCCACGGCTTACGCACTCGGCACGCGAGCCTTCGACGCAGAGCCGCGCGAGATCGTCTTCGTGTCGTCGAACGGCTGGGACGTGGCAGGCGCGAGCTGGTTCGGCTTCACAACTTTCTGGCTTAACCGGCAAAACGCACCAGTCGAAGAACTGGGCGTCATGCCGCATGGCGTGGGCGGAGGCATGAACGATCTGCTCGCTTTTCTGAAGTCCCTCGCGTCGCCCGACCGCAACAGCGGCACGGGCAGCACCGGCAATCCCGGTGGCAACCGCACGCGCCACAGCCCTGGCGCATGACAGCTACCACCTGGATCCCACGACGCAATTCAACCGCATCTCAACATTTGCACCTTTGCAATCTGACCGACCAAGGAGAAACCATGGCGAATCCGCTGTCATCGCAGTCATCACTGCAGCTGCCGCAGGGCGTGGAAATCACGGCTGAGATCAAGCCAGGCTTTGAAGCAATCCTCACTAGCGAAGCGCTCGAACTCGTCGCCGCGCTGCATCGCACGTTCGAACCGCGCCGTCAGCAGTTGTTGCAGGCTCGTGTGGAACGCACGAAGCGGCTCGATGCCGGTGAGCGCCCCGACTTCCTCGCCGCAACGAAAAGCGTGCGCGAAGGCGACTGGAAGATCGCGCCGCTGCCACACGATCTGCAATGCCGCCGTGTGGAAATCACCGGACCGGTCGAGCGCAAGATGATCATCAACGCGCTGAATTCGGGCGCGGATTCGTACATGACCGACTTCGAAGATTCGAATGCACCGAGCTGGGATAACCAGATTACCGGCCACATCAATCTGAAGGACGCCGTGCGCCGTACGATTTCGCTCGAACAGAACGGCAAGTCCTACACGCTGAACGACAAGATCGCCACACTGATCGTGCGTCCGCGCGGCTGGCATCTGGACGAAAAGCATGTGACGGTGGACGGCAAGCGCGTCTCTGGCGGTATCTTCGATTTCGCGCTCTTCATGGTTCACAACGCGAAGGAACAGGTCGCGCGCGGCACGGCGCCCTACTTCTATCTGCCAAAGATGGAGAGCCACCTGGAAGCGCGCCTGTGGAACGACATCTTCCTCGCCGCACAGGAAGCCGTCGGTGTGCCGCGCGGCACGATTCGCGCGACGGTGTTGATCGAGACGATCGTCGCCGCATTCGAAATGGATGAGATCCTGTACGAGTTGCGCGAACACAGCTCGGGTCTGAACGCCGGCCGTTGGGACTACATCTTCTCGGCGATCAAGAAGTTCAAGAGCGACCGCGATTTCTGTCTCGCCGACCGCGCGCAGATCACGATGACCGCGCCGTTCATGCGTGCCTATGCGCTGCTGTTGCTGAAAACCTGCCATCACCGCAACGCACCGGCAATCGGCGGCATGAGCGCGCTGATCCCGATCAAGAACGACCCGGCGGCGAACGACAAGGCAATGGGCGGTGTGCGCTCCGACAAGGCGCGCGATGCCGGCGACGGTTACGACGGTGGCTGGGTCGCGCATCCGGGCCTCGTGCCGATCGCGATGGAAGAATTCGTCAAGGTGCTCGGCGACAAACCGAACCAGATCGGCAAGCAACGCGACGACGTGCTCGTCACGGCGACCGACCTGATGGACTTCCGTCCTGAAGCGCCGATCACCGAAGGCGGTCTGCGCAACAACATCAACGTCGGCATTCACTACCTGGGTTCGTGGCTCGCGGGCAACGGCTGCGTGCCGATTCACAACCTGATGGAAGACGCCGCCACCGCGGAAATCTCGCGCTCGCAAGTGTGGCAATGGATTCGCTCGCCGAAGGGCAAGCTCGAAGACGGCCGTAAAGTCACGGCCGAACTGGTGCGCGAGTTGTCGGCACAAGAACTCGACAAGGTGAAGCAGGCAGTCGGCGGCGATACGAAACCGTACGATCGCGCTGCACAAATCTTCGGAGAAATGTCGACGTCGGAGCAATTCACCGACTTCCTGACACTGCCGCTGTACGAAGAAATCTGAGGCGCCTGAACGGCCCCAGGCATCAGCAATAACGACGTCGTACCGGGCCCGCTTTCACCAGCCACGCAAGATGAAAGAGCGGCCCGGGTCGCAAGGCTGACCGACCGGACGGCCCGACAGGCGCATGCCTGCCGGGCCGTTTTTTTATGCGCTCGCCGTACGCCCGTTATGCGTTCGTGGTGTGCTCGTGGTCAGCTTGCTGTGGGCTGGTTACGCGCCCTCAACGCGCGCTGCGATACTCGACCCAATCGCCCGACCTGATTTCCGGGAGGCCCTTCACCGCATTGGGCGCCACCGGATAGAAGCGGCAGTTCACGACGTTACCGTCTACTTTCACCATCACTTCGCGCGCGAGGAAACGATCTTCGACGCCCGGATACACCGCTTCGATCTCGTCGAGCACTGCAACCAGTTCATCGTCGATTTCGTAGACGTCGCCTATGACGTCCACGCCCGCTTCGTCGACCACGAGGCCGGGATACAAGCCGAAGTCGAATAGATGGCCGCGCACCGTGGCCGTACCGAGCAGATTCGGTGCGGCGATGTCGTTGCGCGCCGCAGCCTCACTGAGGTCGTTCACTTCACCGGCCCGCAATGTGCCGTATACAAAGACGGTCTGCATCGTCGTTTGCTCTCCCTGATTACGGGTTTATACCTCGGCTGTTGCCGAGGATTCAGTTCAGCGACGCGCTCGCCACCAGCACGCCGTCGATGTCCGCATAGATCCATTCGCCAGGACGGACCTGCGCGCCCGGCAATTGCACCGGCACGTCGCGCTCGCCCGTGCCGAGTTTCTGGCCACGCCGTGGGCAGGTCGCCAACGCCGCCACCCCGACATTGACTTCATTGAGCTCTAGCGTATCGCGCACGCAGCCGTTCAGCACGATGCCCGCCCAGCCATTCTGCTCGGCGATTTGCGCGAGATTGCCGCCTACCAGCGCGCACCGCAGACTGCCACCGCCGTCGACTACCAGCACCCGGCCCGCACCCTTCTCCTCGAGCGTGGCGCGTACGAGCGCGTTGTCTTCGAACACCTTTAACGTGACAGCCTCGCCGCTGAAACACTCGGCACGGCTGAAAAGATGAAAGACCGGTTCGAGGACGCGCAGCGTTCCGAGCACCAGTTGATCCTCGTGCGCGTCGCACAAATCAGCGGTTGCAAAGCTCATGGGGGTCTCCTCGGGATCCGTGCATTGGGGACATTATGCAACGTTGACACCGGCGTAACACCTACAATGAGAGGCCCCGGTGGTTTTGGGTCTGCACCTTCGGGTCTGTGCTCCCAGCGCTCTGTGCCCGAAGGCTCAATGCCCGGGCGCTCCGCGCTCGTAGGTCCGCATCTGCAGGCTCTGCGTTTTTTGAGTTCCATCCATTGGATCGTTCTTCAACATGAATTCGCCCACTGACTCAGTCCAGTCGAGCCGGAGCCACTTCGCCGACATCCCGCCCGAATTCCAGCCAACGCAAACGCACCCGATCCGCGTGCGCTCGCGGCAGATGCCTTCGGGCTGGCGCATCGCACGACACACGCATGCGTGGGCACAAGTGGCCTATGCGTCGCGCGGCGTGCTGCGGGTCGCGACAACCGGTACGACGTGGATGGTGCCGCCGTCCCGGGCGATCTGGGTGCCACCGCATGTGACACACGAAGTGGTCGCAGTCGAAGATGCATTTCTGCGCACGCTCTACATTACCGAAAGCACCGTCCCGGCCGGACTGGATACGCCTCGCGTGGTCGAAGTATCGGATCTGCTGCGCGAAGTCATCGCCGCGCTCGATACGCCTGGCATCTCGGCGACACGCGAACAGTTGCTAGGCGCGCTCGCGCTCGACGAACTGACGCGTTCGGAGCCGCTCCCTCTGTCCGTGCCGATGCCCAACGAAAAGCGCTTGCGCGCATTGTGTGAGGCGGTGATCGCGGACCCGACAAACGGCGATTCGCTCGAGCAATGGGCATCGAGCGTGGGTGCGAGTACGCGCACGATTGCGCGGCTGTTTCGTCAGGAGTTGGGCGTGAGTTTTTCGCAATGGCGTCAGCAGGCGGTTCTGGCGCGCGCGATTCCGCTGTTGAGCCAGGGGCGGCCACTTTCGCATGTCGCGCAGGAGCTGGGCTATCAGAGCCAGAGTGCGTTCTCGGCAATGTTCCGGCGTGCGTTCGGCGAAAGTCCACGCGCGTTCATCGAGCGTGGCTCGGAGCATCGCGTGGAGAGCGGGGATCGTGGTGATACAGAGGCCGATGAAGAGACCGCAAGAAAGTGACGGCATAGCTCGGAACCGCTAACTGCGTTGCGTCAGACGCAGTGATTCAGGCACGTTGAGTCAGACACGCCGCGCAAGATGACGGATCGCCCCGAGTTGCGCCAGACGCGGTCCGGTCAGCTTGTACCCCTTGCGCTGATACAGGCGCGCCGCAGGATTGTCGACGAACACGCGCAACTGCAACTCGCGCAGGCCGCGCTCGCGCGCCCACTGATGTGACATATCGAGAAGATATGTGCCGGCACCGAGCCGTCGATGCCCTTCAGCAATCTGCACGTCGCGGATATGCAGGGAGTCGCCTTCTTGCGTGATGCGCAGCACGCCAATTGGCTGGCCGTCCACTTCGAGAATGAAATTCTCCGACTCGCGCCAACTGCCGAGAAACAGATCACCACGCCAGACCAGATGGTGCCGGTGATAGTAGCCACCCATGTTATTGCGAGTCAGCGCCTCGGCGAACTCGAAATCGTCCATGCTGGCGCTGCGCAGATGAAACGGTGACGGGGCTTCGGTTGGATCGAACATGGTGGAACGACGAAGATGAGTCGGGTCAACGGTAAAACAGGCCGCGCGCGCTGGCAATGGCTGTTTGTCCCGAGCATACCCGGACGATACAGGGGCAAACTGACCGCGGAAATAAAAAAAGCCCACTTCTTTCGAAGTGGGCTTTCTAAAATCTGGCGGAGCGGACGGGACTCGAACCCGCGACCCCCGGCGTGACAGGCCGGTATTCTAACCAACTGAACTACCGCTCCAGATTTTTGCACCGTAGCTGATGAGCTTTGCTCATTCACCCACTGCACCGCTCATACTGCTCGCTGAACGACGCCGATGTCTTGGCGTCCCCTAGGGGATTCGAACCCCTGTACTCACCGTGAAAGGGTGATGTCCTAGGCCTCTAGACGAAGGGGACAACGTACTGCTTACACCTTTAATGAAAAAGCCCGTTCAAGTTTGCATGAACGGGCTTTGTCTGGCGGAGTGGACGGGACTCGAACCCGCGACCCCCGGCGTGACAGGCCGGTATTCTAACCAACTGAACTACCACTCCAGTTTGCCCATCATGACTTGCGAGCGTTGGTTTTTTCTCTGCAAGCTGCGCTACTTTATTACTTCCAAGCGACGCTGATGTTTGGCGTCCCCTAGGGGATTCGAACCCCTGTACTCACCGTGAAAGGGTGATGTCCTAGGCCTCTAGACGAAGGGGACATAATCTTTTCAGATCTGTCTTTATCTTGCTGCCAACTCGCTTTAACTTCCGGCTAACTCTGCTTCGTCAGAAGCAAAGACCAATATTCTAACTACGTTACAGCTATTTGTGAAGTCTTTTTTGCTACAAGCTCCATACTTCGGAACCACTTCACTCTGCTCTGATGGTGGAGGTAAGCGGGATCGAACCGCTGACCTCTTGCATGCCATGCAAGCGCTCTCCCAGCTGAGCTATACCCCCCTTGCAGAACAGAAACGAGATTTTAGAGGCCAATTTTCGCTTTGTAAATACCCTTTGAGCAATTGCATGCGACTTTTTTCGCAAGTCGCATGCAAACAATCTCAAGGCTCGCACGAACGCGCTTAAGCCAACGCTTTTTCGATACGGCTCACGACAACATCACGACCGAACAGCATCAGCACGCTGTCAATCGACGGTGTATGCGTGGTGCCCGCCACCAGCAGACGAACCGGCATGGCCAGTTGCGGCATCTTCAGCTTGTGCGCGCCGAGCGTTGCCTTCAATGCCGCAGCGATCGCTTCCTTGGTCCACTCGACCGTCCTGAGCGAAGCAGCCAGATCGGCAAGCGCCGGACGCACGACATCCGTGACGTGCTGCGCAAGCGCATCGGCTTCGGGAGCCGGCACGCGATAGAACATCGCGGCGTTTTCGGCGATTTCCTTTACCGTCGACGCACGGTCTTTCAGCAAACCCACCACCGACGTCAGATCGGCGCCTTGTGCGACGGCGGTTTCGTCGAGACCCAGTTCAGCGAAGAAAGGCTTTGCGAGCTCCGCGAGGCGCGCGTTGTCCGCTTCCTTGATGTAGTGCGCGTTGAGCCAGTTCAACTTGTCGTGGTCGTACTGAGCCGGCGACTTGCCCAGATGCTCCAGATCGAACCATTCGACGAACTGGTCACGCGTGAAAATTTCCGCATCGCCATGCGACCAGCCCAGACGCGCCAGATAGTTGACCACGGCTTCAGGCAAAAAGCCTGCGTCGCGATAACCCACCACGCTCATCGCGCCGTGGCGCTTGCTCATCTTCTCGCCCTGCTCGTTCAGCACGGTCGGCAAGTGGGCGTATACCGGCGGCTCACCGCCCAACGCGCGCAGGATGTTGATCTGGCGCGGCGTGTTATTCACGTGATCGTCACCGCGAATGACGTGCGTGATGCTCATGTCCAGATCGTCCACCACCACACAGAAATTGTAGGTCGGCGTGCCGTCCGGTCGCGCGATCACGAGGTCGTCGAGTTCTTCATTCGAGATTTCGATACGTCCCTTCACGGCGTCGTCCCATGCGACCACGCCCGTGAGCGGATTGCGGAAGCGCAGCACGGGCTGCACACCCGCCGGCGGCTCCGGCAAGACCTTGCCAGGTTCCGGGCGCCACGTGCCGTCATAGCGCGGCTTTTCGCCGGCCTCACGCTGACGTTCGCGCAGTGCGTCCAACTCTTCCGTCGACATGTAGCACGGGTACACGAGCCCTGCGTCCTGCATCTGCTGGAGCACTTCGCGGTAACGGTCCATGCGCTGCATTTGATAGAACGGACCTTCGTCAAAGTCGAGGCCGAGCCACGCCATGCCTTCGAGAATGGCGTCGACGGATTCGGAAGTGGAGCGCTCGACGTCGGTGTCCTCGATCCGCAGCACGAAGGTCCCTTTCATCTTGCGCGCGAACGCCCACGGATAAAGCGCGGAGCGAATGTTGCCGAGGTGGATGAAGCCGGTGGGACTCGGTGCGAAACGGGTACGGACGGAGGTGGTCATTAGCGGTTACTCGGAAGACGGGCGCCGGCGCCGTAGCAAACATCGCCAGTGAAGCGCGGCAGCGGACCGTGTTCGTGCAGCAGAAAACGCCTTGCACGGACACGAAGGAAATAAATGCGAGAGCCGAATTATACCTTCCGGACACGCGTTGCCTGCCCTCGTCCAAATGGCCAATGGCAGCACACAAGACGCTCGCGAAGCCTACTTGAGCACACCCGAGGGCCTCCTCTGCAACGTTTCATTACCGGACCAACGCGCATCCGGCGCTTTGATTTATGATGTGCGCGCGCTGCGGGTGGGGATAGAACCACGGCGCATGGAATCGCCACCGGCGCTCCTGTCCGTCTGACTATCCGCCTGACCGCGGCACCAGGTT
Source organism: Paraburkholderia sediminicola (assembly GCF_046026855.1). Lineage (GTDB taxonomy): Bacteria > Pseudomonadota > Gammaproteobacteria > Burkholderiales > Burkholderiaceae > Paraburkholderia > Paraburkholderia sediminicola_A. The sequence goes on along the minus strand of NZ_JAQQET010000035.1, from coordinate 91,624 downwards.
GCGCCGATTGCGTCGCCCCCGCCGTTGCTGGAGAACCCGTTGAAACCGTCATCCCCACGCCTTGCCCGTCGCAACTTCTCATTGGCGGCCGCCTCCGCGGTGCTGGCCGCCTGCACCACGACCGGCGGCAGCAAAACCGATAGCACACCGGTTGCCACCACGCCGCCCACCAACTCGCCACCGCTCGACAAACCGCAGCGAACGATCCGCGTTGGACTCGCGCTAGGCGGCGGCGCCGCGCGCGGCTTCGCGCACATCGGTGTGATCAAGGCGCTCGAGGCGCGCAATATCCAGGTCGATCTGGTGGCCGGCACGAGCGCGGGTTCGGTAGTCGGTGCGCTGTACGCCTCGGGAATGAACGGCTTTGCGCTCAACAAGCTCGCGCTGACCATGGACGAAGCGTCGATCAGCGACTGGGCCATGCCGTTTCGCACGCGCGGTTTTCTGCAAGGTATCGCGCTGCAGAACTACCTGAATACGACGCTCAACAACCGTCCGATCGAGAAGATGGTTAAGCCGCTCGGCGTGGTCGCCACCGATCTGCGGACCGGCCAGCCGATCCTCTTCCAGCGCGGCAACACCGGCATTGCAGTACGCGCGTCATGCAGCGTGCCATCGATTTTCGAGCCGGTGAAGATCGGCGGACACGAATATGTGGACGGCGGCCTGGTGAGTCCCGTGCCCGCCTCGTTCGCACGCAAGATGGGCGCGGATTTCGTGATCGCCGTGGACATCTCACAGCGCCCGGAAAGCGGCCTCACTGTCAGTTCGTTCGACGTGCTGATGCAGACCTTCACGATCATGGGCCAGACGATCAAGACCTATGAACTCGACAAGTACGCCGACGTCGTGATCCGGCCGAATCTGGCGGCCATGAGCGGCAGCGATTTCTCGCAGCGCAACGCAGCGATTCTGGCTGGAGAGGAAGCGGTGGCGAAGATGATGCCGGAGTTGCAACGCAAGCTGGCCGAGAGCCGCGTCGCAGCTTAGTTCGTCAGGACAGCGCCGGTTGCAGCGACCGGCGCACTTCGGCTGTCCTCACGCACGCAGCGCCGGCGCAGCCTGAGGCACGGCGCGGATGATTCGCCGACCTATCGGCAAGCTCAAACGCAAAAAGCCTGCTTCGAACGAAGCAGGCTTTTTTCACACCCAAATCGCCGGTGCGGGCTAAGTCTGTTACTGATTGCCGCCAATCGAGGCATTCACGCGCTTGCGCAGATCCTCACCGTCCTGATAGGACGTCTCGATCCGGCGTGCGCCCGTGAAACGCTTTTCCCAATAACCGCTATCCAGATCGTCGACGCGGATCGTGCTGCCCGTGGAAGGCGAATGCACGAACTTGTTGTCGCCGATGTAGATGCCGACGTGCGAGAACGTACGGCGCATCGTATTGAAGAACACCAGATCGCCCGGCTTCAGGTCGCTAACGCGAACCTTCTCGCCGACGCGGCTCATTTCCTCGGCGCGGCGCGGCAGCGCCATACCGAGCGTGTCCTGGAACACGTAGCGAACAAAGCCGCTGCAATCGAGCCCCGAATCGGGCGTATTACCACCCCAACGGTAGCGAACGCCGATCATGTTCAGCGCGCCGACCACCACGTCGCCCGCTTTTCCGGCCATGCCGGACAGGAACGATTTGGCGCCGCCGTCGCTGTCAGGAGCGGCGGATTGCGAATTGAGGGGAGACAAAGAATTCGACCCGCTGGGGGTCGAATATGAGGCATTCTGATTAAAACTGCTTACTTCGTCGGCGAAAGCGCCGGGAGTTGCTGCCATCAAGACGCCAATGAACATCCCGGCGACGACGCGCGTGCAAGCCTGGGTTAGGTTTCTGTCCTGCATTGGTCGGTATTTTTTGCCTAAAAATCAGTGGGCTACGGAAAAAGTTTGGTCGATACTAGCCAGTAAGTATTCGTGTGTCAAAACAAATAGAAAAATACAATCGAGACACGCACCCAATTGGTGAAAGAGTGCAAAATCAGTGGTCAAGCGCCGCTTTCAGCAGCTTTCGAGTGTAAGGATGCACCGGTGTCGCAAAAATCTGCTCAACGTCCCCGCTTTCGACGATCGAACCGTCTTGCATGACCGCGACACGATGCGCCATCGCTCCGATCACGGCCAGATCGTGGCTGATGAAAACGAAGCCGAGGTTGTACTTCTGTTGCAACCCGGCAAGCAGCTTCAGCACCTGCTGCTGGATTGACACGTCGAGCGCACTGGTCGGTTCATCGAGGATCAGAATGCGTGGCTCCAGCACCAGAGCGCGCGCAATCGCAATCCGCTGACGCTGGCCGCCGGAGAACTCGTGCGGATAGCGGTACAGCACCGTGCGGTCCAAACCGACTTCGCGCAGGACCGACACCACCTTGTCGTGCCGCGCCTCCTGGCTCATTTGCGGCCGATGCAGCGCCAGCCCTTCGCCGACGATCCGCTCGATGGTCTGGCGCGGCGACAGCGAACTGAACGGGTCCTGAAAGACAACCTGCATATTCGAGCGTAAGGCGGTCTGGTCGGCGCCGCGATAGCTGCCGAGCGCCCTGCCCTGAAACTCGATCTCGCCGTGCGCGGTGCGTTGCAGGCCAAGCAAGGCCATCGCGAGCGTCGATTTGCCCGAACCCGATTCGCCGACGATCCCCAGCGTCTCGCCCTGGCGCACCGACACATTCGCATCGGCGACCGCACGAAAGTGCCCCGAGCGGAACCAGCCGCTCCAGCCCGGCAGTTTCGTTTTGAAATCGACCGAAACATCGCGCGCTTCGAGCAGCACCGGTGAAATCGGCAGCACAGGGACCACCGTGCGCTGCGGACGGCTCGCCAGCAAACGTTGCGTGTACGGATGCTGCGGCGACTCGAATACCTGCTCGACCGGCCCGCTTTCCACGAGGACGCCCTTCTCCATCACCGCGATGCGTTGCGCGAAGTGCCGCACCAGATTCAGGTCGTGCGTGATCAGCAGCACGGCCATGCCGCGTTTCTCGGCTTCGTCGCGTTGCAACTCCAGCAGCAGCTCGACGATCTGCGCGCGGATCGTCACGTCGAGCGCCGTTGTCGGCTCGTCGGCCAGCAACAGGCGTGGGCGGCACGCGAGCGCCATCGCGATCATTGCGCGCTGCCGCTGACCGCCCGAGAGCTGATGCGGATAGCTGTTCACACGCTTGCCAGGCTCGGCAATGCCCGTGCGCCCCAGCAACGCCACAGCGCGCTTACGCGCCTCGTTCGCCGTCACGCCGTCGTGCACGACGATCGTCTCCGCAATCTGGTCGCCGACCGTATAGAGCGGATTGAGCGCTGTCATCGGCTCCTGGAAAATCATCGCGATGTCCGAGCCGCGCATGCCGCGCATCTCGCGTTCGCTTTTGGCGAGCAGATCTTCGCCGTCGAAACGGATCGACCCGCTCACTTGCGCATCGCTCAACAGACGCAGGATCGACAGTGCGGTCACGCTCTTGCCCGAGCCCGATTCGCCGACCAGCGCGACCCGTTCGCCGCGCTGGATCGCGAGCGTCACGTCATTCACCGCAACCGTGTCGCCGAAGGTCACATGCAGATGATCGAGTTCCAGCAGCGGCGGCGTCGTGCCTTGTTTTGCGTTGTTTTCCACCATGGCGCTCACTGGTTGCCTCCCGCGCGCATGGCATCGGAGATACGGGTGTCCAGCGCGTTGCGCAGGGCGTCGCCCATGAACGTCAGCAGCAACAGCATCGCCACCAGCACGCCGAAAGTAGACAACGAGATCCACCATGCATCGAGATTCGCCTTGCCTTGCGCAAGCAGTTCGCCCAGGCTCGGTGTCGGCGAAGGCACGCCGAGGCCGAGAAAGTCGAGGCTGGTGAGCGCGAGAATCGCGCCGCTCATGCGGAACGGCAGAAACGTGATCACTGGCGTCAAACTGTTGGGCAATACGTGCCGCCACATGATCTGCCAGTTCGAGAGTCCCATCGCCCGCGCGGCACGCACATAGTCCTGGTGACGGTTGCGCAGAAACTCCGCGCGCACGTAGTCGGACAAACCGATCCAGCCGAACAGCGACAGCAGCACGATCAGCAGAATGAATCCCGGCTCGAAGATCGACGAGAAAATGATCAACAGATAGAGCTCCGGCATGGCGCTCCAGATTTCGATCAGACGTTGCCCGATGATATCGGTACGTCCTCCGAAGTAACCCTGCACGGCGCCCGCGGCAATTCCAAGCACGGTGCCAATCAAGGTCAGCACCAGGCCGAATTCCACCGAAACGCGGAAACCGTACAGAAGACGCGCGAAGAGATCGCGGCCGCGGTCGTCGGTGCCGAACCAGTTATCGCGCGACGGCGGCGCCGGATTCGGCGCCTTCGAGAAGTAATTCAGCGTGTCGTAGTAGTAACGGTTCGGTGGATACACCGCGAAATTACCCGGCGTGTCGAAACGATGCTTGATATACGGATCGAGATAATCGGCGGCCGTCGGGAAGTCGCCGCCGAAAGTAGTCTCCGCGTAAGTCTTGAACATCGGAAAATACAGCTGCCCTTCGTAGCGCACCACGAGTGGTTTGTCGTTCGACCACAGCGGCCCCGCGAGGCTCGCTGCAAACGCGACGACGAAGATGATCAGACTCCAGTAGCCAAGGCGCTGCTGACGAAAACGCTGCCAGACGCGACGCGCCGGCGTAGGCGACACGAACGCGCGAGCCGGTTCGGTGCGCGCCGCCGCATCGGCTGAAAGACGGGCTCGATTCATCAGCGCTCCAGTTGTTCGAATTGGATGCGGGGATCGACCCACACGTAGCAAAGATCGGAAATCAGCTTGGTTGCAAGACCGATCAGCGTGAATAGATAGAGCGTGCCGAGCACGACCGGATAGTCGCGCCGCACCACCGATTCGTATGACAGCAAACCGAGCCCGTCGAGCGAAAACAGCGTCTCGATCAACAGACTGCCGGTGAAAAATGCACCGATAAACGCCGCCGGAAAACCGACGATCAGCGGCAGCAACGCATTGCGAAACACGTGCTTCCACAGCACGCGCCTTTCCGACAATCCTTTGGCACGCGCGGTCAGCACGTACTGCTTGCGGATTTCGTCGAGGAAGGCGTTCTTCGTCAGCATCGTGACCACGGCGAAACTGCCCACCACCGAAGCGGTAATCGGCAACGTGATATGCCACAGGTAGTCGACAATCTTGCCGCCAAGACTCAGCTGCGCCCAGTTATCCGAGGTGAGATTGCGCAGCGGGAAGAGCTGCAGGAAGCTGCCGCCGCCGAACAGCACCAGCAACAGCACGCCCAGCACAAAGCCTGGAATGGCATAGCCGACCAACACGACGAGACTCGTTGCGATATCGAAGCGCGAGCCGTTGCGTACCGCCTTGGCTATACCCAGAGGCACCGATATCAGGTACGTCAGGAAGAAGGTCCATAAGCCGATGCTGATCGACACCGGCAATTTCGAAACGATCAGCGACCACACGCTTTGATGGCGGAAGTAGCTCTGGCCAAGGTCGAACGTCGAGAAGCGTTTTAGCATCAGGACGTAGCGTTCGAGCGGCGGTTTGTCGAAACCATATAGCGCTTTCAGTTGCGCAATCTGCTGCGCGTCGACGCCGGTATGCGCACGCAGACCGAATGGCGCGCCGTTCTCCGCGCCTTTGCGCAACTCGTGCTGCATCTGTTCGACCGGGCCACCTGGGACGAACTGGATCACGACGAAGGTCAGTGTCAGCACGCCGAGCAAGGTCGGGATCATCAACAGCAGGCGTTTGAGGATGTAGCTCCACATGGCGGCGTTTCCGGTGCGAAGGCGGTGAAAGAATGACGCTTGGCGCGCCTGGGCTTACGGCTGTTGCGGCTGCTGTGCATACCACCACATCGACGTGATCCAGCCCTCAGCGCCATAGTACAGAGGCAAGGTCTTTGGCCACGCGAAACCGCGCTTGAACGCCACTCGATGCGAAGCGCTGTACCACTGCGGAATCACATAGTAGCCATGCATCAGCACCCGGTCGAGCGCGTGCGTCGCGTCGATCAGTTGCTCCCGCGTCTGCGCATGCACGAGCGCGCTCAGGATCGCATCGACAGCCGGCGACTTCAGGCCGATCACGTTGTCCGAGCCTGGGGTGTCCGCGGCCTTACTGCCGAACCGGTCGATCTGTTCCGAACCGGGCACCTGCACGTCCGCCATACGGATCGTGGTCGTGTCGAAGTCAAATGCGTCAAGCCGCTTCTGATAAACCGCGAAGTCGGATACGCGGAACGTCGCGGTGATGCCGAGCTTCTGCAGATTGCGGATGAGGGTCGCAACGATCGGCTCGAACTGAGCGGACGAACCGGAATCGTCGAGAATTTCGAACTGGAATGGCTCGCCTTTGGCGTTACGCAATGCGCCGTCGCGATAGGTCCACCCCGCCTGCTGCAGCAACGCACGTGCTTGCAGCAGATTGGCGCGCAGCGAACCTGGCGGGTCGGTGTCCGGCTGCTTCGGCGGCGGACCGAACACAGCCGGATTGAGCCTGGCGCGCCACGGCTCAAGCAGCGCCAGCTCGCCAGGTGTTGGCATGCCCTTCGCCTGCAAATCCGTATTGGCGAAGAAGCTGTCGATGCGCGTGTACTGATTGAAGAACAGTTGCCGGTTCAACCACTGAAAGTCGAGTGCGAGATCGAGCGCCTTGCGCACCCGCACGTCCTGGAACAACGGCCGCCGCGTGTTGAGCACGAAGCCCTGCATGCCGGTGCCGTTATGCTGCGGAAATTCGCGCTTGATCAGCTCGCCGCTATCGAACTTCTTGCCGACGTCGCGCCGCACCCAATTGCGCGCGACATATTCGACCAGTACGTCGTACTCGCCCGCCTTGAACGCCTCGAGCCGCGCCGTATTATCCGAATACAGCTTGTAGACGATCCGATCGAAATTGTTCGTGCCGACCCGCACAGGCAATGTCGCACCCCAGTAGTTCGGATCACGCCGATACGTAATCGTGCGGCCATTGTCATACTGATCGATCAGATACGGTCCACTGGCAATGGGTTTCTCGAACGCCAACTGGTCGAAAGCGATCCGGCTGCCGTCCGGCTTCATCCCCCACTTGTGCGAGAACACCGGCATGCTGCCCGCCAGCAACGGCAACTCACGATTGCGCTGGCGAAACTCGAAACGGATCGTGTGCGGGTCAACGACTACTGCGCGTGTGATCTCGCCGAAAATCGACGCGAATTGCGGCGCGGCCTGCGGGCTTTTCAAGGTGTCGAGCGAAAATTTGACGTCGTCCGCGGTGACCGGATCGCCATTCGAAAAGCGTGCGCGCGGATTGATGTGGAACGTGGTCGACAAGCCGTCCGCTGCAATATTGATGTCGTCGGCGAGCAGGCCATAGGCGGAGGCCACTTCGTCACTGCTGCCGGTGGTCAGGCTTTCGAACATCAGATCCACGCCCGGCGCGGTATTGCCGCGCAGTGTGAACGGATTGAATTTATCGAAGCTGGTGAGTCGACTCGGATTCGCCATCACCAGCGTGCCGCCCTTTGGCGCATCCGGGTTGACGTAGTCGAAGTGTTTGAAATCGGCCGGATATTTCGGCTCACCGTATTGCGCGATCGCGTAGACCGCGTGGGCCTCGGGCGCTGCGAGCAAACCGGCCACGGCGGACAGGCCACACAGCACGACGGCGCACACCGACCGCCAGGAGTAAGGCACAACCCGCGACACAACCGGTAGACCGACACGCGATAGCCTGTGAATCACGCTGCATCGAGGTGCGCGAGGCGTTTTAGCCCATCGCGAGCCAGTTGTCATAGGGGCCTTGTTGGTCAGTGGGCAATTGCAATGTGAGAGAATTCTACCCAATAAACCCGCGCAATTCGCACATCTCATCTACACGACATTCACGTGCGTGGCGCGCGGACCTCGTCGGGAGAGTTGATTGGCTTCCTCGCTGGTAAACGCATCTTGCTGACCGGCCTGCTGTCGAATTCGGCCGCCGCCGTGACGGCGGAAATCGTGCACGTAGACAGCGGCTTTAACGCTGTGGTCGGCGGTACGGCTGCCGTAGCTGAATAATTGGGCTTGCTTGCTGCATTGACACCGGGCCCATCGCCAGGTCTGCCGGTTTCGCGAGCGCAATAAAAAACCGCCCTGTCCGGGCGGTTTTTTTACTTCGCGACTGGATCAACCGCAGCTACCTGGCTTAGTGCCAGCCGCGACGATTGTCGTAGTGGTCACGGCCGTAGTCGTAGCGACCCGGGGGATGACGGCGATACCAATCGTCACGCGCCCAGTAGCGGCGGCCGTCCCAATAGCGGTCGCCGTGCCAGCCGATCACGATCGCCGGACCGCCGTAGTACACAGGAGCCGGTTGATAGACGACGGGCGGCGGAGGCGGAGGCGGCGGTGCATAGATCGGCGCCGGGGCCACATAGACCGGCGCGGGAATGCCGATGTTGACACCAATGTTGAGCCCACCGGCCATTGCAGCACCCGACGCAGCCAACCCGAGAACCCCGATCAGAAGTGGAACAAGACGTGCGGACTTCATTGATCACCCTTTTGAAGAATGTGTGTTGTTGGCCGAAATATAGCGCAAGGTAGCCATCCGCGTATTTCAACTTTGTAATAACTGATGCATAACATCGCAGCGCTGGTCGCCTGGTTACGTCTCGTTACATTGGACAGAAGTCTGGTGAAAAAGTAGTGACGGTGTAATCGAACCGCCTCGCCGTTAGCCACCCGTTTGTCGATGGTTTTAGCCATCGGTCACCGACCGCATTTGCTGCGCGGCGATTCTGACGTTGCTTCCGCATGCGCCAGTTAATCCGGCCATCGGCTCCACGGTCAGCCTTATGGGCGCGATATTGCCAGCGCACCGAAATCAGTAGGATATCGAAACATTCTCGCGACACGTAACGGGGGTAACGGGCGTGGCCGGACGCCGAGATCCGTCCATTCCATCTGTCTCAATCGCCCTTGCTTTTCCGCGCGCTGGCGTCCTACCCCTCCATCGGAGCTCTTGCCTGATCAGCATGGATGATGCGTTCGGCTCTCGCGGCCGAGCCGCATCACACACTGACAGACTAAAGTATGAAATCAACCGGATCGGTACCGGCGTTGAGCCAGCCTTCCCGCTGAAGAACGCAAAGTATGGAATACGCGGCGGCCCAGTTCCCGCCACGACTTGCCGACGCATAAATTGCGTGTCACAAAAACAAAACCCCGCAGAGCCTAGACTCTGCGGGGTTTGCCACCATTGCTGGCGGAGACGGAGGGATTCGAACCCTCGATCCAGGTTTTGGCCCAGATGCTCCCTTAGCAGGGGAGTGCCTTCGACCTCTCGGCCACGTCTCCCAAACTTTCGGTTGCGCAGGGAGTCAGCGCAACGAAGCCAAGATAATAGCGGGCCGAACCACGAAGGTCAATGTCTACCGCACATTTTTTGTGCCAGGTTTGTCATGGACGACGCAATTTATTCACACCGGCCGCGCGCACGGTCACGCACACGGTCACGCATAAAAGATGAGGCGCTCTTGTACGCCTCACCCCGTGCAGCACGTTACGCTTGATCCAGTTCGAACGCCTTATGCAGCGCGCGCACGGCGAGTTCCATGTACTTCTCGTCGATCAGCACCGAAATCTTGATTTCGGAGGTCGAGATCATCTGGATGTTGATGCCCTCTTCCGACAGCGTGCGGAACATCGTGCTCGCGATACCCACATGCGAACGCATGCCGACGCCGACCACCGATACCTTCGACACCTTCGGATCGCCCAGCACCTGCTCAGCCTGCACGTGACCCTTCACCTGGCCCGTGAGGATATCCATGGCGCGCTGATAGTCGCCGCGGCCGACCGTGAACGTGAAGGCCGTTTTGCCGTCGACGCTCTGGTTCTGGATGATCATGTCGACGTCGATATTCGCGTCCGCCACCGGGCCGAGAATCTGATACGCGATGCCCGGCTTGTCGGGCACACCCATCACGGCGATACGAGCTTCGTCGCGCTGGAACGCGATGCCCGAGATGACTGCTTTTTCCATGGTCTCGTCTTCTTCAAAAGTAATCAGGGTGCCCGACTTCATTTCAGCATCGAGCGGGATGAGCGGATCGGTCAGGCTCGACAGCACGCGCGTCTTCACCTGATATTTGCCGGCGAATTCCACCGAGCGGATCTGCAGCACCTTGGAACCCAGGCTTGCCATTTCCAGCATTTCTTCGAACGTCACGCGATCGAGGCGGCGTGCTTCTTCCACCACGCGCGGGTCGGTCGTGTAGACGCCGTCGACGTCCGTGTAAATCAGGCACTCGTCGGCTTTCAACGCGGCAGCGACTGCGACAGCGGACGTATCCGAACCGCCACGGCCCAGCGTGGTGATGTTGCCCTCAGGGTCGATACCCTGAAAGCCAGTAATCACCACTACCTTGCCTGCGTCGAGATCGCGCAGCACACGCTCGCCGTCAATCTCGCTGATGCGTGCTTTCGTGAACGCGCTATCCGTTCTGACCGGCACTTGCCAGCCAGCGTAGCTGACCGCGTCGACGCCGGCTTCCTGCAGCGCGATGGCGAGCAGTCCCGAGCTGACCTGCTCGCCAGTGGCGGCGATCATGTCGAGTTCGCGCGGGCTCGGCTGACTCGTGATCTCTTTCGCGAGACCGAGCAAGCGGTTGGTTTCGCCGGACATTGCCGACGGCACGACGACCATCTTGTGGCCGGCCTTGTGCCATTTCGCGACGCGCTTGGCGACGTTCTTGATGCGCTCGACCGAGCCCATCGAGGTGCCGCCGTATTTATGTACGATGAGTGCCATTGTCGTTCTGAACTGGAGGATAAACCGCGCTGGCGCGCTGGAGACGACCGCACAAAAGCACAGGAGCGCAACGTCTTGTGAACGACGGCAAAGTGTGTGGCGGCGTAGATGCAGCGCGCGCGTAAGACGCGCGGATTTGCCCGGGAATGATCGCTAGTGGCTTACCGGAAACGACGGATCACGCTCGCAAACCGGCAAATACGAAAAATTGACAAAAGCGACGGCGAAATCGGGTCGGGCAAACAAGTTAAATTACCCGATCGAGCGCAAAAAGACAAGCCGAAATGCCCGTCGGATTGCTCACATTGCGGGCAGCAAAGGCTTATCCGGTGCGGTTTTGCGCCCTATTTCCGGGATGCGCCGGCCAGATAAGCCGCCTGTCCGATCGGTCGGTCAGGCGATTAGCAGGTCGTCGCGCCAGATGATCCTGACGCGCGGTTCGGCCGCATTGACCTGCTCGGGCAACACTGCGCGGTTCAAACCGAGCAAGGGCACGAACAGCAGGTCACCGCCCACGTAAAGCAGCGGCACGTCGCGCTTCCATGCGGGAATGCCGCGCTCCTGGAACAGGTTTTTCAGCGTACGGCTCGGGCCGCTTTGTGCAGCGCTGGTGCGCATCCGTTCGCCGCCGCTGCGCGATCGCGCGCTCAACAATGCCCGGCGTAGAACGCTGACAGGAAGCGTATCGGGGCCGTCCCGCACGACATCTGCATTGCCGGAGGCATCGCGACCGATATCGGGATCAGCGCCGGCATCCCCGCCCAGATTCGCATCGACAGCGACGAACACAAAGGTGCCGCGCCATTGCGGCAAACGCCAGATCGCCTCACCTTGCCATGCGAGTTCGCTGACGGCGCGCTCAGTGAGCGCGGTTTCGTCGGCGGGTTCGCCGCTATCACCCGCTTCCCAATAGACGAGGCCGCGATAACTGCGCAACGCCTGCCCTGCATGATCGATACGCAGGCTATGGCCCTCGCCGGCTTTCCCGACTTCGCGCAACTGGCGCAAAACGTCGGTAAGACGCGCGGTCGATGCAGCAACGAAACCCAGCGTGCGCATCCAGTAGCGCAGCAGGTTGAGTGCACGATCGTCGTCGAGGGTGAACAGCGCGTCATGCGATAGTGCACGGCCTTCATCGCGCGCTGCTGCGTCCAGATCGATGCGCGCGAGATCGTCGAGCAGACGTTGCGCCGACGCCGCATGCGCGGCCGTGCGCGCGAGTGCATCGCGAAAACCAGGAAAGTGGACGGCCAGCGCCGGCGTCACCTCGTGGCGCAATGCGTTGCGCGCGTAACGCGTGTCCGCGTTCGATTCGTCGTCGATCCAGCGCAGATTACGGGCGCTCGCGTACTGTTCGAATTGCGCACGCAGCAGGTGCAACAACGGCCTCACGCGCACCGCAGCGGCACCCGCCGGCAAGTACTCGGGCGCCATCGCAGCAAGACCCGCCAGGCCCGCGCCGCGCAACAGTTGCAACAGTACCGTCTCCGCCTGGTCGTCCGCGTGTTGCGCGAGCCATAGCGTGTGAACGGCGCGTGTTGCGCACATCGTGTCCAGTGCGCGATAACGCGCATCGCGCGCCGCGGCCTCGACACTTATGCCCCCGTCTCGCACCACTTCCACACGCTGCGCCGCGAACTCAAGGCCACGGTCCTGCGCAAACGCTTCGCAGTGCGCGAGCCACTCGTCAGCGTGAGCGCTCAGACCATGGTGCACATGCAGCGCGACACAACGCGACGCGCCCGCAATACGCACTGCCGCATCGAGCAACACGCTCGAATCGACGCCACCACTGAACGCAATCGCAATCCGCGCATTCGCAGGCAACGCGGACAGCGCCACGCTGACCGCCTCGAGAACGAGGCGGTCAGCGTGCGAATCGGCGGTGGGAGTCACGTCGCTAGCGCGTAACGCGCTGAAGGACAAAAGAGAACGCGCGCGGGCTTAAGCACCCGGCGTCGTTTCCTTGAACTTGCCGTACGACATCAGCCGTTCGAAACGGCGCTGACGCAGGTCGTTGATGCTCATGCCCTGGAACTGGCGCAGCGAGTCGGCGAGCGCACGGCGCAACATCGCGGCCATGCCCTTCGGATCGCGATGCGCGCCACCCAGCGGCTCGTTGACGATCTTGTCGATCAGGCCGAGCGCCTTGAGGCGATGCGCGGTCAGGCCGAGCGCTTCCGCTGCTTCCGGCGCTTTCGCGGCGCTCTTCCACAGGATCGACGCGCAACCTTCCGGCGAGATCACGGAATAGGTCGAGAACTGCAGCATCAGCACGCTGTCGCCGACGGCAATCGCGAGCGCGCCGCCCGAACCGCCTTCGCCGATGATCGTGGCGATCAGCGGCGTCTTGAGTTCAGCCATGACGTACAGATTGCGGCCGATCGCTTCCGACTGGCCGCGTTCTTCCGCGCCGATGCCCGGATAAGCACCCGGCGTATCGATGAACGTGAAGATCGGCAAGCCGAACTTTTCGGCGAGACGCATCAGGCGTTCAGCCTTGCGATAGCCTTCCGGACGCGGCATGCCGAAGTTGCGCAGCGCACGCTCCTTGGTATCCCGGCCCTTCTGATGGCCGATCACCATGCAAGCCTGGCCATTGAAACGCGCAAGGCCGCCGACGATCGACAGGTCGTCCGCATAGTTACGGTCGCCGTGAAGCTCGTGGAAATCGGTAAACAGCTCGCTCACGTAATCGAACGTGTACGGGCGTTGGGGGTGTCGGGCGATTTGCGAAACCTGCCATGGGGTGAGGTTCGCGTACAGATCTTTGGTGAGCTGTTGACTCTTCTTGGACAGCCGCTCGATCTCTTCCGAAATATCGACGGCCGAATCGTCCTGCACGAAGCGCAATTCTTCGATCTTCGCTTCGAGTTCAGCGATCGGCTGTTCGAAATCCAGAAAGGTGGTCTTCATTGGTTGTAATCCTTGGACTTACCGGCAGCGCGTATTCTAACCGCGCTCGCCGATGTCAAAACCATCTCGCAACTATCGATTTTTAACAATTGATAGTTTTTCAAAAACAACATTGCTTCTTGTTCTTCTCAAGAAAACGCCGGGTCGCCCCAGGTTTTCCGCCCCGCAGGGAGTCCCCCACCCCGAAGACATTCCTCTGGGGGATTGAGGATTGCCTCCTCGGAGCGCCTTGGGGCGAAGCCCCAGGTTCGAGGGTACTTAGTAATCGACTGGCAACGGATCGAGACTACGCCACATATACCAGGTGGCGACGGTGCGCCATGGCTCCCAGTTTGCCGCAACCTCGCGCGCTTCGCTGCGCGTAACCGGTTCGCCGCTAAAGTAGTTGACGCTGATCGCCCGAATCAGGCCGAGATCGTCGAGTGGCAGCACGTCCGGGCGCGACAGATTGAAGATCAGGAACATTTCCGCGGTCCAGCGGCCGATGCCGCGGATCTGCGTAAGCTCGGCGATCACCGCCTCGTCATCCATCGAGGTCCACTTGCCAACATGCAATGCGCCCGACACGAAGTGCTGCGCGAGATCGAGCACGTATTCCGCCTTGCGCCTGGACAGCCCGCACGCGGTCAGCTTGTCCTGACCGAGCTTGATGAACTGCTGCGGCACGAGCTTCGGACACGCCGCTTCGACTTTCGCCCAGACTGCTTGCGCGGACGCCACCGAAATCTGCTGCCCGACCACCGAACGCGCGAGCGTGACGAACGGATCACCACGGCTCAGCAGATGCACCGGGCCGAACTTCGGAATCAGCTTCTTCAGAATCCGGTCGCGCTTGACGAGGTCCGCGCACGCCTTGTCCCAATATGCCGGACGGGTAACTTCCGGCGTGAGGCCGCCGATCTGCACCGGCACCGCGAGCTCAGCAGCACCCGCCGCTTCGCCGCCCGCACTCGATGACGCGCGCGTCTTGCGTACGACTTCGCCTTCGTGCCCTTCGTGCGTAATACGCGCGAGTTCCTGCACGTCGCCGGCGAGTTCGGCAGGCAACGCGCCATTGCTTTTTGCACGCGATGCCTTGGCGCGCGTCGAAACAGGCGCATGCGCCGACGCACCGTTCAGCCCGCGTTTGACCGCGGCCTTCTTCACTGCCGTCGTTGCCGAGCCCACCGCTGCGCGCGCGCCTGTCTTCGCGGCCATCCCAGCGGCTTTCGCCGATGCTTTCTTTACCGCGCTGCTGCCCGCACGAGCCGACGTTCGTGTCGACTTTGCCGCGGCTGCCGCGTTTGTTTGAGACGTGGCTCGTTTAGCCGGCGTCTTCGTGGCCGTTGCCATCCTGCCTCCTGCCTGGCGAGTCGATCAAAGGGAAGGTCGAGGTGCGCTCACACGCGCCGCCACTCGGTCAACCCGCCGGGTTTGTCTTCAAGTGCAACGCCGGCCTCGAGCAATTCTGCCCGGATCCGGTCTGCTGCCGCATAGTCTTTCGCCTGCTTGGCGGCCACACGCGCGGCGATCTTTGCTTCGATCGCGGCGGCGTCGAGCGCGCCTTCAGCGGCTGCGCCCGCAGCCTGCTGCAGGTATGCACGCGGCTCTCGGCCGAGCAACCCGATCACAGCGCCAAGCGAGCGCAGTTGACGGGCCAGCACGGGGTCGCGCGTGCGGTTTACTTCAGTTGCCAACTCGAACAACACCGACACTGCAACCGGTGTGTTGAAGTCGTCGTTCATTGCTGCGTGGAAACGCTGCGCATGCGCTTCGTTCCAGTCAAGCTCCGCGCCGTCCGGCGTGACGTCTTTCAGCGCGGTGTACAAACGTGCGAGGGCATTACGAGCGTCGTCGATATGCACATCGCTGTAATTCAACGGCGAACGGTAATGCGCACGCGCGATAAAAAACCGTACCACTTCGGCATCGTACTGCGCCAATACTTCGCGGATCGTAAAGAAGTTGTTCAACGACTTCGACATCTTCTCATTGTCGATCTGCACGTAGCCGTTGTGCATCCAGTAATTGACGAAGGTTTGTCCGGTCGCAGCTTCGCTCTGCGCAATCTCGTTCTCGTGGTGCGGAAACTGCAGGTCCTGTCCGCCGCCGTGAATGTCGAAGTGATTGCCGAGCAACGTGCAGCCCATCGCCGAGCATTCGATATGCCAGCCAGGACGGCCGCGCCCGTACTTCGACTCCCAGCCGGTGTCCGCCGGTTCGCCCGGTTTCGCCTGCTTCCACAGCACGAAGTCGAGCGGGTCCTGCTTCGCGTCGTTCGCGGCGACGCGTTCACCGGCGCGCAGATCTTCGAGCGACTTGCCCGACAGCTTGCCGTAGCCCGCGAACTTGCGCACCGCATAGTTCACGTCGCCGTCGCTCGCCTGATACGCGTAGCCGTTCGCCTCGAGCTTCTCGATCATGCCGAGCATCTGCGGGATGAAATCGGTCGCGCGCGGCTCCAGATCGGGCCGCTCGATGCCGAGTGCGTCCGCGTCTTCATGCAACGCCTTGATGAAACGGTCGGTCAGCGATTTGATCGTTTCGCCGTTCTCCACTGCGCGCCGGATGATCTTGTCATCAATGTCCGTGATGTTGCGCACGTAGGTCACGTCGTAACCGAGCGTGCGCAACCACCGCTGCACGATGTCGAACACGACCATCACCCGCGCATGACCGACGTGACAATAGTCGTACACGGTCATCCCGCAGACGTACATCCGCACGACGCCATCTTGCATCGGCACGAAAGTTTGCTTGTCACGCGCGAGCGTGTTGTAGATGCGCAGTGATTCCATAGAGAACGGTGCGTGGGCCGAAAGAAATCCACAATGTGTTTCGTGCATGAGGCGCCCCGCGAGACGACGGCGGATGCGTCCTGTACTGCAACATGCACAGCAGCAAATCGGTGCACCTGGTGCGGCGATCAGACTGCGATCAAGGCGGAGACGACCACGAGTGGCGAAAAGACAGTTTGCGGTTCGACGGAACGCGCAGACCTTTTGTTAGAATGGGTCGGAGTATAACATCCAGACCCGAGCCTATGAAACCTTCCAGCGGCCGCGCGCGCAGCGCTGCGACCCTTGCCGCAACGGCATTCTGCGCTGTCGCCCTCACGGTCTTGCCGGGTACTGCCGCATTCGCGCAGAAAGCCGCCACGATGCCGCAGGGCCCCGCCGTGCGTGACAACACGCCGGAGATCGACGCGTCGATTGCGCAGAAAAACTGGCAAGCCTCGCTCACCCAGCTCGATGCGCGCATCGCCTCGAATCCGCACGACGCGCAAGCAAAGTTCAAGCGCGGCACCGTGCTGGCCCACCTGAATCGCGACGACGAGGCGATCACCGCGTTCACCGAACTCACTCAACTGTATCCGGAACTGCCCGAACCGTATAACAACCTGGCTGCGCTCTATGCGAAGCACGGCCGTTATGCCGAAGCACGCGCCGCGCTCGAAACGGCGACCAAGGTGAATCCGGGCTACGGTCTCGCGTATGAGAATCTCGGCGATCTGTATCTGCGTATGGCCAACGAAGCGTACCGTCGCGCGCAGAGCCTCGGCAAAGCAAGCGCCACGACCACGCAGCGCCTCGCGGACATCCAGAAGATCGTCTCGCCACCCAGGAGCGCTGCACCGGCGAAAAAAGCCGCCGCGCCTGCCGAGGCCAGCGCCACGCACGCGACCTCAGACATGACGCAGACACCGAGCTTCCAGTTCGGCGGCGCAAATGGCTCGCTCGCCATGCCGCCCTACATGGCGCCGTCGAATTAACACCGTCACCGGTTTCGGCAACACGTTTTTTCCAACCCTGAGGATTTTCATGAAATGGTTGATGTTGGCGCTCGGCAGCGCCGCCCTGATCGCAAACGCCCCCGCGTTTGCCCAGTCCGGTTCGCAGGCCGCGCATCCGTCCGTCCTCTTCAAGACCACGGAAGGCGACATCCGCGTCGAGTTGTATCCTGAGAAGGCGCCGAAGACGGTCGCCAACTTCCTCGACTACGTGAAGTCCGGCCAGTACAGCGGTACGATTTTCCATCGCGTGATTCGCGGCTTCATGATTCAGGGCGGCGGTTATACGCAGAGCTTCGCTGAGAAGCCCACCCGCGCGCCGATTCCGCTCGAAAGCCGCAACGGTCTGAAGAACGCCGCCGGCACGCTCGCCATGGCGCGCACCAGCGATCCGAATTCGGCCACCGCTCAATTCTTCATCAACACGGTGGACAACGCCGGCCTCGACTATCCGAATCCGGACGGCAACGGCTACGCGGTGTTCGGCAAGGTCACGAGCGGTATGGACGTCGTGAAGAAGATCGAAGGCACGCCCACCACCACACGCGGCCCGATGAGCGACGTGCCGCAAAAGCCGGTCGTGATTGAATCGGCCACGGTTGTCGGCAAGTAACAGAACGACAGGCAGCACGAAAGCAGGCTGCGCAAGCATTCGTAAGCGCCAGATCTACGCCCCCCGGCGCGGCCCGTCGTCATCGTAATCACGTGACGAGCGGCCGCGCCTTTTACCCACCCCGTTCATCAAAGGATTCCATCATGGTTGAACTGCATACGAACCACGGCGTCATCAAACTCGAACTGGACGCTGAAAAGGCGCCGAAGTCGGTTGAGAATTTCCTCAACTACGTGAAGGCCGGTCACTACGACAACACCGTGTTCCACCGTGTGATCGACGGCTTCATGATCCAGGGCGGCGGTTTCGAGCCCGGCATGAAGCAGAAGCCGACGGCTGAAGCCATCGCTAACGAAGCGAACAACGGTCTGAAGAACGTCAACGGCTCGATCGCGATGGCTCGCACGAACGACCCGCACTCGGCGACCGCGCAATTCTTCATCAACGTGAACGACAACGACTTCCTGAACCACTCGTCGCCGACGCCGCAGGGCTGGGGCTACGCTGTGTTCGGCAAGGTGGTCGAAGGCCTGGACATCGTCGAGAAGATCAAGAAGGTCAAGACAGGTTCGAAGGGCCACCATCAGGACGTGCCGGCTGACGACGTCGTGATCGAAAAAGCTGTGATCGTCGAATAACCGTCCGACAAGGGCCAACCCGTTTGAACTGAAATCAGGCACCTTCAATGCTGCAAGAAACGCCGCTGCGAAGCGTCGCCGCGGGCGTGCCTGGCGAGGGCAAACACCCGCACGCCGCACGCCCGTTTTTTTTCCTCTCCGATATTCATCTGAGCGAGGCGATCCCGCGCACGGTCGCCGCGTTCGAGCACTTCATTCGCGTCACCGCTGAGCAGGCGGATTCGGTTTTCATTCTCGGCGATCTGTTTGAGTACTGGATCGGCGACGACATGCTCGTCGAGCCGTTCGTCGCGCGGATGGCGGCGTTGCTGCATACGCTGTCGGAACGCGGTATCGCGCTCTATATCATGCACGGCAATCGCGACTTTTTGCTCGGCAAGGGCTTCATGAAAGCGGCCGGCGCGATCTGGCTGCCCGATCCGTTCGTGATTACCGCATTCGGTACACGTATCGTGCTCGCGCATGGTGACGGCCTCTGCACCGCGGATCGCGGTTATCAATGTTTCCGGCGCTTTGCGCGCAGCCGTTTTGCGCAGATGCTATTTCTCGCGTGGCCGTTTCGCTGGCGTCAGGCGCTTGCGGAGAATATGCGTTCAAAAAGTGAGCAAGGCCGCTCGCGTCCGGTTTCGCCAAAGTACGACGTGACGCCGAAGGGCGTCGCAGCGCTATTCAAGTCGTCGAAAACAGCCACGCTCATCCATGGGCATACGCATCGGCCGGCTCGACATCGCGAACCAGGCGGCACGCGCTGGGTTTTGCCCGATTGGGATCTCGACCACGGCGAGCGCCGTGGCGGTTATCTGCGGATCGATGCGGAAGGGATTCGGGCGTTGCCGCTGGATTGACTGGCGCGCGCGCCAGCGCCGCTCTTTTGCATCGTCTCCGCGAAACATTAGCGCTCGGCCACCGCCCCTTCAACCTTTCCTGCAATCGCCGCCGACAGGCGCCGCAAGTCGAGTAGCGCCGCGTCGGCGCCTTGCAGCCCTTCGAGGCTTGTTCCCAGCCGCTCCAGCGCGTCGACGATTTCGTCGATACGCTTCGATTGTGTGGCGGCGTGATCGATCAGGCCGTGAATCGCCAGCGACACCGGATCGTCCGCATTCGGCGTAATGCCGTATGCACAGAATGCGCTGCTTTCACTCGTACGTTTTACATCGCGCGAGGCACCGTCGGAGGCCGCGGCTGAAGCTACGGCAGCAGCCGGGACGATGATCCGCGCCGGATTACCCACCGCCGTGCCCCGTGCCGGCACCGGCTTCGTGACCACTGCATTCGAGCCGATCTTCGCGTCCGCACCGATCGTGAAGCCGCCTAGCACCTTCGCCCCCGCGCCAACGATCACGCCGCGCTCAAGCGTCGGATGGCGCTTCGCGCCCCGCGTAAGCGACGTGCCGCCAAGCGTCACACCCTGGTAGATCGTGCAGTCATCGCCGATTTGCGCCGTCTCGCCAATCACGACGCCCATGCCGTGATCGATGAATACGCGGCGGCCCAGCGTCGCGCCCGGATGGATTTCAATGCCTGTCATGAAACGCGCCATCTGCGAAACGAAACGCGCGAGCCAGCGGCGTTTAGCCCGCCAGCACGCATGCGCGAGCCGGTGCAGCACGAGCGCGTGCAGACCCGGGTAACACGTGAGGACTTCCCAGGCGCTGCGGGCGGCGGGATCGCGCTCGCGGATCGTGGCGATGTCTTCGCGAAGTCTCGTGAACATGGCAGGGACTGTGTCGTGGGGGAAAAGACCGCTTGCGTGAAACACCACGCGCGGCGGATGCTTGCCGCATAGCAGATCGGCAGCTTTGCTTAGAACGTTTCGAGCGATTGTAGGACGATTGCGCGAAATCTGCCGGAAGCCCACGCTGCCGGCAAGGTCGTCGATTCGGGGTGAGTGCTGCGCTGGATGGGTCCTAGCCCGGCGGTTTGGTCTTCAGCAAAATATGCTTGGCGATGCCGCGAACGATATTCACTTCCTCGCGCTCAAGACCGGAACGCGCGAACAGGCGCCGCAAGCGCGACATCAGCTTCTTTGGATTGGCCGGATCGAGAAATTCGAGCGCGACCAGCGCACTTTCCAGGTGCGCGTACATGCTTTCGATCTCGTCACTTGCCGCCCGCGCGCCGACCGGCTCGCCCGCTACTGCGCCGGCTTGAAGCGGCGCGGGCGCCAAGGCCGGTGCGTCGCCAGCGGACAGATACGCCGTGCGCAATTCATACGCCAACACCTGCACGGCCTGCGCCAGATTGAGCGAACTATAGGCCGGATTGGCCGGAATGTGAGCGAGCGCGCTACAACGCTCGACGTCCTCATTCGACAAACCTGTGCGCTCGTTGCCGAACACCAGCGCGATCTCTCCATGCGCTGCCTGCTCACGCGCGGCGCCGGCCGCGGCACGTGGCGTCCATTGCGGCGGCCCGTACTCGCGCAACCGTGCAGTCAGCGCGATCGACCAATGCACGCCGCTCAACGCATCGGCAAGCGTCGGCACGACATGCGCGGAGGCCAGCACGTCGTCCGCGCCGCTCGCCATGGCAATGGCTTCCGGATCGCTTTGCACGTGCGGCACACGTGGCGACACCAGTACGAGGCGCGAGAAGCCCATGGTTTTCAGCGCCCGCGCCGCGGCGCCGACGTTGCCGGGATGGCTGGGCTCGACGAGTACGAAGCGTGTCGACGTAAAACCGCCGCGCAGCTCGGCCACGGCGGGATCGGAAGAATGGTGGGTGTGGTCCACGGAGGAATTCGGCAAGCTAAAGAACGCTTATGGTAGCGCCAACCCCGCATCGGCTCCGAATTCTGCGTGCCGACCGTACAAAACGCGCGCCAAATCGGCCGTCGTCCCGCGTGCCGGGCAGCAAGCGCTGCCGCGGCGCCCGGACTCAGGTAAAATACCAATATTCGCGTCCGGCTTATCACCTACGAAAAGTCCGGCGCCTCGTTCTTATTCAATTCGTCTCCGTCGGCGGAATGCGCACCAGTCCTTATCGGACGTGCGTTCCGTGCTGTTTCCGCGCCCCTTGATGGCGCTCAATTAGCGCTCATCCCGCGCTTATTTACCGGTAAGCAGCCGTGCTGCCCCGGCACAAGGATCCAGTCTCATGCATCCCATGCTCAATATCGCTGTGAAGGCCGCGCGCCGCGCAGCCCAGATCATCACCCGCGCGTCGCTTGACCTCGATCTCCTCCAGGTCAGCAAGAAACAGCACAACGATTTCGTCACGGAAGTCGACAAAGCGTCTGAAGCGGCGATCATCGATACGCTCAAGACCGCCTACCCCGATCACGCCATCCTCGCCGAAGAATCCGGCAAATCGGACAACGAGTCCGAATATCAGTGGATCATCGATCCGCTCGACGGCACCACCAATTTCATCCACGGTTTTCCGTACTACTGTGTGTCGATCGCGCTCGCCCATAAGGGCATCGTGACGCAGGCCGTGGTCTATGATCCGACCCGTAACGACCTGTTCACCGCCTCGCGCGGTCGCGGTGCGTTCCTGAACGACCGCCGCATTCGCGTCGCCAAACGCGACCGCCTCGCTGACGGCCTGATCGGCACCGGCTTCCCGTTCCGCGAAAAGGACGGTCTCGAAGCATACGGCCGCCAGTTCGCTGAAATGACCGAAGCCTGCGCCGGCCTGCGCCGTCCGGGCGCAGCCGCGCTCGATCTGGCGAACGTCGCTGCTGGCCGTATGGACGGCTTTTTCGAGCAAGGTCTGAATCCGTGGGACGTCGCCGCAGGCAGCCTGCTGATCACGGAAGCCGGCGGTCTGGTCGGCAATTACACGGGGGACTCGGATTTCCTGCACGTTGGCGAAATCGTCGTGGGCAATCCGAAGGTCTACGCGCAGATGATCCCGATCCTGTCGCGCTATAGCCGCACGCGTCAGCAAGCGGCTTAAGGTACCGGCCCCGGGTCCAGGCCCGTCGTCCGGCCGGCTCTGCGCCGGCATCGGCAACACGAAAAAGCGGCTTCGGCCGCTTTTTCGTTGGCGCGCCTGCATCCGGCAGGCGTTCGTGCTACAAAGCGGGAGGCCGCGCCGGCATGCTTCATTGCCGGCTGCGTTTCGCGCGTGTTTCGCAGCGCTCTGCTTCGCGCCAGACTTCCGCGCAGCTTCCGATCCGCTTCATGAAAAAAGGCTTCTACACAATCATCGCGGCGCAGTTCATTTCGTCGCTCGCGGACAATGCATTGCTGATCGCCGCTATCGCCTTGCTATCGGTGATCCGTTCGGCTGCCTGGGTCACGCCGCTGCTGCAGATTTTCTTCACCGTTTCCTACGTGCTGCTCGCCCCCTTCGTCGGCGCGTTCGCCGACGCGATGCAAAAGCGGCACGTCATGTTCGTCTCCAACGCGCTAAAGGCGAGCGGCTGCCTGATGATGATCGCCGGCGTCCACCCGATGATCGCGTACGGCGTGGTCGGCTTTGGCGCGGCCGCGTATTCGCCGGCCAAATACGGCATTCTCACCGAGCTCCTGCCGGCGGAAAAACTCGTCAAGGCGAATGCGTGGCTCGAATCGGCCACCGTCCTGTCGACGATTGTCGGCACGATGGTCGGCGGCGCGCTGATCAGTACCCTGGCCGATAAATTCGTCGCGCATGCACATTTGCCGCTGATCCGCTCCTCCGCCGATCTGGCCATGTTCGCGGTGATGGTCACGTATGCCATCGCGGCCGCGATCAACATCTTCATTCCCGACACCGGCGCGCGTTATCCGAACCGGTTGACCGAGCCGAAGAAACTGGTCGGCGATTTCTATCATTGCTTTAACGTGCTGTGGGCCGACAAGCTCGCGCAGATCGCGCTGTGGGTCACGACGCTGATGTGGGGCGGCGCGGTCACGCTGCAATTGCTGGTGCTCAAATGGGCGAACGTGAACCTCGGCTTGTCGCTCTCGAAGGCCGCCGTGATGCAAGGCGTTACGGGTCTCGGTATTGCCGTCGGTGCGACTGCCGCGGCTGCGCTGATTCCGTTGCGCAACTCGCTGCGCGTGCTGCCAATCGGCATCCTCACCGGCGCGGTAGCGATCGCCGTGGCGTTCTACAACAAGGATCTGTTTCCGGCGGGCGCCGGCCTTCGTATCGGCTCGTATGTCCTGCCGATCTATATCCTGCTCGCCTATCCTTTGATGATCCTGCTCGGCGCGCTGTCCGGCTTTTTTATCGTGCCGATGAACGCGATTCTTCAGCATCGCGGCGCAACGCTGCTCTCCGCGGGCCATTCGATCGCGGTGCAGAATTTCAACCAGAATCTGGCCGTGCTGCTGATGCTCGGCGTCTACGCGATACTCCTGACGGCGAAGATGCCGGCGCAATGGATCATCGTCGTGTTCGGCAGTTTCATCACGTTCATGATGTGGCTCGCAAAACGGCGCAGTGCCGTGAACGAGCGCACGATGGATATGCGCGCGCTCGTGGAAGAATGACGACGTGGCGCGCGTCGCCCGGCTGGCGCGAGAATTTACCGCGCGGCATGCGAACTGCTTTGCGGATTAGCCGTCCGGCCAGGGTCCGCTCGCCGCGCCGGCAGGTTAAACTCACGCCCTGAACAGCTAACGCAAAAAGACACCAAGGATGGGCATTCAAACCGCAGCGGCCAATGATGTCGCACCCCACACGCCAATGATGCAGCAGTACCTGCGCATCAAGGCGGATCATCCGGGCACGCTCGTGTTCTACCGGATGGGCGACTTCTACGAGCTCTTTTTCGAAGATGCGGAAAAAGCCTCGCGCCTGCTCGATTTAACGCTTACGCAGCGCGGCGCGTCGGCGGGCAATCCAATCAAGATGGCGGGTGTACCGTATCACGCGGTCGAGCAGTATCTGGCCAAGCTGGTGAAGCTCGGCGAATCCGTTGCGATTTGCGAGCAGATCGGCGACCCGGCTACGTCGAAAGGCCCCGTCGAGCGCAAGGTAATGCGCGTGGTCACACCGGGCACGCTGACGGATGCAGCCCTCCTGTCCGATAAGAACGATGTCTACCTGATGGCGCTGTGCGTCGGGCATAACCGCCGCGGCGTCGCAACGGGCGTCGGGCTCGCCTGGCTGAATCTGGCGAGCGGCGCGTTGCGCCTCGCCGAAGTTGCGCCCGACCAGGTGGCCGCCGCGCTCGAACGGATTCGCCCCGCGGAAATTCTGGTGGCAGATACACCCGCCGACTCCGCAAGCTGGACGCCGCCCGTCAGCGCCGGCGCCCTCACCCGCGTGCCGATCTGGCACTTCGATATCACTTCGGGCACGCAGCGTCTGTGCGATCAGCTGGAAGTCGCCGGTCTCGACGGTTTCGGCGCGCACTCGCTGACGGCGGCATGCGGCGCGGCGGGTGCGCTGCTGCTGTACGCGGCGGCCACGCAAGGCCAGCAATTGCGTCACGTGCGCAGCCTGAAGGTCGAATACGAGTCCGAATATATCGGGCTCGACCCCGCCACGCGTCGCAATCTTGAACTCACGGAAACGCTGCGCGGCACCGAATCGCCCACGCTGTGTTCGCTGCTCGACACCTGTTGCACGACCATGGGCAGTCGTCTGCTGCGCCACTGGTTGCATCATCCGCCGCGCGAAGCCGCCGTGGCGCAAGCACGTCAGCAGGCCATCGGCGCATTGCTCGACGCGCCGCCGGGCACAGGCGTCGACACGCTCCGCGGCGCATTGCGGCAGATCTCCGATATCGAGCGGATTACCGGACGTCTGGCGCTGCTGTCGGCGCGGCCCCGCGATCTGTCGAGTCTGCGCGATACGTTCATTGCTTTGCCGGAACTGCGCACGCAGCTCGCGGCCGTTTCGTCCAATGCGGATTCGCTGGCGCGTATCGACGCGTCGCTGGAACCGCCGCAAGCGTGCGTCGAACTGCTCAAGCGCGCGGTCGCGCAAGAGCCATCCGCCATGGTGCGCGACGGCGGCGTGATCGCACGCGGCTACGATGCGGAACTCGACGAGTTGCGCGATATTTCGGAGAACTGCGGGCAGTTCCTGATCGACCTCGAAACGCGCGAACGGGCGCGCACCGGTATCGGCAATCTGCGCGTCGAGTACAACAAGGTGCACGGCTTCTATATCGAAGTCACGCGCGGCCAGACTGACAAGGTGCCGGACGACTACCGCCGCCGTCAGACACTGAAAAACGCCGAGCGTTACATCACGCCGGAACTGAAGACTTTCGAAGACAAGGCGCTGTCCGCGCAGGAACGCGCGCTGGCTCGCGAACGCTCGCTTTACGACGCGTTGCTGCAAGCGCTGCTGCCCTTCATTCCGGACTGCCAGCGGGTCGCCGCGGCGCTCGCCGAACTCGATCTGCTAGCCGCCTTCGCCGAACGCGCCCGCGCACTCGATTGGGTCGCACCGACGTTTTCGCCGGATACCGGCATCGAAATCGAACAGGGGCGGCATCCGGTTGTCGAAGCGCAGGTCGAGCAATTCATCGCAAACGACTGCACGCTCACACCCGAGCGCAAACTGCTGCTGATCACCGGCCCGAACATGGGCGGTAAATCGACCTTCATGCGGCAGACCGCGCTGATCGCACTGCTGGCGTACGTCGGCAGCTATGTGCCAGCACGGCGCGCGGCATTCGGTCCGATCGATCGCATCTTCACGCGAATCGGCGCAGCGGACGATCTGGCCGGTGGCCGCTCGACCTTCATGGTCGAAATGACGGAAGCAGCAGCGATCCTGAACGACGCGACACCGCAAAGTCTCGTGCTGATGGACGAGATCGGGCGCGGCACGTCGACGTTCGACGGCCTTGCGCTGGCTTGGGCCATCGCGCGGCATCTGCTCTCGCACAACGGCTGTCATACGCTGTTCGCCACGCACTACTTCGAATTGACGCAGTTGCCCGCCGAGTTTCCACACGCGGCCAATGTGCATCTTTCGGCAGTCGAGCATGGGCACGGCATCGTGTTCCTGCATGCGGTCAGTGAAGGTCCGGCGAATCAGAGCTACGGTTTGCAGGTCGCGCAACTGGCCGGTGTGCCGAACGCGGTGATTCGCGCAGCCCGCAAGCATCTCGCGCATCTCGAACAGCAATCGGCGGCGCAACCCGCACCACAACTCGATCTGTTCGCAGCACCCCTGCCCATACTGGTCGAAGATGCCGACGACGAACGCAACGATAAGCGCGACTCAGCGGCGGGGTCGCCGGCCATGCAGGCGCTCGTCGAACGGCTGCGCGCAATCGATCCGAACGATCTGCGGCCGCGCGAAGCGCTCGACCTGCTGTACGAACTGCACGAGCTGGCCGCCGCGCCGGATGCAGATCATTGACGCACACAGGCCCTCGCAGCGCCCGCGCAAACTTTGCGCGGCGCTGACCATTGCCCTCACCCTCAGGAGCGGCCTCGTGCCGCTGGTGGCACTGGTGCCGCTGGTGGTGTTTGCTCCGCTCGTGCATGCCGAAACGCCGCGCTATGCCTTCGCGGTCATCGCCAACACGATGCAAAGCCTTGCCGACGAAGCGCCCACGCAACGCCTGATCGAAGCAATCAGCCGCGATCGCGAAGTATCGTTCATCGTCTACGACGGTAATCTGAAGGGCGCGAAAGAAGCCTGCCGCGATGCGTTATACGAACGGCGCCACGCGCTGCTCGAAACGTCACGACCCGCCCTCTTCTTTATTCCGGGCCAGCACGACTGGGCCGATTGCGGCACGGCCGAGGCCGGCGGCTTCGACCCGGTCGAGCGGCTCGACCAACTACGCCAGACCCTCTTCACCGACTCCACGTCGATGGGGCAGAACCCGATTGCATTGACGCGTGAGAGCGAAGTGTCGCGCTTTCGACCGTTCCGGGAAAACGTGCGCTGGCAAGTCGACGATACCGTGTTTGTCGGTCTGAACGCACCAAGCCCGAACAATCATTACCTGACTGCGGGCGGCCGTAACGGTGAGTTCGAAGATCGCGTGATCGCCAATGCATTCTGGCTCGAGCACGCCGCCGAATACGCGAAACGCCGCGACGCGCGTGCGATTGTCGTCTTCATTCAGGGTGATCCGGATCCGGAGCGCTACGAACGG
Organism: Paraburkholderia sediminicola; assembly: GCF_046026855.1. GTDB lineage: Bacteria > Pseudomonadota > Gammaproteobacteria > Burkholderiales > Burkholderiaceae > Paraburkholderia > Paraburkholderia sediminicola_A. Next base: position 63,914 of record NZ_JAQQET010000035.1, on the reverse strand, counting down.
CCTGATCGTTTCGCGTGGCTGCGCTTTACGCGCAACACGCGCCGCGACGGTTTTCTGGAGTTCAAACGCAGCCTTGTCAAACTCGCGCAGATTTTTCGCGGACCCGTGCTGGTGATTCATTGCGACGACGAACGCGCAAGCGCCGGCTTCGTGATCGATCAGCCACTACGCAATGACAAAGGGATGCTGGTAACGAATCTCACACGTATCGCACTCGCGCCGCATGATCGTCTTAACCAGTGGATTCAGATTGAAGCGGATCTCGGTAAGAAACCGCCGTTCCGCGTCAGTGTGCGCGATGTGCCGAAGCAAATGCCAATGCCCACGGCGCCATCTTTGCAGCCGCGCGACGAGCCGGCGGCTTCGATGCCGGCCGTGCCTGCGTTAGGCCCCGCTTCCGAGTTGCCGCCGATGTTGCAAACGCCCGGGCAGCCACAACCGGCCCAGCAGCAACGCGGACCGGCGGACGACGGCAACGGCGAATATGGCCCCGCCATGTCCGCTCCGCCCGCTTCCGCCGTTTTACCGCGCGCACCGGGTGCTTCTTCAAGCGCGCCCGGCACGCCCGCAAGCTCAGTGCAGCGTGGGCCCTGACTTGTCGTCTTCAGCTTCGTCGTCATCGTCATCGAGGACTTCGAGGCCGTCGGCGCCATGCGCGTGTTCGTGCTGGATTTCGTCTTCAGTAGCCGGACGCACGTCCTTGACTGTCAGCGCGAAACGCAACGCCATGCCGGCGAGCGGATGGTTGCCGTCCAGCACGACTTTGTCTTCTGCCACGTCGGTCACCACATAGACGAGCGAATCGAGATCCTCATCGCCTTCGTCCGGCGTGCCTTCGAATTGCATGCCGACTTCGAGCGGTTCCGGAAAGCGATCGCGCGGCTCGATCTTCACGAGATCGGGGTCGTACTCGCCGAATGCGTCTTGCGGCTCAAGCTGGATCTGAGCCTCGAAGCCGGCCTCGTGGCCGTCGAGCTCTTCCTCGATCTTGGGGAACGTGCCATCATAGCCGCCGTGCAGATAGACCATCGGCTCGTCGCTTTCTTCAATCAGATTGCCCTGCGCATCCGATAGCTTGTAAGCGACCGACACGACGGTGTTCTTTGCGATTTTCATTCGATTCTCCAGAATACAACTCATATTATACGATGCCCAAGCGGCCCACTGACCACCCGGCCGACGCAGCTTCGGCACGGAAATCTTCGCCGGCTTCAAAGCCGTCGCTCCCCGGCCTGCCGCCCTCGCCCGACACACCTACGCCGTTGCTCGGCAATCTGACACCGTCGCAATTCATGCGCCGGTACTGGCAAAAAAAGCCACTGCTGATCCGCCAGGCGATCCCGAACGCGGAGGCGCCGCTGTCGCGCGATGAGTTTTTCGAACTGGCCGACCATGACGAAGTCGAAGCGCGTCTGATCACGCACTTTCGCAACAAATGGCAACTGGAGCACGGCCCGTTCGCGCCTGATGAACTGCCGTCGGTAAAGCAGCGCGCCTGGACGTTGCTAGTGCAAGGCGTAGACCTTTACGACGATCGCGCGCGTGCGTTGCTCGACCGCTTCCGCTTTGTGCCGGACGCGCGTCTGGACGATCTGATGATTTCGTATGCGAGCGATGGCGGCGGCGTCGGCCCCCATTTCGATTCCTACGATGTGTTTCTTTTGCAAGTAAAAGGCAAGCGCCGGTGGCGGATCAGTGCACAGAAAGATCTGACACTCCAACCGGGTTTGCCTTTGAAAGTTTTACAGCATTTCGAATCGGAAGATGAATGGTTGCTCGAGCCGGGTGACATGTTGTACCTGCCGCCGCATATCGCCCATGACGGTGTCGCCGAAGGCGAATGCATGACCTGCTCGATCGGTTTTCGCGCGCCCTCGGCGGGCGAGTTGACCGCGCAGTTCCTTTACCATCTGGCCGAACGCGGTGAGTCGACTGCGCGGCCCGAAGCGCTTTATCGCGACCCTCAACAACCCGCGGTCGAACGTCCCGCAGAGCTGCCCGCCGCATTGATCGAACGAGTTGGCGCGATCCTTGCTCGAGTTAAATGGAATGAGCAGGACATTGCATCGTTCCTTGGAACGTACCTCAGCGAACCGAAGCCGAGCGTCGTCTTTGATCCGCCGCAACGGCCGCTCAATGAAGCCCGTTTCATCACTCAGGCGTCGAAGTCCGGCATTCGGCTGGATCGCAAGACTAATTTGTTGTACAACCGCCGTTTTTTCTTCGTAAATGGAGAGGAAATGCCGTTTGATGGCGCAAAAAAGTGGTTGTTTGACCTCGCCAACCATCGTTGTATGAGTGCGAAACGCTTTGTAACACTCTCACACGATTCGTCGGTGACAGCACTGCTTCACGAGTGGTATTGTGCGGGCTGGATACAAGTGGGCGAGCTTGCGTAACTCTGCCTGCCTGTTATACCGTACTGTGAAATTTTGTATGAGAAAGACAACGTATTGACCCCGGATTTATGGATTGTCAGTACGAAAGTGCATATAATTTCCGCCCAAGCCGTAGGGAAGATTCTAGCTCGTCAAAAGAGCGTCTCCACCAGCGGCCCAGGTCGGTGTTGGAGCACATTACCGGTATTATTTTGCGCTGTTGCTTACCTTTAACCATAAAAGGACGTGATCATGAAGAAATCCCTCCTCGTAGCATCCCTGTTGGCAGCTGTGGCACTGGCTGCATGCAACAAGAGCAACGATCAAGCCGCTGCCCCGGCTAGCGACGCAGCTGCTGCTTCGGCACCGGCTGCTGCAGCTTCGGATGCGGCTACGGCTGCTTCGGGTGCGGCTGCTGCTGCGAGCGATGCTGCTGCTTCGGCTACGGACGCTGCTTCGGGTGCGGCTGCTGCTGCAAGCGACGCTGCTACCGCTGCTCCGGCTTCGGGCGCAAGCCAGTAAGCTGTCGCATAGGGTTCGCCTCTGGGCGAGAACTGCCCGGAAAATCAGATCTGATTTTCCGGGCAGTAAAGCAAAACGCCACGGATTCACATCCGTGGCGTTTTGTCATTTAAGCGCCGCTTTTTTGCAACGGCGTGTATCGGATAACTTATTCTGCTGGCGCCGCGCTCTCTTCGAAGAACTCGCGCACCACTTCGATCTCGCGGGTGCGTTTAAATGGCGGCAGGCTCTGCCATATACGGCGCCCATACGGTTTGTCGACGAGACGTGTGTCGCAGATCATCAGCACGCCGCGATCGGTCTCAGCGCGAATCAGACGGCCCGCGCCCTGCTTGAGCGTAATCACAGCCTGCGGCAACTGATGGACCGCGAACGGGCTCAATCCCTTCTTCGTTAGTGCATCCAGACGCGCCGACAACACCGGGTCATCCGGCGGCGCAAACGGCAGCTTGTCGATCACGACCAGCGAAAGCGCATCGCCACGTACGTCCACCCCTTCCCAGAAGCTCTGACTGCCCACCAGAATCGCGTTGCCGTACGCACGGAAGCGATCGAGCAACTCGGTGCGGCTCGCGTCACCCTGCACGAGCAGCGGATAATTCCAGCCGCGTGCTTCGATGGTGTCGCGCAACTTGGCCGAGATGCGGTCCACTGCACGCAGCGTCGTGCACAGCATGAATACGCCGCCGCCCGATGCTTCGATGGCGGGCAATGCAGCGTCGAACACGGCGTCGGTAAACATCGGCGACGAAGGCTGCGGCAAATTGCGCGGCACGTACAGAAGCCCTTGCGTCGGATAGTCGAAAGGACTTGGGAGCGTCATCGAACGTTTTGCGTTCAGGCCCATCTGCGCCGCGTAGTGCGTAAAGTCGCCCCGCACCGACAAGGTAGCCGACGTGAAAATCCACGCGCGCGGCACGCCGGCGCGCTGCTTCGCGAAGATCGGCGCGACCGACAGCGGCGTTTCGTGCAACTGCACCGTATGCGCGAAAACTTCGATCCAGCGCACCTTTTCATTCGGATCGGCACGCTCGGCCTTGCCGTCCGCCGAGGCAGCATCTGCGGCTGCGCGCTCGGTTTTGGTGGGTGGTGTCGTCCAGCCCGCGAGCACGCCTTGCAACTCACGCGCGCGGCGCAAACACGCGCCAATCGATTCGGCTCGCTCGGCCTGACCGGCCAGCGCCGAAGTCAGTGCGTCGAGTTCGGTTTCAAGCGTTTCGAGCGCGGGGAATAAGGGGTGATCGTCGGGCAACTGACCGATCGACAAACGCACCGAGTCTTCCTTGAAAGCGAGCCGCACGTCACGCGCCGCGCGTTCGAGCGTCGAGCCGAGCTTCACCCAATCGACCGATTCGCGCGCGTGACCCAAACCCTCTGCCACGGAATCGCGTGCGAGCTCGAGAAACTGCGCGGTAGAGAGCGTCTCGCCGAAAAACAGTGTCGCGGTTTCCGGCAGTTGATGCGCTTCGTCGAAGATGATGGTGTTCGCCGTAGGCAGCAATTCGGCCATGCCGGTATCGCGCAACATGATGTCGGCGAAAAACAGATGGTGATTGACCACCACAATGTCGGCTTGCTGCGCCTCACGACGCGCCTGCATCACAAAGCACTCCTTGTAATGCGGGCACTCCTGGCCAAGACAGTTTTCACGCGTGGATGTCACCATCGACCACACCGCCGCCGTTTCCGGGACGCTCGCGAGTTCGGCCTTGTCGCCGGTGCGCGTGATCTTGGCGAAGCGAATGATGTCCTGCAAATACGAGGTTTCCTGGCGTGACGGCAGACGGCCGTTATCCGCAGTGCGCTGCAGATAGTAATGGCACAGGTAGTTCGCGCGGCCCTTGAGCATTGCCACCGACACCGGCACAGCGAGTGCATCGCGCACCGTCGGAATGTCGCGCTGAAAGAGCTGATCCTGCAAATGCTTGGTGCCGGTGGAGACGATCACCTTGCCGCCCCACAACATGGCCGGCACGAGATACGCATAGGTCTTGCCGGTCCCAGTACCCGCTTCCACGATCAGGGTGTTCTCGCTGCCGTCGAGACCATTCGATTCGTCGTTTTCAGCGGTGTCAGCCGATGCATCCGCGCCCGGCGATTGCAGACGTCGCGCCGGACGCTTTTGCGCTTCGAACATCGCGGGCTCAGGCATTGCGCGACCCGATGCTTCCATGGCCGCCGCAACGGCGCGCGACATCTCGATCTGCGACGCGCGCGAGCGATAGCCGTCGATCTGACGGGCGAGCAGGCCGTTGTCGGCGAAAATGTCGTCCAGTTCAGTGACGCGGCGCGGGTTCAATGACGCGGAGAGCGCAGACGCAGGAGGACGCAGCGCCGGGGTGCCGGCCGCCGGAGCGTCGTCGCCCGCCGTGACATGTGGTGAAGGTTCAAGCGGTGAATTCAAGGCAAGCGTTTCCTGCAAAGTCCGGCGCGCGCGGCGCGACCCGGCACCTGCCAGGCCGCGAACTCAGGCGCGTGCGTCCGGTTCGAGCTGCAATTGCAGCAAGATGATGGTGTCCTTGACTTTGAGTTTGCGCTTTTTCAGGCGCTGCAACTCGAAGTCGTCGACGCCGGGCTCATCCGACATTCGGTCGATCAAACGATCGAGCCCACTATGCTCCGATTCCAGTTGCAGAATACGGTCGCGAAGTGTGTCCGTGGTGATGACGTGATGTTGATCGCGCATGCTCGCCTCCTCTCGTAAGCGGCATGGGCTGCGTGATGCAGCCCATGCCGGAGGTTGCTGTCCGGCTTAAAACGCATTACAGCGACTACGATACTCCGCTCCTGCAACCCTACGAGAGATCAAGACAGCGCAGCGACTACTGTTGTTGCTGTTGCTGCTTCTGCTGCTCTTCGAGTTCCTGCTGCTGTTTCAACTGATCCTGACGCTTCTGCTCGGCTTTCTCGGCCGCCTGCTTCTGACGCGCTTCGACGTCGGCTTTATGCTGCGCCGCATCGGCCTGCTTCTTCTCAAAGGTCTGCTGCTTTTCGACGCGCTCCTGAGCCTTCTGCGCGCCCTGCTGACGCGCCTCGTCGAGCTTGCGCTGGAAGTCGCCCTGTTTCTGGTCGTAAGCCTGCTGGTTAGCTGCGGCCTGCGACGGGCTGACGCCGCGCTGCGCCTGATCCAGCGCGTGCTGTTGCAACTTCTGCTGATAGGCTTGCGCGTTGGCGTTACGTTGGGGCGCCTCGGCTGCGCGCTGCGCCTGGTCGAGCTGGTGCTGGCGCTGCTTGTCTTCGTAGGCTTGCGCGTTGCGCGCGTCGTCGGCGGCGCGTTGTGGCGCACTCGCTTCGTCTTGCGCGCGTTTGAGCGCCGCCTGCTCGTCACGCTGGCGAGCACGCTGGACACGCTGTTCGCCGTCGAGCGCGAGCTGTTCCTTGCGAATGTCGGCCTGCGCCGAGCGCATGCTGTCGCGCGCCTTGTTCAGACAGTGGTTGACGAAGAACGTACTGTAGCAATCGTGTTCGGCAACCGCATAACGGTAGTTGTTTTCCTCGGTGCGCTGATCCAGAACTTTCTGCCGTGCGTCGAATGCGCTGTCAAGCGATGCCGTGTTATCCGCATTCTCTGCGCTGCCGGCTGTGTCCCCGCCCGTGACACTCGTGGCGCCCGTTGCTCCCGCCGCGCTTGCTGCGTGAGCCCCCGAAGCGGCGGCTGGAGCGAGACTGCTGGCGGTCTCGAGCGGCGCTGCGGATTGCGCCACGGCCGGTGCGGACACGACCAGTGAAGCCACCATCATGCACGAGACGCACGAAGCGAAAAACATTCCATTGGACGGAAACGCTGACCTGAACACGGACCGCGACGCCGATATGCGCGACGTAAGCGACGATCGCGACACATTCAGCGACAGAAAAGACGGCAATTGTGACAAGCGAGAGACCAAGCGGAAGCCCAGGCGGTTGAGGGACAAGGAGGTTGGCAACGTCGTAAATGGTCAACGGAACATGCCTGAAATTCTATCACCCCGCGGTTGAGCCCTTTGGCATTTATGGCAAAATGCCCCGCTCCAGCAACCTGGTCGCAGCGCGCACACCCAGCGTGGGTCGACGTGCCCAACGTGTGCCGTTACCGCGCGACCTTTGATTGAGTAGCAGGAACACCAAGACCTTATGACGGAAACCGTAGCACTCAAGATCGTACAGCGCATCGCCGCCGAACTGTCCGTCCAGCCGCGCCAGGTCGCGGCCGCGGTGCAACTTCTCGACGAAGGAGCGACTGTTCCGTTCATCGCCCGCTACCGGAAGGAAGTGACCGACAATCTCGACGACACGCAACTGCGTAATCTCGAGGAACGCCTGCTGTACCTGCGCGAGCTGGAAGACCGGCGTGCCACGATCATCGCGAGCATCGACGAACAGGGCAAGCTCACCGACGAGCTGCGTGCCGCGATCGAAGGCGCCGACAGCAAGCAGGTGCTGGAAGACCTGTATCTCCCGTACAAGCCCAAGCGCCGCACGCGCGCGCAGATCGCCCGCGAAGCCGGCCTGCAGCCGCTCGCCGACGCGTTGCTGGCCAATCCCCTGCTCGATCCGCAAACCGAAGCCGCTGCCTACGTCGACGCCGAGAAAGGTGTCGCCGACATCAAGGCCGCGCTCGACGGCGCGCGCGACATCCTCTCCGAACAGTTCGGCGAAACCGCGGATCTGCTCGGCAAGCTGCGCGACTACCTGTTCAACCAGGGCGTGGTGTCGTCGAAAGTGGTCGAAGGCAAGGAAAACGCGGAAGAAGAGAAATTCCGCGACTACTACGACTACGCGGAAACCATCAGGACGGTGCCGTCGCATCGCGCGCTGGCCCTGTTCCGCGGCCGCAATGCGGGCGTGCTGATGGTCAAGCTGGGCCTCGGCGAAGAACTCGACGCGCAGGTGCCGCATCCGGGCGAAGCGTTGATCGCCCGCCACTTCGGTATCGCCAATCAGAACCGCCCGGGCGACAAGTGGCTCTCGGACGTGTGCCGCTGGTGCTGGCGCGTGAAGGTGCAGCCGCACATCGAAAACGAACTGCTCACCAATCTGCGCGACGAAGCCGAACACGAAGCGATTCGCGTGTTCGCGCGCAACCTGAAGGACTTGCTGCTGGCCGCGCCGGCGGGCCCGAAGGCCGTAATCGGTCTCGATCCGGGTATGCGCACCGGTGTGAAAGTCGCGGTGGTCGATCGGACCGGCAAGGTGCTCGCCACCGACGTGATTTATCCGCACGAGCCGCGCCGCGACTGGGACGGCTCGCTCGCCAAGCTCGCGCGCATCTGTGCACAGACGCAAGCGGAGTTGATCAGCATCGGCAACGGCACGGCGTCGCGCGAAACGGACAAGCTGGCGAGCGAGCTGATCGCGCGTCATCCGGAGTTCAAGATGCAGAAAATCGTCGTGTCCGAAGCCGGCGCGTCGGTGTACTCGGCTTCTGAACTCGCGGCGAAGGAATTCCCGGACATGGACGTGTCGCTGCGCGGCGCCGTATCGATTGCGCGCCGTCTGCAGGATCCGCTCGCGGAACTGGTGAAGATCGACCCGAAGGCGATCGGCGTCGGCCAATACCAGCACGACGTGAATCAGCGCGAACTGGCCCGCTCGCTCGACGCAGTGGTCGAGGATTGCGTGAACGCGGTCGGTGTGGATGCCAATACGGCATCGATTGCGTTGCTGGCGCGCGTGTCGGGTCTGAACGCCACGCTGGCTCGCAACATTGTCGACTATCGCGATGCGAACGGCCCGTTCCCGTCGCGCGAGCATCTACGCAAGGTGCCGCGCCTGGGCGACAAAACCTTCGAACAGGCCGCCGGGTTCCTGCGCATCAACAACGGTGAAAACCCGCTCGATCGTTCGTCGGTTCACCCTGAAGCGTATCCGGTCGTGGAACGCATGCTCGCGAAGATCAGCAAGCATGTCGGCGAAGTGCTCGGCAATCGCGACGCGCTGCGCGGCCTGTCGCCGGCGGAATTCGTCGACGAACGTTTCGGCCTGCCGACCGTGCGCGATATTCTGCTGGAACTCGAAAAGCCGGGCCGCGACCCGCGCCCCGAGTTCAAGACCGCGACCTTCCGTGAAGGCGTCGAGAAGGTCAGCGATCTGATTCCGGGCATGGTGCTCGAAGGCGTCGTGACGAACGTGGCGGCCTTTGGCGCGTTCATCGACATCGGCGTGCACCAGGACGGTCTGGTGCACGTGTCGGCCATGTCGACCAAGTTCATCAAAGACCCGCACGAAGTCGTCAAAGCCGGCCAGATCGTCAAGGTGAAGGTGCTGGAAGTCGACGTGAAGCGCCAGCGTATCGCGCTCACCATGCGTCTGGACGACGAGTTCGGCGCGGCAGCAGCACCGCGTAGCGGTGGCGGCGCCCAGCAGGATCGCGGCCGCTCCGGCGGCGGTGGACGCGGTGCGCAGCAACAGCGCTCGCGTGAACCGGAAGCAGGCGGCGCAATGGCCGCTGCATTCGCAAAGCTCAAGCAGAAGTAAGCGGGGTCGTCAGCGCGTGATTCACTCACGCGCTGACGCTTACGAGACTGAGTGGCAAAAAAAGCCCACGCAATTGCGTGGGCTTTTTTATCGCTTGCCGCGGGCGCCTCCGAACCTGAGTCCGCCCTCAAATCTCGATCTTCGTGCCCAACTCCACGACCCGATTGGCCGGGATGCTGAAGAAATCGGTCGGTTTCGCGGCGTTCTGATGCATCCATGCGAACACACGTTCGCGCCATACCGACATGCCCGGCAACTGCGTTGGCACCACCGTTTCGCGTGCGAGGAAGAACGACGTGTCCATGATCTCGAAGGTCATGTCGTGCGTGCGGCCCACCTCGAGCAGCACCGCCTTCACGTCAGGCGTTTCGTTGAAACCGTACGCCGCCTTGACGAGGTACAGGCCACCGTCGAGATCCTTTACCGTCACGCGGTCAGCATCCTTAACATACGGGATATCGAGCGTCACGAAGGTCAGGAAAATGGTGCGCTCGTGCAGCACCTTGTTGTGCTTCAGGTTGTGCAGCAAGCTCACCGGCACGAGCGTATCGCTGCCCGTCAGATAAATCGCGGTACCCGACACGCGATGCGGCGGATGCGCGAGCAAACCTTGCAGGAACGGCATAAGCGGAATACCGTCCGCGGCCGTGCGCTCCTTGACGATCATCCTGCCCTTGAACCAGGTCATCAGCAAAAAGAACAGGAGCGCGCCGATGCCAAGCGGCAGCCAGCCACCTTCCGCAACCTTGAGCAGATTGGCGCCGAAAAAGCCTAAGTCGACCGCCATGAACACACCGATGATCATCGCCACGAGGAACTTGTTCCAGTTCCACACCTTGACCATCACGACGCAGGCGAGGATCGTGGTGATCACCATGGTGGCAGTCACCGCGATGCCGTAAGCAGCGGCGAGGTTATCCGAACTCTTGAACGCGATCACGATGCACAGAATGATGAACAGCAGCATCCAGTTCACCACCGGTACATAAATCTGGCCGATCGCCAGTTCCGACGTGTGCAGGATCTTCATGCGCGGCACGTAGCCGAGCTGGATCGCCTGGCTCGTCAGCGAATAGGCGCCGGAAATCACCGCCTGCGAGGCGATCACCGTCGCCACTGTCGACAGCACCACGAGGGGCAGCAACGCCCAATCCGGTGCGAGCAGGAAGAACGGGTTTTCGATCGCCTTCGGATCATGCATCAGCAGCGCGCCCTGGCCGAAATAGTTCAGTACCAGCGAAGGCATCACGAGGCAGTACCAGGCCATCCGAATCGGCTTGGCGCCAAAGTGGCCCATGTCGGCGTACAGCGCTTCGGCGCCGGTCAGCACCAGCACGACCGAGCCGAGCACCACGTAAGCCTGCAATACGTGCGCGGCCATGAAGGTGTAGGCGTAATAGGGGTTCAGTGCGCGGATCACGTTCGGCGATTGCAGAATGTGCCACAGACCCAGCGCTGCGAGCACCAGGAACCACAGCACCATGATCGGACCGAACAGGCGACCGACGGTGGCCGTGCCGTGCCGCTGAATCCAGAACAGCAGCACAAGGATTACCATCGTGAGCGGCAACACCAGGTGGGACAGATGGGGTGCCGCGATTTCAAGACCTTCGACCGCGGAGATTACCGAAATGGCGGGTGTAATCACCGCGTCGCCATAGAACATACAGGCGCCGAAGATGCCGAGCATCATCAGCAAACCGGCCATTTTCGACTTCTGGTCGAGAGAACGCAGCGCCAGCGCCATCAGCGCGAGAACACCGCCTTCGCCGTTGTTGTCGGCGCGCATCACGAACAATACGTACTTGATGCCGACCACGATCACGATCGCCCAGAACAGCAGCGAGATCACGCCCAGAATCGATTGATCGGTCAGCGGAATACCATGTGACGGGCTGAATGCTTCTTTCAGCGAGTACAACGGGCTCGTGCCGATATCGCCGAAGACCACTCCGATCGCGGCAATCGCGAGGGAAGGCAGAGGCTGTTTGTGCACGTGATTGTTATCTGTCATAAACGCGAGGAAATCCGTTCCCTGAGCGGAAAAAACGACCGCTATTCTAAACTGCCCGCCTAGCGCCGCCCGGCTTGTTGTGGATACACCACGTGGATGGTCCGCGAAGTGTAGCACTGCGATTTGGGCAAGTCTGCCTGACACATTCGAGGCACAAAAAAACGGAGCCCAATGGGCTCCGTTCTGCAGACACTGCAATGGTTACGACGCAATAAGTACGGCGTCGTAGCGTGCATCACGTGCCCGACGATCCCTGCTCCTGCTGCGTACCACGCTTGATCCACGCGCCGAGGTTGTGCGGACGAACCGTGTCCCACTCCTCAAACGGCTGGTGAATCCACGGATTGGTGGGCAGATACTGCACGTGGTAGTCGGGCGTCACTTTCGAGCAGCCCTTGTACCAGAGCACAGCCGACCGCACAGCCGTGATCGCCGGATAACGTTCCTTCAAATGCTGCTGTACGCGTGCCAGCGTCACACCTGAATCGACCAGGTCGTCGACCAGCAGCACGTTACCGTGCAGCTCACCGCGCGTCATCGTGATGTATTGCGCGATGTCGAGTTCGCCCTGCTCCATACCGGCCGCTTCGCGGTATGAACTGGTGGCGAGAATCGCCAGCGGCAGATCGTAAATGCGCGAGAGCTGGTCGCCGACGCGCAAACCGCCACGCGCGAGACACAGGATCTTGTCGAACTTCCAACCGGATTCATGCACGGCCAACGCCAGCAGTTCGATCAGCCGGTGATACTCGTCCCAGCCGACCCACAGGTTCTTGTCATCGTTGCGCGGATCTTTCATCGCAATCATGGGTACACCTTGAACCATGGCTTAAACCTTGAACGGATGACGGAGCAGAATCGTTTCGTCGCGATCCGGACCGGTCGACACCATGTCGATCGGAATACCCGCGACTTCCTGCACACGCGTCAGATACGCACGCGCGCTGGCCGGCAGCTTGTCCCATTCCGTGATGCCGACGGTGCTTTCCTTCCAGCCCGCGAAGGTTTCGTACACCGGCACGCAACGCGCGACTTCCGATGCGCCACGCGGCAGCAGGTCGACATTCTTGCCGTCGACCGTGTAGCCGATGCACAGCTTCACTTCGTCGAGGCCGTCGAGCACGTCGAGCTTGGTCATGCACAGGCCCGACACGCCATTGATCTGGATCGAGCGGCGCAGCGCGGCGGCGTCGAGCCAGCCGGTGCGGCGCGGACGGCCGGTAACCGAGCCGAATTCCTTGCCGACCTTGGCGAGTTCCAGGCCGATCGGTTCCTGACGCGCGGCGTTATCCGCGTCGTACAGTTCGCTCGGGAACGGGCCCGAACCGACACGCGTGCAATATGCCTTGGTGATGCCGAGAATGTAGTTCAGCTTTTGCGGACCGACACCCGCACCCGCCGTGGCTGCACCGGCCACGCAGTTGCTCGACGTGACGAACGGATAGGTGCCGTGGTCGATGTCGAGCAGCGTGCCTTGCGCACCTTCGAACAGCAGATTGTTGCCGGCTGCGTTTTCGTCGTACAGACGACGCGACACGTCGGTCACCATCGGCTTCAGACGGTCGGCATAGCTCAGCATCGTGTCGAGCGTTTGCTGGAAGTCGACTGCGGCGACGCCCAGATATTGCGTCAGCACGAAGTTGTGATAGTCGAGGTTTTCACGCAGACGCTCGGCGAAGCTTTCCGGCTCGAACAGGTCCTGTACGCGCAAACCACGGCGCGCCACCTTGTCTTCGTAGGCCGGGCCGATGCCGCGGCCGGTCGTGCCAATCTTGCTCGCACCACGGCGCGCTTCGCGGCCCTGGTCGATGGCAATGTGGTACGGCAGGATCAACGTGGTGGCTTCGGAAATGAAGAGGCGATTCTGAACGTCGACCCCGGCGGCTTCGAGCTCGCCAATTTCCTTGAACAGCGCTTCCGGCGACAACACGACGCCATTCCCGATGTAGCACGCGACGCCGGGATGCATGATGCCCGACGGAATCAGACGCAAGATGGTTTTCTTGCCGCCGATGATAAGCGTGTGACCGGCATTGTGACCGCCCTGAAAGCGAACGACGCCTTGAGCGTGGTCCGTCAGCCAGTCGACGATCTTGCCCTTGCCTTCATCACCCCACTGGGTCCCCACGACGACGACGTTACGCCCGGGGTTCACATTCACTGCGCTGGCAGACATGTTGTTTCGTAAGCTGGTTAAAAACGTATTCTACCTATGTTCGCGGAACCTTCCGAATTTTTCCGTTTCCGCTCAATGGTATGCACGTTATGGTGGGTATATCGAAAATAGCGCGGCGAGTGGCCGCGCCAGGTCCGGCGACGCTTTGGACGCCTTCTGAAATGCCCTTGGGACGTCCCTCAGGCGGTCATCGAGTCACGCTCAGGAACGGGGTTCGACGACCCACACGCCGTTGCGCTCGACCAACACGCGGTCGCAGGCGAATTCGTCCAGATCGTGTTCGTGGCCAGGCAGCGCCTGGATCACAACTTCTCCGGCGTCACGCAATGCGGCGACGCTGACACGCAGCGCGTCGTCGTGCTGCCACGGCGCGAGAATCGCGCTGCTGCGCGCCTCGACGGGTGATATGCGAGCGACCTCGCGCAGGTCGAGCGAGAAGCCGGTGGCCGCGCGTGCGCGGCCGTAGGCCTGACCGACGTGGTCGTAACGGCCGCCGCGCGCAACCGCATTCGGCACACCGTCGACATACGCGGAGAACATCACGCCGCTGTGGTAAGCGTAGCCACGCAAATCGGCCAGGTCGATCATCACTTCGGCGCCGTCCACCTGGCTTGCGAGGAACGCAAGGTCGTCGAGCGCGCGGGCGATAGCCTGTGCGTTCGGCAGGCGTGCACGGGCTTCGTCGAGCACCGACGCGTCGCCGTAGAGCGTGGGGAGCGAGCGCAACGCGTCGCGCGTGACCGGCGTGAGATTGGCGGTCAGCTCGACGAGGCGCGGCACATCCTTGCCGGCCAATGCATCGTAGAGCGATTGACCCAGTTCGGCCGCGGCAGGCTCCGCTTCGATCAGCGCAGCGAGTACCCCTGCATGGCATAAATCGAGCCGCACTTTCGCGAGGCCGGCCAGACGCAGCGCGTCGAGCATCAACTGCTGGATTTCCAGATCCGCTTCGAGACCGGCGTGGCCGTAGATTTCTGCGCCGATCTGGATTTGCTCACGCGTGGCGTGCAGACCGCGCGGACGCGTATGCGCCACGTTGCCTGCATAACAAAGACGCGTCACGCCCTGCCGGTTGAGCAGGTGCGCATCGATACGCGCGACCTGCGGCGTAATGTCGGCGCGCAAACCGAGCGTGCGCCCGGACAGCTGATCGACGAGCTTGAAAGTGCGCAGATCCAGATCGTGCCCGCCCCCGGTGAGCAGCGACTCGATGTACTCGAGCAGCGGCGGCATCACCATCTCGTAGCCGTACGAGCGGAAACGGTCCAGCAAATGGCGCCGCAACTCTTCAATCTTGCGGGCTTCCGACGGCAGCACGTCGGCGATATTCTCGGGAAGTAACCAGGTCGACATCGATACAGTCCTACGACGTTGAACACGGCGACTGGGTGCGCCGGTAAGTGAGTGTGAATGGCGGGCGACAGCTCTATTCTGGCGGCTATCGCAGGCACTGGAACTGCGCTCTGCAGCCCCTCAGCCAAACCCGGGGCGCGCCGGGGCGCTCGCTGTTGCCGCGCATGTCGCCAGCGCAACGGCGGGCGCTGTACAGCGCGCCTTCAAGTCACGATAAACAGCAGGATCAGCCCGAGCACCATCACGAGCAGCCCGCCGACGCGAATCTGATGCGGGGGCCGTTCCGCTATTTTACGGAACGTGTCGCGCCAGGCGCTCGGAAAAACGAAGGGGAACATCCCTTCGATAATCAGCATCAATGCGATCGCGAGCAGTAACGAGCCGGCTATGTCCATGCGAATGAAGGGGCCGCGATGCGGATGCCGCGGCGTTCCGGTTATCAGTGTTTGCGCGGTACCGCGGGAGCGTCCGGGGCGGTGCCGCCGGTCGGGCTACGCATGAAGCGGAAGAACTCGCTGCTCGGGTCGACCACGATCACGTCGCCTGGCTTGAAGGTGTTCTTGTACGCCTGCATGCTTTGATAAAACTGGTAGAACTGCGGGTCGCTGCCGTACGCTTCGGCGGCGATTTCCGCTGCCTTGGCATCGCCCTCGCCCTTGATGGTCTGCGCCTGACGATAACCGTCCGCGAGAATCGCCTGTTGCTGGCCAACAGCATCTGCCTTGATCTGGTCGGCCTCGGCCGTGCCCTTCGCACGTTCGTCGGCCGCGGCCTGCTCGCGTGTGGCGATCATCCGCTTGTAGACCGAGTCGGCCATCGCTGCCGGGAAGTCGACACGCGTAAGCTGCACGTCGAGCACGGAAACGCCCAGCGACGCCGCAGCTTTATCCATCGTGCCGCGTGCTTCGTCGGCAACGGCTTGTTGCTTCGCAAGCGCGTCGGTCAGCGTGACCTTGCCGAACGCGTCGCCGAGCGCACTGCGTGACAGCAACGCCAGGCGGTCCGACAGGCTTTGCACGTCACCCCTGGTTTCGGCGAGCAGCTTCAGCGGATCGGTCACACGGTATTTGATGACCGGGTTGGCCAGCAGATCGGTTTTATCCGACGTGACATAGCGATCTTCATCCGGCGCATCGAGCGACTGGATACGGTTATCGACCAGCGTGACCGTTTGCAATGGCGGCGGCAGCTTCACGTGCAGGCCGGGGCCGAGCAAAGTGGGCGCAGTGTCGCCATGCGACGACAGCACGGCCAGGTGCCGCTGATCGACCACGAATACCATCGACGATGCGGCGAACAGCACGATGACTAAGGCAACGACGAGCGCGATGATCTTGTTCATGATGTGCGCTCCTTATTGAACGTCGTCTTCGCGCATACGGCTGCGGAAGGAGTCGCGTGAACGCAGTGCGTCGCTGCTGGCTGCCGCCTGGCTGGCAGGCGTCGCGACCGCGGCGGGCGCGGAAGCAGCGGCAGCCGGTGCTGCGGCAGCCGGTGCGACAGCGCTGCTCGCGGCTTGCGGCACAGCAGCGCCCGACGCAACGGCAGCGCCGGAAGCGGCCGCAGCAGCGTCAGCAACGCGCTGGCGAGTCTGCTCGACCAGCTTGTCGAGCGGCAGATACAACACGTTGTTGCCGCTCTTGCTGTCCACAAACACCTTGGTCGTATTCGAATAGATCTGCTGCATGGTTTCCAGGTACATGCGCTCGCGAATCACCGCGGGCGCTTTCGAGTACTGCGCGTAGACCTGCTTGAAGCGCTCAGCATCGCCTTGCGCCTGGGCCACGGTCTTGTCGCTATACGTTTTCGCAGCGTCGATCTGGCTCGCGACGTCGGCTTGCGCACGCGGCAGCAACTCGGCAGCATAAGCCTGCGCTTCGCGCTTCGCGCGCTCGTTGTCCTGCCGCACTTTGGCGGCATTGTCGAAAGCGGCTTGCACCTGATCGGGCACCTGCACACCCTGGATCGTTACACCGGTCACGGCGAGACCGGACTGGTATTCATCCAGAGATTGCTGAATCGACGCCATCAGCTGCTGGCGAATTGTTTCGCGATCCTGATAGAGGACGTCGTTGGCGCTGCGCGCACCGACGATGCTGCGCACCGCCGCCTGCGCAGCCTGCATCACACTCTGATCGGGATCGACACTGCGGAAGAGATAATCCGTCGGCTTGCTCACCTGGTACTGCACGGCAAAGCGCACGTCGACGATATCGGCGTCGTGCGTGAGCATCGACGCGTCCTTCACGTTGGCGAGACGCACCACGTTGTTACGGCCGATCTCCACCTGGCGGATCTGGCCGATATTGACGAGCTCATGGGCTTCGAACGGATACGGCAGGCGCCAATGCACACCCTGCCCCGCTGTGTAGCGATACTTGCCGAACTGCATCACGACGCCGGCCTGACCATCTTGCACGACGAACACGCCGCTGCCGAGGTAGATCGCGATCAACACGCCGATCACGATGCCCACGCCGATGCGCGCGCCGCGACCGTTGTCCGGACGCCCACCACCGCCCGCACCGCCGCCCTTGCGGCCGAACACCCGGCTCAAACGGCGGTTGAAATCGCGCCACATCTCGTCGAGATCGGGCGGACCTTCACCGTCTTTGGTCGGCGGACGCTTGGGTTCGTTGGGTCGTTGGCGGTCGCCATTGCCGTCGCCCCGGCCCCAACGCGGATCGTTCAGTGAAAGCATGGCGCGCATGCGCAGCCAGATACTCCGCTCGTTGTAATCGTTCACCTGTGTTCGTTCACCAGAGTAGACAGCGGGTCAGTGCAATTGGAGCGGGTCAGTGCCCGAGTTCTGAGACCTTATGGTCCTCGCGTGGCGCTGCCGACCGGTCTTCTTCCGACAGATCGCCCAGCGTGTCGGAGAGAGGTTCGGCAGTAGCGATTTCAGCGATGGCAGCGCGCAATGTATCCAGCCCTTGCCCCGTGCGCGCGCTCAAAAAGACGCGCGAAATATTACCATACTCATCCCGCTCGACCGCGTCGCCACGGGCCGCCAACTCAGGCACAGCGTCGATCTTGTTGAACACCAGCACCTGGCGGATCGTGTCCGCACCGATTGCGTGCAACACCTCGTTGACCTGATCGATCTGATCGAGGCGTACGGCGCTCGACGCGTCGACCACATGCAGCAGCAGGTCGGCGTGGATGGTTTCCTCGAGCGTGGCGCGGAAAGCCGCCACCAGTTGGTGAGGCAATTCGCGGATGAAACCCACCGTATCGGATACCACCACCTGGCCTGCTTCGTCGCCGAGATAGACACGGCGGGACGTCGTATCCAGCGTAGCGAACAGCTGGTCGGCGGCGTAGGCCTGGGCCTTCGTCAGCGCATTGAAAAGTGTGGATTTGCCCGCGTTCGTGTAGCCGACGAGCGATACGGACATGGTCTGGTTACGGCTGCGCGCGCGGCGCTGCGTGCCGTGCTGACGGCGCAGCTTTTCGAGCTTGGTCTTGAGCGCCTTGATGCGCTCGCCGATCAAACGGCGGTCGGTTTCGAGCTGCGTTTCGCCAGGACCACGCAAACCAATACCGCCTTTCTGGCGTTCAAGGTGGGTCCATGCGCGGATTAGTCGC
Organism: Paraburkholderia sediminicola; assembly: GCF_046026855.1. Classification (GTDB taxonomy): domain Bacteria; phylum Pseudomonadota; class Gammaproteobacteria; order Burkholderiales; family Burkholderiaceae; genus Paraburkholderia; species Paraburkholderia sediminicola_A. The sequence goes on along the minus strand of NZ_JAQQET010000035.1, from coordinate 45,427 downwards.
GTCGATAAGTACTGCAACTGCGCGAGCTCCACCTGCAGCTTGCCTTCATGGCTGCGGGCGCGTTGCGCAAAAATATCGAGAATGAGACTGGTGCGATCAATCACGCGGCGATTAAGCGCCTGCTCCAGATTGCGCTGCTGCGCAGGTGCCAGAGCGTGATTGAAAATGACGAGTTCGATGTCGTTCGTCTCACAGGCAAGACGCAATTCCTCGGCCTTGCCGCTGCCGACGAACATCTTGGCATCGGGACTGGACCGGCGCCCCGTGAGGGTGACTAAGGGATTCGCGCCCGCGCTTTGCGCGAGCAGGCTGAGTTCTTCGAGGCTGGCTTCGAAATCGATCTTACCGAAGTCGATGCCGACAAGCGCTGCATTGATCAAATTGGAGGGTATCAAAATGAGGCGGCCGGGAGTAATCGCCAACGGGCGACGCTACGCCGGCCGCGGACGGGGGTTAGGACTGTTCGGAATCCGGGTGGAAATTCACCGGGCGGGCCGGCACGACAGTAGAAATTGCGTGCTTGTAGACCATCTGGGTGACCGTATTCCGGAGCAACACGACGTACTGGTCGAACGATTCGATGTTCCCTTGAAGCTTGATGCCGTTGACCAAGTAGATCGACACCGGCACATGCTCTTTACGCAGTGCGTTCAAAAACGGGTCTTGTAACAATTGCCCTTTGTTGCTCATAGCAAACTCCGTATTTTTTTGCAGGTTGACTAAATTGACGACGAAGAAAAAGAGATCCGCCGTCAACCGCTACACTATAGCCGATTTTCATTTTTGCGCGAGAGGGCGGGCCTGACGGCCAAACCCAACACACACGCGGGTTTCAGCCTGGGTTTAGCCTTTGTCCGCGTAAGGGTTCGTCGACGATCTGAACTCTATGCGCAATGGAGTCCCGATCAGCTTGAAAGTTTCCCGGAAGCGGTTTTCGAGGTAGCGTTTGTACGTTTCGGTGATCGCATCGAGCGCGTTACCGTGAATCACGATGATCGGCGGGTTCTGTCCGCCCTGGTGCGCGTAACGCAGTTTCGGGCGCACCGGACCGCGTCGGCGCGGCTGCTGGAATTCCACTGCCTCGATCAGCGCACGCGTGAGCTTCGGCGTCGGCAGCTTGGCCATAGCCGCGGCGTAGGCGTCGTCGACCGAGCGCATCAGCGGGCCGATTCCGGTTTTTTCCGCAGCGGAAATGAAATGGAATTTGGCGAAGTCGAGAAATTTTAGTTTGCGCTCGAGGTCTGCCTTGGTGCGCTCGCGCACATGCGGATCGAGACCGTCCCATTTGTTCACGCCCACCACCAGCGCGCGGCCCTGCTCCACCACGAAGCCGGCGATGTGGGCATCCTGTTCCGAGATGTCCTGCTGTGCGTCGAGCAGCAGAATCACGACATTCGCGTCCGAGATCGACTGCAGCGTTTTCACCACCGAGAATTTCTCGATCGCTTCGAACACCTTGCCACGGCGACGCAAACCGGCCGTGTCGATCAGTGTGTACGGCTTGCCCTGCCGTTCAAAGTCGACATAGATCGAATCGCGCGTGGTGCCGGGCATGTCGAACGCGATCACGCGCTCTTCGCCCACCAGCGCATTGATCAAGGTCGACTTGCCGACGTTCGGCCGGCCGACGATCGCGATCTTCACACCGCGCGTTTCTTTTTCCTCGTCGCTTTCTTCCGGCTGCCCGGCGTACGCGACTTCGAGCGCCTCATTGATCATTTCGGTGACGCCGTCACCGTGCGCGGCGGAAATCGCGCGTGGGTCGCCGAGACCGAGTTCGTAGAAATCAGCGGCCACCATGCCGTACTTCATCCCCTCCGCCTTGTTGACGACGAGGAAGATCGGCCGGCCGACCTTGCGCAGATAGTCGGCGATCGTCTTGTCTTGCGGCGCGAGACCGTTGCGGCCGTCGACGATGAACACGACGACATCCGATTCCTCGACCGCCTGGCGGGTTTGACGCGCCATCTCGTGCAGGATGCCTTCTTTCGCGACCGGCTCGAAGCCGCCGGTATCGACGACCAGATACGGCCGGTCACCGGCGCGCCCCTCGCCGTAGTGGCGATCGCGGGTGAGACCGGGCAGGTCGGCAACCAGCGCATCACGCGTACGCGTGAGGCGGTTGAATAGCGTGGATTTCCCCACATTGGGGCGCCCAACCAGGGCAATAACGGGTTTCATCAGATGTTGTTCACGGTGAAACGCGGGATCGAAATCGACCGCCCGCGTAGCGACGCCATGCGGCCGCTACACGGCAGCGTTTGACGAAAATTATCACGAATTCGGCCAGCCCCGGATGTGCTGTCAATATGCGCACCCGGGCGGACGGGGGTTTGGCTGTATGGGGCGGCGCCTATGGGCCGCCAGGTTCAGTCTTTCTTGCTCAACGGCTCGCACGCCAGCTCGATACGATTCTCTGCGGTATCGACCAGGATTGGCGTCGAAGGTGGCGCCGCAAGCAGCCACCGATGGCCACATGGGCCGTTTCTGATCCGACTCGCCGGACCAGCCAGTCCGGCGGAATATTTCTGGTTACTCTATTGCACTACAAAAACGCGTGCGGCCGGCAAAGCCGGCCTGCACGCTTGACTACCTATTATGGCCTACGCGATTAGCGCGGGCGGTAGCCGTACAGGTCGCCGTCGTGCGTCTGCACAACCAGCGTCTCGCCGGCCAGCACCGGCGCTGCGGTAATCGGGGTGCCGTCGGTCTTCACACGGGCCACGAGTGTGCCGTCGTCGCGCGACAGAAAATGCACGTAACCCTGATAGTCGCCCAGCACGGCGGCGTGACCCAGGATGAACGGGACGCCGAGATCGCGATTCTTCAGCTTGTCGTTCTTCCACAGCGGTGCGCCATTGCTGACGTCAAACGCAGACACCACCGACCAGTCGTCGGCCGCCACCACGGCGCGGTCATCCTGCGCCAGGCCGCTCGTGCTCGAGAACGCTTTTTCCCACAGCGCACGGCCCGAGTTCGCATCGAAGCAGCCAATCTGACCCTGGAACGTCACCGCGCAGGTTTCCGACCCGACCAGCGTGGGCGGCCCCGTCACGTCATTGATGCGCTCCACTTCCGTCACGCCCTTCGGATACGACACCGGCGTTTGCCAGTAGTTGTCGCCGGTCTGCACGTTGATCGCGGCGAACGCACCACCCGGGAAACCTGCAAGCACAGCCGCGTCGCCCGCGAACGTCATGCCCGACGAGACGCGCAGATTGAGCGGCACCGCGCGGTTGCGGTAATTCCACTTCTGCTCGCCAGTTTGCGCATTGAACGCGACGATCTGACCGTCGACCGTGCGCACGACCACGAGGCCGTTGCCGACCAGCGGCGGCGAGATGATTTCGCCAGGCGCCTTGGCAGTCCACAATTGCTTGCCGTCCGCGCCGAGCACGTAGACATCGCCCTTCAGGCCGCCGACCGCCGCGAGCGTGCCGTCGCTGCCGACACCCGCGGACAGATCGTCATGCAGCTTGACGCGCCAGATGTCTTTGCCGGTCTGCGCGTCAATCTTCGCAACCGAGCCGTTCGCGCCGGCCGCGTACACCGCGTTGCCGACGGCGACCGGCGAAAACAGGTAGCGACCCGCCTTGCCCACGCTTGTCTTCCACGCCTGCTGCACGTCGAGCACGGGTTTGAACTCGGTGAGCGGCGTCGGCACGCGGCGCTCGTCTTTCGCGGATGAGCAAGCCGCCATGGTGAGGACGGTCATCGCACAGGCAACGGGCACAGCGTAACGTTTCAGCAGATTCATCGGTGGACGAAGCATTCAGGAAATTAATTAAAGGAGACCGGTTGGTCGTTACATGCGGCGCACTGCATGCGGCGATTAGCCGCCCAGCGCGTCCAGCTTGAACTGTATCAACTGGCGAGCCGAGCTATCGTTTTTCGACAGCGAGTCAAGCGCGAGCTTGTAGGCCGCGCGCGCATCGTCACGCTTGCCTTGAGCAGCAAGCAGGTCACCGCGGCCGTTCGCCACAATGCCCTTGAACGCATCGGACTGCGGTTCGGCGAGCAGTGCGAGGCCCTGATCGTACGCTTTGTCGTCGAGCAGCAGCGAAGCCAGACGTAACCTGGCGATCTGCTTGAACTCGTCGTCTTTCGCGTGATCGATGGTCCATTGCAACTGGGCCTTCGCGGCGGCTTCGTCGCCTGCGGCGTACAGCGCCTTGGCAGCGCCCAGCGCGGTCATCTGCGCATACGCGGTGCGGCTGAACTTGTCTTCCATATCGGCGGCGACACGCATGATCTTCGCCTTGTCGCCCGATGCCACCGCTTGCTGCACCTGGTCATACAGCACGGCGGCTTCCGCCGCCTGGCGCCGCTGCCAGAAATTCCAGCCGTTCCAGCCCGCTGCAGCGACCAATGCCACCAGCACAATCCACGTGGCGGCATTGCCCCACTGTGTCCACCATGCCTTCAGACTTTCAATCGATTCTTGTTCGTCGTGGTAACTCATCGCCCGGCGATTTCCTCTTTCTTGATACGTGTGCGTGTCGAGCCAGGGGGCCCGACGACATCGCGATCAGTCGTCGCCGTCTTCGGCGGTTGCAACCATCGCATTGATTAGAAATTCGGTCAAGTCTTCGGCGGGCACGTTATGTTGCTCGTTTTTACCGCCGTTAGCGCCTGCGTCGCGCAGCGGCTTGACGCCGACCGTGCCGTTGGCGATCTCGTCTTCGCCGAGAATCACCGCGAATGCCGCGCCGCTCGAGTCAGCACGCTTCATCTGCGACTTGAAGCTCGCCGTCTGGCCGTCCGCGCTGCAATGCAGAATCACGTCGAGACCCGTATCGCGCAAACGCTCTGCGATGATAAAGGCTTGTTCGCGTGCGGCGTCGCCCTGATGGACCACGTACACGTCGCAACCTTCGTCTTCCGGCACGAGTTGTTCTTCTTTCAGCAACTCGAGGATACGCTCAACGCCCATTGCCCAGCCACAAGCGCCCGTCGGCTTACCACCGAGCTGTTCGATCAGCGGGTCGTAACGGCCGCCTGCCGCGACCGTGCCTTGCGCGCCAAGCTTGTCGGTCACCCATTCGAACACGGTCAGATTGTAATAATCGAGACCGCGCACGAGACGCGGATTGATCGTGAACGGAATGTTGTTCGCCTTCAGAATGCGCTGCAGGCCTTCGAAGTGCGCGCGCGACTCTTCGCCGAGAAAATCGATCAGCCTGGGCGCGTTCTGCGCGACTTCCTGCATCGCCGGATTCTTCGTATCGAGCACGCGCAGCGGGTTCGTGTACAGACGGCGCTTCGCCTCTTCGTCGAGCACGTCCATGTGCTTTTCGAGGTAAGCGATCAACTCGACGCGGTGCGCCGCGCGTTCTTCTACGAGACCCAGCGAATTAAGTTCGAGCTTGATACCGATCAAGCCGAGGTCGTCCCACAAACGCTGGCACATCATGATGATTTCAGCGTCGGTATCCGGACCGGCGAAGCCCAAAGCTTCCACACCGACCTGATGGAACTGCCGATAACGGCCGCGCTGCGGGCGCTCGTGACGGAACATCGGACCGATGTACCACAGCCGCTTCGGACCGTCGTACAACATGTTGTGCTCGATCGTCGCGCGCACGACAGCCGCCGTGTTTTCCGGGCGCATCGTCAGATTTTCGCCGTTCAACGCGTCGGTGAAACTGTACATTTCTTTCTCAACGATATCGGTCACCTCACCGATACCGCGCTTGAACAACTGCGTATGCTCGATGATCGGCGTACGGATATTCTGGTATCCGTACGAACGCAGCATCGACTTGACGGTCGCTTCAAAAAATTCCCACAACCCGGCTTCCTGCGGAAGGATGTCGTTCATGCCCTTCACGCCGGACAACTTTTCGAGCTTTTTCTTCTGTTCAGTCATCTGTCTTCGATTGACGGTTTTTAGTTGAGTGCTTCGGCGCGGCCATAGCGGCGCTCGACGTAATCACTCACGATTTGCTGGAATTCTTGCGCAATGTTATCGCCGCGCAGCGTCTTGACCTTCTCGCCGTCGATGAACACTGGCGCAGCCGGATTCTCGCCCGAACCCGGCAAGCTGATGCCGATATTCGCCTGCTTCGATTCGCCCGGACCGTTGACAATGCAGCCCATCACCGCAACGTGCATCTTCTCGACGCCAGGATACTGATCGCGCCACATCGGCATCTGCGTGCGCAGATAGGTCTGGATTTGCGATGCCAGTTCCTGGAACAACGTGCTGGTGGTGCGGCCGCAACCCGGGCACGCGATCACCATTGGCGTGAACGAACGCAGGCCCATGGTCTGCAGAATTTCCTGACCGACGATCACTTCGCCCGTCCGCGGGCCACCCGGTTCCGGCGTCAGCGAGATACGGATCGTGTCGCCAATGCCTTGCTGCAGCAGCACCGACAACGCGGCGGTCGACGCCACGATGCCCTTCGAACCCATGCCTGCTTCGGTCAAGCCGAGATGCAGCGCAAATTCGCAACGGCGCGCCAGCTCGCCATAGACAGCGATCAGATCCTGCACGCCGCTGACCTTGCACGACAGAATGATCTTGTTGCGCGGGAGGCCGATTTCGACCGCACGCTCAGCCGAGCCGATCGCCGACTGAATCAGCGCTTCGTACATCACACTCTGCGCTTCCCACGGCGTGGAGCGCGCCGCGTTTTCGTCCATCATTTTCGCGAGCAGATCCTGGTCGAGGCTGCCCCAGTTGACGCCGATCCGCACCGGCTTGTCGTACTTCACCGCCGCTTCGATCATTTGTGCGAACTGCGTGTCGCGCTTCGCGCCGTGGCCGACATTGCCCGGATTGATCCGGTACTTCGACAGCGACTCCGCACACGCGGGGTAATCGCGCAGCAGCAAATGGCCGTTGTAATGAAAATCGCCGACCAGCGGCACCGAAACGCCCATGCGGTCGAGCTGCTCGCGAACAGCCGGCACGGCTGCTGCCGCTTCCGGCGTGTTGACCGTGATACGCACCAGTTCCGAACCGGCTTGCGCAAGTTCCTTGATCTGGATCGCCGTGCCGATCGCGTCCGCGGTGTCGGTGTTGGTCATCGACTGCACGCGCACCGGCGCATCGCCACCGATGGTGACAAGCTGGCCGCCCCAGCGAACGTCGACCGCGTGCGACTTGCGCCGCGCCGCGTGGCCGCCGAACACCGGCTCATTTGAAACGATCTTGCTACTGGATTGGGATTGAGCTTCGGATTGCATCGAAAAACCCATTTACGCCGCATGCGCTACACAAAGACGTAGCGCCTGAATTGAAAAAGCGCCGCGACCCGGTTGGCCGCGACGCATACCGTATCTATCAAGGCAATGCGAAGCGCGCAACATTGCCCTTGGCTGCCGAATATTTCGACGGATCGACTGGCTGGCCATCGAGCGTAAGCGACTCGAGACCCGCCTTGTTGCCGACCGTGACCTTGAAAGGAGCCGCGCCCGTCACTTCCTTCGTATCGCCCGCACGCACAAGGCCGGAGAACACCTCCTTGCCGTCCTTGCTACGCACGCTGAACCAGCTATCTTGCGTCACGCGCAACGCGACAATCGCCTCACCTGCAGCCGGCGCCGCCGTTGCCGTGTCCGGCGCGCCTATCGCGGCGACAACCGGCGCGCTCGCGCCTTGCATCGCGGCCTGGGCCTGCGGACCGGCCTTCGGCGCGACCGCTGCTGCCGTGACAGCCGGCGCGGAAGAAGGCGCCGTACCGGTCGCCAGCGGCGCGGGCATCGGCGTAGCCGACGCTGCGTTATCCGCCGCGGCCTGCGTTTCCGGCGCGGAAGCAGCGTCTTCTGCCGCTGCCTCGGAACCTGTCGCCTGACCTTGCGCCACCGCGCCCGATGCTCCGGTCGCGCCACCCGCGGCGCCGTTGGCGCTCGCCTTCAACCGTGCGAGCCATGCCGACGACTCGCCGCCATTGGTATGCCACATGCCGAGCGCGATCACGGCGACGACCACCGCCGCAATGCCCCATAACCATGAGCGGCTCTTTTGCCCGCTGCCGCCAAGCGACAGCGATACGCGGCCGCGCGGCAAATCCTTGCCGGACGAAGCCGGCATTGACAGATCCGGCGCAGGCACACCCTTCTCGCGACGCAAAGCCTGCGTGAACGGCGTAGGATCGGCGCCGAGCATTTTCGCATAGCTTCGCACCACGCCGAGCGCGAAGGTCGTGTCCGGCAAATGGCTGATGTCACCCGATTCGAGCGCACGCAACTTGGCGACGGATACCTTCAGGCGCGCCGAGACATCTTCGATCGTCCAGCCCTTCGATTCACGCAATTGGGTCAAGCGCGCGCCAACCGCTGCCAACGAGTCCAGACCCGTCAGGTCCGGCTGCACAACAGGCTGCACCACCGCCCGCGCGACCGGCGCCGGATGGCCTTCGTTTGCGTCTGTGTCCTGCGGCTGCGGGTGCTGCGGCTCACTCATCCCAAATCCTTTCGCGTCGATTCTTTTTCACTTGTGCGACCCGGATGGACCTAAGCCTCACACCCGAATCGCAGACCGTTTATAACAAAATGCGCGGCCTTGTGTGCCGCTTCCGATCGCTTCTGCAAACTTTCTTTTCAATCGCGGATGGCACAGAGCGTTTTCGCGCGCGGGTGTCTTCCTCCGAACGCTCGCGCCCTGCCCCCGCACGATTACACGGCGCGAACCTCGATAACTTTCGCCGCCTTCCCGGTGCGCTCAGCGAGGCGCGTGCGATCTTTCACCGCACCCGCCAACTGACCGCAGGCAGCGTCGATATCATCGCCGCGTGTTTTACGCACCGTGGTGACGACGCCTGCGTCCATCAACACTTGTGCAAACCGCTTGATCTGCTCCGGTTTCGAGCGGATGAGGCCCGACTCGGGGAACGGATTGAACGGAATCAGGTTGAACTTGCACGGCACGTCGCGCGTAACGGCCAGCAATTCCCGCGCTTGCGCTTCACTGTCGTTCACGCCGTCGAGCATGCAATATTCAAACGTAATGAAATCGCGCGGCGCAACTTTCAGATAGCGCTGGCAGGCGGCCATCAATTCGCGCAGCGGATATTTCTTGTTCAGCGGCACCAGCATGTCGCGCAGCGGGTCGCTCGGCGCATGCAACGATACCGCGAGCGCCACCGGCAGATCGGCGCCGAGCCGGTCCATCATCGGCACCACGCCCGAGGTGGACAGCGTGACGCGCCGGCGCGATAGGCCGTATGCGTTGTCGTCCAGCATGAGACGCATGGCGGGCACGACCGCGTCGTAGTTGAGCAGCGGCTCGCCCATGCCCATCATCACGACGTTCGTGACGACGCGCTCGCCCTTGCCGTCCCCGCCCGTGGCGCGCCCACCGTCCGTGCCGCGCGTCGCGCGCAGCGCGAACTCGGCCATTCGCAGCTGGCCGATGATTTCGCCGGTGGTGAGATTACGGGAGAAACCCTGTTTGCCGGTCGAACAGAACCGGCAGTTGACCGCACACCCGGCCTGCGACGACACGCACAGTGTGCCGCGCGTTTCCTCGGGGATGTAGACGGTTTCAACTGCGTTGCTGTTGCCGACGTCGATCAGCCACTTGCGTGTGCCGTCGGTCGAAATATTGTCACTGACGATGCCCGGCATCGTGATTGTTGCGCGCCCTTTGAGCTTTTCGCGCAAGGACTTAGCCAGATCGGTCATGCCGTCGAAGTCGGCAGCATTGTATTGGTGGATCCAGCGCTGCAATTGCTTGGCGCGAAACGGCTTCTCGCCCAGACTGTCGCAGTAGGCGACAAGCCCTTGGGCGTCGAGGTCGAGAAGGTTGACGGTGGAACTGCTCGTCATATCGAATCCTGCCATTTCAGTGCGAGACTACATTCATGCAACAAGCTGCATGAACGCAATGCCGTTCGCGCCCATTCCTGCTGCTTTACCTTACTACTTTGCCGAACTGTTCGTGCGGATTCGTGCGACAAATCCAACGGCTGCGCACGAAACCCGCTCAAACCTGCCCGAATCCGCTTAACGCGAATAGACGTTCACTTGCGGGAAGAAGAACGCAATTTCAACGGCAGCCGTTTCAGCGGCGTCCGAACCGTGCACCGCGTTAGCGTCAATGCTGTCGGCGAAATCAGCGCGAATCGTGCCCTTTTCTGCCTTCTTCGGATCCGTCGCGCCCATCAGGTCGCGGTGCTTCAGGATCGCGTTTTCGCCTTCCAGCGCCTGCACGACTACCGGGCCCGAGATCATGAAATCGACCAGGTCCTTGAAGAACGGGCGGGCAGCGTGCACAGCGTAGAACTTCTCCGCGTCAGCGCGCGACAGGTGAACCATGCGCGAAGCCACGATCTTCAGGCCAGCGTTTTCGAAACGGCTGTAGATCTGACCGATCACGTTCTTGGCCACTGCGTCCGGCTTGATAATCGACAGGGTGCGTTCGATCGCCATAAAAACTCCAAAAAATTAAGAGGTTACAGATTCAAATGAATCCGCTATTGTAGCATGTTCCCGTGTATGATTGCGATTGAACCCTTACAGTATTGAAAGACTCCAAGCAGGAGTTTCTGAATGCTGGTAGCGTAGGCGTGTGGACATTTTCCAGGCATTGAAACTCTGTGCCACCGCATCAATCTTAGGGATGGACACGCTGCGACTGGCGCCAAAAAATCCCGCCCGGCGCAGCACAACCCGCTACACCACCATTACGCAACACGCTTCTGAGGTAAGGAGAGACCATGAACGATCATCCGTATAGCTTTGGCCGCAATGGCGCCGTCAGCACGGTCGAAACACGCAACCGCGTGCTGCGGAACACCTATTGGCTGCTGGCACTGTCAATGATCCCGACAGTGCTCGGCGCGTGGGTGGGCGTGGCAACCGGTTTCTCGCTATTCGCCGCCACCAGCCCTGGCATGAGCATGCTGGCGTTCTTCGCGATCGCCTTCGGCTTCATGTTTGCTATCCAGAAAACTAAAGACAGCGCCATCGGCGTGTTCGTGCTGCTTGGCTTCACGTTCTTCATGGGCCTGATGCTGTCGCGCATCCTGAGCTTCGTGCTCGGTTTTTCGAACGGCCCGTCGCTGATCATGCTCGCCTTCGGTGGCACTGGTGTGATCTTCGCGTCCATGGCAACGATCGCCACGGTCAGCAAGCGCGACTTCTCAGGTCTCGGCAAGTGGCTGTTCATGGGCGTGGTCGTGCTGCTGCTGGCTTCGGTCGCGAACGTATTCCTGCACCTGCCGGCGTTAATGCTGACGGTGTCGGTGCTGGCAATCGTGATCTTCTCGGCCTATATGCTGTTCGACGTCCAGCGCGTCGTGAACGGCGGCGAGACGAACTACATCACCGCTACCCTCGCCATCTATCTGGATCTGTACAACGTATTCGTCAACCTGCTCGCGCTGCTCGGCATCTTCGGCGGCAACCGCAATTAAGTCTGACGCAAGGCGCGGCGCCCGAAACGCCGGCCTTGAAGGAAAAAGCCCATGGCGAGCAATCGTCATGGGCTTTTTTCATTGCATCGCCGTTGCGCCCGGCCGCCGGTCGCAGCTGCACGCAGAAATACCAGGTAATCAGGGATGGCTCACAAGCTCAGCCAGGCGAAGCCTTCATCCTGAGAAGCGACCACCACTTCGGTCGGCGCTGCACCCAGCACACCCGCCATGGCAGCCCGCGCCAGTTCCGGCGAGTTGTTCTGCTGGCTCAGATGGGCGGCCACCAGATGGCGCAAGCGCGAACGGTCGAGCGAGGCCAGGATTTCAGCCGCGGCTTCGTTGTTCAGATGCCCATGATTGCCACCGATGCGCGCCTTCAGCGATTGCGGATACCGGCTTCCCGCCAACATCCGCACATCGTGATTGCATTCGAGCACCAGCGCGTCGCAGCCGCTCAGCACCGCGCTGATGTGCGGCGTGGAGGTGCCAACATCGGTCAGCACGCCAAGTCGGCTTGCCCCGTTGGACAGCACGTATTGCAGCGGCTCGCGGGCGTCGTGCGGAACGGTATAAGGGAGAATGCTGAGGTCGCCGATCGCCACCGCTTCGTCGCCCCATAGCACCTGCAGGTCGACGTCGGCCTCGTCAGCACCCACCGCACGGGCGGTGCCCCAGCTCATATACAACGGAATCGACCACTTGCGCGCCAGCGTCAGCGCGCTGCCAATGTGATCGCTGTGTTCATGCGTAATCAGAATAGCGTCGAGACCTTCGACGCCCGCTCCGAGCCGCGTTAAACGCCGCTCGACTTCCTTGGCCGAAAAGCCGCAATCAAGCAGAACGCGGGTGGTGGTCGCGCCGCTTTGCGCTTCCACCAGCATGGCATTGCCCTCACTGCCGCTGCCGAGACTGGCGAAGCGCACAGCCCGCTTAGTTCAGTTGTGCGTGCAACAGCGTCACGATGCGTTGCGCGTCGGACGAGTTATCCACTTGCCCGTTCGCGTCCAGCACCGCCACCTGCGTCACGGTGTCGCCCTTCGAGCGCACATTGACCAGGAATTCCTGACCCGGCTTCTTCGACGAATTACCGCTGTAGAACAGCTTGCCGAAGAGCCCTTCCTTCTTCAACTCCTGCATCGAGTCCGCGTAACGCACGTAGTAGATACCCTTCGAACGATCGCGGTTGTCGACGGTGAAGTTGGTGCGGTCAAGCGCGAGACCCACGCGCAGCCAGGCGCGGTCGAACGATTCCTGCAAGTCGAGCGTTGATGCGCCCGCGCTCTGGTCGATCGTGGCCGGAGCACTGGCCGGGCGCGCGTCGGTCAGGAGTTGCCTGGATTGCGCGTCGGTCAGGCCGAACTTCTGCATCAGCTTGGTCAGGAACAACGCTTCCAGCGCCGGATCGCGCGGACGCTCTTCCCAGCGCGACGACGTCTTGTCCTGGCCTGTCAGCATTTCTTCCATCGCGCTATGCGTGATCGAGATGTCTGTAGCGCCAGCCGGACCGCGCGAAACGAGCGTGCGGAAGCTGTCACGGGTGCCCGATGAGTACGCGAAGTCGATCACCTTGCCGACCGTGCGGCGGAACCAGTCGTCCGGAATATTGGCGCGGTTTTCAGCCCAGTCGGTGGTCATGATGCCGGTGGCCGGCGCATCGGTTTTCAGTGCGAAGCCGTTTTCCTGCCAGAACTCCTGCAACTGCGGCCACAGTTGTTCCGGCGTGCGGCCGTCGACTACCAGCCAGCGACGATCGCCGTCACGCTCAATGTGCATACCCAGCGGGTCTTGCGCATTCGGCTGGCCTTCGGTGGCGTTACCCGCTGCGGTAATCGCGCGTTGCGGCGAGCCGCCCAGCGCCAGATTGGCCGGCGGCGCAACGTAGCGCTGATCGGTCGGCGTGGTGGTCAGATCGCCCGGAACGGCGAGCGGCGGCGCGCTGCCCGCGCCCTTGTAGTTGACGCGGTCGGAAGCAAACCAGTCGTTCAGCGAGTCACAGCCGGCGAGCGTCACCAGGGCAAGCGCCAGCGCCGCCATGCGGGTTGCGTGGAGGGAAAGTGCGGAACGTTTCATGAGGTCCTTCGTGATGCTGGAACGCGGTGCCTGGTTCTGAGTGCCGGGAACGTGGGCTGGATCGACGTCGGTTAAGGGAGTGCCGGTAACAGGCTTTCGTTAGCGCTGGGCGTGCCGGGTTGAGCCCGCTTAGCCCAGCAGGCCCGCTTCGCGCAGCGCGCCGCGCACCACTTCGTGGTATTGCGCGTCGAGCGGCGTGAGCGGCAGGCGGATTCCGCCCTGCACACGACCCAGTTGCTGCAACGCCCATTTCGCCGGAATCGGATTGGATTCGATGAACATGTTCTTATGCAGCGACAGGAGTTTCAGGTGAATCTCACGAGCGGTCTTCGCATCCGCGGCAAGTGCGGCTTTGCACAGATCGCTCATTGCGCGCGGCGCGACGTTCGCGGTGACCGAAATATTGCCGTGGCCGCCAAGCAGCATCAGCGCGATCGCCGTAGGATCGTCACCGCTGTAGATGCCAAAATGCGCGGGGGCCGACTTGATCAGGTGTGCGGCGCGATCGATGTTGCCCGTCGCTTCCTTCACCCCGATGATGCCCGGCACCTGCGCGCAACGCAGAATTGTTTCGTTGCTCATGTCCGCGACCGTACGGCCCGGCACGTTGTACAGGATCACCGGCAGATCGACGGTTTCAGCGATCTTCGTGAAGTGACGATAGATGCCTTCCTGGGTCGGCTTGTTGTAGTACGGCACGACCTGCAGCGTGGCGTCCGCGCCGACCTCTTTGGCCCGCTGCGTGAGCTCGATGGCCTCAGCGGTGGAGTTGCCGCCCGAGCCCGCGATCACCGGAATCCGGCCCGCTGTGTGCTCGACCGCGGTTTTGACCATCAGCACGTGTTCTTCGACCGTCAGCGTGGCCGACTCGCCGCTCGTACCCACCACGACCAGCGCGTTCGTGCCCTCTGCAATGTGCCAGTCGATCAGTTTGCGAAACGCCGGCAGATCGAGGCCGCCGTCTTCGAGCATCGGAGTAATGATGGCAGGGATGCTGCCGCGAATCTGAACGCCGCCAGTGCTGCTTTGATTGCCGTTAGTCATGAAACGCCATGAATTTGATCAGGTAAACCGCGATTGTAGCGGATTAGCCAGCCAGCTCGTAACAACGCGGGGGTGCCGCATCTGCAGGCTCGGCTGAGCGATCCGCCTCCTTAATTGCGCATATCCGCTGGACGTAAGCCGGGCGCGGCTGCGCGAGAAATCCGTCTTGAAATGCGACCACGCGGAGGTGGCCGCGCACCACCTCGAGCAGCTCGCCGGGTGCAAGCAAAAACGCCGGGTTAGACGGTTTGCCGACCCTTTCGTTGCCTTGCGCGAAGGTCTCGTAAACCAGTACGCCGCCAGGCGCGAGTGAGCGTAACAACTGCGGAAATAGCGGCCGGTGCAGGTAGTTCGTGACCACGATCCCGGCGAATTTCACGTCGGCGGGCACCGGCCATGCTGCGCCTTCGATATCGGCCTGGAGCGTGGTGACGAGTCGCTCGTCACGCATGGCATTCAGCGCAGCCGCATCGCGGTCGAGCGCGGTCACTGAATGGCCCAGCGACGCGAAGAACCGCGCATGCCGGCCTGCCCCCGACGCCACATCAAGCACTGCGCCGCCCGCCTCGACCAGATGCGCCCAGTGGCGCACCCAGCACGACGGTTCGCCGTTTCCGTGCGAGGAACCGTTCGGCATGGCAGCAACGGGAGTGCTCATCGCTTCGGCGCGGCGATCAGTTGTACGACAGGCCCATCGCCTCGCGCACGTCACGCATCGTTTCCGTGGCGAACCTGCGGGCCTTGTCGCAGCCGTCGGCGACGATTGCGCGCAGCAGCGACGGATCGTCCATGTATTTTTGCGCGCGCTCCAGCATCGGCTGCTGCTCGCGCAGAATGCCTTCGATCACCGGCTGCTTACATTCGAGACAACCGATTCCCGCAGTTCGGCAGCCCTTCTGCGCCCATTCGTGCGTGGCTTCGTCTGTGTAGACCTGGTGCAACTGCCACACCGGACACTTGTCCGGATCGCCCGGATCGGTGCGGCGCACGCGTGCCGGATCGGTCGGCATGGTGCGAACCTTCTTCGTGATCGTTTCCGCGTCTTCGCGCAGGCCGATCGTGTTGCCGTACGACTTCGACATCTTCTGACCGTCGAGACCCGGCATCCGCGACGCTTCGGTCAGCATGGCCTGCGGCTCGACCAGAATGATCTTGCGCGAACCTTCCAGGTAGCCGAACAGACGCTCGCGGTCGCTCATCGAGAGGCTCTGCGATTCCTGCAACATCGCACGCGCCTGTTCGAGTGCTTCGTCGTCGCCTTCCTGCTGATAGGCGTTGCGCAGCTCGTGATAAAGCTTGGCGCGCTTGCCGCCCAGCTTCTTCGCGGCTTCGTTGGCCTTCTCTTCGAAGCCCGGTTCGCGACCGTACAGGTAGTTGAAGCGGCGCGCGATTTCTCGCGTCATTTCGACGTGCGGCACCTGGTCTTCGCCGACCGGCACGAGCGAACCGCGATACAGCAGAATGTCCGCCGCCATCAGCACCGGATAGCCGAGGAAGCCGTAGGTGGACAAGTCCTTGTCCTTCAGCTTCTCCTGCTGTTCCTTGTAGGTCGGCACGCGTTCGAGCCAGCCGAGCGGCGTGCTCATGCCGAGCAGCAGCGCCAGTTCCGCATGTTCGGGCACCTTGCTCTGGATGAAGAGCGTAGCCTGCGCCGGATCGATGCCCGAGGCGAGCCAGTCGATCAGCACGTCCCACACGTTCTTTTCGATCACTTCGGGCGTTTCGTAGTGCGTCGTCAGTGCGTGCCAGTCGACTACGCAGAAGAAACACGGGTATTCGGACTGCAGCCGTACCCAGTTTTTCAGCACGCCGTGATAGTGGCCGAGGTGCAGCGACCCGGTGGGCCGCATGCCGGAGAAGATACGGTCTGGGAACATGGTTATTTAGAAAAGCGAAACAAGTGGAGTCAGAATTGCGGTAATCGCACCGTAGCCGAGCGTCACGAGCGGGCTGAGCCAATAACGCGTAAGCGTGCCCGTCATGACCAGCGCCATCACGATGAAAAAGCCGTACGGTTCGAGCCGCGACAGCGCGATCGATTGCCGCGGCGGCAACAGCGCCATCAGCACGCGGCCGCCGTCGAGCGGGGGCAGCGGAAACAGGTTGAGCACGCCGAGCACCAGGTTCACGCCGACGCCGGCGGCCGCCATGCGCGTGAAGAAGGGCTCTTCGACGCCCCCCACCGCGAGCGCGACACCAACCAGGCCCCACACCAGCGCCTGCACAAAATTGCAGGCCGGCCCGGCAGCCGCGACCCACAGGCTGCCCCAGCGCGGATTGCGCAGGTTGCCAAAGGCGACCGGCACAGGCTTCGCGTAACCGAACATGAACGCGCCGCTCGTGGCGAAGTACAGCAGCAAGGGAATCGCGATCGTGCCGAGCGGATCGATATGCCGCATCGGATTGATGGAGACGCGGCCGAGCACATATGCGGTGTTGTCGCCGAGCCAGCGCGCGACGTAGCCATGCGCGGCTTCATGCAGCGTGATGGCGAAAATCACTGGCAACGCGTAAACCGCAATGGTTTGTATCAGGGAAGAATCCATAACTCGCTATTGTAACAACGCGATTGCGTGCGTCTGTCCGCTTTCGCTCATGCTGTCTCTTCGAGACCGAATGGCGCGAGAGAACCGCGCCCTGCCCGCACCAGCACCGGCTCAGCACCGGTCAAATCGATCACGGTGGATGGTTCGCATACGCACGGGCCGCCGTCGATCACCAGGTCCAATTGTTTTTCGAGCCGCTCGCGGATTTCTTCCGGATCGTTCAGCGGCTGGGTTTCGCCCGGCATGATCAGCGTGGAGCCGAGCAGCGGCTGGCCGAGTTCTTCGAGAATGGCTAGCGTGATCGCGTGCTCCGGTACCCGCAGGCCGATGGTTTTGCGCGACGGATGCGACAGGCGGCGCGGCACCTCTTTGGTGGCCTGCAACACAAAAACGTAAGGACCCGGCGTGACCGATTTGATCAGGCGGTATTGCCGGTTGTCGACCATCGCGAAGTTCGACAACTCCGATAGATCGCGCACCAGCAGCGACAGCAGTGCCTTCTCGTCGAGCCCGCGAATGCGCCGCAAGCGCTCGACCGCGTCCTTGTCGTCGAGATGACAGGCAAGCGCATAGCTCGAATCCGTCGGCAAGGCGACGACCCCGCCGTCATTGATGATCTGCACGGCCTGTTTGACGAGGCGCGGCTGCGGGTTATCCGGATGAAGCCGAAAGTATTGGGACATTTTGACTAACGGTGGCTACAGGTAGCTGCGGATGGAAGTTGGGCGAAAAGTGGCAAGTCGGACAGCAGATCGGGCGAAAACAA
The DNA here is from genome assembly GCF_046026855.1 of Paraburkholderia sediminicola. Classification (GTDB taxonomy): domain Bacteria; phylum Pseudomonadota; class Gammaproteobacteria; order Burkholderiales; family Burkholderiaceae; genus Paraburkholderia; species Paraburkholderia sediminicola_A. The sequence continues at coordinate 27,635 of NZ_JAQQET010000035.1, read as the reverse complement.
GCCCTCGTTCGAGGGCTGTCGCGCAGATCGTGCCGCCGTGGCACGGCGCGATCACAGCCAGCGTTCCCAAACGGGCTTGAGGTCGGAAGGCAGTGGCGGCAGCGTGCCGAGGTCGATGCGGCCTTCGCCGGGTGCATGGAAGTCAGAACCGCGCGAGGCCTCGAAGCCGAAGCGGCGCGCGACGTCAGCATATTCGCGGTACTGATCCGGCGTGTGACTACCCGTCACCACTTCGATCGCCTTGCCGCCGAGGTCGATGAATTCAGCGAAAAACGCGTCGAATTCAACCGGCGAGTACGCATAGCGACCCGGGTGCGCGATGATCGCCTCGCCGCCCGCCGCCTGGATCCAGCCAACCGCGTCCGCCAGTTTCGCCCAGCGATGCGACACGTAGCCGGGCTTGCCGTCGCCGAGATAGCGATTGAACACGTCCTGCGTCGAACTGGCGTAGCCGCTTTCGACCATGAAGCGCGCGAAGTGCGTGCGCGAAATCATGTCGGGGTTCGAGACGTATTTGAGCGCGCCTTGATAGGCGTCGGGAATGCCGAGCGTGGCCAACTGTTCGCCGATTGCTTCGGCGCGCGCCGCGCGGCCGTTGCGAGTGCGCGCGAGGCCGTCGATCAGCGTTGTGCTGGTCGGATCGACGCCCAGCCCGACGATGTGCACAGTACGCGAAGCCCACGTCACCGAGATCTCCACGCCGCTCACGTAGCCCATGCCAAGCGCCTCAGCGGTGCTGCGCGCTTCGTGCTGGCCGCCCAGTTCGTCGTGGTCGGTCAACGCCCACAGCGTCACCCCTCCCGCGTGCGCGCGGCGCGCGACATCGGCCGGCGCGAACTGGCCGTCGGAAACGGTGGAATGGCAGTGGAGGTCGGCGTTCATCTTTGTCTTGAGAAGGTTCTGCACTCATTTTACTGCAACGCAGTAAATGGCCGCAGAGCTATCTCGCGATAGCGGGCCTCGCATCGAAACCTTTTTGCAAGGTTCAGGCGCAAAAGCCCTCGATCAGCGCGGCCACCTGCTCCGGTTGGTCGTGATGCACCATGTGTCCCGCTTCATCGATGACCTTCTCGCGCCAGTTCGGAAATGCCTGGAAACGCGCCTTGAATTCGTCGAGCGGAATCTCGCCGGCGATCTGTGCGAGTGTGGGCGAGTTGGCGGCTTCGACGTGCAGCACTTTGGCGCTTGCCTTGCGCCACACGGCCATCACTTCGTCGAGGCGGTACAGCGTCGGCCCGCGCAGTTTGTGCGCCGGATCGGCGAGCAGCATGAAGCGCCCTTCTCCGTCCGGCTTCGACCAATGTTCCGCGAGGAACTGCGCGCGCTGAGGATCGAGGCGCGGGTTGGTCTTGATCAGGCGAGCGGCAACATCATCCAGCGACGCGTAGCGTTTCAATTGGGGCGGATCGCGCAACTCGTCGAGCCAGTTGGAGAGCCGCTTAGGCGCTTGCGCCGAGTGCGACGGCGCGAGCCCAAAACCTTCCAGATCGACCACGCAGCGCACCCGCGCCGGCCGCACGCCCGCATACAGGCAGGCTATGTTCGCGCCCATGCTGTGGCCGACCAGATTGACTTCGCCGGTCGGTGCATAGTGATCGAGCAGCGCGTCCAGATCGCCGAGATAGTCATGAATCCAGTAGTTGCCGCCGCCGCGCTCGGCGACCGGCCAGTCCGACAGGCCGAAGCCGCGCATATCGGGCGCGATCACCTGCCAGTCGCCGCCCAATGCATCGACGACGAACTGGAACGATGCCGCCACGTCCATCCAGCCATGCAGCATGAACAGCATCGGCGCATCCGGATTGCCCCAGCGCCGCACATGCAGACGGATGCCGTGCACGGCGACGAATTCAGACTTGGAGGTATTCATGAACGGCTCGCCCGAAAAAAGAATGGTCGTTCGATTATAACGAGATAGTCGGACGATGCGTGGGGTCCGGCTATGGAAGAAGGCTTCAGTCGCTCGTGGCCGGAGGGGCCGGAGGCTCAGCGTTGAGGCCGGCCAGGGCGACGAGCGCGGCCAGCTCGGTTTCGTCGAAACCTGCGTCACGGCGCGCCTCGAAATTGAACGGACCGCGTAATTTCGGTGCGTGATACTGGTCGGCGAGGCGCGCGTAGGTGCCGTGCGGATCGAGGCCGCCCGCGTCGCAGAGATGACGGAACCACCGGTTGCCGATCAGCACATGGCCGATTTCATCGCGCAGGATCACGTCGAGAATCGCTGCGGATGCCTGGTCTCCCGCCTGCTGCAAGCGCGCCCGGATCGGCGGCGAGGCGTCGAGGCCACGCGCTTCGAGGGTGCGTGGCACCAACGCCATGCGCGCCAGCACGTCGGCGCGCGTGCGCTCGCACATGTCCCAAAGGCCATCGTGTGCGGGAAAATCACCGTACGCATGGCCGAATTCCGCAAGCCGCGCGGCCAGCAGCGAGAAGTGATGCGCCTCTTCGGCGGCGACTTTGAGCCAATCGGTGTAGAACGCGGCGGGCATGCCGGCAAAACGCCAGACGGCGTCGAGCGCGAGATTGATGGCGTTGAATTCGATGTGTGCCAGCGCATGCAGCAAGACAGCCCGCCCCTCGGGCGATTGCATGCTGCGGCGTTTCAGTTTGCGCGGATCGACCAGTTCGGGGCGCGCGGGACGGCCCGGCAGGTCGGCCGGCTCGGCGAGTTCGAGGTCTGCTGGGCACGCGAGGCTGCCGTCGAGTGCCGCGGCGTATAACGCGCGGGCCGCGGCTGCCTTGGTTGCCGGGTCGAATTCGCGTAATGCGGCCAGCGCCGCGGTGCGCGCACAATTCGCGCGATTCGAACAATGCTCAGGATTCGATATCGGCAGAGCGGGCAGAGCGGGAGAAACGGACGGAGCAGCGGAATTCATGGCAACCAGGTTCGCAAAGGGCACGGCAGCAGGCAAGACGGGGGGCGCGGCGGGCGCTGAGGCCGATGAGCACCGGACAGCGTGCGCCGACACCAACCGACCTAAGCACACAACCGTTTACAATACTCGATTCGACAATCTAGCGCGCCTGTTGCGCAGGGCCGGCGGGACAACCCGGCTCATCAAGGCGTTTCGGGCGTTTTCCGGTGTTTCGCCGCTCCGCTTTGCAGCCCGTTTCGAAGCCCCGGCCACCCCGCGTAGCGCGCAGCGACCGATCAAGAGGAGACTCCGTGACAATTTATAAGCTTGGCGAAGCAGCCCCGACCATCCATGAAAGCGTGTTCGTCGCGGATTCCGCGAACATTATCGGCAATGTGACGCTCGAGGAAAATTCGAGCGTCTGGTTCGGCGCGACGCTTCGCGGCGATAACGAGCCGATCACCCTCGGCGCCGGCAGCAACGTCCAGGAAAACGCGGTGCTGCACACTGACCCCGGCTTCCCGCTGAAGATCGAGCCGAATGTAACGATCGGCCACCAGGTCATGCTGCACGGCTGCACGATCAAGGAAGGATCGCTGATTGGAATTCAGGCGGTGGTCTTGAATGGTGCGGTAATCGGCCGCAACTGTCTGGTCGGAGCGGGCGCCATCGTCACGGAAGGCAAAGTGTTTCCCGACAATTCGCTGATTCTCGGTGCGCCCGCCAAAGTGGTGCGCGAACTGACCGAGACGGATATCGCCAATATGCAGCGCGGCACGGCAAGTTATGCCGAGCGCCGCGAATATTTCAAGGCGCAGCTCGTGCGCATCGGCTAATCAGCCGGGCGCGCGGCGCGCAAGGCGCAGCATCAGGCTGCGTCATTCGACCGAGGAAAAGTTGTGAGCGACCAGTTGCAAAAATTCATGTTCAGCGCGGCGCCCGTGCGCGGCGAGATCGTTTCGCTGCGCAATACGTGGCAGGAAGTGCTGACGCGCCGGGACTATCCGGCGCCCGTACGGACGATTCTGGGCGAGATGATGGCCGCGTGCGCGCTGCTTTCGGCGAACCTCAAGTTCGACGGCACGCTCGTCATGCAGATTTTTGGTGACGGACCGGCCAAGATGCTGGTGGTGCAGTGCAGCTCCGACCTGTCGATGCGCGCCACCGCCAAGCTCTCCGGCGAAGCGGCCAATACGATCGACGACACCACCTCCATGATCGAACTGGTCAACGCAAGCGGTCATGGCCGCTGCGTGATCACGCTCGACCCGCGTGACAAGCAGCCCGGCCAGCAGCCGTATCAAAGTATCGTCCCGCTCTCGGGTGTGGACGGCCCGCTCAAGTCGATGTCCGAAGTGCTCGAGCACTACATGCATCACTCGGAGCAGCTCGACACGCGCCTGTGGCTTGCAGCAAACACCGAGCGCGCAGTCGGCATGCTGCTGCAAAAACTGCCGGGTGACGGCGGTATCGTCCCGCATCCGGGCGACCTGGACGCGGACACCTGGGAGCGCGTCTGCACGCTCGGCGGCACGATGTCGCAAGACGAACTGTTGAAGGAAGAACCGGAAACGATTTTCCGCCGTCTCTTCTGGCAGGAGAATGTGCAGCATTTCGAGCCGGCCACGACGCGTTTCGAATGCAGTTGTTCGCGCGAAAAAGTCGGCGCCATGTTGAAAATGCTGGGCCGTGAGGAAGTGGACAGCGTGATCGAAGAGCGCGGCCACGTTGAGATTCATTGCGAATTCTGTAATCAACGGTACGAATTCGATCCGGTCGACGTAGCGCAACTTTTTGTCGCTAATGCGCTCTCACAAGGCGTGACCCCAGCAGCCGACCAGCGGCACTGAAGCAGCCAGGCGGCGGTTCATTACGCCGGCATTACGGCAATAAGATAACGCGCCGCCCGCTGCCTTTTCGGGCTCGGGTGACGCGTTATCGTCGATCATTGCGCTGGATCGTCGGGGGGTGCGCGCTGCGCATGTTTTGCTTAGGCATCCGACCGATGGAGATAAAAATGAACATCCCTACTTCGTTGAAGCATTGCATGCGTACGGTCGCCGTGCTGACGGTCGTCGGCGGCAGCGCTGCGCTGGCGGGTTGCGTGATGGACCCGCCAGGCCCATCGCCGATTTATAGCCGGCTGCCGGCTGACCAGTCGGGCATGGCCAGTACCGCCCGGCCGCTCACACCCGAAGAGCGCGAGCGCTACGATGCGATCGACCGTCAGGTGCTGTCCGATCAGAATCAGGCCATTGCCGCCGAAAACGCTGCTCAAGCGTACTCACGTTATTACTCGCCGCCCGTCAGCGTGTACGGAAGTTACTACGGTGGCGGTTGGGGGCACGGCTGGGGCACGGGTGTCGGCTTAGGCTATTCGCCGTATTGGGGCTGGTAAGCCGAAGCGGGCACTCCTGAACAATAGGTATGCCGATACGGCGACCAGACGGAGAGACTGGCATCACAGGTAAACAAAAAAGCCGCTGACCTTGTGGATCAGCGGCTTTTTTCATGTTCCTGCGAGCTTTTACATTCGTTTTTGCGTTCGTCTGCGAGTTCAACCAACCTGAATAAACTCAGTGCGCGGCTTTCTTGTCACTCGCCACCTTACCGCCATGCTTGCGCTCCGGCTTCGCGCGCGACTCCGGATTCGGCACCATATGCAGCGGCGCCGCCGACACCACACCGCGCGTAGATGTGGTAACCGAAGGCGTGTTTGCAGCCGGCAACGGCGCGTTCGGCGCAACGAACTGCACGAACACTTCGCTGTCCTTCACCATGCCCATTTCGTAACGCGCCCGCTCTTCCACTGCGGCCGTACCGTTCTGCAAATCCTGAACTTCGCCCTGGATACGCTCATTGCGCAGCTTCGAATCGGTGTTCTTCTGCAGTTGCTGCGCCAGTTGCTGCTGCAACTCGTGCACGCGCAACCAGCCGCCGTGTCCCCACCAGAGCGGGTACTGGATCAGCGCCAGTAGAACGATCAGGACAGCAGTGACAAGCCGCATGAAGTAAGCACAATAAATACACGCAGCCCTGCGCTATACGCAGGGCTGCGGGGTCAATCAGAAACGAAGGATAACCGGGTCATCGGTCGGCGCTGGCAGCCAGGCCATTAGCGCAGATTGTAGAACGCCGACTTGCCCGGGTAGCTGGCGATATCACCGAGGTCTTCTTCGATGCGCAGCAACTGGTTGTACTTCGAGATGCGGTCCGAACGCGACAGCGAACCCGTCTTGATCTGACCGGCGTTCAAGCCGACTGCGATATCCGCAATCGTCGAATCTTCGGTTTCGCCCGAGCGGTGCGAGATCACAGCCGTATAGCCGGCGCGCTTCGCCATTTCGATCGCCGCGAAGGTTTCCGTCAGCGTACCGATCTGGTTGATCTTGATCAGGATCGAGTTGGCGATGCCCTTCTCGATGCCTTCCTTCAGGATGCGCGTGTTGGTGACGAACAGGTCGTCGCCCACCAGTTGGATCTTCTTGCCGAGCTTGTCGGTCAGGATCTTCCAGCCGGCCCAATCGCTTTCGTGCATGCCGTCTTCGATCGAGACGATCGGGAACTTGTCGGCCAGGTTCGCCAGGTAATCGGCGAATTCGGTCGACGACAGTTGCAGGCCTTCGCCCGCCAACTGGTACTTGCCGTCGTGGTAGAACTCGCTCGCTGCGCAGTCGAGTGCCAGCAGTACGTCTTCACCGGCGCGGTAGCCGGCCTTTTCAATAGCTTGCAGGATGGTCGACAGGCATTCGTCGTTGCTGCCGAAGTTCGGCGCAAAACCACCTTCGTCGCCCACTGCCGTGCTCATGCCGCGATCCGACAGGATCTTCTTCAGCGCGTGGAACACTTCGGCGCCACAGCGCAGTGCTTCGCGGAAGGTCGGCTGGCTGACCGGCACGATCATGAATTCCTGGATGTCCAGGCTGTTGTTCGCGTGCGCGCCGCCGTTGACGATGTTCATCATCGGGACCGGCAGTTGCATCGCGCCCGAACCGCCGAAGTAGCGGTACAGCGGCAGACCGGCTTCTTCAGCAGCAGCCTTGGCGACGGCCATCGAGACGGCCAGCATCGCGTTCGCGCCGAGGCGCGACTTGTTGTCGGTGCCGTCGAGTTCTAGCAGGGTCTTGTCGAGGAAGGCCTGCTCGGAAGCGTCGAGGCCCATGATCGCTTCGGAGATTTCGGTGTTGATGTGCTCGACGGCCTTCAGCACGCCCTTGCCGCCGTAACGGCCGGCTTCGCCGTCGCGCAGTTCGATCGCTTCGCGCGAACCCGTCGACGCACCAGACGGCACCGCAGCGCGGCCCATCGTGCCCGATTCGAGCAGCACGTCGCATTCGACGGTGGGGTTGCCTCGCGAATCGAGAATCTCTCGACCGATGATATCTACGATAGCACTCATGGTTTCCTCAAGAAATGACGTTGAATTCTTTACTGTGAAACTGCATCAGGCGTGTCGATCCGGAGTTAGCGCTTTAGCGCTTTGTCGATCCGGTCCCATGCAGAGCACTGGTCTCCCCAGCACACTACGCACACCCCGATGCTTTCGACGACCATTGCGTGCATTCGCCGCGTGCCGATGATACCGACTGAGCCCATTGTGCAGCCCAATCATGACACGCCGCGAACGCCTGAATCAGTTGAAATCGCTTTCGAGGAACGGCGCGCGCTTGACGGCCTGATCGAGCGTAACAAGCGTTTCGAGCAGATCGGCCATGCGATGCAACGGCACCGCGTTCGGACCGTCCGACTTGGCTTCCGAAGGCTTCGGATGGGTTTCCATGAAGAGACCCGCCACCCCCGTTGCCACTGCGGCACGCGCCAGCACCGGCACGAATTCGCGCTGACCGCCCGAGCTCGTGCCCTGCCCGCCCGGCAACTGCACCGAGTGGGTGGCGTCGAACACGACCGGCGCATTGGTTTCGCGCATGATCGCAAGCGAACGCATGTCCGACACGAGGTTGTTATAGCCGAACGACACGCCGCGTTCGCATGCCATGAAGCGGTCTTCCGAGAGACCTGCTTCACGCGCCGCATCACGCGCCTTGTCGATCACGTTCTTCATGTCGTGCGGTGCGAGAAACTGGCCTTTCTTGATGTTGACCGGTTTGCCCGAACGCGCGCAAGCATGGATGAAGTCGGTTTGACGACACAGGAAAGCAGGCGTTTGCAGGACGTCGACCACCGACGCAACCTGCTCGATCTCGTGCTCGGCATGTACGTCGGTCAGCACCGGCAAACCGAGCTGACGCTTCACTTCCGACAGGATGCGCAAGCCTTCGTCCATGCCCAGACCGCGGAACGACTTGCCGCTGCTGCGGTTGGCCTTGTCGTACGACGATTTGTAGATGAACGGAATGTTCAGCTTCGCGCAGATTTCCTTCAGCCGGCCTGCCGTGTCGATCGTCATCTGTTCGGATTCGACGACACAGGTGCCGGCGATCAGGAAAAACGGCTTGTCGAGCCCGATTTCGAAATCGCCCAGTTTCATGCTTTCTCCCCGACTTCGTTCACCGTGTGCGACTGCTGATGCGCAAGCGCCGCTTCGACGAACGACTTGAACAGCGGATGGCCGTCACGCGGCGTGGACGTGAATTCCGGGTGGAACTGCACGCCGACGAACCACGGGTGCATGCTGCGCGGCAATTCCATCATTTCCGGCAGATCTTCACTCGGGGTACGGGCGCTGATGATAAGGCCACCGGCTTCGAGTTGGGGCACGAAGCGGTTATTGACTTCATAACGGTGGCGATGGCGTTCGTTCACATCCTTGCCATAGATCTCTTCGGCCATCGTGCCGGGCTTGATCGGGCAACGTTGCGAACCGAGGCGCATCGTGCCGCCCAGATCCGATTCTTCAGTGCGCTTCTCGACCTTTCCTTCGCGGTCGTACCACTCGGTGATCAGTGCGACCACGCGGTTCTCGGTTTCCTGATCGAACTCGGTGCTGTTCGCATTCTTCAGGCCGACCACGTCGCGGGCAAATTCGATCACGGCCAGCTGCATGCCGAGGCAGATGCCCAGATACGGCACCTTCGCTTCACGCGCATAGCGGATCGCGGCGATCTTGCCTTCGGTGCCACGACGGCCGAAGCCGCCCGGCACGAGCACCGCATCGAGATGCTTGAGGCTGTCGACGCCTTGCGTCTCGACCTCTTCCGAATCGATGTACTGAATGTTGACCTTGGTCGATGTATGCATCGACGCATGGCGCAGCGCTTCGATCAGCGACTTGTACGACTCGGTCAGATCGACATACTTGCCGACCATGCCGATTGTGACTTCGTGCTGCGGATGCTCGAGCTTCTCGACGAGGCTCGACCACATCGACAGATCGGCCGGCTTCGGCGTGAGCTTGAGCTCTTCGCAAATGATCGCGTCCAGACCCTGGTCGTGCAGCATCTGCGGAATCTTGTAGATGCTGTCGGCGTCCCACACGGAAATCACCGCGTCTTCGGGCACGTTCGAGAACATCGAAATCTTCGCGCGCTCGTCGTCCGGAATGGGGCGGTCGGCGCGGCACAGCAGAACGTGCGGCGAGATCCCGATTTCGCGCAGCTTCTGCACGCTGTGTTGCGTAGGTTTGGTTTTCAGCTCGCCTGCGGTGGCGACCCAAGGCACCAGCGTAAGGTGCACGAAGCACGCGCTGTTGCGGCCCATGCGCAGGCTCATCTGACGCGCGGCCTCGAGGAACGGCAGCGATTCGATGTCGCCTACGGTGCCGCCCACTTCTACGATCGCGACATCTGGCTCACCGCACGTCGCAGAAGCTGCGCCGCGTTCGATGAACGCCTGGATTTCGTTGGTAATGTGCGGAATGACCTGCACCGTCTTGCCGAGATAATCGCCGCGGCGTTCCTTGCGGATCACCGATTCGTAAATCTGGCCTGTGGTGAAGTTGTTGGCCTTGCGCATCTTCGTGCTGATGAAGCGCTCATAGTGGCCGAGGTCGAGGTCAGTCTCCGCTCCGTCTTCCGTTACGAACACTTCGCCGTGTTGAAACGGGCTCATCGTGCCGGGGTCGACGTTGATGTAGGGATCGAGCTTGAGGAGGGTGACTCTAAGACCGCGCGATTCGAGGATCGCGGCGAGGGAAGCGGCGGCAATACCCTTGCCGAGGGAAGATACTACGCCGCCGGTGACGAAAACATATTTGGTCATCGCTGGATGCTCGCGGGAAAAACGGATTATACCGTAAAGCAGGGTCTCAACCCAGCAAAATCCGAGCGACATCTGCACGCGCCGACGCTACGGCGGCGGCAATCGCCGTGCGCCGATCATGCACCGTTTTCGCGCCGGCGCCCAACCGCTTGAGCAGGCCGCGCTGCCACCGCTGCCACGGCGGTGCCGCTTATAAGCAGCCCGCCGCGCCGATGAACTCGCGCGCCGCGCAGCCCGTGGCCCTAAGCCCCCCGCTCCAGTTCGCGCAACATCCGCTGTACCGCGCGCGCGGTTTCGAGCGGTTTTTCCATCGGATACAGATGGCTGCCTTCGATCCATTCCACATGACCGCCAGTCGCGCGGCGGGTGGCGTCCAGACCCGCCTGGCGCACCTCCTTTGAATGCGTGCCGGCAATGAACCCCACCGGCACCGGGGCGCCGCGCGCAAGGCGGGGCCCAAGCGTATGCGGCAAGGTTTTATAGATCTGGTACTCAGTGCGCCGGTCGAAAGCGAGCGACCGGCCGCCGTCAGGCGCGCTCTGCGGAATGCCGAAGTCGATGTAATCGGACAGCATCCGCTCGTCCCAGCGCGCGAACGCCGGCTTCGAATGAAAGTGCCGCCACGCCTCGTCGCGGCTCGCCCACTGCGTGCGCCGCGCGCGGGTGGCGGCCGCGGGCGAAAGCCGCTCGTCGAGTCCGGTCCATTGCGACACCCGCAACATGCTGCTGCGCCAACCGGCGATCACAGGTGAATCGAGCATCACCACGCCCTTTACCCACTGCGGCTTTTTCAGCGCGGCCATCAGTGACAGATAGCCACCCAGCGAATGGCCGACCAACCATACCGGCCGCTCGTAGGTACGACCGACATCGTCGAGCAATTGCTCGACCAGATGCGGCCAGTCCTGCGTGACCGGATAACGCGCGTCGTGGCCGATGCGCTCGATGGAGCGCAATTCGTAGTCGTCGGCGAGTTCGGCGAAGATCGTCCGGTACGTCGACGCCGGGAAACCGTTCGCGTGCGAGAAGTGGATGATGTTTTTCAACTGCGGCTATCTCCGTTCTGTTTTGACGCGCGGGCTCCGGGCCTGGCTTTTTGTGCCGGCTCCGAATCCAGCGGCGCATTTGTTCTATCTGTACGGCCGGCGATCCATCAACGATCCATCCAGTAGCGGCGCTGCGTGTCGCGATAGCGCTCGAGCGTCAGTGCTGCGCCGCTCAGCCCCGCACTGACTCCCGTGCTTCCCTCCGGTCCGGTGTTCGGATCGGGATCCGGGCTGACATCCGGGCTGACATCCGGGCTGACATCGACCCGCACCGCGCCGTCCGCATCGCTGCGTGCAAGCTCGATGTGCCGGGCGTTGTAGCGCTCGAACACGCCCGCGTTCGGATGATGAAAACGGTTGCGATAGCCTACCCTACACACGCTTCAGAAGCAGCACGTAAGCTCTTGATTTTTAACTGATAGTTTCGCGCCGGTCAAACTCGAAACTGTGACTGTTGCTAGGTATTTAGAGGTTCTTCGATCTGCGCACTATATGCGCGGTCACGACTTGGTCACAAGGTGGACACCCTCTAGGATCACGCCCCCGCACGCGCCAGTGCAGCTTGAACCGTGCATCGATTTGGCGGTCGGTGCCACCATGCCGTGGCCCCGTGCTGCCGAACTTGACCCAACCATGCGTGGGCCTGTCGGCCGACCCACACTCACGACCCGGTTGTTTGCGGGCGCTATCGTTTAGTCGGTCCCGGCTTGGCCTTTGCAAGACGCTCGCACATCGCCGCAACCCATTCGCGAACAAATTCTCGATCTCCATGCGACAGATTTCCCATCAGAGCGGTAACGTCACAGGCCGGATCGAGAGAACGCCCCTCGCCACCGGCAATCAATGTCTCGGGCGGCACACCGTAGACCTCGGCAAGCTCAAACAAACGAAACAGTGGCGGCGCGGTGTGACCGCGTTCAAACCGACTGATCGTTTCCGTATTCACCCCCAGCGCTTCCGATACCTGTTCCTGCGTCATATCCGCATCGAGACGCGCGCGGGCTAACGCCTGACCGATCCGCTTTGCGAACGCTTCTTCCTGTGTCGCGGATACTCTCATACCAACACTCCGTGTCGAAAACAACAAAATTTCGACATCGATAGTGACTCGACCGCCCCGTACGAGATAACATCTTAAAATGTTGCTAACAACATATTATGTTGAATTCAACTAGAAAACATTTATCCGGGATGGCTCGGGAACCTCGGCTGCCCGGTGATACCACTACGGACCGACCAATGAACGAACAATCTCTTGCGCACGGCGCAGCTTCCGGCCCACCCTCCGACCTGTTAAATCCGGGCTATTGGACGGACTTCGATTTAACGTCTGCCGGATTCGGCAGCATAGGCCGCAACGTCCGGATCGCAAAAAACTGCACCATCGTCGGGATGCAGAATATTCATATCGGTGACCACGTTCGAATTGACGGGTTAAGTGTGCTGTCGGCCGGAAACGGATACATCCGCATCGGCAGCTACATTCATATCGGTGGCATGTGCTTCCTGACGGGAGCAGGCGGCATTGATCTGGAAGATTTCTCGGGCTTGTCGCAAGGCGTGCGCGTCTACAGCGCGAGCGACGACTACTCCGGCCAAAGCCTCACGAACCCGACGATCCCGCGCGAATTCCTCAACGTCGAAATCGCACCTGTGCGGCTCGGTCGGCACGTAATTGTTGGGTCCGGCTCCGTCATCTTGCCTGGCTGCAACATCGGCGAAGGAAGCTCAATCGGCGCTATGTCGCTGGTGACAAAAAGTCTTGCGCCTTGGGGGATTTATGCAGGTGCGCCCGCTCGCTTCCTCAAAAAGCGCTCGCAGCAACTGCTCGCAATGGAAGCCCGGTTGATCCAACAGCGCGAGTAAAAATCCTCGCGTAAAAACGAGTGCGTATCAGCGCCGACAGAGGATCGATTTCAACGGGCTGACGGTGACCCACGCCCGCACACACTAGGACACAAATTGAAAACCAAAAACATCATCCGGGGACTCGCGGTACTGCCGCTTGCCGTCGCGCTTACAGCTTGCAAACCCGCAACGAAAGTCGCTGATTTAGACCGTGTCTACAGCGTAAACGAATTCACCGAGGATATTGGGCTGCGGCAAAGGGCGCTGGCGGCCTGTAGCGCTAATCCCGGCGAACTGCAAGCTGATCCCAACTGCGTGAACTCCACTGCATCACACGTTGGTGCTGCCGCGGAAGAGGATCGGACGTACCAAATCAAGCGAATCGCCGCTGGACAAGATGTGGCGGTCATCATGATCGCGTTGAAGCTTTACCACCTCGACAACGGCGCGTATCCGACGCAAGCGCAAGGGCTGCGGGCACTAATCGAGAAACCGACCATCGAGCCAATTCCTGGCAACTGGAAGGAAGGCGGCTATCTGACACACCTTCCAAACGATCCGTGGGGCAGACCCTACCAGCTTACGAATCCGGGCAATCACGGCTACGGCATCGACGTGTACAGCTTCGGGCCTGGCTCCGACAGCGACCACCCACTCATTATGGGTTCGTGGCAGGACGACGTACGAGCGCTCGAAAAAACGTACGTCGAGAAAGGCAAGTTCACCACATCCGACCAATGAAACGGGGAACAATATGCAGTCGAGAACGAAAAATCCGATCCGCGTAGCCGTCGCTTTCTGCCTTGTATCCGCGCTTTGTGGTGCGGCAGATGGACAGGAAATACCTCCGGCATGTGAGCAGCTTGCGCGCACGATGGAGGCATGCACTGCCGATCTCGCCAATTGGGGTGATTACAATGATCCGGCGGGCGCAGCCAAACTCCGTGAGAGCATGCAGACAAACATTGCACATCTGAGAGCAGGCCTTCGACAGTCGGTGAAGGAGAAAGGGGCACTCGCCGTTGCCCAGCACTGTGCCTCTCACGACGTAAAAGCGAAAATCATCGGCGACATGGGCGGCATGATCACCCCTGTTCTCATGAACCGTGGCGATGCAAGTAACTGCCAAACCGCTTTAGCGAGAATGCAGTAGGTATTGCGCGTGTAACACCGTGAATTGAGTCGAACAAAAGACAAGGCCCCGCCCTAGCTGATTGCCAGGAGCGGGGCCAAATTCTTTGCGAGGCAGGTAACTGTGAAGGTCTGCGCATTGTAGATATTCTGTGCAGGGGGTTATGAGGTCTATACCGGCGGCTTCCAGCGGATTCACAGCAGGCAACCCGGTACCTATAATCTTGAGCGATCGTGTCCAGCCGAAACCCCGAACTCCGTGTAGCGGGGTTCCTTGATTTCCACCCACCGGAAAAGATGATGACAACCGCCAAGAAGAATGCAGTGGAACAGACAGACGCTCTTTTTGACAAGGGCACGGCAGGACGACTGGTTGAAAATAGTTCGACCAATTACCGCGATCTGCTCGCGCAGCGTGCGGCACTTGAAGAAAAGATCAAGGCAGCGCGGGAAGAAGAAGTTGCGGGCGTCTTGGAACAGATTCGACAACTTGTCGATGATTACGGCTTGCATGATGAAGTCCGGTTCACGCACGCACGCGGCCAGCGCGGCAGAAGTGGCCCGCGCGGCCCGGTTGCGGCCAAATACCGCGACCCAGCGACTGGGCAAACTTGGAGCGGGCGCGGTAGGCCTCCCGCCTGGATCAAAGGCAAGGATGAAACTCAGTTCCTGATTGCCTGATAATTCCCAAACGAAGAAACCCCGCCTAGGCGGGGTTTCTTATTGTCGGGGCGCTCGTAGCGCGGCAAAGATTCGCTTATTACGGAGTGGCGTGACTCATCATCCCCATCAGCCTGAACAACGCCGGAAGCGGAACGGGAGTTATGCCCGTAAGGTCGCCTTCTCTATTCAAAGCTTTTATATAGTCGCGTATGTGCTGCTCCATTTGCTGCACAATTATGTGTGAATCAAGCAGGCTAGGCTCTATGGTCCTTATATCCACGTCTTCAATATTCTCACCATTCACGCGGAAAAATGCCATACATGGAGGCGAAGCCTGCTCCCTGATGTTTAGAACACGCAGAAATTGCCGATTGAACTGATTCATCTGGAATTCAGCACCTTCGTGCAAATAGTATATGGTCACATCTTTGCCGGAGGCATCATTTAGCACTTTGAACCCATCCGTCTTTAAAGCCTTCCGGACTGGCCCGCTGCTCATATTGTAAAATATGAAGGCAAAGGCCCGCGCGCGCTTCTCCCGCATGTGCTCGCGACAAATATTTTTGAAATCCCTTTCAAAATCATAAAGCCCTACACTGACTCCCGTCGTGGGCCCCTGCCGGAATATGGTGTACATCTCGCCTCCAGTTAATTCTGCTTGAAGTATCAGTTTTGTGGGGTATCTAAGCGAGCCGCCACGTTCCGGGTTTGCTCAATGAGTGCCATCGTATTGGTCTGATACGCATACCACGCATTCAAACAGGCGACATCGTTACAGTGCTTCTCCCGGAAATTCCACTGTCCGCGCATCCTTTCCTTAAGAGCATCCAAATCTGGGGCGGCAATTGCGTTCTTGGCTGCGGTTACGGAGTTCGCGAGTTTCACATCTGCGTTAGCGAGTGCTGGCGTGTGGCAAATCAAATACTCATTCTGCGAATGGCTTTTCCCGCAATCAAAACTTGTTCCGTAGACCTGATTTGGGTTTGTGTTCAAATCCGTAGCGGGGTCTGCCGGTTGAGTAGCACTGGCCTGCGTAGATTGTGCCTCCGTCGGTGCCGGTGCTTGCTGGTCTTGTGCTGGCGCGGCATCTGCCACCGTCGCTACTTGCGAAGATGCTTCCGCCGCATTGGCTTGGGGCTGCACGTTGCCCTGCTCGACGTTCGCAGCAGGCGCGCTGCTAGTGCTCTCGGGATTCGCTTGCCGTACCGCAGGCGTTGGCACAGTCGCATTCGGAGTCGTGGACGATGTGGAATAGTTCGCAGTTGGACTGGTCGACATCGCTCCAATGAAAATCGCAAGTGCGCCACCCGACACAAGGATCAAAAGCCTCTCGGGCATCCGCGTGCGTTCCGTTTTATGTCCCGCCAGTTTTAGCGCAGAATCTTCGTTGCAGTAATTCACCTGCGCGAACAGGATGCAAAGACTGCCGAAGTTGTAGATTCCAACAGGAACGAACGCCATCCACAAAGCAGCCAGACCAACGCCAAGACTGTGGATATTGTTATTGCGGAACACCATGACAATCGCCACCACGGTCAGAACCGCCATCAAGTAGTGAAAAATGAGCATGATCCAGCGGCGCAGGTACATCAAATGTGCGCCGAAGCTGCCCAGGAAGAACCAGAGCAAAAACGCAGCGAATCCAGAGCGGGTCTGCGCTTGGTGAAGATTGCGATGGAACGCGTGGTCCCCAATGGCTTGCGGAGTAATGTCGTTCATAGCTTCTATGTGATCCTCGGTTTATGGCTTTTTTTAAGTTGACTGAACCGGCCTGGCGTCGTTTCCGTTATTACGGCAACGAGAGATCACTTCTTTATATGTCGGGTGAAAAAATTTCCGCAAAACCACGCTTTGCCCGCCTGGGGCAATTTTAATCAGCCTGAGTTGCGGACGTTTCGGATACTGCACTGAGAACATGACTAAGGTTCTACTGGCTATCTACCGCAAACAATGGTAAATCGTGGTGCCAGAATGAAACCACCACAATAAACGGGGAACACATGAAACTGAAGCTGGCTATTGCAACACTTCCCTTTCTGTTTGGCTGCGCCACACAGCAAGCATTGATGACGGATACCCAGTCTGGCTATCCGGAAACGATTTTCGAAGGCGCAAGTCTCCAGGACGTGCAAAATTTGTTGATTGGCCGATGCTCCCAGCTTGGTGGGATGGTGACGGACACGAATTCAAACACGGTCGTTTGCAGCAGGACACTGGAAGGCCAACAAGCCGTACTCGCCCAATTGCTCCTGGGCAATTCGTACAGCACTACGCCGGTGGACAGAATCCGCTTTATCCTCGATTCGAACGGCTCATCCGTTCATGTGACGGCGTACGAGTCGGTTGAAACCACGATGCCATTCGGACAGGTCAACCGAGCAGAATTGAAGTCCAACAATGCCCGCAACGCGCTACAGGCGGGCCTAGATCGGCTTAACCGCGAATACGAATACGCGCACCCTAAGAAACCTGTTGCGGTCGCTGTAGGCGCAACGATGCCTGTAACCGCGAACGTCTGCACCTCGTATGACGAAGCTGGGCCGGGCAACATCGTGAAGCACTATCACAAGGGCGATTCGCTCACGGTCTTTGAACGCTCCACGATCTATCTGCGCGTATCCGCGAATGGCGCACCGCAAGAATGGATCGTAGACGGCGCTTGTTCGCGCTGACGTAGGCCCAATAAAAACGCCCGCCGCTCGCGCCCAGCCACTCATCACGCATTAACTGCGTCTCAAATCTCTAACGTGGTTTCGTTAGGCCGAACGCTCTGCTACATTCTTCGTATGATTCGTTTTCCAGCGAGATTGCTAATGCCTGAACACCATGCCCATAAAGCCAAGGCGGCAGCGCCTTCACCGGCTTACGTGACGACGTTTATTGCCGACCATATTGCCAAGGCACAAGCGATCCAGCGACAATATGGCATCCCGGCAGGAATTGTGATCGCGCAATCCGCGCTGGAAACGAACTGGGGACGCCGCGTAGTTGGAAACGCATATTTCGGCGTGAAGGGTCACGCGCCGGACGGCAGTTCAGCGACGTTCACCACTCATGAAATCGTCAACGGCACGTCCGTACAGATACAGGGGACGTTCCGCGCGTACACGGGTTTTGACGACGCCGCAGATGATTACGCGCGGACGGTCAGCGGTGACCCGAAATTCAGGGTTTGTTACACGCAACGAAGTGCCAGCAAGTGCGCAGTTGCGCTTCAACACAACGGCTATGCGACCGACAAGCATTATGCTGCGAAACTGAATGCGATCATCCGCGCGCACAATCTTGACCAATACGACACGGGGCAATCGCAATGACCAGGTGGATGGTTGCAATCGCGTTGCTGATTACCTGCGCGTCCGCCTGCGCAAAACCGCTGGCAGTGCCAGACGACAACTCCGCAGCATTATGGGCATCCAAGCTGGTTAATAGGTACCGGCTCTCCACGGACAAAACCGAATGCCTGTTTTTCGATACGTTCGATAAAGGCAAAAGCTTTGAGGTGCGCGTGCGTGAGAACCACTCGCCGGAATGCGGGGGAGCAACCAACACGTCTCCAACGCTCTTCTTCATGCGGATTCGAAAGAGCGACGGCCACGCCCTCACCAATGCATATGATGGCGAGCATTTCGTCCCCTTGCGAAAGATAACCAAGACTGACTAGGCCAGTCGCGTGCGCAACACGCTTGCCATTGCCCTGCTGGGGCAATAGGAGGAATGAGTTCCGTATGAAGCGGGACTACGGAACTGCACTTGGCAAATCACACCCGCGTGTTATCACCTATCAATGAAGCGCCTGATTGAACTGACCGCTAACAGCGAACTCGCCTCGCTGCGTCTCCCAGCAACTCGGGGCCTGTTTCTTTATGTCATGCAAAATGAGCATGGAATCGTCAAGATCGGACATAGCGAGAACCCCGAACGCCGAATGGTAGAAGTCCAGAAGGCTGCTCGCTGCAAGGTGTCTCTGATCGCCACTTTTCCAGATGCGGGACATTTCGAGGAATGGGTTCATATCCAGATGGCTGATTTTGCTATCGGGTTTGAATGGTTCGAAGGAACGCAAAAGTCCAAGAATGCATTGGTTTTGCTTCTCGGGATTGATTTGCAGTGGGCGTACCCCTTCAGCGGAGGTGCCCAAGCCTGGATGGAACGACTCATGGACAGCGGTGCGGAACGCTACTGGCGCAAACGTGAACGCGAAGTGATCCGAAGAGTTAAGGGGGCCGTCATTGGCGAAGGGATTTTCCGCAACGACGGCAACGGTTCTGCAAGTCTTGACGGATACATCGCGCCCCATGTGGGGTTTCGCGATCCAGTTTTCAAGGACACGTGCAATGGCGAATCAGTGATCCTCGCCCGATTCGGAGACAGCGAGAAAATGACCTTGGTACCAACCTATACCCGCTCGATGGACGCAGCCCTTCGCCTATGGCTCCCCGATCCCTACCGCAGTATTCCTGCTTACGCGCGACCTGTTGAATGCTGCTTCTACGGTCTGTGTGACCGCCTTGGCTTCGATCCTGAGAGGCTATCGGCTTACTGACGTTGCACCAGCATTCGCTGAGCCACTGTCGGGGTAAAGGTGCAGTTCAAGCATCGCGCGCAATACCTTGGCAATGGTCGCGTTATTCGCCCGCGCATACGCCTTCAGGTCTTCGCGCAGTAGTGGGGCGACTTCAATATTCACGCGAACGAGTTCGTCAGACGGGCGCGGCGCAAGCTTGGCTTTGAGTGCTTCGATTTGTGGATTAGTCATAGTAGGTAGGTCCAGTGTGTTGCGTGATTTGCGGTGAACAGATTCCCGTCCCGAAAGGCGGAACATTATTCGGTAAAAACCTAAGCATCTATCCACCATCCAGATTCTTTCCCCTTTTCCCCCCTCTATAGAGAGAGGGGGAAAAGAGGGAAAAAGGGAATTCTCATTTGGGGGAAAAGGGAAAGGGAAAAAGGGAAATCTCTCAATCGCCCTCCTGGTAAGGGTTCGCGGGGAATAGCTTCCCGTCCTTCAGTTCAATTTTCCCTTCTGCTGATAGACGGCTTACCAGTTCGTAGACCTTGGACTGTGCGAGCGTTCCCGCTAGATGCTCAACAATTTCCCTCCGCGTTTTCCCCTTTTCCCCATTCCCGTTTTCCCCTTGGAGAAAATCCAGAATGGCGACTTCCTTCGTGTTCACCTTCACCTTCTTAATCGGTCCTAGCGGCGCTACGCAGTCTTCCTGCTCAACCACGCACGAAGTGGCAGGCGACCCCCATTGGTTCCTACCCATTTCCAAGACCTTCAGTGAGAATCCAATACGATTCCCCTTGCCGGCCAAATCTCGTTGCTTGGTGACGGTTGCAAATTTCCCTTCTGCCGTGTCCCGAACCTCTACCTCTGTATCAATTGCCGCGCGCAGGCATGAGTGACCGCGTGCGCCCTTCGTTGCATCCTTTCCGCTGTGGTGGATCAACAGGAAGTGCGCGCCCGTCTCAGCTCGAATAAGATCGAATCTGCTAACGACCAACCCCATATCCTCACCTGAATTTTCGTTGGCACCCGCTGACATACGCGCCAACGTGTCACCGATAATCAGCGCGGCCTTCTGCCCGGTCTGCGCTTCAACCGACTTGATAGCGGCAATCAGGTTGCGCGCGTCATCTTCGCTGCTCCACAGATTCACCGGCTTCTCAACAATAGCAAGGTTGGGGACCTTGCATTTGTGATGCTTGGCGTACGCTTGGACACGACTGCGCACGGATGCTGGAGACTCGGACGCGACATAGATAACCAGTCCCTGTTCTACGCGCCGATCCATCCACGGTTCACCCCGCGCCACGGCACATGCGATATCAATAGCCAAGAACGTCTTGCCGCTGTTCGAATCGCCGTACAGGATCGAACCCGCACCCTTGGTTAGAAAGCCTTCAATCAGTTCCTCAGGCGCTTCGAAGTCGCTGCCCATATCTTCGAACATCACAACCCCAAGCGCTTCACGCGCCTTCTGTGGGTCGCGTGGGCGCGGCATGTCGTCTTCCTCATCGTCTTCGTCAAACGACTGGTGCGCTTTGTTGCGTTTAGCCTCTTCGCGGTCTGATGCCATGCTGGCGTTAGCAATCTTGTCGTACGCCGAAACCCTGCGTTCGAAGTGGCTGCACGCGGGGGTGTCTTCTAGTTCGATAACGTTGTTCATACTTCTACTTCCGTGCAAATAAATGTGTGGTGGGGACTAGCCGTGACACGGCACGGCAGGGTGAGCCGCCCTTTCATCCCCATAGATACGTGTGCTCTCACGCAGGCTCAATTGATTCCGAAACATATTTACTCCTCGATTTCGGAAAGTGAGTGATTCGCTCACTCAAATATAAATTGGCCTTTTCTAGGTCTGAAACCGGGTTTTGGCAAAAAAATACCGGCAACCACTTGAAAAAGTGTGCCGGTACATTTTTCGGGCAAGCATTGCCCCTCAAAGAGATATCCCTAATGACCGCCATACGGGCTGAATAACGTACGCAGTTGCCCCGTATAACGTACTTCTATAAGTCTGTAATATTATTCGCACTCCCCGCCTGGCGGGGCATTCAAGGGATTTGATGAACTCCCTATAATTCAATAATGGTCTATAAAATACTTTATGGGGTGTGCCTGAGTAACTTATGCCAACGCACACGCCCGCTTAACTGTCGCGGGACTTATGCCGAAGTGTTCCGCTGTCAAAATTATCGAAGCGCCCTATTCTTCGCGCCATGCCTTGATTGCCGCGTAGTCATAGGATCGTGCGCGCCCCTTGTATTTTCCCGGCTCGCGCGCAATCGCCGCGCCACCGACAAGCCCCTAAGGGGCTGTATTCAAGCCCGAAGGTGTTGGACCTTTCGGGGTTCGGATTCTGCGGCTGTTTTCTACTTGTGCGGCGCAATAATCGCCGCGTGGAGCAATCGCCGACTCCGAAGGCAGAGGACAGCTAGAGTCGTTGATGTTTCCACAGTTCTTCGGCGGCACATGATCTGCCGTCAAAGGACCGTGTTCGCGGCGTATCGCGCAGTAACCAATTTTAGGCACACGGTTCGAGAACCGTTCTGCCAGATTCTTTGAATAATTGGCCATGAGGATCAAAACTGAATCAGTCAGACACCTGTTCCGCTCTCAGCCTACGGGCGACCGTATCGATCCACACCCGGCAGTGAACGTCCTTGCTGTCCGCGTCCTGCAGACGAATCCGAATGTGAAGATTCGCCCCATTACCCGGAACCCGGCACACGTTGCCACCCCAGCAAGCGGCAACAGGACCCGTTAGGCCGATGTCTTGGTCATCGGGGTTAGGTAGTTCGCGCGAAAACCAGTAGGCGATGTACACCGTCATCTTCGACTTCGGCGGAAGGTCGAACTTCTCCACGAAACGCGGGCCGGTCGATCCGTCGTACAGCGGGGCGTTCATCACGTGCGCGGTGCAGCCATTTAAATGTACGTCCGACCGGTTCTGCACGATAGTTGCCACACTGTACCCGCGCACCTGATCGTTGAACGTGAAATCTGGTGTCCGCATGTCGTCCGTGATCGCCAGTGCAAGTGGCTGCATGTACCGCCGGGTCTTGAAGAAACCGACTACCGCGTAAACGCACACGCCAATCACAAAGCCGCCGACCCCTCCGATAACGTTGTTTGTCATAGGGTCTGTGGTCGCCGGAACTTTGAGCTTCGCGAGCAGGAAGCCGCCGAAGGAAGTCCCGAACAGCGTAAGCCATCCGAATGTCTGCGCGAACGCATCGTGAATCGCGTACCAAAGCCACCGACGCATGAACCGCCGCGTTTGCTTCCAGTCCATCCGGCTTTCCCCGAGATCAGCCAATCAGTGCCCTCGCTACATCGTTCGAATATCAACCCCACGCCTTGCCAGCATCGGCTTCAGTGCGTCACTGTCGATAGCCGGTCGCTGCGATGCAGCATGGCACGACAGTTGGGGCATAGCTTGAGAGTTAGAAACTGTTGCGCGTAGCATCCATCGTTGAGAGCGACGCAGACGCAGCAGTTTCTCACTAATTGCGCGGCGAATACATCCCGCAAGCTGCCACTTTCGAGTTCTCCGAGTGACAGGACCGAGTCGGCAACCGCCGGATGTTCCGCAGATTTCTACGATGCTGATGTTCGCAATACAACGTGCATGACGAACATCCGCCGCTGAATCCGGATACCTGAAATTTTTCGATATTCCCGCCCCACCCATATATATACTTTTTGCATCAAAAAATATGTACCGATTTTTGCCACTTGCGCGCAAAAATGGCTCTGTCTGCTGGCCGCCTATCCGTAAGGGTATTCGTCTTTGGAAAACCCTTTTAAAACCTGAGCCTCACCTTTGCTGACGGGTTTTCCTGGCTTTTTACCCCACACGGCGCAAACCTTTCGAATACCCATTTAAACCGGTTTCGTTAGGTTTATACGCTCAACTTCAGGCAGCATGAACGCGTGGCCTTTGTAGATTCTAGTCATCTGTACGGAGCTTCGGGATTCGTGCCGTATCCGCATTGACGTGTGCGGAAAGCCCGTCGAGATCAGGAAACAGATACGAGTGATCAATGCCGTAATCGGCAAGGAGGTCCAAGATGTCAGGCTTCAGGTTCGCGGGGATATGAAGTTGTATCAGATTGGGGCATTCGCCACCAAGACGAGATGCCCTTACGTCAATCCCATGCGCTGCATCGCAGTGAACCGTGAACAGACCCTTCTGACTGATCACTCGCGGAAAGACCGCTTTCGGAAGATATCCGAATACGCCTTTCCTCTCCTTCAACGTGTCGCGAGTATTCTCGTCGGTCAGGATTGCATCACCCATCTCGTACATCCAAACCGCGCCGTCCTTATCGGCATGGTCTGAACACGCGAAATAGCACGCAACCAGCGGGTTCATCGACCAGTCGAGAAGGCGTGTCGCAAGGCCGTGATGTTGCGCCAACGCTAGTTGTTCGAGATAGCTTGACGACAATGAACTGTATGCAACGGCCCTTTTGCTCCATGCGTAGAACCGTCCAAGGTCTCTGTTATCCGGCAGATAAAATTCCGGCCGACCGGCCTTCGGAAGCAATTCCCAAGCCGCTTGAGCGTGTCCCCTGAACACGTACCCCACACCGTCGTGGCTTCTGAAACCGCGAAAGACCTTGTGAAGCATATCTAGGTCGGTCACGTTGATCGTGTGATGTTGCACGTTCTTCCTTCCGTCATTTGAGTCCAGCGGCGAACGTCCGCACCTCTTTTGGTGCCCGTTTTTGAAGTGGCATGGTCCGATTAAGCGCATTGAGTCGGTTTATGCCTGCCGCATATTTGCTGTGATCAGCGATCAGTCGAGGTCCGCGTCGTACCGGGTTCGACCGCAAAGCAACGTTCGGAGCCCTCAACGCGAGTTTGGTTCACCGAAATCAGCGAGTGAAGGCACGCTCAAAAGTTCGCAATCAGCGCGCTCGCGCCAGCAAGATCTTCGATCCTACCGGCACCAAGTGTTATCAGCGCCGGTAGCTTGGTCACCTTGCGGAAGTTACCGTCACTCGTTAGGAACACGTCGCGGCCTGCGTAAATGTGGCTCCAAAGCGCCAGTACATCACATTTTCGGTTTCGCCATTTCCAGTACTCGTCTGGGCGTTGATCGTGTGGAAGTTGAGGTGTGCCTGCCGGTGGCAGTGATGCTCGATTTGGAAACAGCACGTTATGGATTTTCGTCTCTAGCTCGATCATCGTCTCGTCCGACCACAAACACCAATCCCAAAAAGTCAGATCGAAGTAAGCAATTGGCCTGAGCAAAGACAGGTGATCTAGTTTCAGCCGTGCAAGACGTTCACGGAAAGTGTCGAAGTTCTCGATTTCCCCCGAACGTTGTCTTTCCGAAGCGCTGATCGCGACCAGTGCGACGTCAATTCGCCCCTGTGCATGTGTATCGACCAACTGACGAATCGCCGTAGCAGCAGGGCGGTTCTCTTCGATTGCGACAATGGCATTCGTATCAAGTGTCAGCCGTAGCATACTTGCAGGATTCGAAGGTTTTGATCTGTCATAGGGAGCTAGCTACTCCGGTCTGAGACTCGAACTGCACACGCAATTCCTCACGAAGAAGCTGGACGACTCGCGTCGGGCCGCTCGTCCAGTGTCAGGCCAAGTCTGGTCAGGAGCGGACACCGAGCTACGTTACGACCAGTCAACAGCGGTGCCACACTCAGCCGTATAAGCCCAGCTTTGTCCGTGCTGGGAATATCTCCGCAGCGGCAAACGACAGTACTGACGCGTTCCTACTGGTCCGTGTCTTTCACCCCATGCTCCGCGACATGCCGCCACTGGCGCATGAGCCGGTCTAAATCATCGGTCAGCGTGCCCTGCGCATCTGGCCAGATAGCATTCATGTTGTCGATAGCCTTCACGATGAACGGCATTGCGTATCGCAACGGCATCGACGCAAGTTGAATTGCGCCCGGCTCTCCTGCCCTCGCATGCATCAGTTGATGTATCGAGAACGGAAACGTATGTATGTACTGAGACAGGAACATTTCGGCAGTCACATAAAAATCGTGATCGATCCCGTGCGCTACATTTAGCTCTTTCTGGGTAAGGTAAATGGGGCGAAACGGGTCGCCTTTACCCACGCGCCCTTGCCAGTCCTTCGGTGCATTCGCGAAGCAATCATGCGATTTGATCTGTTCGGAGAGCACGGCGGACCTCTGGCGAATCTCATCAACACGAGCATCGACCGAGCCGATTTTTTCGAGCATCGTCAGGCGGCGTGCTTGGTCGTGCGCATCCCAGAGCAAGATTCGAAATTCACGTTCGGACGGGCTAACTTGCGGCGCGCCGATATACGCTAAGGCGTCGTAGGCTTCGATCAACGAGCGCCCCACGGCACAAGCGGACGGCAAGTCCCAAAGTTCTTGTGGGACGCTGGCATCGAGCGTCGGGGAAAGTCGTCGCAAGCTGATGCCGTGACAAATCAGCTTCGTGAAGATCGTATCGACGTACGCCAAGTGCTGCCCATCAATGGCGTGACCAGTCAGTCGGTTGCAAAGCGCGAAGGCATGAGAAACCAGCGCATCATATTCGACGAGGATTCCCTTGTAAGTTTCAGGCGTCACAAATCCCCCTTACGGTCGCGGCGGCACGTTATTCTGATTATCGCCGCGTCGGCACTTCGAAAGGAGCAAAGTGCGTTCTGTAGAGAAATATTCGCTCGAAGGCCCCGGCATGGACGGTTTCTCCTTCCGGCCAAGAAACATCCTGATCGGAAGCCGGATTCCAAAAATTGACGACCATCAGCAACCAGTACGCCTCGAAGACGCGGTATTTCTTCACTAGCTCCGTCTTGTCAGCTATGGCTTTTTCGATGCGTGGTAACGAGAGCAAGGGCGTGGCATAGCTTTGCGTCACCCGCCATCTGGCGTCGGGATATTCTCGACCGTTCCAGTACGCCCAACTCAGTTCCGGAATGTGTTCAAACGTATAGTCGGGGATACTACCGGACGGCTCATTTTCGACGCGAAGCCCTAGGTCCGCGATGGCCTTTGCAAGCGGCCCGATTTTTCGTATGGGCTTCTCGAAATCGAAGGCGAAATGAAGCTCTATCGCGCGCCCGCCCGCCTCGCGATGCAATGTTTGTGCTCGCTGGAGTACTGCGTCGCGGTGCCGTCGCTGCACCTGCTCGCTGTCTGGATCGTCACCATCGGAAAGGTACAAATCCGTAATTTCGATGCCGATCTTACGCGTTCCGTCAATAACCACATCGGGCTTGTCGCCGTAGACGATTGCACCCGCAGGCAACTCGAATTCGCGAGCGAACATTTCGAACACGGCTCGTTCCTGCTCTTGCTTTTTCTGATTCTTGGTGGAACGACCCATCACCCTCGTCTCCAACTAATCAACGTAGCCCGTCCTGCTTGGATTGCTGGTTTGATCGCGACCAACACTCTAACGCTACCGAACTCAGACGGCTTCCGCTGCGGCCTTGCTGATAGTCGGATGCGACACCCCATACTCTTTTGCAAGCCCTCTCGCTGTTGCTCCCGCTGCCAGCTTCGCTTTAATTTCTGCCCGCTGCGCTGCCGTCAGCGACAATGGACGACCGGCAATCTTCCCTTCCGCCTTTGCGCGTGCCAGACCGGCGTAGGTACGCTCGACCAGTTGATCGCGTTCGAACTGTGCGAAGGCGGCGAACATGCGCATAACCAAATCCCCTGCCGCGCTTGTCACTTCCATTACCGGCAGGTCCAGCACAATCACTGCAACTTTCATATCCCGCAACATCGTGACCGTCGCATCGATATCTCTCGCGCCGCGTCCGAGTCGGTCCAATTTTGAAACAACCAGTTTGTCCCCCTCGTCCAGCTTCCCAACCAGCTTGGCGAACATCGGACGTTCCATCGCCGCGACCGTACCACTGATCGTTTCCGCGTACACGTGACGAGGTGCGACGACATACCCCGCCTTTTCAGCAAGCATGATCTGGTTCGCTGGCGTCTGATCGCCGGTACTCACGCGGGCGTAAAGAAATGTCTTGGACATGTCGCGCTCAAATGGAAAGATAACGTGGAAATAATATCACATGGAAATCAATTCGGGAACAAGGACTTTATTTCCACTTTTACAGTGCGTTTTGCAGCGGCAAGAAACCGACCGATTATTTACCAATGACCGGCGAGGTGTCGGTCACGTACCGCGAGCATTGCAGACTATTGGCTAGAATTGCACGCACAACAAGGACACGGAACGGGGGATCGAAGATGGAGCGCTTGAATTCCAGAACACTGCTTGCCGTGGCTTTTATTGCCGGGGGGTGTTTGGGGTGGCTCGTAAGATTTCCGCCGACTGACAGCAGTTCGGCGGCAGGATGGGCGCAGGCATTTGGGACGGTCGGAGCAATTTTTGGATCGTTCGCCATCAGCCGGTACCAAATAAAGAAAGAGGTTGTTCGCGAGAAGATAGCGTCGC
>NZ_JAQQET010000034.1:0-105735 GCF_046026855.1 Paraburkholderia sediminicola | reverse complement strand
AAAGAAAGTAGGTGCCGCCCCGCACAGGGGCAACGCTAATAGACCAACACCAATTCAAGGAAAGGCCAAAAAAACCAGATCAAGCAAAAGCCAACACCGCAAGCAGATAGCCAAAAGCCGCCGAGCGGCGAAACACGTCAAGGAAGACCAACACCGCAGCTACACCGAAACAAGCGCCGCGAAGGCAAAAAAACCACCTCACTAACCTTGCGCTTCAAAAGCAGCCGCAGCCCGCCCTAACCGGTCATTAACAGCAATCCACTCAATCGTATCCGGCAGCTTCTCGATCAGAATCCGGCTAACATCCGCGCGATCCAGCGCCCTAAGCAACCCATATAACTCACGCGCATAAACATGCGGATCTTCAGGCGCGGCAATGAAATGCACGCCTTCAGCATGAGCCCAGTCGCCTGCGCGAGAAGCTCGCGCCACCAGGGCAACGCGTTCGTCGCCTGGGCGCGCCGCGAGCAAAGTCTGCAACGCATCAAACGGCAACAAAGCCAACGGCGTACGCGGCGCATAGTGCGCCTTCAATGTACCCGAAGCCCGCGGAGCCGTCGCATCCGACCCATCGGGCAAACGTGGCGCCTCGCCGAGGACATCGGCGATATCTTGCGGCGTGACCCGCCCCGGCCTCAACAGCGCCGGAAAGCCGCGTGACAGATCCAGAATCGTCGACTCAATCCCGACATCCGATGCACCACCGTCCAGCACATGAATCGCGCCGCCGAACTCATCACGCACATGCTGCGCTGTAGTTGGGCTCACATGGCCGAAGCGATTCGCCGACGGCGCAGCCACGCCACCATGCCCGCCACGCAACGCGCTGAATGCTTCCAGCAAAGCCTGGGCAACCGGATGCGATGGGCAGCGCAAACCCACCGAATCCTGCCCACCACTGACCGCTGCATTAATTCGCGCCGCGCGCCTCAGGATCAACGTGAGCGGTCCTGGCCAGAACGCATCGATCAAGCGCTGCGCCTCCGCCGGCAAATGCTCGACCCAGTAGTTCGGATCGCCCTGCGGCGCCAGATGCACGATCACCGGATGATTCGCCGGCCGGCCCTTCGCCGCGTAAATACGCGCGACCGCGTCCGGACTCTCGGCGTCGCCACCGAGTCCGTAGACCGTCTCCGTCGGGAACGCGACGAGGCCGCCCGCATCGAGCAGCGCGGCCGCATGCTCGATCTGCGCAGCGCTCACAGGCAAGACGCTCGTGGCGCCTCCCTCGGCAGGTTTGCTTTGATCCGGCATGGCGCTCGCGTCAGCTCGTGATGATATGCAGAAGCCGCGCGCAATCGCGCGCCGCCGTGCGGGCTTCTTCGAGCGTCGCGGCCGTGAAGTTCACGTGACCCATCTTGCGGCCGCAACGCGCGTCTTCCTTGCCATACAGATGCAAACGCGCAGCCGGCATCGCGGCGACTTCGTGCCACGGCGGTGTCACCGCCGCCTGCTTCGGCCCACCCGGGAACCAGACGTCGCCGAGGATGTTCAGCATTACCGCCGGTGAATGCTGGCGCGTGTCGCCGAGCGGCATACTGGTCATCGCACGGACCTGTTGTTCGAACTGGCTGGTCGCGCAGGCGTCGACGGTGTAGTGGCCGGAATTGTGCGGACGCGGCGCCATTTCGTTGGCGACCAGCGATCCGTCTTCGAGAATGAAGAACTCCACGCACAGCACGCCGACATAGCCGAGCTTGTCCGCGATTTGCAGCGCGGCCTGTTGCGCTTGCCCGACCAGGGTCGGGCTCGCATCCGGGGCGGGAACGATGGTGTGCGACAGCACGCCGTCGCGATGCGTGTTCTGCGCCAGCGGATACACCACCGACGCGCCGCTCGCCGCGCGCGCGATCAACGCGGACACTTCGAACTTCAACGGCAAGCGCTTTTCCAGCACGCACGGAACGCCCGC
Source organism: Paraburkholderia sediminicola (assembly GCF_046026855.1). Lineage (GTDB taxonomy): Bacteria > Pseudomonadota > Gammaproteobacteria > Burkholderiales > Burkholderiaceae > Paraburkholderia > Paraburkholderia sediminicola_A. The sequence continues at coordinate 103,823 of NZ_JAQQET010000034.1, read as the reverse complement.
GAGCGACGCATGCGCCTCACGCACTTCCTCGGCGTTGCGCACGCGGATCTGGCCTTTGCCGTCGTAGCCCATGCGTGCAGTCTTGAGAATGCCCGGCAGCACGGCGTCGAGCTTCGCATCGTCGAGCGCGGCCAGCGCGTCCGACGATTCGATCACGACATGCGGCGCCACCGTCACGCCTGACGACGCAATAAAACGCTTCTCGGCGATCCGGTCCTGCGCCACGGCGACGCAACGGCCCGCCGGGCTGACAAACGTAGTTTTAGCGAGAAAATCGAGGCTCGCGGCCGGCACGTTCTCGAATTCAGTGGACACCGCCGCGCACAACCGCGCGAGTTCGGTGAGCGACGCTTCGTCGTCATAAGCCGCACGGATATGGCGATCGGCGACCGCGCCTGCGGGACTGTTTTCGTCCGGATCGAGCACGGCGACGCGATAGCCCATCGCCTGAGCGGCAAAACAGAACATGCGGCCGAGCTGGCCGCCACCGACCATGCCAAGCCATGCGCCGGGCAGAATCGGTGAAACCGGTGTGTTGTCTGGGTTCATCTTAGTGGTCGGTCACAACCGGATGCGCATGCAAAACATGCAATAACAGCATCCGGCCGGGGGTCAGACATTGGGGACGTCTAAATGCAATCAGCCCTGGCGCTTACAGCGCCGGCAGCACCATTGCGTGGGCTGCTTCGTTCTGGCGCACACGGAACGCAGCCAGTTTCTCCGCATATTCGGCGCTCGTGCCGCTCAGAATCGACACCGCGAACAGCGCCGCATTCGCCGCGCCCGCTTCGCCGATTGCGAACGTGGCAACCGGCACGCCCTTGGGCATCTGCACGATCGAATGCAACGAATCGACACCCTTCAGATACTTGCTCGCCACCGGCACGCCGAGCACCGGCACCGTGGTCTTGGCGGCCAACATGCCCGGCAGATGCGCCGCGCCGCCCGCACCCGCGATGATCGCGCGAATACCGCGCTCACGCGCGCTTTCGGCATAGGCAAACATCTCGTCAGGCATCCGGTGCGCGGATACGACCTTGGCTTCATACGGCACGCCGAATTCCTGCAGAATCGCGACGGCGTTCTTCATCACTTCCCAGTCGGAACTGGAGCCCATCAGCACGCCGACAACCGGCGCGCCATGCGTATGGGCAGTCTGGACTTCACTCATCTTACGGCTTCCTTGTTTCTTGAGCGGTGCGAACCGTAGTTAAGCGAGCTTGTGTCCGGTCAGGCGTTCGAGCGCTTCCTGGTACTTCTCGCCCGTCTTCGTGACCACGTCGTCCGGCAGCTTCGGTGCGGGCGGCTCTTTCTTCCACGGTTGGGCTTCGAGCCAGTCGCGCACGAACTGCTTGTCGAACGACGGCGGGTTGGTGCCAACCTGGTACTGGTCAGCCGGCCAGAAACGCGACGAATCGGCGGTCAGCGCCTCATCCATCAGATACAGCTGGCCATGGTTGTCCAGACCGAATTCGAACTTCGTATCCGCGATGATGATGCCGCGCGTTGCAGCATAGTCAGCGGCTTCCTTGTACAGCTTGATCGAGATGTCGCGGATCGTGGCCGACAGTTCGGTGCCGATGCGGCGTTCCATCTCGTTGTAGGTGATGTTCTCGTCGTGATGGCCCATTTCGGCCTTGGCTGCCGGCGTGAAAATCGGCTCAGGCAGTTTTTGTGCGTTTTGCAGGCCCGGCGGCAGTTCTACGCCACACACCGAACCGGTTGCCTGATAGTCTTTCCAGCCGCTGCCGGCCAGATAACCGCGCACCACGGCCTCGACCAGGATCGGCTCGAGGCGTTTCACCACCACCGCGCGGCCCTTGACCTGCTCGACTTCGTCAGCCGCCACCACGGACTCGGGCGCCACGCCCGTGAGGTGATTCGGCACCACGTGCTTCAGTTTCTCGAACCAGAAGTTCGCCATTTCGTTGAGCACGCGGCCCTTATTCGGAATCGGCTCGCCCATGATGACGTCGAACGCCGACAGACGGTCGGTCGTGACGATCAGCAACTGGTCGTTGCCCACCGCATAGTTGTCGCGGACTTTACCGCGGCCGAGCAGCGGCAGCGAGTGGAGCGTGGATTCGTAAAGGGTAGACATCGTCGTGGTTCGCTAAAAGTAGGGCAAAAAGTGTGACCGGAACAAAAGGGAAACGCCGTTCCCCGGATGATGCGGGAACGGCGATCGAACGACAACCTGGCCAATCAGCCAGGTGTAGAGCTTGGTTATAGCTTAGCGGACGACTTGCGCGAGGTCGCCCGATTTGTACTTCTCCGCGATTTTATCAAGCGAAACCGGCTTGATCTTGCCAGCCTGGCCTTCGCAGCCGAATTGCGTGAAGCGCTCGAGGCAGATCTTCATCGCGGCTTCGCGCGCCGGCTTCAGGTAGTCGCGCGGATCGAACTTGCCCGGATTCTGCGCCATGTAGCGGCGGATCGCACCGGTGATCGCCAGACGCAGGTCGGTGTCGATATTGACCTTGCGCACGCCGTTCCTGATACCTTCCTGAATCTCTGAAACCGGCACGCCGTAGGTTTCTTTCATGTCGCCGCCGAATTCGCGGATTTCCGCGAGCAGTTCCTGCGGCACCGACGACGAACCGTGCATCACCAGGTGCGTGTTCGGAATGCGCTGGTGAATTTCCTTGATGCGCTGGATCGACAGGATGTCGCCCGTGGGCTTCTTGCTGAATTTGTACGCGCCGTGCGACGTACCGATCGCGATCGCGAGCGCGTCGCATTGCGTCTGTTTGACGAAGTCGGCAGCCTGCTCCGGGTCGGTCAGCAATTGTTCGCGGGTCATCGTGCCTTCCGCGCCGTGGCCGTCTTCCTTGTCGCCCTTCATGGTTTCCAGCGAACCAAGCACGCCCAGTTCCGCTTCCACCGTGATGCCGATCGAGTGCGCCGCTTCAACCACCTTGCGCGACACGTCGACGTTGTACTCGTACGATGCGACCGTCTTGCCGTCGGCTTCGAGCGAACCGTCCATCATCACGCTGGTGAAACCGCTGCGGATCGCCGCCATACAGACCGCCGGCGATTGGCCGTGGTCCTGGTGCATCACGACCGGAATGTGCGGGTACGACTCCACCGCCGCTTCGATCAGGTGACGCAGGAACGGCTCGCCCGCGTACTTACGCGCGCCGGCCGACGCCTGCATGATGACCGGGGCGTTGACCTTGTCGGCCGCCGCCATGATGGCCTGCACCTGCTCCAGGTTGTTCACGTTGAATGCCGGAATGCCATAACCGTTTTCGGCGGCATGGTCCAGCAGTTGACGCATTGATACGAGAGGCATGCTTAACTCCTTAGATTGAAACGAATTCTGTGCCGCCGGCATCTTTTGGGGCGATTTTATCGCGTAGCAAGCTGCATACCCGTTCACACCTTCCCTAAAGCGCGTCACTTGCGGACCTTCGCCGCACGCGCGATTGGAGTCTGTGCGCCGCCTCTCGCGGGGCATGACAGCCTGCTTCGCTCAATCAAGCCTGCGTGCCGATCGAGCAGTCTTCGGTCTACACCGAATCAATACGGCTCACCGACGCGCACGATCTTCAACGTATTCGTGCCGCCTGCCTGGCCCATCGGCTCGCCGACGGTCAGCACCACCATGTCGCCGCGCGACGCGTAGCCCTTGCTGACCACGGTTTCCAGCGCCTGCTGCAACGCGGTGTCGCGGTCGGTGCTGGTGTCCAGATGCAGCGACGTGACGTTGCGGTAGATCGCCATCGCCCGTTCGCTGCCGACGCGCGGCGTGAGCGCGAAAATCGGTACGTGCGTCCAGTGACGCGACATCCAGAGCGCGGTCGAACCCGATTCGGTCAACGCAACGATCGCCTTCGCGCCCAGATGGAACGCCGTAAACAGCGCGCCCATGGCGATGGACTGGTCGATTCGCGTAAACGTGCGGTCGAGGAAGTCCTTGTCCAACTCCGACTGCTCCGACTTTTCGGCTTCGAGGCAGATCGCCGCCATCGTCTCGATGGTCTGCACCGGGTACTTGCCCGCTGCAGACTCGGCCGACAGCATCACCGCGTCCGTGCCGTCCAGCACCGCGTTGGCGACATCCGACACTTCAGCGCGGGTCGGCACGGGAGCGTAGATCATCGATTCCATCATCTGGGTCGCGGTGATCACGAACTTGTTCGATTCGCGCGCCATACGAATCATGCGCTTTTGCAGCGCGGGAACTGCGGCATTGCCCACTTCCACGGCCAGGTCGCCGCGCGCGACCATGATGCCGTCCGATGCGTCGAGGATGCCTTGCAGTGCCGGAATCGCTTCCGCCCGCTCGATCTTCGCGATCATCTTCGGCTTGATGCCGTAGGGCGCACCCGCGATGTTCGCGAGCTGGCGGGCCATTTCCATGTCGGTGGCGTTCTTGGGGAACGATACCGCGACGAAATCCACACCGAGCGACATCGCCGTGCGGATGTCTTCCATGTCTTTGGCCGTCAGGGCCGGCGCCGTCAGGCCACCGCCCTGGCGATTGATGCCCTTGTTGTTCGACAGATCGCCGCCGATCTTCACGGTGGTGTGGATCTCACTGCCGAGCACGCGCACGACGTCCAGCACGATCAGGCCGTCGTTGAGCAACAGCACGTCGCCCGGCTTCAGGTCGCGCGGCAGGTCCTTGTAGTCGAGCCCGACGCGATCGTCGTTGCCGAGTTCACACTCGGCGTCAAGGATGAACGCGTTGCCAGGAACGAGCGTGGTCTTGCCGTTTTCGAATTTGCCGACCCGAATCTTTGGACCTTGCAGGTCAGCCATGATGGCAACTTCACGGCCGGCCTGACGGGCCGCCTCGCGCACGAATTCGGCGCGCTGGCGGTGGTCGTCGGCGGTGCCGTGCGAGAAATTGAGCCGCACCACGTCGGCTCCTGCCTGAATCATTTGCAGCAGGATTTCCGGCGTACTGGAAGCCGGTCCGATGGTAGCGACAATCTTGGTGGCGCGATGCATGAGTCTCCTCGTCTGGGTGGGATCGCTGGAATGAGCGCTGCGAGTCGGATGCGGAGGCTGCGCACCGAAGGGTGCTGCTGGGGGCTGCGCGCCGGTTGAAACCAGCGTCGCTTTATGGGGTGAAGCGGTGTTCGATACCGGCACGGGGGCTGCCGGTGGGGGTGCGAGCGTGACCTCGCCGTCCGGGAGTTCTGCCGGCGAGTGGGCGGCTTGTCCGGTGGACAATTCCGCTGCCTCGCTGCCAGTGGTCAACTCCGCGAGCGCGAGGGACAACTCGGATTCTTGCTGCTGCGGGGCCGCAGCTTCAGCCACGGCCGGTGTGGCGGCGGAGCGCGCTTCGCGCTCCCCTGCCGTTGCTGCTGCGGTGTTGCGCGGCAACTTGCTGCCGCGCGCTTTTGCAGACTTCGCTGAGGGGGAGCGCGTCACCACGTTAAGCCCGTGATTCCAGAACTTCGACCGCGGGCAGTTTCTTGCCCTCGAGGAACTCGAGGAAAGCGCCGCCGCCCGTCGAGATGTAGCTGACCTTGTCGTGGATGCCGTACTTGGCAATCGCCGCCAGCGTATCGCCACCGCCAGCGATTGAGAACGCCGACGATTTGGCGATCGCGTCAGCCAGCGTCTTCGTACCGTTGCCGAACTGGTCGAATTCGAACACGCCGACCGGGCCGTTCCACACGATCGTGCCGGCTTTTTCCAGTTGTGCGGCGAGCGCCTTGGCGGTTTCCGGTCCGATGTCGAGGATCATGTCGTCGTCTTGGACATCGGCGACAGCCTTGACTTCAGCCTTCGCGGTGGGCGAAAACTCTTTCGCCGTGACCACGTCGGTCGGGATCGGCACCGAGGCGCCGCGGGCTTTCGCTGCGTCGATGATGACCTTGGCTTCGGCGACCAGATCGGCTTCGGCGAGCGACTTGCCGATCTTCAGGCCGGCCGCCAGCATGAACGTATTGGCGATGCCGCCGCCGACGATCAGCTGATCGACCTTGTCGGCCAGCGATTTCAGAATGGTCAGCTTGGTGGACACCTTCGAGCCGGCAACGATCGCCACCAGCGGACGCTTCGGCGCGCCCAGCGCCTTGCCGAGGGCTTCGAGTTCAGCGGCCAGCAGCGGGCCGGCACAGGCGACCGGCGCGTATTTGGCGATGCCGTGCGTGGTGGCTTCGGCGCGGTGCGCGGTGCCGAAGGCATCGTTCACGTAGATGTCGCAGAGCTTCGCCATTTTCTGCGCGAGCTCGTCGGAATCCTTCTTCTCACCCTTGTTGACGCGGCAGTTTTCCAGCAGCACGACCTGGCCCGGCGCGACGTTCACGCCGTTTTCGACCCAGTTGGCGACCAGCGGTACGTCACGGCCAAGCAGCTCGGCGAGGCGCTTCGCAACCGGCGCGAGCGAATCTTCCGGCTTGAATTCGCCCTCGGTCGGGCGGCCCAGATGCGACGTGACCATCACGGCGGCGCCCGCGTCCAGCGCGGCCTTGATCGCCGGCACGGAGGCGCGGATACGGGTGTCTTCGGTGATGTTGCCTTGATCGTCCTGCGGCACGTTCAGATCGGCGCGGATGAACACACGTTTGCCGGATAGCTTGCCTTCGGCGATCAGATCGGAGAGACGCAATACCTTGTTCATGGGCTTTTGTGCATGCGAGTTGATGGGAAGGCGGTGGCGGACAACGCGCCAGGGACCGAATGCGGCAAACTCCAGCGCTTCGGCACGGCAGCGGCTCCACTGAATCGGGTGCCGGCGGCATGGCCGCGGCTGTCGCGCCATGCACCGGCGCGCTTATCCCGGAAACGACCATTTTAACTGATCCACACTACCTTCTGACCGGCAACCAGGCGAATGTCCCGTATTTGGAGGATGCACCGCGCATGTCGCGGCGCAGCATTTCCAGCTCGATCAATTACATGAAGAGGCGCAAGAGCGTGAACACGACCATTCCCAGCACAATCGTGCCGAGCATGGTGCGCCGCCACAAAAACCACGCGAGACCGGACAGCGTTGCGTAAAACTCGTGGTTCGACGGTGCGAACGAGAGCCCGTCCGGTGTCGCCAGCACGTCGGGCAACACGACGGCGGCAAGCGCCGCGGCCGGCGCATAGCGCAGCATCCGCTGGACGCGCGCTGGCAAAACCGTGCGCTCGCCGCCGATTAGAAACATCGCGCGTGTCACCGCGGTGACGAAGGTCATGCCAATAATGGCCAGCCAGATCTGCGTGGATGTCATCGGGAATCTCCGGCGCTGTTGCGGATGCGGCGCAAGTCGGCGCGCTCGACCATCAGATCGGCCGCGCTGCCGGCAACAATCGCCGCGATTACCGCGAGCGGCAGTGCGAGCCGGTACGGCAGGTCGAAAGCGAGCAGCGACACCACGCCGGCGACGCTGACGGCGACCAGCGTGGAACGCGTGGCGATCGCCGAGACCATGATGGGCAGCAGTGCCAGCGTACCCGCGAGTGCGAGGCCCCAGTTGTCCGGGATCAGGCTCGCCAGCAGAATGCCGACGATCGACGACACCTGCCACGACAGCCAGCTGCACGTCGCCATGCCCCAGAAGTACGCCTCTTTACCCGGCACGTAACCGGTCTGGAAACTCTTCTTCTGGAACAGCAGATAGATCACGTCGCCGTTGAAGTAACCGAGCACGATGCGCCGCCACATGGGCAAATAGGAGAAATGCGGCGCGAGGCCGGCGCTGAAGATCACGAAACGCGTATTGACCATCGCGGCCGTGAGCAGCACGGTCCAGATCGGCAGTTTGGCGGCGAGCAGCGGCAACACGGCCAATTGCGACGATCCGGCGTAGCACAGCAGCGACATGGTGAGCGCCTGCGGCAGCGTGAGCACGGACTTGCTCATCGCAATGCCGGTGACGAGGCCCCAGGAGAAAATCGCCATCAGCGTGGGCGAATAGTCGCGCGCGCCCTGACGAAAGGCACGGCGATCAGTATCTGACAGACGAGCGAGCATGAGGCGAAACGCTTTGGCACCAAGGGGCGCCGCAACGAAGGGAGGTCGGCGCCAAGTCGTCAAGCACCCGCTGGCGCATCCGGATATGAATTATGCGTGCGCCGAATTATAGCGCCCGCCGTGCGGCCAAATGCCCGTTTCGTGTGCAAAAGACGCTAAAATGACGCTCCCACACCCTACACCGCACCCGCTGGAGAATCGTATGTCAATGGCCGACCGCGACGGCAAGATCTGGATGGATGGCAAGCTCATCGACTGGCGCGATGCCAAGATCCACGTGCTCACGCACACGCTGCATTACGGCATGGGCGTTTTCGAAGGCGTACGCGCCTACAAGACGGCGGACGGCGGCACAGCGATTTTTCGCCTCCAGGAGCACACCAAACGCCTGCTGAACTCGGCCAAGATCTTCCAGATGGACGTCCCGTTCGACCACGAAACGCTGGCGGCCGCGCAGTGCGAAGTGGTCCGCGAAAACAAGCTGGAATCCTGCTACCTGCGCCCGATCATCTGGGTCGGCTCGGAAAAGCTCGGCGTGTCGGCCAAGGGCAACACGATCCACGTGGCGATCGCCGCCTGGCCGTGGGGCGCTTACCTCGGTGAAGACGGGATTGCCAAGGGCATCCGCGTGAAGACTTCGTCGTTCACGCGCCATCATGTGAACGTGTCGATGGTTCGCGCCAAAGCTTCGGGCTGGTACGTGAACTCGATTCTCGCCAACCAGGAAGCGATCGCCGACGGTTACGACGAAGCGCTGCTGCTGGACGTAGACGGCTACGTGTCGGAAGGCTCGGGCGAAAACTTCTTCCTCGTGAACAACGGCAAGCTGTACACGCCGGATCTGGCGTCGTGCCTCGACGGCATCACGCGTGACACGGTCATTACGCTGGCGCGCGACGCGGGCATCCAGGTGATCGAAAAGCGCATCACACGTGACGAGGTCTACACCTGCGACGAAGCGTTCTTCACCGGCACCGCCGCAGAAGTCACGCCGATCCGCGAACTCGACAACCGCACGATCGGCTCGGGCGCACGTGGCCCGATCACCGAGAAGCTGCAATCGGGCTTCTTCGATATCGTGAACGGCAAGAGCGACAAGTACGCGCACTGGCTGACCAGGATCTAACGCGCGCTGCGCCGCCCTTGGGCCCTCGGCCTCCCGGCGGTGCAACGCACGCACTCTGCATACAACGAGAAAGTCCCCATGAGCGAAATCAAGGAAATGCCGCTGGTCGAACTGTCGGCAAAAGATCTGCCTGCGTATTGCCCGAATCCGTCGATGCCGCGTTGGAGCACGCACCCGCGTGTGTTTATCGACGTGACGCACGGCGAAGCACGCTGCCCGTATTGCGGCACGCGCTACAAGCTGCGCGACGGCGAAGTGGTCAAGGGTCACTAACCTTGAACACTGCGCACTGATCGCTTGCGGCGCTCTTTGCCAACGCGCCTGCTGCCTGGATCGTCATGTGACGGACTTTTGCAGCAGAGGGTAGCGAGGCAAGCGCTTCGCAGTACAGCCGCAGCGATGCCGGCCATGCCGGATCTGCGCCGCAAGGCACGTGGCTTTTCCCCTTTTACACAATCGAACACCACGCGTACAGCTCGCGCGGCGCTTCGTTTTGACACCGGACACTCACTCTGATGCGTCGCGCGTTGGTTATCGCACCGAACTGGATCGGTGACGCATTGATGGCGCAGCCGCTGTTTGCGCGCCTCGTGAAATTGCATCCGCGCATCGTGATCGACGCGGTTGCGCCCTCGTGGGTCGCGCCCGTACTCGAACGCATGCCCGAGATCCGCGACGTCTACGCCACGGACCTCGCGCACGGCAAGCTGCAGATGCTGCGCCGCTGGCAACTGGCGAGCGACTTGCGCGATGTCGGCTACGACGCGGCCTATGTCCTGCCGAATTCGCTCAAGTCGGCGCTGATTCCGTGGATGGCGGGCATTCCGCTGCGCATCGGCTACACGGGCGAAAGCCGCTACGGCTTGCTGAATGTGCGCCACGCGAATCCGCGCAAGGACGAGCGCCCGCCGATGGTTGGCCACTACGCCGCCCTCGCCTACGCGCCAGGCGCCAAGATCCCCGACGACCTGCCGATGCCCCGGCTCGACGCAGACCTGAACGAAGCCTCGCGAGTCTCCGCGCGCTTCAATCTAGATACGCGCGTGCCACTGCTGGTGTTCTGCCCGGGCGCCGAATACGGTCCGGCCAAGCGCTGGCCACCCGAGCATTTCGCAGCGCTCGCGCAGATGGTCGGCCAGTCGTTCCCGTATACGCAGATCATCGCGCTCGGCTCGCCGAAAGATGCGCCGCTTGCCCAGGCCATCGCCGAGAAAGCGCCGAACGTGCGTAATCTGTGCGGCCAGACCGCGCTTGGTGAGGCTTGTGCGCTGATCTCGCGGGCCAATGCAGTCGTCACCAACGATTCCGGCCTGATGCACGTAACCGCCGCGCTGCGTCGGCCGCTGGTGGCGGTGTACGGGTCGACCGATCCGCGCCACACGCCGCCCCTGTCCGAGCTTGCGAAGGTACAATGGCTTCATCTTGAATGCAGCCCCTGTTTTCAGCGCGAGTGTCCGCTCGGGCATCTGAACTGTCTGAAGCAATTGAGCGCCGAGCAGGTCTTCGGCGATTTGCGCGGCATGTTGCTTGCGCAACGTTGAACCCGGTTGATTCGACTGATACTTGCACGCAACACCGCACGCCCCTGAGCGCGTCGCGTCATGTTCGCGCCTTGCGGCGCGGGCATTCTCGCGCTTAGGTGCGATTGTCCGGTGCTCCGGACTGTCCCGCTGACCGCTGCCCCGCAACCGCGCGCCGCGCACAAGAGACTGACGAGCCATGCCACGTTTTGCCCATATCTTCGAAGCCGCCGCCGATACGCTGAATGCCTATTACCAGGCCATTGCCGAGGTGAATATCGACAGCTTGATGGGCCTGTGGATCGATGAGGAGTTCGTTAGCTGCATCTGTGCCGACGGCTCGCACCTGCACGGCCTCGACAGCATTCGCGCCGGCTTGCAAATTCAGCTCGAAACCACGCCCGTTTCAATCGAACCGCTCGACATTCGCGTCTACGACAGCCTCGGCACCGTCGTCTACGCCATTGCCGAAGCACACCGGCCGGCCGATCCGAAGGCTACGCCTGCGATGGTGTTCACCACTTACGTCATGGTCCATGAACGCGGCGAATGGCGGATTGCGCATATCCACGCGAGTCCGATGCCGAATGAGGCCGCCAGTCAGTTCGCCACAAAGATGCGGCATGGTCAGGGGTCGCTGCACTGACGCCTGATGGGCGTCTCCTCTGTTTCACAGGTTTTACTTTTTTTGCTTCGACGCTGGTATGAGTACGCCCCGCAGGAAGTCGCTCGCTCCGAAGGAAATCCCCCGCCCCGAAGGAAGTCCTCTTGGGGGACCAGGGGATTGGGAGATGACGCACAATAAATCCGTGTCTACCGGCGCAGTGCGCGCCGCGGCCGCTGTCGAGGCCACTGTCGATCTGCTCTACCGCGCGCCGCTCTGGCTGCCAAACCGGCATGCGCAGACCATTGTCCCGTCGCTGTTTGCGCGCCGTCCAGCCATTACCTTCCAGCGCGAACGCTGGGATACGCCTGATGGCGATTTCATCGATCTCGATTGGGTGGTGCATGACAGCGCGACAGCCTCCGCGCTGGCCCCCGCGTCCCCGCCTCAAGTTCCCGCAGACGACGCGCCGCTGTTCGTCCTGTTTCACGGCCTTGAAGGCGGTTCCACGTCGCACTACGCTGCCACATTGATGGCAGCCGCGCGCGAATACGGCTGGCACGGCGTCGTGCCGCACTTCCGCAGTTGCAGCGGAACGCTGAATCTCTTGCCGCGTTTCTACCATCTCGCCGACAGCAACGAAGTCGACTGGATTCTGCGGCGCTTACGCGCCACACATCGTGGGCCGATCGTGGCGGCGGGCGTGTCGCTGGGCGGCAATGTGCTGCTGCGCTGGCTCGGCGAGCAGCGTGAAGATGCGTCGCCAGTAATCTCGGCTGCCGCGGCGATTTCGACGCCGATCGACGTGCATGCCGGCGGCCGTGCGTTATCGCAAGGCTTCGGGATGATCTATACGCGCAATTTTCTGAAGACGCTGAAGCAGAAGGCTGAGCAGAAACTGGTGCAGTTTCCGGGGCTGTTTGACCGCAACGCCATGCTGGCGAGCCGCACAATGTACGACTTCGACAACGTGGTGACGGCGCCGCTGCACGGCTTTCGCGATACCGACGACTACTGGAGCAGCGCGACCACGCGGCCGCTGCTGCGCGGAATTGCCGTGCCGACATTGGTGCTGAACGCGCGCAACGATCCGTTCTTGCCTGCGGAAGCATTACCGGCCCGGCATGAGGTGTCGGCATCGGTAGAACTCGATCAACCCAGACACGGCGGCCACGCCGGCTTTATGACCGGACCTTTCCCTGGCCGCATCGACTGGTTGTCGCGGCGCGTGCTCGGTTATCTGGAGCGGCACATCGATCATGGATGACATCGTCAAGCAGGCCTTGGCCAAATGGCCGAACGTCCCGAGTTGCACCGGATGGTTGATGCTGGACCGGCGTGGCAACTGGCGCATGCGGGACGAAGCCGCTCAGGCCAGCGGTGCGCCAGGTACGCCGATCCGGCATGAGGCGCTGCTCGGATTCATCAATCGGAATTACGACGCCGATGAACACGGTCAGTGGTTTTTCCAGAATGGGCCGCAGCGGGTGTATATCGAGTTGGGTTATACGCCGTGGGTGGTGAGGTTGTCTGCCGATGCCGCTGGGGTGCTTTCCTTGACGGACCAGGCCGGAGGGGCTTTCGAGCCTTCTGCTGCGTTTGTCGATGACGAAGGTGGGATTCTGTTTGTCGATGGCTCGGCGCCACCGAGAGTCGCGGTTTTGCACGATCACGACCTCGAGGTTTTTTCTGATCACGCCGCGCTGGGTGATGACTCGCTGAGCGGAGCGTTTCGCTGGAACAATGGGATTGTTTTGCCCTTGCAGGGCGTGCAGCGAAATGAGGTGGCCGCGCGGTTCGGGTTTGTCGATAGTCCGGCGGCGAATGCTTAGATCTTTTGTCTATTTACCCGCCTGAGTCCTTTGCACAGGCCACGCTCTGGTCAGATAGCGAAGACTCGCAACCGCTAGCTCTTCTCGTCAAGCCGCTCCTCTTTATAGCGACTCTCCATTTCATGTAACCGGGCGTCGACGGTAGCGAGATCGTAGTAGCCGATCGCCTTCATATCCCGCGCTTCCTTCAGTTGCCGGATGGCCGACGGCCAGGCCCCCTCGATAGCGAATTTTTCGGCCAGCGCCCGATGCTGCGTCAACGCATCTCCACTGCCGGCGCTTGCCTGCGCAAGATACATCCACCAGGCGGGCTGATCGGGTTGCGCACGCGTTTCCTGCAGCGCCAGAGCCTGCGCATCGGCAAATCGCTTCAGGGTTAGTAAGGTCTGGATATGCATGTCGATCGCGGCGTTCGACTGCGGCCAGCGCTTCTGCGCAAACTCGGCAAGACGAGCCGCCTCGTCATCACGCCCCGCGCGGCGCGCGATGTCGGCCGCGAGCACGTCGAGGCTCGGCGAACTATGCATGGGTTCACCTTCACGGCGTTCGCCTGCTGCAAACGCAGCGCGCGACGAAGCCAGGGACGCCACGGCATCGTCATATCGCTCGAGCAGCATCTGCCCATATGCGATCCCGTACCAGTTCGCGGCGACGTTCAGCGCAGTACGGTCTTCGATTTCGGAGCGCAGGCGCGAAATCTCGTCCGCGTATTCACTGCGCGAGCGGTCCTGCAGCAAGCGCGCCCGCGCTCGCACAAAACCATATTCGGACGTCTGGTGCGGTTGCCGGTAAGGCGCACGGCGCGCACGGTCCTCCATGTCGGCGATCCGTTCGCCGGTCAGCGGGTGGGTACGCGCGTAGGCCGGTATGCCGGTGTCGCTCATTGCCGCGCGGTCGAGACGGCCGAAAAACGTCGTCATCGCATAAGGGTCGTAGCCGGCGCCGGCCAGCAGCAGAAAACCGACGCGGTCCGCTTCATGCTCGGCGGAGCGTGAGAAACGCAACTGGTTGTCGAGCGCATAGGCCTGGCCGCCAATCGCAATCGCGCTGCCAAGGTCGCCGCTATGCGCGAGCACGCCCGCCAGAATGCCGAACAACAGGCCGGCAAGCGCGGCATAGGAACTGCGCTCGCCGGTGGTGATCATCCGCGAAATGTGCCGCTGCAAGACGTGCCCCATCTCGTGGCCGAGCACGGAGGCGAGTTCGGACTCGGTTTGCGTCGTCACGATCAAACCGGTGTTCACGCCGATAAAACCGCCCGGCAGTGAGAAGGCGTTGATCTGCGAATCGCGGACCGCGAACAGCTCGAAGTCCGGACGGTAGCCGCCGAGGTATAGCGCGTTCGCCGCCGCCGCGAGTTTCGCAGCGACCGAGTTCAGGTAGTCGCGCACCAGCCAGTCGTCGAGATAGTCAGGGTCGCGGCGTAACTCGCGCATCACGCGCTCGCCGAGTTTGCGCTCCGCTTGTGGCGTCAGCGAGCCGGAGCCGCCGTTGCCGAGGTCCGGCAGTTGCTGCGTGACGATTGGGGTGCGCCAGTTGGCGGTCGCACCCGGCTTACCGGAAAGGCGGCTTTGTGCGCCACCATAAACGCCGAAGACACCTTGGGCGATGTCGGGCGGCACGATGGGATCGGCAAAGATTTCGACCAGGCCGCTTTCCAACGGCGGTTCCGCGGACTGCACGTTGAGCGCGAGGCTCGTGCTCGAAGCGGCGCGCGATTGCGCGAACACGCCCGGCGGAGCCGCGAGCGCGACAGACAACAACGCAGCAAGAAACCGTTTCGTACGCATCGCGAGGTCGGTATGACGAAGTCGAAAAGCGACGCCCGCCGCTCGGACTAAGATAGCGGACATAGGGTAATTGTAATCACCCTGACTCGCCCGACCACACTGCTATGATAGGCGCCCTCTGAAGGAGCCCAACCATGCCTGAACTCACTCATTTCGACGCTGCCGGCCAGGCACATATGGTGGACGTCGGCGGCAAGCAGGAGACCAAACGCATCGCCATCGCGCGTGGCTCGATTCGCATGCTGCCGGAGACGTTCGCGCTGATCCGCGACGGCAACGCCAAGAAGGGCGATGTGATCGGCATCGCGCGCATCGCCGCGATTCAAGGTTCGAAGCGCACCGCCGATCTGATCC
Source organism: Paraburkholderia sediminicola (assembly GCF_046026855.1). Classification (GTDB taxonomy): domain Bacteria; phylum Pseudomonadota; class Gammaproteobacteria; order Burkholderiales; family Burkholderiaceae; genus Paraburkholderia; species Paraburkholderia sediminicola_A. The sequence continues at coordinate 88,670 of NZ_JAQQET010000034.1, read as the reverse complement.
CGCTATGTCATCCGCTCGCGCTGACGCGCGTGAAAGTGGACTTCGAGCTCGACGAAAAGCTGCCTGGCGTGCATTGCACGGTGCAGGTCGAGACGCTGGGACGCACGGGCGTGGAGATGGAAGCGCTAACCGCCGTTCAGGTCGGGCTGCTGACGGTGTACGACATGTGCAAGGCGGTGGATCGCGGCATGACGATCACCGACGTGAAAGTGCTGGAGAAGCACGGCGGGAAGTCGGGGGATTGGGTGGCGGGTTGATGACGGCTGGCGTCATCGCCCCGCTCCATCTCTACAGCTACAGCTACAGCTACAGCTACAGCGAAGAATGAGACTGCAAAACGACGGCGCGGCTCAATCCTCGTCGCTGTCGTCGTCCTGATTGACGTCGCCCGCCGGCATGCCGTAGCGCTTGACCAGTTCCGCCTTGAAACCGCCCAGCGTCTTCTGCTCGTCGCACAATTCATACACGTAGGCCAACTGCGACGGCCAGTCCTTCAACTCCTGAGCAAAGATCTTCAGACGCTCGACGGTGTCGAACGCCCCCGCCGTATCACCGCTCAGTGCCTGCAGCACCGCATACCGGCGCAGCACGGTTTCACCCGGCAGCAGTGCAATCGCCTGCTTGTGCATGGCGAGCTTGTGCTGCAGGTCCATCGAATTCATCGGCAGCAGCGTCGCGAGACCATACTCGCCCCACGCCTGAAACAGGAACGACGGGTCCGCGCGATACTGCTCGGCAGGACGCGAGCCGTAATACAGCACCTCGGCGCGCGCGTAGTCGCGATACACCGGATACAGCGCGGCCAGGCCACCAAACACGATCACGGCAAACGCGCCGAACGACAGACGGCCAGGCACGAGGCGCAGCGGCCGTGTCTCAAGCAAGCCGAACACGAACATCGCCGGCAGCAGGAAGAACATGTACTGCTGCGGATACTCGACCAGCGCATGCATGACCAGCACACCGATCAGCGCGATACCGAACACGCGTGCGGCGCTCTGCGGCGCGCGAACCACGCGCATCAGCCATGTGATCAGGCCGAACAGCACGATCGCGAGGCCGATCAAGCCCGTCTTCGCGAGCAGGTCGATGAAGATGTCGTGCGAGTTATTGGCAATCTCGACGCCGCCGAGCGACTTCGCGTACTCGAACTGATAGCTCGGAAACTCGCCCCAGCCGACACCCAGCAGCGGATGCGCCTTGAACATCGTCCAACCGTATTTCCACAGCGCAAGGCGCGGCGCGATCTGGCCGGCGTCCTTGAAACGCTCAGCCGCGGACTGACCGAGCTCCAGGTGGTAGTGCACGTTGGCCCAGCGGATCAACGCGTTGACCACGAAGAACAGGACCGCCAAGGCGATCGGGATCAGCCATTCGCGATTGCTGCGGCGAAGAAGCGGCTCGCTGCGCGTTTGCGCGAACGCCATCCAGAAACCCGCCACCACGATCACGCCCATCTGCAGCCAGGGGCCACGCGACACGGTCAGCGCGAGCCCGACGGCGAAAATCGTCGACACGAGCAGCCAGATGCTGACGGCAAGGCGGCGTGTCTGCACGAGGAACAGCGCCCCCGCCATCGCGAACGCGATATAAGTGGCGAGGTGGTTCGCCTGCGCCATATTGCCGAACGGCCGGCGCTCGACGGTCACGTTATACGCGACGACCAGCGGCGACACGCGCGTCTCGAGGTGAAACAGCTGGATCACCTGGCAGAACACAGCAAACAGGCCACCGACGATCAACGCGCCGGCCGCCCAGCGCAGCGCTGTTTCGTTCAGCTTGGCGCGTGTGAAGCCGTAGCCGGCGTGCGTCGCCATGAGTGCGGCGAGCAGATAACCGCCGCCGAGCCAGTTCATCGACGGCTGCGAGACCGGCAGCAGCACCGATTGCGCCACCAGCACCAGCCCGAACAGCAAGGGCACCAGCGCGACAACCGGCGACGCAAACGTCACGCGCGGCCTGGCAGTCCACACCAGCAGCACGACACCCGCGCCCATCAGCAGATACAGCGCGAGCGCCGTGAATTCAGCGTAGAAGGTCGGTATCGGATACGTGTGGTTGACGACTGCATAAGGCAGCACCAACGCGAGAGCCAACAGAATGAGAGACAGGTAGCGCGCAAATGGGGTGGGCATCGAGTAACCGGTGGGCGTCAGCAACCGGCGCACTATACAAAAAAATCCTCCTGCTGTGCGCCGGCCGGGCTGAAATATCCCGAAAATCATCCTTTTACGTTCGGATAACAACTCACCCGATCTTTCACCCCATCGCTTATGAACGGCACTCCGGTGGTGCAAGGTTCGACGGCAAGGACGGCGCATCGGCAGGTGCGGGCCCGGCGCCCGGTGCAGGCAACGAGGAGGCCGTTTTGCCACCGGCGAAACACTCCCAGGTGACTGCGCCAGCCTGCACGGCGCCCTTGCTCAAGGCGATCCGCGCAGTCGGCGCATCGGCATTGTCCGGCACCGAGGGCACCAGGGTCAGCGTGTTCGACCCAGCAGGCGCGACGCGCGTCGTGAAAGCGACGGTGATCTGGCCGGTGTCGTCGTCGACGTGAACGGATTCGACGTTGCGGGTGCCGGGCGGCGACGCATAACCGCCGCCGAATGCATTGCCGCTAGCGGCGTTTTCGGACACCGCGAGCCGTGCGGATGCGGCCAGCGAGAGGCCCTCGCCCACACGACTGCGGGCCAGATAGTCCTGATACGCAGGAATCGCATAGGCCGCGATTACACCGACAATCGCCAGCACGATCATCAGTTCGATCAACGTAAAGCCGAAACCGAAACGGCGGCAGACGCGTGCGAGCGGCGCGGCGCAGCGCGCCCGTTCGAACGCATTCCGTGGGGAATGCGAGGCGTATGAATAAGGGGAGTACGGCAAAGTAACGATCATAGGCAGGCTCCTGAAACAAAAAAACGCCGGCCCCTCGAATCGGGGACAGGCGTTTCAATCGTAGCCAGCGGTGCTCGTTCCACACAGTCAGCCGAATGGCTAACGTTGTGCTGACGCGGCGGCGTTCAGGTCAGGTCAGATCGGCGTGCGGTTCGCATCACGCTGGTCCGCTCGTGCTTCGGATTCAGCCCCAGCCCGCCGTGCGGCTTGTGCTGCGCCGCTCGCCTCAGACTCGGCGTCAAACCGCCGCGCGATTCGCGTTGCGCCGCTTGAGCAGATAACCGAGGATCACGACGAACAGCGCACCGGCAATGCTCATGCCGTACTCGGCCACCGGCGAATCCAGGATCGGCCAACGGTCGCCGGCCGGGTCGTTGACGATCAGACCGCCCGCGATCCAGCCGAGCAGCGCGGCGCCGAGCGTAATGACGATCGGGAAACGGTCGAGCAGCTTCAGCACCAACTGGCTGCCCCACACGATCAGCGGAATGCTCACCACCAGCCCGAAAATCACCAGCGCAAGACGGTGCGCCGGGTCAGCCGCCTCGGCAGCGCCGGCAATGGCGATTACGTTGTCGAGACTCATCACCGCATCCGCGATGATGATGGTCTTGATCGCCGACATCAGCTTGTCGGCCGGCTTGACGTTCTCATGGACATCATGCGCGGGCGCCATCAGACGCACGCCGATCCACAGCAGCAACAGGCCGCCGGCGAATTTCAGCAATGGCACGTCGAGGAGCGCCACAGCGAACGCAATCAGCGCCACGCGCAGCACGATGGCGCCGGCCGTGCCCCACAGCACGCCCTTCGTACGCTGCGCAGGCGGCAGGTTGCGGCAGGCAAGCGCTATCACGACAGCATTGTCACCACCCAGCAGGATATCGATGACGATGATCTGAATGACTGCGCCCCAATGGAGCGTGGCGAAGAACTCGAGCATGAGTGAAAGAATAAGAAGGAATCAGGCGCGCGGGCAATAAAAAAGCGGGGGAGTCTACACTCCCCCGCTTTTTAGGACTGCCTGCTCACGAAAGGGTTTCGTAAGCGTATCAAAAACGCGCCGTGACTGCGCGCGAATTTCGTTTTTACAGCATCGCCTTCAGAAGACGCGCCATTTCCGACGGGTTCTTCGTGACCGTGATGCCGCAGGCTTCCATGATTTCCAGCTTGGCTTCAGCCGTATCCGCACCGCCCGAGATCAGCGCGCCGGCGTGGCCCATGCGCTTGCCCGGAGGCGCCGTAACGCCGGCGATAAAGCCAACCACCGGCTTCTTCATGTTGTCCTTGATCCACTCAGCAGCATTCGCTTCGTCCGGACCACCGATCTCGCCGATCATGATGACGGCGTCCGTTTCCGGATCGTCGTTGAACATCTTCATCACGTCGATGTGCTTCAGACCGTTGATCGGGTCGCCGCCGATACCGACTGCCGACGATTGGCCAAGGCCGATCGCCGTCAATTGGCCGACTGCTTCATACGTCAGCGTGCCCGAACGCGACACGACGCCGATGCGCCCCTTGCGGTGAATGTGACCCGGCATGATGCCGATCTTCAGTTCGTCCGGCGTGATCGTGCCCGGGCAGTTCGGTCCGAGCAGCAGCGTCTTGCGGTTTTCGGCGCGCATGCGGGCCTTGAGCTCGATCATGTCACGGACGGGGATACCTTCCGTGATACAGATTGCGAGATCCAGATCGGCTTCGACCGCTTCCCAGATTGCAGCAGCAGCGCCTGCCGGCGGAACGTAAATCACCGACACGGTCGCGCCCGTTTCAGCCTTGGCTTCAGCGACGCTTGCGTAGATAGGAATGCCTTCGAAATCTTCGCCGGCCTTCTTCGGGTTCACGCCCGCAACGAACGCTTCGCGGCCGTTGGCGTATTCACGGCAAGCACGCGTATGGAACTGACCGGTCTTGCCGGTAATGCCCTGCGTGATGACCTTGGTGTCTTTGTTAATCAGAATCGACATGTATTGACCTCTGTTCGTCTGGCGCCGCGAGCCAGGCGGGATGTTCTCCACCCGCGTCGCTCACGCGCCGCCATTCGTAATCCTGGTTAATCCCGGTTAAACGCGCTCTTTACTTGCCTTGAGCGGCCGCGACGACCTTCTGAGCTGCTTCTTCCATGCTGTCTGCCGCAATGATCGGCAGGCCGGATTCAGCGAGCATCTTCTTGCCCAGGTCTTCGTTCGTGCCCTTCATGCGGACCACGAGCGGCACCTTCAGCGACACGGCCTTCGACGCCGCGATCACGCCTTCCGCGATCACGTCGCAGCGCATGATGCCGCCGAAAATGTTGACCAGAATCGCAGTCAGGTTCGGGTTCTTCAGCATGATCTTGAACGCTTCCGTGACCTTCTCGGTCGTGGCGCCACCGCCCACGTCCAGGAAGTTCGCCGGTTCGCCGCCGAACAGCTTGATGGTGTCCATCGTTGCCATTGCAAGGCCAGCGCCGTTCACGAGGCAGCCGATGTTGCCGTCGAGCGAGATGTAGGCGAGGTCGAATTTCGATGCTTCGACTTCAGCCGGATCTTCTTCGTCCAGATCGCGATACGCGACGATTTCCGGGTGACGGAACAGTGCGTTCGAATCGAAGTTGAATTTCGCATCCAACGCGATGACCTTACCGTCGCCGGTCAGGATCAGCGGGTTGATTTCGGCCAGCGATGCGTCAGTTTCCCAGAATGCCTTGTACAGGCCTTGCAGGATCGCGCGCGCTTGCGGCAGCGAAGCGGCGGGCACGCCGATCTTCGTGGCAAGCTCGTCAGCTTCAGCGTCTTTCAGACCGGTCGACGGGTCGACCGCGATCTTGTGGATCAGCTCAGGCGTCTTTTCCGCGACTTCTTCGACGTCCATGCCGCCTTCGCTCGATGCCATCACGACGATCTTCTGCGAAACGCGATCGATCACCAGGCCGACATACAGTTCCTTCTTGATGTCAGCGCCTTCTTCGATCAGCAGACGATTCACCTTCTGGCCTTCCGGACCGGTCTGGTGCGTGACGAGCTGCATGCCGAGGATCTGGTTCGAGAATTCACGAACCTGTTCCAGCGACTTGGCGACCTTCACGCCGCCGCCCTTGCCACGGCCACCCGCGTGGATCTGAGCCTTCACGACCCATACCGGGCCGCCGAGCTCTTCCGCGGCCTTGACCGCATCATCCACCGAGAAGACCGGCTTGCCGCGCGGTACCGCGACGCCGAATTTCCGCAGGATTTCCTTACCCTGGTACTCGTGAATCTTCATGCGTGATTCCCTTCAGTCTGAGAGTTGGATTGAACATCGTTTCCGCTGCCGTCGTTCATGCCGGACGTGTTGCCGCCCCCACCTGTCTGGCGGGCCGCCCCGTCGCCTGACGATGCCGCGCGATCCGCTGTATACGGAGCGCGGCCATACCAGCGCGGATAAAACTGTTGCACCGCCTCGCCGTCGAAACGCAGCGCGTGGCAGCGTCCCAGCTGGAATGGCGGTTTGTCGTTGGAATGCTCGCCTGTGCTGTTAGACGAATCGTCTCCTGAACTTCCGCTCGCGCCCGGCGCGCCTCCATTGGTATTCCACACGTCGCCGGCAAAGGCCTGGATTGCAGCGGTCGGCAGAAGCGCGCACAACTCGGCGAGATGCGTGCAGCCAGCCGTGCCGGCCAGCAAACGGGCAGCATCGCGACGGAAGTTGTGGAACAGATTGAGCCCGATGAGGGCACGGTAGGCGGGGTTGCTGGCTTGGCACAACCCTGGATAGGGCACCCAGTCGGACGACGCTTCGGCGTCGACGACATTGAGCTTGCGATCGATGGTGATGCGAAGCCAGAGTTCATGGATCGGCTGACCATTGGGCCGGACGCCCGACGCAAGCACCACATCGCGCGGTTTTTCGTCGGTCAAGCACGCTTCCACATCCCACAGGCCATCGGCTCGCTCATAGGCTTCCGCTCTGATTGCGCGACGGTGGCGCAACTGACGGGATACTGGCGGAGAGAGCGGCATACGGGAAGGAAAGGCCGGATTGGAAAACCCATGAATTTTAGCATACTGGGTATTTGAGACAGTTCGGAATGCGCAGGGGCGCCCGGCGGGCCGGGGAGCGCGGCAGACGCTCTCTCAAAGTGGCGGCGTGGCGGCGAAGCGCGGAGGTTTTTGCGCTGAGGCCGGCTAGTCGCCGCTCCACTCTTCGTCGAGACCTTTGAGGATTTTGCCGATCGTGGCGCCGGAGAAACCGCGCGAGGCCAGAAAGCGCGCCTGCTTTGCCCGCTCGGCCGCTGTTTCAGGGAGCCGGCCGAATTTCTTGCGCCAGACGGCTTGAGCGCGCGCCAGTTCGGTTTCGCGCAGTTGCGCACTGGCTTCTTCGACCAGCGTTTGGTCGACCGCATGCTGTTTCAATTCGCCAACGATCCGGCTCGCGCCCAACCGTGACGAACGCCGATGGATCAGGCTCTCAGCGAACCGCGAATCGGACAGCCAGTTTTCGGCTTCCAGCGAATCGAGCAAAGTGTCGAGCGAATCGGTTTCTTCGACGAACGGCTTTAGCTTGCGCGCCAGTTCGGAGCGGCTGTATTCACGCCGGGACAAATAGCCGAGTGCACGTCCTTTTAACGAACGGGCCGGGCGTTGGGATTTTTTTTCATCGTCCTGCCCGGGCTTCGTCTCGCCGGGCGTGCGACGCGAGCGGGTGTAGGTGGTTTCGGACGGGTCCGCTGCGGCTTGCGCAGAAGAATCGGACTGTGGCTGGCGACCCGCGGCGCGGTCGTGCTCATCGAACGACTCAAAGGGATCAGCGTCGCCGGCTGTAGCGGAGGGATCGGAATCTGACGCGGATGAGCGCCGGGTGGCTGAGTTGCCGCCCGAATAGCGCGGCGAACGCGAAGTGGGGCGCCCGAAGGAGCTTCCGGAAGATTTGCCAAACGAACTTCCGGACGAGTTTTCCGGCGACCGCCCAAACGACCGGGTGGACCGGGGAGTCGACGAGGAAGAAGATGACGACGACTCGAGCGAATCGTCGCTACCGTCACGCGGGCCGTCCGCGTTACGTCCAGCATTGGACAACGGCCGGCCCTTGCGTATCACGTGATGGTTACTCTTCTTCGCCCGCGACTTCGGCGGCAGCACCGGTCGCCGCTTCCGCCATGGCATTCACGCCCAGCGATTCACGGATACGGTTTTCGATCTCACGGGCGATGTCCGGATTTTCACGCAGAAATTCGCGCGCGTTGTCCTTGCCCTGACCGATACGTTCGCCGTTGTAGCTGTACCAGGCGCCGGCCTTGTCTACGATCTTCGCTTGCACACCCAGGTCGATGACTTCGCCCTGACGGGAAATGCCCTCGCCATACAGAATGTCGAAAATCGCTTCGCGGAACGGCGGCGCAACCTTATTCTTCACCACCTTCACGCGCGTTTCGTTACCGATCACTTCGTCGTTCTTTTTGATCGAACCGATCCGGCGAATGTCCAGACGCACCGACGCGTAAAACTTCAGCGCGTTACCACCCGTGGTGGTTTCCGGGTTGCCGAACATCACACCGATCTTCATACGGATCTGGTTGATGAAGATCACGAGGCAGTTGGTGCGCTTGATCGTACCGGTGAGTTTGCGCAGCGCTTGCGACATCAGACGCGCCTGCAGACCCGGCAACGAGTCGCCCATTTCGCCTTCGATTTCGGCCTTCGGCACCAACGCGGCGACCGAGTCGATCACGATCATATCGATCGAGCCCGAGCGCACCAGTGCGTCGGCAATTTCGAGCGCCTGCTCGCCAGTGTCCGGCTGCGAAACCAGCAGGTCGTTGACGTTCACGCCGAGCTTGCGCGCGTACTGGATGTCCAGCGCATGTTCCGCGTCGATAAACGCTGCCGTGCCGCCGAGCTTCTGCATTTCGGCGACGACCTGCAACGTCAGCGTGGTTTTACCGGACGACTCCGGACCGTAAATTTCGACCACCCGGCCACGCGGCAAACCGCCGACACCCAGCGCGATATCGAGACCGAGCGATCCGGTTGAGCATACCTGGATGTCTTCGACCGCCTCACCTGCGCCGAGTCGCATGACCGACCCCTTGCCGAACTGCTTTTCGATCTGCGCGAGCGCGGCGGCGAGCGCCTTGCCCTTTTCAGCAGTCAGTCCAGCCGAGCCTTTCTTGCTTTCTTCCATGAATCGTCCTTTGCTATGATGAACGGCGTCTGAGGCAGATGTGCGGCCCGTTCTTGGAGGACAGCACACGAAACTCAGACACTGTATAAAAAAACAGTAGTTTTGGCAAGCGCGATTCTCATGCGAACGCGCATTTTTACCGTCACGCTGCCCAACTACCCACAATAATTTTCGGAGACCGCTGTGCGCCGGGAGGTCACCCCACGGTGCCAGCAAGGCCAGGTTGGCGCACCATGCGAATTCTGATTGCCGAAGACGACAGCATACTCGCGGACGGTCTGGTTCGATCACTCCGCCAATCGGCCTATGCCGTCGATCATGTGAAGAACGGCGTCGAGGCCGACACCGCGCTTTCAATGCAAACTTTCGACCTGCTGATCCTCGATCTGGGCCTGCCGCGCATGTCGGGGCTCGAGGTGTTGCGCCGTCTGCGCGCCCGCAACTCGAACGTGCCGGTGCTGATTCTCACGGCAGCAGACAGCGTCGACGAACGCGTCAAGGGCCTCGATCTCGGCGCCGACGATTACATGGCCAAACCCTTCGCGCTAAATGAACTCGAGGCGCGCGTGCGCGCCTTGACCCGGCGCGGCGCGGGCGGCGGCCCCACGGTGGTGCGGCATGGTTCGCTGTCGTTCGATCAGGTCGGCCGGATCGCCTACGTCAACGAGCAGGTAATCGACCTGTCGGCGCGCGAACTCGGTTTGCTCGAAGTACTCCTGCAGCGGATCGGCCGGCTGGTGTCGAAGGAACAGCTTGTCGACCATCTGTGCGAATGGGGCGAGGAAGTCAGCAATAACGCGATCGAAGTCTATGTGCACCGGCTGCGCAAGAAGATCGAGCCGAGCGGCGTGCGCATCATCACCGTGCGCGGCCTTGGCTATTGCCTCGAGAAAGCCGCCCTGCCTTCGAACGCGACCATGAGCGCCAACGCGCTCGCGCCCCCCGAGCCCGAGCCGCCCTCCTCGCCGGCGTCGGCCGCGATGCCGGCGAGCCATCACTACAAATAGAGGACACCCATGTCCGCACGCGCAGACCGCGCTACGGCGCACGCGGCGGACCTCGACGAGGCGCGCGACGCCCGCTACGCCAATCCGTTCGCCCCGCCCGACGAGACCGAAGCCGCCGCCGAGGCGCGCCCGCGCTCGCTGTTCGGCGAGATTCTCGACTGGATGCTGGCGCCGCTTCTGCTGCTGTGGCCAATGAGCCTCGCGGTCACCTACCTGGTCGCCAAGTCGATCGCTAACGGGCCATTCGACCGCGCGCTCGAAACCGACGCCTACGTGCTCGCGCGCCAGATCCATCCGATCAACGGCGTGGCGGAGCTGTCGTTGCCCGACTCCACCCGCGATTTTCTGCGCGCCGACAACGTCGACACCGTGTTCTATCAGGTGCTCGGCACGCGCGGCGAACTGGTGGGCGGCGAGCGCGACATGCCGCTGCCGCACGAGGAAGACAGGCCGCCGCCGGGCCTCGTCGAATTCCGTGACGACGTGCTGCGCGGCAACGATATTCGCGTGGCCTATACGACGGTCGAGTTTCCGCAGACGCCCGGCGCGCAGCCGGTGCTGGTGCAGGTTGCCGAGACGCTCGACAAACGCAGCCAGCTTGCCAACGACATCATCAAAGGCGTGATCCTGCCGCAGTTCGTGATCCTGCCGCTGGCGATCCTGCTGGTGTGGTTCGGCCTGTCGCGCGGACTCGCACCGTTGCACGCCCTGCAGGCGCACATCCGCGCGCGCCGCCCGGACGATCTGTCGCCACTCGAAGCCCGCCTCGCACCACCGGAAATCGAGCCGTTGGTGACATCGTTCAACGACCTGCTGACGCGCCTCGAACAGAATATGGAGTTGCAGAAGCGCTTTATCGCCGACGCCGCGCATCAAATGAAAACACCGCTTGCCGGTCTGCGCACCCAGGCTGAGCTGGCGCTGCGCCAGGACGCCTCCCCGGAAGTCCACCGCTCGCTTGAACAAATCGCCACCAGTTCGGAGCACGCGGCGCGTCTCGTCACCCAGTTGCTGGCGCTGGCGCGTGCGGAAAATCGCATGTCCGGGCAGATTTTCACGCCGGTCGAGGTCACGGAGATGGCGCGCAACGCCGTGCGCGACTGGGTTCAAGCCGCGCTCGCCAAACAGATGGACCTCGGCTACGAAGCGCCCGAAGAACCGGTCGAAGTCGACGGCAATCCGGTCATGCTGCGGGAAATGCTGTCGAACCTGATCGACAACGCAATCCGCTACACGCCGGCTGGCGGACGAATCACCGTGCGGGTGCGACACGATGTGACCGCGCGGCTCGTGCATCTGGAAATAGAAGACACGGGGCTCGGCATTCCCGTGGCCGAACGCTCGCGGGTGGTCGAGCGTTTTTACCGGATTCTCGGCCGCGAAGGCGACGGCAGCGGCCTCGGGCTGGCAATCGTCCGCGAGATCACGACGATGCATGGCGGGGAGATGACGATCGACGATAACGTCTATCAAACGTCCCCACGGCTTGCCGGAACGCTTGTGCGTGTCAGCTTGCACGTGCTCAAACGGCCACGGGACTTACCCTAAGAGCGCAGGATTCACGCATCGATCTCCGCCCATATTGAGATAAGTTAATTGCACGTTACAAGAATTTATCTGGCAGTTGTCGTTTTTTGATGCGAATTTCCTCATCGCACCGGAGGCTGCCATTTCACCCCGCCACGTCAGTACACCGTAAGTTTCCACTCCAATAATCGGTTCCACGGGAACGCCTTTGCCGGCGGACCGCGTGCACATATCAATATTGGAGACGACATATGGCTACCGTTGGCGGGCAAATCTCGCACGTGCCGATGACGCACGATGAGAAGCGGGTGATCTTCGCATCGTCGCTAGGTACGGTTTTCGAGTGGTACGACTTCTATCTGGCCGGCTCACTTGCAATCTTCATCAGCAAGAGCTTCTTCTCCGGCGTCAATCCGACAGCCGCTTTCATCTTCACACTCCTTAGCTTCGCCGCGGGCTTCGCGGTGCGGCCGTTCGGCGCGATCGTGTTCGGACGCCTCGGCGATATGGTCGGGCGCAAACACACGTTCCTCATCACGATTGTGATCATGGGCCTGTCGACCTTCCTGGTCGGCTTCCTGCCCGGCTATGCGTCGATCGGCATTGCGTCGCCGGTGATCTTCATCGTGATGCGCATGCTGCAGGGTCTCGCACTCGGCGGCGAATACGGCGGTGCGGCAACCTACGTCGCGGAACATGCGCCGCCGGGACGCCGCGGTTTCTACACCGCGTGGATCCAGACCACCGCCACGCTCGGCCTGTTCCTCTCGCTGCTGGTGATTCTCGGCGTACGCACGGCCATGGGCGAAGACGCGTTCGGCGTCTGGGGCTGGCGCATTCCGTTCCTCGCGTCGATCATCCTGCTCGGCGTGTCGGTGTGGATTCGCCTGCAACTGAATGAATCGCCGGTGTTCGAGCGCATCAAGGCTGAAGGCAAAACCTCGAAGGCGCCGCTGACCGAAGCATTCGGCCAGTGGAAGAACCTGAAGATCGTGATCCTCGCGCTGATCGGCCTGACCGCCGGCCAGGCCGTGGTCTGGTACACGGGTCAGTTCTACACGCTGTTCTTCCTGACGCAAACGCTTAAGGTCGATGGCGCGACGGCGAATATCCTGATCGCGATCGCGCTCCTGATCGGCACGCCGTTCTTCCTGTTCTTCGGCTCGCTGTCGGACCGGATCGGTCGCAAGCCGATCATCATGGCCGGCCTGCTGATTGCTGCCTGCACGTACTTCCCGCTGTTCAAGGCGCTGACTCACTACACGAACCCGGCACTGGAAACAGCTACGGCGAAAGCACCGATCGTCGTGATTGCGAACCCGGACGAGTGCTCGTTCCAGTTCAACCCGGTCGGCACGGCGAAGTTCACGAGCTCCTGCGACATCGCCAAAAGCGCACTCTCGAAAGCCGGTTTGAACTACGAGAACGTCGCGGCGCCGGCAGGCACGCTGGCGGAGATCAAGGTCGGCGATACGGTGATCAACACGTATGACGGCAAGGCCGCCGACGCCAAGGACCAGGGCAAGGCGTTCGACAAGACTCTCGCTACCACGCTGAAGACCGCCGGCTATCCGCCAAAGGCCGATCCGTCACAGATCAACTGGCCGATGAGTGTGGTGATCCTGACGATCATGATGATCTACGTGACGATGGTCTACGGGCCGATTGCGGCGATGCTGGTGGAGATGTTCCCGACGCGCATCCGCTACACCTCGATGTCGCTGCCGTATCACATTGGCAATGGCTGGTTCGGCGGCTTCCTGCCGGCAACCGCATTCGCGATCGTCGCGGCGAAGGGCAACATCTACTCGGGGCTGTGGTATCCGATTGTGGTCGCGCTCATCACGCTCGTGATCGGCATGCTGTTCGTCAAGGAAACCAAGAACTCCGATATCTACGCGCAGGACTGAAGCGTCTGACGAACGAGGTGATTTAAAAAAGTTGCATGGCGGGGGTTGACAGCCCTCAGCCCTATCCTCATAATCTCGCTTCTTTCGGCGAATTAGCTCAGTTGGTTAGAGCGACGGAATCATAATCCGCAGGTCCGGGGTTCGAGTCCCTGATTCGCCACCAGCATCACTCGCAAGGCCCGCTGCTCTTAACTGAGCGCGGGCCTTTCGTTTTGCGCCGGTGAGCCAGTTTGTGAGCCAATATGCACAAACTTCCGCACCTGTATCGCAACCGCCTAGGGGTCTATTACCTCCGCCTCACCCGCCAGGGCCGTGAAGTCAAACGGTCTCTGCGCACGAAAGACTTCCGGCAAGCTAGACTGTTGGCGCTCGCGTTCAATCTCGAACTCGCCATGAAGACGCCAACAGAGAAGCCGAAAGCCGCCGATTTCAACCTTGACCCGGACGCGCTCAAACGGCTCGACGTGGTCTTTCCAGACGGCACCCAGGTCAAAGACATCAACACCGATGACGACGTGCGCCGAGCGAAAGACCTGTTCGGCGATCGGTTCGCAACCGCAGTCCCTGCCTCTCTCGATTTGCCGGTCCTCGCGCCGAGCGTCATGGCCGCGATCGCCGCGCAACAAGCCAATTCGGCGCCTAAAAAACGCGGCAAGCCGTTCGCGGACGTTGTGAAGCTCTACAAAAAAGAGAAGGCGCTCGACAACACGGCGCGGACGATCTCGGCCAAGCAAGGCGCGTTTGACGATTTTTCGGCGAGCGCGGGCGCTCGACCCATGGACCAATACGCGCTCGACGACGCCGTTTCCTACAAAAACCGCCTCATCGAACTCGGTGGAAGCGCAAGCCGGATCAACTCGAAGCTCTCTTACCTGCGCGACCTCTTCGCCTACGCTATTGCCAACGGACAGCACCTTGGGCCGAATCCGTTTGAAAACGCCAAAGTGTCTTCAAAGTCGAAGCTGGAACAACAAAAGCGCTCCTACAAGCCGTTCACCGCCGACGACCTCAAAGCCGTCTTCGATCCCGAGCGCTACGCCTTGCGGATGGACAAGCCCGCTTACTATTGGGCTCCCTTTCTCGCCCTCCACTCTGGCGCGCGGCTTGAAGAGCTCGCGAGCCTAAGCCTTACGCAACTTCAAAAGGATGGCGACGTCTGGTTTTTCGAGCTCGTCAAAGCGAAGAACGCGAACTCGCTGCGCCGCATTCCCTTGCATCGAGCCGTGGTCGAATCCGGATTCATGGAATACGTCGAACGGACCAAAGCGAGCGGCGCGACGCAACTGTTCCCCGAGCTCAGGCCCGGCAAGAACGGGTATGGGAAGAACGTCACACGGCGGTTTGCCGACTACCTCGACGAATGCGGCATCAAGGACGACCGCAAAGTGTTCCACTCTTTCCGCCACACATTCATCGGGCGCATGACGGAATTGAACGTTCACCCGGCGATGCTTATGGCGTTGGTTGGGCATTACGATCAAGCGAAAGTCGATTTTTCAAGTCCGCACTTCGCCAACTACCAGCACAGCAAGCCTTTGGCTGAGCTCAAAGCGACGCTCGACCGCTTCGACATCCAATTGCCCCGCCGGTTTTGACCTGCCCGAGCTCGCCGCGCGAGTTTCGCTGGGGCCAAAGGGCTACCGATAGGGAGAGGCGGACGGAAACACCTTCGCCTCGACACCGGAGAACCGCAAAAACTGTTTCACGTATTCAATCGAATCCCGGTCGGCGTTCCCTGGGCCAACGATCACCTCCCTGACGCAATCGAGAACGCTGACGGTTTCGCGATAAGGCGTGAACCCGTACGCCCCCTTTCGCCATTTCGTGTCGGGCAGCATGTCGCTTCCGGCCAGTCCGGCAGTCTTCCGCAGGAGGCTCGTGTTGCAAACGATCCTCCATTCGTGCTCTGTCTGGAAATCAGGGTGCTTGCAGAACGCGCACACGCGGTCAATGTAGTCGCGGGCGCTGTCGGCCGCGTCCTCGCCTTCGAAGGGGGCAGAGACGATCAAACCCATCAAGTCATCGATCTGAGTGTTGGCCGTTCCATCTTCGGCGTAAACGACGGGACCGAAACCCCATCCGCTGGCGCTGGCCCCGAATGGGACAGGGGAATAGTTTGAAGAGAGCAACGCGGCGCCAATTTTCTTCCGCAGGGCGTTCACGTCGAACCCGATGGCGAAGCCGGTTCCGCGATCCGCGTAAGCGACCCATTGCGGAACAGAGTCTTTCTTCTCGGAAAAGCAGCAGACATAGTAATCGCTGACGTCCTCGACCAGTTCGAAGCGGACTCTCAGCGCCAAATGCAGGTCGCTCATCACCTTGTCGCCCTTCGCCGCCGATTTTGCAATGTGTTTTAGTGCGAGGTCCTTGAACCAATCGAGCTCTCGCCGATCATTGGTTTTTCTCGCGTCCGAAACCCACAAGCGGCCAGTCCTTAAAATGCTGAGAAAAGACTCCGCCCCGCAATAGTGATAAACCGTGCTTGCCGTCGCCATGGCGTTCTCCGTTTTCTATGAGCGCCAGCGCATGGCGCGCTCCTGTTTGGACTTCGCCAAGGGTCGCGAATGTCCCGGGATATTATGCCGGGTCAAGGGCGGGCGCAGCCCGGCGAAGCGAACCCTTGACGCGCGAAAAGCCGAACAATGAAAAAAGGCTGGGGGCGCGGCAAAGTCGCGCCCCCAGCCTGCCGCGCCTTGCGGCGGATCAACGCATTCGAGACGCGACTTCCTTCGCGCGCAGGGCGACGTAGTTGCGCGTTTGCTCCATTGAGCTGTGTCCGGCGATCACCATGATCTCCCGCTCTTCGAGATCGTGATCGTGCAGATACATGCGGCTGATCGCCTCATGTCGAAAGTCATGGAATCGAAAATCAACGACGTCCGTCGATTCGCGAAGCTTGCGAAACTCCTGCGAGCAGGCCGACGGCGTTCCCATTGTGTGGAACACCCGAGGGCTGTCGTCGCTTTTCCTCGCAGCCAAGAGCCGCATGACGTGGTGCGCGCGGCCGCCGAGAGGGACGACGCGCTCGGCTCCCGTCTTGCATCGATGCGCGGGAATGATCCACTCCCTCTCGTCGAGGTCAAAGTCGCTCCATTCCGCCAACGCGACCTCTTGCAAACGCGCCCCCGTGAGCATGGCCATTCGCGCCATCAGCCACCAGTGCTCGCCGCGCAGGCCGGGGATTTGGCGCAACCGGCCAAACAAAGCGCGCTGCTCTTTCGGCGCCAAACGACGCTTGCGCGGAGCGTTCCAGCCTTTTGGAAGCATGGAGTTCTTGAATGGAAACGGCGGTCGCGGAACCCGCAATTCGCGCGCACGCATTCTGATCGCCTTTTTGATCAAGAGCACCTGCGCTTGGATGGTCGCGTAGGCGTAGGGGCGAGCTTGTTGGGACTGCGTGGCCCTTGCTGCGGCAATGTAGTCTTCGATCCAGTATTCATCGATGTCGCCAACGCGAGCGTTGCCGACGAGCCGAATCGCCGCCTTGTGGTTCCGCTTGTTCGCACTGGTGGCTTTGTCGGATGCGACGAACGCCGCGACCAGATCAGCGATGCGGTCCTTGAACAGATTGCCTTTGGGCGGAGCCTTGATTGGAAGGACGGGGCCGTTGAGCTTTCGCTGCCGCTTGAACTCATCTTCCTGCGCTTCGCCAAAACATTTGGCCTCCGTCTCCGTGGGGAACGTCGCGGTGATTCTGGGGAAACCCTTCATCGTCACGAACACTTGCCACGAGACCCCTCCGTCTTTCAACGGCTTCTTGATGATGCTTGCCATCTCCACTCTCCTGTTTTGCGCTTGCGCGCGTATTGGTAGGGCGGCGGCCACAAGATTTTGTTTGGACGCCGCACGGCGCGAGTTGCATTGGCCAATTTCGAGGCGTTGTGCAACGTCGTTCGCCGACGGCGTGGGTCATCTCGTAAACAGCCTTGCCCCGCAAGGGGGCAAGGCGTGTTGGAAACGTGGAAAAACCAACCTAAAAAAGCATTCGATCGCGGGCTTACGCCGGGCTTCTTGCGTATCTTATACGGGCACATTTGCGGAAAAATGAGGCAAAGCGAAAGCGCTCTTTAATCCACCGGGCCGTTTGTCGCGGAATCGACTACTAATCGGAGTAGCCCGAGCGGCCAGTGCATACAGTGAATGCAACGTTGCACGAGAAAAAAATGCAGACGAGCGGTTTTTGTTTTATTGAAAACGGACGAGCGGCACGACTGATTTCGTGGTCGTTCAATTATCGCGCCCTGGCATTTTGGGTTTTGCCGCGCTCCTTCCTCTGATATTCTGCGAAATCCAAAAGCAGCGCCCAATTCGGAAAATGAGCGAAAACAGATACTCTTATTTTCAATACAGGAACATTTCGGCTGGCGAGTTGTTTTTCTTCGTCGCGCTCGATGAAACCCAAAAGCAACTCGGGTTCGAAGACCTCGCCGCTGCGGCCGCGCTCCTGCTCGGGCAAAACGATGTGCCGGTGGCAGGCAAGCTCGGCGGAGCCACAGCCGGAACGTCGGTCGTGTCGATGGCCGCGCGCAAGCTGTTGCCTTGGCAAGTGCGGTATCGCCTGCCAACGATCACAAGCATCGGCGCGAGAGGGCTGAGAATCGCCTTCACCCGGAACATCGGAGCCTTCGTTGGCCGCGCGATCCCTGTCGTCGGCGTCGTCGTGATGGGCTATGACGCGTTTCTGATCGCGCGGCACACCGTCAGCTCATACAATCGCATAGTGAAGCCGGAAGACCGGGTGCTTTGATGAGCGACGCCAAAGACGAAACGTGGGGGAAGCTGGAAGCGTTTGCGCGCGAAGAGCTCGGCAAGCCGATTTTCGGGCAGTTGCGCATTGAGCCCAGCAGCAAGCTCGGAGGCGAATTGGGGCTGACCGGCATCGACGCCGTCGAGTTCATCGACAAGTGGGCGGAGCGGTTTGGCGTGGCGGCCGAGGGCTTTCCGTACGACCGCTATTTTGGACCCGAAGGGCTTGATCTTATCGGCGCGGTCGCGTCGCTTTTCTCAAAGCGGGACCGGAAGGCCGCAGCGCAGCCTTTGACCCTTGGCATGCTCGCTGACGCGATGCGCGCGGGCCGCTGGGACACTGCGGCGATCGAGGCGGCGGCTCGCTCGGAGTGAAGCCGCCGCCCGCCCCAAGCGCTCGCTTTCGATTGTCTTCAAGACGCTTCTTGGCCGGGGGTCGGATCGGCTTGCAACAAATGCCCCAGCCGACCGCCCGCGATGAACACTCCGACAAAAATATTCAAGATGACACCACCAAACCAACATGTCGCGTAGCTCGTGTGGTTCGAGTCGGTGAACACCGGCAGGGCCATGCCGATCAGGCAAATTACTGTGCCGACAAAGAGCCAGAGAAAGTCGATTCCGCGCTGTGCGCTGCGCGCGAAGATGTTGACTGAATACCAAATGATGAAACCCATCCCAAAGAGCAGGTTAAGAATGGGGATGGACATAAACAACACGAACATGACGAGCAGCGCAGTTTTAGAGAACGCGGTGCCGCGTTTGGCTTGGGTGTTCGCGCTCGCGAGTTTTGGATTTGCCATAAGTGCCTCGAAGGGTTAAAGCCGCGTGGCGGCGATGGGACATGAATTCGCGGGCGGGTCAGCGCGTCGCGGGAACGTGCCGTGTCAATTGGAGGCGGGTCGTGGTCGCGGGGCCTTTTGTCGGCAAGTCCTGATACTCCTGCTTCACGATCCGGCCGACTGCGGGCGCATACCAATCCGTTTCTCGGGAGACGCCTCGCCCTCCATACAGATCGTTGCTTTGCCAAAGCGTCTTTTCTTCGATCTTGAACGCGTCGAACGCGCCAGCCTCGGTCTCAATGCGTTCAACCGCGACCACTTTCGCGTCGCGATCGCATTGAGTCTTCCAAGAGCCGTTGGCGTAGACGTAAGACGCGGACCATGTTTTGCCCACACTGAGCGGAAAGCTCAGCTTTTGATCGCTGGGCGAGTAGCTCGCGGAGCCTGAGCGGACGATGTTCGCGCTCTCGTCAAGAGTCAGCGATCCGCTTCGCCCGCCGCCGAGCGCCAAGCTCGTTTGGCCGTTCGCGACACCGACGACTTTTTGCGTGTAGCGGGAGTTTTGCCCTGGGTCGAGGGCGTTCGTGAATTCGAAATCCCATTCTTCTCCGACAGAGAAAGTCGGCGCTTGCGCTTCGGTCGGAGGCGCGGAAACAGGCGCGGGCAGAGATGCGCCGAGCGCAGCGGAAGCCGCCACGGCGGCGGATGCGGCTAGGGTTGCAAGTGGCACGGAGAGACCCGCCTCAATTGAAAACGGATGGAAGCGCCGTGCCCGATCCGGCCGGAAGCTGGCGCGCTTGCACCGCCGCCGCGACGCCTGTCGTGAACGACCACGAGACGGAGAACGCTTGCGCCGTCGGAATGCTGGTGTTCGTCAGAGACCCTGACACCGTTGCCTTGTAGGTTGCGTTGTTGGCGAGCGGCTGGAACGGCACGCACATCGCCAAGCGGGTCGATTCGCTGTTGTTCGTGTTGTCCGTCTCTTGGCACGGCACCGCGTTGCCCGAAGCGTCAGCGATCGAGAAGTTGATGTTGGAGAACGCGCCGTTGCCCGCAGCGCTCAGCGTGACCGGATAGCCGACCGTCTTTCCGATGTAGGTTGGCGCGTTCGCCATGGGGTTCGGCGACTCGTTGGCGACCCAAGACGGCTTCACGTTCGTCTGCCCGTCGTAGGGATAAGCCACGAGCTTGTAGTCGGGCGTCTGCTGGACGTAGTCAACAAAATCGCCAACCAACGTCGAATATTTCGCGGGGTCGGTGTTCGCCGGGCCTTGGCCTAAGCCGACGCCGGTCGTGTCGAACAGGAAAATCGCGCGGTGGAACGGCGCGTCGAACAGCCCATCGACCGCTTCGGCAGACGACGTGAACGGGCCGCCGATCCCCGCGGCGATTTCGCCGACGGAGTTGGTGGTGTAGCCAGCAGCCTTTACGCGATCCGAAGGAGCAACGCCGGTGAACCCCGGCTGGCCAGCGACTTCATAGTGGCCCACCGCGTTGGCATCATGCATGTAGATCGCGTGGTTTTGAGCCGCAGTGTTCACAGCGGCGATTTGTTTTAGTTGGGAAAGGCCAAGCTGAGCTCGCTTGTTGTTCGCGTAGGCGAACGAGTCTGCGACGGCGTCGCCCGTCAACGTCGGGGAGCCAACGGACGCCCCTGTCGCTGCGAGCAAGGAGATGGGCTGGGGCGTTGACGCAGTTGACCCGGTTTGCCCTGTTGAGCTGGTTTGCCCCGTCGGATTGGATGACGAGCCCCCTCCGCCGCCGCACGCGGCGAGGGCTGCGGCGGCCAGCGCCGCGAGAAATATGGTCTTGTTGGTCGTTTTCACTTGATGCCCCTCGATGCGCGCGCGGGCGGCGCGAGCCCCCGCTCGCGCTGAGGCCGCGCGCAAATTTGTTGAATGTTCGAAACGCCTAAATTGATTTAATGCGTCAACATCATAACGCCAGGCGTCAATTCGCAGCGCGCAAGCAGAATGAAAATGACGTGAAGCGTCGTTTTTTTGTGACGCGTGGAGACGTTAGGATGAAAGCCGAAAGCGACGCCCGGGGCGAAGATTTGGCGCGCAAAGTGGGTCGCGCGATCGCGCGCGAGCGAAAAATCGCCGGATACACCCAAGCTCGGGTGGGCGACGCCTTGGGGCTGGAAAAGGAAACCATTTCCAGAATCGAAACCGGCGTCATCGTGCCGTCGATCCATCGGTTGGCCCAGTTCGCCGATCTGTTTCGCTGCCCGCTCAGCGCCCTTTTTGGAGAATACAGAGGCGGCGGAGCCGAGGACGCGGGCGCGATCGCGCAATTGGTGGCCGGTTTGCCGCAGGATGATCGGCGGGCGATTCTCCGAATCATTTCGGAGGTGGCGGCGATCGCCCGGGAACGGGAGGTCATGCGCCAGCGATTTGAGATCGCCTTGCAAACAACGGATGGCAAGCCGCCGCGCGTCAAAATCTGAACGCATGCTGGCGAACCCGTCGCCGCTTTGTCGCTCGAAATCCGTTTCATCGCTTCCCCGATTTGCTTTTGTGTTTTCGCGAGCGACAAATGCCACTCGCATGGGGCGTATGATCCGTTCGATTTTTTGGCGGCGTCGGACAAATCGTCCGCGTTTGAGCCTCATTTCGTCCAGAGCGCCGAGAAATGATTTCCGCGCGGTGTTAAGCGAGCCCTTCGTCCAATAAACTGCAAAAAACGCGACGGGGTTGGGAATGCCAAAACCATTGAGATTCGACAGCGCGCAAATGCGCGCAGGCGACGCCGAGGAAATCTGGCGGGAAAGCCTGCGGGCGATGTATGAGATAAAGCGGCCGAAGGGCATCGAGTTTCGAGCCAAAATCCAGACTTGGGATTTGGGCGGGGCGATGCTTTTGACCCAGCATGCGGCGCGAGACGAGGTGCAATTCCAAAGAACGAGAAAGCGAATAGCGACATCCGGGGTCGATCAATATCTCGTCCATTGTTTGCTGGGCGGCTCGTTGACATCGGAATTCGCGGACGGGCAGCAGGCGGTGCCGTTGAATTCCGTGGCGGTTCGAGACATGTCGGTCGAGAACATCGGCTTCGCCCGAAACGCGCCGATGCTGACCCTGAGCATCCCGCGCTTGGCCTTGGACAAGCGGCTCCCCGAGGGCTCGCGCCTCCACGGCGCATGCTTCGCCGAGAACGATCCGATTGGCGCGCTGGTGGCGTCGCACGTCCGGACTTTGGCGGCCGTCTTGACCGAGATGTCGGTCGAGCAATCAAAAGTGGCGGCGGAGGCCACGCTCGACCTGCTGGCGGCTTGCCTTTTGCCGAAGGCGCAGCTCGACGCGACACGGGACGACCCGAGGCTCGCGCCGATGCTGCGGGCGCAAGCGCTCGCGCACGTTGAGCGGCATTTGCTGGACCCTGAGCTTGGCGCGGACGCCTTGTGTAAGGCGCTGAAAGTGTCTCGGACGACCTTGTACGAGTTGTTCAACGAGTCCGGCGGCGTGGCGCGGCATGTTCGGGGCAAGCGCCTGGACGAAGCGATGCGCCGCCTCGTCAGCCCCCGGCACGCGCGCGAGCGCGTTTCAGAGATCGCCTACGCGACCGGCTTTTCAAGCGAGAAGACATTCAGCCGCGCATTCAAAGAGCGGTTTGGGTGCACGCCCAGCGAGGCGCGCGAAGAGCAATCGGCGGTCGCGGCTTCGGGCGAAAAAACGATCGGCGAGGCGCAGGGGTTGGCGTCCGAATACGACGCGGCGGTCCGGCGATTGAAGGCGTAGTTTGCGTTGCGCAAAACGGCCGATGACAAATCGACGCCAATCCGATCGACAGCGAGAGAAATCTTTGGGAGATTTTTGATTCGTTCGCCGCATGAGCGGCGGCGGAGTTTCGCGCCGTTTTCGAAAAATCGCGCCCGGTGGGTTTTCACCATAAAAATGGTGCGTCGGGTGTATAGCCAAAAAAAGAGAAGCAAACAGCGCACAAGTCAAAATATTGCGCCCATGGCGTCGGCTCTGCGAGTCCGCCAGCCTGAGCCGAGGCATGTTTGCTCTCGCCTCGTTTTGCTTGTAGTTTCTTTCCTATACACCCGACGCACCGCTTCGCGGTGCATTTGCGGTGCGCTTCTCGAACGCGAAAACTGTCCTTTGCCGACGCAGCAACTTGCTGCGCGCCGTTCACGATCGGCGCCCTCGCAACACCCGTCGGCGAGACTCAGCCCCTTCAACCATGCCGAGAAGATCGAAGTCTTTCGGAAACCAAGGGCAAAGAGTTTTTTCCAAGAAGCCATCCCAAATCGCGATGCATCGGCCAGCAAGTTCGACCAAATCGAGCTTGCTGTCTCCCGCCACGATCGACCAACGCGCGTTCGCGTGGCCCAGGTTGGACGGCCAACCGGCCGGAACATATTCGCGAACCACGGAGAACGTTGGATCGTGGAACGGCTCCCGGTCCAAGCGGGAATGCTTGAAGCCGTTCGCGATGTCCCTGCACACGCGCAGCTCGACGTTCGCCTGAAACAACGCGTTCAGGCGCTCGGCGTCGACGCCCGAGTCTTTGAGCCAGTCCCGCAGATGGAAGCAAGCGACGAAGAACGCTATAAGGAAATCAAGCTGGTCGGCCGATGAGCGCTCGGCGTCGATCGCGCAAACGCGATCGCGCCAGCGAAGCATGCGACGGTATTGCCCGTGCCACCCCTCCGCCTCTTGCAGCGTCAAGAGCAATCCCATAGTCCACCCGCGCTTCGCGCTGAAAATGACCACGCCCATATGGCGTCTTCTCAATGCTAAATCACTTTGCGGTCAATCATCCCCTTCGCTGCGTTTGCGGCATAGTGAGTGGGCGCTACTTCGCAAAAGCTTGCCAGACAAGGCAAAATCCAAAGTGTCCGGGTCGATGCGGAGCGTTCCACATGAAATTCAATCGCTTTTCGCTTTGTTTCTTTGACGTGCTGGGATTTGAAACGCGGTTCTCCGATCTCGGCTTAGGCGGCATGCTTCAAAAATATGTCGCGCTGATCGACCTGGTGGACGCGAAGAATGAACACATGGGCCGCGTTTTCGGAGAGATGGGGTTTTCTGAAAGCGCCTACTGGCTATCAGACGGCGACGCCTTTGTCTTTTCCCGTCTTCATGGCGCTTATGCAAGCGATTCTCTGCTTGTGTGGACGCACACTGATTTTCCTGAGGCTCGACACCCAACCGCGCTTGACCTGACGCCAGCCGAGCGCGAGCGTCGCGCGTCTGAGCCTGCCCACGGCTGGCAGTATCACCCCATTCCGTGTGACAACCTGCTCGACGTTTGCAACGAGATGATTTGCCATAGTCTGGAAATCGGTTTGCCGTTGCGTGGCGCGCTTGCTCTTGGCGAGGCGGTGCTGCACAAAGAGCGCTGCGTGTATCTCGGCCAGCCGCTCATCGACGCCGCGCGAATGGAGCACTCGCAACGGATCATTGGAGCGTCGTTCACGCGCTCATTCATGAATCAGATCGTTCCGCCGAGGTATCTGGTGCCGTTCGACAAGCATCTGAAAGACGCTCGCGACGGTTTGTTCCAAGGAAGCGTTCTTGATTGGCCAAGGCACTGGCGGGCAACGCGAAAGACCGATCTTCGCGAAATCATTCGGTCGCTCAACACGCTTGCGGCGGCAGCGGCCTATTACGACAACACGCTTTGCATGATCGACGCCTCAGACGCCCGGGCCGACCTGTTTAAGGGGCCGGGTGAAACTCCGCTTGGGAGCGACTATCCGCAGTTTGCCGCGAAAGAGCTTGCGCTTCGGGCCTGCGCGGTGAAGCGCATCCCGGCCAACGACGGCGCATAGGAAGTTTCGCCTGCTGTTGAGGTGGCTGCCATGAGGCCGACTGAGGAGGCGAAAACGCCCTCGCGAAGAAAGCCTTGCCACCGCGCTTCGTGGTCGCGCAGGCAGGCCCAAATGATCGGTGTCGCTCGCCCCGTCCAATCGCTTTCGGCGCTGCGCGTCAATTCTTTTTCTCGCCGTATCCAAGAAGAACCGTTTCGAGTTCAGCCGATTCAACGTGTCCATTGCGCGCCGAGTCGTTTCTCATTTCCAAGACCATTTGAGTGAATGCCGCTCGCTGCTCCTTCGTGCTCATCGTCGCTCCAAGCCGCTCAAACGCTGAGAACGCACTCACAACGACGGGGGCTCCGTATAGGCAAATGCGGCATTTGGCGTCCGCTGTTCTAAACCCCAGGTCGCGCCCTTCGGCAGAGTCGCGCGGGTTTCTCGCATTGGCGTGCTCGGACACACATTTCAGATAGTCCGTGTAAGCCTGCGTTCGAAGCTCTTGGTGATGCTTCTGCCGATCGAGGTGGCGGGTGAGCCAATATTGAAGAAGAGCGCCTATGACGACGCCAAGAAACGAAAAGGCGGCTGCGATCAGTGGAAGGGAGTCTTTCATAAGGCGCAGGCCAAGTCGCGATTGAGATGTGGGGAGGAACAGCACGACGAGCAACAATAATCCGCCGCCCGGAAGATTTCTGCGCTAGATGAGCGACCGGCGTCGGCCCCGTGGCATCAACATGGACGATCCACCAGAGTGGCTTGCTGATTATGCTCACTGCATTTTTCAGTAGCTCGTATGCTCGGAAATCGGCTCGCTAAGCGCGAGGTCGCGCGTTCAAGACGACCGACGCGTGTAGGCGAAAAAACGGTGCGGTGCGGGACTGGCGGCCGTTGCCGCCGATTCGGCTCCGAAGCGGTTTCTATCAGTATTGAGTTTGCCGAGGCTGACCCGATCTCGTCGATTCCCGTATGTTGCCGCGAGAAATGCCTGCCGCCCCGTCATCAAACCCATCAGACCGTTCATCAGAGATGGGGGAGGCGCCAACCGAAAGCCTTATCTCGTTCCTTGACAGTCCGCCGATGAGGTGAGAAGACAGCACTGCGGATAGGTTCTTCGAAGGCCTGTGCGGACGAAACTAGCCTTTGGCAGGGCGCATCCGAGTGAGATCAATAGAGTTTGAAGCAAACAGGAGACTGACATGGTCATTACTATCGGAGAGGCAGGCATTATTCTGGGAATTGCTTGCGTCGCGGTCAAATTGTCAATGGATCGTTTCGTGAACAATAAGCCGAGAGCAGAAGAACACCCAAAACCATCCCAGCCACTCAACCCACTCCTTCGTTTCATTTCCAATGAGAGACGCGATCGCCATCGCTAAAAAAATGGCCTCGACGATTTCAAAGGCATGAAGCAAGAGAAAAGCAAAAAAATCGGGAAGGTGCTTCCATTTCTGCGTCCCAAACAAGAGTATTGTCGGAGCGACCGCGCCGATTCCGAAATGCATCGGACTCACTGATTCGATCAACCATTGCTCAATCGCAATAAGATGCCACGGATAGTGCGGAAGAGGTAGAAGGCCAACCACCAAGATAACGATCAAATAGCCGATCGTTCCAAACACATTCAGGCATCGCGTGAAGGTCCACGGCTTTTTGGGTGGCAAGAGAGATTTCATTCTTCTTTGCGAGCGGAGTGTGAAGTTGCGGGCCCGGCGTCCTTTGGGACTGACGCACATATCGAAAACGAACGTGATACTATCAGTGAGCCGTTTATTTTTCATACGATTTCTGGCTCACCATCGCCTAAGCGTCTGATTTTGCTGACGAACTCTCGGGAGCGGGTTGTCCTCCCTGATTCGCCACCAGTTGCAAGAAAAAGCCGCTGATCCATAAGGTCAGCGGCTTTTTTGTTTTTGGCTTTCCAAACAGCAACTTCAAGGAGGTTTCTTGATGACGTTCCGCACCGCCGCGCTTGCCGCGGCCACTGCATCCTTCGCGCTTCTCGCCACCGCGTCGCCGCTTACCGCTAACGCTCAAACGCCGCCCGACAGTCAGTGGCGCGCCAGTTCGCTCATGCTTGCGACGCTGCTGCAGGACGGCTACAAAATCGTCGCGGTAGTGAATGGCGCCCACGTTGATGCCGGCTCGGCCAATACGATTTTCGTTCAGCGCGATCAGAGCGCTTTCAAATGCATCGACCCGTCGCCGACTGATGCGAAAACCAGGGCAGCGTGCTTCGAACTGGTTCAGCCCTCGGGTGCCGCGTCCGAATCCAAATAGGCGAATGGCTTTGCGGATGCGAGCCATCGGCTTCAAGGCTCGCAACGAAAAAGGAGCGGGCTTGCGCTAGCTCCTTTGCAGTACCTTTGTCCGGTGTAGCGCGAGCTAAACCTGGCAAGCCCCGCGCTCAACGATCCACGAGGCGGCTGAGGTTACCGCGCACGCGTTGCAACAACGCGATGAGCTGCTTCGCTTCGTTGTCGGTAAAACCGTTCAGCGCCTCGAGCGCAACTTCATCACCTACCTTGCGGGCCTTGCCGAGGGTGCGCTCGGCCTTCGGCGTCATGCGCACCTGGCGCTCGCGGCGATCCTGCGGATTGGCCGTGCGCTCGATCCAGCCCCCCTCTTCCATGCGATCCAGCAGACGTCCCGCCGAAATCGGCGCGACTTCGAGCAGATCCGCGAGCCGAGCCTGGTTGACGTCGCCGTAATGGGCGAGGTTGGCCAGCACGCGACACTGCGCGCGCGTCAGATCGACCGATGACTTCGCGAGATCGTCAAAACGCTTGCCTGTCAGGCGGCCGACGTCGGAAATCAGAAAGCCGAAGCGTTCTTCGAGTTGGGTGGTCATGCGCGGATTATACGAAAGGCTTTCGTTTGTCATCGTCGGAATGGTCAAAACGGGTGCAATTCAGGCTCCGCATAATTCCTGATGGGCGCACGCGCTTGCAGCCGATATACTAAGCATGCTTACTATATCGACAATCCGGCTCCCCCATGCCCTCCGACTTCCCGCCGACGAGCGCCGCCCCGCTCAACCGGCCGATGATCACCGTCTCGATCATGCTCGCGACGTTGATCCAGACGCTCGACAGCACCATCGCCAACGTCGCACTGCCGCACATGCAGGGCACGCTGTCGGCGTCGCAGGATGAGATCACGTGGGTGCTGACCTCGTATATCGTCGCGGCCGCGATCGCCACGCCGTTGACCGGCTGGCTGTCCGACCGGCTGAGCGTCAAGCGGCTGCTGATCTTCGCGATCGGCGGCTTCACCGTCGCCTCGGCGCTGTGCGGATTATCGGAAACGCTGACGCAGATCGTCGCATCGCGTTTGCTGCAGGGGGTTTTCGGGGCCTCGCTGGTGCCGCTCTCGCAGTCGATCCTGCTCGACATCAATCCGCGCGAAAAGCAGGGCCAGGCGATGGCGGTGTGGGGCATGGGTGTGATGGTCGGACCGATTCTCGGGCCGACGCTCGGCGGCTGGCTCACCGATAGCTACAACTGGCGCTGGGTGTTTTTCATCAACGTGCCGATCGGCGCGTTCGCGCTGTTCGGCGTGGCAACCTTCCTGCCCGCGCGTGAACCAAAGCACGACGCGAAGTTCGACGCATTCGGTTTTGCCACCTTGGGGCTCGCCATCGGCGGGCTGCAGGCGATGCTCGATCGCGGCGAACAGCTCGACTGGTTCGGCTCGCATGAAATCGTGATCGAGGCGCTGATCGCGGCGATCAGCTTCGCGTTCTTCCTCGTGCATACGGCGACGGTCGGCAAGAAATCGTTCTTCAAATACGAGTTGCTGAAGGACCCGAACTTCGCCACCGGCACGTTCTTCATCTTCGTGATCGGCGCGGTGATGTACGCGACACGCGCGCTACTGCCGCCGATGCTGCAAAACCTGATGAACTACCCGGTCGCGACCACGGGACTCGTCACGGCGCCAAGCGGCGCGGGGACCATGGTCGCGATGCTGATCGCCGGACGGCTATTGAAGCGGGTCGATGCGCGGCTTCTCCTGCTTGCCGGCTTTCTGATCTCTGCATTCGCGCTGTGGCAAATGATGCATTACACGATCGTGCTGTCGGCGTCGGATATCGTCTGGCCTGGCGTGATCCAGGGCTTCGGTTTGGGCCTCGTGTTCGTGCCGTTGAGCGCGCTCACCTTCTCCACGCTTACGCCGGAACTGCGCGCGGACGGCACCGCGACGTACAGCCTGATGCGCAATATCGGCAGCAGTATCGGCATTTCGATCGTACAGACGCTGATGACGCGCAACACGCAGGTGTCGCACGCGGACCTCGTCGCGAATATCACGCCCTTCAATCCGGCGATCCAGCCGATGCTCAACAGCGGCTCGAACTACGACCTGGCGGCGCTGAACGTATCGATTACACAGCAGGCGTCGATGATCGCTTATCTGAACGACTTCAAGCTGATGTTCCTGGCAACACTGCTGGTCATTCCGCTGCTGTTGTTGATCCGCCCGTCACGCCAAGCGCCGGATGCATCGGTGGCGCACGCCGCGATGGACTAACGAAGGCCGGGGATGAATTGCCGGGCGAAACACATGGCGCGTTCGCGCCGTGCTCACCCTTCGATTCTTCCGCGCGTCACCCCGAGCAATCCCGCCATCGCCTCGCGCGCCGCCGCCGCGTCACGGTCGCGAATCGCTTCGAACACTGCGGTGTGCTCCGCGAGCGATGCATTGAACACGTCCGCGCGTTTTGCATTCAGGCGTAGTTGCGCCTCCAACGTGCGCTCGATCAGCGTGCCGAGCGGAATCAGCAATTCGTTGCTGCATGCCGTCAGCACGCTCAAATGAAACTGCAGATCGGCGCGCACCCATTCGTCGACATTGCGCGCTCCGACCATCGACGCATGCGCCGCCGCCAGCGCATTGAAGGTGCCGTCCATATGCGAGGCCGCCGCCAGACCCGCCGCGTACGGCTCGATCATCTCGCGCATTTCCTGCAACTTGAGCGCAAACGCCATCGGCTCGGCGACGCGCGAGTACCAGTCGAGCACATCGACATCGAGCAGATTCCACGCAATTTTCGGCCGCACTCGCGTGCCCACTCGCGGACGCGATTCGATCAACCCTTTCGATGTCAGCGTGCGAAGCGCCTCGCGCAACACCGTCCGGCTCACGCCGAAGGTGTCCATCAACTCCGCCTCGCGCGGCAGGATCGAGTCAGGCGCGTAGTCGCCGCGCAGAATCGCGGTCGCCAGCAGATGAGCGACGCGCCCATGCAGATCGTGCTGAATAGCTTTCTCCCAGCGGCCTCTCGGCGCTATTGATAGCGGGCCTGAGCCCGGAACGACCGCGATTATCCGGCATCTCAACCGGCGCACTCACTGTTTCAACGCCGGCCCGCACTCGGTGTCCAGCCAATATTTGGCCAATAGTACTATTAATAGTACTTAAACACCCTTTTGTTGTAGCATGTGAATCCTCGAAATATTTCGCAGACGCCCAAGCCGCCAGGAGACGCACACCATGAAAATCACCAAGCTCGAAACCTTCATCGTCCCGCCGCGCTGGTGCTTCCTGAAGATCGAGACTGACGAGGGCATTGTCGGCTGGGGGGAACCGGTGGTCGAAGGCCGCGCGCATACCGTGGCGGCCGCCGTCGAGGAACTGTCCGACTACCTGATCGGCAAAGACCCGCTGCTGATCGAAGACCACTGGCAGGTGATGTATCGCGCGGGCTTCTACCGCGGCGGCCCGATCACCATGAGCGCGATCGCCGGCGTCGACCAGGCGCTGTGGGACATCAAGGGCAAACATCATGGCGTGCCGATTCATGCGCTGCTCGGCGGCCAGGTGCGCGACAAGATCAAGGTGTATTCATGGATCGGCGGCGACCGGCCGAGCGATGTCGCGAATAACGCGCGCGCCGTGGTCGAACGCGGCTTCAAGGCCGTGAAGATGAACGGCTCGGAAGAACTGCAGATCATCGACACCTTCGACAAGGTGCAAGGCGTCATCAACAACGTCGCCGCCGTGCGAGAAGCGGTTGGACCGAACATCGGCATCGGCGTGGACTTCCACGGCCGCGTGCATAAGCCGATGGCGAAGGTGCTGGCGAAAGAACTCGACCCGTACAAGCTGCTCTTCATCGAAGAGCCGGTGCTATCGGAAAACGCGGAAGCCTTGCGCGACATCGTCAACCAGACCAACACGCCGATCGCGTTGGGCGAACGCCTGTATTCGCGCTGGGACTTCAAGCACATCCTGTCGGGCGGCTACGTCGACATCATCCAGCCGGACGCGTCCCACGCGGGCGGGATTACCGAGTGCCGCAAGATCGCGTCGATGGCCGAGGCATACGACGTCGCGCTCGCGCTGCACTGCCCGCTCGGTCCGATCGCGCTGGCCACCTGTCTGCAGATCGATGCGGTGAGTTACAACGCGTTTATCCAGGAACAGAGCCTGGGCATTCACTACAACAAGGGCAACGATCTGCTCGACTACATCAAGAACCCCGAAGTCTTCAAATACGAAGATGGCTTCGTGTCGATTCCACAAGGCCCGGGCCTCGGTATCGAAGTGAACGAAGAGAAGGTGCGCGAAATGGCGAAGGTCGGCCACCGCTGGCGCAATCCGGTGTGGCGTCACGAGGATGGCAGCGTCGCGGAATGGTAAGCGTGTGACTGGTTTGCCTGAATGATCGAACGCCGCCTGCGGGCGGCGTTGTCTTTTCTGCCGCCGGCCAGCCGCATGGTTCGAATCCGGCGATACATCGAGCCGGGTACGCCTCAGCCAGACGGTAGCCACGCGTTACGGTCGCGTCACGTTCGCGGCCTCGCAGTTACGTAACATCCCGGACCGAAAGGGTCGAAAACCGCATTCTCCGGCGCTTTCCTAGCGCTCCCCTGCATCGCTCAAAGCCTTTCTGATAAAGGCTTTCACGCCGTTTGTTCGGCATCAGACATACGCATGGCCCAGTCCTTGCTCAAATGTATTCAAACGACAAATGCATTGGGGAACATCATGGGCGAATTTCTTCCTGACTATCTGATCCGCGAACAGGCTGCCGTCGGCGCGCTGGTGGTGTTCGGCGTGCTTCGCATCCTCGGCGCGATGCTCGCCTATGAACGCGGCTGGCGCATCTCGGTCGTCGAAAAATGCTTTATCGCTGCCGCGGTGCTGTACTGCCTGCCGCAACTCTTCGATCTGCTGACGCATATGTACGGCTCGCGCGCCGCAGGCGCGGCACTGGAAGGTAAGGCAGCAGGCTGCGCGATCGCGCTCTTCTGCGCACCGATTCTCGGACACCGGCTCGGCCTCGAATAACCGGTTTGATCGAACGGAAGCCCACCATGCGACTGGGAAAGAGACCTGCAAAACCCGCCTACCGCGCCGGCGACGTCCTGACGCTCAAATCCGGCGGACGCCCGATGACGGCCACCTGGACCGGGCCAGTGCTATTCGCGCCAGGCAACTGGCTGATCTGCCAGTGGTTCGGCGACGACGGCGAGCTGCAGCAGGAGATGTTTCCGGAAGAGACGCTGGAGCCGACGCACAACGCGCTTGCCGCCTAGAGGGCAGTAACGGATCAGCCGGCCACCGCCGGGCGACCGTGTGTATTGCGCCGCACGCCTTTGCTGTGCGGCGCTTTTTTTGACCTCAGCCCAACGCGGCGAATGCCGGCACGCTGTGCGACAACACGGCCGCTGCGACGAACACGCCGATCATCGCCAGCGCTTCCAGATACAGCACGTTGACGAAGGTATGCGCGTCCATCGTCGAGGCCGTGCGGCGCAAGCGCGGCAGCGCCAGGAAGCGGTTGAGTCCGCCGAGCACCAGTGCGAGCGCGACCAGCGCGAGCTTCAGCGTCAGCACATGGCCCCATGTGCTCATCTCGATGGCTTCGAACGAGCCGCCCGAACCGCGCACGGCATTGAAGATGCCCGTCAGCAGCACCAGTCCAACCGCGACCACCGATACGTGCGACACCTGGGTCGCTGTGCGGATCAACATTCCGCGAGCGGTCGACGTACCGAGCGCAGGCAATACCGAAAGCCCCGCCGCCATTGCCAGCCCGCCCCAGACGCTCGTGACCAGCACATGCAGCGTCTGCATGCCGATCGCCGCCGAGGCTGGGCCGGCGTCGGCCGCATGCCCGAGCGACGCCTTGCCCGCTGCAATCGCAATCACCGCGAACCACAGCAGCGCATTGCGCAGCATGCCCGTATGACTGGCCATCGCCGTGCCCAGCAACACCAGCGCGCCGGCGAAGGCCACGCTCCAGCCGTAACCGACATGGGTTTGCGTCAATACAGTCGGCACCACGCCGATGGCTGACGGCAACGCGACGCCACTCATCGACGCCGCCTGGTACAACAGCCAGCCGAGATCCGCGAGCACCAGCACGACGGTCGCCGTCAGCATCGACCGTTGCGCGCGCAACCAGGCGGGCCGCGCCGGCGCGATCTTGACCTGCGCGTCCTTGGCGAGCCACGCGCCGAGCAACGCCGACCCAACAGCAAACGCAAACGCGACATTCATGAGCGCGGCCATGGCGACCTGCCCGATCCAGAGTCCGTCGATGCTCATTTGACGATGAACGCAAAGTCACCTTGGGTACGGTGGCCGTCCGTGGCAACCGCGATCCAGTGCACGGCATAGCGGCCCGCCGTCAACTGCGGCAGCGCCAGGTGCATCGCCTTTGCGTCACTCTTGTCGACTTGCGACGCCGCGGGCGCGGCGGGCTTGCCGCTCGTGTCGCTCAGATCGATTCTGCTGAAAGCCGGCTCGAGCGGCTCGGTGAAATGGATCGTCACTTCAGTGGGCGCGGCCACTTCAGCGTTCGCCGCCGGCTCGCTCGACACCAGATGCGCATGGGCAAAAGCCGTGGACGTCATCACCAGCGCCGCGGCGCCGAACGTCAACGCGCACAGCGCCGGACGGGAAAAATTGAATAGCTTCATGTAAGGCCGATAGCGTGTGGAAAGTAAAACGGTGGACGTTGAGCCGGGGAGCGAGGGCGCCGGACAGACGCCGGCGCGCCCGGAAGTGTACGCTTCGATGGCCGGCGCGCGCGTCGGTTCAACCCGCTTTGTTATCGATGCCAACGGGAGCGGCACCTGCGCCCGTGATCCCGCAGACGAAATCGAGATACACGGCCGCCGGCAACGCGGCGATGCGCGTCAAACTGTCGCACGCCTGTCACACCCGGAACCTTCTCTTCTGTGGCAAATAGTCATCATCACCCTTCGATGATAGAATGCTGCGTCGCCGCAGCGCCGGCTGCCCTTCACACCGAGCCGCTCGAAGTTCGGTCAGGTCCCCGATTTTGATGGAGTTACGCGTGTCTTCAAGACGCATTTTCCGCCCGTTGCTTGCCCTTCTGCTGATCGGCTCCGCGGGTGTCTATAGCGCTGCGAAAGCGCAGACTCAACCGAAGGCCCCCGATACGATGGAAGCGCGCGTGCAAGGCTGCACGGCTTGCCACGGCTCGCATGGCCAAGGTACCGACAACGACTACTTCCCGCGTCTGGCGGGCAAGCCGGCCGACTATCTGTACAACCAGTTGCAGAATTTCCGCGAAGGGCGTCGCAAGTACCCGCCGATGAACTACCTCGTCACGTATCTCTCAGACGACTACCTTCATCAGATCGCCACGTACTTCTCGCAGCAACGTCCGCCGTACCCCACGCCGTCCAAGCCGACCGTATCGGCAACCATCGTCGCGCGCGGCCAGCAGATCGTGCTGCACGGCGACGCATCGAAAGAGATTCCGGCCTGCGCGGCTTGCCACGGCAAGGCGCTGACCGGTATGGAACCCGCTATCCCGGGTCTGGTCGGCCTGCATTCGGACTACATCAGCGCGCAGTTGGGCGCATGGCGTTCGGGCTCGCGTCATGCCATCGCACCTGATTGCATGCACACCATCGCCACCCGTCTGACCGATGACGACGTGAATGCCGTCGCTTCATGGCTTGCCACGCAAACGGCCCCACAAAACCCCGTGCCGGCTCCGGCCCGCTCGATGAAGACTCCGCTTGCCTGCGGCAGCGAACCGCAATAAGGCACCGGGAGAGACACTCAAATGAAACGCAAGTCTTTGTTCGCCCTCTCGGCAGTCGTCGTCGTTGCGGCTGCCGCACTCGTTCCCGTCCTGTGGTCGGGCGGCGACAACCTGCATAACGGCACGGCTATGGCGGCAACGCCCGCCGACCAGGCCGCGCTGATCAAAAAGGGCGAGTACCTCGCCCGCGCAGGCGACTGTATCGCCTGCCACACGGTGCGCGGCGGCAAGCAGTTTGCCGGCGGCCTGCCGATGGCTACGCCGTTCGGCACGATGTTCACGCCGAACATCACGCCTGACGACCAGTACGGTATCGGCAAGTGGACGCAGGACGACTTCTACCGCGCGATGCACACGGGCCGTTCGAAAGACGGCAGCCTGCTGTACCCGGGCTTCCCGTTCACGAGCTACACGAAGGTCACGCGCGCCGACTCGGACGCGATCTACGCGTACCTGCGCTCGGTTACGCCGGTCAATGTGGCGAGCCGTCCGCACGAACTGAAATTCCCGTTCAACCAGCGCAACATGCTGATCGGCTGGCGCACGCTGTTCTTCCGCGAAGGCGAGTACAAGGCTGATCCGACCAAGTCGGTCGAATGGAACCGTGGCGCGTACCTGATCGAAGGCCTCGGCCACTGCGGCATGTGCCACACGTCGATCAACGCAATGGGCGGCCCGGTCAGCTCGGCTGCGTTCGCCGGCGGCTTGATCCCGCTGCAGAACTGGTATGCGCCGTCGTTGACGTCGAACAAGGAAGCCGGCCTCGGCGACTGGGAAACCAAAGACATCGCCGACCTGCTGAAGACCGGTGTGTCGAACCGTGGCGCGGTGTTCGGTCCGATGGCTGAAGTGGTTCACAACAGCCTGCAGTACATGTCGGACGAAGACATCAACGCAATGGCCACGTACCTGAAGACAATTCCGCAGAAGAGCGAAGCACCGGAACCGCTGCAGCTCGAAACCTCGGAAAAGTTCGGTGGCGAACTGTTGAAGCAAGGTCAGAAGATCTACGCTGACAACTGCGCGAAGTGCCACGCGACGAATGGCCTCGGCATGCCGCCGGCCTTCCCGCCGCTCGCGAACAATCAGTCGATCCAGATGCCGTCGGCGGTCAACCCGATCCGCATGGTGCTGAACGGCGGTTATCCGCCGAGCACGACAGCCAACCCGCATCCGTACGGCATGCCGCCGTTCGCGCAGGCGCTGTCGAACACGGAAGTGGCAGCGGTCGTGACGTACATTCGTATGTCGTGGGGCAACCACGGTACGGCTGTCTCGCCGCAGCAAGTGTCGGATCTGCGTTCGGCGCCGCTCGACTAAGCAGCGTTCGATGCACCGGGGGCGCGGCCAGCGAAACTCGCGGCCGCGCCCTTCGTTTTTTCAGGACCGGTATCATGTGGGGATAAACCCTTATGAAACCGCGCAGGAGGAAAGAGCCGTGCATGTCGGTGAGCGTTTCAACAGCATTACCCATCTCGTCGGCGCCGTACTGTCGGTGGCGGGTCTTGCTGCGCTCGTGACAATGGGCGCGCTCGACGGTGACGCGTACAAAGTGGTGAGTTTCAGTGTGTACGGTGCAATGTTGTTCGTGCTGTATGCTATCTCCACGCTTTACCACAGCGTGCGCAACCCGCGCGTGAAAGCCGTTCTGCAAAAATGCGATCATTCAGCGATCTACCTGCTGATTGCCGGCAGTTACACCCCGTTCACACTTGTTACGTTGCGCGGACCGTGGGGCTGGTCGCTTTTCGGCGTAAGCTGGGGGCTTGCCGCTCTCGGCATCGTGCAGGAACTGACGCTCGGGCGACGCACCCGCAGCGTTTCGATGGTGCTGTATGTCTTGATGGGATGGCTCGCGCTCGTTGCCGTCCGCCCGCTGGTTCAAGCCTTACCGGCAGCGGGTACCGCCTGGCTCGTGGCCGGCGGGGTCATCTACAGCGCCGGCATCTACTTCTTCATCAACGACGAGCGCATCCGGCACGGACATGGTATCTGGCACCTGTTCGTACTGGCGGGCAGTCTGTGTCAATTCGTCAGTGTCGCGCGCTACGTCGCGTGACACCCCACGGCGGCGAAATGCAACTAAAGGCCAGTCAACGTGTCTGCATAGCGCGTTGAAGCATTCGGCACGCGTTTCCCGCGTGCCGCCGATTTCTCTGCGACCGGAACCGGGCTTTGGCCTCGAACGCGCCATGCGGGCGTGTTCATGCCGCGCTTGTACCAGCTTGGGCCCATTTGGTGCCGTCTGGTGCCGTTCGCGAAACTGCATTGCAAAGAACATTTATGTCTTTTGATTCCCTCGGCTTGTCCGAACCGTTGGTCCGCGCTGTACTCGAACTCGGCTACACCACTCCGACTCCGATCCAGACGCACGCGATCCCGGCCGTGCTCAACGGCGGCGACCTGCTGGCCGGCGCGCAGACCGGCACCGGCAAGACCGCCGGCTTCACGCTGCCGATCCTCCAGCGTCTGAACACCATGCCCGCCGTCACCACGGCCTCGGGCAAGCGCGTCGTACGCGCGCTGATCCTCACGCCGACGCGTGAGCTTGCCGCACAGGTCGAAGAAAGCGTGCGCGCTTACGGCAAGTACCTGAAGCTGAAGTCGACCGTGATGTTCGGCGGCGTCGGCATCAATCCACAGATCGGTGCGCTGCGCAGCGGCGTGGACATCGTCGTCGCGACGCCGGGCCGTTTGCTCGACCACATGCAGCAGAAGACGATCGATCTGTCGCATCTCGAGATCCTCGTGCTGGACGAAGCTGACCGCATGCTCGACATGGGCTTCATCCACGACATCAAGCGTGTGCTCGCGAAGTTGCCGCCGAAGCGTCAGAACCTGCTGTTCTCGGCCACCTTCTCCGACGAAATCAAGACGCTCGCCGACAACCTGCTCGACTCGCCGGCGTTGATCGAAGTCGCCCGTCGCAACACGACGGCTGAACTCGTTGCACAGAAGATTCACCCGGTCGACCGCGACAAGAAACGCGAGCTGCTCACGCACCTCATCAAGCAATACAACTGGTTTCAGGTGCTGGTGTTCACGCGCACGAAGCACGGCGCGAACCGCCTTGCCGAACAGCTGACGAAAGACGGCATCAGCGCACTGGCGATTCACGGCAACAAGAGCCAATCGGCCCGCACGCGCGCGCTCGCCGAGTTCAAGGACGCCACCCTGCAAGTGCTGGTTGCGACCGACATCGCTGCACGCGGCATTGATATCGATCAGTTGCCGCACGTGGTCAACTACGATCTGCCGAACGTGCCGGAAGACTACGTGCACCGCATCGGCCGCACGGGTCGTGCAGGCGCATCGGGCGAAGCGATCTCGCTGGTGTGCGTCGACGAACTGCAACTGCTGAAGGACATTGAGAAGCTGATCAAGCGCCAGGTGCCACAGGAAGTGATCGCCGGTTTTGAGCCGGATCCGACTGCGAAGCCAGAGCCGATCCTGCGCCGTGGTCAGGGTGGCGGCGGTGGCGGTGGACGTTCGCCGCGCCAGGGTCAAGGCGCGCCGAAGCGCGAGGGTGGTGGTCAGCGTGAAGGTGGCCGCCGCGACGGCGCAGCAGCGGCCAAGCCGGCGCAACGTTCGGGTCAGCGTCCGGCGAATGGTCAGCAGCAGCCGAAGCCGCAAGGTGCGAAGCCGGCCGGCAACGGTGGGCAACCTCGCCGCGACGGCCAGCGTCATGACGGCCAGCCGCGCGCAGCGGCACACGAAGGCAGCGCCGCGCAACATGCACCGCGCAAGCCGCAGGCAGCAAAGCCGCAAGGTGGCAATCCTGGCGCGTTGCTGGGCGGCACGAAGTCGCGCAACGACGCACCGCGTGGCGGCCAGCCGACGCGCAGCGGCCAGCGCGGCCGTTAAGCATCAAGCAACTGTTAGCTCTCTAGCCGTAGTCCCAGACTACCGGCTAGCCGCGGCGGCAGCTTGCTTCAGGTGCTCGATCTGCCGTTCCCATCGATCGAGCACCGTCTCTCCTTCCCCTTCCCCTGCCAGCTCAAACGTAATGCCGCTCGTCAGGCGCGCATAACG
This sequence comes from Paraburkholderia sediminicola, assembly GCF_046026855.1. Lineage (GTDB taxonomy): Bacteria > Pseudomonadota > Gammaproteobacteria > Burkholderiales > Burkholderiaceae > Paraburkholderia > Paraburkholderia sediminicola_A. The sequence continues at coordinate 49,830 of NZ_JAQQET010000034.1, read as the reverse complement.
CACGCTCTGCGCCTCTCCTGTGTCGATCGAGCCGATGAGGTACACGAGGCCGCTGTCATCGCCTGTCACGCCCGCTAGCCGCGTCAAACGCAACTGCACCTGATAGAACGCTTCGTCGCAGACGAACGTCAGCGCGGCGCTGCCGCTTTGCGCGATCACGCGCGCCGCCCGAGCCTGCGGCCACAATGCAATGCATAGCGAGCGCGAATCAGGCGCATACAACTCGCCGACGCCGAGCAGCGACGTGCGCACATGACCGTTCGCATCGACGGTGAGTAGCGATGCGGTGAAACCCGTCTTACTCGCGAGCGATGAACCGTCGAACAACGTGCGGACAGCGTCAGGCCATTCGTCGAACACGTTCTGTTCGCGTGGACGTTCGGGTGCAGGGGAATCACTCATCGTGTCGATCCAGTCTGAAACAGGTTGCCAAGGTTGCCAGGATCGATCATGCCTCGAAAAGCGAATGGCCCGCATAAACGGGCCATTCATCTTCATCTCTGTACGCCGTAGACTCAGCAGAAAAACATCAGCGAAAGAACACGTGCTGCGTGATCTTGGCGAGCGGATAATGCACGCCCGGCTGAATCTTGGCCGGCAGATCGAGCGGCTTGAGCAGCATCTTCACGCACATGTCCGCCGACAGATTGCGCCGTACCAGCGCATTGATGCGTGCCGCGCGTTCGCGGTTGTAGGCCGAATCGTGCACGCGCTCCGGATAACGAATCGCAAAGACATGACGCAACGCGATCTCCGAGTCTTCGTTCTTGATTTCCATCACACGGCGCATCAGCGCGCCGAGAACCGCAAGACGGCCATTGCCTTCGATCTTGTTGTACTTCTTGAAGAACTTGAAAAAGTGCTTGTAGTGACGGACTTCGTCGGTGCGGATGTTGTCGGTGATCTGCTTGAGCACCGGCTCGTCCGAACATTCGCCGATCGCGCGATACAGCGTTGCCGTACCCGTTTCCACCACACAGCGGGCGACCATCTCAAGCGCGCGGGTCTTTTCGAAGTCTTCGACCGAGCAGGTCAGCGAATACTCCTCCATGAAATGGCGGAACGCGGTGTCCCAATCGAACTCGGGCCAGACGTAGGCGATATACGTCTTGAGAGCCAGGCCGTGCTGCATCTCTTCGGGCTCCCATTCCTGGTTGAGCCAGGCCGAGACTTCCGGGTCACCGTCGAAGAAAGTGCTCAGATTACTGGTGTAAAGATCGGTGCCGCTTTCGATAAACGAAGCGGCGCACAACAGAAGCAGCAGGTCTTCGTTAGCAACTGCCTTCTGGCGATCTATGCGTGTGAGGTCGATATCCTCGATCCGCCAGGGCATCACATGGTTCAGCTCAGTGTGCATTGTGTCTTTGCTCCGAAAGCTGTATCGACTCGTGGAGCGATCGAAACCGCCCACTATCGCAAGGGCGGTCCGCCGTGTCAGATACAGCGCCTTGAATTAGAGTTAACCCCTTGTATCTTGCATCTTAGCCGGTGTTTAGCAACTCTGCAGATAACCCAGCACAGACCATGCCGGACCGCCGCAGTTCCAATTTCACGGTAGTCGAATCCTTCGGTTGATTACAAGCGAACACGCAAGGCACAAAAAAAAGCCAGCTCGACGAGCTGGCTTCGGCCTGAACAGACTGTGCGCGTTAAGCGCGGCAAGGCTTGCTGCGGAGCACAACGGCCGTCAGCAACACCTTCATGCGAGCTGAACGCTTTCAAGACGCCGGACGCGCCGCATACGCCACGCGACCACGACGAGCGACAACCCCGACAGCACCGCGGCAATCAGGACGTAGTAACTTGGCGCGAGCTTGTCGCCGGTCAAATGAATGAAGGTCTCCACGATTGTCGGCGCAAAGCCGCCGAAAATCGTCACGCCGATGCTGTAACCGATTGAAAGACCCGTCGAGCGCACCTGCGTCGGGAAGATCTCGGACATCAGCGCGGGCATCGGTCCAGAGTAAGCCGCCTTGAAAATGCCGGCTGTGCCTTGCAACACCAGCAGCCAACCAATCGTCGGATGAGTCTGCAACCACGCGAACATCGGATAGATCAGCGTGCCCATCAGAATCGACGTGGTCAGCATGATGCGAATCCGGCCGATGCGATCTGACAACGCACCCATCACCGGGGACAAAATGAACTGCAAGCCGCCGTTGAGCACCACCACGCCGAACGACGCCGCCGCCGGCATGTGCAACTGCTTGACCGCGTACATCGGCATGTAGAGTTGCAACACGTACACGCCGACTGTCGACTGCGCAACGATACCCACGGCCAGCAGCAGATTCACCCACTGGTTGCTGAACGACGCGCCCTTTTCAGGCGTCGCGTGAGGCTTGCCCGCAGTCTCACGCGCTTCACGCAACGCGAGAAACTCCGGCGTCTCGTCGAGATGCGAACGGATGTAATAACCCACCGGCCCAACCAGCAGACCGAACATGAACGGCAGGCGCCAGCCCCAGCTATTGAGTTGCTCGGGTGGCATCCAGGCGGTCAGAAGCGAGCCAAAGGCCGCCGCCGTGATCGCGGCGAGGCCCTGGCTTGCGAACTGCCAACTTGCGTAATAGCCACGCCGCGACGCGCTGTGCTCGACCATGAAGGCTGTCGCACTGCCGAACTCACCGCCCACCGCGAAGCCTTGCACGAGCCGCGCAAACAGGATCAGCACGGGCGCGGCGATACCGATCGACGCGTACGACGGCATCACCGCCATCGTGAAGGTGCCGACCATCATCAGCGCGATAGCGAGGGTGAGCGCCGCCTTACGGCCCTTGCGATCGCCGTAGACGCCCAACACGACGGCGCCAAGCGGCCGCATCAGGAAGGAGATGCCGAAGGTGGCGATGGCGAGCAGCGTCGAGAGCCATTCGTCCTGCATCGGGAAGAACTGTTTCGCGATGATGGTCGCGAAGTAGCCGTAGACCAGAAAGTCGAACCACTCCAGCGCATTGCCAACCGAGGACGAAAACACGATACGCCGCACCATCGCTTTAGAAAGCGGTGCGGACGTGGAATGGGGGAATGCTGTCGCGGATTGCGACGTGGGGGTATTCATGATGTCTCCTGCCCTGCCTGATGCTGGTTGCGCTGAATGCGCATGAGGTGCTCGATGCGAGGCTGTTGCGCGCAGTCCGTTCAGGTTGCGCGCAACGCCTTGCTTTAATTACGATTTCTTGATGCTGATCCATACGCGATGCTTCATGCATCGCCGCCGGATGCAGCGAAGCGCGACCGCCGCGTAGACGGCGTCGCGCTTCGTCTGCGTCGATCAGAACCCGGCTGCCAGCCCGTCGCGACGACTATCGCTCGCCGCCACATAGCCACGGTCCGGATCGTTCCGGTCGAGCTTCCAGATGTACTGGCCAGAGCCGAAATCCATGTACGGATCGTCGACCGACTTGATCGTGTGGCCCAACTTCTGCAGGGCCGCAGCGGTCTTCGGATCGAGCGTCGATTCGATGTCGATGGTGAAGTCGCGGTTGACCTTCCAGCGCGGCGCATCGCAGGCGGCCTGCGGTTGCTGACCGTAATCGAGCATCCGCACGATCGATTGCAGGTGCCCTTGCGGCTGCATATCGCCGCCCATTACGCCGAAGCTCATCACCGCTTCCTGCTTGCCGTCCACCTGCTGCGTCAGGAACGACGGGATGATGGTATGGAACGGCCGCTTGCCGCCTTCCACCACGTTCGGCGACTTCGGATCCATCGAGAAGCCGCAGCCGCGGTTCTGCATCGCGATGCCGCTGTCCGGCACCACGATGCCCGAGCCAAAGCCCATGTAGTTCGACTGGATGAAGCTGACCATCATGCCGCGCTCGTCGGCGACCGACATGTAGATCGTGCCGCCGGCCTTCGGCATGCCGAAGTCGAATTGCGTGGCGCGCTTGTGATCGATCAGCTTCGCGCGCGAGGTCAGATAGGCATCGTCGAGCATCTGCTCGGGCGTCACTTCCATCGACCGCGGATCGGCGACGTAGCGGTAGACATCGGCGAACGCCAGCTTCATCGCTTCGATCTGCAAATGCTGCGACTCGACGTTGTCGACGGCGAGTTCTTTCACATCGAATTTTTCGAGGATGCCCAACGCGATCAGCGCCGCGATGCCCTGGCCGTTCGGCGGAATTTCATGCACGGTGTAGCCGCGATAATCCTTGCCGATCGGCTCGACCCAATCCGCTTTGTAGTTGCGCAGATCGTCGAGAGTCAACGCGCCGCCGCCTTCACGCGCAAACGCCGCGATCTGTTCGGCGATCTCGCCTTCGTAGTACGCACGCGGGCCTTGTTCAGCGAGCTTGCGCAGGGTCTTCGCGTGACCGGGAAAGCGCACCAGCTCGCTGACTTCCGGCGCGCGGCCGCGTGGCATGAAGGTTTGCGCGAAGCCCGGCAGGTCCTTCAATTCCGGCACGGCGGCCGCCCATTTGTAAGCGACGATGCTCGCCACCGCGTGACCACGCTCGGCGATTTCGATTGCCGGTTCCATCAGATCGGCGAACGGCAGCGAGCCAAATTTCTGGTGCAGCGCCTCCCAGCCAGCAATCACGCCCGGGACGGTCACCGCATCCCAACCGCGCTTGGGTTGTTTGGCGAGACCGTTTTCCTCACCGTATTTACGCTTGAAGTAATCGACGTTCCAGGCCGCCGGCGACACGCCTGAAGCGTTCAGGCCGTGCAGTTTCTTGCCGTCCCACACCAGCGCGAAGGCGTCGCCGCCAAGGCCGCACGACACCGGCTCGACCACCGTAATGGCGGCGGCCGCCGCGATCGCAGCGTCGACGGCATTGCCGCCTTTCCACAGCATCCGTAGACCGGCTTGTGCCGCGAGCGGGTGCGAAGTCGAAACGATGTTGCGCGCAAATACAGGCAGACGCGGTGTCGGATAGGGGTTTTGCCAGTTGAAGCCAGTCATGTCGAACACTCTCGAAAGCGCGGGCCGGCGCGCTCTCGAACGCCGGAAACCATGGGAAACGGGTAAAAACGGAGTAAAACGCGGAACCTTGAATTGCAGCGCGATCCGGCACAAAAAACAAATTCATTTATCAAATGAATAAATGCGCAAATGATCTGAATGGGTCGCCGCGCGGTCGTCCTTGATCCGGACCATGACGCACGAGTTAGCGGACAGGACGTGTGATGGTCTTACAATACGTTCACCCCTGTTCACGCATCACCCGCTTTCCGGCTCAGCTTATCGCGCCGTTGACGGGCAGCGCCGATAAAAACCCACGACCCGAGACACATGACCCGAGACCCCCGCCTGACTCTCAATGCCCGGCAACAGGAACTGCTGGAGTGGGTGCAACGCGACGGCTTCGTGACCGTGGACGACCTCGCGGCCCACTTCGACGTGACGCCGCAGACGATCCGCCGCGACGTCAACTGGCTCGCCGACATGAACCTGCTGCGCCGCTATCACGGTGGCGCCAGCCTGCCGACGAGCTCCGAGAACGTCTCGTACACGGCGCGTCAGCGGATGTTCCATGACGAGAAACGGCGCATCGCGACGCTAGTGGCCACTCACATTCCCGATCAGGCGTCGCTCTTCATCAACCTCGGCACAACCACCGAAGAAGTCGCCCGCGCGCTCAACCGGCATCGCGGCCTGCGCGTGATCACGAACAATCTGAACGTCGCCAGCATGATGAGCGGCTATCCGGATTGCGAAGTGCTGGTGACGGGTGGCATCGTGCGGCCGTGGGACAAGGGCATCGTCGGCGAACTGGCAATCGACTTCATCCGGCAATTCAAGGTGGACTTCGCGATCATCGGAACGTCGAGCATTGAAACGGATGGCACGCTGCGCGATTTCGACACCCGCGAAGTGCGCGTGGCCGAGGCGATCATTCAGCATGCGCGCACGGTGTTTCTCGCCGCCGACAACTCCAAATTCGGCCGCCCGGCGCTCGTCCGTCAAGGTCATCTCGATCAGATCGACGCACTTTTCACCGACGCCACGCCGCCCGCCGAGATGAACGAAATACTCGCCGCCGCCAACTGCCAGGTGTATATCGCCGAGTAATTCCAGGCGTCTTCGGCCATGTTGCAGTGCACGCGAAACTTCGAGTGAAATCAAGGATTTGGCCGCTGCTCCAAACCGCCTCTGCGGGCTCCAATTGTCAAAGGGAAAATTTACTGGGGCCCCTTTGGTGTTTAACGGGCGTTTGACTACACTCCAGTTCCCCAGCGTCCGTTCCGCGTTGCACGGAGTGCTGGCAGCGTGAACCTGTCGTGATAGCCGTACCTCCCGCCTGATCCTCTAGCGGACTTCACTGGCATCTGGCCAGTCGCCGGCAAGGCCGTCCGCGTTAGCTTGACATGGAGAGAACGATGCTGAGTCCGCATGAATTCGCCACGTTGTTGCTCGTCAAGGACGCTCCCAATCAAGTCGACATGGAGCGAGAAGAACTCGACGCCCTGCTGGAACGCCAGCTTGTGCAACTCGAACGGCTCGCGTCGGGCAACGAACAATGGCGCGTGACAGAAATCGGCGACAACGCACTCCGGGCCATCAAGCGTTTGTCGTAGCACGCTGGGTTTTGAAGCCAAGGACCGGCAGCATGACAACGGGCTGCGCCGCAGTGACATTGCGCGCATCCTTGTCTCTTTCATGCCGCCGCGCATTTGTTGTCTCGAGCCAGGCGGCCGCATAAACGGCCGCTTTGTTGTGCCCAATTCATTTACACAGTAAATTGACGCGACGGACCTTCTGCCTTCGCGCATGCCAAAAACGCTCTCCTCCGACGACATCCAGCATTTCCGCGAAACCATGCGGCGCGTGGCCGAAAATGCGTTCGCCACGCGCGGCGCGCAAGGCGTGACGATGCGCGAACTGGCGAAGGAGCTGGGTTGCAGCGCGATGACGCCCTATCGCTACTTCCGCGACAAGGACGAGATCCTTGCAATGGTCCGCACCGCGGCGTTCAACCGCTTCGCGGCGCGGCTCGAGGCAGTGGCCAAGGAAACGTCCGCGACCGACCGCTCCGCTATCAGCGACGCCTACGTGTCGTTCGCACTCGACGAACCGCACGCCTACCGCCTGATGTTCGATCTGAATCAGCAGGAAGGCGCGTACCCGGAACTCACCGCCGCGTCGCAGCGTGCCTGGCGCATGCTCGGGGTGCACTTTGAGCAACTGGTTGCCGCGGGCATTCTGGAAGGCGATCCACAATTGATCGGCTATGCCTACTGGGCAAGCCTGCACGGCTTCACCATGCTGGCACTCGCCAACCAGTTGCCGTTGCCACAGGCGCAGCAAGCCGCCGCGAGCAACGCGCCGACGCGCGAGGCTGTGCTCGCGCAGATTCGCGGGATGTTGTGGCGCGGGGCCCAGCCGCAGCGCGGCTAGCCCTTCAGCACTTCAACTCACTCAACGCGAATAACCCGGTGGGCGGCACCGGGAAGCGAGGTCCGGGCGCGAAGCTCAGCCCGCCCGCAAGGTCGGATCAGCCGCCGCGCGCCAGCTCAACGCCTTGGCTCGCTGGTCGGTGAAGAACGTCACCCATTGATTACGCACCTGCGGGTCGGGACTCACTGCCAGGCTCGTGTAATGCTGCGCAAGCGACGCCTGGAACGCGCAGTAATCGTCCTTCGGCAACTTGCCGCGCCGATTCGCCACGTACGCGTCGAACAGCGTCGCGTAGACGCCTTGCGCGTCGTTGCCATAATCGACCGTCTGGGCACTGCACATCTGCTGCAACGATGCGAACGAGGGCGCGCCCATCGTTCCGTTCAAACTCGGCGAGCTGACGCATCCCGTCAGGAGCGCAGCAGCGCCGATCATCCAAAGTCCACGCATGAATTCACCTCGAAATGACTGCTGCCGTGAGTATCGTCCGTGGCCGCGCGTTACGCCACCACCTTAGCCAGCCGTTAGAAGTGCGCGTAAGAAAACCGAACTTTACTTTTTCGAATATGTTCATTAAAGTTCGAAAACGAACACTATCGGTTCGATAGTTTTTCCAAACGGCTTCCGGAACAGACGCAGGGGACACAGCAGGTGACGCAAGGCTCGAGATACGATTTGCTCGTCGTGGGCGGTGGGATCAACGGCGCAGGCATCGCACGCGATGCGGCGGGCCGCGGCCTGTCGGTACTGCTCTGCGAACAGGACGATCTGGCGGCACATACGTCGTCGGCCAGTACCAAGCTGATCCACGGCGGCCTGCGCTACCTCGAATACCGCGAGTTCAGGCTGGTCCGCAAAGCCCTGCAGGAACGCGAAACGCTGCTGCGCGCGGCGCCGCACATCATGTGGCCGCTACGCTTCGTCATGCCGCACATGCCCGATCTGCGGCCGGCCTGGCTGATCCGCGCCGGCCTGTTCCTTTACGATCACCTCGCCAAACGCGAACTGCTGCCAGGCTCGCGCGGCATCGTGATGCGCAACCACCCTGCCGGCGCACCGCTGGTCGATTCGATCAAGCGCGGCTTCGTGTATTCGGACGGTTGGGTGAACGATGCGCGTCTGGTCGTGCTGAACGCGCTGGATGCGCAGGAGCGCGGCGCAAAGATTCTCACGCGCACCAAGCTGCTGAGCGCCGTGCGTGCCGGCGGCGAATGGCGCGCGCAACTCAAGCGCTCGGACGGCACGATCCTCGACGTGCGCGCGGCCTCGATTGCGAATGCGGCGGGCCCGTGGGTCGGCGAATTGCTGCATGGCGCGCTCGGCCGCGAGGCGACGCACAGCGTGCGCCTGGTGAAAGGCAGCCATATCGTCACGCGCCGTCTGTTCGAACACGATCATGCGTACATCTTCCAGAATCCGGACAAGCGGATCATCTTTGCGATTCCGTACGAACACGATTACACGCTGATCGGCACGACCGACCTCGAATATCGCGGCGACCCGTCGAAAGTAGCGATCGACGCTGACGAAATACAGTACCTGTGCGACTCGATCAACCGCTACTTCAAGCAGAAGATCTCGCCGCAAGACGTGCGCTGGACCTACTCGGGCGTGCGTCCGCTGCTCGAGGAAGAAGGCGCGGACAACCCGTCGGCGGTCACGCGCGATTACTCGCTGGAACTCGATGCGCCCGCAGGCGAGGCGCCGCTTCTGTCAGTGTTCGGCGGCAAGATCACGACGTTCCGCAAGCTGGCGGAAGAAGCCGTCGACAAACTCGCGCACGCGTTGCATAACGGCACGCCTTCGTGGACGGCCGGTGTGCCCTTGCCCGGTGGCGATATTCCGCAAGCCAGCTTCGAGCGCTTCCTCGCCGGCTTCAAGCAGCAGAATCCCTGGTTGCCCGCCGACCTGGCTCACCGCCTAGCCCGTGCGTACGGCACGCGCGTGAAGCACGTCATTGGCAACGCGCGTTCGGTCGCAGACCTCGGCCGTGCTTTCGCGCCAGGTCTCTACGAAGCAGAACTCGCTTACCTGCGCGACACCGAATGGGCGCGCAGCGCGCAGGACGTGTTGTGGCGCCGCTCGAAACTCGGCCTGCACCTCGAACCGGGCACGCTCGATTCGATCACACGCGACATCGACACGTGGCTCGACCGCGAGCCGGTCCGACAGAACGCTTAGTTAAGCCCGTTAATCAGGTCACTGAGTTAGGTCACTGAGTCAGGCTATAGCAACGCGGCCTGGCTACGCGGATGAACCCGCACGAACCGAATCGATTTTCACCCCTCGGCTACTGACAAAGCCGGGACGCACAAGCTCAAACTGTTGCAGCCCGCTTAAAACAACAAGCCGTTCCCGTCGCCGGTCAGCAGCCCGGCGATTCATAAAACGCATGGAGAAGAGACAATGCAGGATCAGTACATCCTCGCGCTTGACCAAGGCACTACCAGCTCCCGCGCGATGCTGTTCGACCGGCTCGGCAATATCGTGTCGACCGCTCAGAAAGAATTCCAGCAAATCTATCCGCGTCCGGGCTGGGTCGAGCACGATCCGCAGGAAATCTGGTCGACGCAGGCCGGCGTCGCAGCCGAAGCGGTCACGCGTGCCGGCATGAACGGCACCTCAATCGCCGCGATCGGCATTACCAATCAGCGTGAGACCACCATCGTGTGGGACCGCGAAACCGGCCACCCGATCTATAACGCGATCGTCTGGCAAGACCGCCGCACTGCCGACTTCTGCGATCAGCTTAAAGAGCAAGGTCTCGAAGAAAAAGTCCGCGCGAAAACCGGTCTGCCGATCGACTCGTACTTCTCGGCGACCAAGATCCGCTGGATTCTCGACAACGTCGAAGGTGCACGCGAAAAAGCGAAGCAAGGCCGTCTCGCTTTCGGCACAGTGGATAGCTGGCTCGTGTGGAACTTCACCAAGGGTGGTCTGCATGTCACCGATGTGACCAACGCGTCGCGCACGATGCTGTTCAATATCCACACGCTGAAGTGGGACGACGAACTGCTCGAAGCGCTCGACATTCCGCGCAACATGCTGCCGGAAGTGCGTGCGTCATCGGAAGTGTACGGACCGACCAAGACCACCGTGTTCGCCTCCAAGATTCCGCTCGCGGGCATTGCCGGCGACCAGCACGCGGCCCTGTTCGGCCAGATGTGCACGCAGTCGGGCATGGTGAAGAACACCTACGGCACTGGCTGCTTCCTCGTGATGAACACTGGCGACAAGCCGATCGAATCGAAGAACAATCTCGTCACCACCATCGCGTGGCAGATCGGCGACCAGATCAACTACGCGCTCGAAGGCAGTATTTTCATCGGCGGCGCGGTGGTCCAATGGCTGCGCGACGGCCTCGGCATCATCAAGAACGCCACGGAAATCGAAACGCTTGCGCGCAGCGTATCGCACAGCGATGGCGTGTATCTCGTGCCCGCATTTGCAGGGCTCGGCGCGCCGCACTGGAATGCCCGTGCTCGCGGCACGCTGTTCGGTGTGACTCGCGGCACGAGCTCGGCGCATATCGCCCGCGCTGCGCTCGACTCGATCGCCTATCAATCGCTCGACGTGCTGAAAGCCATGGAGGCCGACTCCGGCATTCGCATTGGCGAATTGCGCGTGGACGGCGGCGCTTGCGCGAACAATCTGCTGATGCAGTTCCAGGCGGACATTCTCGGCGTCGATGCAGTACGGCCGAAGGTATCGGAAACGACCGCATTGGGCGCGGCGTATCTGGCCGGTCTCGCGGTCGGCTACTGGAAAGACGTGGACGAACTGCAAAGCCAGTGGGCGCTAGATCGCCGTTTCACGCCTGCCCTGCCGCACGCCGACGTCAAGGAATGCCTCGACGGCTGGAAGCGCGCGATCCGCGCCGCGAAGGCCTGGGCCGACACGCCCTGATCGCTTTCCAATAGCGCCAAGACACCTTTCGACATAACGAAGCCGCTTATTCCGCGGCTTCCCCAACAACTATATTTCGGATAACCAACGATGTCCCCTTACATTGCGGAATTCATCGGCACAGCGATTCTGGTGCTGCTCGGCGACGGCGCGGTCGCCAACGTGCTGCTCGCGCGCACCAAAGGCAAAGGCGCGGACCTGATCGTGATCGTGATGGGCTGGGCGATGGCCGTGTTCATCGCCGTCTACGTCACGGCATCGTACAGCGGCGCGCACCTGAATCCTGTGGTGACGATCAGCCTCGCACTGGCAGGTAAATTCGCGTGGGCCAAAGTGCCTGGCTACATCGCGGCGCAGATGCTCGGCGGCATGGCGGGCGCCCTGCTCGTGTGGGTCGCGTATCGTCAGCACTTCAACAAAGAAGGCGATGCCGACGTGAAGCTCGGCGTGTTCTGCACGTCGCCCGCGATTCGCAGCGTGCCGCATAACCTGCTCACCGAAATGATCGCGACTTTCGTGCTGATTCTCGGCGTGCTGTATCTGGCTTCGCCGCAAGTCGGCCTGGGTGCGCTCGACGCGCTGCCGGTCGGCCTGCTCGTGCTCGGCATCGGTATTTCACTCGGTGGCCCGACCGGTTACGCGATGAGCCCAGCGCGCGACCTGTCCCCGCGCCTGATGCACGCGCTGCTGCCGATTCCGGGCAAGCGCGACAGCGACTGGCGATATTCGTGGATTCCGGTGTGCGGTCCGTTGCTGGGCGGCGCGGTGGCAGCGGGTCTGTATCTGTACCTGCACGCGCACTGATCTGGCCGCGCGCATAGAGCACGCACTAAAGGGGCCACCAAAGCCCCACTCAAAGCACGTTCAACGGCGCAAATAAGCGCCGGCGGAAAGCGATGGCGCCGCGCACGCGGCGCCAAAGCACGTATCATGATGCTTTCAATCTCCGCGCATGAGCTTGCAACTGTCCTGCTCGCGTGCCTCTCGCTTTCCGTTTTAAAGCATGATCGACCACCTCATCTGTGACTGCGACGGCGTGCTCGTCGACAGCGAAATCATCGCTGACCGCGTGTTGCTCGAAACACTGTCCGCCTCCTTCCCCGGTCTCGATTTCGAACCGGTCGTCAAAACGGCGTTCGGCCAGCAGACCTCGCGCTTTCTCGAAGGCATCGAGAAGTCGTTCGATATCACGCTACCCGCCGATTTCTTCAGTACGATCGAACACAATGTCGAGCTTGCGCTCGCCGCATCGCTCAGCCCGATCAACGGCGTGCGCGAGGCCTTGCAACGCGTGACGCTGCCGGCCGCGGTCGTGTCGAACAGCCGGATGGCGCGCGTGAATGCGTCGGTGCGGCGCGCGGGCCTGCAACAAATTTTCGGCGAGCGGATTTTTAGCGCCGAACAGGTGGCGCGGCCAAAGCCTTATCCGGATGTGTATCTGTTCGCTGCGAATACGCTAGGCGTGGACCCGGCGCGATGCGTCGTCGTGGAAGATAGTGTCGCGGGTTTGAATGCGGCGCGTGCGGCAGGCATGAAGACGATTGCCTTCGTCGGTGCGAGCCATATCCCAGATGGTTACGCGGATGCGCTGCGCAAAATGGGCATGACACGCATCATGAAGCATATGGATGAGCTGCCCGCACTGGTTGAAGCCGGTGTGCGAGGCGAATTCGGCGACGTGCAGTCTTAACGGGCGCAGCAATAAGAAAGCCGGCTATCGTGAACTAACCCCGCAAGGCTGGACATCCGTCCAATGATTCGGGGTGCAGTTCATCGAAGCTGGCTTTTTTCAAACGCGCGAGAATGCGTGAAGTTCGCTCTGGCGGGCATCGCTGCCGTCGTATAGCGCGAAAGAACGCCCGCGCTCCACCGCCAACAGATCGCCGCACGCGGCACCGCTTAACGCATCAAGCCTCGTCGGCAACGCATTCGCGCGCCGTCGCCAGCGCCTGGCGGAATTCAACCAGCTCGGCGATCGTCAGCATCGGCAGATTGTGTTGTGCGGCGAAGCGCTCCACGTCCGCGCCGCGCGTCATCGTGCCGTCCGCGTTCATCAGTTCGCACAGCACACCGGCCGGTTTCAGACCCGCGAGAATTGCCAGATCGACCGTGCCTTCGGTGTGGCCGCGACGCGCGAGTACACCGCCGGGCTGCGCGCGCAACGGGAAGACGTGACCCGGGCGCACGATATCGGCAGGCTTCGCCGTATCGCTGATTGCCGCGCGAATCGTCGTCACGCGATCGAGTGCGGACACGCCGGTCGTCACCCCATCGCGGGCTTCGATCGAGACCGTGAACGCGGTGCCGTGACGGCTTTCGTTGTTGACTGCCATCGGCGGCAGTTCAAGCGCGCGGATTTTGTCGTCGGGCAGGCACAGGCAGACGATGCCGCTGCATTCGCGGATCAGCAAGGCCATGGTTTCGACGGAAAGACGCTCGGCGGAGACGATCAGATCAGCTTCGTTCTCGCGGTCGTGATCGTCTTGCAGGACGACAGCGCGGCCATCGCGCATGGCTTGCAAGGCAGCCGCGATACGCGGCGGAACGGGCTCGGTGGCGAGCAGGGGGAGATCGAGAATTGCGCTATCCGCAATCACCGACGGAGCAGGAAAAGTAGCAAAGGACATAGTTGAAACGCTCATCGCAAAAGTTGGGCGAAAAACGTTTCAGGGCATTGCAAACAGGCAAAGACGCGCCGTTGAACACCGCGCAAAGCGGCGCTCGCGCACCGCTCCAACCTCGGGCGGCGCCACGGAAACGAACATGACTATCTGCACATCTTCTTCCATCCGGACTCTAACCGTCGGCTCTGGCTTCTCACCAGATCTGCTGACCCCGTGTCGAACAGAGTTAGCGCTTTAGCGCTTACTCTGGTCCCATGCAACCTAGTTGCACAGTGCCAAATACATTGACGACGCGGGCGCTCGCGGGCTCACCGGCTCACGCTTTCGCGCTGCCGGCATACCGCCGGTGGGGAATTTCGCCCCGCCCTGAAGACGCACTGATTGCCGGATCGACCGGCTGGCAAAGCATACAACAGTCGCGCGAGACCTGCAGCGCAACCCCTACTGATTAGACGGACATCTCTGCTTCGCAGCGGATCCGTCATCAAAATCCTGACGTATCAGACCGGCGCGGCCTGCCGTGTCAAATCGTGCGGCGCAGGCACATCCCAACGCGGCGGCGTTTCCGCCTTCAGCGTCACACGAAACGCACGCGCTTCGGTGTCACCAGGATTGCGCAGGCTGTGCGGCTGGTCGGCGTCGAACACGATCGCGTCGCCGGTGGCCAATAATTGGCGCTGATCGTGCACGCTGACTTCCAGCGTGCCTTCGCTCACCACCAGATTCACCGTGGTGCCCGGCGCGCGGCGCGTGCCGGCCTCGGTATGCAACGGCGCGATACGCAACTCGTGAAACTCGGCGGCAGTCGGCTCGGCGTCGGGATAAAGCGGCCGGGCCGAGTAGCGTCCATTCGAACTGACGAGCCGCGACGACCGCTCAGCCGGCAAATGCTCGAAGCCGTTGGTCGCATGACGCCGCAAGAACGCCGCCACCGATACCTTCAACGCCGCTGCGACCTTGCACAGCACCTTGATGGAGGGCACGCTGCGCGCCGACTCGATCTGCGCGAGCATCGCTCGCGAGACGCCGGAAGCGCGGGCCAGGGCGTCGAGCGAAAGTTGGCGCTCGGCGCGCAAACGGGCGAGATTCACGCCGACCAGATATTCAAGAGCATCGAAGGGTTCGGCGGCACGCGGCGACGCATCGGTGTCAGCCGTGGGATCGCGAACCAGCGCAAGCGGGGAATGCATGATTGCCTCCAGTAGCGCCGCCGGACGGCGGGCAAGCGGTTAGTGGAAGCAAGATAGCATCGCGCCTTGCCGCGCCCAACGAAGTTATCTTCACACTGTTATCAGCATTGCGGAGGACGATTCTCGCAAAGCTTGTGCGAATTTTTCATATGGACGTGTTCGGACCCAGATGCGCTCGAGCGCGTACACGCACTCGGCACATCCATCCGGGAGATCAGGTGCGACTCATGCACACCCAGGCACGCTCATGCGCGCTGCGCGACGACCGATGCCGGCGCATCCATCCGCGCCGCGAACCACGTGAGCAGCAACGCCGCCACGCTGACCGCCGCCGCGACCCACGGCAGCGTATCGAGCGAATGGCCATGATTGATCACCAGACCGCCGAGCCACGCGCCGCCCGCATTGCCCACGTTGAATGCGCCGATGTTCAACGTCGAAGCCAGATTTGGCGCGGCAGCGGCCTTCTCGACCACGCGCATCTGCAACGGCGGCACGGTCGCGAACGCAGCAATACCCCAGACGAAAATGGTAATCGCCGCAGCCACCTGCGAATGACTGGTGCGCGCGAAAATTGCCATCACCACCGCGAGCGCCACCAGAATACCCATCAGCGAAGGCATCAGCGCACGGTCCGCGAGCTTGCCGCCCACGGTGTTGCCGATCGTGAGACCCACGCCGAACAGCACCAGAATCAACGTCACGCCACGCGGCGAGAAGCCGCTGACCTGCTCGAGAATCGGCGCGATATAAGTGAACACGACGAACACCCCACCAAAGCCCAGCACCGTCATCGCGAGCGCGGTCCAGACCTGCGGATCCTTCAGTACGCGTACTTCGTGGCCCAGGCCGACCGGGCCGGCATCATGACGATTCGGCACCAGCAGCGACACGCCCGCCAGCGACAGCACGCCGAACGCGCTGACAATCCAGAACGCCGCACGCCAGCCGAATTCCTGGCCGACGAACGTGCCGAACGGCACGCCAAGTACATTCGCCAGCGTCAAGCCGGTGAACATCAGCGCAATCGCGCTCGCCCGCTTTTCAGCCGGCACGAGCGAAGCCGCCACCACCGCGCCGATGCCAAAGAAGGACCCATGTGCGAACGACGTCACCACGCGCGCGATCATCAGCACCGAATAGCTGGACGCGATCGCGCACAGCGTATTGCCGACGATGAACACGCCCATCAGCAACTGCAACGCGAGCTTGCGCGGCATCTTGCTAGTGACCACCGCGAGCAGCGGCGCGCCGACTGCCACGCCGAGCGCATAACCGCTCACCAGCAAACCGGCCGACGGAATCGACACGGACAGATCGCGCGCGACCTCGGGCAGCAAGCCCATGATCACAAACTCGGTCGTACCGATCGCGAAAGCGCTGATCGCTAGCGCCAGTAATGGAATGGGCATTTTTCTACTCCGGTTCTAAAGTTGAGCGTGTTAGCTGTAATGAGCGTGGCGCTGCGCCGTCACGAATTCGATGACTACGCCGGGCGCGAGCGCGACGAACAGTTGCAATTCGGCTTGCTGCGCCCCCATCTGCGGCACTTCGGCGCGCTGATACGGCATGTCCGCCGCATGCAGGCGCTGCAATAGCGCCTGCCACTCGTCGGCGCTCTCCAGCCGGAAGGCGATATGGTCGATGCGTGGCGCCGCCCTGCCCGCTATGGCGGGCACTGTCGCGTCGATCAGATGAATCACCGGGCGGCCGTTTGCATACAACCAGTAGCCGTCGATCGAAAACGGCGGACGCGCGCCCTGCGCCAACCCGACGACGTCGACGAAGAAACGTCGGGCGGTGTCGAGGTCGGCGGTAACGATCGTTGCGTGATCGAGTTGCATGGCGGAGGCTCCGCGGAGCACGAAGGGTTTACGAGGAGTGCATTGTGAGCGGAATACGTCAATTTGATAATTGGCGTAGCATTTGAAGCATTTTCAAATTCTTTTGGAAGATCGCGATGGATAACCTCGGTGATATCCGCCTGTTCGTCGAAGCCGCGCAGCAAGGCAGTCTCTCGGCGGCGGGCCGCAAGATGGGCCTGACGCCGGCCGCCGCCAGCGCGCGGCTGGCCAAACTCGAAGCCGGTCTGAAAGCGCGTCTGTTCGAGCGCACGACCCGCCAGCTCAGGCTCACGGACGAGGGGCGCCTCTACCTGAACTGCTGCCGCCAGGCACTGCGATCGCTCGACGACGCCGAAGCTGTGCTGCAAGCCGGCCAGGGCGTAGTGCGCGGCAAGGTGCGGATCTCCGCGACCTCGGACTTCGGCCGCAATCTGCTGATGCACTGGCTCGACGAGTTCAACGCGCTTTACCCGGAAGTGACGTTCGCACTGACGCTGTCGGACTCGCTAGCGAATCTGGTGCAGGAAGACATCGATCTGGCGATCCGCTTCGGCGTGCCGCAGGACAGCTCGCTGGTCGCCCGCAAACTCGCGCCAAACCGGCGTGTGCTGTGTGCGTCGCCGGACTACATCGCACGCAGGGGTGAGCCGAAAGACCCGCACGATCTGGCGAATTTCGATTGCATCGTGCTCGGCACCGCGTCGGGTCCGGTCAACGAGTGGCGTTTCACACGCGGCGACGAAGTGCAGCACTACACGGTGCCGTTCGAAACCTCCCGGGAAACGAACGACGGCGCCGTGGCCCGCGAATGGGCGCGGCGCGGCTACGGGATCGTCATCAAGTCGATGTGGGACGTGGAAGCGGACCTGCGCGGCGACTGCCTGAAAATCCTGCTGCCCGAATGGCGCTATCCGGATGCGCCGCTGCACGCCCTCTACCACCGCAACCGCTTCATGGCGCCGCGCGTGCGCGTGCTGCTGGATTTTCTGAGCGAGCGCTTCGCGCAGGTGTCGGACGAACTGGAAGGCCTGCTGGGCTTGCCGCCGGAGCGTCCTCGAGCCATAGCCGCGGCAGAAACCGCATCCGATGAAGGGCTATAATATTGAGCTACGCTGCAAACGTGCATTGACAGTGGATCCCAATGGACCCAAACGGGACACAAACAGGGACTAAAACAAGGCCCAAGCGCCGCCCCATGCCCCTTCGCACGTTTTCACCTCTCTTCACCTTTTAAACGACGCCCCCAGGTTAACCACTGCGACCGGCGAAAATCGATGACCAAGAAAGTTTATGTAAAGACCTACGGCTGCCAGATGAACGAGTACGACTCCGACAAAATGGTCGACGTACTCGGCGCGGCTGAAGGGCTCGTCAAGACCGACACGCCGGAAGACGCGGACGTCATTCTCTTCAATACCTGCTCGGTGCGCGAAAAAGCGCAGGAGAAAGTCTTCTCCGAACTCGGCCGTGTGCGCGAGTTGAAAGAAGCGAACCCGAATCTGATCATCGGTGTGGGCGGTTGCGTGGCGAGCCAGGAAGGCGCGTCCATCGTGGCGCGCGCACCGTATGTCGATCTGGTGTTCGGGCCGCAAACGCTGCACCGTCTGCCACAAATGATCGACAAGCGCCGCGAAACCGGCCGTGCGCAAGTCGACATCTCGTTCCCGGAAATCGAAAAGTTCGATCACCTGCCGCCCGCGCGCGTCGATGGCGCGAGCGCGTTCGTGTCGATCATGGAAGGTTGCAGCAAGTACTGCAGCTACTGCGTCGTGCCGTACACGCGCGGCGAAGAAGTGTCGCGTCCGCTGGACGATGTGCTGACCGAAATCGCCGGCCTCGCCGACCAGGGCGTGCGTGAAGTCACATTGCTCGGTCAGAACGTGAATGCGTACCGTGCCGGCATCACGCTTGGCTCGAGCGAAATCGCCGACTTCGCTCAGTTGATCGAATACGTCGCGGATATTCCGGGCATCGAACGAATCCGCTACACCACGTCGCATCCGAAGGAATTCACGCAGCGCCTGATCGACACCTACGCCAAGGTGCCGAAGCTCGTCAGCCACCTGCACCTGCCGGTGCAGCATGGCTCCGACCGCATCCTGATGGCGATGAAGCGCGGCTACACCGTGCTCGAATACAAGTCGGTGATCCGCAAGCTGCGCGCGATCCGCCCGGACCTGTCTTTGTCGACCGACATGATCGTCGGCTTCCCCGGCGAAACGGAAGAAGACTTCGACAAGATGATGACGTTGATCCACGAGATGAAGTACGACACGAGCTTCTCGTTCATCTACAGCCCGCGTCCCGGCACACCGGCCGCGAATCTGCACGACGATACGCCGCACGAAGTGAAGCTCAAGCGTCTGTACCATCTGCAGGCTACGATCGAAGAAAACGTACAGCGCATCAGCGATTCGATGGTCGGCAAGGTCGAGCGGATTCTGGTCGAGCGCCCGGCGCGCAAAGACCCGAACGAACTCGCGGGCCGCACCGAGAACAACCGTGTGGTGAATTTCCCGGCGCCGATTGCATCGCACGCGCGGCTGATCGGTCAGATGGTGGACGTGAAAATCGTCCATGCGTACCCACATTCGTTACGTGGCGAACTCGTGCTGGTGCACGACGACATGCCCGCAACCACCCACTGAGCGACGCCAGCCAGCGTCACAAACCCGACAGGATCGATCCACCGCCTTGAAGACCACTCAGCAGCATCTGGAATTCACCGCACCGCGCGACGACAACGCGCGGCTCGCCAACCTCTGCGGACCGCTCGACGAGAATCTGCGGCAGATCGAGCAGGCGCTCGACGTGACGCTGCAACGCCGTGGCCACCGCATCACGATTCGCGGGCGCGGCGCGAAACTCGCGCTCACCGCGCTCGAAAAGTTCTACAACAACTCGCAGGCGCCGCTGTCGGTCGACGACATTCAGCTCGCGCTCGTCGAAGTGCGTCAGCCGGCACGGCATCGCACGAACGGCAACAGTCATGGCCACGTCGATGAAACCGTCGACTCGCGCTTTCCGGGCAATCCGGATCATCCGTTCGACCAGCCAGCCGACAACGGCGACGAAGACCTCGAAGAACTCGGCCCGAAGCTGTACACGCGGCGCGCCGATCTGCGCGGCCGCACGCCGGCGCAACGCGAGTATCTGAAGCAGATCATTGCGCATGACGTGACCTTCGGCGTCGGTCCGGCGGGTACAGGCAAGACGTATCTGGCCGTGGCTTGCGCGGTGGACGCGCTGGAGCGCGATCAGGTCAAACGCATCGTGCTGACGCGTCCGGCCGTCGAAGCGGGCGAACGCCTCGGCTTTTTGCCGGGCGATCTGGCACAGAAGGTGGATCCGTATCTGCGTCCTTTGTATGACGCGCTGTACGACCTGCTCGGCTTCGACAAGACCGCCAAAATGTTCGAGCGGCAGATGATCGAAATCGCACCGCTCGCGTACATGCGCGGCCGCACGCTGAATCACGCGTTCATCATCCTCGACGAGGCGCAGAACACCACGCCCGAACAGATGAAAATGTTCCTCACCCGGATCGGCTTCGGCTCAAAAGCGGTGGTTACCGGTGACACGACCCAGGTCGACTTGCCGCGCGGGGCGAAGAGCGGGCTGATCGAAGCACAGCAGGTCCTCGCGGACGTGCGCGGCATTGCGCTCACGCGCTTTACCAGCGCGGACGTGGTGCGGCATCCGCTGGTCGCGCGAATTGTGGAGGCGTACGATGCGCATTCGCAGAAGACCGCCAATCCGGCGGATTCCCGCTAATTCGCGGCGCGATTTGCGTCATTAATATTTGCGTTGAATTCCACTGGATATGCCGCAGCAACCCAAGCAACAAATCGACACCGCATGAGCCGCGCACCGAAACTAACGTTGAATCTGCAATTCCCGGCCGCCAAAGCCTGGCCGGAACACAAGGCGCTGCTGCCGCGCGCCACCGTGGCCGGCTGGATCAAGGCGGCGCTCTTCGCAGACGGTGAGCTGACCGTGCGTTTCGTCGACGCCGAAGAAGGCCGTACGCTGAACCGCACCTATCGCGGCAAGGATTATTCGACCAACGTGCTGACGTTTGCGTATGCCGAATCGGAAGACGATCCGGTGACGGGCGACCTGATCCTGTGCTGTCCAGTGGTGGAAAAAGAAGCCGCCGAGCAGGGCAAGCCGCTCCTCGCGCACTACGCGCATCTGCTGGTGCACGGCGCCCTCCATGCGCAAGGCTACGACCATGAGGTCGAGGAAGAAGCCGAGGAGATGGAAGCGATCGAAACCGAAATCCTCGGCAAGCTCGGTTTCCCGGATCCTTATCAATAGTCTTTGCCGTCATCGTCAGAAACCACCGTGAGCACTTCGTCCCCTGAAGCCGATACCCAAAGCACGCCTTGCCCGGACTATCCGCCCGCGCTCGGTGAATCGCGGCTGCTGACGGCGGAGGAGTTACGCGCGTCGCTTGAATGCACGTTGCGCGACTGGGACCGAAAGAGCGATCTGTGGCTGTTCGGCTATGGTTCGCTGATCTGGAATCCCGGTCTGCCCACCGTCGAAGCGGCCCGCTCGAAGGTGCATGGCTACCACCGCGGACTGTATCTGTGGTCGCGCGTGAATCGCGGCACCCCTGAACAACCAGGCCTCGTACTTGCGCTGGATCGCGGCGGCTCGTGCTCCGGCATTGCCTTCCGCCTCGCCGCCGAGGGTGCGATGCCGCATCTGGAAGCATTGTGGCGCCGTGAAATGCCGATGGGTTCATACCGCCCGGCGTGGCTGCCCTGCGTGCTCGCCGACGGCCGGCGCGTCGACGCGCTCGCGTTCGTGATGCGCCGCGACGTGCCAACCTACACCGGCAAGCTGCGCGACGAGGTGGTCAAAACCGTGTTTGGCTGCGCATGCGGCCGCTACGGCACCACGCTCGACTACGTCAGCCGCACCGTCCATGCGCTGCGCGAAAGCGGCATGCCCGACCGCGCGCTCGAAGCGCTGCTCGAGCGTTGCCGCGAAGAAAGCCGTGAAGCGGGTCGCGAAGCTGACTCGTCAAGCCCAGACCAGCAAGCGCAGTCCGAGACCAGCAAATAAGCACTCCCCGCCACGTCGCCGTGCCGACACCGCACGGCAGCCGTAAGGCGCGCTTTTTTGCTCGAAAACGCTTTTCCTCTCGTAATCAGTTAGGATTGACCTACGCCCGCCGCACGCGGCCGGGCAGTTTTGTCACATCAACTCATCGCCCAGCCAGGCAGGACACGGTCCTGCCATGTGCCTGGTGTATCCTTAATGCTCTGCAACAGCGCGCCCAGTCTCGCCGGGCGCACTACCATGAACGACACGTATCCCAGTCGACGACAAACCGACAAACCGCAAGAAAAGCGCTCACTCCTCGAGCGTTTGACCGACTTCATCTCGCCCGAGCCCGACTCGCGCGCAGAACTCCTGGAAATCCTGCAGGACGCGCACGAGCGCAACCTGATCGACGCCGACTCGCTGTCGATGATCGAGGGCGTGTTCCAGGTGTCCGAACTCAGCGCACGCGACATCATGGTGCCGCGCGCGCAAATGGACGCGATCAACATCGCGGACAATCCCGCCGAATTCATCCCCTACGTGCTGGAGAAAGCGCACTCGCGCTATCCGGTCTTCGAAGGCAATCGCGACAACATCATCGGCGTGCTGCTCGCGAAAGACCTGCTGCGCTACTACGCTGAAGACGAATTCGACGTGCGCGGCATGCTGCGCCCGGCCGTCTTCATTCCGGAGTCGAAGCGCCTGAACGTGCTGCTGCACGACTTCCGCGTGAATCGCAATCACCTCGCGGTGGTGGTCGACGAATACGGCGGCGTGGCCGGCCTGATCACGATCGAAGACGTGCTGGAACAGATCGTCGGCGATATTGAAGACGAGTACGACTTCGACGAGGAAAGCGGCAACATCATCGCCTCGCCGGACGGGCGCTTCCGCGTGCGCGCGCTCACCGAAATCGAGCAGTTCAACGAAGCCTTCGGCACCCACTATTCGGACGACGAAGTCGATACGATCGGCGGTCTCGTCACGCACCATTTCGGACGGGTGCCGCATCGTGGCGAAAAAGTCCGCCTTGACGATCTGATCTTCGAGATTCTGCGCGGCGACGCCCGCCAGATTCACATGCTGCTGGTGCGCCGCGACCCGCTCGCCGGCCAGCGCGAGCGCGAAGCACAGCACGTGCAGACCTGATCCGCTTCTTTTCTTCGCTTCTTCAACTCCTCACGCCGACCGCGCAACAATGGCCGACCCGATTACTTCCCGTTCGCGCCGCGGCGTGAGTGCCCCTGCCGCCCGAGAAACACGCGGCCGTGCATTGCCCCGCTGGCATTACCTCGTCGCACTGGTCGCCGGTGCGGCCAACACGCTGTCGTTCGCGCCAACGCCGCATGGCGGCTGGCTCGAACTCGTGATCTTCGTGTTCTTCTTCGCATGGCTCACGCGGACGACCGGCTGGAAAAGTGCCGCGTTGACCGGCGGTGCTTTCGGCTTCGGCAACTTCGTCACGGGCGTGTGGTGGCTGTACGTCAGCATGCACTACTACGGTGGCATGGCCGCACCGCTCGCGGGCGCGGCGGTCGGGCTGTTTTCGCTATATCTGGCGGTGTATCCGGCGCTCGCTGCAGGCGTCTGGTCGTTCTGCGCGGGTCACGCACGCAACGGTGCGTCAGACACCGACAAACCGTTCTCGCCGACCTGGCACGGCACGCTGGCTTTTGCGAGCGCATGGGCAATCGGTGAATGGTTGCGCGGCACCGTGTTCACGGGCTTTCCGTGGCTCGCGAGCGGGTACGCGCAGGTGGACGGCCCGTTCGCCGGATTTGCGCCGGTAGCGGGCGTGTACGGCGTCGGCTGGATGCTGGCGTTGGTGGCGGCGTTGATCGTGCAGGCGCTGGCGCCGTTGCTGGCTTCGCGCGCGCAGCTCGATGCCACCGACGGCGGCAATGCGGGAAATACGGCGAATGGGGCTAAACGCAGTATCGCGCGCGTCGCGGTGCCAGGCGGAATCGCGATTGTGCTGATCGCGGTAGGCCTGCTGCTGCCGCTCGTGCAATGGACACTGCCCGCCAACGCGCCGCTGACGGTGCGCCTCCTGCAAGGCAACGTCAAACAGGAAATGAAGTTCGAAGAAGCCGGCATGCGCGCCGCGATCGACCAGTATCAGCAGATGATCACGTCGAAGCCAGCTGACCTGATCGTCACGCCGGAAACCGCCATTCCGGTGCTCGCACAGCAATTGCCGCCGCAGTTCGCGTCGGCGGTGCGCACCTTCTCAGATACGACTGGCACTGCGATTCTGTTCGGTGCGATCGGCGGCACGATCACGCCGGAAGGCCAGGTGATCGACTATACGAACAGCCTGTTCGGCGTCACGCCGGGCACCCGCGACGTGTATCGCTACGACAAACACCATCTCGTGCCGTTCGGCGAATTCGTACCGTGGGGCTTCCACTGGTTCGTGAATCTGATGAGCATTCCGCTCGGCGATTTCGCGCGCGGCGCACCGGTGCAGAAACCGTTCATCGTGCACAACCAGCCGGTGGCCGTCGACATCTGCTATGAAGATATTTTTGGCGAGGAGATCGCGCGGAACATCCGCGAGAGCGACACGCCGGCGGGCGTGCTGGTCAACTCGACTAACCTCGCCTGGTTCGGCAACACGATCGCGCTGGATCAGCACCTGCAGATTGCGCGCATGCGGTCGCTGGAAACCGGCCGGCCGATGCTGCGCGCAACCAATACCGGCATGACGGCCGCGATCGATGCGACCGGCAAGGTGATAGGACGCCTGACGCCGTACACGATCGGTTCGCTCGATGTGACGGTGCAAGGGACCTCGGGCAGCACGCCTTACGTGACGAGCGGCAACAACACGGTGCTGGCGGTTTCGTTGCTGCTGCTGGCGTTCGGGTTTGCGTTTGGGCCGGGGATTATGCGGCGTCAAAACGGCAAGAAATAACCGGCGACAAACCGTGTGACTGTGTGCATAGCGTTTATACGCGAATACGTCGTGATGAATCGCAGCACAAAACCCGCCCAATAGAAAAACGCGCGCTCCGGAACACCGTGAGCGCGTGCTTATAAAGAATCGGGTTTTACTGATTCGAAGCGATCCGCTGCTGAATATGCTGTGCGCGTGCCGGCGAAGACGGATGCGAACTCAACATACTCGACTTACCGCCGTCCAGTTGCGAGAGCTTGTTGAACGCCGTCACCAATCCCGACGGATCGAGATTCTTCTTTTTCTGCAGGTCGAACGAATAATCGTCCGCGGCACTTTCCTGGGTTTGCGAGAACTGCGCATTAATCAGCTTCTCGGAGAAATCGCCGAGCTGTGAACCGGACAACGACCCCGCCACGCCACCCGCCGACGATGCCACCGAGCGCGCCGCCGAGGTCGCGTACGCCACCTGCATCGCCTTCTTCGTATGGCCGAGTGCGACGTGGCCCATTTCATGGCCGACCACGCCGCGCACTTCGTTGTCGTTCATCATGTCCATCAGACCGCTATAGACACGCACGCAACCATTTGCCATCGCCCATGCATTCACGTCCTTGGTGACATACACCTTGTAGTTCACCGGCACGCCATTGATGTTATTGCCCAGTTGCGTGGCGATTTTGTTCAGACGTTTCTGGTACTTGCTGCTCGGGGCGGCAATCTGATTTTCGCTATCCAACTGCGCACACGACTTGTCGGTCAGCGCGCGCACGTCAGCGTCGCTTAATGTGGCGGCCTGAGCGGCCTGCTGGCCGGACTGGATCAACGCGGTCGGATTGACGTTGCTGATGTTCGAGCACGCAGCAAGCAATGCGCAGGCGGAAGCGGCAATGACAAAGCGGTACGGTTTCATGGTGGAAGTCTCTTTTGCGGACGTTATTAATGTCGACGGCGCCATCAATGCACCGCCATTCGCAATGGCTGCATATCACCGGAGAAAAACTCCGTGTATGTCGATTACATAAACCATTGCACCACGCGACAGACAAAAAAATGCGCCTGACGAGCAGGCGCATTTTTACCACAAACGTAAGCTTATATTCATGATTCTGGAAGCTTCAATGACATCATTTTGCAATCTGGCAGAAATTGCAGGCGGCGTGATCCAGACAACCGCACCGTCAGGCAACCGCGAACACTTGGCTCAATTCGCCGGCGCCGTGTCAATAAACGACTGACGCAGCGACAGCTTCTGAAAATGCTTATCCAGATTCAGATACCCTTCGCGCCAGTTCAACTCAGGCATGCGGAAATCGAGGTAGCCCAGCGCGCAACCCACTGCAATGTCCGCGAGTGTGTAGTGATTGCCCGTGCACCACGGCTTGCTGTCCAAGCCCTGCGACATCGCGATCAGGCCTTCGTCGATCTTGCGTTGCTGCCGCGCGACCCACGCGTCCACGCGCTGCTCGGGCGTGCGCTGGGTGCTTTCGAGGCGAATCAGCACCGCGGCGTCAAGGATGCCGTCAGCGAGCGCTTCCCAGCAGCGCACTTCGACGCGCTCGCGGCCCGACGGCGGAATCAGCTTGCCAACCGGCGACAGCGTATCGACGTATTCGCAGATCACCCGCGAGTCGAACACCGCTTCACCGTCTTCCATCACGAGGCACGGCACCTTGCCGAGCGGATTGAAGGTGTGAATCGTGGTCTCCGGCGCCCAGACGTTCTCGGGCACGAGTTCGTAGTCGATCTTCTTGTCGGCCAGAACGATCCGCGCTTTGCGCACGAACGGGCTGGCGAGCGAACCGATGAGTTTCATCATTACCATCTGCCTTTTCTTGAATTCGGCGAAAGTATAAGTGGTCGGCGGCATTCCCGAGCACAGCGCAGTCGCTTCGCAAGCCGCATGGATGCTCGCTGTGGATGGATTGCAACATTGCCGCGACGCTCACGCGCCGTCTACCCGGCCGAATGGCTAACGCGGTTGAGGTGACCACCTTCTCACCGCCAGTATCCGCGCAAAATAAGTCTCCGCATTGGGCGCTACAATCGCAAGATGAACCAGCTTACCGAACCCTCCATCGCCATCGACGTCTACCGCACGCGCCGCGAGCGCGTACTCGCCGCGCTGCGCGCAGCGGGCGGGGGCGTCGCCATCGTCCCCACCGCGCCGGAAAAGGTGCGCAACCGGGACGCCGACTACCCCTACCGGCACGATAGCTACTTCTACTATCTGACCGGCTTCAGCGAGCCTGATGCGCTGCTGGTGCTCGACGCAAGCGCGGCGTCTGGCGAGCCGGTTTCGATCCTGTTCTGTCGCGAGAAGAATGTCGAGCGCGAAACGTGGGAAGGTTTCCGTTTCGGGCCGGACGGCGCGCGCGAGGTGTTCGGCTTCGACGCCGCCTTCGCCGTGAGCGAAGTCGATACGCAACTGCCGCGCATTCTCGCTGACAAGCCCTCGCTGCACTACGCGCTCGGCACGTCGGCGGAACTGGACGAACAGGTGCGCGGCTGGCTCGACGCAGTGCGTGCACAAGGCCGCGGCGGCGTCGCCGCCCCCACCGTTGCGTGTGACCTGATCCCGTTGCTCGACGACATGCGGCTCTTCAAAGATGCCCACGAACTCGCCATCATGCGCCGCGCAGGACAGATTTCCGCGCAGGCGCATCGCCGCACCATGGCTGCCTGCCGCCCAGGCGTGCGCGAGTACGAACTCGAAGCCGAACTGCTCTACACGTTCCGCAAATTCGGCGCGCAGGCACCGGCTTACACGTCGATCGTCGCTGCGGGCGCCAACGCCTGCGTGCTGCACTACCCGGCCGGCAATGCGATTGCCCAGGACGGCGATCTGATCCTGATCGACGCCGCCTGCGAACTCGACGGCTACGCATCCGACATCACCCGCACCTTCCCCGCAAGCGGCCGCTTCACGCCGGCGCAGCGCGAGCTGTACGACATCGTGCTGGCCGCGCAGCAGGCTGCCGTCGACGCTACCCGCGCCGGCGCCACCTTCGACGATCCGCACCAGGCCGCCCTGCGCGTGCTGTCGCAAGGCTTGCTCGACACCGGCATCATCGACCGCACGAAGTTCGCCTCGGTTGACGACGTGATCGCCGAGCGCGCCTATGCGCCGTTCTATATGCACCGTACCGGCCACTGGATCGGCATGGACGTGCACGATGTCGGCGACTATCGCGAACGAGGCGCCCCGCGCGACGAAGCGGGCGCGCTACCGTGGCGCACGCTGCAGGTGGGGATGACGCTGACCATCGAGCCCGGTCTGTATATCCGTCCGACCGAAGGCGTGCCCGAGCGCTACTGGAACATCGGCATCCGCATCGAGGACGACGCGATCGTCACGCCGGCCGGTTGCGAGCTGATCACGCGCGACGCCCCGGTGGCGGCCAACGAGATCGAGGCGCTGATGCAGGAAGCCCGCGCGGCCCAGGAAGCTGGCGACTGACCCAGAAGCGCCCCAGAAGCAACCCAGGCAGTAACCCAAGGAAGTAACCCGCAATGAACGACGTTTCCCAGTCGACGGTGATTCTGAAACCCGCCGCGTCCGACCATCCGTTCGATTTCGACGTGACGATCGTCGGCGCCGGGCCGGTCGGGCTGGCGCTTGCCGGCTGGCTGGCGCGCCGCAGCGCGACGCAGGCGCTGAAGATCGCGCTGATCGACGCGCGCGAGCCGGAAGATTCCATTGCCGATCCACGCGCGATCGCCGTGTCGCACGGCAGCCGGATGATTCTCGAACCGCTTAGCTGGCCCGCGGACGCTACCGCGATCCAGCGCATCCACGTGTCTCAGCGCGGCCACTTCGGCCGCACGCTGATCGACCACAGCGAGCACGGCTTGCCGGCGCTCGGCTACGTGCTGCGTTATGGCTCGATCGTGCATGGTCTCGCCGACGCGGTTCACGCGACGTCCGTGCACTGGTTCCGCTCCACTTCCGCCGCGGCGCCGGCTCAGGATCTCGACGGCGTCACGCTGCCAATCGAAACCGCGGGCGTCACACGCAATCTGCGCACGCGGATTCTGGTGAATGCCGAAGGCGGCCTGTTTGGCGACCAGAAAACAGCGAGGAGCGCTGGCCACAGCGACGGCGGCGGTACGCGTGATTACGGGCAAACCGCGCTGGTCGGCACGGTCAGCGTCTCGGCGCCGCAACCGCATGTGGCGTGGGAGCGCTTCACGTCGCAAGGGCCGATCGCGCTGCTGCCGATGGGCGGTGTGCGCGGCGCGAATTACGCGCTGGTCTGGTGCTGCGCACCCGACGAAGCGGCACGACGCGCGCAGCTCCCGGACGAGGAGTTCCTGCGCGAACTCGGTGCCGCATTCGGCAACCGCATGGGCAGTTTTACGCAAATAAAAGGACGCGCGTCGTTCCCGCTGGGACTCAACGCGGTCGATACGCTTGTGAAGGGCCATGTCGTCGCAATCGGCAATGCGGCACAGACACTGCATCCGGTCGCGGGCCAAGGGCTGAATCTCGGTCTGCGCGACGCGCATGCGCTCGCCGATGCTTTGTCGGCGGAAGGTCCCACTCCGCTCGCACTAGCGAAGTTCGCGCAACGCCGCGCGCTCGACCGGCGCCTGACGATCGGCGCGACCGACACACTCGCACGTCTTTTCACTGTCGACTTCGCGCCGCTTGCCACCTTGCGCGGCCTCGCCCTCACTGCGCTCGAATTCGTGCCGCCGGTGAAAACCGCGCTGGCGCGGCAAATGATGTTCGGTCAACGCCGCTGAGCGCGCCACCCGGTCGCGCCCCACAGCCTCTGCAAGCTTTTTAGGCACCACAATCAGGCATTTAGGCGAAGCCGCGCGAGCGGTGCCGGCTCTATGAACCGGACCACTTTCATAGAAGATTTAATGAGTTACGACAGAGGCAAGTCGGGTGTCGGCTATCTGTTAACGCTAAAATAGCTGTTTTCCCTCGCATTTCGCGAATGCGCCGATTGACAGAAATTGAACAATCGGTCGCAGGCGCGTCCTAGTCATGCCCACTCTCGGCTCCCACAATCTGCGTAATAACCTGTTCGTCGCCCCCATGGCCGGCGTGACCGACCGGCCGTTCCGGCAGTTGTGCAAACGGCTGGGCGCGGGCTATGCGGTGTCGGAAATGGTCGCCTCGAACGCGCAGCTGTGGAAAAGTGAAAAGACCATGCGCCGTGCCAACCACACGGGCGAGGTCGAGCCGATCGCCGTGCAGATCGCAGGCGCCGATCCGGCCATGATGGCCGAAGCGGCACGTTACAACGTGGCGAACGGCGCGCAGATCATCGACATCAACATGGGCTGCCCGGCCAAGAAAGTGTGCAACGTGGCCGCGGGTTCTGCCTTGCTGCAGAACGAACCGTTGGTACAGCGCATCGTCGAGGCGGTCGTAGGCGCCGTGGGTATCGGGCCTGATGCCGTGCCCGTCACGCTGAAGATCCGCACGGGCTGGGACCGCGACAACAAGAACGCGCTCTCGGTCGCGCGTCTGGCGGAGGCCGCCGGCATCTCCATGCTGACCGTGCATGGCCGCACGCGCGCCGACCTGTATCACGGCGACGCCGAATACGAGACCATCGCTGCCGTTAAAGCGGCGGTGCGCATTCCGGTGGTCGCCAATGGCGACATAACGTCGCCGCAAAAAGCCCGCGAAGTGCTCGCCGCCACCGGCGCCGACGCCATCATGATCGGCCGCGCCGCACAGGGGCGTCCGTGGCTGTTCCGCGAGATCGAGCATTTCCTGCAAACGGGCGAATTGCTGCTGCCGCCGCGCATCGACGAAATCCAGCAGGTGATGAACGAGCATCTCGAAGATCACTACGCGTTCTACGGCGAATTTACGGGCGTACGCACAGCGCGCAAGCATATCGGCTGGTACACTCGCGGCCTTTCTGGCGCCAACGTGTTCCGGCACCGCATGAATACGCTGGACACCACGCGCGAACAACTCCTCGCCGTCAACGAGTTCTTCGACGCCCAAAAGGCGATCTCCGAGCGCCTCGTCTACGTCGACGAGACGCTCACCAAGAACGACGGCGAGCCGGACCATACCGACCGACTAGCAGCATGAGCAAGAACAATATCGAACAATCTGTCCGCGACAGCCTGGGGATGTATTTCCAGGATCTCGACGGCTCCAATCCGCATGACGTCTACGACATGGTCATTTCATGCGTAGAAAAACCATTGCTCGAAGTGGTGCTCGAGCAGGCCGGCGGCAACCAGTCGCTGGCCGCCGAGTATCTCGGCATCAACCGCAATACGCTGCGCAAGAAACTGCAACAGCACGGCCTCTTGTAGCTCGTTGTAGCTCGTTTTAGTTTCTTTTGCGCCCTGCCACGTTTCCCTTCGGCTTTTCGTCTTCATCATGATCAAGCAAGCGCTCATCTCCGTTTCCGACAAGTCCGGCATCGTCGACTTCGCCAAGTCGCTGTCGGACCTCGGCGTCAAGATCCTGTCGACCGGCGGCACCGCGAAACTCCTCGCGGACGCGGGTCTGTCCGTCACCGAAGTCGCCGACTACACGGGCTTCCCGGAAATGCTGGACGGGCGCGTGAAAACGCTGCATCCGAAGGTGCACGGCGGCATTCTCGCGCGCCGCGACCTGCCGGAACACATGGCAGCGCTTGAAAAGCACGACATCCCGACGATCGACCTGCTGGTCGTGAATCTGTATCCGTTCGTGCAGACCGTGTCGAAAGAAGAGTGCTCGCTCGAAGACGCGATCGAGAACATCGACATTGGCGGCCCGACCATGCTGCGCTCGGCCGCGAAGAATCATCGCGACGTGACGGTGGTGGTCGATCCGGCCGACTACGCGGTCGTGCTCGACGAAATGCGCGCGAACAGCAACGCGGTGTCGTACAAGACGAATTTCCGTCTGGCCACCAAGGTGTTCGCGCACACCGCGCAGTACGACGGCGCGATCACGAACTACCTGACAAGCCTGACCGACGAACTGCAACATTCGTCGCGCAATGCTTACCCGGCTACGTTCAACCTGGCTTTCAACAAGGTGCAGGATCTGCGCTACGGCGAAAACCCGCACCAGAGCGCCGCGTTTTACCGCGACCTGTCGGTGCCCGCAGGCGCGCTGGCGAACTACAGCCAGTTGCAAGGCAAGGAACTCTCGTACAACAACATCGCCGATTCCGATGCAGCGTGGGAATGCGTGAAGACGTTCGACGTGCCGGCCTGCGTGATCGTCAAGCACGCGAATCCGTGCGGCGTGGCCGTGGGTGCGGACGCGAACGAAGCGTATGCGAAGGCGTTCCAGACCGATCCGACCTCGGCGTTCGGTGGCATCATCGCTTTCAACCGTGAAGTCGACGAAACGGCGGCGCAAGCGGTGGCCAGGCAGTTTGTCGAAGTGCTGATCGCACCGTCGTTCAGCGCGGCGGCTCGCCAGGTGTTCGCGGCCAAGCAGAACGTGCGTCTCCTGGAAATCGCTTTGGGCGAAGGCCATAACGCGTTCGATCTGAAGCGCGTCGGCGGCGGTCTGCTGGTGCAATCGCTCGATTCGAAGAACGTGCAACCGCACGAATTGCGCGTAGTCACGAAGCGTCACCCGACGCCGAAGGAAATGGACGATCTGCTGTTCGCGTGGCGCGTCGCGAAGTACGTGAAGTCGAACGCGATCGTGTTCTGCGGCAACGGCATGACGCTCGGCGTCGGCGCGGGCCAGATGAGCCGGGTGGACTCGGCGCGTATTGCGAGCATCAAGGCGCAGAACGCCGGTTTGACCCTGACCGGTTCGGCCGTAGCCTCGGATGCATTCTTCCCGTTCCGTGACGGTCTGGATGTGGTGGTCGCGGCAGGCGCGACCTGCGTGATTCAACCGGGCGGCTCGATGCGTGATGATGAAGTAGTCGGCGCAGCGGACGAGCACAACATCGCGATGGTGTTGACCGGGGTGCGTCACTTCCGGCATTGATTTCGGCTTCGCGGACACCGCCTGGTTCTTTGCGGTGCGGTAGTCGCTAACGTAGCTTGAGCGAAACGGCCCAGTGGAGATTTCCACCGGGCCGTTTTCTTTTGGCACGCCGACCGCCACACAACGCGTTCGTTGTAGTATCGCAAGCACCTGGTTTTTACCGCATGTGCGGCACCTCATGAGAATTCTCGGCATCGACCCCGGCTTGCGCGTGACCGGCTTTGGCGTCATCGATCAAACCGGACACACGCTCAGCTACGTCGCAAGCGGCGTGATCAAAACCGCCGACGCCGATCTGCCATCGCGTCTCGGCACCATTTTCGACGGCATTTCGACACTGATCCGCCAGCATTCGCCGGATCAGTCGGCGATCGAAAAGGTATTCGTCAACGTCAACCCGCAATCCACCCTGCTGCTCGGCCAGGCGCGCGGCGCGGCGATCTGTGGACTGGTGGCGGGCGGCGTGCCGGTCGCGGAATATACGGCGCTGCAGTTGAAGCAGGCTGTGGTCGGTTACGGCCGCGCGACCAAGGAGCAGATGCAGCAGATGGTGGTACGGCTCCTCAACCTCT
Organism: Paraburkholderia sediminicola; assembly: GCF_046026855.1. Lineage (GTDB taxonomy): Bacteria > Pseudomonadota > Gammaproteobacteria > Burkholderiales > Burkholderiaceae > Paraburkholderia > Paraburkholderia sediminicola_A. Next base: position 16,459 of record NZ_JAQQET010000034.1, on the reverse strand, counting down.
CCGGCGTGCCCGGCACCGACGCCGCTGACGCCCTCGGCATGGCGATCTGCCACGCGCACAGCGGCTCGACGCTTAGTACGCTGGGCGGCATTGCGCCTTCGCTGGCGAAGAAGGGGCTGCGCGTCAGGCGTGGACGGTTGGTTGGGTAGGCACTCAGTTCCGACTCGCCAGCGCCAACCGGCAAGCTAACCCGGCGAACACGGTCCCCAGCAGATACTGCAGTACCCGCGACGGCCGGCGCCCCGCCGACAGCTTGCGGCTCAACTTGCTCGCCATCAGAATCACCGCGCCGTTCACGCAGAACCCGATCAGATTCAGCACCGTAGCCAACACCATAATCTGCAACGCCACCGAACCCGCTTCGGGCCGCACGAATTGCGGAAACAGCGCGAGCACGAACAGCGCGACTTTGGGATTCAGCAAATTGGTGAAGAGACCCTGCCGGAAAATGCGGCCGACCGGATAACGGCTCATCGACGCATTCGGCGACAGCACCGTACCTTGCGTGCGGAACGTCTTCCAGGCGAGATACAGCAGGTAAGCGGCGCCGGCAAAACGCACGACGTCATAAGCCATCGGTACGGCCAGAAACAGCTGCGACAGACCGAAGGCGGCGGCCAGTGCATGACAGTAAGTGCCAACCAGAATACCCGCCAACGAGGCGAAACCAGCAGGACGTCCCTGGCTCACGCTGCGCGAAGTGATCAGCAACATGTCGGGGCCGGGCGTGGCGGTCAAGGCGAGACACGCGCCGGCAAACAGCGCGAGCGTGGTGAGGCTCAGCATGGAAACTCCTTCTGGGTTGTGCCGGGCGAGAACCCGCCAAAAGGGATCTCAGTCTAGGGGGCTGCAATGCGCGGGTCAACCGCGATTGCGCGTAGTGCGCCGCGACTATTCCGCGCGTTCACTAGCCGCCCCGATCCGGGCTCGCCGCTGCTCAGCGCCCTTTTGCAGGTTACCGCTGCCCTCTCGCTGCGCTACACTCGCCCTTTCTCTCAAGATTGAATCCGCCATGATCGGTCGCATTGCCGGCGTTCTGCTGGAAAAAAACCCGCCGCATCTGCTCGTTGACTGCAATGGCGTCGGCTACGAAGTCGATGTGCCGATGAGCACGTTCTACAACCTGCCGTCGACCGGTGAACGCGTCGTGCTGCTCACGCAAATGATCGTGCGCGAAGACGCGCATCTGCTTTACGGCTTCGGCTCCGCCGACGAACGCTCGACCTTCCGTGAACTGCTGAAGATCACGGGCATCGGCGCGCGCATGGCACTCGCCGTGCTCTCCGGCATGAGCGTGCATGAACTGGCGCAAACGGTCACGATGCAGGACGCGGCGCGTCTCACTCGCGTGCCTGGCATCGGCAAGAAAACCGCTGAGCGGCTGCTCCTCGAACTGAAGGGCAAGATCGGCGCCGACCTGGGCGCGATGGCGGGCGCGGCGTCGGCATCCGACCACGCCTCCGATATCCTGAACGCACTGATCGCATTGGGTTACTCCGAAAAAGAAGCGTTGGCAGCCGTCAAGAACGTGCCGGCGGGCACCGGCGTTTCCGAAGGTATCAAGCTCGCGCTGAAGGCGCTCTCCAAGGGCTGAAGTTAAGGCGGGGGCGCGCGGTACAATGAACGCATGATCGAAACCGACAAACTCGCCGCCGAGCGCATCATTGCGGCCACGCCCGTCTCGCCGAACGAAGAAGCGTTCGAGCGCGCGTTGCGCCCGCGCCAGCTCGAAGAATATGTCGGGCAGGAAAAAATACGCGGTCAGCTGGAAATCTTCATCGAGGCCGCCAGGCGCCGTTCCGAATCGCTCGACCACGTCTTGCTGTTCGGGCCGCCGGGTCTCGGCAAGACCACGCTCGCGCACATCATCGCGCGGGAAATGGGGGTCAATCTGCGGCAAACCTCCGGCCCGGTGCTCGAACGCGCCGGCGACCTCGCCGCGCTGCTCACCAATCTCGAAGCCAACGACGTCCTGTTCATCGACGAAATCCACCGGCTCTCGCCGGTCGTCGAAGAAATTCTCTATCCGGCGTTGGAGGACTATCAGATCGACATCATGATCGGCGAGGGACCCGCTGCGCGCAGCGTGAAGCTGGATCTGCAGCCGTTCACGCTGGTCGGCGCGACCACTCGCGCGGGCATGCTAACCAATCCGCTGCGCGATCGCTTCGGGATCGTCGCGCGGCTCGAGTTTTATAACGCGGAAGAACTGGCGCGCATCGTCACGCGTTCGGCGTCGTTGCTGCATGCGCAGATCCATCCGGATGGCGCCTTCGAAATCGCCAAGCGTGCGCGTGGCACGCCACGGATCGCGAACCGGCTGTTACGCCGTGTGCGCGATTTCGCCGAGGTGAAAGCAGACGGCAACATCACCGCGGAAGTGGCCGACGCCGCGCTCAAAATGCTCGACGTGGACGAGGTCGGCTTCGACCTGATGGACCGCAAGCTGCTCGAAGCGATTCTGCATAAATTCGACGGCGGCCCGGTCGGCGTCGACAATCTCGCAGCGGCAATCGGCGAAGAACGCGACACGATCGAAGACGTGCTCGAACCGTATCTGATCCAGCAGGGCTTCCTGCAGCGCACGCCGCGCGGCCGCGTCGCCACGCTGCTCACGTACCGGCATTTCGGTCTCGCCGCGCCAGACGCTTCGAGCCCCATAGCCGGCATATGGGATTCCGCCGCACCCTGAGCGCTCAGCGTCCCGGTTCCGGCACCCTCTTGAAGCTATCGTCATCGCTCGGCGCGTCGAGATGCGACACGTCCGCCCACGACACGATCGTCGCCTTGCTGGCGTCGTCGGCATAGTCGACCACGTTGACGCTCGTATTCAGCAACGCGTAGTCACGCGGCGCATCGAGCGACAATCCACAGGCGAACCGCCGCGCGCAATCCAGCACGCCACCATGGGCGACGACAGCGACCCGTCCGCCCTGATGCGCGGCGACGATCGGCTCAATCGCATGCAGCACACGATGGTAAAGCGTGCGCTGCGATTCACCTTCAGGGGGCGCGAAACCCGCGTCGCGGGTTTGCCAGTGCGCGTACTCATCGGGAAAACGGACGGCGATCTCGTCGCTGTCATGTCCCTGGAACGCGCCGTACGAGCGCTCTCGCAAGCTTTCACGCAGCTGTAACGGCAGACCGAGCGCGTCAGCGATCGGCAGCGCGGTTTGCTGTGCACGTAGCAGATCGCTCGAATAAATGGCGTCGAGCCGCGCGCCCTCTTTCACCTCACTTGCGATTCGGCGTGCAAGGCGTTGCGCCTGGGCAAGGCCGGTCGTCGCGAGCGGAATGTCGATGTGACCTTGAATGCGCTTGATGCGGTTCCAGTCGGTCTCGCCGTGGCGGATGAACAGAATCTGCGTGGTCATGGAATGAAAGTGAGCGCCAGTAGCAGGTTATGCCGAGCCGCTATTGTCGCAAAAGGCGGCTGGAGGAGTAGGAGTAGACACATGCCACCGCTTGCGCCACGCAGCGGCGATTGAATCTCAAGCGTTGGTCTGCAGCCAGAACGTGACCGGCCCGTCATTGACGAGCGACACCTGCATATCGGCGCCGAATTCACCTGTCTCGACGATCGGGTGCTTTGCACGAGCGGCCGAGACGAAGTAGTCGAACAGCCGCTTGCCCTCATCGGGCGGTGCGGCGGGCGTAAAGCTCGGACGCAGGCCGCTGTTGGTGTCAGCGGCCAACGTGAACTGCGAAACGAGCAGCAAGCCGCCCGCACGCCCGGCGCCGTCGAGATTCTGTACGGAGAGATTCATCTTGCCGGCCGCATCGCTGAAGACGCGGTAGCCGAGCACCTTGGCGAGTAGCCGGTCAGCTGCAGCCTCTGTGTCGCCACGTTCGGCGCACACGAGTGCGAGCAGGCCCGCCTCGATCGCACCGGTCACATGGTCGCCCACGCGCACTTCCGCGCGCCGCACGCGCTGAATCAGCGCGATCATCGGCTCGACTCCAGATGCAACGCCTGAATCATCATCGTGTTATCGCGAGCCATCAGGCCGTCAGCGTGACGCGCGCAAAACGGCGCTTGCCGACTTGCACAACGTACTCGCCGGCCTCGACCTTCAGGCCCTTGTCGGACACGGTCGCACCATCGATCTTCACGCCACCTTGCTCGATATTGCGCAAGGCCTCGCTGGTCGACGGCACGAGGTTGGCCTGCTTGAGCAACTGGCCGATTGCGAGCGGTGCGCCCGCGAGCGTCACGGCCGGGATATCGTCCGGTACGCCGCCCTTCGCGCGATGATTGAAGTCTTCGAGCGCGCGCTCGGCATCGGCTTGTGAGTGAAAGCGCGCGACGATTTCCTGGCCAAGCATCACCTTGAAATCGCGCGGATTGCGGCCCGCTTCGATCTCTTTTTTGAAGCCGGAGATCTCGTCCATCGGACGGAATGACAGCAGTTCGAAGTAACGCCACATCAGCACGTCGGAAATGCTCATTAGCTTGCCGAACATGTCCGTCGGCTTTTCGCTGATGCCGATGTAGTTGTTCTTCGACTTCGACATTTTCTCGACGCCGTCCAGGCCTTCGAGCAACGGCATCGTCAAGATGCACTGCTGTTCCTGACCGTATTGCTTCTGCAGTTCACGACCCACCAGCAGGTTGAACTTCTGATCCGTGCCGCCGAGCTCGAGGTCGGCATTCAGCGCGACCGAGTCGTAGCCTTGCATCAGCGGGTACAGGAGTTCGTGGATCGAGATCGGCACACCGCCCTGGAAACGCTTGGTGAAGTCTTCGCGCTCGAGAATACGCGCCACCGTGTAACGCGATGCGAGCTTGATCATGCCGTCGGCGCCGAGCGGCATCGACCATTCGCTGTTGTAGCGAATTTCGGTCTGGTCGCGGTCGAGCACGAGCGCGGCCTGCTCGAAATACGTCTTCGCGTTCGATTCGATCTGCTCGCGCGTGAGCGGCGGGCGCGTGGCGTTGCGGCCCGACGGATCGCCGATCAGCGAGGTGAAGTCGCCGATCAGGAAAATCACCGTGTGACCGAGGTCCTGCAACTGACGCATCTTGTTCAACACGACCGTGTGGCCGATGTGGATGTCAGGCGCGGTCGGATCGAGACCGAGCTTGATGCGCAGCGGCTTGGCCGTAGCCGCGCTCTTCGCGAGCTTTTGCGCGAATTCGTCTTCGATCAGCAGTTCGTCGACGCCGCGTTTAGTGACGGCGAGTGCGTGACGGACTTCGTCGGTGATCGGGAAGGCGGGGCTGGGCTTGGTGGACTCGGTGCTCATGCTGGAAACTTGAAGTCGCGAAAAAGGGAGATTGTCCCATAGATGCGCGCCGCCGCGCCCACTGACTCAGCCACGAGCGCCCGCCGGCACACGATTTCGGGCTGCCGCGCCGCGCCATCGGCATCGTGGCGCTTTATATTCGGCCGCGCTTGAGTCGATATTGAGTCGATAATCTGCTAAAACAGACGGCAACGAATCATCGAGAGGAGCAGCAACGTGGCGCAAGACCCCGCAGACGGCGTCTACTTTGGATTGATGTCCGGCACGAGCATGGACGGCGTGGACGGTGTCGCCGTCAAATTTGCACGAGGGAAGCCGCCTGTGGTGCTGGCCGAGGCGTTTGTCGGCTTCGCGGCAGGCTTGCGCGAGGCGTTATTCGCGCTTCAACAGCCGGGGGACAACGAGATCGAACGCGAAGCGCTGGCGGCCAACGCGCTCGCCACGCGCTACACCGTGTGCTGCCACGAATTGCTGCAAGGCAGCCGGGTGCCAGCCTCGGAAGTTCGCGCGATCGGCGTGCATGGCCAGACGGTGCGGCATCGGCCGGAAAAGGGGTACACGCGGCAGATTAACAACCCTGCGCTGCTCGCGGAAATGATGCACATCGACGTGGTCGCCGACTTCCGCAGCCGCGACGTCGCGGCCGGCGGACAGGGCGCGCCGCTCGTGCCGGCGTTTCACGCCACGGTATTCGGCGCGAAAGACGAAACGCGGGTGGTCTGCAATCTTGGCGGCATCAGCAATATCACGATCCTCAACGCAACCGGCGGGGTGCGCGGTTTCGACTGCGGGCCGGCAAACGCATTGCTCGACGAATGGGCGCAGCGCCATCTCGGCAAGCCTTTCGACGAGAACGGCCATTTCGCCGCGGGCGGACAGGTCGACCGCACGTTGCTGAACGCACTGCTCGACGAGCCCTTTTTCTCGCAACAACCGCCGAAAAGCACCGGCCGCGACTTGTTCAATCCGCAATGGCTGGATGCAAAGCTCCAGCCGTTCTCCGCGCTCGCCCCCGCCGACGTGCAAGCCACACTAGTCGCGCTAACCGCGGTAACAGTTGCTCGCGAAATCGAACGGCATGCGTCGGACGCTAAAGCGGTCTATGTGTGTGGCGGTGGCGCGCGCAATCCGGAGATTCTGAAAGCGCTGCAACAGGCGCTGGAGGATAGCGGCGTAAGTGGCGTGCCGGTGATGACAACCGACGCGCTCGGCGTACCGCCGAGCCAGGTCGAGCCGCTGGCGTTCGCATGGCTGGCGATGCGCTGCGTGGCGCGGCTGCCGGGCAATTTGCCGGCAGTCACTGGCGCTGCTGACGAGCGCGTACTGGGTGCGATCTACCCCCGTTAATCGAAGAGCCGGGGTTTGAACTCAGGCAATAAAAAACGGGGCCAAAGCCCCGTTTTCCTTTACAACCTGTCGCCTAACCGGCAGGCGATCAAACCGAGAACGACGAGCCGCAACCACACGTGGTTTGAGCATTCGGGTTCTTGATGACGAACTGCGCACCGTTGATGTCGTCCTTATAGTCGATCTCTGCGCCGACCAGATACTGGTAGCTCATCGAATCGATCAGCAGCTGGACGCCGCTCTTGTTCATGACGGTGTCGTCTTCGTTGACGGCTTCGTCGAACGTAAAACCGTACTGAAAGCCCGAGCAGCCGCCGCCCTGCACGAAAACGCGCAGTTTGAGGTCCGCATTGCCTTCTTCTTCGATCAGTTGCTTGACCTTGTCAGCCGCTGCGTCGGTAAAAACGAAGGGGGCGGGCATCTCGGTCACGGGTGTATCGGTGACTGCGTTCATTCGAACTCTCCAAAAAGCTTCTAACCGCTATTGTAGGGCTGATCTCGATATCGTGCCGAAGCCCACAAAATCAATGGGTTCTTCCACAAATTCAATGGACGGCCCTGATGCTGCCACCGGCCGGCCTGAGCGGGCCACATCGCGACCCCGGCAACGAAGCCGTCAGCGTGAAGCCAGGCCGCGAACCAATGAAAAAAGCCGCCTTCGCGAAAGCGTTGGCGGCTTTTGCAGCGTTCCAGCCCGAAAGCCGGATCGCACACGAAGCGATTAACGCTTCGAGAATTGCTTCCTGCGACGTGCCTTGTGGAAGCCGACCTTCTTACGTTCGACTTCACGAGCGTCACGCGTAACGAAGCCAGCCTTCGACAGTTCCGGCTTCAGCGTTGCATCATAGTCCATCAGCGCGCGGGTAATGCCGTGGCGAACCGCACCGGCTTGACCCGTTTCACCGCCACCCGACACGTTGACCTTGATGTCGAACGTGACGCCGTGGTTCGTGAGTTCCAGCGGCTGACGCACGATCATCAGCGACGTTTCGCGCGAGAAGTACTCAGCGATGGGCTTACCGTTCACAACGATATCGCCCTTGCCTGCCTTGATGAACACACGTGCAGTGGCGCTCTTGCGGCGGCCCGTGCCGTAATTCCAGTTACCGATCATGTGGGCTCCCCTTAGATCTCGAGCGCTTTCGGCTGTTGTGCCGAATGCGGATGCGTTGCTTCAGCGTAGACCTTCAGCTTCTTGATCATCGCGTAGCCGAGCGGGCCCTTCGGCAGCATGCCCTTGACCGCTTTCTCGAGCGCACGGCCCGGGAAGCGTTCTTGCATCTTGCCGAACGTCGTTTCATAAATACCGCCCGGGTAACCCGAGTGACGGTAGTACTTCTTGTCAGTAGCCTTGTTACCCGTGACGCGCAACTTGCCGGCGTTGATAACGATGATGAAATCACCGGTGTCGACGTGCGGAGTGAATTCAGGCTTGTGCTTGCCGCGAAGACGGTGTGCCACTTCGCTGGCGACACGCCCGAGAACCTTATCCGTCGCGTCAATCACGTACCATTCACGCGTAACCTCATGGGCTTTTGCGGAAAACGTCTTCATGATCGATCCAAAAAAATTGCTGCGCCCAATGTATTTTTTCCTGCTTGTAGTGTGCGCATCGAGGCGCGTGCAGGCTCTCCCTGGTTCTTCCTCCGCGGGCGCGGATGCGGAAAAGCTCTGAATTATAAAGGAATTTGTCACGCCGAGTCAAAGTCTGCGGGGGTTTGGGCGAGAAATCGGGCGATCCGGTGGCCAGATACAACCATTTGCCCTTCCCACTAGCCCTGAAACCGGCGTCGGCGAGATCGAAAGTGCGGGCGAAAAAAAACCCGAACTAGTGGTTCGGGTTTAATCCACCAAAGGAGGAGGTGGAGGAGACAGCGGAGGTTGCAGAACTGCTGCAACCGATGGGATCGATTATATGAGGCAGCCTTGTGCGACGCAAGAACATTTGCATTGTGAAATATGACTTCACAATGTGACAGATACGTCCGCAGGCCGAAAAACGCTGAATTCCTTTTAAAATCAATAGCAAAAACCATTTCAGGCGACTGCCTAAGCAGACATCAGCTAGAGTAAAACCCCTAAACCCGTCAGGGCATTCCCGAACCGGCGAAACATGCCGCATCGCAACACGCAAGCAGTCATTGAGCATAAATTTTGGCGAAAGTCCCTTCGGGCGGACACGCAAACACCGGGCTACAATGCCGTTTCGATATAAGCGCAGCGCGGTGGAGCACAGCATGGAATGCAAAGTGAGCTGGATGGGGCAAGACGGGATGGCATTTGCGGCCGAAACGGGCAGCGGTCATCTGGTCACGATGGACGGCGCGCCGGAAGGCGGCGGCCGCAATCTTTCGCCGCGTCCGATGGAAATGGTTCTGCTCGGCACGGGCGGCTGCACGGCATACGACGTCGTGATGATCCTGAAGAAGAGCCGCCAGGAAATCGCCGGTTGCTCGGTGACGCTAAAGGCCGAACGCGCCAGCGAAGATCCGAAGGTGTTCACCAAAGTCCACTTCCACTTCACCGTGACGGGCAAGAATCTGAACCCGGCTACAGTGGAACGCGCGATCAATCTGTCGCACGACAAATACTGCTCGGCGTCGATCATGATCGCGAAGACGGCCGAACTCACGCACTCGTTCGACATCGTCGCGGGTTGAGCACGGCGCTTCGGCGCAGGTAACTCAAAGCGCGGGGCAAAGTAAAAATGCCGGCGTCCATACGGACGCCGGCATTTTTTGTTGGGTGGCAAAGCAGGCCGATAAGCCGGATTCTGTGCGCGCATCACGTTCGAAAACGCGACGCGCGTAGCAGTCATTCCTCTAGGCGCGCCATTACTGACGCGCTCAAGCTTCCTACCCGCAGACGTGACGGGGGCCCCGTCCTGCATCTCGAAGATGCTAGCCTGCCTACTTGGAATTGCTCCGGGTGGAGGTTACCGTGCCGGTCTGCCTTGCAGCAGCCGCGGTGCGCTCTTACCGCACCGTTTCACCCTTACCTGATCCCGGCTTGCGCCGGGCCATCGGCGGTTTGCTTTCTGTTGCCCTGTTCCGCGTGTCACCACGGATGGCCGTTAGCCATCACCCTGCCCTATGGAGTCCGGACTTTCCTCGCCCTCTTTGGCCGAAGCCGCAGAGGCCGCGACTGCCTGGCCTGCTTTGCTGGGGCGCATTTTAACACTGTGACGGATAGGGAGTGGCTTTGACGGCTGGAATAGTCCGATGGCCATCTATCACGTTCAACCCCGTCGACGCTTCGGTCCGAGCCGCGCCTACGTTGGGCAATCGCTTAAGCCAGGCGAACTGGTTCACGTGAACCGCCGACCTTTAGCGCGAACGCCGCCCCGTGCGAAATACGGACGTGTCGCTGTAAAACAGAGGCGATTCGTTCCCGGCGCACCAGCCCGGAATCCCCAGTTCGGGCAGCGGAGCAAACATGCGGCTCGTCAATGCATCGGTATTCAGTAATGTCGCGCTGACAGACTCGTCCAGCCATGCGTCTCGTGCCGCGGCGCCCCAGCCGAAGTATTCGGATGGCACGTCGACAATCCACGCGTGACCCGTGCAGGCCTTGAACGGCGCGATCAGCTTTTCCAGCAGCGCGTGACCAAAACAGCGCACTTCACAGCGCATCCCCCAGGCATCACGGTTAGCAACCAGCAGCGTCTGCCAGTCAAACCCGCGCAAGGCCACGCTCAACGCCGGGTCAGCGCAGGCAAACAGCAGCGCGTTTTCGTCGAACAAGGTCAACGCGTCACGCACACCGCCGCGGGTTGGACCGACGCCTAATAAGTCGATCGCCGTTGACTGCCGCGCATTCAACGCCGCCTTGATACGCGGAAACGCAAACCACATCGACCCGTTGAAGAAGTCATGCAGGTTGTGGCGCGTCGGCACGCAGCCCGTCGCCGCGATGTGCGCCTCGTAAGCCGCGCCCGGCGGCAGATCGTCCTGCGCAATGAACGCGAGTCTCTGACCGCGCCCCGTGACTTGCCGCATCTCGCCGGCATCGGCATTCATTTCTGCGAGCAAAGCCGCGTAGCTCGTCAGCGAGCCCTGCTGCCAGCGCTCGCCGCGCGCCGCAAACGGCGCGAACCACGGCTTCGACCAGTCGATATCGGCGAAACCCAAGCCTGGGACCACACGCGCCGCCTCTTGCACCTGCATCTAGCGCAACCTTAGACGAGCCGCCAACCAATCGACTCGCCGCCACGCAGCGGCACAACAGGCGTGTCGCCGACCGGCAATTCAGCCGGCAGCGTCCATTCTTCACGGCGCAGCGTGACCTTCTCGTCGCTGCGCGGCAGACCGTAGAAGTCTGCGCCGAAGAAGCTGGCGAAGCCTTCGAGCTTGTCCAGCGCGCCGGCTTTGTCGAATGCTTCCGTATAGAGTTCGAGCGCATGCAGCGCCGTGTAGCAACCCGCGCAACCGCACGCGTGTTCCTTCAAGCCCTTCGGATGCGGCGCGCTATCCGTGCCGAGGAAGAAGCGCGGATTACCCGAGGTCGCCGCCTCGACCAGCGCCACGCGATGCGTCTCGCGCTTCAACACCGGCAGGCAGTAGTAATGCGGGCGAATGCCGCCCTGGAAAATTGCGTTGCGGTTGTACAGCAGATGGTGCGCGGTAATCGTCGCACCCAGCAGCCCCGGCGCCACGCCGGCATCGCGGATGTAGTCGACTGCATCTTTCGTGGTGATGTGCTCGAACACCACCTTCAGCGCCGGAAATTCGCGGCGCAGCGGCGTCATCACGCGGTCGATGAACACTTTCTCGCGGTCGAACAGATCGATCGACGAATCCGTCACTTCGCCGTGCACCAGCAGCGGCATGCCGGCTTCCTGCATCACTTCGAGCGTTTTGGCGCACTTCATGATGTCGGTTACGCCCGCGTCCGAGTTAGTGGTAGCGCCCGCCGGGTACAGCTTCACGCCATGCACGAAGCCGCTTTCGTGCGCGCGGCGGATTTCGTCGGGCGGCGTGTTGTCGGTCAGGTACAGCGTCATCAGCGGTTCGAACTTCGCCCCGGCCGGGATCGCGGCGACGATGCGCTCGCGGTACGCCTGTGCCATCGCGGTGGTGGTGACCGGCGGCTTCAGGTTAGGCATGATGATCGCGCGGCCGAACTGGCGCGCGGTATCCGGCAACACGGCAGCAAGCATCTCGCCGTCGCGAACGTGCAGGTGCCAGTCGTCCGGGCGGGCGAGCGTAACGGTGTCGATGGAATCGAGGGAGGCGTTGGAAGCGGTCATGGCGAGAGGGGAACGAGATTCGGCGATAAAAGCGTGGCCGACGTGGGCACACCCCGGCAATTCGTGCCGTTGCGGCCTGAACACACGTCAATTTTGCTATTTGGCGCTTCTGGCTCGGTGATATGCTTGGAAAATCATCATTGTAACGGCTCGCCCCGTTCACAGGCTTACCCGCAACATGTGCCAACTTCTCGGAATGAACTGCGCCGCGCCGACGGACGTCACGTTCTCGTTCACCGGCTTTGCGGCGCGCGGCGGCGTCACCGATCACCACGCGGACGGCTGGGGCATCGCCTTCTTCGAAGACAAAGCCTGCCGCCTGTTCATCGACCATCAATCGTCGGCCACCTCGCCGATCGCCGAGATGGTCAAGCGCTACCCGATCAAATCGAAGAACACGATCGCGCATATTCGCAAGGCGACGCAAGGGCACATTCTGCTCGAAAACTGCCATCCATTCATGCGCGAACTGTGGGGACGTCACTGGATCTTTGCGCACAACGGCGACCTGAAAGATTATTCGCCGGCGCTAAACGGCGTCTATCAACCGGTCGGCACAACCGATAGTGAGCTCGCCTTCTGCGCGCTGCTGCAAGGCTTGCGCAAGGCTTTCCCGGGCGCGCAGCCGCCGCTGGAAGAACTATTCGCGGCGCTCGAAACCCTCACGCGCGAGATCACGCAGTTCGGCGTTTTCAATTTCCTGATGTCGAATGGCCAGGCGCTATTCGCGCATTGCTCGACGCATCTGTACTACATCGTGCGGCGCTGGCCGTTCTCGACCGCCCATCTGGTCGATGCGGATGTATCGATCGATTTCGCCAAATACACCACGCCGGAAGACCGCGTCGCCGTGATCGCGACTAAACCGCTCACCGATAACGAAATCTGGACCGCCTTCCAGCCAGGCGATCTGATGATGTTCCAGCATGGCGAAGTCATCGGCCGTGTCAACGTTCCCGTGCCGGCTTCGGTGCTGGAGAAACTGCGCAATCCGGAGTTGGATGCATCGGCTTCGGCGACCACGATTGCAGCCTCGGTTGAGGCGGTGACCACGGCCGAGGTCGACCTCGAAGCGGCGGACGACGCCGCCGCGTTCGAATCCTGACCTGCGAATGCGCTCGCTAACGTCGGAACACCGGCTCTATGCCTGTGTGCACAAACGCGTGATTTCTTAACCCGCGTCCGCATCCCGCTCGGCAGAACGAGCAACCCGTGCTCACCTCGCGCACACCAGCACGCCAGAAACAAAAAAGCCGCTTCTTCCGAAGCGGCTTTTTTCTGCGCCGGCCACGCCGCATAAGCAGCGTGACCCGATAGAACACTCAGTGCAGGATCTTCGCCAGAAAATCCTTCGCACGATCCGACTTCGGATTCGCGAAGAAGTCTTCCTTGCGATCGTCTTCCACGATCAAGCCCTTATCCATGAAGATCACGCGGTGCGCGACCTTCTTGGCAAAGCCCATTTCGTGCGTGACGCACATCATCGTCATGCCTTCCTGCGCGAGTTCGACCATCACGTCGAGCACTTCGTTGATCATTTCCGGATCGAGCGCGGAAGTCGGCTCGTCGAACAGCATCGCAATCGGGTCCATGGACAGCGCGCGCGCAATCGCCACACGCTGCTGCTGACCACCCGACAATTGTCCCGGAAACTTATCTGCGTGCGCACGCAGACCGACGCGATCGAGCAGCTTGTAGCCCTTGGTCGTGGCTTCGTCCTTCGAGCGGCCGAGTACCTTGATCTGCGCGAGCGTCAGGTTCTGCACGATCGACAGATGCGGGAACAGCTCAAAGTGCTGGAACACCATGCCGACCTTCGCACGCAGCTTCGACAGATTGGTTTTCTTGTCGGTCAGCGATTGGCCGTTGATGACGATCTCGCCCTTCTGGAACGGCTCGAGGCCGTTGACGGTTTTGATCAGCGTGGACTTGCCCGAACCCGACGGGCCACACACCACCACCACTTCACCTTTTTTGACTTCCGTCGTGCAGTCGGTCAGCACTTGAAACTGGCCGTACCACTTCGAAACATTCTTGATAGAGATCATCTTGCGACCTTTTTCTGAAGACCTTTGACGAGGCTCGACGCGATCACACAGACCACGAAATAACACGCGCCCGCGAACAGTACCATCTCGACATTCGTGCCGTCACGGTCGCCAATATTCGTGGCGGTGCGGAAGAAGTCAGCGAGGCTGATCACGTAGACGAGCGACGTATCCTGAAACAGCACGATACCTTGCGTAAGCAGCAGCGGCACCATCGCGCGGAACGCCTGCGGCAGCACGATAAGGCGCATTGCCTGCGGGTAGCTCATGCCGAGCGCGAACGCGGCATTGACCTGGCCACGCGGCACGGCCTGAATGCCGGCGCGGATGATCTCCGAATAGTACGCTGCCTCGAACAGCGAGAAAGCGACCATCGCCGAAGCCAGCCGGATGTCGATATCCGGCGACAAACCCAGCACGTTTTGCAGCACCTGCGGCACGATCAGGAAGAACCACAGCAGCACCATCACCAGCGGGATCGAACGAAACACCGTGACATACGCCTTCGCGAACCATTCGAACGGCTTGATCGGCGAGAGCCGCATCATCGCGAGAATCGTGCCCCAGACGATGCCGATCACAATCGCAAGCAGCGTGATCTTGATGGTGACAATAGCGCCGGTCCACAACGTAGGCAGTGCGCCCGGAATACCGCTCCAGTCGAAATGATGCATCACTTACCTCCGATATAGCCGGGCAACCGGGTTTTGGCTTCGACCCAGCGCATCAGTTGCATCACGACCAGATTGATCAGCACATACGCCAGCGTGACCGCGATAAACGACTCATACGTCTGCGACGTGTAGTCGACCAGTTGGCGCGCCTGGGCGGACAGATCCAGCAGACCGATCGTCGACGCGACCGCCGAGTTCTTGAAGATATTCAGAAACTCGGACGTGAGCGGCGGCACGATGATCCGGTACGCAACCGGCAGCAGCACGTAACGATACGTCTGCCATTGCGTGAACCCCATTGCCAGACCCGCGGCGCGCTGGCCGCGCGGCAACGCGTTGATGCCCGAGCGCACTTGCTCGCACACGCGCGCGGCGGTGAAGAGCCCAAGACACACGATCGACGACGAAAAGAACTGCGCGCCAGGCGGCAGTTGCTTGTACCAGTTACCGATCGACGCAGGCAGCAACTCCGGTATCACCAGATACCAGATGAAGAACTGCACGATCAGCGGGATGTTGCGGAAAATCGCGACATAGAGCGTGCCGATGCCCGACGCCCATTTGTTCGGCACCGTGCGCAGCACACCGAAAAACGAACCGACGATCAGCGCGATCACCCATGCCGACAGCGACACGGTAATCGTCACCCAGAAGCCTGACATCAGCCAGCCCAGGTAGGTGGTCGGCTCGCCGGTGGAGACCGGACTCAGCAGAATGCCCCAGTTCCAGTGATATGACATGACCAAGACTCCAGCAAAAAGAAACGGAAGAAGCGCGTGGCCCCTTCCGTTTCGTTCAGCGTTTCAAAAAAACAGCTAAGGTTTAATCGATTGCCTTGTCATTCGGGCTCTTGTAGAGCGCCTTGATGTCGTCGCTTTCCGGGAAGTTCAGGTTCAGGCCCTTCGGCGGAATCGGCGATTCGAACCACTTCTTGTAGATCTGATCGGCTTCGCCCGAGGTTTCGACCTTCGCGATGGCGTCGTCCACCACCTTCTTGAACTCCGGATCGTTCTTGCGAATCATGCAGCCGTACGCTTCATGCGACTGCGGCGTGCCGACGATCACGAAGTCGCCCGGGTTGTTCGACTTGGCGCGCTCGCCTGCCAGCAGCGCATCGTCCATCATGAACGCAGCAGCACGGCCGGTGGAGAGCGTCAGGAACGACTCGCCATGGTCCTTCGCGCTGATGATGTTCATACCCATGCTCTTGTCCTGATTCATCTTGCGAAGCAGGCGCTCGGAGGTGGTGCCGGCCGTCGTGACGACGGTCTTGCCCTTCAGGTCCGCGAAGTCCTTGATGCCCGAGTCTTTCTTGGTCATCAGACGCGTGCCGATCACGAAGATCGTGTTCGAGAACGCAGCCTGTTGCTGGCGCTCGGCGTTATTGGTGGTCGAGCCGCATTCCATGTCGACGGTGCCGTTTTGCACCAGCGGAATACGGTTTTGCGACGTGACAGGCGTCAGCTTGACCTTCAGGTTAGGCATGTTCAGCTTCTGCTTGACCGCCTCAACCACCTTCAGCGCGAATTCCTGCGAGTAGCCGATGACATTCTGCTTGTCGTCGTAGTACGAAAACGGGATCGACGATTCGCGGTGTCCCAGCGAAATGACGCCCGTATCTTTGATCTTTTTCAGCGTACCAGCGTCTTGCGCATGCGCGCCAACCGTAAACAGTCCGAGAGTCGCGAGCAGCAGCGCAGCTTTTTTAACCTTCATGTGTGATCTCCTTGGCAAGAACCGGCGCCAGTTTAGCAAAGTAATTATTCTGAAAGTATTGCTATAAACCATGTTTGTTGCGTCTGTGCCGCTACGGGATTACGGCGCCTTATCCGGCAATCCCGCAGAGGCAGACACGCAAAGGCGGGCGGCATCGATACGATGCCGCCCGCCGGGTA
>NZ_JAQQET010000033.1:0-106771 GCF_046026855.1 Paraburkholderia sediminicola | reverse complement strand
TTGACAGCGGGTCCGAGATGGCGGCCCCGCCGTTTCATGCAGAACGATCAGGGATACAGCCCGCGCAGTTCGCGCGCTTCGAGAATCCGCTTACACGCGACGATAAACGCCGCGGTCCGCACGGACACCTTCTGTTCGCTCGACACTTGCCACACTGCGGCAAATGCTTCGCGCATTACGCGCTCGAGACGCTGGTTGATCTCGTCTTCGGTCCAGAAGAAGCTCGAGAAATCCTGCACCCACTCGAAGTACGAGACGGTCACGCCACCGGCGTTGGCCACCACGTCCGGAATCACGAGGATACCGCGGTCATGCAGAATATCGTCCGCCGCCGTGGTGGTCGGGCCGTTGGCGCCTTCCACGACGATCTTCGTCTTGATCTTGCCTGCATTCTTTTCGGTGATCTGGTTTTCCAGCGCGGCCGGAATCAGGATGTCCGATTCGACCGTCCAGAATTCTTCGTTCGTGACTGCATCGGCTTCAGGGAAACCGCCCACACCGCCGGTCTTCGCGACATGCTCGAGCAGCGCGTTGGCGTCGATACCGGTCGACTTGTACAGCGAACCGGTGTGATCCTGCACCGCGACCACTTTCGCGCCCGCTTCCTGGAACAGACGTGCAGCGATACCGCCCACGTTACCGAAGCCTTGAACAGCAATACGCGCGCCTTCGATGTCAAAGCCGATGCGGCGTGCCGCTTCGCTGCCGACCACGAACACGCCACGGCCCGTCGCTTCACGACGGCCCAGCGAACCGCCGAGCGTGATCGGCTTGCCGGTCACGACGCCCGTAGCCGTTTGGCCCTGGTTCATCGAGTACGTGTCCATCATCCACGCCATGATCTGCTCGTTCGTGTTCACGTCCGGCGCGGGGATGTCGGTATTCGGTCCAATAATGATGCCGATTTCGCTGGTGTAGCGGCGTGTCATGCGCTCCAGCTCACCACGCGACAGCGTACGCGGGTCGACACGAATACCGCCCTTCGCGCCGCCGTACGGCACGTTCACAGCAGCGTTCTTCACCGACATCCACGCGGACAGCGCCATCACTTCCGACAACGTCACGTCCTGGTGATAACGCACGCCGCCCTTACCCGGACCACGCGACACGTTGTGCTGCACGCGATAGCCTTCGAAGTGCGCGACCGTGCCGTTATCGAGTTCGATAGGCACATCGACGATCAGAATGCGCTTCGGGCGCTTGAGGGTTTCGAGCCAGCGGGACAGGGAGCCGAGGTACGGCGCGACGCGGTCGACCTGACGCAGGTAGTTGCCCCAGGGCCCGAGGTCTTCGCTATTGAGGTAGGAGGGAACCGAATGCAACGATGATGCGGATTGTGCGACTTGCTGCTGGGAAGACATGAACGCTCCGGCGTTGATCGAATAGCAGCATTGTCGAAAAACGCCGTTTTGAAATCCAATGCCGTTTCCTTATCCGATTATGTTTTTTTTGCATAACCATCAAGAAGCTGCAAATTCGCGTCGTAGGTAAGCAGGTTTCAGGCAGCGTCCGCGCCCTGCGCCAGTTCCTCCGACACCACGTCCCACAACTGCCGCACGAGTATCTGCCGCGCATCGTCGCTCTTTGCCGCAAGCTTGTCGCGATAGAGACGGATCTCCATGGTCAGCGTAAGCTGCCCTTCGGGCGTGCCGCGGGTTGCACGATCGAGACGGATCAGCTTGCCGTCGGCGACCGCGTCTTCCACCGCGCTGTACGGCAGGAAGGCGATCCCATGGCCGGCCAGCGCCATCGCCTTGAGCCCTTCGGCCATGTCGGTCTCGTAGAGGCGGTCGAGATACAGGCGTTCCGGGGCATTGGCGAGAATCACTTCGGTCATGCGCCCCAGGTACGCGTTCGGCGTGTAGGTCAGATAGGGCGTGGGTGCCTCGGCCGTGCCCGGCAGCGTATGCCGGGGCCGCCCGGCGCGGCCCGGCGCCGAGAACGGACTGATCGGCTCGTTGCCGAGCGTGAGCATGTCGTAGCGCGCCGGATCGAGCGCGATGGGATGGCTCGGATGGTGATACCCCATCATCAGATCGCAACCGCCTTCCACCAGCGCCAAAGCCGCATCGTGCACGTTCAAAGCCCGCAGCCGGGTGTGGATCGGGCCCATCTGCGCTTCGATGCGCTGCAGCCAGCGCGGGAAGTACGTGAGCGACAGTGTATGTGGCACCGCGAACTCGATGGTCGCCTGCGGTGTCGCCGTGTGCCCGCGCAGCAGAGCACGCGCCTCGTGGAACTGCGACAGCATCGCGAGCGCCTGCTCGTAGAACACCTGGCCTGCCGCCGTCAGCCGCGTCGGATAAACCGAACGGTCGATCAGTTCGGTGCCGAGCCAAGCCTCCAGCGCCTGAATTCGCCGCGAAAACGCCGGCTGCGTGACGTGACGCAATTCGGCCGAGCGGCTGAAACTACGCGTTTCCGCGAGCGAAACGAAGTCTTCGAGCCATTTCAGTTCCATGCGGAGCCTGTCGCCAGCGGGAGGGTAGAAGTCAGCATTCTAGCGGCGCGGCTGCCGTACGGGATTGCCGCGCGGATTACCACCCGCGTGGCCACCTGCTTTGCGGTGCCGGTCGAACGCGCCCGATGGGCGGACTTCATATGCCGGCCCGGTTCCTGACCAGATCGCGGCCCACTTCGGGTCAAAAGGCGCACAGTGGTAAAATTCGCGGTTCCCTCCGTTCCCGAACTGGTCACTGCGCGCTGATTGAGCGCTCAATGCCCCAATTCACCCCAACTCGCGCCCCCATCATGTCCGACACCCGCCCCGACACCCTGTTCGCGCTGAACGCGCTCTCCCCGCTCGACGGCCGCTACGCCTCGAAAACCGAAGCTCTGCGCGACTGGCTCTCGGAAGCCGCTTTCATGCGCAATCGCGTGACGGTTGAAATCCATTGGCTGATCGCACTGTCGCAAGCCGGTTTCGCGGAAGTGCCGCGCTTTTCCGAAGCCGCCGAACAATTCCTGCTGCAACTGGCCGAGCGCTTCACCGCGCACGACGCCGCGCGCATCAAGGAAATCGAGCGTGTGACGAATCACGACGTGAAAGCGGTCGAGTACTGGCTGAAGGAGTCGGTCAAGGGTCAGGAGGAACTGGAACGCGCGAGCGAGTTCATTCACTTCGCCTGCACGTCGGAAGACATCAACAACACGTCGCACGGCCTGATGCTCGCCGGCGCACGTGAACACGTGATCTTGCCGGCACTGCGCTCGGTGCATCAGCGCCTCGTTGCGCTGGCTCACGCGCAAGCCGAACAGCCGATGCTGTCGCGCACGCACGGCCAGCCGGCCAGCCCCACCACGCTCGGCAAGGAAATCGCCAACGTCGCCGCGCGTCTGGAACGCGCAATCGATCGTGTCGCGAAGGTCGAGCTGCTGGGCAAGATGAACGGCGCGGTCGGCAACTTCAATGCGCACCTGTCTGCGTATCCGGAATTCGACTGGGAAGCATTTTCGCGTGAAGTGGTCGAGCAACGTCTGAAGCTCACGTTCAATCCGTACACGATCCAGATCGAACCGCACGACTACATGGCTGAACTGTTCGACGCCGTGTCGCGCGCGAACATCATCCTGCTGGATCTGGACCGCGACGTGTGGGGCTACATCTCGGTCGGTTACTTCAAGCAGCGCACCAAGGCCGGTGAGATCGGTTCGTCGACGATGCCGCACAAGGTTAATCCGATCGACTTCGAAAATTCGGAAGGCAATCTCGGTCTGGCAAACGCAACCCTGCGCCACCTGGCCGACAAGCTGCCGATTTCGCGCTGGCAGCGCGACCTGACCGACTCGACCGTGCTGCGCAATATCGGCGTCGCGTTCGGCTACTCGCTGCTCGCATACGACTCGCTGATCCGCGGCCTCGACAAGCTCGAAGTGAACGCGCAGCGTCTGAACGAAGACCTCGACAACTGCTGGGAAGTGCTGGCCGAGCCGGTGCAAACAGTGATGCGCCGTTACGGCATCGAGAACCCGTATGAGCAGTTGAAGGAACTGACACGCGGCAAGGGCATTACGCGCGAAGCACTGCAAACGTTCGTGAGCGGCCTGGCGATTCCGCAAGATGCGAAGGATCGTTTGCTTGCCATGACACCGGGTTCGTATATCGGTAAGGCTGTCGAACTGGCGAAGCGGATCGCTTAAGCTTCAATCATTGCCTCGTTTCTTGAGGCACAAAAAAGCCGCTTCGAACGTTCCGAAGCGGCTTTTTTTATCCTGCGACCTGCGTGGCTAAGCGAGCCTGAAACCTCAGCGCACCGCCATCTGCTTCAACACTTCGTCGACGATTTCTTCCGGCGACAATTCGATGCTTACCGTGATCGCTTCGTCCAGACCCGGCTCTTCGAGCGTATCGAGCTGGCTTTGCAGCAGCGACGGGTCGAAGAAGTGACCGGTACGCGTGGTCAGCCGCTCGCGCAGCACCTCAAACGAACCCTTCAGATAGACGAAGCACACGCCCTTATCACCGTTGCTACCGCCGCGCAGAACATCGCGGTACGAACGCTTCAGCGACGAGCACGTGAACACCGCCTTCTCGCCCGCCCTCTGCTTCTCTTCGATCGCCACACGGATGGTTTGCAACCACGGCCAACGATCTTCGTCGGTGAGCGGAATGCCTTTGTGCATTTTCTCTTTGTTGGCGGCGCTGTGAAACGCGTCGCCGTCGGTAAATGCGCAGTGCAGGCGTTCCGCCAGCATTTCGCCAATCCTCGTTTTGCCGGCGCCCGACACGCCCATTGCGATCAAAATCATCAAAAACTCCTTACACGACCGTCGCGAGCGCGAAAGTCAAACCCAAGCCCATCAGCGAAATGATGGTTTCGAGGAGTGACCATGTCTTGAAGGTCTGCCCCACCGTCATACCGAAGTATTCCTTGACCAGCCAGAAACCGCCGTCGTTCACATGCGAGAAAATCAGGGAACCCGAGCCGGTGGCGAGCACCAGCAATTCCGGCGTGACCTGCACCCCGCTAGCCGAGGCAATCGGCGCGACGATACCGCAGGCGGTGGTCATTGCGACCGTCGCCGAACCCGTGGCCAGACGAATCAGCGCGGCCACGAGCCAGCCGAACAACAGCGGCGACAGGTGCATGGCCGTTGCCACACCGACGATTTCCTTCGAGATACCGCTGTCCATCAGCACGCGCCCGAAACCGCCGCCCGCACCCACGATCAGCGTGATGCCCGCGATCGGCGCCAGACAGTCGCCGCAGAACTTCTGGATCTGTTCACGATTAAAGCCGCGGCTCGCGCCGAAGGTCCAGAAACTGACCAGCACGGCGATCAACAGTGCGACGTCAGAGTTGCCGACGAAACGGAGTAGATCGTTCGGCAGGGTCTTCGGCGTAAATACGAGGTCGGCCCAACTGCCGATCAGCATCAGAATCACCGGCAGCAGAATCGTGAACAGCGTGATACCGAAGCTCGGCAGTTCGCGTTTTTCCTTTTTCTCGTCAGCGGCGCCGAGGAACTGCGCTGCGAGCGGATTGTTCTGCGGCAGCTTGATGTAACGGCTGATCAACAGCGCGAACAGCGGACCGGCAACGATCGCCGTCGGCACACCCACGATCAGCCCGTAAGCAATCGTCTTGCCGATGTCGGCGTGATACGCCTGCACCGCGAGCATCGCGGCCGGGTGCGGCGGAATCAAACCGTGCACGACAGACAGACCCGCGATCATCGGCAAGCCGATCAGCAACAGCGACTTGTTAGTGCGTTTGGCGACGTTGAATGCGATCGGAATCAGCAGCACGAAACCGACTTCAAAAAACACCGGCAAGCCGACGATGATCGCCACAACCATCATGGCCCAGTGAATGTGCTTCTCGCCGAACTTGTCGATCAGCGTGGTGGCGATGCGCTCCGCGCCGCCCGATTCGGCCATCATCTTGCCGAGCATGGTGCCAAGGCCGACCACGATCGCAATGTGGCCGAGCGTATTGCCGTTGCCGGTTTCGAACGATTTGACGATCGTGCCGATCGGCATGCCGGATACGAGACCCAGCAGCAGCGAAACGATGATCAGGACGAGGAACGGATAAACCTTGTAGCGAGTGATCAGCAGGATCAGAAGTGCGATGGCGATCACCGCGAAGACCAGCAGCGTGCTGCCGTGGACAGCTTCCATGAAGCTCCTCCTTTGCGTTATTGATGTCGGTGCGAAACACGGCTGGCACCTTGTCTCATGGCGACCTGAAGCGGTGCCAAAAAACCCGGCAAGCCGCGCGGACGCTGAATTTTACTGTTTGTTGTCTTTAAAAGCGCGCGAATCCGGCGCGCATATCGCCAAAGAGCCTCGCCGCGACAACCTGACAGGCTGTATCGACGAGGCTCCTTGGCGTAGGACCTTGCTAACGGACTAAAATGCGGGCCGCTTCAACTCAATGAGCAGGCGCGGCCAACTGGCTGGCAGCACGCGCCAGACGCGTGACTTCGTCCCAGTTTTGCGCGGCGAGCGCGGCTTTCGGCGTCAACCACGAGCCGCCCACGCACACCACGTTCGGTAGCGACAGGAAATGCGTTGCCGTTTCAGCCGTGATGCCGCCTGTCGGGCAGAACTTCAGCGTCGGGAACGGGCCATGGAAAGCTTGCAGCATCGGCACGCCGCCGGCCTGTTGCGCCGGGAAAAACTTTACGATCTCGTAGCCGAGTTCCAGTGCGGTGATGATGTCGGTCGGCGTCATGACGCCCGGCAGCAGCGGCAAGCCCGCATCTTGCGCGGCCTTGTGCATGTCCCGCGTCAGGCCCGGTGACACGCCGAACTGAGCGCCCGCCTTCTTCGCCTGAGCGCAATGCTCTGGTTTCGTGATCGTGCCGACGCCCACCACGATGTCTTCGGCCAACTGACTCGCGCGTTCGATCGCTTCCAGACCGGCGGCCGTGCGCAGCGTGATTTCCAGCACCTTCACGCCACCCGCGTGCAGTGCGCGCGACACGTGTTCCCCCTGCTCGACCGAGTCGAACGCGAGCACCGGAATCACCGGGCCGAGGCGCACGATATCGCTTACTGTTTTCGCTGTCATAGTCAGACTCCTTGTTTCTGCAGCGTTTAGCTGGCTTGAGTGGTGCTTGTGTGTTCTTCTGCGTGCGCTTTGACCCGCTTACCGTGTTGCGCCGCGTGCTCGCCCACCATCGGACCGAACACCGAGGCGCCTTGCTCCGCCGGCGCTGC
Source organism: Paraburkholderia sediminicola (assembly GCF_046026855.1). GTDB lineage: Bacteria > Pseudomonadota > Gammaproteobacteria > Burkholderiales > Burkholderiaceae > Paraburkholderia > Paraburkholderia sediminicola_A. The sequence goes on along the minus strand of NZ_JAQQET010000033.1, from coordinate 99,603 downwards.
TGCCGCACGGAACACGCCGAACAGTTCACGGCCGAAGCCGACTTCGTTTTCCGCCTGATGCTGCGGCAAAGCTTCCGGCCGCGCCGCCCATTCGGCCGCATCGATTTCGATGTCGAGCACGCCTGCGTCCGCATCGATCACCAGCATGTCACCGGAGCGAACCTTGCCGATCGGGCCTTGCAGCAAGGCTTCCGGCGACAGGTGAATCACCGCCGGCACCTTGCCCGACGCGCCCGACATGCGACCGTCGGTGACCAGTGCAACGTGGAAACCTTGATCCTGCAACACACCGAGCAACGGCGTCAAACGATGCAGCTCGGGCATGCCGTTTGCGCGCGCGCCCTGGAAGCGCACGACGGCAATGAAATCGCGCTTCAGTTCGCCGTTGTCGAACGCGGCCTGCACCGCTTCCTGCGAATCGAACACGATGGCCGGTGCCTTCACCTTGCGATGCTGCGCCGCCACCGCGGAAATCTTGATCACGCCGCGGCCGAGCTTGCCTTGCATCAGACGCAAGCCGCCATCCGGCTGGAACGGTTCCTTGATGCCGCGCAACACCGCCGTGTCTTCGCTCTTTTCCGCGCCCGGCACCCATTGCAGCTTGCCGTCGATCAGCTTGGGCTCTTCCGTGTAGTGCTTGAGGCCCTTGCCGGCGACCGTGTTCACGTCTTCATGCAGCAAGCCGCCTTCCAGCAGATTGCGGACCAGGAATGCGACGCCGCCTGCAGCGTGGAAGTGGTTTACGTCGGCCTTACCGTTCGGGTAAATCTTGGCGAGCAGCGGCACGGCTTGCGACAGCGTGTCGAAGTCGTCCCAGTCAATCACGATGCCCGCCGCGCGCGCAATTGCGACCAGGTGCAGCGTGTGATTGGTCGAGCCGCCCGTCGCCAGCAACGCGACGATGCCGTTGACAATCGCCTTCTCGTCGACCACATGACCGATCGGCGTGTAATTGCCGCGGTCCACCGTCAGATCGAGCACGCGGTGCGCGGCCTGGGCAGTCAGCGCGTCGCGCAGCGGCGTATGCGGATGCACGAACGCGGAACTCGGCAGATGCAGCCCCATGACTTCCATGAGCATCTGGTTGCTGTTCGCGGTGCCATAGAACGTGCAGGTGCCTTGACTGTGGTACGCGGCGGCTTCCGCTTCGAGCAGCGCGTCGCGGCCGCACTGGCCGGTGGCGAACAGCTGGCGCGTCTTGGCTTTGTCGTCGTTCGACAGACCGCTGCCCATCGGGCCGGCCGGTACGAAAATCGTCGGCAGATGGCCGAATTGCAGCGCGCCGATCAACAGGCCCGGCACGATCTTGTCGCAAATACCAAGGCACAGCGCGGCGTCGAACATGTTGTGCGTCAGCGCGACCGCCGTGCTCATCGCGATCACTTCGCGCGAGAACAACGACAGTTCCATGCCCGCGTTGCCTTGCGTGACGCCGTCGCACATGGCAGGCACGCCGCCCGCGAATTGCGCGACACCGCCGTTTTCACGCGCGGCCTCTTTGATGATATCGGGGTAGTTTTTGTACGGCGCGTGCGCGGACAGCATTTCGTTGTACGAGGACACGATGCCGATGTTCGGCTGACGAATCTGCTTGATGGCGAACTTGTCGTTGCCTTCGAGCCCGGCAAAACCATGAGCCAGATTGGCACAGGAGAGCGCGCCGCGCGCCGGGAATTTACCTTGAGCCTGGTGGATGCGGGCCAGATACGCCTCGCGTGTGGGCTTGCTGCGCTCGACCACGCGTTGCGTGACCTTCAACAATTGCGAATGCGGGGAAACCATCGGAGCTCCTTCGTCGCTGGCGTGAGGCGTGCGCGCACTATGCCAGGTAGGTATCGCGGGGATGTCGGATCAGTCGACGTCGCAATTTTAGTAGAAAAACTACACGATCGCAATAACGACTCCTGCTGCATCGCGGCATCTCTTAACAGCCGCTTTGCCTTGCTGGCTATGCTTTGGCGACATTGATTCCAAAACCTAGGGATTACACCTAGCCACCGATATGTAGTTTTTGTAGCTTATTCAGCAATCAGATATAGTCCACACATTCTTCAGCATAGTGCGAGTTTTCCGATGATGCTGTCCCAGGTGGAAGAGATGCGCGAGCAGTTGCGGCCGTCCGAGCGCAAGCTGGCCGATTACGTAATCGAGGCGCCACGCGAGGTACTCGATCTGTCGATGACCGAAGTGGCCGCGCGCGCCGGCGTGAGCCAGCCGACCATTGCGCGGTTCTGTCATGCGCTTGGGTTTTCGGGCTTTCGTGAGTTCAAGATCCGGCTGGCGCAGGGCATTGCGGCGGAGGTGCCGGCCGTCTATCGCGACGTGCGCCCGGACGAGCCCACACCGGGCGTAGCCGCAAAGGTACTTGACCGGACCATCGGCGCGCTGATCCAGGTGCGCAATAATCTTTCTTCCGACAGCGTCGCGGCGGCCATTGCGCTGCTCGCGCAGGCTCGCCGGATTGAGTTTTACGGAGCGGGCGGTTCGGGCATTGCCGCGCTTGATGTCCAGCACAAGTTCTTTCGCCTCGGCATGCCGAGCGTCGCGTATTCGGACCCGCATACGTTTTTGATGTCGGCGGCCTTGCTGGGTGTTGGCGACGTGGTGGTGGCGATCTCCAATACCGGCCGTACGCGCGATATCGTCGATGCGGTGAAGTCGGCGCTCAAGGCAGGTGCAAAGGTGATCGCGATCACGCACGGCAATTCACCATTGGCGCGGCTCGCGACCGTGGGCCTGTTCGCCAACGTCGATGAAGACACGGATATCTTTTCGCCCATGACCTCTCGCGTCTCGCATCTCGCGATTGGCGACATTCTGGCGGTGGGCGTGGCGTTGAGCCGCGGGCCGGAACTTGTCGAAAAGATGGCGCAGGCGAAGGAAGTCATTACTCGCCGAAGGATCGACCCGGGAGCGTGACGTGCCACACGTCATGGTCGGCTGGAGCTGGGCTCTCAAGGTTTGCGCCGGCGCTACATGAAAAATCAGACGCCGATCAACCTCACTCCCCCTCTCGCAAAAAGAGATGAGCTCCCATACGGGAGCCCATCTCTTTTGCCTTGCTACAGCACGAAGCAGCTAGTCGGAATATTCCTATTTTTAAAACGGCTTGATAACCACCAACGCCACCGCCGCCAGCATCCCCAACACGGGCAGTTCGTTAAACATCCGATACCACTTGTCCGTGCGGCGGTTCTCACCGCGCTCGAAAGTCCGCAGCAGCACGCCGCAATACGCGTGATAGATGATCAGCAAGACCACCACGCCGACCTTCGCGTGAATCCAGCCCTGTCCGCGCCCGATTCCAACTCCGAGCCACAGCCACAGTCCGCATGCGAGCGCCGGCACCGCGATGAAGGTCATGAAGCGAAACAGCTTGCGCGCCATGATGAGCAGCCGCGCCGTGGCGGCTGGTTCAGTCTCCATCGCCAGATTGACGAAGATGCGCGGCAGATAGAACAGGCCGGCAAACCAGGAAGCAATCAGGACGATGTGAAACGTTTTTACCCAAAGCATCGGCGATCCTTGTGCGGCTTGTTAGCGTGGAGATCGACGCTCTTTCCGGCGCCTTGGGCGGAAAAAGCGTGTCCGCTCCCCGGTGCAGCGATTGCGGTGCGAAGCGACGGGCTTTATTGCCGCCCTTCGCCATGCCCAAGCACGACGTATTTCAACGACGTCAGACCTTCCAGGCCGACAGGCCCGCGCGCATGCAACTTGTCGTTCGAGATGCCGATTTCCGCGCCCAAACCGAACTCGAAACCATCCGCGAAACGCGTCGATGCGTTGACCATCACGCTGGCCGAATCGACTTCGCGCAGGAAGCGCATTGCGCGGTCGTGGTCTTCGGTGACGATCGCGTCGGTGTGCTGCGAGCTATAAGTGTTGATGTGTTCGATCGCCGCGTCGAGATCGTCGACCACCTTGATCGCCAGCACCGGCGCGAGATATTCGGTGCGCCAGTCTTCTTCGGTCGCATCGACGAGCGGGCCGACGCCCGCGTCGGCGAGCACGGTGCGCACCGCAGCGTCCACGCGCAATTCGACTTCCTTGTCGCGATACAGCTTGCCCAAAGGCGGCAGCACTTCAGCGGCGATACCGCGCGCGACCAGCAGCGTTTCCATCGTGTTGCAGGTGCCGTAGCGGTGCGTCTTCGCGTTGTCGCAGACGGTCAGCGCCTTCGCAATGTCGGCGCGATCGTCGACATACACGTGGCAGATGCCGTCGAGGTGCTTGATCATCGGCACGCGCGCTTCGTTCATCAACCGTTCGATCAGGCTCTTGCCGCCGCGCGGCACGATCACGTCGACGTATTCGGTCATCGTGATCAGCTTGCCGACCGCGGCGCGATCCGAAGTGGCCACCACTTGCACCGCGTCCTGCGGCAAACCGGCCGCTTCCAGCCCTTCGCCGATCAGCTTAGCCAGCGCCGTGTTGCATTCGAGCGCTTCCGAGCCGCCACGCAGAATCGTCGCGTTGCCCGACTTCAGGCACAACGCGGCGGCGTCGATCGTCACGTTCGGACGCGATTCATAGATGATGCCGATCACGCCGAGTGGCACGCGCATCTGGCCGACCTGAATGCCGCTCGGCCGGTACTTGAGATTGCTGATCTCGCCGATCGGATCGGCCAGCGCGGCAACTTGCCGCAAACCTTCGACCATCGTCTTCAGCGCCTTGTCCGACAGCGTCAGGCGGTCGATAAACGCGGCGTCGAGCCCCTTGTCGTGCGCCCGGGCCACATCACGCGCATTGGCTTCCTTCAGCAGCGCGGCATCGCGTTCGATCGCCTCGGCAACGGCGGCGAGCGCGGCATTCTTCGCCGCCGTCGACGCCCGCGCCATCGCACGCGATGCGTGACGGGCGCGGCGGCCGAGGTCGGTCATGTACTGGTCGATATCCATGGTGATTCTCGTGGTGCCGCGCACGTTCACGTGCAGCGGACAGGCAGAATTAGCGAAAGATGAAACGATTGTAAGTCGGGGAGCGGAGCTTTGCTGTCAGCCTCACCAGCGACGTCAGCCACTTTAGCTGCGTCGGCCGTTCAGATCAGGCTGGCCTGCGTGCCGGCGCAACCGTCCCGCCCCGAGGTCTTGGCGGCGGCACGGGCGCAGCTTTCGGTGAAGCCACCGACATCGCCAGTTCGAATAGCCCATCCCACGGATCGGGCGGCGGATCGTTGCGATGGTTGCCCGGCGTGCCGCCCGATAGCCCCTTCACCTGCCGATCCAGCCGCGCGGCCAAAGCAAGCGCCTTTTCCAGCGCGCTCTCAGTGACGCGCGATAGCGCGGGCCCGATCAGCCGTTCACGCGGACCCCACACGCGGTTCTCGCGCACCAGCATCGCGAGCGGCTTGCCGGCCGAGACACCACGCTTGATCCGCAGGAGCGTGCGCACTTCTTCGACAACGGCCCACAGCACCAGCACCGCCGCCTCGCCTTCGCCACGCAGCCCATCGAGCATGCGCGCCAGGCGGCCGACATCGCCCGCCAGCATCGCCTCGTTCAGCTTGAAAACGTCATAACGGGCGACGTTCAGCACAGCGTCCTGGATCTGTTCGAAGCTCAACGAACCAGCGGGATACAGCAGCCCGAGCTTCTGGATCTCCTGATGCGCGGCGAGCAGATTGCCTTCAACACGTTCTGCGATGAACGCCAGCGCGCGCCGCCCTTCTTCACCGGCAACGACCCGCTGCCCTTGAGCCGCGAGCCGTTGACCGACCCAATTCGGCAACTGCGCGCGCTCCACTGGATCGATCTTCAGCGCCACGCCGGCATCGGACAGCGCGGTGAACCACGCGGATTTTTGCGTGGCTGCATCGAGCCGCGGCAGCGTGATCATCGTCAGCACATCGTCATTTACGGCGGCGGCGAGCGCCTTCAGCGCATCCGCGCCTTCCTTGCCCGGCTTGCCCGACGGAATACGCAACTCGACTAGTTGACGGTCGCCGAACAGCGACATCGATTGACTCGCGCCAAGCAGCGAACTCCAGTCGAAGCCACGCTCGACAGTGAACACCGAGCGATCGGTAAAACCGGCCGCACGCGCCGTCGCACGAATCCGGTCGCTCGCTTCCTGCGCGAGCAGGTGCTCGTCGCCGTACACGACGTACAGTCCGGCGAGTCCCTTGGCGAGATGCGCTTCGAGCGCGTCAAGTCGCAGTTGCATGGCTACCGATCGGCGAAGTTGAATGAAACCATGAGCGCATGCATGAGCACGCGCAGCAAGCTAAGCAAAGGCACAGCGTGACGCTCACAGCGGCGGCGGCGGCAACGGCGCGCGCGGCGCAACCGATGGCACCTGCTGACCCGGCGCCGGATGCATCGTGCGCACCAGCGACAGACGGCGCGTAAGCTGGTCGATCGCGTCGTTCTCCATGTCCGCGAACAGGATGTCGGCTTCAGCAGCCTTGGCCTGCGAGTACTGGTCGCTATAGGTCATTGCGCGGTTCAGCGCGATCACGCTTGGCGGAATCAGCACCGTGCCGTCCTTGGCGACCAGCGAGTAGGTCATGGACAGCGCCATTGCATATTCTTCGACGACCCCAAGCGAGTTCAGCGTGAGCGTATTGACGCTGCGGCCTTCGCTGATCTGCAGCGTCGCGTCGGCATTCGCGACGGAACTGACCACCACCGTGTCGCTGCCGCCCTGCACGAGGCGAGTCAGCCGCGCGTCGGCCGCGGCCGATCCACCGGAGATAAAGAGTCGTTTGAATGCGTAGTCCTGCTGGCCGCGCAGCTGGAAGCCGCAGGCGGACAACATCAGTACGCTGCACGCCAGCGTCAATAACGATCTGCGAGTCACATTGGCTCCTGGTTCGCAGTAGATTCCGCAGCAAGGGACAAGCACCGCCGCGCGCAGCGCCGCTTGTCTGCTGTCATGTTCTGGTGGGCTGTCAAAACTGTCAAACGACCACGTTCACGAGACGGCCCGGCACCACGACGATCTTCTTCGGTGCCCTGCCTTCGCTGAACTTCTCGACCGCCTCATGAGCGGCAGCGAGCTTTTCAATCGCGTCACGGGAGGCATCTTTCGCCACCGTGAGCGCGCCGCGTACCTTGCCGTTCACTTGCAGCACGAGTTCGATCTCGGCTTGCTCCAGCGCCTGCTCGTCGACCTTCGGCCATGCCGCGTCAAGCAGCGAGCCGAATTCGTCGGCGTAACCGAGTTCCTGCCACAACTGGAACGTCTGATGCGGCACGACCGGATACAGCACGCGCAGCATCACGCTGTAAGTCTCGCGCAGCACGGCCGGTTGTGCGCCCTTCGCGCTGTCGAGCGCGTTGAGCATCTTCATCGCCGCCGACACCACCGTGTTGTACTGCAAGCGCTGGTAGTCGAAGTCGGCCTGCTTCAGCACGCTGTAGATCTCGCGGCGCAGCACCTTGTCGACTTCGCCGAGTTGCGCGGCGTCGAACTTGCCGCCTGCGCGCAGCGCCGCTTCATTCGCGTGACCGAAGCTCCAGACGCGGCGCAGGAAGCGGCTCGCGCCTTCCACGCCCGAACCCGACCATTCGAGCTGCTGCTCAGGGGGGGCCGCGAACATGACGAACAAACGCGCGGTGTCCGCGCCGTGTTGATCGATCAGCAATTGCGGATCGACGCCGTTGTTCTTCGACTTCGACATCTTCTCGACGCCGCCGAGTACCACCGGCTGGCCGTCCGCGTTCAACACGGCACCGGCCGGGCGGCCTTTGTCGTCGAACGAGACGGTGACATCGGCCGGGTTGTACCAGGTCTTCTTACCCGCTTCGCTTTCACGGTAATAGGTTTCGTTGAGCACCATGCCCTGCGTGAGCAAATTCTTGGCCGGCTCGCCGAACTTGATCAGGTCCATATCGCGCATCACCTTCGCCCAGAAGCGCGAGTACAAGAGGTGCAGAATCGCGTGCTCGATGCCGCCGATGTACTGGTCCATCGGCGCCCAGTAATCGGTGCGCTCGTCGACCATGGTCTTCGCGTCCGGTGCCGCGTAGCGGTAGAAGTACCAGGACGAATCGACGAAGGTATCCATCGTGTCGGTTTCGCGTTTGGCCGCGCCGCCGCAAGTCGGGCAGGCGCAGTTCACGAACGCTTCAGACTTCGCAAGCGGGTTGCCGGTGCCGTCCGGCACGAGGTCTTCCGGCAGCACGACCGGCAGATCTTTTTCCGGCACCGGCACGTCGCCGCACGTCGGGCAATGGATGATCGGAATCGGCGTGCCCCAGTAACGCTGGCGCGACACACCCCAGTCACGCAGACGCCACGTGATCTGCTTGTCGCCGAGGCCGAGCTCTTTCAGGTCAGCGGCGATCTGGTCAACCGCGTCCGTGTAATTGAGGCCGTCGTACTTGCCGCTATTGATCAGCGTGCCAGTCTTGTCGCCGTACCATTCCTGCCAGGCATCGGTCGAGTATTCCTTGCCTTCAATGGCGACCACCTGCTTGATCGGCAGGCCGTATTTCTTCACGAACGCGAAATCGCGCTCGTCGTGCGCGGGCACGCCCATCACGGCGCCTTCGCCGTAGCTCATCAGCACGTAGTTGCCGATCCACACTTCGACCTGTTCCTGCGTCAGCGGATGCGTGACGGTGAAGCCCGTGGCCATGCCCTTCTTTTCCATCGTCGCGACGTCGGCTTCAGCGACACCACCGCGCTTGCATTCTTCAATGAAAGCCTGCAGTTCCGGCTTGTCTTTAGCGAGACGCGTGGCGAGCGGATGCTCCGCGGCGACCGCGCAGAAAGTCACACCCATGATCGTGTCGGCACGCGTGGTGAACACGCGCAACAGCTTCTGCTCGCCGTCGATTTCATACGGGAAACCGAAGTTCACGCCGAAGCTTTTGCCGATCCAGTTCTGCTGCATGATCTTGACGCGCTCGGGCCAGCCGAGGCCTTCGAGGTCGTTCAGCAACTCGTCCGCGTACTGCGTGATGCGCATGTAGTACATCGGGATTTCGCGCTTTTCGATCAGCGCGCCCGAACGCCAGCCGCGGCCGTCGATCACCTGCTCGTTGGCGAGCACGGTCTGATCGACCGGATCCCAGTTGACGGTGCCGGTTTTCTTGTACGCGATGCCCTTTTCGAGCATCTTCAGGAACAACCACTGGTTCCATTTGTAGTAATCGGGACTGCAGGTCGCGACTTCGCGCGACCAGTCGATCGCGAGGCCCATCGACTGCATCTGCTTCTTCATGTAAGCGATGTTGTCGTAGGTCCACTTCGCGGGCGGCACGTTGTTGGCCATTGCCGCGTTTTCCGCCGGCATGCCGAACGCGTCCCAACCCATCGGCATCAGCACGTTGTAGCCGTTCATCCGCAGATAGCGGTACATCACGTCGTTGATCGTGTAGTTACGCACGTGCCCCATGTGCAGCTTGCCCGACGGGTACGGCAGCATCGAGACGCAATAGAACTTGGGTTTGTCGGTGGTTTCCGACGTCTTGTACGCGTCGATGGCGCGCCATTGCCCTTGCGCTGCGGCTTCGACGTCGGAGGGAACGTATTTTTCGTGCATGGTGTGATGGAATCGCTGGGTTCGGTGCTTTCGCACCGGCCGCTTTGGTGCTCTGCTGGATGAAATGGCGTCGTTTCCCCTTCTGCCGGGGAAAGGGCTGATTATACCGTTCGCTGACGGGTGCGCCGCGCGGCGTGCTGCGCGGGGGGCGACGGGTTGCGCCCGAGCGGGCGCGGTATCGCCGGCGACGCTATGGCTTCGCGCCCGGCGGCGGCGGGTCGGTGACGAAGCCGATCCGCTCGAGCCCGGCCTGCTGCGCCGCGCCCATCACCTGCGCGATCACCTCGTAGCGCGTGGAGCGCTCGGCGCGCAACTGGATCTCAGGCTGGTCGGCCTGTTTGCCCGCCTCCGCGAATTGCGCGCGCATTTGCTGCAGCGTGATGACGTTGCCGTTCCAGTACAACTTGCCAGCGGCATCGATTGAAAGAGAAATGGTTTGCGGCGTTTGCCGTGCGGGCGCTGCCGCGACTTTGGGCAGATCGAGCCGGATCGCGTGGGTGAATAAAGGCGCGGTAATGATAAAAATCACCAGCAACACGAGCATCACGTCGATCAACGGCGTCATGTTGATCTCGGCCATCGGCGCGGCCGTCTGCTTTTTCTCGAGTCCGCCGAATGCCATGTCGCCTCCTTCTCTCTTCCAAGCGCTGCGCTTAGTAGGTCCGTGCCTGGGCCTGCTGAGGCTGGGGCCGTGGCTGATCCGCTGGCGCGCACACATAGGCGTGCAGATCGTGCGCGAAGCCATCGAGTTCTTCAGTCAACTGCCGCACCAGCCGTCCGAGCACGTTATAGGCGAGCACCGCCGGAATCGCAACCACGAGGCCGAAGGCCGTCATGATCAGCGCCTCGCCGACTGGACCCGCCACGTTTTCGATTTGCGCCTGACCGCTCGCCGCGATGCTGCCGAGCGCGTGATAGATGCCCCAAACGGTGCCGAGCAGGCCGACGAACGGCGCCGTGCTGCCGACAGAGGCCAGCAGCACCTGGCCGAACTCGAGCCGCCGCTGCGACGCGTTGAGCGCGTGACGCAGCGCTCTCAGCACCCGTTCGCCGCGCTCGACACGCGCGAGCAGCGCGCCGGGGATGTCCACTTCGGCTGCATGCAGCGCGGCCTCGGCGAGCGGCGTGAAGACGCGCTCGCGGTCCACGCGCTTCAATGCCGCGACGCCGTCCGATAACGTCGACGCCTGCCAGAATTGCGCAATCGCCGGCGTGGCCTGGCGTTTGGCGCGCGTGAGGATCCAGCTTTTGACGATCAGAAAGCACCAGCTCGCAATCGACATAGCCAGTAACACGTACGCGACGCCATGCGTGATCGCGTCGCTGGTTTCCAGGTAATGGATGATGCCGCTGCTGCCTGCCATCTGACCTCGCCATTGGAAAGTGATTACAGGGGGCTACAAAAGAGCAAAGCGGGGCCGCAACCGGCCCCGTGACACGCTCAACGCAGGCCGAGCACGTCCTGCATATCGAAGAAACCGTTCTTGTGGCCTTCGAGGAAACGGACAGCACGAAGCGCGCCTTGCGCATACGACAGGCGGCTCGCCGATTTATGCGTGATTTCGATGCGCTCGCCGATGCCCGCGAACAGCACCGTATGGTCGCCAACGATGTCGCCGCCGCGAATCGCCGAAAAGCCGATCGTGGACGGATCGCGTTCGCCGGTCACACCTTCGCGGCTGTAGACGGCGCAGTCGTCGAGATTGCGGCCGAGCGCGTTGGCGATCACTTCGCCCATAGTCAGCGCGGTGCCGGAGGGCGCGTCGATCTTGTGACGGTGATGCGCCTCGATGATCTCAATGTCGTACCCGGTCGCGAAATGCTTCGCGGCGTATTCGAGCAGCTTCAGCGTGACATTGACGCCCACACTCATGTTCGACGAAAACATGATGGCGATCTTGTCCGCCGCGGCGCGCAGTTGCGCTTTCTGTTCGTTGTCGAAACCGGTCGTACCGATCACCACTTTGACGTTGTGGCGCTGCGCGGCTTCCAGATGCATCAGCGTGCCTTCGGGGCGCGTGAAGTCGATCAGGTACTCGGATTCGGCGAACACGCGTTCGATGTCGTCCGTCAGCAGCACGCCCGTCTGTTTGCCGAGAAACGCGCCGGCGTCCTGACCCAGTTGCGGGGAGTCCGCACGATCGAGCGCGCCGGACAGCGTGGCGCCGGAGTCGTTGAGAACGGTTTCGATGAGCATTCGGCCCATACGGCCCGATGCGCCAGCAATGGCAATTTTCATGGCTACGAGGGTTCGAAAAGTCAAAACCCGGCAAATGCGGGCAAAAGCGGCGGCGGGCAGCACACCCGGGCGCCACGCATACAGAAACAGCAACAACCTGCACAGGTACAGCAGAAAGGCTGACGGGCGCTGTACACGGCGCGTTGCCCGTGTGCAGCGCCCGTCTTAAGACAGGGACAGCGCGATTAGTCGCCCGTTCCCGAAGCCGGCGAAGCGGTCAGCGGTGCGTTCAACGTCGGGCCGCCGCTGCTTTGCGGGCCAGTCGGGCCCACCGGATTGTCCTGCGTGCCCGGAACTTGCGGCGGAGGAGGACGATGGAACTGGAACTGCGGTTGCCCAGCGGAGGTTGGACCCTGCGACGGAATACCGCCGCCATTCGCGGTCGGCGCCGAAGAACGTACCGACGACTGCGCCCTCCCCGACGGTGATTGCACCGCGTTGGTCAGCCGGTTGGCGGCCTGCGCGGCTTCGGCGTTGGCGTCCGTTGACGGCGCGGCCGCTGCAGCGGCGCCATCGACGGACGGCGAGCGCGTGGTGTCGACGGCAGCCGGCGCCGCGGCCACCGGCGCGCTGGCGCCAGTGGCTGCGCTTGCCACGTTCGGCACGGCGGCTTTCTTCTTGCCGAGCTTGTCACCGTCGATTTCCGCCAGCAACTCCAGGTTGGACGGCAGATCTTCGCCACCCGACCAGCTGGCGACACGATCACCCGTGAACAGAACCACGAAGTCGCGCTGCTGCACGACGTTAGTCGAACCGCGTTTGAAATAGAACACGTAGTCCCAGCGGTCCGCATGGAACATGTCGGTCAACAAGGGCGTGCCGAGCAACTGCTTCACCTGCGCACGCGACATGCCGACCTGCATCTGCGCCGCCGCTTCTTTCGAGACGAAATTCCCTTGCACCACCGTAATACGGTACGGCGTAATACTTTGGGCAACGCGCTGCGTCAGGCTGTCGTAAGTGGAACACCCGGCAAGAACCGCGACAGTCGCAACAGCGATCAAGGTACCCCGCATGCGGCTCCCCCGGTAGATCAATTGAGATTTTGAAATCATTTCACTCACCGTGCGGGCCCGTTGACGAGCCGCGCGAGTTTCATTCCATCGAAGATGACCAGAACGGCAAAAACACATTACTATGAGAGCCCAGCATTGTACTCTAGGGATCCCTTGTCATGACCAATCCAACCGATCTCAAGAATATCGGGCTCAAGGCGACCCTTCCGCGCCTCAAAATCCTTGAGATTTTCCAGCATAGCCCAGTGCGTCACCTGACTGCAGAAGACGTCTACCGCAACCTGTTGCACGAAGAACTCGATATCGGCCTGGCAACCGTGTATCGCGTGCTGACGCAGTTCGAGCAGGCCGGTCTGCTCTCGCGCAGCAATTTCGAATCGGGCAAAGCGGTGTTCGAATTGAACGAAGGGTCGCATCACGACCACCTCGTTTGCCTCGACTGCGGGCTCGTCGAAGAGTTTTTCGACTCCGAAATCGAGAGTCGTCAGCAATCCATCGCGAAGGACCGCGGCTTCAAGCTTCAGGAACACGCGTTAGCGCTGTACGGCGCGTGTACCAAGGAGAATTGCCCGCATCGCAAGCACTGAGGTTGAATCAGTGCGATGCCGGCCGCGTCGGGGTGCGCGGCTCAGTGAGCAACGGGAAAACCCGGCTGATGAAAATCGGCCGGGTTTTTTTATGGGTGCGGTGCGGTGTGGCGCTGCAGCCGCGACAGGACGCCAGCGCCTCGTCGCATGTGCGGCGCTGCCGCCGCATGGCGACGCAGGCCTACTCCGCCAACTCGACGCTCGCCTCAAACAGCAACCGCCAGGGCCCGGCCAACGACAACTCGTCGCAGTTGGACCGCTCGCCGCCACGATCCACCACCACAAAATCGCTCACCCGATCGAGCGCGAGCAGCGGATGGTGCCAAACACCTTTCGCGTAGTTCACACCCTGCCAGCCGTCGCTCCAGAACGCCCGCATGCGTGCCGGAGCGAATTCGCCCGCCGGCGCCACTACCACCAGATAGCGGCACGCCGTTAAGGGAATGAAAGCCTGGCTGCCCAACGGATGCCGCTCCATCATCGTGATTTCGATCGGCAGCGCGCGCGGTTGCGCCCGAAACAGATTGATCAGCGGCCGACCGCCGGTTTCCGTCACGTCGACGTTTGCGAGGTCGTGATAGCGCTCGGTCGTGCCGCCATTGATCGGAAAATGACGCGCGCCGTCCAGTTCGATGACGTCGCCGAACGACGCGAAGGCCGCACGCGTCAAACGTTCCAAGTGCAAGGTTTTCATCGACGCGGCTCCGTTTATGCGATCTCGCCCCACAAGCGCAGGCGCGACACACCACCATCCGGGAAAATATTGAAACGCACGTGTGTCACTGGCCCGAGGGACGCGATATCGTCCGCGAACGTGTGCACGTGGTCCATCTGCAACTTCTGCTCACCGAGCAGCACCGGCCAGAACATCGCCTGCGTGACGAGGGAATCGTCCGTGCCGCCTGTCACCGAGGCCGCCTGCAGCGAACAGCGGTCGGGGTAATTGCCCTTGAAATGCGCCGTATCCACTTCGATCTTGCGAATCACGCCCGGCCGCGCGAGCGCGACGATCGCCCAGTCGTTGCCCGGCTCGCGACGGCGTCGCGTTTCCCAGCCGTCGCCCATATTGACGCCGCGGCCCGGCATCAGCATCTGCGAGGCCGGCCCGAAATGCTGGTTGTTCGCGGCGACGAGGTACGCGCCGTTTTCGATCGCAGCGAGATCCAGCAGCGTACCGCGCTCGACGCGCTCCCAGTCGCGCTTCGGCTGGCCGTACACGCGCAGACGCGCGAGACCGCCGTCCGGATACAGATTCACGCGCAGATGGGTGAAAGCGCGGGCGTCGGTCACTTCGACGTAATGATGGTGGTTGCCCTGCAGCGTGGTGGCCGGAACCAGCGTTTGCCAGTCGGCGTTGTCCGGCGGAACGTCGCCGTCCACGTAGCACGCGTCGATTGAAGCAGCCGGCGGGAAGTTGCCGGTGAAGTGGCTCGTGTCCAGATCAACGCCGTGAACGACGCCTGGCCGCGCGAGCCGGATCACGCAGTAGTCGTGGCCGGTGGTCCGCTTGCGGCGCGTTTCCCAGCCGTCCATCCATTTCCCGTGGTCGTCGTACTTGCCCGGGATGAACACGGCCGGCTGCGGCTCGAGCATGCGTTCTTTCGGCGCGAAGAATTCGTCGCTCGCGTGGAGCGCCTGCGCGCCCAGACGCGGGTCGGCGAGGTTCATGTAGCGACGGGTGAAAGCGGGGGCGTTGGGGTCAAGGATCGGATTAGCCATAGTCTCAGTCAGACGACGAAAAGTGAGGAAGAGCCGGCGGAGTCAACGCATCCGCCGGGGCAGAACGCGCGCTGCGTGGGCGCGCTGATGAATGGTGATGGGTCTGACCACAGGGCAACGTGGTCGCGCCTGGTCAGACGGCCGGTGCGTGTTCGCCGGCGGCGGGCTCGGCGCCTGCGTCTTCGCCGGCGGGCACATAGCGCATCGCCTCGTCACGGTTCAGCACGCGATGGGCGCGCGCCCGGTCGATATCGTTTTCCCACACGGCGACCACCACCGTCGCAACGCAATTGCCGATCAGGTTGGTCAGCGCGCGGGCAATGCCGACGAACCAGTCGACCGGCAGAATCAGCACGAGGCCGAGCACGGGGATCGCCGGAATCGCGGACAGCGTCGCCGCCAGAATCACGATCGCCGAGCCGGGAATGCCGTGCGCACCCTTCGACGTCACCAGCGATACCAGCACCACTACGATCAGATCGTGGATCGACAGCGGCGTATTGGTGGCCTGCGCGATGAAGATCACCGCCAGCGTCAGATAGATGGAGAAGCCATCGAGATTGAAGGAGTAGCCGGTCGGAATCACCAGACCGACGGTCGAATCCTTGACGCCCATCCATTCGAGTTTGCGCATGATCTGCGGCAGCACGGCATCGGACGAAGCAGTGCCAAGCACGATCGACAGTTCTTCGCGCAGATAGCGGATCAACTTGAAGATGCTGAAGCCGGCCAGCCGCATCACCACGCCCAGCACGACCGCCACGAACACAAAGCAGCTCGCATAGAACACCAGCACGAGCATGCCGAGTTGCTTGAGCGACTCGACGCCATAGGTGCCAGTCGTGAATGCGATCGCACCGAGCACGCCGAGCGGCGCGAGCTTGATGATGAAACCCATGACACGGAAAAACACCTGCGAAAGCTCGTCGATCAGGCTGCTCACGCGCTGCGCCTTATTGCCCAGCAGCGATAGCGCCGAGCCGAATAGCACCGAAAACACGAGGATCTGCAAAATGTCGCCGGTTGCGAACGCGTTGATCGCCGTGTCGGGGATGATCTTCAGCAGAAAACCGGCCGTGTCCTTGAGGCTCTTCGCGTTCTCGGTGTAGGTCGACAATGAAGCGGGATCGAGTGAGTGCAGGTTGATGTTCATGCCAACGCCAGGCCGCGTTGCGTAGGCCAGCACCGCGCCGATCACGAGCGCAATCGTTGTCATGGCCTCGAAGTAGATCACCGCCTTCAATCCAACGCGGCCGACTTTGCGCAGATCGCCGGCATGCGCCATGCCGCTCACCACCACGCAGAAGACGATCGGGCCGATCACCATCTTGATCAGCTTGAGAAAACCGTCGCCGAGCGGGCGCAACGATTGCGCGAAATGCGGAAACGCGGCGCCGATCACGATGCCCGCGACCAGCGCTATGACGACCCGGCCAAACAGCGAATTGAAAAATTTCAACACGGCTTCCTCCTGGTTACGATTCGCATCTGTTCAGACTGGTCCGACCAGTACTGTTATGGCAAATAGTAGGAAGCCGATATACTGACGTCAAGGACTCAAAACACAGTGTTTACCCGTCTTTTTCTTCGCGTTTCGGGGCCGGATTGTGCATGCGTAACGACGCCCGTACGAGCGTTCAGAACGCGTACTACAATGCTGGTCAGACCGCGCACCCGAGTGAGCCACGATGAGAAACGTTCCGCATACCGTCACTGATGCCGCCATCGCGACCATCCGCGAACGGATCGAAGCGGGCGTCTATCCGGTGGGTAGTTTGTTGCCGGCGCAGCGTCAGCTCTCCGAAGAACTGGCGATCAGCCGCGCATCGCTGCGCGAGGCGCTCTCAACGCTTGAAGCGCTCGGTCTGCTGATCATCCGCCCCGGTAAGGGCGTGTATGTGGAAAGTGCGCAGGCCACGGCCGCGCAATCGTGGCGCTTCGCGGAGCAGTCGTCGCTGCCGGACACGTACCAGATGCGCTTCGCGCTGGAAGGTTTTATCGCGCGCATGGCGGCACTGGCTGTCAGCGATTCCGACCTCGCCTGGTTCGAAGACAACATCACCGCCATGCAGACGGCGCTCGCCTGCGACGAACTCGACGAAGCCGCCCGCCTCGACTACGACTTCCACATGCGCATTGTGAGCATCGCGGGCAACGCGGCGATCGAGTCGATCCTGAGCAGTAGCGCGGACATCATGAAGGAAAGCCAGCGAATGCCGTTCTACCGGCGCGAGCTGGTGCTGTCTACCTACACCGAACACCGGGCAATTCTCGACGCGCTTAAGGCGCGTGATTCCGCCGCCGCCGGCAAAGCAATCGAAACCCATATCTCGAACGCCGCGCAGCGCGCCGGCGTCTACTTTCCGATACCGCAGGCGTAAAAAAAACCGCTCCGAAGAGCGGTTTTTCCTGGCCGTTGCCCTGCCAACGGCCAAGGCCGGCAGCAGCGGCACACTGAGCTAAAACACCAGCTTACTTCGCGTTGGCCAGCGCCACAGCCGTGTCCAGCATGCGGTTCGAGAAGCCCCATTCGTTGTCGTACCAGCTCGACACCTTCACCAGACGGCCCGACACCTTGGTCAGCGTGGAGTCGAACGTCGACGAAGCCGGGTTGTGGTTGAAGTCGATCGACACCAGCGGCGCCGTGTTGTAGCCGAGGATGCCCTTGAGCGAGCCTTCCGATGCTTCCTTCATGATCGCGTTGACTTCCTCAACCGTCGTGTCGCGCGCTGCGATGAACGACAGGTCGACGATCGACACGTTGATCGTCGGGACGCGAATCGCGTAGCCGTCCAGCTTGCCGTTCAGTTCCGGCATCACCAGGCCCACTGCCGATGCGGCGCCGGTCTTGGCAGGGATCTGGCTGTGCGTGGCCGAACGCGCGCGGCGCAGGTCTTCGTGATACACGTCCGTCAGAACCTGGTCGTTCGTGTACGCGTGGATCGTGGTCATCAGACCATTCACGAGACCGATCTTGTCGTTCAGCGGCTTGACGAGCGGTGCCAGGCAGTTGGTCGTGCACGATGCGTTCGAAATCACCGTGTCCGATGCCTTCAGCACATGGTGGTTCACGCCGTAGACGATCGTTGCGTCGACGTCTTTACCGCCCGGCGCCGAGATGATCACCTTCTTTGCGCCGCCTTTGATGTGCGCGCTCGCTTTTTCTTTGGTCGTGAAAAAGCCCGTGCATTCCAGCACGATGTCGACGTTCAGCTCGCCCCACGGCAGTTCGGCCGGGTTACGGTTCGCCAGCACGCGGATCTTGTCACCGTTGACGACCAGGTAGTCGCCGTCCACCGACACTTCGCCCGGGAACTTGCCATGGGCCGTGTCGTATTGCGTCAGGTGGGCATTGGTCTTGGCATCGCCAAGATCGTTGATGGCGACGATTTCGATATCGTGCTTCTTGCCGTTTTCATAGAAGGCGCGCAGCGTGTTGCGGCCGATCCGGCCGTAGCCGTTGATTGCGACGCGAATCGTCATGGTCTATCTCCTGATGGCTGAAAAAAATCTTCCATGTTCGTCTGTCCTTCCGGCGCAACCGCGCGTGGGGTACACGCGGCCGCGCTTACCGAAGGTCAGCCGAGTGCGGCTTTTGCCGTCTCTACCACGTGCTCGACGGTGAAGCCGAAATGCTTGAACAGCACGCCAGCCGGGGCCGATTCGCCGAACGTGTCGATGCCGACCACACCGCCTTCCAGACCCACGTACTTGCGCCAGAAATCCGTGACACCGGCTTCGATCGCGACGCGGCGCACGCCGTGCGGCAGCACGCGCTCGCGGTATTCGACGTCCTGCTTGTCGAACACGGTGGTCGACGGCATCGACACGACACGTGCCGCGATGCCTTCGCGAGCCAGCGGCTCGACCGCGTTCAACGCCAGTTCGATTTCCGAACCGGTGGCGATCAGGATGATCTTGCGCGCGACAATCTCGTCATTCCAGTCGCGCAGCACGTAACCGCCCTTCTCGATGTTGGCGATCTGCGCGTCCGTGCGCGCCGAGAACGGCAGGTTCTGACGGCTGAAGATCAGGCACGACGGGCCATGATGCTCGACCGCGTGGGTCCAGGCCACCGCCGTTTCGACCGTATCGGCCGGGCGCCACACTTGCAGATTCGGAATCAGACGCAGGCTCGCGACGTGTTCGATCGACTGGTGGGTCGGACCGTCTTCGCCCAGACCGATCGAGTCGTGCGTGAACACGAAGATCGACGGGGCCTTCATCAGCGCGGCGACGCGCAACGCGTTGCGGCTGTAGTCCGAAAACGTCAGGAACGTGCCACCGAAGGCCTTGAAGCCACCATGCAGCGCAATGCCGTTGATCGCGGCGCTCATGCCGAATTCGCGCACGCCGTAGTTGACGTAGTTGCCGGCAGCCTTGCCTTCAGCGTTAACACGCACCGGCTTGGCGGCCTTCCAGTTGGTCAGGTTCGAACCGGTCAGATCGGCGGAACCGCCGAGCAGTTCCGGCAGCACGGCCGACAAACCTTCGATAGCCTGCTGCGATGCCTTGCGCGTCGCGATGGTTTCCGCGCGCTCGTTCGCGCCGGCGATGATGGCCTTCGCCTTTTCCTTCCAGTCTGCGGGCAATTGCTTCGCGTCACGGCGCGTGAATTCAGCCGCTTCCCACGGATACTTCGCTGCATAAGCAGCGAATGCCTTGTCCCACTCGGATTCGATGCGCGCGCCCGCTTCCTTCGCATCCCACGCTGCATAGACTTCTTGCGGGATCATGAACGGCTCCCACTTCCAGCCAATCTTTTCACGCGTCGCCGCGATTTCCTTGTCGCCGAGCGGCGAGCCGTGCGAATCGTGGCTGCCGGCCTTGGTCGGCGCGCCTTCGCCGATTACGGTCTTGCAGCAGATCAGCGTCGGCTTGTCCGACAGCTTGGCTTGCTTGATTGCCGCGTCGACCGCGTCGACGTCGTGGCCGACCACGTTCGGAATCACGTTCCAACCGTATGCTTCGAAGCGCTTCGGCGTGTCGTCGTGGAACCAGTTAACCACTTCGCCGTCGATCGAGATGCCGTTGTCGTCGTAGAACGCGATCAGCTTGTTCAGCTTCAGCACGCCTGCGAGCGAGCAGGCCTCGTGCGAGATGCCTTCCATCAGGCAGCCGTCGCCCACGAACACGTACGTGTGGTGGTCGACGATCTTCGCGTCAGGCTTGTTGAATTCGGTTGCAAGCAACGATTCGGCGAGCGCCATGCCGACCGCATTCGCGAGACCCTGGCCGAGCGGGCCGGTGGTCGTTTCGACGCCCGGCGTGATGCCGTATTCCGGGTGGCCCGGCGTCTTCGAATGCATCTGGCGGAAGTTCTTCAGCTCTTCGATCGGCAGATCGTAGCCGGTCAGGTGCAGCAGCGAGTACAGCAGCATCGAGCCGTGGCCGTTCGACAGAACGAAACGGTCGCGATCGGCCCACTGCGGGTTCTTCGGATTGTGACGCAGATGACGCGACCACAAGGCCACGCCGATTTCGGCCATGCCCATCGGCATGCCGGGGTGGCCGGAATTCGCTTTTTGAACAGCATCCATGGACAACGCGCGGATTGCGTTAGCCATCAGGGAGGTGGGTGCGGGAGACGGGGTCGTCATGTCGAGTCCGGAGACAGAGTCAGAAAGCGGTGCGCGCTTGAAGCCCGGATGCTCGAATGCCAGTCCACTTCGGCGCACGGTGCGGCGCCAGGAGACGCGAAACGGGCAGAGCAAACGGACAAGGCTGAAAGCGTGACATTCTAACAGAACGTTGACCCACGCCCCGCGCGGAAAGCCGCCTGCTTGTGTGGCGAGGCATGCTCGGCGGGGCCGCGCGGCGCTTCTGCCCTTTACAATTGGGCAACCTGAACCCACCGTGCTCCTGCCGGAGCCTGCCATCCGTGAGCGCTCCTCTGCTGTTCCAGCCCACCGCCGACGCAGTCTACGGATTTCCGAATGCGCGGCGGCTTGCGCGCGTCGATTCGCCCTACCAGCGTATCGAGGTATGGGACACGCCGCAGCTCGGCCGGCTGTTTACGCTCGACGGACGCCCGATGACCTCCACCGGCGACGAGTTCATCTACCACGAATGCATGGTGCATCCGGCCGCTCTGGCGCATCCTTCGCCGAAAGCTGCGTTGGTGCTGGGCGGCGGCGACGGCGGCGCCGCGCGGCAATTGCTGAAGCACCCGGGCATCGAGCGGATCGTGGTGGCGGAGCTCGATGCCGAAGTCGTGCGTTTGACCCGCGAGTATCTGCCCGAGGTGCACGGCGGTGCTTTCGACGATCCGCGCGTCGAACTGGTGATCGGCGACGCTGCGGATTACGTCGCGAGGGCTGTCCGGGCGGAGATCGAGGCCGCAGCCATAGCACAGTTCGATCTCGTCGTCTTCGACCTGACGCCGCCAGACTCCCCCGCCGCGGGCCTATACACGCCGGACTTCTACATGCAGCTCAAGCGCGTCATGAGTCCGACCGCCGCACTCTCGCTTCACCTCGGCTCTCCCTATTTTCACCCGGAGCGCATTGCCGGCCTGCTCGACGAGCTGCGCGATGCGTTCAGCATCGTGCGCACGATGAGCACGTTCATCCCGCTCTACGGCTCGCTGTGGATGATGGCGACCGCCAGCGACACGCTCGACCCCGCCGCCGTCACCGTCGACGCACTCACAGGGCGATTTGCCGCGCGTCGAATCGACTCACTGAAGCACTACGACCCAGCCCTGCATGTCGGACTGTTCTCGGCATCCCGGTCAGTGCGCGATAAACTAAGTCAATTCTTAAAGCCATCAAGCTAACGCGTGGGCAAAATGCACGGTTCGGTCGGCGCGCGCTATCGGTGTATCGATATGCAACCGCCCACCTGGCCTCGCAGCATGCATCCCGCAAACCCATAGATCCGGAGAACCCCATGACCGCCTCCCGCCCAGCCGGTGTGCCCTGGTTGACCCCTTATCTGACAGTGCGCGACGCGCGTGCCGCGACTGCGTTTTTCGAAGCGGCATTCGGCTTCGAAGAACGCGATAGCGTCCAGGACGACGGTGTCGTCATGCATGTTGAGATGACCTATCAAGGCCAGCTGATCGTGATGTTCGCGCCGGAAGGCGCGTTCGGCTCGGCGGCGAAAACACCCAAAAGCGCGGGCGCGATTGCGCCGCAATCGTTTTATGTCTATGTCGACGATGTCGACGCGGTTTACACGCGGGCGCTAGCCGCCGGCGCAAAATCGCTGAGCGAGCCACAGGATCAGTTCTGGGGCGACCGGTTTGCCCAGGTCGAAGATCTGGACGGCTACCGTTGGGCGCTCGCTCGCCACCTTTCCTGAACCAATGAGTATTTTTTTGATGCCTCGCTTCTTCGTCGGTACGCCTCTCAAGCCCGACGACATCATGCAGTTACCCGATGACGTCACGCGCCACATCCTCGTGCTGCGTTTGCAGCCCGGTGATTCGATCGTGCTTTTCAACGGCGAAGGCGGCGAATACAGCGCCGAACTCGTCGAGGTCGAACGCCGCTCTGCCAAAGTGAGAATTCACGAGTTCCGCAATATTGAAGTGGAAGCGCCGTATCACCTTACCCTCGCGCAAGGCATTGCCGGCGGCGACAAGATGGACTGGCTCATCGAGAAGGCAGTCGAACTGGGGGCCTCGTGTTTTGTGCCGCTGACCACCACGCGCAGTGTCGTGCGTCTTTCCGGCGAACGCGCGCAGCGGCGGCATGTGCACTGGCAGGGCATCGTGCGCGCGTCGTGTGAACAGTGCGGGCGCAATCGCTTGCCGGAAGTGATGCCGGTACGCGAAATCGCCACGTGGCTCGGCGCGCTGCCTCGCACACCCGAAGAAGGCGAAATGCGCATTCTGCTGTCGCCGCGCGCCAGCATCAGCTTTTCGGCACTCCCCTCAAATCCGCCGTTCGGGCGCGTGACTGTGCTGGTCGGCCCGGAAGGCGGTTTTTCGGCTGCGGAAGAAGCCGCTGCGACCGACCATGGATTTACCGCAGTCGGTCTCGGCCCGCGCGTGTTACGCACGGAAACCGCGGGCATCGCGGTGCTTTCGGCGTTGGCAGCTCGCTGGGGCGCCTGGTAAACCGGGGTACGCTCGCCAGCTGGCTTGAGCCGGATAAGCGGAACGGCAGGCGAGCGCCACGCTAGTAAAGCTGTTCAGCCTTAGAGCCAAGCCAAACCAAGCCAAACCAAGCTAAATAAAACGGTGGCTTTGAAGCCAAGCCTCTGATTCAAGCGCCCAAAGCAAAGGCCCGCCAATTGGCGGGCCTTTCTCTTTCCTTTGCAAGCGGTAAGCGGCGCTCAGGCTACCCGCCCGCACAAACCACCCGGCAAATTTCAGGCAAACGAGTAAAACACCCGGAACGCGACCTTGCGCTCAGCCCAGAACTCGGCCGCTTCGCGGAACACGTCGAGGAGCGTCTCGCGCCCTTCCTTGTCGAATTTTTGTGCGACCGGCAGTTGCTCGAGCACGATCACGAAGCCGGGCTGCGCGCCTGCTTTATGGACCAGATCGGTCAGGCAATCGTAGAGCGCGTCGTAGTTCTTGCCGAAATGCTTCGGAAACAGGAACGACGTAGCAATGGTCTCCAGCACTTCCTGTTTGGACTGAGCGTTCGCGCAGTACGCGTACAGAAAATGCTGGCCGAGTTGATTGGCTTCATCAGCTAGATCCTGCACGCGAAACGCGCGGATCGACTGTACGATGTTCGGTCGTACGGTCTTGAAAAGACTCATGGGCTCCTCGTTCGATGAAAGCACAGTGCTGGCTTCGCTCTGGTTATCCCGGCCCTGGTCGCCGGCGCGCATCCGCATGACGCGCTGGAACAAATTGCCGTCGCCGGCCGCGAAAAGATCCGTCGCGACTCCGGAGTCGTGCGCGTAGACGTTGTCGCTCATGCCGTTCATCCCGATGTCATTCAACAATACGATTAAAACTGGTGTAGTGGTCGTCCGAGTAGTAGCAGTTGTCGATCCGCTGTACCGGACCTCCGCAGACGATGCGACGCGCCCCGCGGTTTCGTGCGCGAGGCGTGGGAACGGTGTATTCGTGGTAATAGCCGCGCCGATGCGGCGCTAGCAACCGTTCGCGATTGCCGAATACGATGCCGTCCTTCTCATACGGGTAAGGCCCGCCCGCGGCAATCAAGTTCAATGTATTGACCGCTTCGCGTGGTAACTGCGCCGCCGCGATAGTGCCCTGTGCTTGCGTATCGGCGGGTGCCGTGTAGTCGCGCGCAAACGCGCCAGACACGGAGCCTGATAAAGCGCAGAGCGTCAAAGCACCGATCAGCACGCCTTTAATGCGCCGCCACTTGCGTGCCATGAATCAAGGTTCCCCGCTGTTAGATCACGAGTTTGACGACCATGAAAGTCGTAAGGGTATCGCTAAAACCCCACAGAATCAACGTGCGCCGGACAGGCAGAAGCTTCCAATCGCGCGGGAAAGAGCCCCGGAACGGGCTTTGACGACTTTTGACAGAATATTTAGCTTGTACAAGCTAGAATTAACTTATTGAGGCAAATGAAGCAAGCCCAAACCCCTAGGCAGCTCATTGCGCAGTCCATTCCCTGAAGTGAAAGCCTTGCGGTCCTGCAGTCTCTCGGAGGCGGAATGGTCTCATTCAGCCTCTTTTTAGGGTGGCTATCCCCTGTTCACCCGCAGGCGTGCCCGTTGCAGGCACGCCTTTTTTTTGCATGGCGCCCAGTCAGGCGGCGCCGTACTTCAGTTTCGAATCAAGAATCAGCGGGCCGCGATCACGTCGGCAACCAGCAGCGCCGTCATGTTGACGATACGGCGAACCGTGGCCGAAGCCGTCAGCACGTGCACCGGCTTGGCCGCGCCGAGCAGCATCGGGCCAATCGCGATGTTGTTGCCCGCAGCGGTCTTCAGCAGGTTGTACGAGATGTTGGCCGCGTCGATGTTCGGCAGCACCAGCAGGTTCGCGTCACCTTCGAGCGTCGAGTCGGGCAGCACTTCGCGGCGCAGATTCGCGTCGAGCGCGAGGTCGCCGTGCATTTCGCCGTCCACTTGCAGTTCCGGCGCGCGCTCGCGCAGGATCGCCAGCGTGTCGCGCATTTTCTGCGCGGTCGGCGCATTGCTCGAGCCGAAGTTCGAATGCGACACCAGGGCGACCTTCGGTTCGATACCGAAACGGCGCACTTCTTCGGCTGCCATGATCGTGATCTCGGCCAGTTGCTCCGGCGTCGGATCGACGTTCACGTGCGTATCGACCAGGAAAATCTGACGGTTCGGCAACACCAGCGCATTCATCGCCGCATAGACCTTCGCGCCGGCCTTCTTGCCGATCACCTGATCGATGAAGTGCAGGTGGCGATGCGTGGTGGACACCGTGCCGCAGATCATGCCGTCCGCCTCGCCCTTCTCCACCATCATCGCGCCGATCAGCGTGGTGCGGCGGCGCATTTCGAGCTTCGCCATCTGCTCGGTGATGCCCTTGCGGGACATCATCTTGTGATATTCCTGCCAGAAGTCGCGGTAACGCTCGTCATGGTCGGTATTCACGACCGTGTAGTCCTGCCCCGGGACCAGACGCAGACCGTAACGCGCGATGCGCTGCTCGATCACCGCCGGACGGCCGATCAGGATCGGCTTCGCGAGCTTTTCGTCGACGATGATCTGCATGGCGCGCAGCACGCGCTCTTCTTCGCCTTCCGCGAACACGATGCGCTTCTTCTCCGGTTCGACGCCACGCGCCAACTGGAAAATGGGCTTCATAGTCGTGCCGCTGTGATACACGAACTGCTGCAGATGCTGTTCGTACGCTTCCATGTCCTCGATCGGACGCTCGGCGACACCCGAATCCATCGCCGCCTTCGCCACCGCCGGCGCGACCTTGACGATCAGACGCGGATCAAACGGCTTCGGAATCAGATATTCCGGACCAAACGACAGGTCCTGGATACCGTACGCAGTCGCGACGATATCGCTCTGCTCCTGGCGTGCCAGTTCGGCGATCGCATTGACCGCCGCGATTTCCATTTCACGTGTCACTGTCGTCGCGCCCGTATCCAGCGCGCCGCGGAACAGGAACGGGAACACCAGCACGTTGTTCACCTGGTTCGGGTAGTCGGTGCGGCCCGTGCAAAGCACGGCGTCCGGACGCACTTCGAGCGCCAGTTCCGGCAGAATTTCCGGGGTGGGGTTGGCCAAAGCCAGAATCAGCGGCTTGTCAGCCATCTGCTTGACCATGTCCTGCTTCAGCACGCCGCCGGCCGAGAGACCGAGGAAAATATCCGCCCCGCCGATCGCCTCGGCGAGCGTGCGAGCGTCGGTTTCGCGTGCGAAGCGTTCCTTGTCCGGGTCCATCAGTTCGACGCGGCCCTTGTAGACCACGCCGGCCAGGTCGGTGACGGTGATGTTTTCGAGCGGCAGGCCGATGTCGACCAGCAGATCCAGACAGGCCAGCGCTGCCGCGCCCGCACCGGACGACACCAGCTTGACCTTCTTGATGTCCTTGCCGACCACCTTCAACCCATTGGTGATGGCCGCCGCGACGACAATCGCCGTGCCGTGCTGGTCGTCGTGGAAAACCGGAATCTTCATGCGCTTGCGGCATTCGCGTTCGACGATGAAGCAGTCCGGCGCCTTGATGTCTTCAAGATTGATACCGCCGAAGGTCGGTTCCAGCGCGCAGATCACCTCGACCAGCTTGTGCGGATCGGACTCGTTCAGCTCGATATCGAACACGTCGATACCGGCGAACTTCTTGAACAGGACGGCCTTGCCTTCCATGACCGGCTTCGAGGCGAGCGGCCCGATGTTGCCGAGACCCAGTACCGCGGTGCCGTTCGTGACGACACCGACCAGGTTGCTGCGCGCGGTGAAACGGGCGGCGTTCAGCGGGTTTTCGACGATTTCCTCGCACGCGAACGCGACGCCCGGCGAGTACGCCAACGCGAGGTCGCGCTGGTTGATCATCTGCTTGGTCGGGGCGATTGCGATCTTCCCGGGGGTCGGGAACTCGTGATAATCGAGGGCGGCTTCGCGGAGTTTGCTATTGGCGGGAGTCGTCATAAGGCGGGCTTCGAAGTGCGGATTAGAATAGATGTTCGACGGCATTGTAGCCCCAATTGCCGGCTCAATTCCTTCAATACGGGTACAACTGCCGGGACTGAAACATAGCGAAAGGACGACGACGTCTGCTTCGGGTTGCCCACGAATTAAATCGGAGTTGAGTGCCAATCGAGTGTTTACCCGTGTGCACGTCCATACAATGCACACCGTTAGCGGCTTTTCATTGCACTTAACCGTTCACTCACCGCCACCATGCTCTCCGAGTTTTCGCTGATCGATCGCTTCTTCGCCCGCCGCGCAACTGCTGCGGCGTCCCGTGCCGCCGAAGGCACGCTCGGTATCGGCGACGACTGCGCCCTGCTTGCGCCGCGTCCGGGCGAAATGCTGGCGATATCGACGGACATGCTGGTAGAAGGCCGCCACTTCTTTCCCGATGTCGATCCCGAGGCACTCGGTCATAAAGCACTCGCGGTCAACCTGTCGGATCTCGCCGCAATGGGCGCAGAGCCGCAGGCGTTCACGCTGGCGTTTTCCTTGCCAAAGGCCGATGAAGCATGGCTCGCCGCCTTCAGCGAGGGCCTTTTCGCGCTGGCTGAGCGCTACGGCTGCGATCTGATCGGCGGCGATACGACAGGCGGCCCATTGAACTTGTGTATCACTGTGTTCGGCAGCGTGCGGCCACACGTTGCGCTCCGCCGTGACGCCGCGCAGCCGGGCGACGACATCTGGATCTCCGGCACGCTCGGCGACGCGCGCGCCGGTCTCGGCGTCCAACGCGGCGAGTGGTCTGCCGATGCCAGCGACGTTGCGACATTTCGTCGCGCCCTAGAACGCCCGGAGCCACGTGTCTTCCTCGGTCTCGCGTTGCGGGGCATCGCGCATGCAGCGCTCGATCTGTCGGACGGTCTCGCCGGCGACCTGATGCACATCCTGGAACGCTCGAACGTGCACGCCACGGTCGACGTCGACGCCGTGCCACGTTCGGCCGCACTGCGCCGCCTGCCGCCGGAGATCCAGCAGCGCTGCACGCTAGCCGGCGGGGACGACTACGAACTGTGCTTCACCGCGCCGGTTGCAGCACGCACCAAGGTCGAAGCAGCCGGCCGCGAGACAGCGATATCGGTCACCCGCATCGGTACAATAAGCGCTCTTCAAACGGCGGCCGACCGCCCGGCGATTGGCTGGCGCGATGCCGCCGGCACGCCTCTCACTCTGACGTTGCAAGGTTTCGACCATTTCCATGCAGACTGATCCCCCGCTGGTTCCCGCCGACGATCTCATCGGCAACCCTCAGCCCAACGCGTCCGGCCCTCGCCCGCCGCGTCCTCAGCCGCGCCGCGCGACTGCGCGTTTCATGCTGTCGCATCCGCTGCACGTTCTGTCGCTGGGTTTTGGCAGCGGTCTGTCGCCGATTGCGCCGGGCACGATCGGCACGCTGTTCGCATGGGCATCGTTCGCCGTCCTGAGTCGTTATCTCACCGTGATCGAGTGGGGCGTGCTGATCGTCGCCGGTTTTTTTGGCGGCATTGCGATTTGCGGCTTTACCGCGAAGAAGCTGGGCACCGACGATCCGTCGCCGGTCGTCTGGGACGAAATCATCGCGTTCTGGCTGGTGCTGCTGATGGTCACGCCGGTCACGCTGACCGGGCAACTGTGGGCGTTCATCGTGTTCCGCTTCTTCGACATGGTGAAGCCGCCGCCGATCGGCTATTTCGACCGCCGGCTGAAAGGTGGCTTTGGCATCATGTTCGATGACCTGGTCGCCGCCTTTTTCACGCTGCTCGTGATTGCGCTCTGGCGCATGTCGGTTTAACCGTTGGCCGGTGCCGGTCGGCCGCAGCCCGCCGGTACCTCCGCAGCAGTTCCCCGTTTTCCGGATTGACGCCATGCCTACCGATTCCGTGGTTCACCAGCTCGCGATTCGCGTGAGCAACCGCCTGCGCGACGAGCGCCTGATGCTCGTCACCGCCGAATCCTGCACAGGCGGCATGGTGGCGACCGCGATCACCGATATTTCCGGCAGCAGCGGCTGGTTCGAGCGCGGCTTCGTCACGTATTCGAATCAGGCAAAGTCCGAAATGATCGGCGTGCCGGCCGACCTGATCGAAAAGCACGGCGCGGTCAGCGAACCAGTAGCGCGCGCGATGGCCGAGGGCGCGCTGCGCAACAGTCGTGCGCAGGTGTCGCTGTCGATTACCGGCGTCGCCGGCCCGGGCGGCGGCACTGACACCAAGCCTGTCGGCATGGTGTCGTTCGGCTGGAGCAATCGGCTGCATACGTCGGTGGAAACCAAGGTTTTCAAGGGCGACCGCGAGAAGATCCGCGTGCAGGCCGCCGCGCACGCGCTGCGCGGCATGCTGGCCCTGCTCGACGAGCGCGAACATTAACTTCCCTGAGGCGCCGCCCACGATGCCTGCTTCGCACCTGGCCAAAGACGAATTGATCCGCCGCTTCGATCTGAAGCCGCATCCGGAAGGTGGATTTTTCAGCGAGACATATCGGTCCGCGGAATCCGTACGTCGCGATGACGGTTCGCCGCAGACGCGCTCCGCCTCCACCGCGATTTACTACCTGCTCTGTGACGCCGCACATTCGGCGTGGCATCGGATCAAGTCCGACGAGGTCTGGCATTTTTATGCCGGCGAGCCGTTGAACGTTCACGTACTCGACGAAGCGGGGTCGCTAATTACGCACAAGCTGGGCAATGCGCTGTCACATTCGGACGCCGTGTTCCAGGCGGTAGTGCCTGCGGGTCTCTGGTTTGCAGCGGAATGCGCAGACCCGGCGACGTTTGCACTGGTGGGCTGCACGGTGGCGCCGGGTTTCGAATTCAGCGAGTTTGAGCTGGCGGATGTCGAGGCGCTGAAGGCATGGCATCCGCAGCATGCGGCTTTGATTGCGCGGCTGGGGCCGACACCTTAACGGTAGCCGTCTTCACCACGACCCGCCATCACCGAAACGCATTGATCCGGTCACGCGTTTCCATCGCCGCTTTCGCCGCAGCCTCAGCGAAATCGTCGTCCTTGCCGGCGTAGATAATCGCCCGCGACGAGTTGATCAGCATGCCCGTGCCGTTCGCCGTGCGACCGGCGTTGACCGTTGCCTGAACGTCACCGCCCTGAGCGCCGATGCCCGGAATCAGCAGCGGCATATCGCCGACGATTCCACGCACCACTTCGATTTCCTTCGGGAAGGTCGCACCGACCACGAGGCCCAGTTGGCCGCTCGCGTTCCACTTGTCCGCCGCCAGTTGCGCGACGACCTGATACAGCGGACGCCCGCCCGTCTCCAGAAACTGCAGATCCGAGCCGCCCGCGTTTGAGGTCCGGCACAACACGATCACGCCCTTGCCCTCGTGCTCCAGATACGGCTCGATCGAATCGAAACCCATATACGGATTCACCGTCACCGCATCCGCCTGATAGCGCTCGAACGCCTCGCGTGCGTACTGCTCGGCGGTGCTGCCGATATCGCCGCGCTTCGCATCCAGAATCACGGGCAGGCCGGGGTGATTCGCATGAATGTGCGCGATCAGCTGCTCGAGTTGGTCTTCCGCGCGATGGGCGGCGAAGTAAGCAATCTGCGGCTTGAACGACGACGCATACGGTGCGACCGCGTCGACGATGGTGCGGCAGAAGTCGAAAATCGCCTCGGGACGCCCCGCGAGCGCGCCCGGAAATTTGCTGGGCTCGGGATCGAGGCCGACGCACAGCAGCGAGTTCGTGCGCTGCCAGGCGTCGTTGAGTGTCTGGATGAAATTGGACATGGTGTGTCTCGCGGCGAGCCGATAACGGAAGAGGCGCGTATTTTACCCGTCCTGTGCGGCAAGCCGCGGCGACGTGTCATGCCGGCGCGGGCCGGGACGTGCGCCCCGGCCCCCGGCCTCTGCTACTGCCGCCGCCGCGACCCACGCGCACCCGGCATCGCGCGCAAACCCGTGCGCTCGATCGTGAAGCGGAACGTACGCGTCAGGCGCTCACCGCGTCCCAGCATCGTCATACCGTTCTCGCACGCGCCGCCGGCCAGATTCATCGCGTTGATCGGATGATCGACCGGCTCGAAGCAGAAGAAATCTTCACCCGGTGGCGTGTACAACACGTAATAGTCGGTGTCGGCGGCGATGTTCAGCGACAGGCGCCGTTTCGGCCACACCACCGCCGCCTGACCGCTCCAGCCCGTGAATGCGTGATTGACGATGGCTTCCGGCAGCGGATACGCCACGCCGAATTGCCATGCGGGTGGCGCCGGCACGTGACGCACCGGCAGCCAGTTATCGCCGGAGAGCCACAGGCCGCCGGCGGCTGCCGACAGTTCGGTATCCGCGTCACGCACGAAAAACGGGTGGACGCCCAGCCCGAAAGGCAGCGCCTCGCGGCCGGCGTTCTCGATTTCCAGCGTAATGGTGAGCGTGGGGCCGTCCAGCGTATAGGTTTGCGACGCGCGGAATGCGTAGGGTTTGCCGTCGTGGCGATCGAGCGTCAGACGGACATTTTCGCGGGCCGATTCGGCGACCTGCCAGGCGGAGAGCCACCCGTCACCATGAATCGGAAAGGGTTCGTCGGTGCGATTTTGCGGTACATCGACCCGCCGTCCCGCTACATTGAAATGACCTCCGCCGATCCGGTTCGAATACGGCAGCAGCGGATAGCAGGCGAGCTGGTTCGGCTCGGTATCTGTTGAAACATGACGGCAACGCCGGAAGATCGGCGTGAGCGCGCCGTCGTTGCGCCAGTCGAAACGGGTGACGCCGCCGCCGAGCGTCGGCGCGACGTCGAGGCGCAAATGCGCGTTGGCAAGCGTGATGCACGCAAGCTCGCCGCCGCTCGTCTCACCGACCGCAACCGCCGACGTACTGGGGCCCGGAAGCACCGGATTGGCCGCTGCGTTGAGACGCGCGCGTCGGGACTGAGAAGAAGCAGAAACAAGATTCGCAACAGTCATATCTGGCTCCATCGAGAGGCGTGGGACGTTGCCGTCATTGCTGACGGATGCTATTGGGCGATTTTTTTGCACCGGTCGCCTCTGGGTCCGAACTGCATGCTGCCGATTTGCTGCCAGTTTTGCTGGCATTGGGTTTGCGATATCAACTGCTGATTCACTTTCAAAGTCACTGCTCGACTACACTCCGCTGCTGCCTCGAAACTGAGGCCAAGTCATTCTGCGCTATACGGGCGAGCCTTGGAACACCGGCTCCGGCAAACCTCGTCGCCCGGGCGTTGCAATGAACACGCCGCCCGCACGGGAATCGCCCGCGAGCGCAGCGGCATCGAGATCGATGCGTGCGCTCGTGATGTACAACGTACCGAGTTGCGCACGCCCCGGAGGAAGTCCCCTTGGGGAGCGCCGCGAAAGAGACACCCGTGTAGGGCCGCCGAACGCAACACAACTCGGCTGCGCGGTCGGCACGTCGACGCGCTCGGTTTCCACGCCGTCGGGGCCATACCGCACCACTCGCCTGCCTCCCCATTGCGCGTTCCACACACCACCGTCGCGGTCGACGGTCGAGCCGTCGGGCACGCCGGTGGCGTCTGTCAATTTCGTGAAGACGCGGTCGTTGGCAATGCTGCCGTTCGCGCGATAGTCGCAGACGCGGATTTCACGCGTCGGCGAATCGCAGTAGTACATCGTCGCGCCATCAGGGCTGAACGCAATGCCGTTCGAAATCGCCGGTGCGGGTAGCGGCAAACGTTCCAGCGACAAATCATGGTTCAGCCGATAAAACCCGCCGACCGCTTGCAACGGCGAGCCTTCGTCTTTGGTACCAAACACAAAACGCCCCTGACGATCGCAGCGTCCGTCGTTCACGCGCGTGTTCAAGCCGGGTTCGACGTCGACGATATGTTGCGTTTCGCCGGTTGCCAGATCGAAGAACGCCAGATGCGTCGCCAACCCGAGCAGCAGGTAGTGCGGATCGGCGCACAGCGCGAACGTGGCAAGACGCTCCGGCATGCGCCAGAACGTGCTGCGGCCGTCGCTCGGGTCATAGCGCCACAATCGCGCGCCTTCGATATCGGTCCAGTAGAAGCGGCCGGTTTTCGCGCACCACGTCGCGCCTTCGCCGAGCGTGCATTTCGTGTCGAGCAGCAGCGCCGCACGAGGCGCAGGTGATCCTGCACGCACACCCTGCGCGCCCGCACTCACGCCCAGCCTCCGTCCACGACAATGTCCTGCGCGGTGATCATCCGGCTGTCGTCGGCGGCGAGGAACAGCGCCATGCGGGCGAGATCGGCGGGTTGCAATTCAGCGTCGATGCACTGCCCTTCCTTGATCGAGCGACGGCCCGCGTCGTCAAGCCACAAACGCTTCTGCTTTTCCGTCATCACCCAGCCCGGCACCAGCGTATTGACGCGGATGTTGAAATGACCGAGGTCGCGCGCGAGGCCGCGCGTCAAGCCTTGCACCGCCGATTTCGACATCACGTACACCGGATAGCCACCGTTCTTCAACATCCAGCTGATCGAGCCGAGGTTGATGATCGAACCCGCATTAGCGGCTTTCATGTCCTCCATCACCGCCTGAGCCGCGAAAAACTGGTGACGGATGTTCACCGCGATGCCCGCGTCGAAAAACTCACGCGTCACGTCACCAATCGCATGGCGTTTGTCGTTCGCCGCGTTGTTCACCAGCACCTGAATCGGACCGAGCGCAGCCTTCACGTCGGCGATGGCTTTTTGCAGCGCGTCGACGTCGGTCAGATCACACGGCAGGAACAGCGGCTTGTGTTTCGAATCGCCGAGTTCATCGGCGAGCGCGTCACCCGCGGTCGCATCGATATCGAAGAACGCGACGCGCGCGCCCTGCGCCGCGAAATGCTCGACGAACGATGCGCCGATTCCAGTCGCGCCACCCGTAATCAACACGGTTCGATCGACGAGACTCGGATAGCGGGCAAACGCGTTATCCGCGAGACGGTCGTTTGCATTGGCCGGAGACGACATCGTTCGATTCCTTTTAGAGCAATATGAGTAGGTCGCGAATTGAGTCGCGGGTTTAGTCCCGCGAGCCGCGGTTCTTCAACTGGTCGAGCAGCACAGCGGCGAGCAGAATCGCGCCGCGCACCAGGTACTGATAGAACGCGTCGATGTTCATCAGGTTCATCACGTTCTCGACCGTACCCATGATCAGCACACCGATCACAACACCGGAGATCGTTGCGCGACCGCCGAGCAGCGACACGCCGCCCAACACGCAAGCCGAAATCACGTTCAGCTCGAAACCTTCCGCCGCATTCGGCTGGCCCGACGTAATCCGCGAAGCCAGAATCACACCGGCCAGCGCGGTGACTGCGCCCTGGATCAGGAAGATATAAACGCGCGTGCGTTCGACATTGATACCCGCAAGACGCGAGGCTTCCGGATTGCCGCCGATTGCCAGCGTATTACGGCCATACACGGTCTGATTGAGCATCACGCCGAATACGATGAAGCACAGCAGCGTGACCCAGATCGGCAGCGACACGCCGAAGAAGCTCAAACCGCCCAATGCGATAAACGTATCCGACGACACGCCCACGGCCTGCCCGTGCGAGACGATAAAGCCGAGACCGCGGACGATTTCCATCGTCGCGAGCGTCGTGATCAGTGCGTTGATGCGCAGGTAGGCAATCACCGCCCCGTTGACGAAGCCGATCACGGCCCCCGCCGCCACCGCAGCAATGATCGCGATGAACGTATTACCGGTCGCGTTCAGCACCATCGCGCACAGCACACCGGCGAACGCAACCGTCGAACCCACCGACAGGTCGAAATCGCGCGAGGCCAGACAGAACATCATCGTGCACGCGACCATGCCGATCTGCGAGATTGACAGCGCGAGACCGAGCATGTTCTCGATCGAGAAGAAGTGGTCGACCGTCAGCGACATTGTGATGAACATCACGATGAAGATCAGGATCAGGCTGTACTCGGTGATCTGCTGCCACCATTTCGCCTTGTCGTTGCCTTGCGGAATCAGCGCTTCGGCCGCACTTTTTGCGGCTTGTTGCGCGAGGTTTTCTCTGGCTTGCATTTTGAATACTCCTCCCGTTCCCCACGGGTTGCCGGACTTTCGTCCAGATAATGTTCAGGCCGCTTGCTCGGTGGCTGCGGTTTCGGTTCCGGGCAGTGCGGTCGAGCTTTGCGGCAACGCGAGGTTCAACACTGCTTGTTCCGTTGCTTCCTTGCGTGACAGTTCGCCGGAAATCCGGCCCTGACGCATCACGACAATCCGGTCGGACACGCCGAGCACTTCCGGCAATTCCGACGAAATCATGACGATCGCGCAGCCACGTTCGGCCAGCTGATAAATCACGTTATAGATCTCATGCTTCGCACCGACGTCGATTCCGCGCGTCGGTTCGTCGAGAATCACCACTTTCAGATCGGGCTCGGCCAGCCAGCGCGACAGAATCGCCTTCTGCTGGTTACCGCCCGACAGGAAGCGGATCTTCTGGCGGCGGCTCGGCGTCTTGATCTTCAGCAGCTTGATAAAACGGTCGGCGGTTTCCGCTTCTTTCTTGCGGTCGAGGAAGATCCCCGCGCGCAGATAGTGACGCCGGCAACTGATATTGATGTTCTCTGACACGGTCGCCATCGCGACGATGCCCTCTTCCTTGCGGTCTTCCGGGCACAGCACGATGCCGTGCCTGATCGCTTCGCCGGCGCTACGCACCTTGATCGGCTTGCCGTCGAGCACGATTTCGCCGCCCTTCTTGTGATCGGCGCCGTACACCAGATGCATCAGTTCGCTGCGGCCCGCGCCCACCAGACCGAAGAAGCCGACGATCTCGCCACGCCGCACTTCGAAACTGGCGGGCTGCGAAAGCGAATGGCCTTCGATCGCTCTCGCCGCGAAGCGCACTTCGCCCAGCGGACGCGCTGAATAGTTATAGATGTCGGCGATTTCACGTCCGACCATTTCGCTGACGATGGTGTCGCGCGACACGCCCTCGAGCGTCGGATGCGAGGCGATCTTGCGGCCGTCGCGAAAAATCGTGCAGGCGTCGCACAATTCATAGATCTCGTCCATACGGTGCGAGATGTAGATCATTGCGCGATTGTCGGCACGCAGATCGCGCACCAACTTGAACAGCACTTCGGTCTCGCGATGCGACAACGAGCTGGTCGGTTCATCAAGTGCGATCACGCGCGCGTTACGCAGCAGCGCCTTGCAGATTTCGACCATCTGCCGTTGCGCGATCGAGAGCTTTCTCAGCTTCGCGTTCGGATCGAGCGCCACACCCATCGCTTCAAGGCGTTCACGCACGAAACGCTTGGCTTCGCGCTTGTTGACCCAGCCGAGCGAGTTCGGCAACTGGCCGAGCAGCAGGTTTTCCGCGACCGTCAGATCGGGCACGTATTGCAGTTCCTGGTGAATCACCGCGATCCCCGCCGCGATCGACGATGCCGCGCTCGTAAAGCGCACCTCATTGCCGTCGATCATCACGCGACCGGAGTCGGGCTGATATTCACCGCCGAGAATCTTCAGCAGGGTCGATTTCCCTGCACCGTTTTCGCCCATCAGGCCGTGCACCTGCCCGACGTTGACGTCGAAGGACACACCGTCGAGCGCGCGCACGCCTGGAAAGACTTTGCCGATATTGTCAAAACGTAGCGTCGCTGACACTTCGCCTCCCTCTCATTGCTTCGTGTGAACCGTGCTTCTTTGCGTGCCACATGGGCACCAAGCGTGGTCTGTCTCAACTGCTCAACTTTTATTACTGCCGGTGATAGCTGCCGGTGCGCCCAATCCTTGGAGAAACGACGCACCAGCAGTTCACTTCATGTCACCGCGTACTCAATCAAGCCGCTTAATTTGCCGCGAGGCCCATCTTCTGACGCACATCGGCGACGTTGTCACGCGTGGCCAGCATGCCGGTTGTCAGCGTGAGCATCGGCGGTTCCTTGCCTTGCGTGATCCAGTCGTACATCAGCGTCGAAGTTTCTTCGCCGTGACGCTTCGGGCTGATGATGACCGTGCCGTAGAAGCCGGTCGGCGTCGGCTTCTTGAACTCGTTCAATGCCGAGTCCGAACCGCCGATGCCGATGCCGATCATGTTGTCCGCCTTGAAGCCGCGGCCTTCCGCTGCGCGCACCGCGCCGAGCACGCCTTCGTCGTTCAGCGCGTAAGCCACCCAGTGCTTGAACTGCGGGTTCTTGGTGAACGCGATGTTGGCTGCGTTGAAGGCGTTTTCCGTGTCGGTCTTCGCTTGCGGCGCTTCAATCACGTTGGCCTTCGGAAAACCGGCGGCGACGAGCGCGGCGGTTGCACCGGTGGTACGGTCAACGGCGGTAGGCAACTGGTTGTAGGTCACGTCGATTGCGCCCACATCTTTCATGTCCCAGCCACGCTTCTTGATTTCCGCAGCCAGGCCGTCGCCCACCTGCTTGCCGATGTTGTACGCCGAGATGCCCATATGCGGCACCGATGCGATCGGCTTGCCCGCGCCGTCGACGAGGCGGTCGTCGACCGTCATCATCTTCAGGCCGTCGGCCTTCGCCTTGGCGACAATGCCCGGTCCGAGCTTGACGTCAGGCGTGCAGATCACAAAGCCTTGCGCTTTCTGAGCCGACAGGTTGTCGATTGCGCTCATGACCTTCTCGCCCGACGGCGCGCCGATCTTCACCAGCGTAAAGCCCTTCTCCTTGGCGGCCATTTCCGCGAACTTCCATTCGTCCTGGAACCACGGTTCTTCCGGCTGCTTCACGAGGAAGCCGATCTTGACCGGATCCGCAGCTTGCGCGACCGGTGCATTGAAGAGCACACCCGTCGCCGCTGCTGCCAGCGTGAGGAAAATTCTTCGTTTCATAATGCGTGTCTCCTGACTAATTGATAACGAGAAGGTATCGGCCGCGTCTTCTTGTACCGGTTGTGACACACGCGGCCAGCGCGTCGTCCGGTGAAACTTTGGTGCTTTGTTTTTTGCCTGTTTTTACTGCCTGTTTGCTTCTTTTCCTGCTGCCTGTACTTTTACTGAAACTGCTGGTCCTGCTTCCTGTTGCTTGCCAGGCCGCTACGTTCAGTCGTGATACAGCACGGAGCGACCGCCATCCACAGTGATACAGGTGGCGTTGATGAACGGCGCTTCATCCGAGGCGAGAAACACTGCCGTCATCGCCACTTCTTCCGGGCGGCCGATGCGCTTCATCGGTTGCAGATCGAGCGTCGCCTGTTTCGCGGCCGCCGGATCGGCTTGTTCGTTCCACCAGTCGTGCGTCAATTGCGTTTCGATATACCCTGGCGCGATCGCGTTGACCCGCACGTTGCGCGGCGCGTATTCGATGCCAAGCGCGCGCGTCAGACCAATCACGCCATGTTTCGCGACCGGATACGGAAAGCACCCCGGAATGATCTTGAACGCATGCGTCGACGCGATATTCACGATGCTTCCCGCACCGCGTTCGACCATGCCCGGCAACACCGCGCGACACCCGTTCCATACACCGTCGAGATCGACCGCGAAGCAACGGCGCCAGTCGTCGTCGCTCATCGTCAGCGGATCGCAGAACACGTTGATACCCGCGTTGTTGACCAGCACGTCGAGCGCGCCGAACGCGTGTTCGGCCTCGCTCACCGCGCGCTGAACCGAAGCCGATTGCGTCACGTCCGTATGCACCGCCAGCGCGCGTCCACCGGTTTGCGCCCTGATCTGCTCCGCCGTCTGCTGCGCCGTTTCGATATCGAGTTCAGCCAGCACGACCGCCGCGCCTGCGCGCGCAAACGCGAGCGCGATCGCCGCACCGATGCCACGCCCGGCGCCGGTGATCAACGTGACTTTGCCGGCGAGCCGCTTCATTTCTTCGCGCCTGCGCGGGCGATACGCAACCCGTTGATGAACGCCTTCGCATGCGAGGCCGTCACAGCGACGCTCTGACCCGGTTTGTACAGCGCCGAGCCGAGGCCGAATCCATTGGCGCCGGCGCTGAGGAACGGGCCCATGTTGTCCGGCGTGATCCCGCCGACCGGCACCAGCGGCACTTCTGCCGCGATTACCGCGCGCCATGCCTTCACGACCTGGCAGCCGAGCTGTTCCGCGGGAAACATCTTCAGCACGTCAGCACCGTTTTTCAGCGCGATGAAGGCTTCGTTCGGCGTCGCCACGCCCGGCGCGCAGGCCATGCCTTGCGCTTTCGCGGCACCGACGACCTCCGGGTCGCTATGCGGCATCACGATCAGTTCGCCGCCCGCCGACTTCACGTCGTTAACGAAACTGGAATGCAATACTGTGCCCGCGCCGACGATCGCATCGGCCGGCAACGCTTTGCGGATCGCCGCGATGCTGTCGAACGGCCGCGGCGAATTCAACGGCACTTCGACGATGCGAAAACCGGCTTCGTAAAGCGCCTGGCCGTGCTCGGCGGCATCCGCGGGCGTCACACCGCGCATGATCGCGATCAGCGGACAGACCTCGAACGCCGCGATCAGACCCGCGTGCGGCATGTACGGGGCGGGTAGATTGATGTGAGGTTGCATCTTGGTTCCTTGTTTCGTAGGCGGCAGCGCTGCCGCTTAGCCGGCGTGCGCCGCTTGAGGCGTGGGATTGACGAGCCCTGCCTGGGTAGCGACGCGCCACAGACCACGCTCGGTGGCGTGCTTCACCAACTCAGCATGAGTGCAGCCGAATTGCGCAAGCGCCACGCGATAGCGTTCGCACAACGCTTCATTGCCGATCAGGCGCAAGTGCTGCCGCGCGAGCGAGTTTTGCTGTTGCGCGAGCACGGCTTCGAGACCGGCCAGTTCGTGCCCGATCAGCAAGCCCGACAGATAGTCCGGCTGCTGTTCGCGCGAGAGTTGTCCGGTAAGGCCGAGCGTACGGGCGCTGAATACGGTGGCCAGCATGCCCGCCTGACCTTTGTCGCGGGCGATGTTCACGCCGCGCAGAAATGCCTCGTTATCCGGACGATCCGGCGTGATCATCGTGCGGCCGAGGATGGTGTGTTCGCGCAATGCCGCGAACACTTCACCGGTCATGAAGGTATGAAAACGTTCGATGCGCCCCGCCTGCACAACGGCCCATTTCGCGTGGGTGCCAGGCAAGCCGATCAGCGTGCGCCTGCTGCTATCCACGGCACCCGTCTCCTGACCGAGTGCGCCGAAGATCTGGGTTTCCTCGCCGCGCATCACGTTCGGCAATTCGCCACGTTGCAGGACGCCCGGCACGATGTGCAGCGTCGCGCCGCACGCGGCTTTTACCCGGACGATGCCGGCCACCAGCGCATCTGCACTCGCCGGCGCGTCGACATACGGCGCTTCGACCCAGCCTTGCGCGCTGCCAACCATACCGGCAGCGATCACCGGCACGGTGGGCGCCTGCTCAAGCCAGGCGCCGCACGCGTCCTCGAAGGCGGCATCAAAGCCGCCGTGCTCGGCGCCAAGCGGCAAATTCATGATGCCGGCCGTCGAAGCCCGCGTCGCCAGCACCTCGCCGGCCGCGTCGTACAGATAAGCGCGCAGCGACGTCGTGCCCCAGTCAAGCGCAATGAGCGCTGCGCGCTGGAGGTTGGCGTCGGCGGTCGCGGCGGCATCATTCATCGGATTGCCCGCGTGCGTGTGAGAACCCGCTCGCTTCATCGTTTGATCCTGCGGGTTGCCGGTTGCGGGGCACGCCAGCCGAGTTCTTCCGAGATTGCGCGCGCTTCGCGCTGCACGACCGGAATCAGTTCATCCATGCGTTCGAGCGACATATACGGAATCGTGCTCGCCACCGACAGCGCAGCCACCACTGCACCTGATGCATCGCGCACCGGTGCCGCGACGCATCGGATCGACGCTTCGTTTTCTTCGAGGTCGAAGGTGTAGCCACCGGCGGCGTAGTTAGTCATACGCTGCATGAACGTCACCGCGTCCGGGCGGTTATCCGGCTTGAAACTGACACCGGCGAGCGCGCGCCGCGATGCTTCGAAGAGCGACTGCCATACGTCCGGCGCGAGGTCGAGCATCATGGCTTTGCCGATACCCGTCGACGCCAGTGGCATCCGATGACCGACGCGCGAACGCATTTCGAGGCCGCG
Organism: Paraburkholderia sediminicola; assembly: GCF_046026855.1. Classification (GTDB taxonomy): domain Bacteria; phylum Pseudomonadota; class Gammaproteobacteria; order Burkholderiales; family Burkholderiaceae; genus Paraburkholderia; species Paraburkholderia sediminicola_A. Next base: position 58,542 of record NZ_JAQQET010000033.1, on the reverse strand, counting down.
GGTGCCGGGAATCTTGTCGATGTACAGCACGTCGTCGCCGTCGCGCACGCCGAGGTGGATCGTATCGAGTGTCTGTTCCGCGAGCGATTCGAGATGCTGACGAGCCACTGCGGTGAGCGGCATCTGTTCGAGCGCGATGGTGCCGAGTTCGATCAGCTTCGGGCCGAGCAGATAGCCGCCTTGCACCTGCCGCAGATAGCGCGCCTGCACGAGGCTGCTCACGAGCCGATGCGTCGTGCTGCGGGTCGTGCCAAGCGCGGCGCCGAAGGTGCGCAGATCGCGCACGCCGGCAGCGGCGGCTTCCAGAATCGCGAGGCCGCGCAGCAGCGTTTGCGTGCCGGCTTGTTGCGGCGTGATGTCGAGCAGCGTGCTCGGCAATGCGATTTCGTCAATCACGGCCGGTTGCGCGTTGGCGCGGTGTGCTTTAGCGGCGTTGGCGGCCGGCTGCGGCGCAGCGCTGGTCGCGTGATCGGCTTGGGGTGCCAGATCGACTTCGGACGCGCGGACGGCGTGAGTGGGCATCGCTTTGTTCATGGCGAGTTGCTTTTCGGTGGTTTTTTGCGCTTACAGCGCGGGGCCGGAGAGGAAGTCTGTTTTGCTCGCGGCACAGTGTGTGTTGCCGGTGGCACGAGCAGGCGGACGCTGCCTTTGGGTATTAGGCATGGTTTGACTTGTCTCCGGTTTTTTTCTGGCTGTCGCTGGTCGCGGCCAGTTTTTCTGGCTAGCGGTAGCGCGTTGGCTGGATTGTAGGTCGGTTTTTGAGAAAGCTCCAATATGTGAATGTTGAATTCATATAATGGGATTTCCCCTTGCCGAGGTGGTTTTGATTGCCCTACGGGCGGGTTTTGGCTGTGTTTTTTGGCGGAGATGTCTTTTGGTGAGTTGGTTGTCGTCGCGGCGCTTGTTTGTCTGTGTTTTTATGGCGTTGGCCTTTCCTTGAATTCTTATTGGTCTATTAGCGTCGCCCCTGTGCGGGGCGGGCACTTACGTCTCTTTGCCGCCGCAAAGAGACGTAAGCAAGAGAAAGCGGCTCAAACCGCTAATTCTTAAGCGGGTCCCCCGCACAGCCATGGTAGTGGTGCATCTGGAATCCGTGCCCTCGCACATTCAGCCGGAGTGACACAGCACTCATCAACTCCCACTCCGCACTGCGTGCGTCGCGGATGGGGCTGCCTGGGAAAGCAGGGGCTTTGGTTACGCGTGGTGGGGACCATCGGCTTTGCCTCGCCGAAGACAAGTCTGGAGAGAAACCCAAGGGCTTCGTTTGAAGGCCGTGAGAGCCATCGACGTCGCCTTAGCGAAGACGGGTGCGTGGGAAACCAGGGGCTTCGCTTTGAGGCATTGGAGATATCGGCTTCGCCTCGACGAGGACGAGTCTGCACGGGAAACCAGAGGCTTCAATTGAGCGCAGAGGGAAAACGCCGGCTTCGCCTCGGCGAGGTGCCGGAAGATATATATATTCGCGAACTGCCACTCGGCGCTCCGAGCACCGGCAAGTCGCGGTAGCGTATGCGGGCGTGAATTCGCACTTCGAATGAAGCGCTGACGCATTGCGGGAATGTTGGAGACACAACGACAAGCCGCGGCGTCGGGTGAAGACGTGCGCGAAAACGATCAGATGGTTCCAGGAGATACGCGTCGGCGCGCGCAGCGCCGCCGGAAGTATGACGCCCTTGTCACGAACGTCGAATGTGCGAGAACACAGATTCCAGATGCACCACGATCCCCTCCAAGCCAGGGGACCCGCTTAAGAACTAGCGGTGTGAGCCGCTTTCTCTTGCTTACTTCTCTTTGCGGCGGCAAAGAGAAGTAAGTGCCCGCCCCGCACAGGGGCGACGCTGATAAACCAATAACAATTCAAGGAAAGGCCAACGCCATAAAAACACAGACAAACAAGCGCCGAACACGCATCAGATCAAGAAAAACCCAACGCCGTAGGCAATCAAAAAAACACCCCCCGCCGAACAGGCAAAAAAAACCTTAATCCGGCAATTCCGCCGCCCCCATCCGCCGGGCAATCACGCGCGATCGCTGCGCAAGATACCCCGAGCCTCTGTGTTCGTCGAAATACTTAGGCTGCGGCAGCATCACCGCCAACCGGGCCGACTGCCCAGCCGTCAATTTAGCAGCGGACGTCTTGTAGTAATAATGTGCGGCCGCTTCAGCACCATAAACCCCATTCCCCCACTCAACGGAGTTGAGATAAATCTCAAAGATCCGCTGCTTGTCCATCAGCGTCTCGAGCATCCACGTGATGATCAATTCCTGACCCTTTCGGATATAACTCTTCTCCCGCGACAAAAACAGATTCCGCGCCAACTGCTGGGTAATCGTCGAACCGCCGCGGACAATCTTGCCCTTGGACTTATTCCGCTCCCACGCCTGCAAAATGGCATCCGTCTCGTAGCCATTGTTATTCACGAAATTCGCGTCTTCGGAAGCGATAATCGCCCGCTTCAGATTGTGTGAAATCTGCTCATACGGCACCCACGTATGCTGCACCGACAGATCGGGCCGATCCTCCGACAACTGCCACGCGTCCGACCGCATGAAAGCCGTCGACTGAGGATTCACGTAATTCCACACTGCGATCTGCGCGAAGTAAAACGCCTGCGTCGCAAGCCACGCGATCGCCACCACGGCACCCAGATAAAACATCCATCGCACCGGACCTGGCCGGCTCGCGCGCCGCGTTGCTGTCATCGTGGTCTCAGTCCCCGAGTCGGTGAGTTCCGGAAAGTAAAACAGCGGCCTAAGCGGGCGACGGCGCGGTCAACAGCGCTCGCAATTCGGTCAGCACCGGCGCGCCGTCGGGCCGCACACCTCGCCACACGTAAAACGATTCGGCCGCCTGCTCGACCAGCATGCCGAGACCGTCGGCGCCGCGCGCACCCAGCTTCTGCGCGTGTTCCATAAATACCGTTGGATGCGCGCCGTACATCATGTCGTAAGCGAGCGTCCCGCTGCCGAACGCACGGTCGTCGCACTCTGGCAACGAAGCATCCAGACTACCCGCCGTCGCGTTGACGATCACGTCGTACTCGCCCGCTTCGATCGCTCGCGCACTGCCGCCGGTCAGACGGCAAGCTGCGTCGGCCGCAGCTTGCGCAAACTGGTCGGCAAGCGCTTCGGCCTTCGCCGCCGTACGGTTGACGATCGTCAGCGTGTGCGGCGTGCGCTCCAGCATCGGCAACACAACGCCGCGCGCAGCGCCGCCCGCACCAAGCAGCAAAATCCGCGCACCCTTCAACGAAACGCCGAGATTCACTTCGATGTCTCGTACGAGACCGAAGCCATCCGTGTTGTCGCCATAGATACCGCTCGCGTCGAACCGCAGTGTGTTCACCGCGCCAGCCGCCGCCGCGCGCGGCGACAGGGTGCTAGCGAACGAGTGCGCGTCGAGCTTGAACGGCACCGTCACGTTCAACCCTCGGCCGCCCGCTTCGATAAAAGCGCGCACATGCGGCACGAATGCATCGACCGGCGCGAGCAGGTGGCCGTACTCGATCGGCTCGCCGGTCTGCGTGGCAAACCGACCATGAATGAACGGCGATTTGCTATGGCCGACCGGGTTGCCAATGACCGCGTAGCGGTCGCGTGGATCGCTAGCGCTCATCGCCCTGGCTCCGCCACATGCTGCTGATCGGCTGCCGCATCACTGGCGCCGTCGCGGTTTTCGGAGTCGCCCTGTTCAGTTGCACCGCCGTCGAGGTCCGCTTCGGCTTGCGCCTCAGCTTCGCCTTCGGCGCTTTCATCCGCCACCTCGATGATTTCCTCTTCACCCTCGTCGGCTTCTTCAGCTTCGCTGCCGCTCGTCACAGTCGGCGCGTCGAGCACGTGCAGCAGGCGCACGGACGCTTCGACGGTCAGCTCGTCGATCGACATCACTTCCATCTGCAAGCGCGTACCGCGTGCATGCACGCCGAGACCCGGCACATGCAGCAGCAGCGGAATCTCTTCAAGGCGCACAAGATCGCCCTTCACCACCGACGCGACCACCTGCTTACGATTCTCCTGCTTCAGCCACCGCAGGCACCAGAAGTACTCCATGCGGCGCTGGTGATCGGCATACGCGGTGTAGGTGTCGTCGAAACCTTGCACGACGGCGAACAGATCGGCGTCCTTGGGCTTGAACGGCGCGGCCAGTTTTGCGGTGACGCCATGCTGCACGCAGGCGAGCAATTGCCACTGGTTCACGAGGTCGACGTAACGGCGCAGCGGCGACGTGCTCCACGCGTATTGCGTGACGCCCAGGCCTTCGTGCGGCGCGGCGTTGGTCTGCATGCGGGTGCGTTTCGGGCCAGTCGGCGCGCCGAACGCACGTTGTGTACGGTAGATGCCCGGCACGCCGTGGTCGTGCAGGAATCCGCCCCACGACGAGTTGGCGAGAATCGCGAGCTCCGCGACGATCGTGTCGAGCGGCGACCCGCGCCGGCGCGGTGTAATCGTGATGTGCTCGTCTTCCACGTAGAAGTTGAAATCGGTATTGCGCTGCACTTCGCGGCGCAGGCCATAACCGGCGCGCGCGGTCTGACGCTTTTCGAACAGCGCCTGCGCGAACGGCCACAGCACGGCGATGTCTTCCTTGTGCGGATAATCGCCGGTACCGGCAGCGAGCGCTTCTTCGGTGACCAGTTCGTCCAGCGTGTTGTGGCGCAAATTGCTCTTCACGAACACGCGCTCGGCGCGCGTTTCGCTCGCCACGATTTCCTGCGTCTCGCGATTGATGATCACATACAGCGACAGAGCCGGCCGCAAGCCACCTTCAGCCAGCGTGAACGCTTCGACGACGCTATCCGGCAGCATCGTGATCTTGTCGCCCGGCATATAGACGGTCGACAAACGCGTGCGTGCGATCGCATCGACATCGTCGCCGCGTGCGATGCCGAGCGCCGGCGCGGCGATGTGCACGCCGATCCGCACACGGCCGTCGGCCAGATGCTCGACGGAGAACGCATCGTCGATTTCAGTCGTAGTGATATCGTCGATCGAAAATGCCTGCACATCGGCTTCCGGAAGATCTTCCGGCAACGCGCCAACCGTGACCGGCGGAAAGCCAGTGCCGTGCGGGAAAAATTCGGAGAGGAACTTCGCCTCGTGCAATGCGCGAGCCGACGGAATAGCGCCGCACTCCAGCATCAGCCGTGCCTGCGAGATGCCGCGCGCCGCTGCCGCGCCTTCGAGCGCCTTGTATTCGATCGTGTTCTTGTCGGGCCGGGTAAGCAAAGCCAGCGCCTTGCTCCCGCTGAAGCCTTCCGGCAGACGGCCTGCCTTCAGTTCGTCTTCGTAGCCGGCCTGCACCAGCGCCTGCTGGCGCTTGCGCTCCAGCCCGGCGAGGGCCATCTTGAGTTGCTCCTGCGGCGCGCGCTGGTACATGCCGCGGCCCTTGCGGCGAAAGTACACCGGCGAACTGTGCATGCGCAGCACCAGCGCCGCGCGCTCGATCGAACCAAACGATTCGCCGAAGTACTCAGCGCCAAGCGTGGCAAACGGAAATTCGTCATCCGGCGCGCATTCCCACAGGAAGTCCAGATCGATGTCCTGCGCGGCGGCGTCCGCCTGCTGCATCAACTCGCCGGCGGTCGGTTTTTCGAATTCGATCAGCACATCTTTCGCGCGCACCTTGGCGCGGCGGCCGCCCGGCAACTCGACCTGAAAAGCATCGCCCTGGCGCGACAGCACGCTGCCCGCCTTGAAACTGCCCGATTCCTCGAAGAAAACGTTCACTCAATACTCTCGTTCTGACTTGCATTTGCCGGCGTGCCCGATTGAGTTCAGCTATCGGTCACTGCGCGCGGCACGGCAACATGTTCGTGGTAGTGGATCCGCGGCGCGATACGCGCGCCAGCGGCATGAATCTGGTGATCCGCAACGGCCTCGCTGCAGGATCGTCGGGGCTCTCAGGCCGCTTCGCGCGGCGCCGGCGGCTCGACGTCTTCGGCATCGCAAAAGGCCAGCACCTCGTCGACGTATTGTGCGAATTCGCTGATCGCGTGGTCACTCCCTTCGATCAGCGTAGTGCGCGCGCCCGGATAGTGCGCAAGCATTTCACGGTAATCGAGCACTTCGTCGCCAGTGGCAGCCATTAAATAATAGCGTTCGGGGCGCGTGATCGACGCGACGCCGAGCGCGCGCAGCTCATCCAGATGATGCGGCTCGACCGTGATGCTGCCGCCACCGTGCCATAAGGGCTGCTCGCCGAGATAGGCGCTCAGGTCGCGTTGCGGCACGACTGCCGGGTTCAGCAGCACCGCCGGCCAGCCGTGTTTTTCGGCAAGATGGGTGGCGAAGTAACCGCCAAGCGAACTGCCGATCACCGTGATGTTGTCCGGTTTCGCGGCCTCGACCAGCGATTCGGCGAGCGCCACGGTCTCGAACGGCGAAACCGGCAGCATCGGGCAGCACCATTCATCACTGCGGCCGAGTTCGACGAGCCGTGCGGCCAGCACGCGTGCCTTGAACGAATTGGGTGACGAACGGAAACCGTGCAGATAAAGGATCACGAAGCGCCTCGCGCGGAAAGTGCGTCGAGCAGCTTCTGATGCACGCCGCCAAAGCCGCCGTTGCTCATCACCAGAATCTGGTCGCCGGGGCGCGCCGCGTGAACCACCGCTTTGACCAGCGCGTCGAGATTGTCGAAAGCCTGCGCTTTGCCACCGAGCGGCGCGAGCGCTTCGCCGAGATCCCAGCCAAGTGCGTCGCGGCCGGCCGGCGCGCCGTAGCCGAACACCAGGTCGGCGTCGGCGAGGCTGGCCGGCAATTGTGCTTTCATCACGCCGAGCTTCATCGTGTTCGAGCGCGGCTCCAGCACGGCAAGGATTCGCGTGTTTTCGCGGCCGACGCGGGCGCGCAGCCCGGCCACCGTGGTTTCGATCGCAGTGGGGTGATGGGCGAAATCGTCGTAGACGGTCACGCCGTCGACACTGCCGCGCACTTCCATGCGGCGCTTCACATTCCGGAAACTCGCCAGCGACTTCGCGGCTTGTGCCGGCGGCACGCCGACATGGCGCGCGGCGGCGATCGCGGCAAGCGCGTTCATGCGGTTGTGCTCGCCCTGCACCAGCCACTCGACGACACCCGCGCGCTCGCTGTCGTGATACACGGCGAAACGCTCGTCGACCGGCACGCTGTCTTCCGCCGGCAGGGTTTCCCAGCCGCCTTGTACGCCGAACCGCTCGACTTCGCTCCAGCAACCGCGCGTCAGCACGCGCTCCAGCGCGTCTTCACGACCGTTCGTGACGATTCGGCCAATGCCCGGCACCGTGCGGATCAGATGATGGAACTGCGTTTCGATCGCCGCCAGATCCGGGAAAATGTCGGCGTGATCGAACTCGAGATTGTTCAGGATCACGGTTTTCGGCCGGTAGTGAACGAACTTGGAACGCTTGTCGAAGAAGGCCGTGTCGTACTCGTCGGCCTCGATCACGAAAAAGCTGGAGTCGGTCAGCCGCGCCGACACGCCGAAATTCAGTGGCACGCCACCGATCAGGAAACCCGGATTGAGACCCGCATCTTCGAGCAGCCAGGTCAGCATCGAACTGGTGGTGGTCTTGCCGTGCGTGCCGGCCACCGCCAGCACCCACTTGCCGTTCAGCACGTGCTCGCCGAGCCATTGCGGACCGGAGACGTAAGGCAGGCCGCGATCGAGGATCGCTTCCATCAGCGGGTTGCCGCGCGTAACCACATTGCCGATCACGAACAGGTCGGCATTGAGGCCGTTCAACTGATCAGCGTCATAACCCTCGATCAGACGAATGCCTTGCGCCTCGAGCTGCGTGCTCATCGGCGGATAAACGCCGGCGTCGCAGCCCGTCACGGTGTGCCCCGCGCCGCGCGCGAGGACCGCGAGTCCGCCCATGAACGTGCCGCAGATACCGAGGATGTGGATGTGCATAAGCCTGTCGTGCCGCGCGGGCGTATTTTGCAAGGGATGGGAGTGCAAGGAAGCGGTCGAAACGACCGTCTGCAAAGGACGCTATTGTAACCGACGCCTCTGAATCACCCTATGAACGGGGCAGTCAAGGTAGCCGGGCACCTTGCCCGCGCAAAGCGGCCGCCGCGAACCGCCCAGAAAGGGCTGACATCAATCTCTAGTATGATTGAGAGATGGTTCGCAAATCACATTTCGATCCGCAGCGCGTGCGTGAGGAAATCGCCATCGCGGCTGCACGGATGATCGCTGAAGACGGTCTGGACTATGCAACGGCCAAGCGCAAAGCGGCACGGCAGGTAGTCGGCGAGAGCCGTGTTGCCGGCGAATGGCTGCCGGATAACGACCAGATCGAAGCAGAAATCCGTGAATATCAGTCGCTCTTCCAGGGCGACAGTCAGCCGGCGCTGTTGCGGCGGTTACGCCGCATTGCCATCGACTGGATGGAGCGGCTCGCGCCGTTCAATCCGTATCTGACCGGCGCGGTGCTCGGTGGCACAGCCGGCGAACACTCGGATATTCACCTTCAGGTGTTCTGCGACAACCCGAAAGAAGTCGCGATCTATTTTCTGAACGCCAACATTCAGTACGACGTTTCGGAGACGCGGCATTTTGCCGGTCGCGGCTACGTCGAGACGCTGAGCTTTCTCTGGCGCCCCACGAACGAAGGGCGCGATGGGGAGCCGGCCGGCATCCACGTCGCCCTGTACGAAACGGACGACTTGCGCGGCGCGGTCCGGGCCGATGCGCGCGGCCGCACCGCTCGCGCGAACCAGCAGGCGGTTCAGGCGCTGCTCGATAGTAGCGACGCCACCTCTTCAACTAATTAGACAGACCTGAAATGAATACGAGACGGATTCTGGCAGGCGCGCTTGTCGCGGTCGCCGCTGCGGGCGGCGGGGTGCTGGCCAATCATTTGCTGAATGGCAGCCCGGAAATTGCTCATGCGACAGAGCCCGCTTCCACGCAAAGCGCAGTCGAGCAGCTTTGGGCCGCACCGGTCACGAATGTCGACGGCAAGCCGCAATCGCTAAGTTTGCTTAAAGGCCACCCAATCGTCGTCAACTTCTGGGCGTCTTGGTGCGGACCGTGTGTCGAAGAGATGCCCGCTCTTTCGCAACTTCAGCGCGAATATGCAAAGAAAGGAATCCAGTTCGTCGGACTTGGCGTCGATTCGGACAAAAACGTTCAGGCGTTCCTGCAGAAGGTGAAAGTAGCCTACCCCGTCTATGTGACCGGGTTCGGCGGCGCCGACCTCGCACGCGCGTTCGGCAATACTGCCGGCGCCCTGCCCTTTACCGTCGTAATTGACGCAAAAGGCAACATCCGCTCGACAAAATTAGGGCAAATCGACCCACAAGCGCTGAGACAGACGCTCGATGCGCTCTAAATTTCACATTCTTTTGACGATCAGATAGAGGCAAAAGGCGCGAAATTGCGCGCAGATTGCTCAAATTTGAGAGAAGATGGGCGCCCGGAGAGGCGGCGAAAGGTCGCTGAGATCGTTCTGAACGCGCAGGAAACTAGACAAGTTTCTCTAATCAGCGCTAAAGTGCGCCCAATTCCACGGAAAAAGAAGCGACCATGACGCGACTGCTGGTACTGCACGGCCCCAACCTCAATCTTCTCGGCACCCGGGAACCCGAGGTCTACGGCCGCGTGACGTTGCCGCAGATCGATCAGGCGCTGGCGGACCGCGCAGCGGACGCAGGCGTCGAACTCGCGTCGTTCCAGAGCAATCATGAAGGCGCCCTGGTCGATCGCATCCAATCCGGCCGGACTGAAAAAACCGATTTCATACTGATCAATCCCGCCGCGTACACGCACACCAGCGTGGCTATTCGGGACGCACTGGCGGGGGTCGGCATCCCGTTCGTCGAGATTCATCTGTCGAACGTACATCGCCGCGAACCGTTCCGGCATCACTCGTATTTCTCCGACCAGGCAGAGGGCGTGATCTGCGGCCTTGGCTGGAAGGGGTACATGTACGCGCTCGAATTCGCGCTCGACCGGCTGTCCGCCGGCTCATCGCGCGGCTGATTCCAAACACGTCCAATTTAAGCCGGGTATTGCGATTGCACGCGCCGGCACTTTACGCATTGAAAGGGGCTTCCTGATGGATCTACGTAAACTGAAAACTCTGATCGACCTCGTCTCCGAGTCCGGCATTTCCGAACTCGAAGTGACTGAAGGCGAAGGCAAGGTCCGCATCGTCAAGAATGCGCCGCCGGTTTACGTGCAACCGTCTGCTTCCTACGCGCCGCAATACATGCAGCCGGCACCGATCGCGGGCGGCGAAGCGCCGGCCGCGGCAGCAGGCGTCCCGGCCACGCCGGCCGCCGCCGCGCCGCAAGGCCACGTGGTGACCTCGCCGATGGTCGGCACGTTCTACCTGGCGCCGTCGCCGGGCGCCGAGCCGTTCGTCCAGGTGGGCGACACGGTCAAGGAAGGCCAGACGATCTGCATCATCGAAGCCATGAAGCTGCTCAACGAAATCGAGTCGGACAAGTCCGGCGTGGTCAAAGAAATCCTCGTCGACAACGGTCAAGCGGTCGAGTACGGCCAACCGCTGTTCGTGGTCGGCTAACACGGCGCGCTTTGCGTTTGCCGCCCGCGCGCCTGCCCTCCCGGGGCGCGCGACCGATCCTCTAAGGCAGCCTGCGTTGTGATCAGCCCGGCGCCTATTGATGAGTCGAAAAACCGCTATGTTTGAAAAAATCCTTATTGCCAATCGTGGCGAGATCGCGCTTCGTATCCAGCGCGCCTGCCGCGAACTCGGCGTTAAAACGGTCGTCGTCTATTCGGAAGCCGACAAGGAAGCCAAGTACGTGAAGCTCGCCGACGAAGCGGTCTGTATCGGCCCGGCGCCTTCGAATCTGAGCTACCTGAACATGCCGGCGCTGATCAGCGCAGCCGAGGTGACGGACGCCCAGGCGATCCACCCCGGTTACGGCTTCCTCTCGGAAAACGCCGACTTCGCCGAACGCGTCGAGCAGTCCGGCTTCACCTTCATCGGCCCGCGCCCGGAAACCATCCGGATGATGGGCGACAAGGTGACCGCCAAGCAGACCATGATCAAAACCGGCGTGCCCTGCGTGCCGGGTTCTGAAGGCGCGTTGCCGGACGATCCGAAAGAGATCGTGAAAATTGCCCGCCAGGTCGGCTATCCGGTGATCATCAAGGCCGCCGGCGGCGGCGGTGGCCGCGGCATGCGCGTGGTCCACACGGAAGCGGCGCTGGTCAACGCGGTCAACATGACGCGCGAAGAAGCCGGCCGTGCCTTCGGCAACCCGCAGGTCTACATGGAGAAATTCCTGGAGAACCCGCGGCACATCGAAATTCAGATCCTGGCGGATTCGTTCAAGAATGCGGTCTGGCTGGGCGAGCGCGATTGCTCGATGCAGCGCCGTCACCAGAAAGTGATCGAAGAAGCGCCGGCGCCGGGCATCGCGCGCCGCCTGATCGACCGTATCGGTGATCGTTGCGCGGATGCCTGCAAGAAGATGGGCTATCTTGGCGCGGGTACATTCGAATTCCTGTACGAAAACGGCGAGTTCTACTTCATCGAAATGAACACGCGCGTGCAGGTCGAGCATCCGGTGACCGAACTGATCACGGGCGTCGATATCGTGCAGGAACAGATCCGTATCGCGGCTGGCGAGAAGCTCGCGTTCCGTCAGCGCGACATCGTCTTCAAGGGTCATGCTATCGAATGCCGGATCAACGCTGAAGATCCGTTCAAGTTCACGCCGTCGCCGGGACGTTTGACGTCGTGGCATATGCCGGGCGGCCCTGGCATTCGCGTCGATTCGCACGCCTACAATGGTTATTTCGTTCCGCCGAACTATGATTCGATGATCGGCAAGCTGATCGCTTACGGCGCGACGCGCGAACAGGCAATCAAGCGGATGCGCATCGCATTGTCGGAAATGGTCGTCGAGGGTATTCAGACCAACATCCCGCTGCACCGCGAATTGATGCTGGACGCGAAGTTCGTTGAAGGCGGCACCAGCATTCATTACCTCGAAAACCGGTTGGCCGCGAAGCAGCAGGCCGCGCCGGAAGAAGCGTAAGTCATGAGCTACCGGGAACTGATCGCCGAGCTGGCACGCGAGCACGCGGAGGAGTTCTCCGACGCTCTGCTCGAGTTGGGTGCGCTGTCCGTATCGGTTGAAGATGCGGACGCCGACACGCCCGACGAGCAGCCGCTGTTCGGCGAGCCCGGTCTCACGCCGGACCGCGCCGCGTGGCAGCGTTCGCGGGTGATCGCGCTGCTCGCGCCGGAACACGAGCCGGCGGTGTTGCTCACCGCGGCGGCCAATGAACTGGGCCTCGATCCCGCGCCTTCATTCACTGTGCGTGAAGTCGAAGAGCAGGATTGGGTACGTCTCACGCAATCGCAATTCGATCCGATTTCAATCGGCGAGCGCATCTGGGTCGTGCCCTCGTGGCACGATGCACCGGACCCGGACGCCCTCGTGCTGGAGCTGGATCCCGGCCTCGCATTCGGAACCGGCAGCCATCCCACCACACGTTTGTGTATGGAATGGCTGGAGCAATCGGTGAAGGCGGAGCAATCCGTGCTCGATTATGGCTGCGGCTCGGGCATCCTCGCGATCCTCGCGAAGAAGTGCGGCGCCAACCCGGTGTACGGCATCGATATCGACCCGCAAGCGGTCGAATCGGCGCGTCATAACAGCGAGCGCAACCGGGTAGAAGTCACGTACGGTTTGCCTGACGAGTGCCCCACCGGCGAGTTCGATATCGTGGTCGCCAATATCCTGTCGAATCCGCTCAAGCTGATGGCGGCAATGCTGTCGTCGAAGGTCAAGCCTGGCGGCCGTATCGCGCTATCAGGCATTCTGGCGCGCCAGGCGGACGAAGTGGCGCAGGTCTACGCACAATGGATCGACATCGGCGTATGGCGCGAACACGAAGGTTGGGTATGTCTAACGGGAACGCGCCGCGAAAGCCATTAGAATAAGGCGTATTGTCCAACCAACGGCCTTTCGGCTTACCGGCTCAATATGCTCCTGGCGACGCGTTGCCCCTTCTGCGAAACCGTCTTCCGCCTGCAACCGGCGCAGCTCGCGCTGCGCCGCGGCCTCGTGCGTTGCGGGCATTGCCATGAAGTATTCGACGCATCCAGTAGCCTGTTCGAACTGAACGAGGGTGGCGACTTCTCCTCCGCCAAGCCAGTCGCCGCGACGGCGGCGATCGAGGCTTTGTCCGGCGTACGTCCCAAGGACCCCGATTTCAGCGCTGAAGCCTGGGATCCGTGGGCACCGGCGGCCGACGCCGTGATCGACAACCGTCTGCTTCACAACGCCAGCAATCTGCCGCTCACGCCGGTTTCCACCGGCGTAGGCGTCGCGGTCACGCCGCGCCATGCGACCGAGCCGGAACTGCCGGCGAGCGCTGTCACCACGCCGAGCCCTCACGACCACGAACCCGTTCTCGCGGACGCGCCGCTCGAACCCTTCGCCTACGAGTCCGACGCGCCGGTGAACGTCCCGCGTGAGCCTTCCGCGCCCCCTGCCAACCCGCCGGCGGAAGCCGCGCCACGGGTCTGGCACAAGACCGAGCGCTCCTCTGAACATTTTGCTCATGCAGACGAACCGGTTCTAAACAAGCCGGCCGCCTTGCATGGGATTCCTGACAATGAACCGCATTTCGGTGGGGCCACCTCAGGCGCGGCCGGCTTAGGTGGGGCCGCCTCAGGTGCAGCCGGCTTGGGCGCAGCGGCCGGCTTGGGTGCGGCCGCTGCGGGCGGCCTGGGCGCGGGCAGCGGCTCCGGCCCAGGTGGCCCGGGCGCAGCCTCATTTGGATCGAGCGGCGAACCTTTCACAGTCCAGCCGGTGCATGACGGCGTCGATCCCTTCCCGGTGGTACGCGAAACGCGTCCAGCCGAACCGCGCCGCCTCGGCTGGATCATCGCGGGCTCAGTAGTCGCGGCGCTGCTGGTTATCGCCCTGCTTGCGCAACTCGCCTGGTGGCAGCGCGAAACCGTGCAGGTCTACTTCCCACGTTCACAGACGCTCTATGCGAAGGCCTGTGCGCAGCTCGGCTGCCAGATCACGCCGCCGCACGACATCGACGGTTTGCAGGTCGAGCCGTCCGATCTGCGGCAGATTGACGGTCCACACAAGCTCGAACTGAAGATGCCGCTGCGCAACCGCTTCAATGTTGCGTTGGCCTACCCGGCCATCGAACTCACGCTGCTCGACGACCAGAACAATGTTGCCGTGCGCCGCGTTCTGTGGCCGCAAGACTATGTCCCACCCGGCACGCCAATCGCGGCCGGCCTGCCCGCGCATACGACCCAGACCATGATCGTCCATCTCGACACGGGCAATGCGGTCGCTTCCAATTTCCGCGTACAGATTTTTTATCCGTAACGCATCCTTGCGCGCCCGGCACTGACCGGGCGCGTTCACCGTCATTAATGACGAATTTTCGGAGCACAACAACATGAGTCAAGTCACGCTGGGTGGCAACCCGATCGAAGTAGCAGGCACGTTCCCGACCGTGGGCCAGAATGCTCCCACTTTCTCGCTGGTGGGCAAGGATCTGAAGCCGGTGTCGCTGGCTGACTTTGCCGGCAAGCGCAAGGTGCTGAACATCGTCCCGAGCCTCGACACGCCGACCTGCGCCACCTCGACCCGCAAGTTCAACGAAGCCGCAGCCAAGCTGACCAATACGGCTGTGATCGTCGTGTCGGGCGACCTGCCGTTCGCCGCATCGCGCTTCTGCACGACAGAAGGCATCGAGAACGTCGTGACGGCGTCCACGTTCCGCGGCCATGAGTTCGCGCAAGCCTACGGCGTCGATGTGACGAGCGGCCCGCTGACGGGCCTGACGGCACGCGCCGTGGTGGTCGTCGACGAAAACGACAAGGTCGTGCACGCTGAGCTGGTCGGCGAAATCAAGAACGAGCCGAACTACGACGCAGCACTCGCCGCGCTGAAGTAAAACCTTCGCGCGCGAACCCCGGCGCCGCGCTTCGTGCGCGGCGCTGTCACATCGTCGCGCCCATTCTCTTTATCGATTTTTACAGGAACGCTCGCCTTGGCTACGCTGATTTGCGGTTCGCTCGCCTACGACAACATCATGACCTTCGAGGGCCGCTTTCGGGATCACATCCTGCCGGAGCAGGTCCACATCCTGAACGTGAGCTTTCTCGTGCCGACGATGCGCCGGGAATTCGGCGGCTGCGCGGGCAACATCGCCTACTCGCTGCATCTGCTCGGTGGCGACGCGCGCATCATGGGGACGCTCGGCGCGATCGACGCGCAGCTCTACATGGACCACTTCAAGCAACTCGGCCTGTCGACGGAAAACGTACTCCTGGTGCCGAACACCCACTCGGCCCAGGCGATGATCACCACCGATCTGGAAAACAATCAGATCGCCGCATTCCACCCGGGCGCGATGATGCAGTCGCATCTGAATCGCGCCGACCAGGCAAAAGGCATCACGCTCGGCATCGTCGCCCCCGACGGCTATGACGGCATGATCCAGCATTCCGAGCACCTGGCAGCGGCCGGCGTACCCTTTATCTTCGATCCGGGCCAAGGTTTGCCGCTGTTCGACGGCGAGTCTCTGCGCCGTATGATTGAACTTGCTACTTATGTAGCTGTCAACGATTACGAAGCCAAACTGGTGAGCAACAAAACGGGTTGGTCGATCGAAGAGATCGCCGGCAAGGTCGAGGCGCTGGTTATCACGCTCGGCGAGCAAGGTGCGAAGATCCATCACGCCGGGGGCGTCGAAGATATTCCGGCGGTAAAGGCACAGCAGGTGCTCGATCCTACAGGTTGCGGCGACGCGTTCCGCGGCGGCTTGCTGTACGGCATCGAGAACAAGCTTGGCTGGGCGACCACTGGGCGTCTGGCGAGCCTGATGGGCGCGCTGAAGATCGAACACCAGGGCCCGCAAAACTACGCGCCCAGCCGGGCGGAGATCAACGAACGGTTCAAGCAGGCGTTCGGATACGACCTGCAGTAATGCCGCAAGCTATTGGAGTTAGGGAATGAGAACAACGAGTCGCCTGGTAGTGGCCGCCTTGATTGCCGGTTCACTGGCCATGTCGGGGTGTGCGTATAACAGCAGTTCTGCAGATGTCTACACGGCGTCGCAGGCACAGCGCGAAGAGACGGTCCGCATGGGCACGGTCGACAGCGTTCGGGCCGTGAAGATCAGTTCGAACAACGGCCAGCCGAGTGGCCTGGGCGCGATCGGCGGCGGCGCGTTGGGCGCGGTCGCCGGCAGCGCGATCGGCGGCGGTCGCGGCTCGATCGTGACGGGCATCATCGGTGGTCTGGCCGGCGCCGTGGCAGGCAACGCGGTCGAGAACGGCGTCGCTGTTCACGACGGTCTCGAGATCACCGTGCGACTCGATAACGGCGACATGCGCGCGATCACGCAAAGCGCCACCGGCGAAATATTCCGCGCCGGCGACCGCGTTCGTCTGCTCTCGAGCGGCGGCGTCACGCGCGTCACACACTAAGCTAGTTTCCCCTCTCGCGCGGCAACGCCTAACGCGCCGCCGCGGCGACTTCAAACGCATGCCCTCCCCTGTGCATGCGTTTTTTTTCGCCTGCATGTTTTGAGCCGACGCATTTTCAGGCGATGGGCGAGCGAGCGCCGGGCAAAAAAAATCCCGTCGCCAGAAACCCGGCAACGGGACCCTGACCGAGTAGCGCTCGGTAATGCTACTTAAGCGCTACTCGATCATCGACACACGGTACGACGTGTCGAAGTACTTCTACCGCTTATCCGCCAGTTACGGACGGCTGCCCGTCGGGAACGGCCATGCCGCTGCCGGGTTCAGCGCGGTTTTCACCGACGCCGCCGGTGCGCTCGAGACAGAAGTCGCAGCGGGTGCAGGCGCAGCCTTCTTGGCGACAGCCTTCTTCGCTGGGGCAGCCTTCTTGGCAGGAGCAGCGGCCTTCTTCGCGGCAGCCTTCTTGGCAGGCGCAGCCTTTTTAGCGGCAGCCTTCTTCGCAGGCGCAGCTTTCTTGGCAGCAGCCTTCTTGGCAGGCGCAGCCTTCTTGGCAGCAGCCTTCTTAGCCGGCGCCTTCTTTGCTGCAGCCTTCTTCGCCGGTGCCTTCTTTGCTGCAACCTTCTTCACAGCGGCTTTCTTAGCCGGCGCTGCCTTCTTAGCCGGCGCCTTCTTCGCTGCAACCTTCTTCACTGCGACTTTCTTGGCTGCAACCTTCTTGGCCGGAGCAGCTTTCTTCGCTGCAACCTTCTTCGCCGGTGCTTTCTTCGCTGCAACCTTCTTCGCCGCAACCTTCTTCACTGCGACTTTCTTGGCAGCGACTTTCTTCGCCGGAGCAGCCTTCTTAGCCGGTGCCTTCTTGGCTACGACCTTCTTCGCTGCGGGTTTCTTAGCTACGGCTTTTTTGATAGTTGCCATCATTTTCTCCTTCAGGTTTTCAGATGAGAGTCAGTTCAAACTACACCCTTCGTCAAAACCCGTTTCTCGCGGACGCTTCTCAGGGCGCGCGCTACGAAGCGGGCTATTCATCGGCGTACGCAGGTGCCGCGCGCTTACGCTAATGAATGCGGTAAGGCGCGCTGTGCCCTTGGGCACAGCGCGCCAGATCTGGTCGGCGCTGAATATCAACGCCGGCAATTGCTTGATCGGGCCGCTGGCGACAACGCCAGCGGCTTTTTCCGGGGGGAAGTTTGCCCATCCCACTGAAGGGTTCGCAAAGTGCCAGCCATGTTTGTGGACCGCGAAGGCACGCGACGCACCGGGCACAATTTGCATCAGGCGGTTCTGCTCCTAACTAAATTGCCGCGGCCGAAGCCTGCCGGCATCCCCAAAATGAATGCATCTGCGACACGAACCCGGATCACTCCCAGGTTAGCGCGCCGCCAGTCTGATATTCGATCACTCGCGTCTCGAAGAAGTTGCGTTCCTTCTTCAGGTCGATCATCTCGCTCATCCACGGGAACGGGTTTTCCTCGTTCGGGTACAGCGGATCGAGACCGATCTGCTGGCAACGACGGTTGCAGATGAAGCGCAGATAGCTCTTGAACATCGACGCATTGAGGCCGAGCACCCCGCGCGGCATCGTATCTTCTGCGTAACGATATTCAAGTTCGACCGCTTGCTGGAAGATTTCGCGGATTTCCGCGCGGAACTCAGCCGTCCAGAGTTGCGGGTTTTCGAGTTTGATCTGGTTGATCAGGTCGATGCCGAAATTGCAGTGCATCGACTCGTCGCGCAGGATGTATTGGTACTGCTCCGCCGCGCCGGTCATCTTGTTCTGGCGACCCAACGCCAGGATTTGCGTAAAGCCGACGTAGAAGAACAGACCTTCCATCACACAGGCGAACACGATCAGCGAGCGCAGCAGGGTCTGGTCTGCCTCGAGCGTGCCGGTCTTGAAGGCCGGGTCGGTCAGCGTATGGATGAACGGAATCAGGAATTCGTCTTTCGCGCGGATCGAGGAAACCTCGTGATACGCGTTGAAGATTTCGCCTTCGTCGAGGCCCAGGGACTCGACGATGTACTGGTAAGCGTGCGTGTGGATCGCCTCTTCGAACGCCTGGCGCAGCAGGAACTGGCGGCATTCGGGCGCCGTGATGTGGCGGTAGGTGCCCAGCACGATGTTGTTGGCGGCCAGCGAGTCTGCCGTCACGAAGAAGCCCAGGTTGCGCTTGACGATGCGGCGCTCGTCTTCGGTCAGCCCGTTCGGGTCTTTCCAGAGGGCGATGTCGCGCGACATGTTCACTTCTTGCGGCATCCAGTGGTTGGCGCAACCAGCCAGATACTTTTCCCAGGCCCACTTGTATTTGAACGGCACCAACTGATTGACGTCGGTCTGGCCGTTGATGATGCGCTTGTCGGCGACATTGACACGCGACTCGGAAACGGCAGCCGTTCCGGTAGCGTGAGAGACGGAAGCAACGGGAGCGACAGCAATGTCGTTCGCGAAGACGTCTTGAGCCGAGGGAGCGTGAGGAGCGGAACGCGTTCCGACTTGCGAACCGACAGCCGATCCCGCCGCGTTGCGCAACACATTCTGTTGCGTAGCGCTCGAGGGAGTTACGGCAGTGATCTCGTCATCCCAGTTGAGCATAAATGTCACCATCAATTTAGAACGGTTTGTACCATCTTTTCACGAGCGATAAAAGAGTTCGCTGATGAAAAATCCTGTTTTCGATTCGCGTTGCTACGTTCATACAACACTTTGTTCAACAGACTGTGTGTGTCGCCTCATGTGAAGCGTGTTGAACATGTGTCGTCGAAGTGCTTCGCGAACTCGAAGAGCAACGTGTTAAAGCGACGTTTCGCTGCTCTATCTATCTGTATTGCGGAGCGTGTTTGCAGCGTCTTGCGATTGCTTCCTGCTGCCTCGTGTCTGCCTGTTCGTCAGTGCTAGCGAGGCGAAGTTCAATGCAATGTCGGGCGATGCATCTGGCCGGCTGTGTCGAACGACCCTCGACCGGAGCGTTTGCTGAGCGCTTCATGTCGAGCGCTTCGTCTGTGTTGCCGGCTGCTGACCGCTTCATCTACCGCTTGTTACCGCTTCACGACTTCAGTTGCTTGCCGTGCTTCGCTGCTTGTCGACGAGCGGCGCAACTTCGATTTCGTTTCGCCGCGCCGCTCGTCTACTTCACTTCTGCATCACTTCTATCAGGCTTGCTGATCGCTGCATGCGGGTCTTTACCTACAACCCGTTCAGCAAACAGCGATCCTGCCGCCTGCTTCGTACTCGCCTCGCGCTTGAATCACGGTCGCGAGAGGTTCTTACTGGCAAGCCTCGCATTCGTCGAAACCCGGATCGCCCGGACGCATCATGCACACCGGACCATCCGCTTCCGGTGCTGCTTCGACTGCAACGGCCGGCGCTGCCGCCGCTGCCTGGATGCCGCCCGAAGCTGCACCGCCGCTGGCACCAAAGCCGCCTGCCGCGCCACCGCCGACACCACCCGAACCTTCGCCGCCACCCGAGCTCACCGCGTTCAGCGCGCCGTGAGCAACCGTCGACTTCTCGACGTGCGTCGCCGCCATCGTGCGGAGGTAGTAGGTCGTCTTCAGACCGCGCACCCATGCGAGCTTGTAGACTTCATCGAGCTTCTTACCCGACGCGCCGCCCATGTAGATGTTCAGCGACTGCGCCTGGTCGATCCACTTCTGACGACGCGAGGCCGCTTCGACCAGCCACACCGGATCGAGTTCGAACGCGGTCGCGTAGATCGCGCGCAGATCGGCCGGGATGCGGTCGATGCGCGACAGCGTGCCGTCGAAGTACTTCAGATCGGCGACCATCACTTCGTCCCACAGACCGCGTTCCTTCAGGTCGCGCACCAGGTAGTCGTTGACCACCGTGAATTCGCCCGACAGATTCGACTTCACATACAGGTTCTGGAACGTCGGCTCGATACAGGCCGACACGCCGATGATGTTCGAGATGGTCGCCGTCGGTGCGATTGCGACGCAGTTCGAGTTGCGCATGCCGTAGGTGGCGATGCGCGAACGCAGTTCGGTCCAGTCCATCGATTCGCTCGAATCGACTTCGACATAGCCGCCGCGCGCTTCGGCCAGCAGCTTCACCGAATCTTGCGGGAGGATGCCGCGGTCCCACAGCGAGCCGCGGTAGCTGGAGTAACGGCCACGTTCCTGGGCCAGTTCGGTCGACGCGTAGTAAGCGTAGTAGCAAACCGCTTCCATCGACGTATCGGCGAACGCCACCGCCTCTTGCGACGCGTACGGCGTGCGCAGCAGGTGCAGGCAGTCCTGGAAGCCCATGATGCCCATGCCGACCGGACGGTGCTTCAGGTTCGAGTTACGCGCCTTGGCAACCGCGTAGTAGTTGATGTCGATCACGTTGTCGAGCATGCGCATCGCCACGCTGACGGTGCGCTTCAGCTTGTCGTGGTCGAGCACCAGCGTGCCGTCGGCCTGTTCCTTCAGGTGGGCGACGAGGTTCACCGAGCCCAGGTTGCAGACGGCGATTTCGGCGTCGCTGGTGTTCAGCGTGATTTCCGTGCACAGGTTCGACGAGTGGACGACACCGACGTGCTGTTGCGGCGAGCGCACATTGCACGGATCCTTGAACGTGATCCACGGGTGGCCGGTTTCGAACAGCATGCCCAGCATCTTGCGCCACAGTTGCGCCGCCGGGATCTTCTTGAACAGCTTGATCTCGCCGCGCGCGACCTTGTCTTCGTAAGCCGTGTAAGCCGTTTCGAATTCCGCGCCGAACTTGTCGTGCAGATCCGGGCAGGTGGACGGCGAGAACAGCGTCCAGTCACCGCCTTCGTGCACGCGCTTCATGAACAGATCGGGAATCCAGTTCGCCGTGTTCATGTCGTGGGTGCGGCGACGGTCGTCGCCGGTGTTCTTACGCAGCTCGAGGAATTCTTCGATGTCCAGGTGCCACGTTTCCAGGTACGCACACACCGCGCCCTTGCGCTTGCCGCCCTGGTTGACCGCCACAGCCGTGTCGTTGACGACCTTCAGGAACGGCACGACGCCTTGCGACTTGCCGTTGGTACCCTTGATGTGCGAACCGAGCGCGCGCACGCGCGTCCAGTCGTTGCCCAGACCGCCGGCGAACTTCGACAGCAGCGCGTTTTCCTTCAGCGCTTCGTAGATGCCGTCGAGATCGTCGTCGACTGTGGTCAGGTAGCAGGACGAGAGTTGCGAGCGGCGGGTACCCGAGTTGAACAAAGTGGGCGTGGACGACATGAAGTCGAAGCTCGACAGCACCTTGTAAAACTCGATCGCGCGCGCTTCGCGGTCGATCTCGTTCAGCGACAGACCCATCGCGACACGCATAAAGAATGCCTGCGGCATTTCGATGCGCACGCCGTCGTGATGCAGGAAGTAGCGGTCGTACAGCGTTTGCAGGCCGAGGTAGCCGAATTGCAGGTCGCGGTTGTTGTCAAGTGCGGCGCCGAGGCGCTTCAGATCGAACTGCAGCAGCTTGTCGTCGAGCAGTTCGGCTTGCACGCCGCGCTTGATGAATTGCGGGAAGTACTCGGCGTAGCGCTCGCCCATTTCCGTTTGCGTGACTTCTTCTTCGAGAATCTCGCGGCGGATCGTGTGCAGCAGGATGCGGGCGGTGACCTGGCTGTATGCCGGGTCCTTTTCGATCATTGTGCGGGCAGCCAGAATCGCCGAGTCGTAGACCTGGGTCATCGGCACGCCGTCGTACAGATTCTTGACTGTTTCCGCGATGATCGGATCGGCGCTCACGGCGTCGCCCAGGTTCGAGCAAGCCAATTCGATGATGCCGCGCAGTGCAGCCATGTCGAGCGGACGCGTCACGCCGTTGTCGGTGACGTTCAGACCCGGCGTGTTAGCAACGATCTGGTCGTCATGACCGCGCGCCTGCGTGCGCTTCTCGCGATACAGCACGTACGCACGCGCGACGTTGTGTTCGCCGCCGCGCATCAGCGCGAGTTCGACCTGATCCTGGATGTCTTCTATATGGAACGTGCCGCCGTTCGGACGGCTGCGCACGAGTGCACGCACCACGCTCTGCGTAAGTTGCTCGACCAGTTCGCGCACGCGAGCCGACGCCGCGCCTTGACCACCGTTGACAGCCAGAAATGCCTTCGTCACTGCGATGGCGATTTTCGACGGCTCGAACGACACCACGCTGCCGTTACGACGGATCACCTTGTAGTCGGCATAGGTCACCTGCGGCGCAAGCGCCTGTGCGCCTTGTGTCTGGCCGAAGGCCTGGCCAGTCGGTGAGCCCTCATACCGGGTCGTCACGTTGTCGGTGGTTTGCATGTGCAAAGCTCCTGGTCTTGGAAATGGTGCGGAGAAAGCCGCGGATTAAAACGAACGCTGCGCCGCCGCGTGCGCAAGCGATGGTGTGCAGGAAAAAGGCCGGCTGAGCCGGGTGGCGGAATGCGACAGCGATGAAGCCTGGTTCGAACTTGTAACGGTCTTCATCATGTGTGTCGCGATCACTTGCTGTGCCCTTTTCCTGAATGCTTCTGGATGCCGCCGGAAGTCACTACCGGCCGCGCCGCAGGAATTTTTTCGCTGCCTGGAATGCTTGCGGCGCCATGCTCGGGGAGCGAGGCGCCGCATAACTTATGCACTCAGTTATGCACAGAGTTATACACACCGGACACTATATATAGTGCGAAACTGAATTTCTGGCACCAAGTATAGTGGAGTTTCAAGACAGGTCAAATCGATTTATTTACTTTCGAAGGGTTGACATCTGGATCCCGCGACGCAAAGCCGCCGCCCGCAGAACAAGGCTGCGCCTCGCTCTGCACGTATCACGCGAAGTCGCGCGAAGGGTCGTTACGGCGCGTTGGAAAACTTGAGATAGGGGAAGTACTGATCCGCCAACGCGGTGTCGCGCTGCAGACGCTGCCACTCGAAATGGGGCCCTGGATCGGTTTTGCGGCCGGGGGCAATGTCCGAGTGACCGGCAAGTCCTTCGACCGGATAGCGAGCCTTGAGCGCTGTCACAAGCGCACTGAGCGTGCGGTATTGCGCCGCTTCGAAAGCAGTCGTGTCACTGCCTTCCAGCTCGATACCGATTGAAAAATCGTTGCAGCGCTCACGCCCGAAAAAATTCGACGGGCCGGCGTGCCACGCGCGCTCGTTGCAGGACACGAATTGCTCAAGCGCGCCGTCGCGATGGATCACAAAGTGCGCGGACACCCGTACGCCGCGCAAATGCGTGTCGTAGTAAGGGTGGGCGTCGCAGTCGAGCGTGTTCTGGAACAGCTCGGCGATCGCCGGGCCGCCAAACTCATTGGGCGGCAGGCTGATGTTATGGACGACGATCAGCGTCGGCACGGCCCCGTCGGGCCGCGCTTCGAAATTCGGCGAAGGCAGTTTGCGTGCGGCGGCGACCCAACCGTCGGCATCGACGGTGAACTCGACGCTCATCGAGCGTCGCGGCCCGTGGGATGCGCGCCGTGACGCTGTGCATGTGCGGCGCTGCAGAACGGCTGCCCGGCCACCACCACGGAATCGCTTTTCGGCGCGTGCACGCCGCACTCGGCACAACGGATCATCGGCTCCGCGAGCTGCGGCTGCGCTTGCGCGGAGGCGGGCCCACGCGCGCCGCCATTCGGGCCACTCTGGCCTTTTGCACCAGCGGCGCCATTCGCACCGGCACCTCCGGCGCGTTGCGACGCTTGCGCGTCATGACGACGCAGCGCCTTGACCAGCCACTGGCCAACGATGAACAACAGGATCAGCAGAAAAATTTGTCGCATAGCAGGGCACTCACACTACAGCACGGTGCAACAGCACCTCGAATACAAAACGGCTGCCGACGTACGCCAGCAGCAGCGCGACGAACGACGCCAGCACCCAGCGCAATGCCGCACGGCCGCGCCAGCCGGAAACCTTGCGCGCAGTCAGCAGCGCGCCAAACATCACCCAGGAAAGAATCGCGAAAACGGTCTTGTGATCGAGCCGCAACGCGCGGTCGACCAGTTGCTCGCTGAACATGATGCCCGAGAGCAGCGTCAGCGTGAGCAGTACGAAGCCGGCGCCGATCAGACGGAACAGCAGCTTTTCCAAAGTCAGCAGCGGCGGCAGCGTATCGAGCCAGCTCGACAGCCAGCCGTTGCCCGCCGCAGCCGCGTTCCGTTGCGACACACCGCCGCGCATCGCGTGCAGACGCCGTTCGACCAGCAGCATCAGAATCGCGTGCAGTGCCGCGATCGCGAACAAACCGTAGGCGATATTGGCGATCAGGAAGTGCAGCTTGAACATCGGCGCGGCCGAATACGGCAGTACGCGCACGCCGTTGAATGCCAGCGGTAATAGAGAAGCGACGCAGGCCAGCGGCAACACCAGCAAGCGAAGGCCGTCGAGCGGAAAGAAAAAACTCTCGATCCAGTAGATGCCGGCGCCAAGCCAGAACATGGCCGACAGCGCGAACGCGAAACCGAACACCATCGCGTTCTGGGGAAAGATGGTGGTATGTAGCAGCACGCCGTGCGCGAGCAGCGCGACAAACAGCAGCGCGCGGCCCGACGTGCTCATACCCGAGGCGGCCGAAACGCTCGCGGCGACGGGCACCGCCGGCACGCTCTCGAGCATGGGGCGCAAAGCGGCGTGCCGGTGCGAGCGCCAGCCGGCCACGGCGAGACCGCCGTAGAGGAGCGCAGTGAGGGCATACAGTACAATATCCATATTCGAAGTTTACACTAGGCCCCTGCTCCGCGACGTCTTCCACTTCGCGCCCTGCTCCGGCCGCACTGTTCATCGCTCCCCATGCTCGACAATCTGACTCAACGGATGGCGCGCGTCGTCAAGACGCTGCGCGGCGAAGCCCGGCTCACCGAGGCGAACACCCAGGAAATGCTGCGCGAGGTCCGCCTCGCGCTTCTCGAGGCGGACGTGGCGCTGCCCGTCGTGCGCGAGTTCATCGCCAAGGTGAAGGAAAAAGCGCTTGGCGAAGAGGTCATCAGCAGCTTGTCGCCAGGACAGGCGCTGGTCGGCGTGGTGCAGCGCGAGCTGACGGCGATCATCGGCGGCGACTATGAAGGCAAGGCGGTCGAGTTGAATCTCGCCGTCACGCCGCCGGCCGTCATCCTGATGGCGGGTCTGCAAGGCGCCGGTAAGACGACCACGGTCGGCAAGCTCGCCAAGCTCCTGCGCGAAAAGTACAAAAAGAAGGTCCTGACCGTTTCGTGCGACGTTTACCGCCCGGCCGCTATTGCGCAGTTGAAGATGGTGACCGAACAGGTCGGCGCGGACTTCTTCCCGTCGGAGCCGGATCAGAAACCGGTGGATATCGCGCGCGCCGCGGTGGATTGGGCCAAGCGCCACTACCACGACGTGCTGCTGGTCGATACGGCCGGCCGTCTGGGTATCGACGAAGCGATGATGCAGGAAATCACCGCGTTGCACAGCGAACTGAAACCGGCGGAAACGCTGTTCGTCGTCGACGCGATGCTGGGTCAGGATGCGGTCAACACCGCGAAGGCCTTTAGCGACGCATTGCCGCTCACCGGCGTCGTCCTCACCAAGCTCGACGGCGATTCGCGTGGCGGTGCTGCGCTGTCCGTGCGTCACGTGACAGGCAAACCGATCAAATTCGTCGGCGTCGCCGAAAAGCTCGACGGGCTCGAAATTTTCTACCCGGATCGCATGGCGAACCGGATTCTCGGTATGGGCGACATTCTCGCCCTCGTCGAAGAAGCACAGAAGGGCGTCGACGTACAAGCCGCGCAGAAGCTAGCCGACAAGGTCAAGAAGGGCGGCGACTTCGACCTCAACGATTTCCGCGCGCAGCTAACGCAGATGAAGAGCATGGGCGGCCTGTCGTCGCTCATGGACAAACTGCCCGCGCAGTTCCAGCAGGCCGCGGCCGGCGCCAATATGGGCATGGCCGAATCGCAGATGCGCCGCATGGAAGGCATCATCAATTCCATGACGCCCCTGGAGCGCGCCAAGCCGGATCTGATCAAGGCCACCCGCAAGCGCCGCATTGCCGCCGGCGCAGGCGTGCAGGTGCAGGAAGTCAACCGCATGCTGAATCAGTACGACCAGATGCGCACGATGATGAAGAAGCTGAAGGGCGGCAATTTGCAGAAGATGATGCGCGGCATGAAGGGCATGATGCCCGGCATGCGCTAAGCTTTAGCAAAGACGGCGGCGCGCGTGCTTCTGTGCATGAACAAAGGCACGCGTAGCTGACTCCGGATTGGTGCGGGTTTATTCTGTACCGCACGCCGCCGTCCCCAAGGGGACTTCCTTCGGGGCGTTCTCACCCACACTATGTATACAGTTACCGCCCGTCAGACGTCATGAACCGCGAAGAAGCTCTCCACATTTTTAGCCACTCCGAAGAAATCGTTTCGGCCGACGACGTCAACGCGTCGATCAGCGGCATGGCTGCCGCCATCCGCAATGAGATGAGCGAGGACTTCCCGCTCGTGCTGTCGGTAATGGGCGGCGCGGCGGTGTTCACCGGCATGCTGCTGCCCCACCTCGATTTCCCACTCGAGTTCGACTACATCCACCTGACCCGCTACCGCAACACCACCAAGGGCGGCAGCGAGATGCAGTGGCGCGTGGCGCCGGCTGAGTCGGTGAAGGATCGCGTCGTGCTGGTGCTCGACGACATCCTCGACGAAGGCGAAACGATGGCCGCGATCCGCGACCGCATTCTTGCGATGGGCGCGAAGCGTTTCCTGAGCGCGGTGCTGTGCGAGAAGATCATTCCAAAGGCGAAGCCGCTGCATCCGGATTACTGTGGCTTTGAAGTGCCGGACCGCTACGTGTTCGGTTGTGGAATGGACGCTAAGGGCTACTGGCGCAACCTGCCGACCATTCGGGCGTTGACCGAGGGTGCCTAAAGCCTGGTCGCTCTAACAGCGCCATTTGAGGCGCGGCGTCGACGTAAAAAAGCGGCCTACGAGCCGCTTTTTTGTTTATCAAGCTTACTGATCGCACTACTCCGCTGCCCTATTGAATCCCGCACCGGATCTTGCTCAAAGTTGATGCACGAAAGAGCGGATGCCGCCGAGCATCATTTCGACTGAGATCGCCACCAGCACCAATCCCATCAGCCGTTCGAACGCCATCATGGTGCGCTCGCCAAGCCACGCCTGAATGCGCTCCGCCAGCATCAGCACGATCGCGCAGACAACCATCGTGACGGTCAGCGCACCGATCCATTCGTACATCTTGCCGGGCGCCTGTGATGTCAGCAGCATCACCGTAGCGAGCGCTGACGGGCCCGCCAGCGCAGGAATGGCCAGCGGCACGATGAGCGGCTCGCCACCCCGCGTGTCGCCACCGAACGGACCGTCTGGATGCGGGAACACCATTCTGAGCGCGATCAGAAACAACACGATCCCGCCACCGATGCGCAACGACTGATCGGTCAGGCTCATCATGCGCAGGAAGCCGTCGCCGACCACCATGAAGACCAGCAGGATCGCGAAGGCGATCGCCACCTCACGGAGAATGACGATCGTGCGCCGCTTCGGCGACACGCCCCGCAGGCAACTGATAAAGAGCGGAATGTTGCCGAGCGGGTCGGTGATCAGAATCAGCAGGATCGTCGCGGACAGGAAGGTGTACTCCACAGTCCGCTCCGCTTACTGCGCCAACGCGGCGCGAACTTTGCCAATCACGGTTTGCGCGGCGTCTTCGACCGGCAGCAGCGTCGCTTCAGCATCGCGGCGGCCTTGATACTCGAGCTTGCCGTCCTTGAGACCACGATCGCCGATCACCAGACGATGCGGCACACCGATCAGCTCCCAGTCGGCGAACATCACGCCCGGACGCTCACCACGGTTGTCGAGGATCACGTCGATGCCCGCTTCGACCAACTCCGCGTACAACTTGTCGGCCTGTTCGCGCACAGCATCGCTGCGGTCATAACCCATCGGGCACAGCACGACTTCAAACGGCGCGATCGATTCCGGCCAGATGATGCCCTTGTCGTCGAAATTCTGTTCGATCGCCGCGCCCAGAATACGCGTGATGCCGATGCCATAGCAGCCCATTTCCATCTGCCGCGGCTTGCCGGTCTCGTCGAGACACATCGCGTTCATCGCTTCCGAATACTTTGTGCCGAGCTGGAACACGTGGCCGACCTCGATACCACGGCAGATGTCGAGCACGCCCTTGCCGTCCGGCGACGGATCGCCCTTCTTCACATTGCGGATATCGGCGATGACCGGCTCCGGCAAATCGCGGCCCCAGTTCACGCCGGTGATGTGGTAATCCACCTCGTTCGCGCCAACCACGAAGTCGCTCATGTTCGCGACCGTGCGATCCGCAACGACCTTGACCGGCTTCTTCGTGTTGATCGGACCGAGGTAACCCGGCGGCGTGCCGAAGGTCTCGATGATCTCGGCCTCGGTGGCCATGCGGAATTCTGCGAGGCCCGGCAGCTTGCTTGCCTTGATCTCGTTCAGATCATGATCGCCACGCAGCATCAGCAACCAGATGGTCGGCTCCGCGCCTTCGTTTTCGGTGGCGAGGACGATCGACTTGATGGTGCGTTCGAGCGGAATGTTCAGCAGCTCGGCAACGGCTTCGCACTTCGCCTTGCCCGGCGTTGCCGTCTTCTTCATTTCTTCGACCGGCGCCGCGCGTTCCTTGTAGAGCGGCAACGCTTCAGCCGCTTCAACGTTTGCTGCGAAATCCGAGGTCGGGCAATAGGCGATTGCGTCTTCGCCGGTGTCGGCGATCACGTGGAATTCATGCGAACCGCTGCCGCCGATCGAACCGTTGTCCGCTGCCACTGCACGGAAATCCAGACCAAGGCGCGTGAAGATACGCACGTACGCGTCGTACATCTTGCGATACGACTCGCGCAGGCCTTCCACGTCTTTGTCGAACGAGTAGGCGTCTTTCATGATGAACTCGCGGCCACGCATCAAGCCGAAACGTGGACGGATCTCGTCGCGGAACTTCGTCTGGATCTGGTAGAAGTTCACCGGCAACTGGCGATAGCTCTTGATCTGGCCGCGCGCGATGTCTGTCACCACTTCTTCGTGGGTCGGTCCGAACACGAAATCGGATTGTTTGCGATCCTTGAAGCGCAGCAGTTCGGGACCGTATTTTTCCCAACGGCCCGATTCCTGCCACAGCTCCGCCGGCTGCACCGACGGCATCAACAACTCGATCCCGCCTGCCCGGTTCATTTCTTCGCGCACGATGGCTTCCACCTTGCGAATCGAACGCAGGCCGACCGGCAGGTAGTTATAGATACCGCCGGCGACGCGGCGGATCATGCCGGCGCGCACCATGAGCTTGTGGCTGACGATCTCGGCGTCGGCGGGCGCTTCTTTCAGCGTGCCGATAAAGAAACGGGAAGCTTTCATTCAGATTTTCCAAAAGCGGCGGCTCCGGAGGGACCGCCCGAAAGGTGAAAACGGTGGGGAAACCGACACAGACCCGGCTTGGAGCCGGCACGGACTCGCCGAACACCCGGCCAAAGTCTGGCCAAGCCCCGGCAAACGCCCTGCACATACCAGGCAAAACCCGCGCAAAACCGGCCCGCCCGGGGCCCCGAAGCCACCGCGCAAAGCCTTTGCAGCAAGGGATAAGGCACGGAAAGACTGACAGGCTACCGCAAACGCGGGCCTTTTGCGGCGAATCGTTCCAATCTGGTGCGATTCGGTGCGACGGGTCCGTTATCTGTTTATAATCAAAGCAATTTTAAAGGATTCGAAGGTGGTTGTATGCTGGATCGTGAAGGCTTTCGCCCGAACGTCGGCATCATCCTCTTGAACGCACACAACGAGGTGTTTTGGGGCAAACGGCTTCGTGAACATTCCTGGCAGTTTCCGCAAGGGGGCATCAAGTACGGAGAGACCCCCGTGCAAGCGATGTATCGGGAGTTACACGAAGAAACCGGGCTGCATCCTGAGCACGTCAAGGTGATTGGTCGCACGCGCGACTGGTTGCGTTACGAGGTGCCTGACAAGTTCATCAAGCGCGAAGTACGCGGTCATTACCGCGGCCAGAAACAAATCTGGTTTTTGCTCCGGATGGTTGGACGCGATTGCGACATCTGCTTGCGCGCCACCGACCACCCTGAGTTCGATGCGTGGCGCTGGAACGAGTACTGGGTGCCACTCGACTGTGTGATCGAGTTCAAGCGGGATGTGTATCAGTTGGCGCTGACGGAGCTATCCCGTTTCATGCGCCGGGCTGCGCCGCGTGCGGAAAAACCTGGCGGGCACCATGGGCCGCGTTATCCCCGGATAGCGTCGTCAATGGAAAGTCCGCCGGATTCGACAATGATGACGGTCACCGCCTCGGTGACCACCCTCAGTATCGAAACGTCGATTCACACGACGATCGTGTCTGATTGCGGTCCGGGCTCCGGGGCGGTAGCCGAGGTTGGCTCCGCGTCGGAGCGCGAAGACGAATCGGATCGCGAAACCGCCGGCTCGTTGTTCCGTCCTGGCGTACGCAATTAACAACTCTGTGCGGCTGTCCACGCCGTCTCTCTCTGGCGCGGCTCAATGAGCCGCGCCAGTGTTTCGAGGAAACCATATTGAAAGCACTTGCTCTCGTCGTGGCGTGCGTCGCCACCGGCGCCCTGCTGGCTGGTTGCGCCAGCAAACCCTCCAATAAAGACGACAGCGCGTTCGCCTACCTGCTGGACCGGCCGACCAACTGGGTGGAAAACAAAGTGGACACCTTGCCGCCACTGCCGCAAGACTCGAATCTTCTTCCTTTCGAGGTCTCCGGAAACACGCCGTTGCAGTTCGCGATCGATAGAAATTCGCTGAGCGTCGGCACTGACGGCGTAGTGCGTTACACCGTTGTCGTAACGAGCCCAAGCGGCGCGCGCAACGTGAACTACGAAGGAATTCGCTGCGACACGTATGAATGGCGCCAGTACGCGGGGCTGAACGCCGATCACGACGGCTGGGACCAAACCGTCGCCAACGACTTCAGGCGCATTGAGAATGGTGCGTTGAACGCCTATCAGGCAGCGCTGTATCAGGATTATTTCTGCGCGAACAAGATGCCCACGGCCACCGCGAAGCAGATTGTTGAGAACATCCGCTACAAGCGCACGCAGACTTCACTGGTTCACTAAGCCCGTTTTCGCGAGCGTACTTCGAATCTGAAAAACCGCCGCGGACGTGAAAAAGCCGTTCCAGCTCACACTGGAACGGCTTTTTTGTCTGTCGCATGTATCTTGCCTGGAAATCAGACCAGCACAAGATTGTCGCGGTGGATCACCTCAGGCTCCAGCATATAGCCGAGCACCGATTCAATCTCGCCACTCGGACGCCGCTGGATCAGCTTGGTTTCCGCGCTGCTGTAGTTCGTCAGGCCGCGCGCTACTTCACGGCCCGCCGCACTCAGGCAAGCGATTACTTCGCCGCGCGCAAACGCGCCTTGCACACCGACAATGCCGATCGGCAGCAAGCTCTTACCGCCTTCGGTCAGTTTTTCAACTGCACCGTCGTCGATCACCACGTGGCCGCGCACCTGAAGATGATCGGCCATCCATTGCTTGCGCGCCGCGATGCGTGCCGTGCGCGCGATCAACTGCGTGCCGATCGCCTCGCCCGAGGCCAGCCGCGACAAGACGTCCGCTTCACGCCCGCTCGCGATCACCGTATTGGCGCCGCTATGCGCTGCGCGTTTGGCCGCGAGAATCTTGGTCAGCATGCCGCCGCGGCCCAGGCTCGAACCCGCGCCACCCGCCATTGCTTCGAGCTCGGGCGCACCGGCATCGGCCTGCTGAACCAGCGTTGCGTTCGGGTCCTTGCGTGGGTCAGCGGTAAACAGCCCTTGCTGATCGGTGAGGATGACGAGCGCGTCGCCTTCGATCAGATTCGCGACCAATGCTCCCAGCGTGTCGTTGTCGCCGAACTTGATTTCGTCGGTAACGACTGTGTCGTTCTCGTTGATGATCGGCACGACGCCCAGACGCAGTAGTGTCAGCAACGTGGAGCGAGCGTTCAGATAGCGTTCGCGGTCGGCAAGATCGGCGTGAGTCAGCAGAATCTGCGCGGTCTGGATCGAATGCTCAGCAAAGCGGCTTTCGTAGACTTGCGCAAGGCCCATCTGACCAACAGCCGCGGCCGCCTGCAATTCGTCGATTTCGCGTGGCCGCTTGGTCCAGCCAAGCCGCTGCATGCCTTCGGCAATGGCGCCCGAACTGACCAGCACCACTTCCTTTCCTTGCGCACGCAGTGCGGCAATCTGAGCGGCCCAGCGGCCGATTGCTGCATGATCGAGGCCGCGCCCGTCATTAGTGACGAGGCTCGAGCCGACTTTCACTACCAATCGCCGTGAATCTGCGATGACGGAACGCATTGTGCGCGGTCTCCCAAGATGACGCGTGATGCATGCCGGCAGCCCTCGCGGACGCCGGCGCTCAGGCTTGTTATTACTGCGGGTCGGCGCCGGAGTCGTCCGGAGCAGCGGCCGGTGCTTCCGGTTTCTCGCGGAAACGCACATCAGCGGCGAGATCTTCGGCTTCGGCCGCGCGCTGCGCGTCTGAATGCGCGGCGATGTGGTCATACACCGCGTAACAAAGACTCTCGCAACCCTGACCGGTCAGCGCCGAGATTTCGAACACCGGACCCTCCCAGCCGTAGCCTTCGATGAATGCCGACACGCGCGCTTCGCGCTCGTCTTCGGGCACCATATCAAGCTTGTTGAGCACCAGCCAGCGCGGCTTCTCATAGAGCAGTTCGTCGTACTTGCGCAGTTCGTTGACGATCGCCTTGGCTTCCGCAACCGGATCGACAGCTTCGTCGAACGGCGCCAGGTCAACGATATGCAGCAGCAGACCGGTACGCTGCAGGTGACGCAGAAACTGGTGACCGAGGCCGGCGCCTTCTGCCGCGCCTTCGATCAGGCCAGGAATGTCGGCAATCACGAAGCTGCGACTCGGCCCGACACGCACCACGCCGAGATTGGGCGCGAGCGTCGTGAACGGGTAATCCGCGATTTTCGGCCGCGCATTCGACACCGACGAGATGAAGGTCGACTTGCCGGCGTTCGGCATGCCGAGCAGACCGACGTCGGCCAGCACCTTCAATTCGAGGCGCACCATGCGGCGCTCGCCGGGCTTGCCGTCGGTTTTCTGACGCGGCGCACGGTTCGTGCTGGATTTGAAATGCAGGTTACCGAGACCGCCTGCGCCGCCTTGTGCGATCTGCACGCTCTGGTTGTGCTCGGTCAAATCGGCGATCAGCTCGCCGGTTTCCATATCGCTGATGGTCGTGCCGACCGGCATGCGCAGCGTGATATCGTCGCCACCCTTGCCGTAGCAGTCCGCGCCGCGGCCGTTTTCGCCGTTGCGCGCCAAATGTTTTTTCGCGTAGCGGTAGTCGATCAGCGTGTTGATGTTGCGGTCCGCGACCGCGATCACGCTGCCGCCCCGGCCGCCGTCGCCGCCATCCGGACCGCCGAACGGAACGAATTTCTCGCGGCGCATCGACGCGCTGCCATCCCCTCCGTCGCCGGCGATGACTTCAATCCTCGCTTCGTCAATGAACTTCATGCGTAACTCCGTCCCGTGATGTGCTGCTAGATGGTGCTGCTGGGTTGATGCTTTCAGATGTTGCTATTTTGCCGCGCCCGCCGTGCGGTGAGCAATCAGCCAAACGGCTAGCCTTGCCGGCGCATGGCAATCCGATCCACAGAATCGCCAATTTCGGCCAGCAAAAAGATGCTGCAATAAAAAAGGCCCCGCGAACTTCGCGGGGCCTTTTTCCGGTCCTGAAGCCCGTGCCTGATTAAACTCAGACTGCTGCCG
The DNA here is from genome assembly GCF_046026855.1 of Paraburkholderia sediminicola. GTDB lineage: Bacteria > Pseudomonadota > Gammaproteobacteria > Burkholderiales > Burkholderiaceae > Paraburkholderia > Paraburkholderia sediminicola_A. The sequence goes on along the minus strand of NZ_JAQQET010000033.1, from coordinate 24,393 downwards.
GGACGACGTTGACCATGTGCTTCTTCGCTGCGCCCTTCGTCGAGAAATTGACGTGGCCGTCCGTCAGCGCGAACAAGGTGTGATCCTTGCCGATACCGACGTTTTCGCCCGGGTGCATGCGCGTGCCACGTTGGCGAACGATGATGCCGCCAGCGTTGATGGCCTGACCGCCGTAAACCTTGACGCCGAGACGCTTCGATTCAGAGTCGCGGCCGTTGCGGGATGATCCGCCTGCCTTTTTGTGTGCCATTTGATTTGCTCCTTAACCGTTGCGCTTACGCGTTGATCGCGTCGATGCGCAGTTCGGTATAGTTCTGGCGGTGGCCGCCATGCTTCTGGTAGTGCTTCCGGCGACGCATCTTGAAGATGGTCACTTTTGCGTGACGACCTTGCGACACGACGGTAGCCTTGACGGAAGCCCCACTGACCAGCGGCGTACCGAACTTAATCGATTCGCCTTCGCCCACTGCGAGAACCTGGTCGAGCGTGATTTCAGCGTCAATGTCTGCCGGTATCTGTTCTACTTTAAGTTTTTCGCCGACGGCAACTTTATACTGCTTGCCACCGGTTTTTATGACCGCGTACATTGAGAACCTCACTCTGTGTTCATTTTTCCCACGCACCGCGCGCGGAAACCCGTGATTATACATAGAGTTAGCTGCTCGGTCAAAACTCATTGAGAGGCGCCACGCGCACCGCCCGGGGCCTTGCCGTCCAGCCCCGGCAGCGGCCCGGCCGCTACCTCCGTCGTGCCGTGCCGCAGCCAGCGACCCGGAACTGCCGCGATTCGCCTTATAATTCGCGGCACTACCCAATTCAGCCATCATGTCGTCGACTGCCACCCCCTCCTCCAACGCCGCCAGCCTGCTTGCTCCGATCGCCGAAGACATGCAGCAGGTCAATCGCGTCATACGGCACCGTCTGGCATCCGAAGTGATGCTGATCAATCAGATCTCAGAGTACATCATCAGCGCCGGGGGCAAACGGCTGCGGCCCGCGCTGCTGCTGCTGGTGGCGGGTGCACTGGGCGAAACCACCGGGCACCGGCACGAACTGGCCGCGGTAGTGGAATTCATCCACACGGCCACGCTGCTGCACGACGACGTGGTCGATGAATCCGATCTGCGGCGTGGCCGCCAGACTGCCAATGCGCTGTTCGGCAACGCCGCGAGCGTCCTGGTCGGCGACTTCCTGTACTCGCGCTCGTTCCAGATGATGGTCGGCGTGGGCAAGATGCGGGTGATGGAAATCCTGTCGGAGGCGACCAACATCATCTCCGAGGGCGAAGTCCTGCAACTGCTGAATATGCACGACGCCGACGTGGACGAAGCGCGCTACATGCAGGTCATCCGCTACAAAACCGCCAAGCTGTTCGAAGCTGCCGCCCAGCTCGGCGCGGTGCTGGCCGGTTCAGATGCAAAAACCGAAGCCGCCGCGGCGGAATTCGGCCGCCGCATCGGCACCGCGTTCCAGATCATGGACGACTGGCTCGACTACACGGGCACGGCTGAATCGATGGGCAAGAATGCCGGGGACGATCTGCGCGAAGGCAAACCCACGCTCCCGTTGATCTATCTGATCGAACGCGGCACGCCGGAGCAGTCGGCGCTCGCGCGGGAAGCCATCGAGCAAGGCGGCACAGATCGTTTCGACACGATTTTCGAAGCGATCACGCGCTCCGGCGCACTAGACCACACGCTCGAATGCGCGAAGCAGGAAGCTCTCGCCGCAGCTGCAGCAATTTCTTCATTTCCGGATTCCATTTTCAAAGATAGCCTGCTAGAATTATGTTCTTACTCGACGGCAAGACAGTCTTAAACGAGACTGAAACACCGTAGGAGTCCAGCAGTATGAATCGGGGTGTAGCTTAGCCTGGTAGAGCGCTACGTTCGGGACGTAGAGGCCGGAGGTTCGAATCCTCTCACCCCGACCAGATTTGCCTTGTTCGCTCAAGGCCCGAAAAACCGCCCAGCTTGCTTGGCGGTTTTTTTGTTTTGGGTCGCAGTTTTTTGCGCCTGGCCAGTGCCTTGCCGTTCCGTGTGATTTGCCTTAAGCGTCTTGGACCGTCCGCACAACCGGTTCGCACGGCCCCCTCTGCTATATTCTCTCCATCCTGTCCCCTATCCTTCGCTACGCGTGGAACAACTTCCCTTATGGGCGCAGATCGGCGCCATCTTTCTGCTGCTTATCTGCTCCAGCTTCTTTTCGATTTCCGAAACGGCGATGATGGCGATCAACCGCCATCGCCTGAAACATCTTGCCAATCAGAATGCGCTCGGCGCGAAGACTACTCAGGGTCTTCTGGCGCACACCGACCAACTGTTGAGCGTGGTCCTGATCGGCAACAATCTCTTCAACACGATCATTCCGGTGCTCACCACGTCGATCGCGCTGCATACGTTCGGCCGCAATAACGTCGTGCTGTCGATTGCGACCGGCATCGTCGCGTTTCTGATTATCGTGTTTGCGGAAATCACGCCGAAAATTGTCGGCGCGACGTTCCCGGAGAAGATCGCGCTGCCGGCCAGCCTGCTGATCGCACCGATGATGCGTATCGGCAAGCCACTCGTCTGGTTCGTCAATCTGTTCGCGAACGCCATCTTGCGAGTGCTGCATATCAATACCAAAGGCGCGCACGATCAACGGCTTTCCACTGAAGAGTTGCGCACCATCGTGCTCGAATCAGGCAGCTTCATGCCGACCAAGCACCGCAGCATTCTGTTGAACCTGTTCGACCTCGAGAACATCTCTGTCGACGACGTGATGATCCCGCGCCGCCGCATTGAAGCACTCGACTTCGACGCGCCGTTCGAACAGATCCTGCATCAGCTGGAAACCTGTTACCACAACAAACTGATCGTCTATCAAGGCGACATCGACCGCGTGCTCGGCGTGCTGCACGTGCGCAAAACACTGGCTGCCCTGCATAACCAGGAACTGGAGCGCGAGACGCTGCGCGAATTGCTGGCCGAGCCGTATTTCGTGCCGACCGGTACACCGGTATTCCAGCAACTACAGTACTTCCAGGAGAGCCGTCACCGCACGGCGCTGGTTGTGAACGAATACGGCGAGTTGCAAGGGCTGGTCACGCCGGAAGACATCATCGAAGAGCTGATCGGTGAATTCACCACGTCGATTCCGCGTAGCGCCAATTCGCGCGGCGGCTGGAACGAGAGCGGCGAATGTATCGTTGCGGGCAGCATGCCGCTACGCGAGCTGAACCGCTGGCTGCATCTCACGCTGCCGACCGACGGACCGAAAACGCTCAACGGGCTGATTCTCGAGATCCTCGAAGAGATTCCCGATGGCGACGTGTGCGTGCAGATCGGCGAGATGAAACTCGAAGTGATGCGTAGCGACGACCAGGCGATTCGCACCGTCAAGCTGTTCAAACCACCCACTCGGGCGGGTGCGAAAGCCACCAAAACTGCACGCGGCTAAGACTTATGCGCTGCAGCATCGCATATAGACACGGCGCGCGCCATTAGCCGATTGGCTGAATGGTGGTGTGAGTGGCCTTACCGGATGATGGAGTCGTCGTGTTCTACAGGCGGCTCATCACCGGTCTCCCATGCAAGATTCTTTTCAACGCGCGGCGTCGTTGCGGCCTGTCGCTGTCGATAGCGAAAGCGCAGCCAAACCCAGGCACAACGCCTTCGCGGCCGACGCCAGCGTCAGTGCCAATCTCAACTCGAGTCTCTCCAATTCCGACAATGCGCCTGCCGTACGCCTGCTAACGGACACGTTGCAGGAGGCAACCCGCCGCAATGCATCGGACCTGCACATCGAACCAGCGGAGCATGGCTGGCGCTTGCGTTTGCGCATCGACGGCGTACTGCATGAAATCCCGCAGCCCCCGGCGCATCTGCGCGACGCGTTCATCACGCGCGTGAAGGTGCTCGCGCGCATGGATATCGCCGAGCGGCGCGTGCCGCAGGACGGGCGGCTGCGTATTGCCACCTCGCCCGGCCGCGTCGAAGACTATCGCGTCAACTCGCTGCCTACACTGTTCGGTGAAAAGCTGGTTTTGCGCAGGCTCGACGCACTGCCCACCGATCTTTCGCTCGACTCGCTCGGCCTCGATCCTCGACAACGTGAAGCAGTCGATACCGCGATTCGCGCACCGCACGGCCTCGTGCTCGTCACCGGCCCTACCGGTAGCGGCAAGACGCTGTCGCTGTACTGCTTCCTGCACATGCTCAACGATGAGGCGCGCAATTTGTGCTCGGTGGAGGATCCGGCGGAAATCCAATTGGCGGGTATCAATCAGGTGAGCGTGCGCGAAAAAGCCGGCCTGACATTCGCGGTAGCGCTGCGTGCGTTTCTCCGCCAGGACCCCGATGTGATCATGGTTGGCGAGATCCGCGACGACGAAACCGCCGATGTTGCCGTGAAGGCCGCGCAGACCGGCCACCTCGTCCTGTCAACCTTGCACACGAATGACGCGCCTGCTGCCGTCGCGCGCCTGATCGACATCGGCGTCGAGCCATATAACCTGGCCGCCGCGCTAAGGATGGTGACGGCACAACGGCTCGTGCGGCGGCTTTGCGTAGCGTGTCGCGTACCTGCGCCGCAATCGGCGGCGGCGCTGCGAGCAGCGGGCTTCGCCGCCGATCAGCTCGGCTGCTGGCAACCCTTTGGCGCCGCCGGTTGCGCTGCATGCCACGGCATCGGCTACCGGGGCCGGGTCGGGGTTCATCAGGTGATGCCTGTGTCCGACGCGATGCGCGAGTTGATCGTGGCGCGCGCAGGCACCCATGAACTGGCTCGGCTCGCGCAAACTGAACAGGTCGCCACCTTGCGCAACGCAGCCTTGGCGCGTGTGCGCGACGGCACTACAAGCCTCGCCGAAGCGCTGGCAACCACCGAGGTCGCATGAGCACCGCGACGATTCATCCACCGCCAGCGACCGAGATGCGTTTCAAATGGCGCGGCGTCGATAGTGACGGCATACAAAAAGCCGGTGCCCTCATTGCGCCGGACGTAAGCACCGCGCGAGCCATACTCAAGCGCGACAAACTATTCATCGTCGAACTCACGGCGCGCGGACCGGCCCCGCGTCCCCAAACCCGCACCACCGACGTCACCGTGTTCACCCGTCAACTTGCCAGTCTGCTACGCGCCGGTTTGCCGCTCGCACCTTCACTGGAACTACTGGCACAAGCGCAGAGTTCGCGCCGGCAAGGCATGCCGCGGATCGTCGGCGTGCTGGCACGCGATATCACGAGCGGCCTGCGCTTTTCGGCGGCATTGCAGCGGCATCCTGCACAGTTCAACGCATTCTATTGCCAGCTTGTCGAAGTCGGCGAGGCGGCGGGCGCGCTGGCGGCGATCCTCGCCCGTATCGCCGACGACCGCGAACGCGCCGCCGCACAACGCGCCAAGGTCCGCGCGGCGCTGACCTATCCAGTCGCGATCCTGTTGCTTGCAGTCGCAATCACCGCGGCACTGCTGGTGTGGGTCGTACCGACCTTCAAGCAGATCTTCGACGGCTTCGGCGCGAAACTGCCCGCGCCGACGCAGTTCGTGCTGGCTTTATCGGCAGGTGCCGCGCGATGGAGCATTCCCCTGATCGTCATGATTTTCGCAGCGGGTTCGGCTGTGACTTTTCTGCAACGACGTTCCGAAGCGGCGCGCATCCGGCTCGCGCGCTTATCGCTGACAATGCCGGTCGCCGGTCCATTGCTGCGCACCTTGTGCGCGGCGCGCTGGAGCCGCGCGCTCGGCACCTTGCTGTCGGCCGGCACACCGCTCGCAGACGCGTTTGATTCACTGACTCACGCCACCGGCAACGCTTTCTTTGATCGCGCCACCGTGGAAATTGCCGCCAGGCTGCGGCGCGGCGAACGGCTCGCCGCAGCCATGCGCGCGGCGCACTGCTTTCCGCAGGAGGTCGTGCAGCCGGTTGCGGTTGCCGAGGAGTCCGGAGCACTCGACACAATGCTGATCGATGTAGCCTCGCTCGCCGACCGTCAGGTAGACGAAAAGATCAGCACGCTCTCAAGCCTGTGCGAGCCGCTTGTCATTATCGTGCTGGGTACGCTGGTCGGCGGACTCGTGATCGCGATGTATCTTCCCATTATTCAACTCGGCAACGTGGTGTAGCATCGCAGCCGAATCCCACCCTTTATCTATGCAGGCCACCATTCCGCTCGTGTCAGATACTTCTTCCAGCCTGCTCTCGGGCTTGCTGCCGGGCCACTACGCGACCAGTCTCGGCCTCGCCTTTGGCAGCTTGCCCAGCGGTCTGCAGATCGCATTCGCGATCGTAGTCGGTCTGGTGATCGGCAGCTTCCTGAACGTGGTCGTGCACAGGGTGCCGATCATGCTGGAGCGTGCATGGCGCGAGGAGGTCAGCGAAGCCACCGAAGAACCGCTCGAAAACGACGGTTTGCCCGCCCGCTACAACCTGTGGGCGCCGCGTAGCGCGTGCCCTCACTGCGGCCATGTGCTCAGCGCGTGGGAGAACCTGCCGGTGCTGAGCTATCTGCTGTTGCGCGGACGCTGCTCCGCATGCAAGACACGCATAAGCCTGCGCTATCCGCTGCTCGAAATCACCTGCGCCGGCTTTGCGACAGGGGCACTCGCGCTGTACGGACCGACCGGCATGGCACTCGCCGCCTTCGGACTATGCGCCGCATTGCTTGCAATGAGCGCGATCGACATCGACACCCATCTGCTTCCTGACTCCATGACGCTGCCGCTTTTGTGGGCGGGCCTCATCGTCAACTTCAATGGCATGTTCGCAAGTCTCCACGATGCCGTGCTGGGCGCGATCTTCGGCTATCTGGTGCTGTGGGCCGTGCATTGGCTGTTCCGGCTGGTGCGTGGCGTTGAAGGTATGGGTTATGGTGACTTCAAACTGCTGGCTGCGCTTGGCGCCTGGCTCGGCTGGGCCGCATTGCCGCAGATCGTGCTGATCGCGGCGGTCGCCGGCGCGGTGGTCGGTCTCGCGGCGACGTGGCGCGGCCGCATGCGCTTCGAGGAGCCGCTGCCGTTCGGGCCATTTCTCGCAGCGGGCGGTGCTGTCACGCTATTTCTCGGCACACCGCTTTATCTGGCGTTGGGAGGCTAAAGCATGTTTGCTGTGGGATTGACCGGTGGCATCGGCAGCGGCAAATCGACCGTGGCCGACCTGTTCACCGCGCATGGCGTGCCGCTTGTCGACACGGACCTGATCGCGCACCGCATTACGGCGCCACATGGCATTGCGATGCCGCAGATCGCCGCGGAGTTCGGCGACTCATTCGTTGCCGCAGACGGCTCGCTCGACCGCGCCCGCATGCGCACGCTGGTGTTCAGCGAGGACGGCGCGCGCAAACGCCTTGAAAGCATCACGCATCCGTTGATTCGCGCGGAGACCGAGCGCGAAAAGCGTGAGGCACAAGGGCCGTACGTAATCGTGGTGGTACCGCTGCTCGTCGAGTCGGGGAACTGGAAGACTCGCGTGAATCGCGTGCTGACGGTCGATTGCAGCGTCGAGACCCAAATCTCGCGCGTGATGAGTCGCAACGGGTTCAATCGTGAACAGGTGCTGGCAATCATCGCCCGCCAGGCAACGCGCGAAGCACGCCTCGCCGCGGCCGACGACGTAATCAACAATGACAGCGTGCCGCTCGACGCGCTCAAGACGCACGTCGATGCACAGCACCGCGTCTATCTGTCGCTAGCGGGCGCGTGAAAACGCACGGAACGCGGTTTGCAGAGCGGCATCTCCGCCGGTGAGCGTTCGATGACGCACCCTGACCCGACACATGCGCGCCACGTAAGCACCGTATAAGCACCTCACGAACGGCACATGCAGTCATGCGCACCACGTCTCGTGCCCATCCGTTGAACTTTGCTGCGGCACACGAGCCGAAGCATGCAGAAAACCGTCCAAAACACGTGAAAAAAGTTGTGAATGGGCGCTGAAAAAGTGCGTGATTGCTAGGGTAGTCTCACGGCATTAGAATGTTCTGCATTCCTGTCACCGACCACGCCCGAGGCGAGCCCGCTTGATCCTTTACGAGTATCCCTTCAACGAGCGAATCCGGACGCTATTGCGCCTCGAAGATCTGTTCGAGCGCTTCACGTTCTTTCTGACCCAGGAAGACGCCAGGGAACATCACGTCGCACTGACAACGTTGTTCGAAATCTCAGACGTTGCCGGTCGCGCGGATCTGAAGTCCGATCTGATGAAGGAACTCGAACGCCAACGGCAAACCCTGGCGCCGTTCCGGGGCAATCCGGGCATCGAGCAGAATGCGCTGGAGGCGGTGCTGGGAGAAATCGAGCAGACCCTGTCAGGGCTTTCACAGATGCAGGGCAAGACCGGCCAGCATCTGGCAGACAACGAGTGGCTCGCCAGCATCCGCAGCCGCGCGATCATCCCAGGTGGCACCTGCAAGTTCGATTTGCCTTCGTACTACGCGTGGCAGCAGATTCATCCCGATCAGCGCCGTCAGGACATCGCCAAATGGGTCACTCCGCTGCTGCCGTTGCGCGATGCGGCAACAATCGTGCTGCGCCTCGCGCGCGAATCCGGTCAGGCGTCCAAGGTCATGGCGATGCAGGGCAGCTATCAGCAGATGCTGTCAGGCCGTTCATACCAGTTGATGCAGGTACGGGTGACGCCTGAATTGCGGGTGATTCCAGAGGCCAGCGCTAACAAATACATGCTCTGGGTGCGGTTCACGGTGCAGGACGGCGATTTGCGTCCGCGCGCGGTGGATGTCGACGTGCCGTTCCAACTCACGCTTTGCAGCCTGTAAGCCAGCCTTTAAGGGCCGTCTCGTAGAGACGAATCGCGGGGCCGCGCCTTTAAAGCGGCGAACAATGCCCCTATATTCATTACTTGTTCCGTTTCCGATCGACTGCCTGACCGTATGCCTACTGCCGTCAAATGCCCCACTTGTGGGAAGGATGTCCGCTGGACCCCTGAAAACCGCTTCCGCCCGTTCTGCTCAGACCGCTGCAAGCAGACCGACCTTGGCGCCTGGGCCGCTGAGAAGTACAAGATAGGCGGCACGGAGGAAGAAACGCCACCGGACGAGTCGCCAGGTGAGGGTTACAACCCGCACTGAGCGCCAGTGCACTGCACAAGGCTGTAGAGGCACGCAAAAGCGTGCTGCAGTCGCGCGAGGCGACGCCGCTCACGCAGCGCCGCTTGCAACCACTCGCCATTTTTCTAGTTTTTCTCGGCCGCGAGCCATTCCAGCACGGGAATCGTCGCTGGCAATAACGGTGAGACGTCAGCCGGCAGCATCTGCCAGACAAATGCCTGACCCTCGCGACCGTGCGGCTCGCCGGTCCACTCCGTCACCTTGCAGAAGAACAGCCGCACGTACGCATGCGGGTAATCGTGTTCGAGCGTGTGCCAGAGATGGCTCGCCCTGACGTCGATACCCAGTTCCTCGTGCAGTTCGCGGGCTAGTGCGGCCTCGACCGACTCGCCCGCCTCCAGCTTGCCGCCCGGAAACTCCCAGTACCCTTCGTACGGCTTGCCTGCCGGGCGCTGCGCCAGCAGATAACGTCCGTCCGGCTGAATCAGCACACCAACGGCGACTTCAGTCACCGGGCGGCCTGCCGCGTTCTTCTGCGCGTCACTCATACGGGGGTCTTCCGGCCGGACCAGTCGCGAGCGAATTGCCATGCGACACGCCCGGAGCGCGAACCGCGCTCCAGCGCCCACACCAGTGCATCGCCGCGCGCCGCCTCGACTTCCGCGTCGTCGCAGCCGAAATGGCGCAGCCAGTGGCCGATGATCGACAGGTAGTCGTCCTGCTTGAACGGATAGAAACTGACCCATAACCCGAAGCGCTCGGACAGTGAGATCTTTTCTTCAACCAGTTCACCCGGATGAATCTCGCCGTCGGACGTGTGCTTGTACGTCTCGTTGTCGCTCATGTACTCCGGCAACAGATGGCGGCGGTTGGACGTTGCGTAAATCAGCACGTTGTCCGACTGCGCAGCGATCGAGCCGTCCAGCGCAACCTTCAGCGCTTTGTAGCCCGACTCACCGTCTTCGAACGACAGGTCGTCGCAGAACACCACGAAGCGCTCCGGCCGCTGCGCGATCAGATCGACGATGTCGCCGAGATCATGCAAATCGTCTTTATCCACTTCGATCAGGCGCAAACCGTCTTTCGCATAGGCGTTCAGGCAAGCCTTGATCAGCGACGACTTGCCAGTGCCGCGCGCGCCCGTCAACAGCACGTTATTGGCCGGCTGCTTGTGTACGAATTGACGGGTGTTCTGCTCGATCAGGCCTTTCTGGCGATCGATGTTTTGCAGGTCGTCGAGCGTGATCGACGAGATGGCCGGAACCGGCTGTAGATAGCCGCGCCCCTGGCGCTTGCGCCAGCGAAAAGCAACCGCTGCCGACCAGTCGATCTCCGGTGCAGCGGGCGGAAGCATCGCTTCGAGGCGGACGAGCACGGCTTCGGCCCGGGTCAGAAACTGTTCGAGTTTGTCCATGGCTGTGAGGTAAGCGGCCAGATGCCGCGTAAAAACCCTAATTAGGAACCTGGTTACGAGCGATAGTCGGCGTTGATGCTCACGTAGTCGTGCGACAGATCGCAAGTCCAGATCGTGGCTTGCGCATTGCCGCGGCCGAGTACGACGCGAATGCCGATCTCGCTCTTTTTCATGACGCGCTGGCCGTCTTCCTCACGGTAGGCCGGATTGCGGCCGCCGGCAGTGGCGACCAGCACGTCGTCCAGATACAGATCGATCTTGCCGACGTCGAGATCGTCCACGCCGGCATAGCCGATGGCCGCGAGAATGCGGCCGAGATTCGGGTCCGATGCATAGAAGGCCGTCTTCACGAGCGGCGAATGGCCAATCGCGTACGCGATCTGGCGGCATTCGCCGACGCTCGAGCCGCCTTCGACATGCACGGTCATAAATTTGGTCGCGCCTTCGCCGTCGCGCACGATCAGTTGTGCGAGGGTTTGAGCGACTTCGGTCACCGCGTCGCGCAACGCGGCATAAGCGGGCGAATCGGTGGACGTGACCGCCGGCAGGCTCGATTTGCCCGAGGCGATCAGGATGAAAGAATCGTTGGTCGACGTATCCCCGTCGATCGTGATGCAGTTGAACGAGCGATCCGCCACGTGCTTGACCAGTGCGTCGAGCACCGGTTGCGCGACGGCAGCGTCGAACGCGAGGAAGCCGAGCATGGTCGCCATGTTCGGCTTGATCATGCCGGCGCCCTTGCTGATGCCAGTGAGCGTGACGGTGTGGCCGTCGATTGTGACCTGGCGCGAGGTGGCTTTCGGCAGCGTGTCCGTGGTCATGATCGCCTGGGCGGCGTCATACCAGTTGGCTTCCTTGCGGTTCGCCAGTGCAGCCGGCAGACCTGCCTTCAAACGATCGACCGGCAACGGCTCCAGAATCACGCCTGTTGAGAACGGCAAAACCTGTTCCGGCGTGATGTCCGCGAGACGCGCGAGTTCGGCGCAGGTTTCGCGCGCAGCCACGAGACCCGGCTCACCGGTGCCTGCGTTTGCATTACCGGTGTTGATCACCAGCGCGCAAATCGGCTTGCCGCCGGCGCGTACGCGCTCCAGATTCTCGCGGCACACCGTCACGGGCGCCGCACAAAAGCGGTTCTGCGTAAACACACCGCCGACCGTTGCGCCTTCGCCGACGGAAATTACGAGCACGTCCTTGCGGTTCGGTTTGCGGATATTCGCCTCCGCCCAGCCTAGCGTGACGCCAGCGATGGGACGGAGTTGAGCGGGATCGATCGAGGGGAAATTGACAGCCATGGTCGCGACCTGTCGAAGAAAATGCCGGCAGGCGCCGGCATCGAGGGATCGAAAACTGATGGTTCGGGCGTGTTGCCGAACCATCGCGAAATCACCAGCAAAGCACCGTGTAAAACGAAACGGCGCGCTCGGAGCACGCCGCTTTCGGCATTACGCGATCTTGCCGTGGCACTGCTTGTACTTCTTGCCGCTACCGCACGGGCACGGGTCGTTGCGGCCGACCTTCGGCACGCTGTCCGCGCTCGGGTCCGACGCGAGGGCTTGCGAGGAGCCGTGGCTCATCGCGTCGCCGATCATTGCGGCGGTAGCGGCTTCCGCAGCGGCAGGCGCTGCTGCTGCCGCTTCGGCGAATTCGGCATGACGGAACTCGACGTTCTCGAGGTGGCTGCCCTGCTCTTCGTACTGCTCGGCAGCCTGTTCCAGCTGTTCCGGCGACTGGATCTGCACGTTCATCACCACACGGGTGACTTCGAGCTTCACGGCGTCGAGCATCGCAGCGAACAGTTCGAACGCCTCGCGCTTGTATTCCTGCTTCGGATTCTTCTGCGCGTAACCGCGCAGATGGATGCCCTGGCGCAGGTGATCGAGCGCGGCCAGATGTTCGCGCCAGCTGCGGTCCAGCGTTTGCAGCATGATCGAGCGTTCGAACGCGCTGAATGATTCGCGGCCGACCTGTTCGACCTTCGATTCGTACGCTTCGTCCGCGGCGGCTTCAACAGCTTCGAGGATCTCGTCCACGCTGATCGAGTTCGACTCGTTGATCATTTCCTGAATCGCGAGGTCGAGCTGCCATTCGTTGCGCAGCACTTCTTCCAGCTCGGGCACGTCCCACTGCTCTTCAATGCTGCCGGCCGGCACAAACTGGTGAACGATATCGGCGATCACGCCATGACGCATGGCGCCGATGGTTTCGGTGATGTCGTTCGCTTCGAGCAATTCATTGCGCTGCTGATAGATCACCTTGCGCTGATCGTTCGACACATCGTCGTATTCGAGCAATTGCTTGCGAACGTCGAAGTTGCGCGCTTCAACCTTGCGCTGCGCCGATTCGATCGAACGCGACACGATGCCCGCCTCGATCGCCTCGCCTTCCGGCATTTTCAGGCGGTCCATGATCGCGCGCACGCGATCGCCCGCGAAAATGCGCAGCAGCGGATCTTCCAGCGACAGATAGAAGCGTGACGAACCCGGGTCGCCCTGACGGCCGGCACGGCCGCGCAGCTGGTTATCGATCCGGCGCGATTCGTGACGTTCGGTGCCGATGATGTGCAGACCGCCCGCGGCCTTCACCTGGTCGTGCAGCGCCTGCCATTCGTCGTGCAGCTTCTGGATACGAGTCTGCTTTTCAGCGTCGGAAAGCGTTTCATCCAACTCGAGGAACGACGCCTGCTTTTCGGCATTGCCGCCGAGCACGATGTCGGTACCGCGACCGGCCATGTTCGTGGCGATCGTGACCCGCTTCGGACGGCCGGCTTCGGCGACGATCTCAGCTTCACGCGCGTGCTGCTTGGCGTTCAGCACTTCGTGCGGCAACCCGGCCTGCTTCAGCAAATGCGACAGCAGTTCCGAGTTTTCGATCGACGTCGTACCGACCAGCACCGGCTGACCACGCTCATAGCAATCGCGGATGTCGCGAATCACCGCGTCGTAGCGCTCCTTGGCGGTCTTGTAGATCTGATCCTGCTTGTCGAGCCGCTTCGGCGGACGATTGGTCGGGATCACGACCGTTTCGAGACCGTAGATCTCGTTGAATTCGTACGCTTCGGTATCGGCCGTGCCGGTCATGCCGGACAGCTTCGCGTACATACGGAAGTAGTTCTGGAACGTGATCGACGCGAGCGTCTGGTTCTCGCTCTGGATCTTGACGTGTTCTTTCGCCTCAACCGCCTGGTGCAGGCCATCCGACCAGCGGCGGCCCGACATCAGACGGCCGGTGAATTCGTCGACGATCACGACTTCGCCGTTCTGCACGACGTAGTGCTGATCCTTGAAGAACAGCGTGTGCGCGCGCAGTGCGGCGTACACGTGGTGCATCAGCGTGATGTTCTGCGGCGCATACAGGCTTTCGCCTTCACCGATCAGGCCCCATTCGCCGAGCAGGTGCTCGGCCTTTTCGTGGCCCGATTCCGTCAGGAAAACCTGGCGGCCTTTCTCGTCCAGCGTGTAGTCGCCCGGCTTTTCGACGCCGGTGCCGTCCGCCTTCTCTTCGCCGATCTGGCGTTCGAGCAGCGGCGGCAGCGCATTCATGCGCACGTAGAGTTCGGTGTGATCTTCGGCCTGGCCGGAGATGATCAGCGGGGTGCGGGCTTCGTCGATCAGGATCGAGTCGACCTCGTCGACCACCGCGAAATTCAGGGCTCGCTGCACGCGCGCGTCGGTCTCGTAGACCATGTTGTCGCGCAGGTAGTCGAAGCCGAATTCGTTGTTGGTGCCGTAGGTAATGTCAGCGGCGTACGCTTCCTGCTTCGCGCCATGATCCATCTGCGACAGATTAATGCCGACCGACAGACCGAGGAAGTTGTACAGACGCGCCATCCATTCCGCGTCGCGCTGAGCCAGGTAGTCGTTGACCGTGACGACGTGCACGCCGCGGCCGGACAGCGCATTCAGGTACACCGGCAACGTAGCGACGAGCGTCTTGCCTTCGCCGGTACGCATTTCGCCGATCTTGCCGTAGTGCAGGACCATGCCGCCGATCAGCTGAACGTCGAAGTGGCGCATTTTCAGCACCCGCTTGCTGGCCTCGCGGCACACCGCGAAGGCTTCCGGCAGGAGCTTGTCGAGCGACTCGCCACTCGCGACACGCTGGCGGAATTCACCCGTTTTGGCGCGCAGTTGGTCGTCCGTCAATTGCTCGATCTGCGGCTCGAGCGCATTGATCGCCGTGACGGTCTTTTGATATTGCTTGACTAGCCGCTGGTTGCGGCTGCCAAAAATCTTCTGTAGAAAACCGGTGGTCATCGGATCGGTGTCTGCGTCGCGGCTTCGGCTGGTTCGCGGCGTGCGGTTCATGCACGTGCGCTCCGGGGTCGGAAGGGCCTCGGCGGCTTAGTCCAAGAGTGAATTCGAATCGGGCATTTTAGCACGCGCCCCCGCCCGCGCCTGTGTCAGCAGCGCGACGGCGGCAAGGCACAGAAAGCCCGCCGCAGCGACCTCCAACGGGTCGCATTGAGGCGGGTCCGCGTGCATCCCGCGCGGTACAATCGCGGCGTGAACGCGCATAGGGTGCGAACACGCCGTCACGACTAAACATGAGCCGTTTTCCGTCCTTTTCAAGGCCGCCGCCCAAGCAGTTCAAAGCGCGCCGCCCGCAGCCCGTCGCCGAAGTGCTGAATCGCACCGACGCGTTCGTGGCACTGCGCGCGGGCGTCGAGCAGATTGCTGCGCTGGAAAAGGATCTGCGCGAGCTGTTGCCGGATTATCTGGCCACGAGCGTCGAACCGAGCTTCATCAAGGAAGGCGTGCTGGCCCTGTTTGCCGCGCACAACGCACTGGCAGCGCGCCTGCGCCAGATTGAGCCGAGACTGCTGTCGGACCTGCAGCAGCGCGGCTGGCCGGTCAATGCGCTGCGGATTCGCGTGCGGCCACAACCCCTGAAGGAGCCGCCGCCGGTCAAGCAGGCGCGCATGACGCCGGTCGGCGCGGATGCGCTGCAAGCGCTCTCCGAATCGCTCGCGCCTTCGCCGCTGCAGGAAGCGTTGGCCAAAATGGCTGCGCGGCATCGGAGAAATCGCTGAACAAAAAATAAGCGGCCCTGATGGGCCGCTTATTTTTCATCCATTCGCTTCGGAAATTTCATCCGAAGCCACTATTCAGATTACGCAAACGCCGTCTGCGTTTCGTACGCGAAGCCGCGCGGCGCCTTCTGCGTGTCGTCGAACGTGACGATTTCGTACGAATCCTCGTGCGCCAGAAGTTCGCGCAGCAGTGCGTTGTTCAACCCGTGGCCCGACTTGTACGCCGTGTACGAAGCCAGCAACGGATGACCGATCACATACAGATCGCCGATCGCGTCGAGCATCTTATGCTTCACGAATTCGTCGTCGTAACGAAGCCCGTCGTTGTTCAGAATGCGGTATTCGTCCAGCACGATGGCGTTATCCATGCTGCCGCCGCGCGCCAAACCGAGTTCGCGCATCATTTCTACTTCATGCGCAAAACCAAACGTACGCGCACGAGCGATTTCCCGCACATACGACGTATGGGCAAAATCCACTTCCAGCGCCTGGCCGGTTTTATCCACAGCCGGGTGACGGAAATCGATGGTGAATTTGAGCTTGAAACCGAAATACGGATCGAGACGCGCGAATTTATCGCCGTCGCGAATTTCCACAGGCTTGGTGACCTTGATGAATTTCTTCGGCGCGTTCTGTTCTTCAATACCGGCCGACTGAATCAGAAACACGAACGAACCTGCACTGCCGTCCATGATCGGAATTTCTTCAGCGGTAACGTCGATATAAAGATTATCGATGCCGAGGCCTGCGCATGCGGACATCAAATGCTCGATGGTCGACACGCGCGCGCCGTCTTTCTGCAAAACGGAAGCCAGACGCGTATCGCCAATCGCCAACGCCGACGCAGGGATGTCCACCGGCGTGGCCAAATCCACGCGCGAAAACACGATGCCAGTGTCCGCCGCCGCCGGGCGGAGCGTCAGGTCGACTTTGCGGCCGGAGTGCAGGCCGATGCCGACTGTCTTGACGATTGATTTGATAGTGCGCTGCTTCAACATGGTGATCTTCTGTTCGATTGAAAATCCCAATCGGGACTTTTTATTCCATAGCGCGAAGTATACTCCAATACCCTAGGGAGCGTCTTTGCGCGGAACGTATCAATCTGTTTCGCTGCATTACCCAATGGGCGCCCGTCAGGGAAAGCGTGACGGGCCGATGTCCGGAACGGAGGCGTTTCCGGTCATCGGCCCGCGTAACGGCCTGTCACAAAAGCGTCTTAAGCGCCGTTGCCCTGATACAACGCGGTAACCGCGCAGGCTCGAGGCGAAGCGATCTAACGCAATCGTAACTAGCTCAACGTAGCGAGAATACTCCCTGCATCGCTCACTTCGAATTTGCCGGCAGCCTCGACGTTCAACGTCTTGACCACGCCGTCGTCGACAACCATTGCGTAGCGCTGGGAACGGATTCCCATGCCGCGCGCCGACAAATCCTGCTCAAGACCGAGCGCCCGCGTGAAAGCCGCACTGCCGTCCGCCATCATGCGCACCTTGCCCGAGGCGTGCTGATCGCGTCCCCACGCGCCCATTACGAACGCGTCGTTGACGGACACGCACCAGATCTCGTCGACGCCAAGAGCGCGCAACTGCTCGGCGTGCTCGACGTAACCCGGTACATGTTTGGCCGAACAGGTCGGCGTGAACGCGCCCGGCAACCCGAAGATCACCACGCGCTTGCCCGTCGTCTGCTCGTGCACGTTGAAGCTGTTAGGCCCCAGCGTGCAGCCCGCTCGCGCGTCTTCGACGAATTCGAAGAGCGTCGCGTCGGGCAGCTTTTCACCTGTCTGAATCATGCTCAGTCCTTTGCATCGATGCGAAGCACGCTCGCACGTTGTCGTGTCGCAGTGAATTCAGCGTCTGCCTAACTACAGGCTCCGCCATCCGGCGACAGTCGCCCCATCCGCTTCGCGAATCCGAAGAGGGCACTTGTCCTTGCCGCGAATCAGACGATACGCGGCTTGTTTGCCGTTCACCCGCCACGCTCGTGCATTCGTCCGCCAGCGCTGCTAAAAACAACGCGGCAACGAAAGCCTGCTCGTGCGTTCAGTCCGCCTGCTTGCGCAGGAACGCCGGAATGTCGTACGTATCGACGCCCTTTTCCTGCAGCGCCTGCACGTGCGAAGCCGCCGTATCGCGCGACGTGCGCCACACGGCCGGCGTGTCCAGCGCGCCGTAATCGGCCGTGCTTGCATGCGACGACGACGGTGTGTAGGCAGCATGCGTGCTGATCGGCTGGTTGTCCGTGCCGGTGCGCAGCAGCGTCATCGGCGCCGATTGCTGCTTCTTCGCCGCACGGCCCAGGCCCGTTGCCACGACCGTCACACGCAGTGCATCGCCCATTGCATCGTCGTACACCGCGCCGAAGATCACGGTTGCGTCTTCTGCAGCATAGCTCTTGATGGTGTTCATCACTTCGCGCGTTTCCGACAGACGCAGCGAACGGCTCGACGTGATGTTGACCAGCACGCCACGCGCGCCCGACAGATCCACCCCTTCCAGCAGCGGGCTGGCCACAGCCTGCTCAGCAGCCAGACGTGCGCGATCGACACCGGCAACCGTCGCCGTGCCCATCATCGCCTTGCCCTGCTCGCCCATCACCGTCTTCACGTCTTCGAAGTCGACGTTCACCAGACCATCAACGTTGATTATTTCCGCGATACCGGCAACTGCGTTGTTCAGAACGTCGTCTGCGCACTGGAAGCACTTGTCCATCTCGGCGTCATCGCCCATCACCTCGAACAGCTTGTCGTTCAGAACGACGATCAGCGAGTCGACGTGATCCTCCAGTTGCTGCGAACCCGCTTCTGCCACACGCATACGCTTGCCGCCTTCGAATTCGAACGGCTTGCTGACCACGCCAACAGTCAAGATACCCATTTCCTTGGCGATCTGCGCGACCACCGGTGCTGCACCCGTACCCGTGCCGCCACCCATGCCTGCGGTGATGAACACCATGTGGGCGCCGCGCAGTGCGTCTGCGATGCGCTCACGTGCTTCTTCTGCAGCGGCGCGGCCCATTTCCGGCTTGGCACCAGCGCCCAGACCCGTGTTGCCGAGCTGGATCACCGCGGAAGCGCGCGAACGCGACAGAGCCTGCGCGTCCGTGTTCATCACGATGAAGTCGACGCCTTGCACGCCTTTGTTGATCATGTGCTGAACGGCATTGCCGCCAGCGCCACCTACTCCGATCACCTTGATGATGGTGCCGTTCGTTTCGGTTTCCAGCATCTGGAATTCCATGTTGCCTCCGTCAAGATAAAAAATTGCAGCCACTTCGGCCGTTATTCGGCAGGAGATCGGGCAACCCCCTGTCGCGCGCCAGCCGCCGGCACCAGCGCGTGTTTACGTCAAACCGTTCAAAACTCGAATTCGTCAGAAGTTGCCGAGGAACCAGTCTTTCATTCGCGTGAAGACCTGACCCATCGACCCCGACTGCACTGCGACCTTGCGGCCGCGCATCCGTTGCGAGCGCCCTTCGACGAGCAGACCCATCGCCGTCGAGTAGCGCGGGTTCCGCACTACGTCAGCGAGACCGCCCGCGTATTCCGGCACACCAATGCGCACCGGCTTCAGGAAAATGTCCTCGCCGAGTTCGACCATGCCGAGCATCATCGACGCGCCGCCGGTCAGCACCACGCCGGAGCTCAGCAATTCCTCGTAACCCGACTCGCGCACGACTTGCTGCACGAGCGAAAACAGTTCTTCGACACGCGGCTCGACCACCGCCGCCAGCGCCTGGCGCGACAGCGTGCGCGGACCGCGCTCGCCGAGACCCGGCACTTCGATCATTTCGTCCGGGTCGGCCAAGGCCTGCTTCGCAATGCCGTAGTCGACCTTGATGTCTTCCGCGTCCGGCGTCGGCGTACGCAATGCCATCGCGATGTCGCTCGTGATCTGGTCGCCGGCGATCGGAATCACCGCCGTGTGACGAATCGCGCCTTCGCTGAAAATCGCAATATCAGTCGTGCCGCCGCCGATATCGACCAGCACCACGCCAAGTTCTTTTTCATCTTCTGTCAGCACCGCCAGCGACGAAGCGAGCGGCTGCAGGATCAGATCGTTGACCTCTAGCCCGCAACGGCGCACGCACTTGACGATGTTCTGCGCCGCGCTCACCGCGCCGGTGACGATATGCACCTTCACTTCCAGCCGGATGCCGCTCATACCGATCGGCTCGCGCACATCTTCCTGACCGTCGATGATGAATTCCTGCGTCAGGATGTGCAGCACCTGCTGATCGGTCGGGATGTTGATCGCCTTCGCCGTCTCGATCACGCGCGCGACGTCGGTCTGCGTGACTTCCTTCTCCTTGATCGCCACCATGCCGCTCGAATTGAAGCTGCGGATATGGCTGCCGGCGATCCCGGTAAACACGTTTGTAATCTTGCAGTCGGCCATCAGTTCGGCTTCTTCAAGCGCGCGCTGAATGGACTGCACGGTGGCCTCGATGTTCACCACCACGCCTTTCTTGAGCCCCTTGGATTCGCTCTGGCCGAGGCCGATCACCTCGTAGTGACCCTCGCCCTTCAATTCGGCGACGATAGCCACTACCTTCGACGTCCCAATGTCGAGGGCGACCAGCAGATCTTTATAGTCTTTACTCATAGCGTGCTCATTGCGTGTGATGTCCGTTTACTTCTTGCCCTTGTCGGGTTCGCTGATGAAGCGCATGCCAGCGGCACGAATCGCGAAACCGTTCGGATAGCGCAAGTCCGCATACTCAATATCCTTCCCCCAACGTTGCGTCACCGCGTTCCACGCCGCGGTCAGGCGCTTGCTGCGATCCAGCAGCGTGTCCTGATTGCGTTCGCGCCCAAGTTCCACCTGCATTCCGTTCGACAGCTTCACCGTCCACGCGTAACGCGGCGACAGCGTGACTTCATCCGGCGTCGCGCCTAACGGCGCAAACCACTTCTTGAAATCGCTATAACGCGCGACGACTTCTTTTGCCGTACCGTCCGGGCCGTCGAACGCGGGCAGCTCTTCTTCGAGCTCACCCTGGTTCGCGGTGAACAGTTCGCCGTCCACGCTCACCAGTTGATCGCTGCCCCACGTTCCAAGCGGTTTGTACTCCTCGAGCGTGACAGCCAGCGCATTCGGCCAGACTCGCCGCACGCTCGCGTGTCGCACCCACGGCATCTGCTCGAACGCCTGCCGCGCGACATCGAGATCCACCGTAAAAAAGTTGCCCTTCAACCGCCCTACCACACCGGCGCGCACCGTCGGCGAATTGATGTGCTCCGTGTCGCCGTCGATCTGGATTTCGCGCAGCGCGAAATTCGGACGCTGGATCAGCCAGTAACCGCCTGCCGCCAGCAGCACGAGCACCAGCAACGCATGCAATGCGTTGGCGGCGAGATTGAGCTGGCGAACGTTGTTCCACATGGTGTTGCTTTCGGGTTGCCCCGCTTAGTCCTTGGTTAGTCCTTAAGCGTCAGCGCCAACACGCTGACAACCAGTTCCTGATAGCTGATGCCCACCGCACGCGCCGCTTTTGGCGGCAGCGAGTGATCGGTCATGCCAGGCGCCGTGTTCACTTCCAGGAAATACGGATTGCCGTCCGCATCCAGCATGAAATCGGCACGGCCCCAATCGGTGCAGCCGAGTACGTCGAACGAACGGCGCGCCAGCACTTTCAGACGCGCCTCTTCGTCGGTTGCCAGACCGCACGGAATCAAATACTGCGTGTCGTTAGCGATGTACTTAGCGTGGTAGTCGTAGAACTCGCCGGCCGGCACGATGCGGATCACCGGCAGATCGAGATCGCCGGCGATACACGCGGTGTACTCGCCGCCACCTTCAATGCTCTTTTCGACCACGACGATCTTGTCGTACTTGACCGCTTCGATCAGCGCTGCTGGCAATGCGTCGGCACTTTTCACCTTGATCACCGCGACGCTCGAGCCTTCGCTCGCTGGCTTCACGAACAACGGCAAGCCGAGCTTCGCGACGATGTCTTTCGCGCGTGCTTCGTAGTCGTCGCCGCGCAGCACGGCCTCGAACGGCGGCGTCGGAATGCCGAGTTGCTGCCACACGAGCTTGGTGCGGAACTTGTCCAGACCGAGCGCCGAGCCGAGCACGCCGCTGCCGTTGTACTTGATGCCGTAAAAATCGAGCGCGCCCTGAATCTGGCCATTCTCGCCATAGCCGCCATGCAGTGCAATGAACGCACGGTCGAAACCTTCTGCCTTCAGCTCGGCGAGCGGACGCTCGGACGGGTCGAAAGAATGGGCGTCGATACCGGCATCGCGCAGCGCTTGCAACACCAGGCGGCCGGACGTAAGCGACACTTCGCGCTCGGCAGATACACCACCGAGCAGCACTGCCACTTTGCCGAATTGTTTAGGGTCGATGCTGCTCATCTCACACCTTCGTTTCTTGCGCCAGGCGACCCGGCACACCGCCGATCGAACCCGCGCCCATCGTGATCACCACATCGCCGTCGCGCACCACTGCTGAGAGCGCGTCCGGCACTTCATCCACCGTATCGACAAACACCGGTTCGACCTTGCCCGCCACACGCAGCGCGCGTGCCAGGGCGCGGCCGTCCGCGGCGACGATCGGCGCTTCACCGGCCGAATAGACTTCGGTCAGCACAAGAGCGTCGACGGTCGACAGCACCTTCACAAAATCTTCGAAGCAATCGCGCGTGCGCGTGAAGCGGTGCGGCTGGAATGCCAGCACCAGACGCCGCCCCGGAAACGCACCGCGCGCCGCTGCTACCGTAGCCGCCATTTCAACCGGGTGATGACCGTAGTCGTCGACCAGCGTGTACGCGCCGGCAGGTTTGCCTTCCGACACGACCGGCACTTCACCGTAACGCTGGAAGCGCCGTCCCACGCCGTTGAAATCCGCGAGTGCTCGCTGGATATCGGCATCTTTCACTTCAAGTTCAGTCGCGATTGCGATTGCGGCCAAAGCGTTCTGCACGTTGTGCTCGCCCGGCAGGTTCAGGACGATGTCGATCGGCGCCGCGTCTTCGCGCATTGCCGTGAAATGCATCTTGCCGTTGTGTGCTTCTACATTGACCGCGCGCACTTGCGCGTCCGGAGCAAAACCGTAGCGGATGATCGGCTTCGACACGAACGGCAGGATCTCCTTCACGTTCGGATCGTCGACACACAGCACCGCGATCCCATAGAACGGCAGACGGTGCGTGAATTCGATGAACGCCTGCTTGAGCCGCGCGAAGTCGTGGCCGTAGGTGTCCATGTGATCGGCGTCGATGTTCGTGATGACCTCGATCACCGGGAACAGATTCAGGAACGACGCATCCGACTCATCCGCTTCAGCAACGATGAAGTCGCCCGTACCCAGACGCGCATTCGCGCCCGCGCTGATCAGACGGCCGCCAATCACAAACGTCGGATCCAGGCCGCCCGCCGCCAGCACGCTCGCCACCAGCGACGTGGTTGTGGTCTTGCCGTGCGTGCCGGCAATCGCGATGCCCTGCTTCAGGCGCATCAGTTCCGCGAGCATCACCGCGCGCGGCACGATCGGAATGCGGCGATGACGCGCGGCCAGCACTTCCGGGTTGTCGCTGCGCACCGCTGTGGAAACGACCACGGCGTTGGCGCCTTCGATGTTCTCCGCCGCGTGACCGATCTCGATCCGCGCGCCGAGTGCGGCGAGGCGATCGGTGATCGCGTTGCTCGTAAGATCCGAACCGCTCACCTGATAGCCGAGGTTGACCAGCACCTCCGCGATGCCGCTCATGCCGACACCGCCGATGCCGACAAAGTGAATATGTTTGACGATGTGTTTCATTGCTTTCCTTCTGGGCTCGCGCCCGAAATCGAACCCGCCACAGTCGCGCAAATCTGTGCGACCTGTTCCGTGGCGTCGGGTTTCGCGAGCGAGCGCGAACGCTCCGCCATTTCCGCGAGCGTCTCTCGCGTCTGGCTGCGCAACCAGTCGGCGAGCTTTTCCGCCGACAGATCGCGTTGCTGCACGACCAGCGCCGCGCCGTTATCAGCGAGGAACGCTGCATTAGTGGTTTGGTGATCGTCTACTGCAAATGGGAACGGCACAAAAAACGCCGCCACCCCTACTGCTGAAATTTCCGACACCGTCATCGCGCCCGAACGGCAGATCACCAGATCCGCATTTGCATACGCGCTCGTCATGTCGTCGATGAAGGGTACGAGTTCTACATCGGCACCAGCCTGCAGACCCGCTGCCGCGTAGTTCTCACGCAGCGCGTCAATATGCTTCGCGCCCGCCTGATGCACGATGCGCGGACGTTCATTCGGCGCCAGCAGCGCAACCGCGCGAGGCACCACTTCATTCAACGCCGCCGCGCCCAGACTGCCGCCCACCACCAGCACA
The DNA here is from genome assembly GCF_046026855.1 of Paraburkholderia sediminicola. Taxonomy (GTDB): domain Bacteria; phylum Pseudomonadota; class Gammaproteobacteria; order Burkholderiales; family Burkholderiaceae; genus Paraburkholderia; species Paraburkholderia sediminicola_A. The sequence continues at coordinate 576 of NZ_JAQQET010000033.1, read as the reverse complement.
TTCAGTGGACCGCTGCGCTGCGCGTAGCGTGCTTTGGGTGCAGTTGCGCGCGCAAGTTCCGCGCGAATCGGGTTTCCGGTCCATTCGCCGTGCGGCAGCGCATTCGGAAATGCCACCAGCACGCGTTTGGCGACTTTCGCAAGCACCTTGTTCGCGAGACCCGCGATCGAATTCTGTTCATGCAGCACCAGCGGACGGCCGCTTAACGCAGTCATCAAACCTGCCGGGAACGTGATGTAGCCGCCCATGCCGAGCACGACGTCCGGCTTCACGCGACGCAACACGCTCAGACTCTGCGAGCAGGCGCGCAGCAGATTCAGCGGCAACATCAGCTTGGTCTTCAGGCCTTTGCCTCGCAGTCCGCCAAAGCGCACGTATTCCATCGGGATGCCGTGTTTCGGCACTAGCGTGGCTTCCATGCCCGCCGGGTTGCCAAGCCATACGACCTTCCAGCCCCACGCCTGCATCAGGTGCGCGACCGCGAGCCCCGGGAACACATGTCCCCCGGTGCCACCGGCCATCACCATCAGCGTGCGTTGCGGGAGAGCCGTCATACCTTCCCCCCACGCATCAGCA
>NZ_JAQQET010000032.1:0-110373 GCF_046026855.1 Paraburkholderia sediminicola | reverse complement strand
TCATCTGGGCCGATCACCGCCTCATGCAGCTGGCATCGACTGCCCGATCGCGCGCAGTCGCGATCGTCGGCACGCGACCCACAACGGTCCCCGAGCTTTCCCGAAAGCAGCCATTCCAACGTATATTGTCTTACGCACGCCCATCTCCAAACTCCATCTAGGACTGCTCGATGCGCCTTGAAGACATTCTCACGAGGTTGAGGGGCAACCCTTCCACAACACGCCAAATCACACTTCTTAAGCGGGTCTCGGCCGCGCTCCAGGCTTCTCCTGACTGCACCGGTGCGGCGGTCGTTGGTTCATTTGCAAAAGGGAGCGCAGATCGCGTTTCTGACATCGACCTAGTCGCCTTTTGCTCGGATGGCACTGGGAGTTCGCTATTACGTGCGATAGAGCAGCAGATCGCCCCGTCGGAAATATTCATCAAGTTTGATGGCGTGCGTGATCCGAAAAGTCCGTTCCAAAAGCTAATCTTCGAAGACTTAACTTCAATCGAGTTTCATGTCATCTCACCCGATACTGAACTCATCCTAGAGCAGCCATTTGTTGAAATAGTTAACCGGGATCGTTGCCTTGAGTCGAGGGCATCGTCCAGGCTCGCTCCGACTGAGCACGATGTGACGGCCTATCATTATGGCGACCGATTCCTGGCATGGGAACTCTTCACTTGCTTGAAGTGGTTATGGCGCGGAGACTTCAAAACTGCAAAGCGCTACCTGGTCAATTTGGGAAGAGCTATAGAAGCGTCGGAAAAAGCCAATGGATCTGCAGTCTGTTAGCCTGCGCACATGCAACTTCCGTGCTGGTGGTCGAGCGCCCGTTTGTCAACGATGCTCGCCTCGAAGTCGACGGTCCGCTTTTGGCCGAACTCAGCCTGATGCGATTGGCTCGGTTCGACCCGGAAGGGACGCACGAGTGTCTCGAAAGCGGCCGCTCGACAGCAGTTACGGATTTTGCTTTCCCACTTCGGTTATAACGAATCGAACTGTGTGTTGGTCAGGCCGAAGGATGTGTTCGTACTTCCCCAAGTCAGTCCCTCTCGCTTTTGCATCAAAATAGGCGCATGGATTGGTCGAGTTTCCTGGTGCCAACTGACTGACAGAAGCCAAATTGCAACGATGATAGGTCGGTTTATCACTATCGTCGTTTGAGGCCCAGGTGTTCAGGCAGTTCTCTCCAGTCCCGCAGACGTAGGCAACACGGACGGGAATGTTGGACGCCTGAACGGGATCCTCGTTAGAAGCCTTGGAGTCAAGATAGACCACAACTTGCTTCAACGCCCAACCACAGTGCCCGGACTTTACGTCGTCTCGCCAGACAAGCCAAGATCGTTGTCCATTCGCCGCGGATGTCTGTGTTGCACGCTTCGCGAAATGGCTGGGCATGAAGCCAGCCTCTCCAACCATGTGTTGGCAGAACATCGAATCCGTTGTGGTGTACCAATCTTCCACAAGAACGGCTTCGACATCGTCGGGTATCGCGCCGGTTACCTCTACTCGGTCGTTGGGGCTGGGGTTATTATCTGGCGCGGCAAACGCGGCGCAGGTATAGAGCACCACAATTAGAAAAATGAATAGAGATTTCACGCGTCCGCCTTTCCTTAACCTGTGAATGCTTGCCCGATTGTCGGCGATCTGAACGCATACGTCGACTGACCGTATATGGCCGGGTGCTGTCTCATGTGATCAGCATATGTAGCTCGAAACTCATGAGCAGGCGATCGGCCGCACACGACCCACAAAAGACGCTCAACTTTCTCGATAGCGGACGCTGGCCGACGATCAACTAAGCGTCGCCCGCGAGTTGAAACGACCCTTCCATAACGCTGACGCATTTGCCCCCGACACGGACCCTTGCATGACCGTCATGCGTGTCAACTTTCGCGAATAGAATGCTCGGGCGACCCATGTCCACGCCTTGGGCGACGCGCAGCGACAGTTCCGACACCCCCCCGATCTGAGCAATGAGCGCAGCAGTTGCTGCTGTCGCGCTGCCCGTAGCCGGGTCTTCTGTCATGCGCGGTGTGAACATCCGGGCCTCCAGATCACAGATAGGTCCTGCTTTGACGCGATCGATATCGCGTGTATAGCCATAGATGGATACGGCACCGTCAATCGGAAGCAAGCGTTTGAACGCCACGAGATTCGGCACACATCGCCGTAGAGCGTCGCGTGAAGCAAGTTCAACGACAAGAAACGGGAGACCGACAGAGGCGACCTGCGGGGCGTGAGCATCCACCCGGACGTCATCAGGGGTGAGTGAGAGACAAGCGGCTACCTGGCTTGCGGAGGCATGTGACAGTCGCGCCAACGGTTCAGGCGCAATGAGCTCAGCTCCGACTACGGCCCCACCCTCTTTCAGCTGGTTTACGGGAACCAAACCAGCTAACTCCTCGAATACGAGCAGGTCTGGCAACGGATTCCGACCGGATTCCGCCCTTGCAGCGAGCACAAATGCCGTGCCGATGTTCGGGTGTCCGGCGAAGGGTATCTCGCGGCTCGGCGTAAAAATTCTTACCCAAGCAGTATTAGCGGCATCGCGGGGAGGCAACACGAATGTCGTTTCACTGTAAGCGAACTCGCTTGCGATTGCCTGCATCTGACTGGTTGATAATCCAGCGGCATCGAGTACGATCGCAACCGGATTACCTTTAAGTTTCTCTTCTGTGAACACATCAGCGGTGACATAGCGGCGATTCATTGCGTTTCTCGGTTTATTTTAGACTCTCTAACGATGTACCCTATTATCGCCACGATCTGCCACTGAGACAGATACAGTTCTGCCCCGATAGACCGGGCCAACGCGTCGAATGACCGGGTTAGCCGCGTACAGCCTTCGGGTTCATAGACTTTGCGTTGGTATCGAACCGTAAGATTGTCGACGAGCTACGCGATGACGTCGAACGTCTCAAACTGGCCGAACCCAGCCAGATGACGACCGACCGAGTTCGACCCGGAGCAGCCACACGGATTGTTCGAAGGCAGACATTAAATGTCGCGAACTCGTGCGACTGTATTGAAACGCAGCTTAGTTCGGACAATGGCAGCAGCAGTTCAGGCATTAGATGAGTGGATCAAGCGTCACTGGTGAGCGCCGACCAACGATAGGTGCAATAGCTTACTGACAATATTAACAATGACGAGCCTGTTTTCCACACGATCGTCGCGCTTATGCACGCGATACGCCACATGTCTAGCCGCCTCTTTGCTCGTGAGTGCGGCGATTTCGACGTGGTTGGCACATCGTAGCGAACTGTTTTTCTGGCAGAATTTTCTAATGTTTTGGTTGCCTCAGGCGCTTGCGATCGGTGCTTTCGTTTCTCAGAGGAGCCGGTGGGCTTTGACGAGCGGAGCATCAATAGCTCTTACATTTCTTCTAGCACTATGTGCGTTGCTGTTTCATCATGCAGACGACTGGCTGCTCTACATATATGCCGTTGGTGCAGCGTTGATCACCGTACTAGCCGTGGGTCGCCTCAGCGTCGTTCAAAAAGCCAATCCTTTCTGGTGTTTCATTCTTGGATTTTTGGCCGTATTTCTGGCAATCGTGGCGCTTGCGTTGGTCATATACGGACAAATTGTGATAGCCGCCATATCCGTAAATCATTGAATTATCTTCAGCCCGGCACGCCAACTGACTAATTGTCAGCAATTCCTGAGTATCGGTCGAATGTCGCTTGTTGGCCGCACTTCGCCCGACGACGACCGGCTCAGGACGACCCGCAAACGCCCTTCACGCTACCCAAAACCGAACATTCAGACAATGGGTTGGTACATCGGCCGATGCATTATGGACCGGCGACCTTGCTCAATTGAACAGCGGCTAGCGGCGTCTCATGAATCTCATCATCAATTTTTTCGACTCGATAAGCGGTCGTACCCGGCGCCCAAGAAACCACCTTCTCAATTTCGCGATCATCGAAAAGAACAGCAGCAAAATCGTCGATAGCCAAGGTCCGTGGCATTCTTCCAAGACGCATTTCCATCAGAAAATTAACGCGCCGCTCTGGAATATGAATGTTGTTGTAATGGGCTGCGCAAGCTCCCGGAATAAGGCCTAAACCGCGCTGCAAACCATAATTCCCCTGTTCGAATGGCCCACCCAAGCCCGTCTCAAACCAGCACATGGCGCCGGCGCTCATTCCGGCGAGGAGAGTACCCTGCTTCCACGCTTCCGAAAGAGTGGCATCTAGACCCCACTCTCGCCACACAGCTAGCGCCGACCGCAGATGCCCACCGCCAACAAATATCGCGTCTTGACTCAGTAGCCGTTCTCTATAGTCGGTGTAGGAAATTACGTTAGAACCCCATCCGTTGAAAAACGAGAGATTTGACGTCTCAAAGCCGAGAGCTCCATACGCGACATGGAACTTGTCGATTTGCGCGGCGTTGTCTCCGCTAGAGGTCGCAATAAAACAGATTCGCGGTTGAGGCTTCCCCACCAACTCTCGAATGTAGACGTCGACGGGCGACGGCTCTTTTTCGATCGTAAATCCGCCGCCACCGATTGCAAGTATTCGCTGCATTTTCACGCCTCGTATGGACAGGTGCCCGCATTGTCAACGATCTACGTGCCGCAGTCGACCGTCCGTTCTTGGCCGCACTGAGTCGGATGACGACTAGCTTAGATCGCCCCACGCGATCCACTCGACGCGCTCGATGACGGTCATTCAGGAAGTACGAGCATGCGTCGAGATTAGTTGTCTGAATCGAGTGGACAGACGGCTGGGCGGTTGACTCGTGCCGCGCACGCGGTGGGCGCGGGCCTACGGTGACAGACACTGCCCGTTATCGAACGGCGAAATGCGTGCAACGCGTTACGCGCCCTTAGGCGGAAAGACCGTGTTCTTTTGATGGCTTTCCGGAAATAACCATCCCGAAGGCTACTGGTACGACGAGGCGGCCTTCCACAGCAGCGCCCCGAGGCACAGGGCAACCACCACCCAGTATTGCGCCAGCACGGGCAGCGGGACGACGAGCACGGTGAATGCCACGCCAAATACCAGCAGGATGCCGTGCCCCGCCAGATGGAAAGACAACGGACTGGCGAAGCCGGCCGCCGCGGCCTTGATCTTGCGGCGTACGGAGCCGTCGACGAACATCGCCAGACAGAACACGGCTGTGCCGAGTAACCAGAGCTTCATGACGATTACCCGATACAGCACCCGGTATACCAGCAGCCAGAAGTTCCGGACCCACGTGCGCGCAAAATCTGACACACCGCCGTCGCTTAACGTGTCGTCGCGCGTGGCGTCCATCGTCGCGCGCAGAAATCCCGGTTCGACAAAAAGCCTTTTGAACAGCAGGTTGGTATGCGACACCGCCTCGTCCGCGCGCGCCTCGCCCACCGTAGCGACCACCGATTTCGATTCCGCGTCAGGAATCTCGAAAAGCGTGCGCTCGGGAATCACCGGCATGATGAAAACTGAAATGATGGGCACGATAAAGAACCACCATTTAATGTGCGAGACGAAGCGGCTATTTGCCATGGAAGTACACCGCCAGCTGGACGAGCAGGTACACCGGGAAAATGACCAGCCCTGCCAGCCCCAGATAGAAGTGAACCGGCTTGCGGGTGATGAAGATACCTAGCGCATAGGCCAGTGCCCCCCTGCCCCTTGCAAATTCCACGGGCGGCGCCGCGGACATCTCGTCCTGCGACTGCGCGGTCGTCAGCGCACGCCGCGCAACATCGTCGTCAACCCGCGACAGCTTCGCAATCAGCCAGACTGTGAGCGACATCGTAATCCTCAAAATAAAGTCGGAAGCTCTCGCCTGTCAGTGCGCGCGCCGCCAGTTGGAACGCGGCCGAGCGCTGCGTGATGATTTCCGGACAGCGCTCGTCGACCATACCCGTCTCCCAGTCGCCGTGACGGGCCTCAAACGACGGGATCGGCTCGAACATGGGCGACCAGACGAAGTACTTCTCTCCCTGGCGCGCCACGTATCGCCGCGCGTACAGCAGATGGGCCCGCTCGAACAGCCCCTGCATGAAGGCGACATGAGGTGTTCCAGACTTGCGGGTGCGTTTGAACGCTGCCAGCGCAGACTGGAGCATTTCGACGATGAGCGGATCTGTCTCCCCCTGGAACCGCTCACCAATAAAGTCAGCTACGCGCGCGCACGCGAGTTCAAGCTCCGGTGCCAGCGTGAAAACCGGCACGAGGCGTGACGAAAGCTTGTGGTCGCGGATAATTTTTTTGAATACGGCAGACATGCGTAGGTTTTCAGCCTTGAAGGATTGGAATACGGCCCTGATACACCGCCGCGCCGGAGATCCGCATGAAGTACTGCAGGTTCGGCAGGCCGTGAATCAGACGGGTTGGAATCAAAGGGACCTTCTCCAGTTGCAGGGACCGCGACACGGACCCGTTAAATTCGCCAACGTGCGCTTCGCTCCCCGTGCTCGTGCTGCCGGTCACAACGAGATTGCGGATCGCGGTTTCTCCAACCTTGTCGGAGAACCACTGCGCTGTGTCGCTGTCTTCCAGGCGTAAGATGATCTGATTGTTCAGATTGCCCAAAACCTGCAGCATTTTTGCGGCATTTCCCAGCCGTGCCTCAAGATCAGCGCGTGCCTGGAACGCGACGAATGCTTTGAATCCTGCGCCGCGGCCCTTGTTCAGGATCTGGATGACCTGCTCGTTGATCGCTTCAGCGATCTCATCGATGATGAGCACGACATCAGGCGGCACATCGTAGAAGTTGTAGATCGAGCCGCACACCGCGGCGACGTCGGCGAGAATCATCGAAGCGATCGCCTTCTGCACGATGTTGTTCGACAGGGAATCGAGGCCCATGTACAGCACGGCCTTCTGCTTGATGATCTTGTCGATGTCCCATATTTCGCGCTCGTCCTCGAAGTCGTCCGCTTTTGGCGAAAGCATCAGACCTGTCTCGCCGGTAGCCAGCATCTGGAGCAACGGAAGCACAGACGCGATGATGCGCATGTAGTGCTCCTTGTCGTGCGTATGCGTGGCCACCAGGCCGTCGATGGTTTCGTGCCCTTTGTCGAACGCGGTGAAGCGGGCGTTGTAGAGTGCGACCATCCCGTCTACGATCGTCGCGCCCGGCTTGTTTCCGATGTTCGCCGCGTTGGCCGTGACAAGTGTTTCCCAATCCGGCAGGCCGTTTTCCCGGAAAAACCGCTTCAGGCTCTTTTCCAGCAGGGTCGTCACACCTGCCTGCGCGTATTTCAGGATCGAGCGCAGGGTTGGGTTGTCGCCGATGAAGAGTTCGCCCTTGACCGCGCGGTCGATGAAAAGGAACGCGAAGTCGCGGAACGGGCCTTCTTCCATCAGCTGCGAGATGCGGCTCGGAATTTCAGAGGGCTGTGACCAGTTTTCGATCGGATTCAGCCGGATCGACTCTGATGGTTTCGCCTGGTTGAAGTACAGAAACCTCCGGCCCGATCGTTCACACTCCCGCCTCACGCGTTCACGCCAATCCTTGTCGTTCTTCGGATCGATGCAGATCAGGACGTCTCCAAGGTGAACCACCTGCGTGGATATCACCTCGTAGGTCCGGGTTTTTCCTGAACCTGTCGTGCCACCCACCAGCGTGTGGCCACCCATCGCCTTGTAGTGGAACGGCACGAGCCCCTTCTTCGGCTCCATGCCGTGAATCCAGGACGACCCCTGCGGCATGCGATCACGGATACTGTCGGCCGGCGCGAAGAGCGACTCGATGGCCTCCTCAATCTTGCGGCCCGTGCGCGACTTTGACAGCCAGCGCGGCAGTCCAGGAATGTCCGTCGTCGGCATACGCAGGATGTCGTGCGCGATCTGGCAGTGCTTCTGCGTCCACTCGTAACCGATGCCCAGGTACATCGAGTTGGCTTCCTTGCGCATGCGCTGCTGGATCTTCAGCAGCTTCGGCACGTCGAGCGTGGTCAGCCATTTCGTCGAGATCGCCATGCGGAACTTGAGCGCCGTCCAGATCTGGGTCGACCGGAACACCAGCACAAGGAGGGCAAACAGAGCAAATGCCCAGCCGTACGGCATGCCTGAAAGCGGCAGGACGAGTAAAGCGAGAAGCCAGAATGTTGCGGCGCGAAATTCGTAGATCGGGCGGAAATGGTTGATGTAGTTCACGTTCCACTCCGCGCGAGGATCAGTTCACCCGCGCGCGGTGCAAGCGTGATCTCGCCATTTGCGTTCGTCAGGAGAAGGCTACGTTTGCGAAGGTGTTCGACAAGCGTGTCGCTCGTCACGCCGTAGTTACCAATCAGGCGTTTGGTCACGACGAGGCCTTTCTCGGACCATGCAACCTTTGCCTTGCCGCCCGCGACGTCCTCGCGCAGCGCGCGAAACAGTTCGCGGATGATGTTGGGCGCACCACTGAGCACTTCATCGAATACCTGTGGCTCAGACGACGCGGCCTGGCGCTGCTGGCTCGCAGCCGGGGGAACGTCCGCCGGATTTACCGCGGTCTGCACCCGGGCGTCGTCTACCGTGAACGGAAGTCCCATCTGGTCTGCGGCCTTCGCGCGGACGCCACCCTGTGCCGGAGTTGCCGCAGGCGCAACGCCTTGTGCCGTGTCCTGCTCGATGTCGAGGACGTCCATCAGGGACTTCGGTGGGCGAGCAGTTGCGCTTGCAGCCATAACCGTCTGCGTCGCCGCTGTCGGGGCAACGGTGGCCGGAGTTGCCGCGGAGCAACCGGCCGTCGCTGCAGGTGGCACCGATGTGCTGGGCGCAGGCGGCTGGGCCGCTGCGCCCGCAGGCGTGACTACCGGCTGAAGGACAGCCGCCACGTCAACTGCCGACGGCACGGTGAATTGCACGGGCTCGAACACCGCACGCTGCGCCTTCCGGTCAAAGTCCGCGGCAGTAACAATCGCCTGTCTCACGACCTTATGCGTCAGGGATTCCGAGTCGAGTGGTCGCATGCTCGGGTTGATCGCCCCAAACAGCTCCGACAGGACATCGGCATCGAGCCCACCGAGCAGATCCGGACCAATCAGCATCTGTGCGAGCATCCCGGTGCGCATGCGCTCAACCGGCAGCGCCGTATCACGGAGTCCAACCCGGTAGGGAGCGTCTCCAAGCCATGCGGCGGCCGCGCCGTGCGCTGACGGGTTCCACTCGGCCATGTCGCGCTCCCGGGTCACTATGAAGTGCCGGTGCGGTTCATCGAGGCCCGAACAGATCGCGGCGAGAAACACCGCGTAGTTGTACTGCGGCTCGATCCGGCGGCGCTTCTCCGACGTCAGATTAGTGCCGAACTTCTGCCCACCGGCAAGGCGCATCGCGTAGAACGCGGTTTCCACGGTAAAGCGGAAGGCGCCACCAGGCTCACGGTAGAACTCAGCGTTCAGCGGCAGCGACGAAAACCAGTCACCGCAGCGCAACAGTACCGCCATCCACTTCCTGTCGAATTCGGCGCGCTTTGCCTCGTTCGCACACTGCTCGATCAGATCCACCCGCCGTCGATGCTGCTCGACCAGAGCGCACGCCGCGAGCGGTTTGTGCAATGCCGCCGCGGTCATACAACACCGCCGGTTGCCTTACTCGCAAGCTTGCCGAGGATCGAACCGGATGCGTTGGCACCGCCGCCGAAGATACCGGCCATCTTTGGAATCTCGAAGGACAGCAGGAGGACAAAGAACGCGAGGTCGAGGACATAGGTCGAACCTTCCGCCGTTGACAGCCCGATCTGCTGCGCCTGCGCCAGCGCCGTCGTTATCGAGCCAGTGACGAGGCGAACCAGGATCGCAGCGATGACCACATACATTCCGGCGCTGATCATGTAGTCGAGCCACGCCTTGAAGTACCCGCGTGTGAAGGATGAGAAGCCGAGCGCGAAAGCGACCTGCCCGAGCACGATGCCAACGGCCGCCTGCAGCTGCCCGATGTGTACATAGAAGATGAACACAACGGAGGTCACCATCAGGACCACCCACGCGAGCAGAAGCGGAACCATGCCGATCGCCAGCTTCACGTAGTTGTACCAGTGCTCGGCTTCGAACGCAGCGATGACCGCGTCAAAGATCTGCCCGGACGCCGACGAAAAGATGCCCTGCCCGCTCTGCATGTTTCCTGTGATCTTCTGCGAGAGCGCGAGGAACCAGTTATAGAAGCCGGGGGCGGCCTTGACGTATCCCACGTAGATCGCCGCGAATATGCCCAGAATCGCAAGTTCCTCGAAGAAGGCGATCCACGCGCCAACGGGATCCTTCGTGCCCGCGAAGCGGATCGCGGCCAGAACGATGGTGATGACGGCGAGACCGCCGGCGAACTTGTCCGCGTCGTCCTTGATCAGTTGACTTGCGGTGACAGCGGCGGGGATAACCGAGTCGAAAAGTGTGCTGAGCTTATCGATGGCCTTTGAGGCACCCGCGCCAATCTCGCCTGGCGTTACAGTGGAGCCCGGCGCGGTGGTCGAGTTCGAGGGACCGCCGACCGTCGAGCCATCGGGCATGACAACCGTTCCGTCCGCCAGAGCAACGGGTATCTCCTGCGCAAAAGTCGCAGCGGGCCACATTGCCCCGAGCGCGACAACAGTCATCAGCGTCGTCGCAATACATGCCATCCGGCGAAGAAAATTCATGGCGCGATCCATCATTTCAGACTGTCGAAGGCCGCCCGTTCGGCCGCCTGCTGGGCTGTGAAGCTCTGCATCGCCGCCGTTTTCGTCTTCGCATCCTCGTTGGCAACCGATGCTTTCTGCGCGTCCTGCTGCTGTTTTGATGCCGTCAATTGCAGCAGATCGGCGTTCTGGCTGGTGACGATATCGAGATAGTGCGTGGTGAGCTCGGCCGTTGCCTGTGCGGTCGGCGTAAGCGCCATCTGCGACTGCAACTGCGAACGCCGCTGGGCCAGTTGCTGCGTGTGCTGCATGACGTCACTGCCCATTTGAAACAGACCCTTGGATTGCGAATCGTTCTGCTGGTAGAGCGTCGCCATGTCAGCGAACCACTGCGTGTTCGACTTGCCCGAGCGCGAAACGAGCGTCTGCACATGGCTGAGCCATTCGTTCCCCTTCTGGAGATCGCCGTAGAGGTCGGTCGCGTTGTTGATCAAGCCCTTGTACTTGTCGATGTCACCGGTGATCTGGTCGTACTGTGCCTTCATCGCAGTAGGGTCCAGGTTGACCGCCTGCAGCAACTGGTTGGCCATCATCTGGTACTGATAGACGATGTTCGTGTCCTGGTAAATCTCACCTTTCACGGCCTTGGCGGCTGTGATCACGTTCTGGGCGAAGTTTGTCGGGTCGAAGACGACCCATTGAGCAAACGCCCCCTGCACCATGCCGAACATCAGCCCCACCACCGCCGCGAGTCGAATGAATATTTTCTTCATCGTTGTTCACCTTCACAAGGGATTTGCCGTTAGACGCGCACGCGCGTTGTCTTCGTTATGGTTTGCCGGCGATGGACCATCCGCTGGTCTTGCGGCGACCGGGTCAGTTGGGGTGCTGCCAGCCGCAGCCCGCAGGGCCAGGTTCAATTCGGCCGCTACCATGCGCGCTTCACGCACGCTGTTGGTCACGCTGGTTGGGTCGATGGTTGGATCGGCGAACGACGTGCCGGAAAACCCCGACAGCAAGGTTGCAGCAGCTATGACTGCAAGCAGATTGATATTCATCGTGGGCTCCGGTGTCAGTCGACGGCCATCATTTCCTGCATATACGCCTCGCGCCAATGCGGCACACCTGAGGTGAAATGCTTGTCGAGCACGGCCTGCGCGCGGCCGTCGGAACGCAGCGCGGCGAGCGTCTCCCTGGGGAAGCTCGCCTGGAGCATCCGCGTCTGGTTGGGTGTGACCCACAGGTAATCGCGGTTAGGCACCGCATCGGTAATCATCTGGATCTGGTCCAGCGTCAGGCCGAACTTCTCCTGGTAGAGGTGCAGGTTGCTCTTCGCATCGCGGTTCGGCAGGTAGATGATGTTAGGGATGTTCTCCTTGAGCACTTCGAAGTCCGCAATCCGCGCAACCTGTGCAAGGGATTGCGTTGCCATCATCAAGGTCGCGTTAAGCTTCCGGATGGTCACCGCCCACACCTCGAGCCGCTCATAGAAACGCTGGTTCTTGAAGAAGAACCCCGCCTCCTCCACCTCGATCACGGTGTAGCGTTTGCCGTCGAGCCACTGGGAAATCCGGTAGAACGCGTAGTCCATGAACAGCGCCGCCGCTTCCTGATAGTTCAGGAACAGGTCGCCCATCTCGATCGAAATGTCGTCGGACAGCGTGAACGCATCGTCGACGTGATCGAAGAAACGCCCGTTCTTTTCCCCGCGCGTCCAGACCGCGAGGCGCTCGCGCAGTTCGTCGGGCAGGAGCGTGTTGAGAAATGACAGCGTCCAGAGTTCCGGACCGTAGCCTTTGCCGAGCGTCTCCACCGCCTCAAAAATCATTCGTTCCTGCGGCTTGGTGCAGCGGAAATCGTCGTCCTCGATTGCCATCTGAACCCACTCGGCAACATACGGAAAATGCTTTTCGTCATGCAGCAGTGACAGCGGGTTGACCGACGTAGCCGCTTCGAAGCGACCGGTTGCGTCGATGAATCTGCCGCCTGCGAGGACAGTCGGAATGCGGGTCGAACGGTCCTTATCGAAGCGCACCCGGCGCGCCTTGTGGCGGCCCGTCTGCGACATGAGGAAGTTCAGCATGATGGTCTTGCCGGCGCCGATCGGACCGAGAATCAGCAGGTGCGACGCGCCACCGGGCTGATGCAGGTTGACCCGCTGCAAGGTCTTGTGACGTGTCGGCAGCAACGTGAGCGGCCCCGTCTTTTCGCCTGACTGTTCGGTCAGCCAGTCGTTGACCGTATGACCCTCTGCCACACTGCGCAGCGGCGCAATATCGGAGACGGCCGGTGTCTCAACAAATTGCAGGCGCCGCTGCTGATCCCAACGGCCGGGCAACGTCGATGCCCAGCAGGCGAACAGGTTCTCGCGCTCGACGATGACGCCGAACCCGGCATTGCCTATGCGACCGACGACCTCGCGCGTCGCGTCATCGCATTCCTCGATCGTATCGCCATAGACGATCACGGAGATATTCGCGAATCCGTACTGCTGTCCGTCTGCGACCAGTTTGGCCAGCGCTTTTTCCGCTTCATCGGCTAGCCGTTCGCGGCCCTCGTCGTTTTTCTGCTCTTCCTTCGTGAAGTACTGCTTCACCATCGACCACGGATTGAACGCCGCGACCTTGTAGAACTTGCGAATCTTGTTGATGTAAGCCGACGCCTTGGTGGTATCGAGAAAGCGGAACATGATGCAGACGTCCAGTTCCGCATCGACTTCCGCCAGTACGTCGAGCGCCGCCTCCTGGAACCCCATCCATTCCTTCACACCGATAATCTTCGCGTAGCGCTTGCCGTATGCAGACTCGAACATCAGGTGTTCAGCGCCGATCGTCGCAACCGTCTCGGTGAGATGCGTGTCGAGCATCGTCACCGGGTATCGCACCCGCCGCGGCGGCACGGAAGGGTTGGCGGTCTGATGCAGGAACGCGAGGGCGTTCTGGAGCTGGAGGCGCTTCATCTTCAGTCGTGTTACCCCGCCCTTGAAGGCATCGAGCACCGACTCGAAACGTTTAATTTCGGAGGTCAACCGGTCAATGTCGAACGCAAACGCGCTGCGTGCGAGGACCGAGTCCCTGATCGTCTCAAAAATCGCGACAGGGACGGACTTGCCACCTACCGTCATGTGGTACGCGACCTTCTCGAACACCTTGTTGATACCGGTTTCTGGCGTATACGCGAGCGAGACCGAGTGCGCGTTGCGGAAATACTTGCCGCTCGCAACATGCTTGCGGTTGATTGCGTCGACCCGGTCGTCGATTGAGGCCGCGAAGGTACCTTCGATTTCTCCCTTGATGCGCCGGTGTGACAGGCGCCACCACGCCGTGACGCGATGGTCGAAGTTCTTGCACGCGTGATCGAGGTTGTCGCGCGCCGCCGAGATATCGGACGTGTTCGGGCTGTCGGCGTCGATTCCCTCGAACGTGTAGACGCTCAACAGCGACCCATCCTTGTCCAGAATCAGTTCCGGCGTGACCATCGTCGCCCACGGCGCGATCTCCTGGATCGCGCGTTTCGTGAATTTCTTCTTCAGCATGGAAGATCCTGATCAAACCCGTATGGCCGCTTGAAACGCGCCGCGAACTTCGTGGTAGGCACCGGCTCGTACACGTCCGGATAGCGGTTGTAGACCAGCATCACAAGCCGCCACCACGGATCCTTTGACGACTTCCAGCGCAGCAACCAGTGCAATCCAACACCAACGACCAGAAATGCAGGCGTGGTGCTGCTGTAGCAAAGCAGAATCGTGAGCGTGCCGCTCGCGATCGCGAGCCCACGGTCAGCACCGCCGATCTGACGCGGCAGCGACAGCGAGCGGCTGACCTTGGTCCGTTTACGCACAGGTGTAGTTGATCTTCAAATGGTTCTTGACGATTGGAATCGCGCACGATGCGATACCCAGGCCAACCAGGACCAGCGAGATGAACTTGCCGATCGAGCTTTCCGAGTTAGCAATCGCGACGGCGCCGATAATGATCAGCACGATGCCGATGGCATACAGCCACGGCCCGCTGACGTACGACGAGATCAGACAGATCACGTCCGTGGCGGAGCCGAGATCCGACATATCGACGGCCGAAGCCATCGGTGCGAAACAGACAAGCGCGGCAGCGACTATCGTGCTGCGCAGTTCCCTGCGGCTGAACAGACGTACACCCAGCCGGCGGAGCGCGGCTCCTGCCAGATCAAATTGGGCGAAAAGGTGCTTCTTCATTGCTACTCCAGTCAGTTAGAAAACACGATTGAGGACGTAGTCCCCGTCCTTGAAACCCTTGATCTCGACGATCTCGGAAACGTGGCGCAACTCGCCGGTGCGGCGCATATGGATCACGTAGTCAAAGCAGTCGGCAATCGACTTGCGCATGTCCGCAAGCTCCCATCGACTGCCAGGCGGGATGCCAAGCATGGCCAGGCTTTCCAGGCGGCTCAGCCCGATGCGTGCATTGTTCGCGTGGATCGATCCAAGGCCACCGTCGTGCCCGGTGCTCAGCGCCTGGATAAAATGAAATGCCTCGCCACCACGGACTTCGCCGACGATGATCCGGTCCGGCCGGAACCGCAGGCATAGCGCAACCAGTACCTCGGTCGTGACACCCTTGTCCGGGTTAGATAGAAACCGCACGAGATTCGGTGCGCGCAGCTTCAACTCCATCGTGTCTTCGATAGTGATGACGCGCTGGTCGTCGGGAACCTGCGCGGCGAGCGCGTTCAGAAAGGTGGTTTTGCCGGTCGATGTGCCGCCCGCAACGAGGATGTTCTTGCGCTGCAGGATCAGCTGGCACACCGCGGCCATCAGGGCGTCGTCTTCAATGCCGGGGATGAACAGATTCTGGTCATCGCGGTCCTGAAGCGCATTGATGCGTGAAAATGCGCCCATCGCGACGTAGTCATCGAGCGAAAGGAGCTTGTCGCTGTGTTTGCGGATGGACAGCGCGTGACCATCGATTGCGGTCGGGCGCATCACTGCGGCGATACGCAAACCCTTGTGACCGGCGTTGATGATCCCCTGCGACGTACCTGCGCGTGCCGACTTCTCAACGGACGACGCGAGCGACAGGACCGCTCCGTTGAGCGTTGCCTGATTCAGTCTCAGGTCGAGCCGGTGCATCTGGCCACGCTGCTCAATCCACACACTGTCGAAATTGTTGATCATGATTTCGGCAACGTCGGACGCTTCGAAGTACTCGCGCAGAGGCCGCAGCGATTCGAAGAACATCTGCACCGCACTCTCTTCGAGAGGACGGAGCTTGAGCAGGGAAGTTTCGAGGGACTCAGACATGCAGCTATTGTTAAAGCTGCGCATGCCAACGGCAGGCCGAAAGAGTCGCGAAATTTGAGCGCTTTCGAAGCGCGGCGCTGTCCCGTGCTGCGCGATCATCTGGCATGCGCCCGGGCGCACTCACGAGCCTGTTCTTGCTGCCGCGTTGCCGTGAGGTTGACTGGTCCGATGCCGGAGTGCGTTCAACGCGTTACGCGCCCTTAGGCGCTAAGCTCCCGAAAATCGGATATCTTTCCGGTTTAGACAAGCTGTTTTCCGTGTAATGACCGCTCGCCTCTCGAACTGGAGATTCACACCTTGCGCGTAGGACGCCCCGTCAAAGCCCTCCCCCAACCCGACTGCGACTATTGCGGGGAACGCGCGCTACTGGCCCGCGCGGATGACGAGGCTTATCCGTACCGCGAGGACCACGGCCCGTTGTGGATCTGTACGGCGTGCCAGGCGTGGATCGGTATCCCCTCGCGCAGCACCCGCAACGTGCCGTTGGGGCGGCTTGCCGACGCGCCTTTGCGCGACGCTAAAAGCCGCCTGCACGATATGCTCGAACCGCTGGTTGCAGGCAAGGTCCGCCGCGATCGGGTCAACCCGTTCGAAGCCCGCGCGAAAGCCATCCGCTGGGCCGCCGGCGAACTCGGCTTCGACCCGCTGCCCGCATCGATTCACAACCTGTCGCTCGAACAGTGCGAGCAGGCGATCCGGTACGTCGAAGCATTCATCGCGCATCGCCGCGCTGCATCACCCGACGATCGCGCTTAAGTGACATGTCCCGACAGCCGATATCCTCTTTGCAAAGATCACCAACGAACGCTGATGCCCAAAACACTTCCCTTCTCGCGCAACACCAACGCAGCCCGTGCACGTCGGGCCAAAACGATGCTGTTGCCGATGGCGCGCGCCACCGCCGACGAGCTCGCGCTGAGGGTGCACCTCGCGCTCGCAACGATGCGGGACTGCACCGCCGGTGTGTGCGACGCCCAGACCCTCACGCAGACGATGATCCTCACCGGTTTTATCGCCGAGGCGGGCTACGGCACGGCCACGTACGAGCAGCTGGTCGTCGCGGAGGCCGCCATTTCCGCTGCGTTCGACCGCGGCCGCGACACGGGTGAATGGCGGCTGGATGAGGGTGCCGCAAGTCTGTTCGCCGCCATCGTCACAACCTACGACGAGCAGTTGCGCCGCGCCCCGCTTTGGGCGATCGCCGAAGCGAGCGAACGGCTCGACCGCTTTCAGGCGGGCGAAGCGTACCAACGAACGGACCGAAAACTGGCCTGAGCGTGTCGCGCTGCTGCGACAGAAGCGCGCAATGGCATTGCGCGAACCAGATTAGGGTTTATACTGAATCCGTCTCCTCCATGTCTCCTCCGATATGGATTCAGCCCGCCCTTGAGGCGGGCTTTTTTCTGCCTGTCGCTATAATCCGGCGAACGAAAAACGGATGATTCGGGATGAAGGGAAAAATCGCTGACGGCGAAGCCCGCGAGCGGCTGATCATCTGGATCCGCCGACGCATGCAGGAATTCGGCATCTCATTCGACGCATTGGAAGCGTCCCTGCTGGAAGATGCCGCACATCCGCCCCTGTACCGCGATGCGCGAGGCAACGACTGGAACGGCATTGGCCCGATGCCTGACTGGCTGGCGGCCGCGAAACACGCCGGCGTTAGCCCGGACTTCTTCCGCATCGAGGAGAAGCCAAAGGAAGCGCCACAGCGCAAACGGGATGCGATCTACAGACAGGCAGACCTCTTCGAATAACTTGCGCCCATAAAAAAAGCCCGGCTGTATAGCCGGGCTTGAGTCAGGGAAACGGGCAGCAACGACACGCCCACTCAACAGATCACTTCCATCATCTCGCCGAACGGAGCCTGTTTCGCGCGCCGCAGCGGTGTGGTTGATGCCCACAAGACAGGAAACCCGGGCGCCTCGTCCGGGAACCGCCCGTCCATATCCGTCAGATAGACGAGAAACGCCGGATTGATCGCCTCGTCCTCAACGCGCGTGAACGGATCGACGAACGCCGTGCCGCCGCCACCTCGCACTGGCAGAAGATCGATCGGATCGCCCCGCTCAAAAATCTGCACCTGCGTGACGCGCTCATCGCAATCCATCACGATGAGCCGCCGCGGCCGCAGGCTGTCGTTCACGGCGAGAATCTCCGCGTCGAACTGGGCCTGCGTTTCGTCGAAAACCGAGCCACTGGAATCGCGCACAAACACCGCGTCGCCAACAGCCGGTTCATGAAGCGAGGGCAGGTACAGACCCAGATGCAGATAGCGCCGGTTAGGCATCGCGAAGCTGTAATCAGTCGGCGACGCCTGCTGCGCAAACCGGTGCAGGATCGAGCGCCAGTCGACAATCGGTTCAACTGCCTGCCCGACCATCGCCTGCAGCCCACCGGGCAGACCACCGCGCATCTGGGCCGCTTTCGCAGCCTGAAGCACGGCAACCTTCCATTCGGCTTCGTTCACCGGCTTGTCGTCACCCTTGTACTGACGCACCTCGCCACACGAAGGCGCGGATTTGGGGCTCGGGGTTGCGTCCGGAGTGTTCGCGCCGTTTGCGGATTGCGGCGGGGTATTGCCCCCGGATTGTCCACCTGACTTGTCGCCTGGCTTCCCGTCCGTTTTGCCACCGTCCTTCTTCCCCTTCTCCCTCTTCCGCGCCTCCTGCGCGAGGATCGAGTAAATCTCTTCGGCCGCAATTCCGGAAAAACGCGGATCGATCAGTGCACCAGCCGGCAGAATGAATCCCGCCGATTTAAGGATCGGGTTGATCGCATGGTCGCACGCGTGGTTCCAGAGCTCTGGGTCACGGTCGCCCATACGCCAGCAGTGACCGTTGGCCACGTGCAGTACTTCATGCGCCAGCACGCCCCGCACTTCGAGATCGTTCACACTTGCAAGATACGCAGGGTTGTAACCGACTCGTACCGAGTCAGTCCAGAACGTCTCACAGGACGGATCCTCCACGACGGTCAGACGAAGCGCCAGCGCGCCAAAGAACGGCTGATCCAGAACAAGGGCGGTGCGCTGCTTTGAGATTCGCGGATCCATGCGTACCTCAGGCAACGAGCCGCAGAAGCGGCGTCTGATCTTCCAGCGCCGTCGCCTGATCCTGCATCGGCTCCGGCACGCCGCCCATAAACGCCGCCATCAGCCCTTCGATTTCCTGGGCTTTGGCAGCGACCTGCGAGCGCAGCACGCGCGACTCTTTCAGATCGGCACCGGTATGAACGGCAAGGTGCCTGTTCGCCTGATCGAGAATATGCGTGAGCTGCGGATCGTTGCTGAAGTTCAGCTTCGGCAGCAGCTCGCACAGTTCGCGCACCTGATTGGTCACATCCAGCCGGACATTGCCTTCCGCGTACAGCCGGTCAGCCAGCTTCGACGTTGCCTCGTACAGACGGCCGACCAGATCGTTGTTGGCCGTCGAAATGCTGGCCAGAACGTGCTGATCGATCTCGCCCTGCAGCGACGAGAGTACGTCACCCGGCAGATCAATCCCGAACTGGCTTGCGTCCGGAAACGGCAGCACAGCCATCTTGATGCCGAACTTGCCGGACATCTGCGCGAGGCTCGGATAGTCCGCTTCGTTGAACAGTCCGTTCAGCTCAGCGCGCGCTTTTTCCTTCAGGTCGAGATAGTCCGTCAGGAAGACCGAAACGGCGAGGTCGAACTCATCCTTCAGCTTGCGCATGTGGTCGGCGAAGTCCATGTAGATCATCGTCGGCAGGAGGCGTACGCCCAACTGATCGTAGTCCAGCGAATGATCGTAGTAGTAGGCGCGGATGCGGTTCCCGATCGAAACCGCTTCCTTGTAGCTCGGCGCATGCTCCGGCATGAGCCGCTTGTTAAAGCGCCCGATGCCTTTGGCCTGATGCGACTTCTCGACCTCCTCGGTGACCTTCCCGTCGAAACAACGGGCGTGCCACGCAGAGATTGTGACCGACGACAGCATGACCTTCGATTTGATATCGGTGATGTTCATGGATAACTCCAGAAAAGTAAGGGTATGGATGACGCAGAAAGAAAAAAGCCACGACGTGCGGATGCAGGTCGTGGCCAGATACAGCAAAAAAACAGAAGGGTCAGGTACCCTGGATGATCTTTCCGATCTCACCACCCTGAGCGCGGACGAATGCGTCGGTGTTTGCGAGCGTCGGAGTACGACGAAGCGCATCGCGCACGAGCAGAGCCCCGAACTCGCGACTCCCTCCGCTGATGATTCGATCCGTGTACGTCAGCACCCGATCGAAGTTACCTTCGTTGGAATACGCCGCGAGAGCCGCAGTCACCGCATAGAGCGCCGAGGTGTTTTCCGGGATCTGGGCTGTATCGGGATTGAGCAGGATTGAATCCGGCGAAGGAAGTTGCCGGTAGATTCCGAGAAAACTCATCAACTCGGTTGCGGCCTCTACGCCGACCGTCCCTGAGTACGAGAGCAATTCCAGTCCCTTTGGCACAACCGGCATCGTTTTTGCGAGAAAGCCCCAGGTTCGGGGACTCGGCGAATTCTCGATGTCGCGGCTTCGTTTCTGGACGAAAAGAAGATCCGGCCGGAAACGTAGGAAGGCGATGAGTTCCGCCGGTACGTTGTTCAATATCGCCCACGCGGTCCAGTCGTTGACCGTTGGCTGCAACTCAACGACCGTCGCAAACCGGGAGATAACGGGGTCGAGGATTCCCGACACGCCCGCGTTGTCTGACCGTCGGTTGGTGGCGGCGACGAAGGTCACATGCGGGGGGAGCTCGTGGCTCCCTACGCGCCGGGCAAGCAGCAGTTGCATCTTGGCCGCCTGAACGGCTGGCGACGCCTGCCCGAGATCGTCCAGAAACCAGACAAGCGGCCTGGTGCTGTTAACCGCCCGCTCAAGATCGCCGAACGGGAGGTGCGCTGCCGTCTTGCCGTCTGCCGACGGAAACGGTAGGCCCTTTGAATCGGTCGGATCTTCGACAACCGGATGGCTGATGAGCAGGTCGTGGCTCTTCGCATATGCGGCCCGATCGACGATGTCGCTTTTGCCGATGCCGGCAGGGCCGGTGATGAGTACCGGCAGCCGCGCCGGAATGTAGGCTGTCAGCAGTTCGATCAGTTGAGCCGGATTAACAGTGGGTCGCGTGGCGACCGGGGATGCAGGTGCGTTCATGGGTTTGCCTGAAAGAGAAAACCCACACGAACGACGTCCCGCAGGGACGTGGTCCCTGTGGGAAAGGTGGAATGCCGTGATACGGCGGATCGATGCGTCTGGGACGCGGGTGATACGTGAAGTCTAGGCCCGTACCGTTGTGCCACTCTGCAGAAAGGTCTGATTTTCGACCCAGCTTTGTGCCGGCGTGCAAACCTGTAGCCCGAAAAAAAAACCGACGCGTAAGCGCCGGCCTGTTCAAACGGTTAACCGACGCGATCAGGCTGCAAGCTGCACGTCCAGCACCGCCCTCGCATACGCGAGCGTTCCATCTTTCGCCTTCAACTTGCGCGCAAGGCCGCGGGCCGGGTTGACCAGCAGGTAGATCCTGCTCGCGCCCTTCCGCTCGCTCCTGATTTCTGAGAAGCCATCCGAGATCGCCTGGTCGACGAACTCGGCGCCGTTGAGCACAGAACCGTCTTCCACGTGAAACCTCACCGTCTGCGCCTGCTCGCGCGCTTCCTTCGCTTCGCGCTCGCGATCCTTCTGCGCTTTCGTCGCCGCGGCCTGCAGTTCCCAGTTCGCCTGCTCTGCTTCATCAAGACCGCAAAGTGCAAACACTGCGCGGCGTCGATCCGAGGGCTTGAGGCCGCGAATCTTTACTCCGAGAATTTCGCGCACGGCCTGCTTGCTGAGCTTGTTCCAATCATCCGCGGTATCGAGTACCGACAGCAGGTATTCGACGTCGCGCTCAGCCAGCCCTGTGGCGAACCGATTCGGCCATTCGTAAGTCGACCGGCCGTGATCGAGGAGTGCCATCTGGCGCTGCAGCTGATACAGCCGCTTGCTGATAAGACCTTTGGCGAGTTCGCCTTCGGCTCGCTTCAGATCCTCGGCCCGCCGGTTATCCGCGACCAGTTCGCGCAAACGCATTGCCAGCTCCGACGTAGGGATGCCAACATCAAGCGGCGACATGAAACGGTCCGGCAATGGCAGTGATTGCAGCAAACCGACCTCATAGAGCCGGTTGTCGATGACGAGCGGATCGACGTCGGCCGGCAGTGCCTCCATGGCGGCGATGTACGCAGGTGCGGTTTCGCTGGAAAGTGTGATCTTCGCGTGCCGAAGCACTTGCGCGAGCCCGGCCCACTTGCGCGGAGGTACAGCACCGCGCAGTTCAGGTAGATCGAGCAGCGGCCGTGCCCAATCGAGGCCATATTTGAACGTTTCTTCCATCGCGCGGTAGTCGGCGACGACCGATTCTGGAACCGGTCGATTGGCCACAAGTGCGTAAGCGACATGCACCGCATGCCGCCCGTTCATCTGACCGCTAACGGGTTCAAGCGGACCGTTGAACCCGAACCCCAGGCGCTCCATCGCTGCCTTGTGGACGCAGTTCGAAAACTGGAAGTATTCGCCGCGAGACTTTGCGGCTGCCTTCTCGGCCTCGATCTGGCTGGACGAGAACAGCAGCCGCACATCCTTGTCCAGGCCAAACAGCGCCTGAAAGCTCTCCCAGTGGTGCGGACGTACCTGCCAGGGTGCCGCTATTTCGCCGCTTCGGGCAAACCAGGCAGTTGCAACCTCGTCGACGAGGGCCGTCGCGAAATCCGATGCCGCCTGCGTATGACGGATTGTCAGCGCGCCGTTGAAACGGGTCACCGTCACCGGCACGCCTTCGCGGGAAAGCTGGACGTCGTCCGTGGCCACCGTCTGCAGCGTCGGCTCACTCTGGAACAACTGGAACACTTCAATCAACGTCTGAAGTGTGAACTGGGAAATCGGTGTGGTCAGGGTGTACATGCTTGCCTCGTGCGTAAAAAAATGGAGAGGCAATCACCCCGTGGGGCGATTGCCCCATATGGGAAAAGATGAAACTGGTGGTGCTCAGTCGATATCGAGCAGCCGTGCGACGACCGCCGCAACCGTCCAGGCCTGCGAGCGGGACAACGCTTTGATGCGCATCAGCGGGACACTCTGCCAACGGCCGCTCCCTGCGCCGTCTTCAACGAAACGGACGAAGTCTGCCTGGATGATCCAGCCTTCGGACGTCCCGCGCTCGACCGAAAGGCTCAGTCGGCGTCGTCGGGCGAAGGTATCGGGCCATTCAGTCGCGGACCGCAGCCCGTACTGTTCTTCGTTGGGATCATCGACGGTGTTAGCCACCGAGACCCATTCCGGTTCAATCTCCGTGCGGGCAAGAGCCTGTTCGACCTGACGGACGACATCGATGACCGATTTTCCGACCGGATCGAATGGCGCCGCGGCAAGCTCGACGGGTAAATCCATCAATTGGGACATGGTTGGGTTCCAGAATAAAAAAAGGCCACACCCGAAGGTGTGGCCTTTGATTGATGGCGGGCTGCTAGATGCAGCCCAAAGTCAGTTTTTGGTCTAGTGGGAGGCACGTGAATGAGTGCGCTCGCGATCCGCCTTGCGGCCGCGATTGGTCATGTACGAGCCATACACACAGACCGTCAGGCCAATGGCCAATGCAAAAAGTCCTAAACCCATGTTCATTCTCCGTTCATGGAGTCCATGCCGATGAAAAACAGTACCACAAACAGGACGACGAGAACCGAAACGTTAAACGCTGCGGCCAGCGTCCAGACCGTAGTGGAATGACCATAGCCAATGGCACCCACAGCTGAAGCTGCAGACAGCGTGTGAGCGAAACGGCCAAACTGCTGGCGTTGGTCTTTGCTCCACGAATTACCTAGATTGAGCAGCCGGAACCCGGAGACTGGTTTCTTCAGTGCAACGCTTTCGCGCGACACCGAAAACGTACCGTCCACCCGGGCGTCGAGACGTAGCGATACGCCGTCAATCTCCGCCGTGACTGTCGGCGGCGCTTCAGACGTCGCGAACTCGCGCAGGATCGATGCGAGTCGCTCGGATGGCACAACGTTGTCCAACTGCTGGATGAAGGTTGCCCGGTCGACGATGCTGATGCCAGACGGGTATTCGATGCGGATGTCAACGATTTGCATCGTTCCTCCTATCGCCGTTCTGCGTCCAGACCCGCGGCGAGCCGCAGGCCTCCCAGCAACGCGTCGTACCCGTCGCGGGACGACAGTTGCTCGATCGGTACCGCATTGTCGCCACCGCCCGACAGATCGGAGCGGCCACGACGCGTGCGGAACGACATCGCTACCGATTGCCGGTAGGGCGAATCGGCGACTTCCAGCATCACGGCGGGAGTACGGAGTGTTACACGACAGCCGCGACCACGGCGTGCCGACTCGGCGACGATCTCGTGTTCGCCGGAGCGAAGACGAAGATCGCGGGCCACGCGGCGCAGCATGCGCGTTGCCTGGTCTGTGATGGCGGCGTCGGTCGACGCGCCCGCACTGCGGCGATCGGCATAGAACACCTTGGGGATTTTCAGCATGAATGACTCGCGAAAAGAAAAAAGCGAGGCTCCCTTTCGGAAGACCTCGCTATGCAGGAGTTGTCCGGCGGATGCCGGTGGGGGGAATTGCGTTAATGCGTGACGCGCAGTCCCGAGTTAGTGGAAACGAGAAGGACGTGGTCTCCCGGCGCGAACTTCTGATCGTCCGGTTGAGCAACCACCAGCGTGCGGCCAGCGTTAGTGCGTACGACAATCTCCAGACCCGCGTGATGCGACAGGACTGACGAGATTTTTTGCGTGATGAAGCCGGATGCGGCTCCAGTGATGGCACCGGCGATATATCGCCCGTTGCCGTTGCCGATAGTGCGGGTACCGAGGAAAGCACCGACGCCTGCGCTCAGGAGAGAAGTCAGCCCGGAGTTATCCGAACTGGCCTCGATCGTGATGTTGCGCACGCGAACGATGGTGCCTTCTTCGAGGGTGCCAGCATGCTGAACGTCGTAGCGCTGGTACGTGTCCGGAGAACCGAAGTCGGTACCGGCGCATGCCGTCAGGAGGGACAGAAGAACAATGCTGATGATCAGTTTGAACATGGTTGCCTCTAAAAAAGAAGGGCAACCGGCCCGTCAGGGGGTTGCCCTGACGGGGAATAAAAAGAGCGGGCGATACGTTGCCCGCAAAGGTGCCGAGGGTTCGGCTGAGAGAACGTGCACACCGGCGGCGCTGGGGTGGTGGGGTCGATGCGCTGAAGCGCGGGGAAACAGGACCAGTCTACGAGGCCGGCACCGTCGCAGCGGACAGAAACGTCAGGAAATCACCATCGCTTTCGCGACACTGCGGCCAGCGCGCCTGCCTTGCGCGTCGACCGGAGCCGGCAGCGCTAGAATTGGGGGATCTGAATACAACCGCCAGCACGGCCGACCACCACAATGAAAATGACAAACGACGAGACGCTCGCCATCCAGCGCGGCCAAGCCATGTTTGTGGCGGACGTGGGCCGGGTCGTGGCAACGATCGCCGAGCGACACCGGGCAACCGGCGCGCCGCTCACCTGGCAACTGGTTCGGGAAATACGGGAGGAGGCCCTGGCGGATATCGGGCTCGCGGGGCGTTGGCCGGCCCAGGTTCTTGACGAGCTCTGTTCGATCGATCTCGCGCCGCCGCTTGATGGACCGCTACGACAGCAGGACCTCGCCACACTTGGAGAACTGGGGCGCCCGATCGCTAACGTCTTCAGGGACACTATTCCGGCGTTAGGAACACCAGCACCGGCTGATCGGCAGGCAATGTGAATTCGAGGAGACGCCCAGCCCGGACATCGAGAAGCAACTGTTCGAGCGCGTTAGCCCGCGTCTGTGTGTCCGGCAACAGGCTGTTGCCCGCCACGACTCGTTCCTGCAGAATCCGGCGCTCCTCGATAATCCTGACGACGGCGCTGCGTCGCGGCATAAACACGCGATCCATCTGGGTCCGCCCTACTTGATCGGGGCTAAATGTGGGTGGGTAATCCATAATGGACCCGCAGCCACGGCAGAAATTCCGCACCAGAATGGAAAAAGCGCCGCCCGTTTGACGGGGCGGCGCTGGTTCAAGGAATGAACGGTTGCAACGGCGATAGCCTGGTCAGAAAATCGTAATGCATCCCTGGGCATCGTCGTCCCACTCGATTCTCAGCTTCGCCGGTGCGGGCTCAATGTATGAAATGCTCTTGCACCCCTGACACTCGGCCGCAATCCGCGCCTCCCTGTCGGCAGTAAAGAGCTTGAATCCGTCCGCGCCGCAACCGCCGCAGCGCATCTGTTTTGCATCCACCATCACGATCACTAACCTCCGAACAGTAAAAAACGTGGCTCCCGACTAAGGGACGAGCAGCTAAAAAAATGCCGCTCCTTTTGGGAGCGGCATCGTTCAGTTTGTTGCCTTCGCCTTGCGGCGCTTCGCGGCCTTAGGGTCCGGCGCGGGCGCCTCGTAACCGAAGCGTGCCCACGCGGCTGGGTCGATCGGAATCGGATTCGTCCGCCCCGTTGCAAGGTTGACGAACACGCCCGAAAAAGCCAGTGACCCGGTGCGAAAAAGCGTCCAGAGCAAATTGAACGCCTGCACCGAAATCGCCTGGTTGATGACCAACGACTGCTTGCGCAGCGCGTCCGCCATACTGCATGAGGGTGTGTCGTCTCCCTTATCATTCTTCGCGTTCAGCAGGTCCGGAAACAGGTCGCCCACGTGGGGCAACCGGTCGTGCCGTGCCGTGCCAAATTCGCCAAGAATGACCTGCCCGCGGTCCGTCTCGTTCCCGCAGTCAAGGTAATACGAACAACGCCCTCGCTTTGCCGCCTGAACAATCGCGTGACGCGCGCGACGGGAATCGACACATCCAACGACCAGATCAGCATCGAACCTGACGCTCGAATCCACCCGTCGTGGCTCCGCGTTCCAGCGGGTCCCCATCAGGTTATTCAGGCGATTGACCATCAGAAGCGCCTTGTGCTGGCCAACGTCGTTCGGATAGAAGCCCTGCCGTCCGACATTCGTTTCGCTCACGGTGTCATCGTCAAACACGGTGCATTCGATACCACCCGGGTGCCCCAGTTCAACCATCGCATGGTGCAGACGCGCGAGACTCGGAAGAAATGCGCTTCCGGTTCCGCCTGCCCCGACAACAACGACCTTCCAGGCCCGCTGGATCATCTCCTGCGGAATGGTGTGCGTGATCGGCTGACTCATCGCGTCACCTGTGCCGAAAGCGCATTTGCCCACGGCTCAGGGATCGTGCCGATTTTCTCGAAGATCCCCTTGGCACATAGCCGCAATGCCGTCGACGGTTCCTGATGGCAATGCCCGAGCACAAGCGCGAACTTTACGTCGTGCCGGTCATCCTGATTGTCGGTACGCGAAAAGAAGGCTTCCCCCCTTCCGTGCGAATGACAATCCACCACGACACAATCACCGTCCGCGAGCGGCGGCCGCTCATAGACGAGGTAGCCGGGGCCGTGTGAGAGCGACGGCAGCGCGACGAGTCGAAACTCCAGCGTCAACGCGCTCCACACGATCCATGCACCCGCCTCGTTGGGAAGTGCTCTGCGAGCCATCTGCAGAAATTCCGCGACGAGAGCCGGTGGTACCGAACCGCAAAGCAGCTGCGTCTTCTGTTCGACGGCACCATACGGGATCGCGGTATCCACTTCGTAGCGCGCAATGCGCCTGATGATGTGAATCCACGCGCGCATGACTTCCAGATACACGCCGTCGGCAGCGACAAGCAACCGCTCCCCGGGCCCCGTCATGGCGACCAGTGGTTCACGCGCCGGCACCATGACCGACGGGAACGAACGTTGAAGAACCAGATCGACCGGGTTCATTGCGCCCTCCCGATCTTGCCGCCGATCAGGTCAGCCAGGGTCGGTTTGACCGGAACAAGAAGTTCCAGCGGGAATCCGGCGTCGAACTTGCCATCGAGCATGTCACGCCAGAACGCAAAGAAGCCCGTTTCGTAGTCGACACGCTTACCTCCCACGTTCGGATGCGTGAACGCCGAATTGAAGAAGCCCGACTCCCAGCCATCTATGGACGCCACGTCAATACGGCGTGGCACTTGAGCCGAACCAATGCAGATCTGGCCCATATCCCACGTGTTGAAGTACGGCGGTTCAAACAGCACCGAATCGAGCGATGGGCGCCCCGCGTCTTTCAACGCGAAGACACTGAAGCCCTTCGCCGCTGCCTGAAAGGCTAGACCCGGGTGCGAAACAACGGCGCTACGCTTGCCCAGTTCCTTGCAATCGAAAAAGACACGGCGGGATGCAGGCGCACACCACCACGTCAGTGCGTCGGGAGAGATGGCAAGCACGGTAGGCGGGAGGAAATCAGCCTTGGGTGCCGCATTTTTGTCGAGGTTGCGCAACGTCCCGAGCAACGCGTTACGGTCCATCGGACGACCCGCGCCGATCAACGGGCGGGAAGTCTTCGGGTCATGGGATACAGGATGGATGGTCGCAAACTGATCGCCATTCTGCCCCGAGTAAAAAAGAATGGCTGACGACAGCTGAACTTCGCTGCCGGTGTTGCCTTTAGCAATACCAGTCATGGGATGTTCCTCTAAATAGTGATGAGCGCCAGAAGGCGATCAAGATGGGTAAGGATCTGGAACGCGAGCGCCCAGTCGGCGTATTGCCGACGTATAGAGCCGCGGGTCAAGGCAAAGGGACTGAAACCCGAGTAGTACGTGTACTCGCCGCTCTGCGATTCCTGCTCGAAGTGATCGTCGAGGAGCTCGCCGATACGTTCGCTATTGGTTAGCGCGATACTGCAGGCCGCATAGGCAGGACTTCCGTCGTGAGCACCCTGAAACAGATCCCTCTTTCCGGCGTGCCTAAGCAACCTGGTAAGCGTGATCATTTCGGTGCACACTCGGCGAGCCATTCCGCGGCAACGGATACGCAGTTTGAGGAGCTCGTACTCGCTCAGCAGCGGGTTTTTCCGCCGCCTCCCGGCGACGGGAGCGGGCTTGCGCAGCTCATCCGGATAAAACTCCGGTTTCACCGCTGATGGCAGGTATCGGTCAGCATCTTCGCCTTCGAGACCCCGATAGTCCGCAATGAATTCCCGTACCTCATCGTCGGACGCGTTTTCGTCGCCTTCCCAATGCCAGCAGGAGAACTCGTTGAGAAACCAGCCGGGCGTCCGCACAAGCAACGTCTTCCAGGAGGCCTGGTCGATGAGCCAGAGCACACTCGGCAACAACAGTGGGTGAATCGCGCCAAGCTCATCTCCCTTTGCCCCGATAACATAGAGGTGCTCATCGGGCAGCTTCAGGGCCAGATGCAGCGGCGATGTCGGGGTGAAATCATTTCTCTCGTACTGATGCTCGATTGCATCCTGAACAGCGTTCGAGTCCATTAATTCGGCCCCGAAACAGAGACGCTGCGTGGTAGGGAGCTCGCGCTGCACCCAGGCATAGAAAGCCTGCTGGAACGCATCGCCCGCGTCGACCGGATCATTGACGTCAGCCGCACGCAACGGCCCGTGCTCGAACTGGGCAATGACGAGGTCAACGAAAGGCGCTTCCTCGCGGTGGCGGACCCTGGCCAACGGCGGGATGCCGTCATGAAGGTCCGGAAGAGTCAGAAAATCAGTGGCAGGTCGACGTCCGGCAGCGGCAACGCGTGACGATTGCCACGTCGCGCCGATGCACCCAGCGACGCCTCGATCAACCGATGAAGAATCGAGCAGCATGATTTGACATCCTCGTCATATAAAAAAACCGCCCTTTCGGGCGGTTCCTCGGAGTTGAAGCCCGAGTCCGGATCGGACAGAGCTTTGAGCAGGGTGGATTTACGCATTGGTGCCTTTGGCCCCAGCTGCACGCACGAATTTGTATCGAGCGACCTCGCCCGCCATTTCCGGACCGTCGACCGCTGCGGTCGTCAGTTCGGGATATTGAGCGGTGTACAGATCGCGAACCTGATCTGGCGAAAATGACGGCCCGGGATCCAGAAGAGTCATACCGTTGTAGGCAAACTCCCGAACCAGCGCGGCAATGCTGATAGTCATAAATTACCTCACAGAAGAAGTTGGGAAAGGTCGGTACCCGCCGGCTTGTCAGTCGCCTGCGGCATCGATACTTCGCCACCCGGTTCTGACGCTCCGGCCGAATCAGCCTCCTCGTCATCGTCATTGCCCGAAGACGGCGCCGGCAATGCAGGTGCCGTCTTCTTCGACAGCGCCTTCTGGGCCTTCCCCGCCTGGGACTTCTCAGCCTGCTGCAGGATCGCCGTTGTCGCCGCGACCTGTTCATCGAGCGATTTATGCGCGCTCGAATACGACTGAACCGCGGCAAGGAAACCCTCGTCGAGCTCGGCCCCCGTCGCCGTCAGAATCAAGGGCTGGCGCAGAACAGCCTCTTTCGAGTCGCCCTGGGGCGTCAGAAACACGACCATCCTCTCGCCATCCATCGACAGCGACAGCACCAGCTTGCCGGTCGTGCGAACCAGCGCTTCAATTGCCTGAAACATGGAAACTCCAGAAATAAGAAACGCCGCGCAATGGCGGCGTTGAATGGGAGAGCGCTTCGGCATGACCCGAGCGCACGTCAGAACTTGAGCACCTTCGGCACCTTGCCTGCATAGTCGAAACCATCGACTGCGAGCAGGGCCTCGATAACCTCCGGCTTCGATTTCGCGAAAACCTTTTTGACACTGTCACCAAGCGCGGCACGAATGCCTAACTCGTCGGCCAGCACCATCATTTCGGACTTGGTAATCAACTCCAGAAACTCCTTGTCGAGCTTCCAGTGTTTTTTAAGGTCCAGCTTGTGGGTTTTGCAGAGTTGCGTAAGGTAAGTGACATCGAGCCCGTCGATCGCGGAGAAGATCATTCCGATCATCAGGTTCGACTGAGCATCGGCGCCTGCCGCCTGCACCGCTTCGACAGCCTTGGGCAGGTTGGCGACAGGTGAGTCCGTGCCGGTGATCCGCTCGAACAATTTGCGATAGACAGCATCGTCGATCTGTCGGGCATGACCGCTGAGCACGACGGCGATCAGGTACTGGCGCGCCAGATCATGATCCATGCCGATGTCGGCACGCAGGGCCTTGCGCCACAGCTTCACACGATAGGACTTGACCCTCTCGGATTCGGCCACAACAGTCGCAGTCGGATTACTCGCGGCCACCGTAGTGGCGGATGCGGCACCCGCCCCTTTCGTCCCCGGTTTGCCCTTGTCGGCAGCAGTCTTCTGCGGCGCCGTTGCAGCTTTCTCAGCCTGAATACGGGCGCCGACCTTCTTCATGTTGCAGACCGTATCGAAGCACTGCCCTCGATAGACCTTTCCCATGGCGTCAGGCAAACCGCTAACCGCAGCACCGTAGTTCGAGCAGGCGTGGCAGGCTTTCGCCTGTTCCAGCCCAACGCCTTTCGGCCCGTCTACAGCAAGTTGAACGCGGGTGTTGTTATCACCTGCCCGGACGATTCGCACCACCTGAAACTCTTCGCGCAACGGTACCGCGATCGTTTCAAGCTGCTTTTCCGTCTTCTCGTTGAAGCAGGCTCGGTTGGTACAGTTGCCTGTCCCGATCGCTTCGCCAAACATCTGGGCCTGAGTCGACGAATTGTGCGGGCAACCCGCGCAGTCCGCCTTGTCAAAAATCGCTGAAGCCAGTGCGCACGACGCCGATTCGACCAGCTTGCGCACATCTGCGGCCGACCGCTTCTCAGCGACGACAACAGGCAGGACCCTGTCCTGATTCTCCTTCGAGAGCGCGGCCAACAGTTCAGCGTGAGCGATGCTGATCTGTCGCTGGCTGAGTGCGTCGAGCACTGCTGTGGAACAGTTCAGCAGCGCGAGGCGGCCATCCAGTGTCGAGCGCGACCACCCAAGAATCTTGGCCGTCACGTCGCGATCGCCACCGTGCAATCCAAGCAACTCGGCGGCATCGACCGCTTCTTCAGCGGGAGACAGATCGTCGCGCTGAATGTTTTCAGTGAGCGCAATACGGCGCGCCTCGACATCATCGACCACCCTTACAGTGATGGGCATCGCATAGTCCCCCCCGTGGGCATCTAACGCTCCGCGGTAACGGCGACCACCAGCGATCACCTCGAAATCGTAGTCTTCTTCAACTACGGGACGAACGATGATCGGCGTATCTACGCCGTGCGCCCGGATCGACTCGGTGATTTCCGCCATCTTCTTCGGATCGAAGTACGTCCGGGGATTGCGACCGAGCCTGATGCGCTTGAGGGGAGCAGTGAGTTGTTGTTGCATTGCAGGTTCTCCAGAGAGGGAACCTGCCCCCGATCGGGAGTGGTTCCCGATGGGTTTAACAAACGGTTGCCGGGCGAGCCGGCGGATCGATGCGTCAATGACGCTGAAGGTAGAGCAACGATACAGTCAGGTGTCTCAGCGGACGCGGCGGAAAGACGCAAAAAACATGGCGTCT
The DNA here is from genome assembly GCF_046026855.1 of Paraburkholderia sediminicola. Lineage (GTDB taxonomy): Bacteria > Pseudomonadota > Gammaproteobacteria > Burkholderiales > Burkholderiaceae > Paraburkholderia > Paraburkholderia sediminicola_A. The sequence goes on along the minus strand of NZ_JAQQET010000032.1, from coordinate 78,150 downwards.
TAGAGACTTGCCGCAGGCGAAAAAAAGCCCGATCTCGCGATCGGGCCGTAGCACACGTTACTTCATGGTGGATCGCTCCACAGAAAAATACTAACTTGCGAAAACAACTACGTCAAAACAGGGTCATCTGCTCGATACGATCAAAAATCGTGTTCTCTGCTTTCACAGCAGTCGCCTGCCCGGTCAGCGCTTCGAACAGGGCTGCTATAGATGTTTGTGCGTCGAACTGCATCTCCGCACGATCAGCATCGACCGCGACGGCGACGTCGCCTTCCTCCTGTTCAACTGCGTGATGCTGTCCATCAGCGGTTGAAGCGACCTCCGGAACGGCCAACCCCGGCGCGTGTCCGTCTGGAGCCGTCGTTCCCGGTTCGTTGCAATTGCCCGGCGGCTCCGTGTACCCGGCGATGATGCTCTTAGCCTCCGCTTCGCGCCGTCGTCTGAGTTTGCGACCCCAACCAAGCATAACGTGCGCTGGCGTGTACCAGACACCCCACACCTCGAGTGAGAGGCCGTTACCGTGCACAACGATGGCCGGGATACCCAACAGCGACAACTGGACAAACGCCATGTGAACACAGCGTTGATCGATATCAACGCAGGTAGCGTGCAGGGTCTCGGGGTAATTCAACCCGACCTGATGCATTGCCTGAGCCGTCGCGACCACCATTCCGGCCGACCCACACGCCGGTTCCTGGAGGGTGACGAATCCTTTCTCCCGAACGGAAGCGGCGTCGCCGACGGTCATCATCGCCATGAGCAACGAGACGCTATAGGGCGTGAAGAACTGCCCTGCGCGATCGTTCCCCAGCTCCAGCGCCATAAAGATCTCGCCGAGCACGTCGCCCAGGCCGTCGCCCGGAATCCCGGGACATCCCGGATCGCCAATCGCATCCACGCGCGTGCGATAGCACATCTGCAACGCCGCAAACATCGCGGCAAATCGCTGGACCTCCTCAGCCTTGTACTTGCCGACGATGTCCAGGTAACGCTTCTCCCGCGCATCGAACTGCGGGTGATCGAAGCGATTGCTGAGCGCTAGCGCGCACATCTCGACGAAGTCCGAAAACACCGTGTACGGGTCATGCGAATGCGAAAACTCTCGCATCGACTTGATCAGTTCGGTCTTGTAGGGATCGCCGCCCATTGCAGCGCGTTCGACCCGCTGGCGCCGGCTCATTGCTGCTCTCCAGCCGGACCGCGAGTTCCGCCCAGTTGCGTTGCCAACACCAGCCACAGGCGATCAAAATCCGGCGCTTTGCCCAGCGATAGCGAACGTTCGATATCGAAGCCAGCCTGTTCGAAGACCGACTTACGGTCAACGACAGGTCGTGCAGCTCCGATGGCGAACTGCTGCCGTGCCTTGGTAATAATACGATCGGCGAGGACTGAATAAGTGCGCCGCAATTCCTCCACGATCTCGCGGGTACCGGGAACCCTGACGGCCGGATCACTCATATCCGCGAAGAGGCGCTTCTCCGTCGCAGCGATTGCGCTGTAGTGACGCCATGCCGCAGTCTGTGCGTCGATGAAAGTTTCGATGAAGTGGTTGTACATGCCTGACTCCTGAAATGGACGAGGCATGCCCTTTGGGGACAATGCCCCTGAGGGATAGGAAAACGTTGGATTGAGCGTGCCTACACGGCGTAGTGCTTGCGCACCCGCCGGCGTCGCTCGGCAAACGGCCGACCGCCAGTCACCGAAAGCGGTGCATGAAACACAAGGTGACGTAGCGCGGCTGTTCGGTAAAGAGGGCTGTACTGGTCCCTTGATCGGACAATCTGCAGAAGCACCGCCTGTGGCAGGCCGTTCGTGTGGCAGATCATCTTCACAAGGCGAAGGATTCGCAGTGACTTCACAAGTGCTTCCGTAGCTGTAAGACGGAAACACATCCGCAACGGGCGTGAGTCCCGTCGGGCTTAAGAATAGGCGCGCTCTGCGCGGGCCAGGTCGATGCGTCGGCGACGCTGTGGATCGAGTCATCGTAGCCGGTTGCTTACCGCAGGAAGGTCCGAATGCGCCGACAAACCACCCAGCTTTTGCCACGCCCATGTTATCCACAGAGTGGATGGGATAAGCCTGTGGACAGTCCGCCGAATCACAGTCCCGACGTGCCCTTCGTCGGCGGTGCCTGCAAATTGCGCAGCATGCCCGTGCGTGCAACTCGTTACGCGCCCTTAGCCGGAATGGTGCGGGAAACCATACAGCTTTCGACCTAAGCGCGACAACGAGCCCGGGTGGTTGCCCTGGCATCGTCACGAAAGCTCCCGAAATCCCCACCGCTTTCGCCCGTCCATTGGCTCCACATCCGGCCAGAATCAATGCACGCGCACGCACGTGCGTTCCCCTTCCCAGGAATGCCATGACCGAACCGATCGAGCAGCGGGACCCTGATTCGCTGAAGCTTCGCCGGGTCTATTACCAGACGGATGTCGCCAGCTTCGGCGAGGGCGTGGTGACCGACCATGATCTCGAGACCGGCATCGTCACCGTGATGGACGACGGGGACCAATCGTTCTGGCGCGGCCAGGAAGATCTGGTCGAAGTGATCGTTTAACGCCATGGAAGACACATGCACAAACTGATCGCGAAATTACTCCACCGCTCTCCCCCTTCCCACGTCGAGCGACTGGCAGGCCGGGATTGCCGCCGGCTGATCAAACGAATCGACGAAACCCGCGAACTCGTTGAACTGTTGCAGGCGCAGGCGCCCGATCTGTTACGCACGCACCCATGGGTTCTGCTGTGGCTCGAAGACAACGATTCGTTCCTCGTCGAGCTCGCCGAAGCCATCGGCGAACCGTCGCTTACCACTGACTCGCGCCACCGCTCCGGTATCTGGCTCCGACCATGGCCATTGCAGCCGCTACCGGCGCGCACAACAAACCCTGACCACATCGAATCGCAAACCATAGGTGCAAAGTGACCAATCTCCGAATCCGCAATCAGTTCTGGGGCTCCGCCGCCCTCGTTTCAGCCCTCTTCGCGACGTTCTTCGCGGTCATGATTGCGGTGACCGGCGGTAGCTCGCCAATTCAGGCCGCAGCTCTTGCCGCACTTACAGCTTTCGCGGTCGAGTACGCCCGTAAGCAAAAGCTGGCCAGACTCCGATCGGAGCTTGCGCAATCCGCCCGATCGACCGACTGCCTTGTCCTGATCAACGGAGTCGTCGCTGGTTCTATTCCCGAGCCGGATTACATCGAGCTGCGCATCCAGTCGATGCTCGATCCCCGGAACTATGTCGGCCAGTTCATTGAGGTCGCTCGTTTCCTCATCAAATGTCTCGTGGTAACTGGGATCGCAATGCCGGTGCTGCTGTTCTGGTGGTTTATTGTCGCCACGGCTCTTGCACCGGAGAACGTTCTTCACAACCTGATGCCGTTTTACAGAATCATGGCGGCGGCACCTTCACTTGCCTCGACGGCGCCGATGCTCGGTCAACTCGCCAGAACGATTCTCACGATGACGGCGACATTCAGCATGCTCGTGAGCGGAGCGATGGGCTTCTTCTCGAGCCGTTTTCCCATCACAAACGTCTTCCAGCGGGCGGTAGACGAGCGACTGCGCCGCATCACCGGCACTGTGGCCAGGGGTGACGTCGGTGTATCGCGCTCCGTTGACACCTCGGCCGGCAACAGCGGCCGCACCGCGCGCGCGGCCTGAGAACGACGCTCTCATGCCTTTGTTTGAATACTGGCCCCTGGCGCTCGCCGCCGTCCTCGTCGGCGAGGTTGTTCAACGGCTGTGCATTTCTTTCAACGTTCCATCGTGGATAGGGTACGGCGCGCTCGGTGGCGCGCTCGCGCTTGCAGCCCTCGTCGCCTGGTGGTCTCGGGTCGACGAACGACGCAAGGCCCGGGAATACGAAGAGGAACGGATCGCCATCGAAGCTGAGCGCGAGCGGCTGCAAGCCCACTACCCTCATTGCCACGCCACGCGTCTGACAAGCGACGAGTGGTTTCTCACCGACAGAGCGACCGGTCGCGAATATCGGCCCGGGCGTCCATTAGTGGTGAACTGATCGAACGGAGTCGTCATGCCCAACGTGTCTTTCGACAACGCGGAACACCCGCTGAGCGACGTGCAGGAGAACCCCGCGCACTATGTGTCACGGCTCGAACGCGCCAAGGTGACGCCCGGCTATGCCATCTGCCTGTGCGCCACGCGTGCGGAGCCGCTTCGCATCGTGATCCGGCGCTACGGAAAGTTCTGCCACCTCGCGGGATGGCCTGAGGATGGTCACCGCCACTTCTCCGGCAGCGCAGGCCAGCCGGCATGCCTGTTCTACAAGGACCCTGAGACACAATCATCCGCCGCAGGAGGCGATACAAGCGCTGCCATCGTCGTCACGCCGATGGGGATCAACGCGAAACTCGATATCGCGCTGACACAACGGGAGGTCTCGACCGGCACGCAACGCACCGCCGTCGCTGGCCAGCCGACCACGTCGCGCCGCGCGGCGACGTTGCTCGCCTTCCTCCAGGCGTTGTGGATGGCGTCGGGCCTGACCCGGTGGAACGGTCTCGCGACAAGTCGCCATTGGGCCGCCTGCAACGCGATGCTGCTCACCGAACTCGGCGACGCCGTAGTTAACGGGGAATCCGCGCAGAAAGCGCTGCACGTCATGCGTCGGTACGAAGAGGCCGACCGTGCAGCGATCAACGCCGAGTTCGATGCATTTCTCGACGGCATCACCATTGAGGGCAAAACGAATCGTCGCGGGCTGATCGTCGGCGAGATCAACGAGCTCACGCGCACGCAGTATGGTTACGCGCTCAGCCTTCGCCAAAGTGCCCGGAAATACTATGGAAGCACTGATCTGATCACTCATGCAGAGAAGACCTTCCCCCACGCGTGGCGCGCTCTCGGCGATCGCAGCGCGCGGGTCGTCGCGATTCTCCTCGTTGAACGCACCTCGAAGGGGCACCTCCGGTTGGTCGATCTCGCCGCGATGCTTTGCTCGAACGCATTCATTCCGTGCGATTCGATCCACGAGGTCGCGCTCGCAAACAGACTGGTAGCAGAACATCGCGCCTTCGAAAAACCGATGCGCACGGCGAAGGGCGACGACATGCTGCCGGACTTCGAACTCACCGACACGCCGCAGCGTTATCACGTCGAGGTGTATGGGATGAACGGCTTACCCGCCTATGAAGCACGCAAGCAGGCGAAGCGCGAGTTGCGGCACCAACGCGGTATACCCTCGGTCGAGTGGGATGTCGACCGAAGCCCCGTCTCTCAGGTATTGCTACCACCGGCCGGATAGGCGCATTCCCCGGTGGTCCTGCAGCTTGACTTCGACGGCACGTCGCTAGGCTCGAAATCAAGACGACATTGTCGTCGCGCAGCGCCGGACGAGCCGGCCCTTCTCAACGAGTCGAAGCGACAGCCAAATGAAAATCCTCCTCATCGATATTGCCCGCGATCTTGCAGACATTGCTTCCCATGACGGTCCGCATTCCGACTCCAACCTTTCCTCGATATCACAGGACGCGTTGACTTCCATCCGCGAGCGCGCGTCGAGTCTGCAAGCACGCGTCAACGCCCTGCTCGGCTTGGTAGATGGCGCTTGTCGGGAGGCACTCACTGGCTGGACCGATTCGCACCGTCAGCTCTTTGGCGAATGGTGCAGGAAGATCTATCCCAACGAAGCGAGTGCCGGCACGATCGCGCTCGGTGAAACATGGATGGATGGATGGTCTGCTTGTTGGCGCGAGCGTAGCTCTTGTCGGGAGCGTCCCGACAATGGGCGATGCGACACCCGGCACGACACCGATTGAGTTCGCAGGCGTCGCCGCCGCGATAGGTTCAGGTAACGGCGAATGGCGCATCTGCGCCGGCTGTCATGAGTCCGAGGATGGACATCCAGTCGGCAAATACCCCTATAGCGAAACGCTCGGCTGTGAACTCGGCGTGGGATGCAGCGACTGCGGAGGAATCGGCGCCGTCTGGGATGACACCGACTACGGCGCCATGAGCAAGGCAGAGGCCACCGCCGCACTCGCCCCCCGTAGGAGTGAGGACGCGGCACAGGCCGCAGACGCGGAGCGTTATCGCTTCATCAACGCGACGGCCGAACAATGCGATTCCGGGTGGGTCCGCTACTGGCGTCTGAACACGGTCGACATGCCCATCGATCAACCGCGCGCAACGCTCGACGAAGCCATCGATGCTGCTCGGGCAACACGACAGCCGAAGAACGGCGGAGCGCTTACTTGCCAGTCTGACGTAGAACAAGCGCCCCGCGCTGATGCCCGAGGGTCTCCAGCTGGTTTCGCCGTTTGCAGAAAGGACAGATGAAGTAGATCCCGAATGAATCGATCCCCGGGTCGGTCAGCTTCGTCGGGATTTCCTGGCGACAGCGGATACATAGCCAGAAACCAGTGTCGATCATGGCTGCCTCCGAATAGCTAACGGAACGCGAAAAATGAACAATAGGACAGAACCAGCGAATACCCAAGTTGTCGCCGTCTTGCCCGCTGGCAGCCCGGCGGCGACCCGCTGCCCGAGAGTGCTGACGCTGCGCCTTAAAGCTGTCTATTTCCATGACATCGCAGCTGGCATCAAACCGCTCGAGTATCGGTTGGCGACGCCATACTGGCGCAAGCGCATCGAGAGTCGGCAATACGATTACGTCCTGTTGACCCTCGGCTATCCAGCCCGCTCGAACCTGGACCTTCAGATGCTCAAACCTTGGCGCGGCTACTTCGAGCACCCGCTGGTTCATCCTCACTTCGGCGCCGACAAGGTCGACGTCTTTGCAATTGACGTTTCAGCGCCGAACGTCCCACTGGGTGTCCTGTACGTGCCCGCTGCCGGTGCTTGACTTGCCACTGTCGCAGGCAATCTGGATGTACGCCGACTTTCGTCGGCCTCACCGGAGATCATCGTGCAAGGCAAAACCTTTTTCCTGAACCGCTTTATCTCACGCTCGAGCGAGTGGCAATGCCGCTATCCCGGTCTGGGCGCGGCCTGGCAGAATGCCAGGTCGCTGTCTGACGGACGCCAGGTCGTTGCTGCAACGGCGGACGCGGATGGCATCCGTTGCGTTTTTTTCAGCAGCCTGGGATCGGTACTCGACTTCAGCGCGAGCTGGGCGGAACTCGCGAGCGCGAAGACCTGGTGGTATTTCACGATCCGCTGGAACTTCTGGCTCATGAGCGACGAAGACAGCCTCGTTGCTTTGCGCACCGCGGGCTACGATCCCACCGACCGGAAGATCGGCAGCCCCGGCACGCCGGTCAACCGGCGTTGTGAAAAAAGCTTCGAGGCGTTCCTCGACTATGCAGAAGCGCTGTTCCGCCAGGACTGCGGCACTTTGCTGTCACACACCGCCCGCCCCGATCAGAACCAAGGCGCGTCCAATGCATCCTGCCTGTGCACATTCGCTGCGCGATCAGTACCCGGCGACCGGGCGACGTTTTAATGAGGGATGCGGGCAAATCGTTAGCCGGCCGGCTACTCGACGGTCTACTTCATGATCGGCTACCGCGAGCCCCGCCCAACCGGAAATAAACGGGGATCCATTAAACGAGGATCTATTGCACCCGATATTACGGACCGGCTTTTCTGGGTTGATCACTGGTATTAGGGTTTGGAATGCGCGTTGTTCCCGCTTTTGGAAATAACCCATAGAGGCAATAATGCAGCCAACTTTCCAAACATTCATCCTTCCCGCATGTACGAGCAACTTTATCCCTGTGACCATTGCGGCGGTCGCCCCACCGTCGGCCGTTCCCAGCGGGTTGTAGCGCAACTCGGAGAAGACGGGTTTGACTATGGTGTTTTCGGTCGTGAGGGCGGACCGCCGGAAATCGGCGACACCATGCCCCGCCCACCGGGCGCTCCCCAGACCGAAAAGATTGTCTGCATTTATTGCGACGGCTGCGGTATGACCACCCCGTGGGAACCGGTAGGCGCAGACATGAATGCGGCTCTGGATCGAGTGGGGCTCATCTGGAATCACCGGCTGAACCGCCCTCCTGCCCAAGCGGCCGATCTCCAGCAACTCGTTGAAATGGAGCTCGGTGCGCCCGATGGTCAGTTCGTACTCGACCTGCTGGCTCGCAATGACGCAGATTGGGAAAAGCGCGGGCCGATTTTCGCAATGCTCGCCCGGCGGATCGTAGACGCGTCGATTGTCGCAGCCGACTCCTGGCCGATTGAGCCGACGCTCAGAGACGCTGCCCGCTATCGGAAGCTGGTCCATCACGCCCAGTCGGTGACCATCGATGGCGAGCGCTACATCCAGTTTCCTAGAGTCTTTAACCCGAACCGGGATCCCTACGTGCTCTACGAGGCAGAGGCCGCCGCCGCGGTCGACGGGCTGCCCGACCGTGGCCGCTGGTAGTTGCCTTGTGCCTCACGCACCATACCCTGTGCGAGCGCAGCCCCTTTGCTATACCGTCGACGGGCGCTTCGAGGTGAACAACCGCATAAGCTCCTCGCGTAGTGCCGAGATGTCCAGCAGATGCCGGGCACGCGTAATTGCCACATAGAGCAGGCGCATTTCGTCTTCTTCCAGCGTCAGGCGACCGTCGATGATCTTGAAGCGGAAATCATTGACTACCTTCACCAGCTTCCATTCGAGCCCCTTCGCACGATGTACGGTGGAGATCACATAGTCCGCGCTCGCTTCGGGAGTTACGCGGCCGGCGAGCGCTCGCAGATAGCCAGTACCAAACTCGTCGACGATCCGAACGATCGGTAGCAAATCGCGCCCAACGGCGCTTTGAGCAAACCCCTGAGCATCCTTCCAGGTTTCGAACAACGAAAATGCAGCCGGGCGAAACGCCCGCCTTCCCATCAGCAACTGATCCGCCCCATCCGCGAACGCTTCAATCTCCGTGGGACTCATCCGGATCGCCGGTTTGAATCCAGCCTCTATCCCTGCAGCCAGATGCCAGATCGCCGATACGTTCTTCCGGCACAGGACCGCGTCGACCGGCGGCGAGATGGTCGGATCGTCCACCAGCAGAGATCCGATCGTGTTCTGGCCTCGGAGCGGCGTAGGCTCCCCAAACAGACCGAGAATGCGACTGGCAAGCGCAGCGATTGTGTCTCCAAACCTGAACGATTCGGTCAACGCGCGCTCCGGAGCATCGATCTGAGCCATCGCGTTCACCGCGCCACGCCATTCGTAAATCTGCTGGTACGGGTCGCCGACGTAAATGATCTGCGCGTGACTTTGCCGTGCCAGCACCGAGAGCATGACACCATCACTATCCTGCGCCTCGTCGAACAGAATGAAGTCTGCCTCAACACGCGGCTGGGCCTGCGCCCACACTTTCAGATAGACGTCCGGCGTGATGGCACTACGACCGCGCGGATCTATGCTCTCAGTCCACAGCCGCGCTACATACGGAAGCAACGCTTCGCGAAGCGAGGCAGCGGCGCTATCTTCCACCTTTTCGTCGACAGGAATATGCGCGGCTTCCGGATGCTGCTGCGCCGAGCGGCAAAAGCGACCGAGGCCGTCGGCAATCATCCGACCGATCTCAAACGGTGCGACCTCGACGGTTTTCCCCGTAATCGTGCGCACCTGGACCGGCCCAAGCCCGAAGCGTGAAGCCAGTTCGTGCGGCGGTTCGGCCGGCAGGTTCACGCGGGAGGTCAGAGCAGAAGATACGGACGAGTACGCGAGTGAATGCACGGTGCGCGCGCTGACGTTCGGCGGAAAAATCCGGCGAGCGTGTTCGGCGATTTCCCTGTTGAAGGCGAGATAGGCTCCACGACTGCTACCAAGTCGATCGGCAATCAACCTGAGTGTCGACGTCTTGCCGGCACCAGCGTATGCCTTTATCTTGAGATCGCCGCCGCCGAGCGCAGCGTCTACGACCGCGTGCTGCTCGGCAGTAGGCTTGAACAATTTGGCCATGGAATGCGGGGCTAGGGATATTGCCGGTAGTGTGCCGGAAAATCGCCGGCCGCACGGCGAGGAATGCCGGGTACCAACTGTGCTCAGGCCTACGTGGGCGATCAGCGTGACGTTAGTGCCCCTGAGCGCCCCGCAATCCGTCTTGCCGCGCGCGGATGATGAAAACCCATGCGTTTCGCTGGTAGATGACGCTGAGACTCGATAGAGGGTTGCGTGCCGCAGTGCGCACGCCTAAAAAAAACCGGCGCGAGGCCGGCTTGAAGGGTTCCAGTGTTTTCCGAGGGCCGTCTGGAACCTGAGAGAGATCCCATTCTCTCGGAAAAATGACCCCGGATTCCGCCATAACCGGGTCGATATTCGCATCCATTTGGTTCGCCTTCGATGCCTGCGTACGCAACCGGTTCGGGCAGACCCGTGTCTCGAGAAACCGGAGACATGGCCACCCTCGTCAGGCTGGATCCGAATCGGACAGCTTGGGCGTATCGAGTATTGCTGCCTGCGCGCGCAGTAGATCGTCGGGTGACGCGTCGAACCTGCGCAACCACCCCTCGCTCGCGACGGTGGTGTCGAGCAGCGGCGCCGTACTGCTCAGTGTTCCGTCCTGGAGACTGTCAATCGTGTCCGCAACGATGGGACGCAGGGCGGCGTTCAGCGCAACGTAAGCTGGCGGCGGCGCCGGCTGGCTGCCCTCGCCCGCCGAGACACCAGTTTGTGGTTCCGCGCCCGCCTGGATAATCACCCCACCGTCGCTAAAAGGCCGGCGCCCATACCAGTCCGGCGGTAGTGGCAACCGGGCTGCCCCTCCGACGAGGCGCAGCATGTCAGCATCAAGCGCAACCAGCCAATCCACTGTCTTGATGCGGTCGACCAGGTCACGCACGTTGGTGCGCATGGGGTCGCCAACATCGAGTCCCGGCCCGTAGCGACGCGCGAGGAAATACTCGCTCGCCTCGTTGGGTTCCCGTCCCATCGGCGGCACGTTGCACGCATACCCGGCGTGTCCATGCACGGTCGGGACCAGGGAGGCGATGGTCGCGAAGAGCGACTGAAAGACGCCGGGACGGATCTGGAGAAATGCGCGCGGGACGGAAAATGCCAGAACATCCAGACCGCGGCCAGCGTTCGCTTGCCAGGTGTCAACGCAGAACACGGAAAATTCGAAGAAACCCGCGGCAAGTTTGTGGTCCGCGCTCGTAACGGTCACCGCGAAGGCCTCATCAGCGGGAATTGCGGCAGCAACCCGGCCGAACGCCGGCGCCTTCTCGAACGGTACCGGCTGTTTGCCCTCTTCGTAAAACCACCGTAACGGGCCCGCCGTTGAAGGTTGGTGCCCAGCCGCCGCGTCCGCAGCATCCTGATAGTCGGCGATCGCGGCCGAGTAAAGATCGAAACACCGCGTCAGCGCTTCGCGAACAGCCCTTGTATGACCGTTCCTGAAGTAGAGCACGCCGCGCACAACCAAAGCCGCACCGACTATACCTTTCTGATAGCGAGGCTCGAATAGCCCGTAGGGCAGTGTGTCCTGCCGTTCAGGGTCGTTGGCCCATGCTGCGAGTTCTTCGTTCGTCATTGTGGTGATCAGGGAAAAACGGGAGGCGGGATCAGTGGCGGCGGCAAGACATTTCCGAGGCCACGCGAGAGGTTACCGCCAAATATCTGCTCAAGATCGGACTGGGGTTGGCTCGACGTCGCCGGTTTTTCCTCCGGCTCCGCATCACCACACCCGCAATCTGCAGGCGTCATCTGCACAAACTTGCTATTGCTTCCGGCGATACGGATATAGTCGTCGCGCTGGGCTCTCCCGAAACTATCGGGAGGGAACTTCATCTCGACAACCGATTTGATGTTCGATTGCACGGGAGGTTGCGACGGATCGTTCACGATCACTACATCGGGACGTCGAATATTGCCTTGTCCTTTCATGTCCTGATAGGCGTCGTTACCACCCGGCCAGTATTTCCCGATCCATGCCGGAATGAACGAGTGCGACTCGAGGGGGCTCGTCGAACTCATGATCGGCTCCGGTGGCTCCGGGCGCATATCGTATGAGACCTCCGGCCGGTACTCTGTGGGTGTGCCGGTCGTGCCGGTGGATACGGCATTAGCCGCGTTCAGCCGCTGCGCCACGCAGGATTGTTTGCGTATTTTGCCATCGACCGTGGCGACCCCAATACGGTTGCACTTGCACATCGCATCGCACAGGACTTTCCTGTCCTTCGGCGACAGCCGACTGCTCAACCCTACCTGCGTAGTTTCGCCGCCACCCGCAGCCATTCCGCCGTTCGCGGAGCTCGGCGTATAGCCGCTCATGCCTCGCCCTCGCTTCCTTGATGGCCGAACGTGAGGGACGATGCCTGAGGGCCGTCGAGCCAGTCGGTAAAACCGTCGCTATCGGTCCTGCCCTGCACCGTCCGCCCGTCCGCTGCGGTCAAGGTGTACGGATGTCCCGTCACCGGCGCACGAGTGCGATCGTCGAGCACCTGGAACCGCCCTCGGTACGGGCCTGTCTGCGCCGCATCCGCACCATGCGATACAACGTTCTTCTGAGCGCCTACTGGGTCGCCAGCGCCCCCCGTCGGCGCGGCTGTCGCGGTCGACTGTGTCGCGATCAACGTGGCGCCGCACGCGGTCCTGTCGCCCTCCGACGCAACCGGCCGACCACCGAATGTTATGCCCAGCGGTTTCGTGCTCACGATTGGATAAACACCGCCGCATCGCGGGCATGACACCATGTCGCCCAACAGAGCGAGCGGCTTCCCGCCTACTAGGTTGGTGACCGTGCACGTGAGAACGCGCCCACCGTGGGAAGTCGCGTCACCCTCCCGGATAAAGGCAAAACCCATTTCGCATATTCCCGTACCGACGTTTGGACGCGGGAATCTAGCACGCGACGAAAGATATGAAAGCCTACCAACATTGAGAGGGCGATCGCGCCATAGGGAGGAAGACGCGCGTCACCGGAAACGCTCCTGCAGGCGCTTCAGCAGCGCCTCGCCTGCAAACGCTCTTTTACTGCACGGTGCCCAACAGTCGATACAAAGCCTGTCGCGATACACCGAGCGCAGCCGCCGCCCTGCTCTTGTTACCCCCCGCTGCCTTGAGTGCCTCGTGCGCCTGCTCGATCGTTGGTGTGACCTTCTTCAGCCGCTCCTGACGCGCAAATGTCGAGAGATACGCATTCGCTTTTGTTCGCCGGCTGTGACCGGCGTCCGCAACGACGCGCCGCAAGGCCTCAAGATGCAACTCCAGATCCGGCCGCGCGTCGTGCCCCTTCACCGGTGCCGGCACTCCGGTCGTTGTCTCGTAAAGCGTTTGCAGATACTCATGACGTAGCCCGTGACTGGTAACCCCGAGGCCCGCTTTCGTCACGCCGTGTTTTTCCAGAACGTAGTAGTACCAGTCGCGCCATTGCCTAAGCGTTCGATCCGCAGGCACCGTCGAGCCGGTCAGATCGTTACTCAGTCGGGCCGCCTCCTCAAGCACTGCAATTTTTGCCTCGATCGGAACCTCGCGCGGCCGCCCACCCTTCGTCCCACGCGTCACGCCAAGCGTATGTGAGTCCCGAACCGTCTCAGCGGGTCTGAGCATGAAGCTCTCCTCGACGCGCAGGCCGAACGCCGCCTGCATTTTCAGTTGCACCGCGACATGTGGACACGTCCGACCGATCTCAGCGATCTTTGCCTGCGTATCTACGGAATGTGCGATCCATGATTTGTCTTCGGTCGCCACGTACGAGCGGACGAGATCATGCTCCTTCCGGTCAACGTAGTCTCCCAGCGTGCCGACAAGATTTCGTTTGTTCATCCAGCTCGCCAGCGCGCGCAGGTACGTCAGCTTGTTCTCGATCGTCCCGCCGCTCTGCCCCAACGCAACCCAGTGTCTTACAAGAAACTCGACATGTTTCTGTTTCAGCGACCACGGCGTCTGTAAAGCGAAGCCGTGCTGTCGCAACTCGACAAACAATTTGCAGATCGCTGTCGTGCGCCTCTCCTGCGTTTTGACGGAGAGGGACTTCGCGCTAATCCGCGTTCTGCTGTGCACCTCGTTGACGTGATCGTCAAAGAGCCGCAGCAGCGCGTCCGTGAACTCCGGCGGCAGGCCATAGCTCTTCACGACCGCCCGAACATTGAGAACCGCTGCCATACAATCATCCCCGCTTGCGCGGTCTGCCCGCGCCTGTGTTTCGCCTGCTCACCGCGGCCTCACCACACGCCCCTACCCGACGTGCCCGGCGCGCGACCGGCAGTGGTGCTGCGTGAACTGACCTGTTGCCCTCGCTGGCCGCTACCAAACGGCCTTGCCGGTTACCCCCGACGTGGGTCCCGCCTTCCTCGCCTTTAGCGATTCCATCCGATCAGCCCGACGCAGGGAAGAACTGCGTTCCGACTGTCCATCTGCTGCGGTGCGGGCCGGTCTGCGCTGCGCGCAAACCCGCTCCACACGTATTGGCTACGTGGGCAATTCCCCGCTCACGTTGCACCGGTACTGCAGCTTCCGGCCGCCCTGCCAGCCCCGACTCGCTGCGCGATCTCGCGCTGCGGTCTGGACGCCCCTCATCGCTCTGCGCGGTGAGACGTCTGGGCTTATTGCCGGGTGAATCCTGTTTGCGCATTTCTGGTAACGGCTGCGCCTACCGTGTGTCTTCCGTACGGGGTTCGCGATCGACCGGTCTTTCCCGGTGTCGCAGGATTTCCCCCGCCCCAAAGCACACTCATCTCCGCCGCGGTGTATCGGGCTTCCTGAGTGCACCCAGCGTCGTGTGCTGAAAGGGCGCGTGCGAACGCAATGCGCGACGTGCGGGACTGTCCGGTGTCCGGGTCCACATGTCCTCATTGCGTCTCATCGCGGCAAACCGCCGCCAATCGTATGGATATCGCCGTGTCCAGTGGTCCTCAGTGTGGATCAGCGTGGACTTGATTTGATTCAGAAAAAGGCCGCGTCATTGTGCGGCCTGGACAGAAGAGGCTTTACGTAGGGCGCAAAACCTCTTTCTTGCTGTTACTGCGGATCGATGCGTCATGGACGCGGTAGGTAATTAGCAGGATAAGGCCGCGACGAGCGGTCCGAAGGCTAAAAGCTGACCTGATCACGCGCGCTTAGCCGACTTGACTTCGGCAGGTGCTCGATAGACTGGACTCACGCTCAAAGTCCCACATGAACTGCGACTTTGATGATTCGCACTGCCGAACTCGTACATGAAGTGCGAGTTTGGCGGATCGCGCCGGTTGAAAGTCCTACATGAAGTGCGACTTCGCCGGTCCCAACTTCACTACCCGGAGTCTGAATTGAAAACCCCCGTCTTCGCCATCGACGTTGGATACGGCAACACCAAGTACGCATACCGCGCGGCCGGTGGAACTGTCGCAACCGGCATGTTTCCCTCGCTCGCGCCGCTCGCCGCGAGCCGCACTATTTCAAATTACGGGGAAAGCGTTCTTGCCGCCCGCAAGGTCGCAACGATCCGCATCGACGACATCGAGTACGAGGTCGGCCCCGATGTCGCCTTGACAGCCGCCTATGGCAATACCGGCCGCACGCTCGCCGACGACTTTGTCCTGTCCGATAACTACTCCGCCCTTCTGGCCGGCGCCTTCCATTTCTCGGGTGTGACGCACATCGAGCGGCTGGTGCTCGGGCTGCCGGTGCACAACATGCAGAAATACTCCGCTGAACTGAAGGAGCGATTCGCCGGTGATCTAGACTTTGGCCAGGCCCGTGTACACGTCGAGAAAACCATCGTGGTTCCGCAACCGCTGGGCTCGCTCGTCCTCGCGTCAAGCAACCGACAGAAAGATTTCGGCCGCGACAGCGCCCACCTGGTCATCGACGTCGGCTACTTCACAACCGACTGGGTGTACGCGAACGGGTTCACGATGGACGACAAGCGCAGCGGTGGCCTGCCAGGCGGCGCATCCCAGATCTACCAGCGCATTGCAGGCCTGATCTCGAAGGATCAGGGCGAACCCGTCGATGATATTGAGCGCATCGACAAGGCCTTGCGCGAGCGTATGCCGTTCTTCTTCTACGGTTCGGACATCGTGCTCGATCCGTATGTCGAACAGTCGCAACCGCTGATCAATGCTGTCGTCAAGGAAATGCAGAACACGGTTGGACGGCTTCCTGACGTCCGCTCGATCATCCTTTCAGGCGGAGGCGCCGCGCTGTATGCATCGGCCATCCGGAAAGCATTCCCGCGCGTGCTGATCGAGATCATCGACACACCATGCCTCGCGAACGCTCGCGGATTTCTCGCGGTCGGCGAAGCAGGACTCGCGCGCGATCGCAAGTAACGGCGGCGGTATGGACGACAACATCACGATGACCATTGTCATCAATCCACTCGTCTCGCCTTTGCTGCACGAGGCGCTGTCCGGCTATCGTAGTGCCCGCCAGCGCGCCATTCGTCTGCGCGCACTTGCGGAGTCGGCGCTGCGCGAACCGACACAACGAGCCCGGAATGAAGGGAACACAGAAAGACCGCAATCACCGTCCTTCGAACAAACGCGTCCAGCAGCCGCGGCTCCGGAGGAAGCCGGCGTCCAGATCCTCCGCGTGCATGACTCGGCGACTGACGGGGACGGTTTCGCCTCGGCGTCCCTCGGCGAGGAACTCGCCGGCTTCTTCTAGAAGCGCGCTCGACTTGACTTCGCCATGATTCGGGCATCCTTGAATCAAGGCACCGGGAACGACGAATGGCGTCAACCCCGGTGCGTCAACCGGAGAATGATCATGGACACACTTCAACTGTTTCACGCAGGCATGCTCAGCGAGGCACGCACGTGGGTCGGCTTCGTCCTGCTCGCCGCCGTAGCCGCGGCCGGCTGGTATGTCGGTGGCGCATTGTTTGATTATTTTGAGAAACCAACGACGGGTGAATAATGGACCGCCTCCTTACCTGCTACCGCGCATTCGATCGACTGCCGTTTCTGGCGAAGCGGGCTATCTACACCGTCCTGCTTGTCCTGCTCGCACTCTACGGCACCCACGTGGGCAGAACCGACCCCCACAACGGCGGCAATATCATCTTCGTCGCCTGGGTCGGTATCATGTGGTCGACAGGCTTGTGGATTCCGTTGTGGATTCTTTTGCGCCTGGTAATCTTCTTCAAAGTCCGTCCTTGACTGCGACGAGAGGCAAAAAAAAAAAGCGGCCCCCGGATTTCTCCGGGAGCCGCTTTCGTCTATGGTTAGTGCTGCCCTGCGGCTGCAACGATTGCAAGACGACGGGTACAGAAATCCCATGCCTCGTCGAACGATTGATCCCGGCACGCGTACAGCGTATTGCCCCGTGCCCGACGATCAATGACGTCATATGCTTCCGCGTCGGACTTCAACGCCGGCTGATTACCGCTCGCGGCGCCAGTCGTGCCGACGATCGCAAAATTACCTACCAGCACCCGGAACGAGCTCATTTCCTACCTCACAGAAAAAAGCCCGATGCGATATTCCCGGTGGGGAGATATCCCCACCGGGCAAAATAAAAGAAATTCCTGCCAACGGCTAACGCCGGCCCACCGAATCAGGCAGCGACTGATTGCCTCAACGCGCTGACTGGTCTGCAGGCGACATCCTGCAAATCACCGCCCGCGACAACCCGGTCGAGCCATTCATCGCAGAAGTCCGTGCCGCGCAACTTTGGACGATGGATAAAGACCGCGTACCCTTCTTTCTTCAGACGGGTAGCCAACTCAACCCCAGACGCCACACCCGGCGACTTGCGTGTCTTCGGATCGATGTGGTCAAAGTCGACGAAGATATGAACGACCCGGATACCTAGCCCCTCCGGGACAACGAACTGGCCGAGCAGGACGCGATTGAGACAACTCCAGACCGGGACGCCGAACTCCATGAACGCGGCGTAGGCCGTTTCCAGTCCCTCCACGACACCGATCTCGCCGTTGACCGGTTCCATCAGGCGCACCGCTCCGCCCTTCAGCGCATTAAGCGTCATGTCGTTCAGCTTGTTGTCGAGAATCTCGCCGTCCCCCGTCACGATCGTCGCCTTCGCAGGTGTCGATCGTTCGAGAAAGGTCCGGTGCAACGTCCCAAGCCGGCCATCGGGCAACTCGAACCGCGCCAGGATGCCCGGCCACGTACCAATCACCTTCTTCTCATGCCGGTAATCGAGCATGCCGAGGCGCAACGCTTTTGACGGCGGTGCCGTCAGACCGGGTACGCGCGCATGCAGGTATCGCCTTGTGAGGTCACCATCGCGCTGCATATGCGCCCGTTCCCACATCGAGTTCAGGCGTCGCTCGATAAAGGCCGGGTCCGCCTTACGCTTCGGAGAAGGCGCTGCATGCGCGCCAGGTGCTGCATGGCTTGTGTTGCGCATCGATGGGTTGCCGTCGATCTCAGTCATCAGCCGATACAGGCCCATCCGGTTGACGCGTGTGATCAGCTGAAGGCCGTCGCCAGCCATTGCTTTGCCGTTGCCGCATTGACGACATACCCAATCACCACGCCCACGCTTGTTGTCGTAGGTGAAGCGATCGTTACCGCCGCAAACCGGGCATGCACAAGCCTTGCCAGTGAGCCGGTCGGCTGCCACACCATAGGTCACGAGAAGCGAAATCCACTGCTCCGGGGAGCGTGTGAATTCCTTCAGCTTGCGCTGCAGCCACGCGTACTGCTCAGGCGTGAGCTCTCTGCCATTCAAACTCATAGTCACTCTCCGTTGAGGAAGTGGGTTAGGTCGGTGCCTGAGACAGGCGTAGAAACGCATGCTCAAAAAAACCGCCCACACGCAGGGGCGGGCAGCTTTTTTCAGCAGGCAGTTGCTCTGTCAGGAATGCGCGGCAAGCGCGAAAGAATTCGCTGCACGACACACCGGAAGGCGTGTCGTGACAACGAAAGGTGAGTAACTACGGGAGAGGAATTGCGCTTTGGTGAGCCTTTACGGGATCAGATGATCGACCACGCAGCACCCGTGTGAAAACCCCAAAAGGGTATGTCGTCCATCTCATCGAAGCCACCACCACGCGGCGCACCACCGCCGGCATAGCTGCCTTGCGATGCTCGCGCAGGTTGACTTGCAGTGCGAGCGGGAGTGCGGCGAGTTTCGGAGGGCTGTGCCTGCGAACGGCTGTCGCCCTGCTGCTCAAATCCGCCGTCGTCATCAGACTGCTCACGTTGACCACTTCCGCCGCGGCCGCCAAGCATCTGCATCTGCTCGGCAACGATCTCGGTCGAGTAGCGATCGGTACCGTCCTGCGCCTGCCACTTGCGAGTGCGGATGCGACCTTCGACGTACACCGACGAGCCCTTCTTCAGATATTCCGAAACGATCTCCGCAAGCCGACCGAAGAACGACACGCGATGCCATTCGGTTGCCTCTTTCATTTCGCCCGACGCCTTGTCCTTGTATCGGTCGGTTGTTGCCAGGCGGATGTTGGCCACAGCGTCGCCGCTGGGCAAATAACGCACTTCTGGATCCGCGCCGAGATTTCCGACGAGGATGACCTTATTCACAGATGCCATTCAATGCTCCTTCATTTCGTAATGGACCAGAGCCACTTGTCCCAAAGGACCGGTACTCCATTCTTCAGTTTTGGCTCGCCGTCTTTCTCGAACGCCTGAACCTTGATCTTGCGCAGGCGGCGCACTGAAACTACGTCGCCCACTTGACAGCCAGACTCGGATATCGCGTCTTTCAGGCCTTCGCCCTGCAGGACGCGCTCACCGGAAAACGTCTGCAACCGGATCGCAAAGGAGGTGTAGAAGCGGGGACCACCTGGCTTGCGACGCGGAAACTTCTCCTCGCCCCAGGCTGTAACTGTTCCGGAGACAGCGGCCAAGTCCGACGCACTGTTGCTGGAAGCAGCGTGACGACGTGGTAGTGCAGCCCCGGCCTCGTCGTTGTCGTCCATCGCAGTGAGCACCGGTTCCTGTGCTGCGTTCGAAAGACGCTGGTGGTCAGTGCGTGCCCCGGCAGTCGGTGGCGCACAGGGGACACCTGCTGCCTCGGCCGGGCCACGAATCGCGACGGCGATCGCCTGCTTCAGATTGCACCGGTGCATAGCGGCCTGGGACCAGTGCGGTTCGAGCTCGGGCAACACCTTCATGCCGAACTGGGTCTGCTTCATCGCTTCGTCGAACGCCGGCACGAACTGCATGACGCAGTCGCCTTCATCGATGAAGAGATTCGGGACGCCGCCAATGGTGATGTGGGTTTCGTTGGGTTCGCCCTGCCCGATCAACCGCAGACCGGCTTCATCGCTTGACTTCCCTGGTTCAGGTGCAGTCGGAAGCGGAGAAGGTTCGCGCATGGTTTGCGGGGTTGCATGCCGCGCGGTACTTGCCTTGCCCGGGAAAATGTCCGCGAGCACGCGGGTAAAAAAACTGGCCGTAATCGTCATGTCGTCTCCTACAACAACGTGCCGAGGCACAACAGTTTCAGTTCACCAAGATCGCGCGCAAGCAGCGGCGTGCTCATAATCACGTCCTGCATCGTCTCCGGGTCTACCCCGTTGACCTTGCACACGTAGTCATAAGGCAGCGCGCCATCCCAGTACCCCATGATCCAGCCAAGGGTTGCGCGATAGTCGTCGGTGTCGACCTTCCGGTTGCGAAGACGCTCGGAGAGCAACGACGCGCAGTCCATCAGCGACTCCGGCATCCGGTCGCCGCGGCGGCTGTCGCTCGCGAGGGAAATCAGCGCGTCGACCATCTGGTCGCGTACAGCCTCGCTCCAGAGATGTGGGTCGGGAAGTGGATCCGGCTTAGGGGGGGTGGTAACGACGGGCGAGGAGTCGCCGAACATGTCGAGCTGCCAGGCAGCCACATGAGTGTTCATGAGATTGCTCCGGTGAGTCCGGCAATCTCAATACCCGTGACCGGGAATGGGATTCCCGGAAAGGGTTGAGGCGTCATCGCCGTGGTACGTCCACGGCGATGACGGGTTAGGCGGGACCCTAGTTGCGGGTTCCTGTCCTGAACGGAATGACAACAGCCGATTTGGCGTATTGCCGCTTCGGTGCCGGCTGCGCAGCGGCCGGTGCAACAGCGGGGTTAGCCGGTGTCACGGTCGCAACAACAGGGGCTGCGGGAACAACGGGCGTTGCGGCTTCCGCGCGCTTCGCTTCCGCTTCTGCAGCTTCAAGCGCCTTGGTCTTTTGCTGGATGGTCTTGCGAAGCCAGTGACCAGCAAGGAACCCCACGAAAATGAACACGACGAGTGACAATGTCGCGAGATAAACCACGAGGCACAGGGCCAGCAGTTTCCACGGCGTCCTTATCGCGTCCTTCAATAGCAGTTTCAGCATTTCTCTCTCCAGAAAAATTAATCGCACAGGGAATGTCCAGACAACGTCTGGAAGGTTTCGATGCTCAAACGAGCAGGGAAAACACCAGCGCGAAGCGCTTTCGTGCGGACCCATGGCAGGTGCTCACGAAAAGGCTCAACGAGGCGAACAGGGGGAATGAGACAGAGGCCGGTGCCCTGTCAGGGGACGGCATTGCGCGATAGCACGAGTCGATGCGTCAACAGACGCGGGGATAGGTCAAGGCTACCGCCGGCATATCACGGCGGCCAACCAAATGCTCACGAAACTCGTGCAGCTTTGGCAGACAGGATGCAGAGCCGCCTCATGAAAGATTGCTTAACCCGAAAGCTATATCGTTTTCCGCATCATTTCGCCTAAGGGCGCACAACACGTTGGACGCATCGCGCTGACTTGACTTTGTAATCGCCCTGGCACACTGGACTGAACATCACAGATGTGGAGTCCACCATGTACGGAATTGCTTTCCTTTTTGCGATCGGGTTTGCCATCTATCGCATCGGCCGCCGACGTCAGGCACCGCTGTCTACGGCCCTACCCCGTCCTGCCACGCGCGCCGAGCTTGCCGGCGATGCTGGCGAAGCGGCTGTCGATGCAGAACTCAGGCGGGTGCTCGCCTGGTTGTGCGCCGAGAACTTCTACCTGCACCGCGGCCCCGTCCTGTTGCACCACGCCCCCGGCACGAGCTACCCGACGGCTGAAGTCGATCACCTCGCCATTACGCCTTTCGGGCTGTTCGTCTTCGAAACGAAGAACTGGACCGGACACATCGAGCCGGGTCCCGATGAGACTTCCCTGGTGCGCGTCGCGGCCAACGGTGAGCGAGAGTTGCGCAAGTCGCCTCTGAAACAGAACCACTCGAAGATGGTGTTTCTGCGAAGCGTCATGCCGGGCATGTGGCCGATCCGCAGTTTTGGCGTCTTCGCCTCTGTCAATTGCACGCTGTCGCCAGCGCTTTCGCCGTCGCTCATGCGCATTGCGGATCTCGCTCACCAGTTGCGTTTATGCAAGACGCATTACGAGTGCCGTGACCAGCGGGAAGTGAACGTCAAAGCAGCCTGGCAGGCAGTGCTGTCCGTAGCCGAGGTGGACCGGGATTCCATCGAAAGACATCGCTCCCGTGTCCGAACTGACCCCGTTATTCGTATGAATATTCCCTAAAGTTACCGATTCAGATGCCGATGGAACGGCATCCTTTTCAGCATAAATTTCTGCATTAGGCGCGAAAGCTATACGTTTTTACGCGTCTTTCGCGCCTTTGAGAGGAAAATCCGGGCGTATTCTTACGATCAAAGGCGGGACAAAGCTCCGCGGTTGATGTTACTAAATGTGTATTTAGAAACCATTCGTAACGCGCGCGACCCGGCCAACGGGAAGTGGTTGCGCCTTTCATTGACCAAATCTGGATCCTAACCATGAGCAATAAAAAAGACCTCACCGCGAAGAGCAACACGCCGTCGGACGACGGCTTTGACCCGACCCGTCTCGAAGGCGCATCAGGCTCGCTTCCCGCCACCGAACCACCGACGCACGTCACACCGACCTTCGGCCACTTCATTCCGACCGAGAGCGAGATGAGCGCAGCGGCCCGCGCGCTGTTTACGGGGGAACTGCCCGACGCGGCTATGCGGACAATCATCCAGGAAAGCGAAGAGGTTGCGCACTCGACCCGCAAGATCCTCCAGGAACATATGCGAATCGGCGCGTGCTACGTCCACATCATGACGACGGTCAGCAACTCGCTGATCAGTAGCCAGGGCGACAGGAAGTCCGTTCGCGACAAGGCCGCTCACCTCGCCTATTCCTACATCCAGCAGGTTCACGGACATGCGAAGTCCTCCGTGAGCACCTACACGCGCATCTACGACAAATTCGCTAGCAACAGCGCCGCTGTGCAGGCGCTGACGCGCGCGGACATGGCGCTGCTGATCCGGCACGACACACCGGACGAACTGGTCGATCTCGTCATTGACGCGAGGACTGGCAACCCGGAAATATCGCCAAAACAGATGAAGGAGTTCGTCGAATCCTACAGAAAAGCTCAGCTGGAAGTCGCCGCTGCGACGAACCGCATTGAGGTAATGAACACGGAACTGGCTAACGCGGGACAGCAGCTCGATCAGGAACAGTCGGAAAACCGGCGACTGCGTGAAGAGGGTGAGCAACTGAAGAAATCCATCGAGCGCGATCGGCGATCGGCCGATGGGATGAAGAACGAACTTGCTAGCCACGGCGAATCCGTCAGCGCGCTTCAGCGCGAACTCTCCGATCGGGAGCGCGAACTCAAAACGCTTCATCAGCAACTCGCTGACGCGCAATCGAAAACGCGCACCGAGCAGGTCGAAGTGCCGAAGATACCCGGGAGCTTCGCGACGATGGAGGATGCCATCGAGGATCAGATCCGCCGCAAACGCGAGGCAACGAACACGCTGGACACAGCAATGGCACAACTCGCAGCTATCGAAACCGCGCTGGCCGAGAAAAATGCCGAGATTGAGGCCAGCCTGCGCGCGGAGAAGAAGGTCAACGAAGTGATCGACAGTTTTGGGACGTTCACGCAGGAGTTCCATACAGCACAGCTGCTCGTCACCGCCGAGGGACATCCTTCACGCTACCAGCCTCTCTTCCAGGGCCTCGCCGATCTCGTCGGCAAATTCCACACGGAGCTTGTCGCGGCCACACGGGCAGCCTGAGCGCGCGGCCGGGGTTGGCCGCGATCGAGAGAAACAGAGAACACACTAATGAACACAAAAGAAAAATATTTGGCCGTCGAGCGGTTACACGTGCCGGAATGGCAAACAGATCAGATCCAGAGCGCCAACTTCGACTTCGTCGAATACATGCGCTGGCTGCTGATGAGTGATGGCCGCTTCAACGAGATCTTCAAGGTCGAGCGCAAGGAGATCGAGCACTTGCGCTTGAACCAATCGTCGCTGCGCAGCTTGCTGAACACCCCATTCCTGATGGTGGCGCCGACCCTCACTACCGTCGAAGACTGGCGTTGCTTTGTCGAGAATACCGCGACGACCGTGGCCGTCGACCGGCTCCGCGACGCGTTGCCGCCGGTCCAGGGTATCGAACTGTTCGCAATCCGCAATCAGAACCAGCGCTTCATGACGCTCGCCAGCAACCTGATCCACACCAGCGTTCTGGCCGCGCCGCTGCTTGGGATCACGCCCGACGTCGCCGATTATCTCGGGTCGCTCCGCGGTAGTCAGATCCGTCTTGCGCTGGGCAGGATCGCCGGTCTGCCGCTGTTCCGCTGGCGCTTCACCAGCACCACCTTCTGGTACGAGTTCACCGCGGACAACCTGACCGACGAGGCGATCGCGCATCAGATCATGCTTACGTCGCCGGCCGACCTCGCGAAACCAAAAAAGGTGCCCGGGTTTGCAGAGTTGCGTCTGGACCGCTGGCAGAAGGAGACATTCGCCTCGGCGATGATGGCTCACGGTCTGCGCGCGTCGACGGCATCGGATGTCTTTACGCTGAATCAGAGCAAGATGCGCGCACGCTTCGTCGAGATTCACGGGAGAAGCTCGACATGCGGCAACCAGACCCGCTCGCTTACATGGTTCGTCGAGAGCTCGGCGCAGCGCCTTCACGCCACGATCTATATCTGGCTGTATCGCAAGGCAATCGCGCGTGGTGCCAATGCCCCCGAGGCACTGATCGCCACGCACGATATCTACGCGCGCCTGTTCAGCAGCATTCCCCTGATATCCGCCGACCGGGCCTACAACCTTACGAGCTCCATCGCAGCCGATACCCGCCTGACGACAGCCCCGTGCCGGTCATGCTCGACGCCATACATCGTATCCAACAGCGATGTGCGCGTCGAAATGCACCACAGCTTCACGTGCCCCGCGTGCGCGCAGGACCTCGGCCCGCGTCGCAGGCGCGTGCGAAAAAGCAAGGACGCCGCCCAATGAATACCGTCACCTCGCAAACCGAACGTGACCTGCCGGCCGGGCTCGTGATATTCACCTCCGATGGCCGCGCACAGTTTGGCTGGCAGAATCCTGAAACCGGCCAGTTCTTCGCAGAAGCGGACGGGTCATGCATCGTCAATGCCGTCGGCGCCGTTGCGTGGGCGAGCGACCGGATGCATTGAGGGCGCACCGATGGAAGATTTCGATTATGTGGTTCGCGAAAGCAACGCGGCCTGGCTCGATGGGCGGGGGGATGGCCGGTTCGAGAGATATGAGAGCTTCTATCAGGGTGTGCGCGCCCAACAAGAGGGCGATTTCGACCTCGAGAAAGCCAACGAGGAGTATGCGGAGACGGCCGGAAAATTGCCGTCCAGGCTATTTTCCATGGCCAACTCCCCGCTATTTGGGCAACTCGCAATTGCCATGCTTGCGATTCTCATTGCATCCCGGGCAGTGCCGGTACTCGCTCAGAAAGTGCCGTACGTAACTGCTGGACTGCTGGCCGCTGCATTCGTAGCATTGCGGGTTTTTCATCGACGCCGGCGAAAGCGCAGATAACTCCATGCATTTCAACGAGAGGAGCGACTGGAACCCGTCAATCGACGGGTTTTTTATTCCATACAAGTCGACACTCAAGAATTACGAATTATTTCCGATATATCTACAATGCCGACGCGCAGGAATTGGACATTTATGCGAAATCGAGCCGGGACACGGCGCAGCGACTTGACTTTGGCGCTGCGTCGGTAGGATGGAATTAAGGTCGAGCACAGGGCACGGCCACTAATAGAAATGCGAGGAATAAGAATGAAGAACCAGAAGATCGCCCTTACGCTTGTGTCGCTCGCTGCGACGATCATGCTTGCCGCATGCGGCGGTGGAGGCGGCGGTGGCAACGGGGGTAATACCACCGGCGCAGCGCCGTCGACACCAGCCAGCAGCCCCGCGACAGGTAACGTCGCAACCCCGCAGTATGTGGCATCAACAGCGCAGTTAGCGGTGTTCACGACTCTCAATCAACAACGGCAGCAATGCGGCTTCCCTGCCCTCACCGAGAACACTGTCTTGGATCAGGCCGCCCAAGCGCACGCTAAATACATGGGTCAAAACGGCGGGAACATCACGGACACAGAAGCTACCGGCAACCCGGGCTTCACTGGAACCACGTATAGCGATCGCGCGGTTCACTTCGGCTTTCCTAACTCCCAGATCGTCTACTCCGGTGGCGCAAGCGCCGGTTATTACACGAATGCAACGCTCACTGAAACCCAATATGGGCAGCAAATCGCGTACGAATGGCTCGGCGGCGTTTATCACATCGCTTTGGGCGTGTGGCCGATCACGCAAATAGGTATCGGCTGGAACGAGATGACCTTCAATGGTTTCCCGGAGATCCAGTCGTCAGCGACGATTGCAAACTTACAACCCATGACTGGCAATTTGCCGCTCACGTTTCCGTGCCAGGGCACGACGGGCGTCGCTTATATGACGGCAGGCGAAACGCCTACGCCCCCCAATACGACATCCGGCACGTTCGGAACTCCGATCGGAGTATCTGGAAATCCGACTGACAATGTCGTGTTGCAATCGGGCACAGTAACGGACAGTTCGGGCAACGTTATCAACCTGCAACTATTGAACGCCGCGACGGATCCAAACAAGTTGCTGCCTGCTTTCGAGGCGGTGGCCTATCCCGGAACTCCGCTGACGCCCAACACGACGTACTCGGTTTCCCTTACAGGAACCATTAACGGAACGGCCTTTTCGCGTAGTTTCAGCTTTACAACTGGCAGCATCGTTGGATAAGCACGTCGCAGGCTGTTCGTTGGTCCGAAACTGTCGCATCAAAGAATGAACGAGCCCGGTGAATCTGAGACCTCACCGGGTTTTTTCAATTTGCAGCCGGGACTAGATGCGTTCTAGTGACCACAAGTGCCGACGTTGTAGTTCACAATTTGACCCCAACTGAGAAATCCGCTGTCTGCGATTCGAACATTGCAAACCAAGAGGGTGTTCAAATGGGTAGTGCCGCACTTATCTACCCACGTGTCTGCAGTGCCCACAAAAAATAGGCCCTTAGTACCAGCAGGAAATTGGGTGTTTCGACTATCCGAAGTCTGGTAGCTGATTGTCCAACCGGCGGGAACGTTGGCCATGCAGCCTGCCGTTGGATCAGGCGGGGCGGCAGGCGTGCAGTTCAAGCCGACCCACGTTGAACCATTCCAAAACGGCCCGGTCTGCACATAACCCGACGGACAACCAGGCGCTGCCTGATAGTTGCACTGCGGCGCCAAATACCCGGAACCAATCCATTGGGCTGCTGCCGCTGTCGTCCACCCAGCGGAACCCGGGCATGTTGGGGCCACCTGCGGCGCGTTAGACAAAAACGTCCCGCATGTTGAATCCTGGTATCCGTAGGAACATGTGACAGGAGCGGCAAATGCACCGCGCCCAGCCAGCAGAATTCCACCCACCAATACGACTCTCAACCACTGTTTCCAGAATCTCATTCCTTCTCCATCAATACGCGCAATAGGTTGATGCGGAAACCTGGCCGGCGATGGGTGCGCCCGTTCCGTCAAGGATGTAGACGATCCAAGGTCCCGTGCCGGCGAACCCGTAATTGACCGTCGCAGTTGTGTTCACGTAGATGCTCCGTGGATTCACAAGGATTTGCGGAGTACCCCCGCTCGCGCAGACCGGCGCAGGAACGCCTTGCTGGCTCTGCACCGTGTAATACCCGTACCCCTGAATCCGGCCACCAATCGGCAGCCAGACGCCGTACTGACACGAGAGCACCTGGCCAGAGCCATCGCTATTGCCCGCGATGCCGGTTCCAGAGCAACCCGTTCCGGCGACCGCCACGTTCCCTACAGTCAACGTTCCAGTGACGACCGCGTTTCCGTGGACGGTCGCGGCGCCACTATCGATCGGTGCTGGCCCGGTGCCATTCTGGTTCTGCACGTACAACGTCGCCGGCGAGCGAACTGAGCTGCTCACCGCCACGTTCGAAGCAGCCACTGTCGGTGCCGCTATCGTCCCGGTCGCATCGATGTTGCCGACGTTATGCAGGTCCACGCCGTTTACGTTCTGACTGCCCGTCCATGTCAGACTACCGTCGCGGCGTATGTACACCGAGTTGCCATCCGATTCGAGAGCGTTGGTCGCGACTATGGCTGCCGCTGGAGTGCCAGGCAGGGGGTTCGGTGTGTTCCATGCGCCGTTCAATCCGTACACGGTCGAAGCGTTCTGAAAAGTCGAATATCCGAACGAATTTCCGCCCGCCTGCGCAATCTGCGACGCTCCGACAACGTCGGGCTGCCCTGCTTTCAACAACGGCTGCGAAGGGTAGAAAAGATAGGCGACATGGCAGTTGCCCGCGGACGCTGCGCAGGTCGCCGGAACCATGGTCATGGTGATCGTGTACGTCCCGCCCCAGAACGGCCCGTTGCGATGTTGCTGCTTCAGATTACCGTTCGTGAAAAGCTGATCAATCGTAGGCGGCGTCAAGGTCGCCGACCCGGACGCTGTGAACTGGGCGAGCAGCGCCGCATAGTTGTCCGTCACCCAGTGAGACAACGCTTCGTTGATGATCGCCTGGTTCTGGCCTTCGATCGTCATCAGCGCCGCACGCTTGTGCGCGACGTCTTCGCGGATGCCCTGAGCGAGCAACAACGCCGACGCTGCCAGAACGATCACCATTTCGATGATGCTGCCGCCCATGTCTATTGGTCCTTAGCTGCGCGTCGTGTACATCGCAATGCTCGCCGTCGCTCCAGCAGACGTGCACGCCGTCGCGCCGGTGCTGCTGCTGAACGCGGTCGTTGGTCCCGAGATCGTCGTGCCGTTGACCGTCACCTGCGTGTACGCGTTCGCGATTGCCGAGACGCTCAGCGCGCAGACCGTCGCCGGCACCGGGTACGTCACGATCATCGCGTCGTTGGTGTTGATCACCGTTCCTGCGGCCGCCGTGACAGCGCCGCCGAACATCCCGGTCACGCCGGCACCTGCGGCAGCGACGCGCGAACCCGCAGAATCGAACGCATGGTTCTGCGAAAGCGTTTTCAGCGTTTCACTGGAGAAATCTGTGTCGTTGGCGGTGGCATCAAGGATTCCCGTATGGAACAACTGGGCCTCGCTCTTGAACTGCGACGCGTGAACGCGATCCATCACGAACTTGCCGCCCGCGTACGCAAGCAGAGCAAGCAGTGCGGCCGCGGCCATCACTGCCGCTCCTTCAATCATCGATAGCTCGCCAGATTGCCTGCGGCGACGACCCAGTTGAAGCAGCGAAACTTTCTTGACGTCGTTGTTCTGAATTTGCATGACTACCTCAATGGGCGTTAAAAGTGGGTGAAGAGGGGACGGTAGATGTATCGAGGCTCGCAGCACCCGTCATCACATAGGAGCCGACACCGATGGCCAGGAAGGCAATGGCCGCAAGCCCCAACAGGACGTAGTGGGTGATCTTTGCGTTACGGCGCACGTTTTCGACGACACGCGATAACGAGTCCCGGCCGAGTTCCTTGATGGCCTGGACGAACTGGTCGCGCCCCGAAGCGTCGGTAATCGTGTCCACGATCGACTCAGAGAAGATCCCGGTGTCCAGCGCTCGCATCGGCTCGTCCGGTGTGGCAGTCAGGCGCCGGCTCATCCGGTTCAAATGCCATTTCAACCACGGGTCAGCAGTCCTGGTCAGACGGTCAAGCGCCGCCCGAAGCGTCATCCCTGAGTCGAAGAGACCCGACAGTGAAACGATCAGTAGCGCCGCACGCAGATCGCGCCGGTTTCGCCACATCAACGGCGCGGCATCGAGCCTGTTGCGCGTCTCGCCGGTCCATCTGTGCAGCGTCGAGAAATACGTGAAGACTGCGCCGATGACGACCGTGCCAGTCAGCCACCAGTATTCGTAGCAGAAGGTGTCGATCGCGTAGAGCACCTGGCCCCCGCCTGGCCATTGGTCCAGGGGCTTCACGTCGAGTACCTGCGGGTAGATCGCTCCGCCGAAAAGCATGCAGAACGTGTACAGATAAATGAGCAGGAACGCGGGATACGCCATTTGCGTCGACGTAGTCCCGGACAGGATGCGTTTCGCGTTCGCCGCCATCTCAGCCAGTTCAAGCCCCCGCACGGCCGCATCCTCCCGTGTGGACGACCCAGCCAGCTCGAGTAGTGCATACTCATCGGACGGGATGAACGGCTTGAGCGCCTGCGCGAAATCGTCGCCCGCCCGCATTCGCCGCGCGACACTCTGGAACACCGGCCAGACGAATGTCTTTCGTTTGCGGTTACGCTCTTCAAGTGTGGTGAGCCGCTCGAGCAACGTCTCCCGGTTTCGCAGGCCCTTGGCCACCACGTCCAGCCGGGTTTCGCGGTAGAAGTTCTCCCGGACCTTCCGGAACCGCCATGTCGCGACACGGGTCCGCTCGTGCGCCGGTAGCATCATGAAGACAGCGTGGATCATTCGACGGATCACGACGGCATCCTCCCGTCACGGTCGGGCATCACGCGGTACTGGGCGAACGAACGCATCGTCTGGTCGATGAACCTCGGATCGATGATGCCGGTCGACGCCTTGTATAACGCGTGTTCGTAGATCGTCTTGCCGCTCATGTCCGGGTCGCCAAATGCGGCAACCCGTTCCCGACGCCACACGTTCTCGGCGCCCCGCCAATCGCGCAGAGCCACCCGGTCCAGAAACTCTGGCGTCGGGCTGTAGAGTTCCATGGCAAGCGTTTGTCCCTTCGTTCCGCCTGCCACCTTCCCGGCTCGCGTGAACAGCCCCTTGAGACGGCAATGCTCGCAGCCGTCCTCGTTGCGACAGGCCATCTTCGACGTGTCGAGGCCAAACTTCACGCTCAGCGTCTCAAGCTGCACCGCCGGCATCACGTCGCGCGCGGGGACTTTACACCTGGGGCACAAAAGTGGAATGAGCTTCTGGTTGCCTACAGCGTTCACGAACTTTTCCGACGACACTTCATCCATCGGGAGCTGAAGGCGCCCCCCAGCCAGGCGCATGAAAGCACCGATCAGGCTGTCAGCATGCAGTGTGGTGCGCACGGGGTGCCCCGTCAGCGCAAGCTCCGCAACAAGTGCCGCAATCGCGTGGTCCCGGATCTCGTTGACCGTCAGATCGTCCGGGTCCATCCGCATGAGCGTGCGGATTACCTCAGCACTCTTGCGGCTGGCATCCTCGTCGGATTCGTCAGGGCGCCGCTGTATTGAGATTTCAGAAAGCCAGGGGTTGGGATATTCCGCAGGCTCGCTTACCGCATACTGTTTGCGCAGATCCCGTGACGACATCAGGTAAGACATCGAGCGCAGCAACGTCGACTTCGCCGATCCTGTCTCCCCCGTCAGGATCGTCACCCCGCCACTGACGTTGCCCAGCGAATCGACGATTTCGAGCTGACTCGCCTCGAGGCCCATCTCCGATGGCATACGCACCCGTACGTTACGGAAATTGCCGTCGAGCAGGCGCAGCGCGACATCGAAGCCGCCGACCAGCGGCGCGCTCTGCCAGCGAAGATTCAGCAGGTCCATCCGGGAGACCATCGGGATCATCGCGGACTGCGGAGTACTCGGCTGGAACGTCTCCCCCGAGTTTGTATTGCGCTGGACAAGATCCTGATAGGCAGCCGACAGCGCGCGCTTCACCAGCACCTTGGGCATCCGGCGGTAGGTGTAAAGATCGCCGTCGACACGGAAGCGCACCTCCACATCGTCATGGAAATCGCGGAATTCCCAGTGCGCGTCACTTGCGTTGAACTCGTGCGCGGCCTCGATCACGTCGCGAAACGTGCCGATGGCCCGGGACGCCTCCGGCACGACGCTGCCCGCCTCGCGCGCCTTCGCCGATGCGTAGATTGCCGCGATCACGTCGACAGTCGCCACCATCTCTTCCCGGATCGCAATATGCGCCCGCTCGAGGTCCTTGACGTACGTTGCGTACAACGCGCCTTCATGGAAGTCGCGGGTGGCGACCACAATCGCGACGCCCGCCTGCATGTCGACCGCTACGAAGTCGCGCCTCGCGGCAGAGGTGATGTGCAGCGTGGCATCCGCGCCGGGTTCACACAGAATCCGCTTGAACGGACCGAGACCTTCGACCGAGATCAGTTGCGGTAGTCCAACTGGCGTGTACAGCACGTCAGACTCAATCAGTGCCTTGACGTCATCGCGTGCCGTGGGCTGCTCTGTCCGCTGAGGCGGCGCCACCGGTGGCTCATTCTCCATAGCTGGAGCGGCCACTGCGGGCTCGTC
The DNA here is from genome assembly GCF_046026855.1 of Paraburkholderia sediminicola. Taxonomy (GTDB): domain Bacteria; phylum Pseudomonadota; class Gammaproteobacteria; order Burkholderiales; family Burkholderiaceae; genus Paraburkholderia; species Paraburkholderia sediminicola_A. The sequence goes on along the minus strand of NZ_JAQQET010000032.1, from coordinate 45,797 downwards.
ATCTGCAGGCGCGTCAGGGAGGTTCACGGCCGACGCTTCCGCGCTGCTGCGGGCGGCTTCGGCATGCGTGGTGGCTTCCGCGCCCGACCAAAACTCCCGGGCACCCGACGACGACTTCGGAATGGCCTGCGACGACTCGCCTGCTTCTACCCCCTGGTTCGGCTCTACGTCTGTCACGTCACCATTACGCAAGCGCATACCGAGCGTCATCAGCTGTGGATTCGTGGCCTCGTTCGCCGTCTCAAATCGCGGCTCCGATCCGGGCAGGATCGTCGACGGGGCGGTTTCGGTGAATCCCGCGCGCCAGCCTCTGAAACGGCCAAGCAGACCGCGTGAGGCGGGTTCATCGGATTCCACGTTAGAAAACATGCTCATGTTCTTATCTCCCCGGGGGTACGTAGATCGGTGCTGCCATCGCGGCCGCTGGCGGTAGTGGGCCACCAAGGTCGTTGATAACCTGAAGCGTTGGGCTCATGGGGGAGCCCGGCGCCGCGCCACCCCGGATGGGTTCCGTCCAGACGCGCCTGCCGTCGGCCACCGTTACGAGAAACCCGTCGACTTTCCTCGCGGTCCAGCCGTTCATGAGCTTCGTGCCGAGATGCGCCGGATACACGCCACCGCCCGTTTCGTAAAGCACGTAGCCACCCGTGGCGTCGCTGTACGCCCCGACAAACGTCACCGGTTCCGCGCGCGATGCGGCCGCGCCTGCCCGACCTGGCGGCACAGGTGACGGTGTCGCGGTAGGCGGAGGGTTCTGCGGCAATGGAAGCGGCGTGACCAGATTTGCGGTAGTGCCGGGCTGTCCACCAGCACCGTCGCCGGTGCCCTTCAGTTGGCGCACCACCTTGTCTCGCGACAGCTGGTCAATATCATCCAGCGTGAGATGCGGAGCTTCCGCGCGCGCCACGGCTGAGGTAGCAGCGATGCAGATCGCCGCAACAACGACGACAACGCGTGTGAAGGCGTGGTTAGTCGAGAACATAATATTTACCCTTCGCTGTGAAATGGATGCCAACAGGCTCCTGGATCCGGTACTCGACTTTCAAGCTATCAATCGCCATGTTTGCGGGCAATCGCGCGAGCAGCACCGACTGCCACTTGAAGCCTTCGATCGTCCAGTCGCCCTGGCGCATCAGATGTGCGGGCCTTGGGCCCGTGCCCGACTGGTCCTGAAGAACCGGCTTCGCCGCCTGTAACGTGACGACGTAACCCTGCTTGTCGAGCTCGTACGCTTGTACCGATAGCCTCTGGGGAGGCGTTTGCAGAAGGTTGATCAGCGCCTGCTCGGAAGGCCACGATTTCTGGTCCGCGGAGGACACAGGCGTCACCTTCGGAACCGACGGACCACGCGTCCTTAGATGCAGGCCATCGAGGTCAAAGCTGACAGGCCGCATGGAAGGTGTCGCGTCACGGTCGAAGCCTGCGAATGTGCCGCCCTCGCGGCTATATGTGATCGCGCAGTTGCCCGCAATACCGCAGTCCGCATGGTCGAAGCGCCAACCCGACACGTTTGTCTCGTTGGTGACCAGCGTAGAAAGCAGTGCCGGCGCGAGCAGATTGGCACGCGGCTGCACGGAGGCGAACGTACGCCGAACGGCGTCTGCGTATCTCTCAGCGTAAGTGGGCTCGTGAGGAGGAGGCGGTGGTGGCGGCTGCATCGCATCGTAGACCTTGCTACCAACGGCAAAGATCGCGATCCCGATGATCGTCAGCGGCACCGCGGTCGGAATGGCGATTGGAAGCTTCGCGACACGTCCGGCCTTGCGATCATCGAGCAGTGCCGCGGCTGTGAAGCTCTCGTCAATCGCGCCCACAGATGGGCCTGCACCGAGAACAGCCAGAGCGACGTTCAGACGCTGGCACTCATTGACGATTGCTTCCCGCCGATCCCGTGCCGCCTCGATCTTCAGCACCTCGTCGCTGCGAACGACCCCGCGCACAACGAAGACGAGGTGAACGCGCTCGCCATCCTGCAGCAATACGAGCGCGGCTGGTCGCGATCGCACGCGTACATGTAGCGCGACGCGCGCCGCGCCGGAGTACAGCTTCACGCCACGGATCTCGCCTGATTCCGGTGCCGCGAACCCCGCGATCATTTCCTGCCCGACCTTGAACTCGACGTAATGCGTCGCGCCGAAATCTTCTGCGTAACGGCGGCGCTCACCCTTCGCACCCTTCACCGGATAGGCGCGCCAGTCCAGCCCGAACACCAGTCGGGCTTTCCTGTCTGTCGGCAGCGGACCAGTAATGTGCATGCCCGCGCTCACATCGACGGGACGACTGTCGCCGTCAGCATGATCACCTGGAAGGTGCGCGACTTGTTCCAGCTACCCGTGATACCGGCGATGCCTCCGTTCGTCGTGCTGTCGGCCTGATCAGTGATCGCACCGTAAAGCACGACTGTCTGTCCGTCAGCGAGTGCCACTGTCTGGTCGTCCTTGCTGCCAGTCGTGTGCGCCAGCTGGATCTGCTGCTGCGTTTGCCCCGAGCCGACGCTCGCGCTCGTGAACGGGCCGTTGAGTTTCGAGCTATCGCTCCAGTACGCGAGAATGATCTGGTTGTGGTCGTTCACGGACGGCAGGACGTTCACGAAATCGCCTGTCGTGACGGTTCCCGGCGTCAGACCGGGGACGCCACCGGACGAACCGGTCAGGCTGCCCGCGGAAGCCTGGGTCGAGCGGAGATAGTCATCGCTCTGGAATGACGCGACGGACACCGGCAGGCCGTTCAACGTGAGCTTGGTCAGCGTGTTGTCCTGCACCGTCCTGCCGTAGCTGTTCAGCGCGTTGATAACGGCATTAGTGCCCGAGAGCGGCGCGTTGGGACGCAATACTGACAAGCCGACCGAACCACCGCCAGACGATAGGGAAGTCGGCGACGTGAAGCTGATCGCGTATTTGGCGAGACCACCCTGGATGCTGTTAAAGACGACGTCAGCGTTCAGGCCTGCCTGAGTTCCGCGGTTGAGCGCGATCTGCAGGGTTCGCACACGGATCGCGACCTGGCGGGTCGAGATCGCGTTCTCCTTCGTCAGTAACCGGCCCATCCGGTCCGCAGCTTCCTTGGTGTCATACACCATCACGAGGCGGCTCTGCGGATTGACCGTGATGTTCCCCATCGGCGACTTCAGCTTGTTGAGTTCATCGCTGATCAGCGCCATCTGGTCGAACTCGCCATCGCGGCCGGTCGACGTCACGGCCGAGAATGACCCTGTGTTGCCGCCCGAACTGCCGCCGGTGCCATTGGACTGGTTGCCCGTGGACGTATCCATGCCCTTCGACATGGTGGACCTGATCGAGACCTTGCCGGGGATCGCTGCGATCTGGAACATGCGCGTCACGAAACGCGACACGTTGATCGTAGAGCCGTCGAACGACCAGTCAAGGCCGAGGTCCTCGCTCATGTTGCGCATGTAGTTACCGACGTTGCCGGTGAACGGTTGCGTATACACGGGTTCTTCATACGTCTTGCCGGTCGAAACGTTGGCGACTGAACCTTTGCCATCACCCGACGATCCACGTGGCACCAGCGAGTCGCGCGGAATGAAGACGTCAGGGCTCAGGTGGACCGGATAGCCGGTGGCGCTCGACACAAGCGTGGCGATGTTCCTGATTTTGAGGTTCGCCGGGAGCGTGACATTCTTTTCGCGGAACACAGCCGGCAGAGTCGCCTCGTATGCGACCGGCACGAGACGGTCACCGAGGAACGCGCTCGGCACGTCCTCAACGAGCGGCATCGATTCGGGGCCATTGCCCATCGCCTCAACCACTGCCCGGTGTGCCGCGTCGTATGAGCGGTTCACATCGTCCTGTGTGACAGCGCAGCCCGCCAACGCGAGTGCGGACACGCTCGCCGTGAGAACTTTGAGATGTGCGTAACGGATCATGTTCAGTCCTGGCAATTCGCCGCACGCGCGAGGACGCGGATGACGTTGTTGGTGTGGCGGCAGATTCGCGTCGGCGTGCGCATGTGGTTCGTCGCCTTCATGACCTGCGTGAGCACAGACGTGAAATCCCCGCTGAACTTCGCGTTGAATTCAAGCGGCAGGTCGTCGTCGATCTTCCAGGCGAGTTGCCAGCCCTGGGTCTGCAGCCACCGGTCGAGCGCGTTACGCAGGTTCACGTCCTGAGGCGTGACGCTCAATGTCAGGTCGCCCGCAGATGCCGAAGGCATTCCGGGTAACACGACCGGCGCAACCGCGAGCGACACCCCAGCCCTACCCGGCGGGGATTCACTTGCTAGCTCACCAACCAGTGGCGCGACGACCAGCGCGCCCTGCGGCGTAGGCGACGACGACAGAAGTTGCCAACCTTCACCAGCAGATGTCATCGGCTTCGGTTCGTGCGCGCTCGATGCACCGAATGAGCAGGTACCGAATCCGGAAATCGCGAGTGCGGCCAGAATCTGCATGACAATCCGCGAGCGGCGTTGGGTTTGAACGGTCAGGTTCGTGTACATGGTTTAGTTGCCTTGACGCTGCAGACGTCGGTAGATGGCGTTCGCGTAGATCATCTGTTTCTGCGTCGACACAGCGTTGTAGGCACCGACTGCTTTCCAGGTCGCGCCGAACTGCCTGACGTTTGATGCAAGAATCCAGGTCCCGACGTATGCGTTCACACACGCGTTGAAGAGGTGATCGCGGCGGATTCCGTAGCGCGCCAGTTTCGGGAGCCATGAACTGTTGATCTGCATAAGGCCAATGTCTTCAGTACCATTGCTGTTGATATGCACAGCATCAGGGCGCATTCCTGACTCATGCTGGGCGATTGCACTGACAAGCCGGGCACTGATGTGGCGATATGCAGCCGCGTCGTCAATGCAGTCAGCCCGGCATGCCCCGACGCAAAACCCGATCGGCAACGCGACGACAAACTGAAGCGCCCATCCTTTCATGGCTTCGCACTCCCCATTTCACCCAGCGCCGTTGTCGTCGTGAGCGAAACCGCGTTGGGGACCGCCGGCCGCTCGACGTACTTCACGTCGTGCCGGCGCGTCACGTTCACCGTGTTCCCGTCGGCCGTGACGATGAACTGCGCGGCAGTGCCCTTGAACCGGTAGAAACGCCCCTTCTGCTCACCCGTTCCCAGGTGACGCACGTCCGCTACCGTGACCTGGACGACAGAGTCAGCAAACTTGAAGTACGTCTCCCCATCCTTGTCGAACACCGCCTCAAGACGCGCCGGGCTCGCTGCGTCGAAGTCGTAGACGGTGGCTGCCGTGCGCTCCACCTCGACACTCGAAGCGCCGTTCGACGCGACGAAGTGCGGTGCCCGTTCGATCGTCATGACGTTGGCCGCGTCGTCCCAGTTCGGGCGAAGCGATCGACCGTCCACGCTCCTGAACGTGAGATCCTTCGACGGTTTCACTTCAAAGCGGATCTGCGTGTGCGTGTCGTCGCCATCCCGGATCGCCTGAGCGCCAAAATTCTGCGCGAGGAGCGATGGCTGAGCCGCAGTTGTCGCGACAGTCGCGACCGTCGCGACAGCCAGCGTCGCCGCGCCCTGCTCGCCTGCTGCGTAATTAAGAGCGGCAGACTTTGGCGCCTCGCGGCGCAGGCGGACATGACGCGCACCAAAATCGACATCGGCGTACAGTCCCGATTGCGCCATCAGCTGGTCCAGGGCCTGCAGCCAGTTTTCGCCCTGGCGAGTCGCAAAGCCCGCCTGGTTGTTGAGGTCCACATCCTTCTGCGCAGACCCGGTCCACCCTTGCGGCACGAGCGCCTTGACGAGATTGGCGACCGGCATCGTCGCCTTGAGGTCGCGCACCGGTTCGAGACCGCCGTGCGGACCGATCAGAATGAGCCGGTTGGTAAATCCATCGAAAGTAGCCGGCTGATCATCGCGCAGCGAAGCGAGTGCACCCGAGCCCCCGATGAAGTGGTTTGCACGGGTCCAGCGCGCAACTGCACTGCGACCCGCAACCTTGTAGCTGATCGTCTCCGGGGTGCCATCGACCACAACATAAGGCCCTTCACTATGGCCTCCGTCAGCGGTGATAACCTGCCCTGCCCGAGGCTGGATATAGGTCTTGCTGCCGTCGTTAAAGATCAGCGCAGGCCGTTCCGTAATACCACCCATGATCTCGTAGTCGAAATCGAACGGATCGGTGTTGGCGGCACGCACTGACTGCCCGGTCAGAAGGCAGATGCATGCGATGGCGAGAGGAGAGACGATGCGCATCAAAGGCCCGCTTCGATCTGGTTGAGGTGACGCACGAAGCGCAAGAGGTATCGCTGACCCGGCGCCGGGTTCGCGCTGTGGTAGTAAGCGATCGCCTTCGCGACCGAATGGGTCTTGCGATAGTTCTCGTTGAGAATGTCCTCGGCGACGCGGATATTGGTCGCCGGTGCCAGCGCGTCCCATGGCGACGCAAAGCGCTGCCTGTAATAGCCCCAGTTCACCTGCATGATGCCGACATCGAAGTCGCTACGACCGGCATTGATCAGACTCTGGATTGCCTGATACGCGTCCTCGCGCGTGCGGAAAAACAGGCCGCGACCCGCGACGTTCAGGGTCCAGGGCCACGCACGCCCGTTCAGGCCCGACTCGTTCAGTGCGATTCCTGCAAGTACTTTCGCGTCGACACTCGTGCGCATCAAATCGAACGGCGTTCGCGCGCTGGCGCACGCCCAGCCGCCTCTCCCTTCGGTCATCGCCGCCTGCGCTTCGTCGTCCAGTCGGGCGGGCTGTAGCCAGCCCTTTTCAACGAGGAGGCGTTCGAGCGCAACTGTGCGCGAATCGATCGACACGGTCATGCCCGTCTGCGAATTGCTCGTCACCACCTGCCCAACCAGTGGGGTCGCCCACGACGTGAACGCATCGAGGCCGCAGTAGAAAACCGGCTTGCCGTCGAGTGACGCGAGCTCGCGTGCGCCGTCGCCGGCGAGCACGTAGTTCACCGGGCTGATTACCGCAGCGATGGTGGCAGCCTGTGTCGAACTGGCCGTAACCGCAGCGACGGCCAGTGCGAGACTCGCGAGCAGGTGCTTAATCACGGTACGGCTCCAGATGGATCTCGCGATTCACCTTGATCATGAAACGCTTGCCCCAATCAGTTGTGATCGTCGGTGGAATGTTCTGGTAGCGATTCATGAGCGACTGCGTGGTCGTTGCGGCCACCTGCCCTGCCGTACTTCCGACCTGGGTTACGCCGAGCGGACCCGTCGTCGTTGACGAATCGCCGCCGTCGAACTTCCGGATGAGAATGGCTGTCAGGAACGACGTACCGTAAATCTTGAGGAAGTGGTTATTGACGTCGCCGGAGAATCCCGCCCACCCGTTCGTATCGGCACCCTGTGCGCCGTAGAGCGGTACCTGTTTGCCATTGGGCAAACGCAGTTCTGTGGCCGCGACCAGAATGCTTTCCTGACCGGGCTGGATATCGCTCGCATAAGGCGCTGTAATAGTCGAACCTTTGGGGATCATCAGGCAGTCGCCGCGAATGCTGTCGTACACGTCCTCGTCGACGATGAGCGCTGCTGTACCGGGACGATCCGAATTCAGCGCCTCGATCGTCAGCACCGGAATGTGATGCGGAGGCGAAAGCGTGCACCCGCGCGCCTGGCCAACGAAGCCTGCGCTGAGAAATCCCTCCCCCGATGCCGATTGCGCCTTTGCATCGTTGAGGAACTGGTTATCCCGGCTCTGCGACGACGGCTGTGCCGCCGGCGCGCCGAGTTTGCCCGCGAGCGCCGCAGCCTGCGCATTGGCTGCGCCCATCGCCGCCTGTTGCGCCGCCGCCTGCTGCAAAGCCATCTGTTGAGGTGTCATCAGCCCCGTTTGGGCGAGCACAGACGACTGCCCCTGATCCTTGAGTTTTACGCCGGGCCGGAAGATCGGCGCCGCGTAGATCGCGTCCTCCTTCGCGTCCGCCGATAGCTTCGACACCTTCTGATCGTTCACGAAGCCGTCCATGGTCAGGGATGGCTTCGACGGATCAGTCGCGGGTGGTGCGGACGCCGCACGTGCCTGGGCTGCTGCGCGGCGTGCAGCGGCCTGCTGGTCCGCAATGATCTTGTCGACGTCTTCGGTGTTGTGACTTCTATCGACGACTTCGGCCGCCTTGGACGCCTTGAGCAGGCGCGCTTCTTCGGCCGCATCATTGCTTGCCTTGACCTGGTAATAGAAGCCGATCGCACCGATCGCGACGGCGGCGATAGCGCCAACGCCGAGCAGTGCATTACGCGGCGATTTACCTTTGACGATCGCGGCTTGATCTGACGTCGGCTGTCCGTTCTGGTTTGCCATGGCTGCGCTCAGAAACCGAAGATGCCGCGGCGACCGCGAGTCACCTTCACTTGGTCGTTGCCGGCCCGCAAGACGATCTCACTTGCCATCTGCTGGACAACCAGGTACGGCCCACGACGGATGAAGTTCGGGCTCACGTTATCGCCATGATCCTTCACGACCGGCACGGCGAAAGGTGCGTCCGGTGGCAAACGCAGCCACACAAAACGGCCGTCATCGAAAACAGTCTCCGGCTTGAACGGTGCCGAGCCGGACACGGTGTAGTCGAAATTGAGTTTGTCCGGTGACACACCGATCGGGCCCGAATCGGTCGTGGACCGCCCTGCTCCGTCGTCGCCGGCGAGCGAACCTGATCCGCCGTCACGCTCCTGGCGAGCGCGCACTTTCGCCATCAACGACTGCGGATAACGGAATCGGACCGTCTGATAGAAGAGTCCACCGAGCGGCGACGAAACGAGCGTCATGTCGTACTCGCGCTGGTTCGTGGTGAGGTGCATCGTGTTCACGAGGCCCGGTTTCGTCGGCTTGACGAAGACATGGTTGGCGCCGTCCGTGTCCACGACCCACTGGATCGAATCGCCAAGCGCCGGGTCCGCGACAAGCGACTCGCCTGGCGCGAGCTCGATCGTCGTCGTCTTCAGCGGCGCAGTCATCACCTTGAAGATCTGGTCGCGGCTGTATGGGAACACGGCCATGCGCGCGTCCCCCGGCATCGTCAGCGGATCGGTTCCGCTGTTGTACGGATTGACCGGGCTCATCGGATCGCCGAGCAGATTCGCGATTTCCTGCGACGAGGCCGAGGGCAGCGCGCCGGGTTTCGCCGCGAACGTCGGCAGGCAGGTCAGCACGCATGCGATCGTGCCGACCAGCGAAGTCAGTCGATGGTGTGGGCGCGTCATGACGTTTTCTGCAGATTGGTGAACGGATAGAAGATGCCGTACGGGTTGGCCGTCAAGGCGTCCTCGGCGGCAGGCGGCACGATCTGGTAGCGCCAGGTCAGCGCGTACTTCTGGACGACCGGCTTCGAGGTCGGGCTGTCGGTCGTACTCGTGGTGAATTCAACGATCGCCGTTGAGTCTTCGAGCAAAGACACATTCGTCACCTTTACTTCACGCACCAGCTTCGGGTTGGTGGTGATCGCCTGGAACGGCGCATCCTCTTTCAGCCAGGCACCGAACTGGTTGCGTGCGTTGCCCACCATCTGAGCCTTGACCGCATTGATGTTGCGGGCCATGCGGGAGTTCTCGAGGCTGTCGGTCAATACCGGCTCGATCGTGAACCAGCGCTCGACCGAATCTTTCATCGAGGTTCGCAGCGCCTGGTCTTCCGGCTTATACGCAGCGAGCTGCGTCAGGACCGGGTGACCGGCGACGTCAGACGAGACGCCGTAGGCCTTCACTACAGACGGCGGCGGCTGCCGGGTCCAGACAGCGCCACCCGCAATGAACGCGAGTACGAAACACAACATCTTCCAGTGGTTCGCCTCGACGCGCAGCCGCGTGCCGCGGTCGAAAATGACCAACTCCGGGTCCTCTTCCGAGTACACGCCGGGAGCGGTTGCAAGCGCGATCTGTTTTTTGCTTCTGAAGAAACGCATGACGGACTATCCAATTGGGCCGACTCAATTGGAGCAGTGCCGACGACAAGGCCGTCATGCAAAAGAGATGTGATTTTCGAGCGCTTTCCCGAGATGTATTAAGTTGGATTCCCTTGCGGCCGGTGCGCGTAATCAGTTGGACGCCCTTAGCCGAAATGATCCACAAACTTACCCAGCTTTTCAGCTAATGTGCCGTTCGGCTATTTGATAAAACGTATCATCGCCTGCCTAAAGGCTTGCACACTTTGCACAGCACTGCCCGACGCCGAAGCCACCGATTCTTCAGCGAATCACCAATAGGTACGCGTGGAATCGGATTGAGAACAGATCGTCGAGTGCGTGCAACTGATTACGCGCTGCATTGCTCTTACTGTAACAATACGTGGAGCCACGCACTTCTTTTGCGCTTATACAGCAACAAACAAGTGAAGGCGTTGCGCCCGCATCCAGACACCTGGTTGGCGCAGTCGGATAACTGGTGCGGTGCGCTTGACTTGACGTCCGCGCACGGTAGGTTCGTCTACAACATCCGGCCCGACGCCTTCGAAAGTGAAACAGGACAATGGACTCAAATAGCGAACTCGAGCGCCACACAGCGATGATTAAGCATGCGAGGTTGCGAGCAGACTCCGCATCCACTGTCACGCTCAGGCGATTCTACAAACATCTCTTGCAGGTTATGGCACTCACAGACTTCGCTTGCTGCTGACCTGGGAATTTCCGCGGCTTAGGTGTCTAGAGCCCGTGCGGCCGCAAGGTTACCGGCCGAGGTCATTCAGACTCTTGAAAGCGGGGGTGGTAGTGGCATTACTGTGCGCAAGGCCCGGACTATTGAGCTACTTATCATAGTACTCGGGGTTGCTGTGGTGCGGGAGAACGCTCGATTGCTGCGTCAGAGTTCGCAGCTAGACCGTGGACGCTTTTGTGTCGGCCGTAATCGGTGCGCGCAAAGACGGTGGAACATCGCTAATACGATTGGTAGCAGACGAACGGGCCATGCACATTCGTATCGAATCGCCAGAAATTCGGCAGCTGTTCCCGCACATCGCTCAGCTTGAAGGGTTCCTTAGCACCGCCGTCCGGGCTCTGCTGGCAACGAGGTAGTTTCACGGTTTCGCACAAGGCAACCCTTCACTTCGGGGAGGAACGTACGCGCCGAGGATAAAGGCGCCCGTTGAGAATCCTAGTACGGCGTCCGCTACTGTTCAATGTACACGCATATCACCGTAATGGGCGCTTCGCTCTACATCTTGATGTCAAATGCTGACGGTAGTTTATTTTGCGAATCACGCGACTCTTAAGACCCTTGGGTTGTTCAACTTCCGCATCGGCATGCCTGGCGCAACTACCTACACAATACGACTGCAGTTGAACTACAGCCCTCCCTTTGGTTTTCACCCGGTCAGGGGCGCGCTCGGGCCACCTTAGGTTTGTTGCGCAGATACACGAAATGGTAGAACGCGAAGGAAAGGTCCGGATGGGTGAGCACGTCTGCTTCGCCAATGGTCGCTATGTTGAACTTGAGACGCTTGATTGCCAGCTTGCCAGAGGGAGATGCTATGTAGGCGCGCATGAAATCTTTCCTCGCGCGTGTGTCAGCTTGGTCGAAGGCTTCGCGACCAGTACGGACCTCGTCGGCCAGTCTCTGCTTGGCTTCTTCCTCACGAGCTACACTGTTCGCTTCAACGGCGATTCTCGTGTTGGCTCTGGCATTCACCTTTGCCTGGTCTTCCGTAGCTTTCTGGGCCAATACCGTTTTCATCCGGCGCTCAGCCTCTGAAAGCTTGTAGCCTTCAGTGATGGCCTTCATCAAATAGCCCGCAGGACTTTTTGTCACCTTCGCGTCATCAATCTTCGCGCGCGTATATTCGATTGCATCAAGGATGCGTTCATCCGACCAGATGGCGCGGTTTTGTGAGATAACATTAAACTGTTTTTCGGTGAAACCAAATTCGGTTTTCAACGTAGTGTAGGTTTCCTTCAACCCAATCAAGCTTGCGCGGACGGTGTCGGCCCCTTCCTTCCTGGAAAGTCTGAAGCGTATCCGGTCAATCTTTTTGGACTTCGGGCTCTCGGTACGTGTCTCGTAGCTCAGTTCAATGTCAGAGACCTCGTTGATCTGCCTTACCGCAGGCTCGAGGCTGTCCCGCTTGAAATACTTGAATACTGTAGCGCTAGAGCCCGCTTTGCCTGGCCAGTTTCTGATCAAGTCAATTTCGAACCAATCCGTGATGCCAGCCGTCACGTATGCAATGACGTGGTCATAAATTGCACGTGCGTAAGTGAGGGTGAAGGCCGACGTGATACGAAGGCTCAACCAGTGCGACTTCTCGGGGTCCTTGATATGGCGGATGAGTGGTTGCGGGACTTCAAATGTTATGCGTCCCTTGTCGATACCCACAATACCGAGCAACTGGACGGACACCCATTTTTCGTTTTCAGAGGAGGTGCTACCCTGCGGGGCCGCTGATACTTGGATGAGTGCCTTTTGTGCTTCGGATACAACAGATCTAAGATGCTTGTAGTTGTAGCTGTCGTAACGCATAAGCCACCTGAAGTAGCTTAACTCGACGTCGTAGTATTTCGGCGTGGTTGGCTCCTGCGCCACGATGAAGTGCGCTGCATCCAACAGGCGACGTGCTGTGACTCCGACATCCGTCACATCAACGAATACGTTATTTCGTTGATAGCCGATTTCCTTGGTTGACTTGTGGATCGGCGTATCAGTGGCCAACATCTCCTCAAACAATTCGAGCGACATTTGGCGCGATGTAGCGCGTGTCGATACGTCAGTTGACATCGTGGCCCTCTTTTCTTGGTTGTTAGCCGCGGAAAACTGTAACACGCGTAGGTGAGGTGTCAAAACAAAAAGTCTCACCATCAAGCAAGGCAGTTCAACAATTAGACTCACCCACCTTGGCAATCAAGTGCATCAACAATTTGGCTCACCATAGGTTATGCGAATGATCGGTATCTAATCTTGGCTGTGTTGGTTTAGTTTTTTTAGAATCTTAGAAACAACAAACTCACTAACATACAGAGGCAATCAGAGTCTATCTAAAACAATGACTTAAGACTGCTAAGGTGAGTGATTTTGTGCCAGAGGTGAGGCGTTTTGTAGGGCTACGTGAATGAAATTCCTCTATGAGAGTGAATTGTTTACCCGCACAGGGTGAGACCTCCTGTTGCCGCCGGTATCATGGTGAGATGAATTGTTGAGACCTTCGGTGATACGGACAACGCCTTACCTGGCGGGGTTCCTCTGAGCGACCTGTGAAGACGGTTTGGGGTTTTGTCGGCGCAGGTGAGCAAATTTTTTATGGCCGGCGCCACGTTCGGTTGAATCCAAGGAAAACGGTTTACTGGTCCATAGTTAGGATGTATCGAGGCGGCTCCCACTTTGCCAACACGACGGTGAGGACTGAGGCGGGCTGCCGAATCGAGCTCCCATATCCGCAAGGTGAGAGATTTTGTTGAATAGCCACCGATGTCGCTAACTCCCGGTGATCGAAGATGTGGGGCGAGTCGCGAGGCGAATGATGGTGAGGAATATTGTGGGGGCGCCTTGTTGTACGAAACGGTTCTCATGGACTCCAAGACCAATTGTGTCCTATATATGTTTGGAATCAGACGCGCTGACCTCGCTTCGTTCTGCATGCAACAAAACTTCTCACCCACCTTCTGGACGGGGCATCCTCCCAGCTCAACAATTTCCCTCACCATGAACTATCTAAGCGGATTGATAAAACACGCTTAATCGATGGAAGCTCATCTCACATTGCGAAATGCACAAATGCATTTGGTTCAAAAAAAGCCACTCAATGCCGCTTTCTAAGAACCAAGGTTAAGTTAGTGGGTACTGTTTTGTATTTTTCTAGTATTCTACGCTTTGTCTCGATTTCAGATTAAACCTTAAAAACCATGTCTAAAGCAGAATTTCCGGCAATTACGCGAAGAGTGACCCTAAGTGAACTTGCGGGTTTCGCGGAGACGCTTAACACGCTCACGGAAGACTTGCGTAACAGTATCCTGACGCCGAAACCGCGAAAATCGGCTCCATCATTCACTACGGCCGAGGTCGCGGAGCTTTGTGGACTGGACCGCACGAAGATTCACTACCAAGCTACAAGGGAGGGAAGCACGTTGCCGGCAGGTGAGGCATCGGGTACTGGTCGTAGCCGCCATTTCACACTTGCCGAAACGCGGACTTACGTGCAACAGCTGTCCGAAATATACCAGTCGCCGCTGGTCACGGGGTCGCGCGACGCGGATGGGAAGGTCATCCTCGTGGCGAACTTCAAAGGCGGTTCGACCAAAACAACGACGTCTATGTGTCTTGCGCAGGGATTGTCGCTCCGCGGCCGGAGGGTGCTCGCCATTGACCTGGATCCGCAGGCATCACTTTCCGAACTTTGCGGGCTGTATGCAGAGAAGGAGGTTGATGAGGACTCGACGGTCTTGCCGTTTATCTACGACCAGACCATCGAAGGCGGACTGTCATCATTCGTTAAGCAGACTTACTGGGACGGTTTGGACGTCATCGCAGCACACCCTTCACTGTTCAGTGCCGAGTTCTATATCCCATCAATGCTCAAGACGAAACCCAGCTTTCAATTCTGGGCAATCCTGCGGGAAGGTCTCGCGCCGCTTCGCAGCCAGTACGACTACATCATCCTCGATACGGCGCCTTCACTGTCCTACCTGACGCTCAATGCGCTGATGGCTGCGGATTCGATGGTTATGCCGCTGGTTCCAGAAAGCCTCGACTTCATCAGTTCAGTGTCGTTCTGGGGGCTGTTCTCTGACATCGCGCGTAATTTCATGGAGAAGGAGGCCAACAAGGCCTACGACTTCATCTCTGTCATCCTTTCAAAGGTCGATAACAGCCCGACTTCGTCGGCATCGGTGGTTCGTCCTTGGACTCAACGCGCATATGGCGATTGGTTGTCGCCGACCGAAATTCCGGCGAGCTCGGCTATGAGTAGCGGCGCGCTTGCATTGTCGACGGTGTTTGACCTGAGTAAGAAGGACGCTAGCTCGAAAACTGTCGAGCGGGTTCGTCATCCACTTAGGGAATACTGCAAGTGGATTGATGACATGTATGTCGAACAGTGGAGGCTCGGCAAATGAATATCCGTGCTCGAATGGCCGAGCAGACCGCCAATCTGCGGGCTGCTTCAGATATCCCGAAGGACGAAGTTGCCGCCGCGAGGCCAACAAACGATAAACCGAAGACCGGGCCGGGAATGGCGGCCGCATTGGCTGCGGCCAATATTAAGATTCAGGAGTTGGAGACACGTGGCGCGCAATCCGTGGTGCCAGTGTCAGAGATAGTGCCGAACCCGTGGCAACCGCGGAGGGTTTTCAACGACGCGAAACTATCAGAACTCGCAGAGTCGATTCGCGAAGTCGGGCTGCTACAACCAATTGTTGTCCGGCGAGCGGAGTCTGCTTATCAAATTGTTGCGGGCGAGCGGCGTTGGCGCGCACACAAACTGGTGGGACTTGAGGAAATCAAAGTCCTCGTTATTGATTGCACGGACCAGGATATGGCCGTGCTGGCGCTAGTAGAAAACATCGGCCGTGATGACCTGGCTGACTATGAGATTTCCATCGCCATTCGGCGTACCGAAAAAGAATTTCCGAATCGCACACGTTTGGCCGAAGCCGTCGGCATGAGTCGGCGAGGGCTATACAGATATCTCGCATTCGACAGCTTGCCCGCGTTTATCACGAACGACCTCGATATCAATCCGACGCTAATTGGTGGCAATGCCGCCGATGCGATTGCGAATGTCATCAAGAAGCATGGGGAGAATGCTGTTGCTGCTGCCCGCGAGCTTTGGCAGGATGTCGTATCGGGAAACTTGGATCAAGGTAAGTATGCGCCGGCGATCGCTGCCTTGCTCGGCCGCCGCGCGTCAAGCACAACGGCTCGCGAGCGTTCAATTGAGAAGTTCTTTGCGGGAAATACTCACGCAGGCAGCATTACCAAGGACGTGAACAGTTTCACCGTAAAAATCAAAACGGGCGTCCTTTCAGATGTACAGGAGACCCGGATTCGCCAGGTCATCAGCGAGCTGTTTAACGGCGACCCTCTTAAGTGAGGGCATCACCAATGGATTTGGAGCCCGCCTCGATGCGGGCTTTTTTTGCCTGCCAGAATCGGTGTGTATACGGATGCGCATTCAGATGCGCTTCAACGCTTGGCTCCCCGAATTGTCGGCCACACTTCACGGAGCGGGGAGCGCGTGGCGGTCGCACGAGAGCGTGGTACTAGGAGCCCTGCTTGTGTGGCAAACTGCGTCGACTGACCGGTCGCAGGTACAGAGCCAATGCGAAGTTACCGCCCCCAACGGTCGGCCGATGAAAGAGTGTGCTACTAGGCACACTTTTCGGCGGAGCTTGCAGGGCCGACCTGGGATCGGCTGATCAGCCGCAGATTGACCGCATCCACACAAAATTACTCGTCCCACTCCCCCCCAGCGGTGAGCCGATGAGAGAGTGTGCTACTAGGCACACTCTTCGGAGGAGGACTGCTCGCAGTGCGACCCAAGTCGGCTGTCTAGCGCAAAGCCGCCCTAGGCCAGATATAAACCTAATGTCCGGTCGCACCGTCATTCACATCTAGTGCTTTGAGGGATCGGAATCGCTCGAATTCAGGTGTCATGCGTCGGCTTTTGTCAACATGTCGACTAAAGTTGTCTGAACACGTTCGCGGTGCTGTGCGCGCTGGATTCACTTCGTTTGAAACTCTCTCAATCGCGCCTACAGACTAAATGTGTGCGGGAATGAGTGCTGGAATACCTGTTTAGCGGGATCCGGTCGTTTTCACCGGGGTGGTCCATCCAAGTGAGCTCCGGGTTGTCACTTAATCACTCAGAAACGCGATGCCGCGCATCGAATGCCCGTCTCGGACTTCTACAGCATACTTTCTGTTCGATCCCCCATTATCAATGAGGCAGCAACCGCCAACGACTCGCGGTGAACGCGGCACGGAGCGTTTGTGTCGCATAACGTTGGGATTTGAGCGTCACGCTATCGGTTGCAAAAGATCGCGAGCGCGCTGAGGTGCGTTCAGCCGGCGGAACGACGAGAGATTGACAGGACAGTTCGAGTAAGGCCCTGTACGATTCAGTCGTGGACAAGGGAAGAATTCGTCGACTTGCCCCGGACCTTGAAGGGCAAAAGAAGAAAACGCTCCCGATATCTTGTGTAGACACGCAACATCTTTGGCTGTTCACCGTCGCTGTATGGGATACGCGCGTACCGCTGCAAAACCGCATCTCAGCGGTATAAGCGAAAACGCAGAGAACAACCCACGCTAGAGGCTCTAGAACGCGTGCTGCAGTTTGCCATGTGCTCAACGTGTACCAGCGGGTCAGCGAGATTGACGTGGTCGACTGCCTCAGCCCCGATCTTTTCCTCGAACTGCTGAAGACACGCACCGATGCATCCGGCCCCATCCAACACAAATACATGGCACAGCGCCGCGAAGTACCGCTGAGTTGGTTGTAAAAGGCCGCCAGTTCGGCGAGTGTTCAGATTCCCTCTGCCCCAACTGCATGGAGATCGGACGCCGGAACTACACACCGACGGCGGGGATTCCCCTTAGGGCGA
Source organism: Paraburkholderia sediminicola (assembly GCF_046026855.1). Lineage (GTDB taxonomy): Bacteria > Pseudomonadota > Gammaproteobacteria > Burkholderiales > Burkholderiaceae > Paraburkholderia > Paraburkholderia sediminicola_A. The sequence goes on along the minus strand of NZ_JAQQET010000032.1, from coordinate 28,331 downwards.
GCCGTGGCCGACGCTGCAACTCGGCCCGCCATTTTCAGGCAGGCCACTGTCGCCGGACGCCTTCGCGAAGCCTTCAGATGGTCGGTGACAATGGACCCAGCCATGCCTAATCGCAATTCGACTAGGGCGGCTTGCGAGCGTGTGGCTTGAATCAATTCATCCCGGCGGAGGATAGTTGCTGTCGCTGTCGTCGGTGAAGTAAGGCCGCGCGATGGTCTGCGCCGGAACTCGCAGCGCGAGCCGGCGCAACGATGCGGGGGCGTTTTGGGTCTAGAGCCGCAATCGAGAAATGGATTGAGTATGGTTCATCAAGGCCACCACCCGTTACTGGGACGTGGTCGAGCCGGCTGACGCGTGCAAACGGCCTTCGTGGCGTTCGGAACAGCGTGACGACGGTCATCTCAATCGTCCACGACATAAGATACTGACCTCCCCGAAGGGGGCAAACAGGTGCTGGCAGCAATCAGCTGCTCAGAGGAGTATCTTTGCAGCCACCATTGCGTCGCGGCAATGATCGTCCCCTGAGTGTGGTTCCTTGACCGTCAGTCGGATAGGATTGTTGTCCTTTCTGTCGAATTAGCGACTTACCCGCCAGCGGTCAATGCGCTTCGCCCCGTCTGAAGAGCATGAGGTTCTGTCCCTGTCGTAACTCAGTAAAGCTGTGAAGGCGGATGACATCCGCCGCTCGCGGATTCCTGAAAGCTCTTCTGACGAAGGTCCCACTAGGCGAGTGCTCGCCGGGGCTCCTATCTAGAACGAGTGTCATAGAGATCCGACCTTGGGCTTCTGGGTACTCCTCAGGTTGGCATTTGCATTTTCTTTAATCCTTCGATGACAGCAACAGCCATGCGTCATGATCTATGAATGGTCCTCGCGTGACTTGTGACGAAAACTTCTCTGTCATCGGCTAGCCCGATCGCGGCTGCGGGTCCAAGTCCAGTGGACCGAAAAGAAATTATGATGTGACCCTATTTAATAATGCTGGTTGAGCAAGGACTGACTCGTCACATTGAGACTTCTACTCACACTTGGAAGAAATGAACACGTTGCCTCTCGATTATCGAATGGGAATGTCTGAAATCATTCGGAATGACAGTGTCGGTCGAATCGAGCTTGCGTGAAACATCGACAATCAAGCTGGAGAACTCGGGAAAGCCAACGCTGATCGGGGAAGGCGGGCACTTTGTGACCCCATTTGTCTTAATGTTTCACGGCGAAGATAGCTGCGGTGATATGAGGTCAGGCAGAAACCGTTGACTTCGGAAGGAGATACGCCAAACCGAGTGATGCGTATCAAATGCTACGTGTTTCGTAGTAAATGTACGGGTATATAAAAAAAATATCTCTTTGACCGCCTGCCGCGAAACGATCTGTGTTTTGCGAGCAACCCATCCGGCCAGCAAAGACAGTAAGCAGTTTGATCTGCCGCCGGCTCGAGTGCATCGTTGTACGCCTCGCAGTCACTGTACCCGTTCTAGTTGGCACGGCGCTACACCGCAAACGAGCAGCACCGTGCCCCGTGAGTTCAGGAGATCGCCCCGCGAATCCTCAACACTAGTCGTAGTCGATTGCATCGGTTGGAGCCGACGGGTTGATCGGGATCGCCAATGACCTCAAGCAGTTTGGCAAAGAACGGGCCTTCGAGGTGGTGCGGCTTGTGTTTACTCTGCGCATGATAGCTGCTCATCCTAGGATAGTTGAGAGTAAGCAGCCGCCGCGCATGCTCGATCGCGCGGGTCTAGCGGATCCGCAACGTTTCGTAGATCAACGCCCCCAGGACTCTGTAATGCGGACATTGGACCGCGAGCTTGTAGAGCGCCTCGGGCACCGGCGTGGCGGTCCGACTGCTGCCGGTGACTTGAGGATAAAGCGACGGACCAATCGGACGCACTATCTCAAAAAACATGCTCCCTCTCGCGAAAACGACAGGGTTAAAAGACCTCACCAGTACCGATGGAAAGCGTCGTCGGAGCACTGGCGCACCCATTGCTTCAGGCACACTGTGCGTCGATGATGATGTTCTGTGGGCCACCTGATCATCATTTGTTTGCCGCGGACAAATACTCTATTGCATCGAGTGTCGTCATTCAAATTCCGGTGCGCCGTGCCGCTATATTCAGCGACCTCATATTCGACAAGCTCCACTAGTTCGTCGAGCGTCACATAAAGACGCAGGTTGGCCTTCGCCTCAGCGAGCGCGCGGCGAACACAGTCCGGATAAGCGCCCGCACGGCCCGGCACGCACGAGTACAAATGGCTGGAAATCGTAGCGAAGAGACGTTCGTCGCATGACCGTTCATCGGAGCCGTGAATCGGCCCCGCATCGGCGAGACAGCCTATCGCCTTCAAGGTATCATTCGCGAGGCGGCTTCGCGTCGCAGGGGAGAATCCATTCTCAGCTAACGAACGCGAGCTCCGACAACTGTTACGACTCAAAGCCGTCTGAGGGGGTGTTGCTGAGCTTGAAAGGGTGAGCGTGATGCGGTACCAGCGCTTTCTCGATCATGTTCACGTCGTACCGACTTTATTCGCGGGCCACCACGAGGTGATAGGCGAGCACCGTGCGCGTCCACACATTGAAAATCACCAGCATCCACACACGCCTCCATTTCAACCTCGTGTTTTAAAACCTGTCTGGTCGTGCACGACGACATCTCTGCAGACATTTAACGGGTGAACATCAAACTCCTATTAGATAGGGAGATGTTGTCGCGGGACTTCCTACGTCGTCGTCTCTGTACGGCAACCCCTGGAGGTTCGGGGCACCCGCACGAACGTGCAGTAGCGCCGAAATTGCGCAGCATTTCTGTATTCAGTTGCCGCGCTCACTACATACCGGCACTGGACGGGACCTAAGCGAACATACTCGACGACCCTCACGTAGCCGACCAGTGCTGAGAACCCGAACGGCCGTCCAGATGTGGTGATAAGGCGTGTTCAGCCGACCATACATCTGGAGGTGGTCGACACCAGTGGACTGCTCGACCTATGCTTGAGCGATTCGCCGCGAGCGGCAGCGTTCAAGCGTCTGCATCGGCGCGCGGTGTCTCATGATCGAATTCGGTAAATGCAACTGTTGATCACGCCGTGAGATCAATTGCGTGAAACTCCGGTTTCCATCGGTGAGAAACTCTATAGTGTTCACTATCGGTTAAAACTTCGCGCAAGTACGTCCGGTTGGAAAATATTCTGGTTCGAGTATATCGAAGGATGGGTCACCTTCTCGGAGTGCACGCGCTAAAGAGCGTCCAACGGCAAAGTTCGGTGAGGGTGCTAGGTCGCGACGAGTGCATGGTCCGCTCGCGGGCACAAATTGGACGTTCGACCAGCGATTGACGCCCCGTCCAACCGTGTGCAACACACCGCCCTTGCGAGCGTCGTCGATCAGAAACGGGATCTGCACGCTGCGCGGATTAAGACCTGTACCGCTGCCGTAGATGTTGCTTGGACAGATCACCACAGCGCGCACACCTTCCTCGGACGCGGCGAGTACCCGCAGTTCAATGTCACGACGGGGTTGCTTGACGGGCTCGACGACCATCGGCGTGTCTTCGTCGAAGATCGCTTCCGAAACGCTATTGCCCAGCGCGTCATCGCCGATCACACTCGATCCGCTCGTGCGCAGCAGTGACTTGCCGGAGTCGCGCAGACCCTCGATAACGGCTTCGATCGCCGACCGGTGGTCGCTGTCGGCAGCGTGAATTACGCCGTCCGATTGCTGGGCTTCGCGCGTCAGCAGACTGCTGTCTTCGAGGCTGCCGATCACAGGCTCGATGCCTAGCGCCTTCAATGATTCGGCTTTGCTTGCGTCGCGGATCAATCCGCGAACGCTATGGCCTGCGGCGAGCAGGCGGCGGGCGACAGTGCCGCCAACGAAACCGCTTGCCCCGGTTACAAAAATGTTCACGATCTGTTCCTTTAGAAGACTTGATTAGATAGCTTAGTTAGCGGTCGAAGCCGGCAGCAGGGTGGTCTGGTGCGCGACAAGCCGCCATGTTTTCCGCTCGCGTCGCCAGACCACCATGAAGAGCGAACGGAGACTCCGTTCGGTTCCCCGTACGGTCGCTTCCATTTTCACGACGCCGCTTGCGATAAACGATTCATCACCCAAGGGTATTACTGTCTCAATGCGGCTATTGGCGCTTCGGTAGATCACCGCTCCCGCCCGGACGGCGTCGAGGTAGGCCGTCTTGTCGTCCTTCAGTCCGCTTGAATGCACGAATTGCAGATCGTCGGAGATAAGATCGGTTAGCGCGTCAACATCGGCATTCAGCAGTAGCTGCCATCGTGTGTCTTCGAGCTTGCGCGCGAGATCGAAGAAATCTGATCCGGTTGTCATCATGAGTTCCTGTTCGGGCATTGGTTTTACCAATGCATTTTCAGTACAACGGGAAAAGAGGTCGTTGTTTCCAGCGAGGCAAGGAGTCCGCGTCCTCTCCATGTTGCAAAAGTAACTGCTTCTCACGCTTGAATTAAGTAGGGTAGAGTTCCCGATAGAGTGGACAATGTGTCCGCACAATGGATGTCGCGAGACTATGGATAGCGTTGCACTTAATGTTTTTGTTCAGGCTGCCGAGACACGTAGTTTTGTTGCTGCCGGCCGCAACCTTGGTATTTCCGCTTCCGGCGTGGGTAAAAGCGTGACGCGTCTCGAGCAGAGTCTCGGTGTCCGGTTGTTTCATCGAAGCACACGCAGCGTCACGTTGACCGCCGAGGGCGAGATTTTTGTCGAGCGCGCACGCCGCATTCTGCGCGGAGTTCGATGCGGCGCAAGCCGAGTTGTCTGAGGCATCGGCAGTTCCCAAAGGGCGGTTGCGCATCGGCTTGGCGACGATTGGCGCCCCCTTTCTGCCCGTGCTTGTCGAGTTTCAGCGGCGTTATCCCGAGATCGAACTTGATCTCGACTTTGACAACCGCAAAGTCGACGTGATCGAGGAGGGCTACGACGCGGTCGTGCGTAGCGGCGACGTCGCTGACTCCCGATTGACCTCGCGGCGATTGGGCTCTTTCCGGATGCTGCTGGTCGGCGCGCCGGACTACTTCGAGCGCCGCGGCAAGCCGGCCCGCCCCGAGCAACTCGCCGAAGATGCCTGCATTCAGTTCCGCATGCCAAACACCGGCAAACTGCAGGTCTGGCAACTGCGGTACGATGCCGACGAATCCGAGGCGCGATTTGCCGCTGCAGTGACATGCAATACAAACGAGGCACGCCTGTGCTTCGCCTTGGAAGGTCTCGGCATTGCATACATATCAGACTTCACGGTGCGCGATGCCCTCAACGACGGCAGACTGATAACGGTTCTGGACGAGTACACGACCGACCACAACACCTTCCAACTGTTGTGGCCGTCCGGTAGACATATCACGCCTAAGCTGCGGGCATTCATCGATTTCATTAGTGAACACGTACCGCCGGAAAAGACGCGTCTATAGCCGGTGACCCCGTACGTGCCGTGTGGGTTGCCCGACATGCGTGTTTCCCGGCGTAGATCGTCCAGCGATCTACCAGATCGAATCGCCGCGGATCACTGCATCGACCGCCGTCAATAAAAATGGTCTGCCCGGTCATATGGCCGTTCTTTTCGCTGATGAGCCATGCAAGGAATTCGGCCGCTGCCACAGGTTCATACGGGCGGCCGAGTGGCATGGGGGCGGCGCTCACGGCGCCAACGGCTATCTCATCAACCAGTTCGTTGATTCTCGGGCGAATAGGCGCACAGATGGCTACGGCGGCACGCTGATCTATGTGGGCAAAGTACACTTTGGGGCGAGCCGAGGCCGCCCTGCGCAATGGCTAAGCTGGTGAGTGCGTTCATTACGAAGTCGATTGACCGAATCTTGTTGGGCGCACTCGGCAAATCCAGTGGTTGGTGTTCGATCATGACGCCGTGACGGCGCCGCGCGACTAACCCTGCCTGATGTGCGCCAGCTCAACCAGACGCACTGTCAACGCTTCATTCTCCTAGTCCGCCGTCGCTCATAGTGCAACACGCTGCGAGAAAGCCTAACAAGCTGACAGGCGCGGCGCTCAGAGATGTAGGCCGTCTCCCGTATCGCCGCCGCTGCTTCGCGTTTGGCTTGTGGGCTAAGGGTTCTCCTTTGGCGACAACTTTCAACGCATCCATGTCGAGCGGGGCTTCGACCGGTAGCCACTTCAGCCGCGCATTCTCGGCCTCAAGTCCCTTCCGTCGGCTCGCTTCCGACGTTTCCATGCCGCCGAACTTCGTGTGCCGGGAACAACGCGTCACTGGGGCCGTGCTTCGTGTGCAGTTCCTTGACTGGCTTATCGATCTCGATGGATTTTCCACGCGACGACGGACATCTCTTGATTTGGAAGTGAATGCTCTCTAATTTATGTAAATGGTCAAATTAATTCACCGAGCCACGGAAGTCCGTGGGCCGGGACGTCCCCGGGAGTTCGTGCTCGAAGATGTGTTGGACAAGGCTATCGGCGTGTTCAGCGAGTTCGGGTATCACGCCACCTCGCTGGGCAGGCTCACCACGGCGATCGGTATCACTGAAGGCAGCTTGTACAAGGCGTTCAGCGACAAGCGGGCCGTTTTTCTTGCGGCATTTGAGCGTTATGTTGAGCTGCGCAACAATCGCCTGGTCGAAGAACTGGCGCGCGCAGACAGTGGAAGGGAGCGGGTGAGAGCAATTCTCAACGTTTACGCGGGGTACAGCCATGGCAGTCTGGGGCGGCGTGGCTGTCTTGTGGTCGGCAGTGCGGTGGATTTGTCGAGCTCGGATCAGGACATGGCAAAGCGCGTACGTATCGTCCTGGATGGACACGAGGGGCGCCTTGTGGATGCGATCCGACAGGGCCAAGTAGATGGTTCCATCTCTATGGGAATAGAGGCCGAGTCCGCTGGACGTCTCTTGCTTTGTGTGGTGCAGGGCATGCGGGTGTTGGGAAAGACAGGCCGGTCGCACGACGAAATGCTGGAAATCGCTGAAAGTGCGTTGCGGCTGCTCGATTGATCATTTTGGCTAATTTGGGAGTAAATGCTCCCTATTGTGGGTCCGAAAACCATGAGCAAGACTTTTATTGCAACATCGTCACATCAGAGGCTATCACGCGGGATTGTCCTAATTCTCGCCGCAGCAAGTGCCTTCATCACCGTGAACATGTATTACGCGCAACCCCTGGTGGGTGTGATCGGATCGTCGCTTGCGCTGTCGGCAGCAACGGCTGGTCTTGCCGTGACGCTAACCCAACTCGGATACGCTCTGGGCTTGCTGTTGATCGTTCCGCTCGGTGATCTCTTCGAGAATCGCCGCCTGATCCTACTGCTCGTAAGCTGCTGTGTGATTTCGCTGCTCGTTGCCGGTGTGTCGCGGCACGCAACGCCGTTTCTCGCTGCTTCACTGGCTATTGGATTGTCGTCAGTCGCGATGCGGATTCTCTTTCCGTATGCGTCGCTTCTGCCCGCTGAAACCGAGCGGGGCCGCGTCATCGGGTTCATGACCAGCGGCCAGATGCTCGGCATCATGCTCGCACGCCCGGTCGCGAGCGTCGTAGCACACGCGGCCTCGTGGCACACGATATTTGTGCTTTCCGCAGGCTGCCTATTTGTCACTGGAAGTGTGTTTTGGCGCGTATTACCCCGTTGGGTTCCGGAGGTATCCCTCGGCTACTGCCGTATGCTCGGGTCGATGGTTGGTCTCGCGATCACAACGCGCGTGCTGCAACGTCGCGCGTTCTATCACGCTGGGCTATTTGCTTCGTTTTCCCTGTCCTGGACAGTTGTGCCGTTGCTTCTTGCGGGGCCCCACTACCGTTTGTCCCAGATCGGAATCGCGTGGTTCTCACTGGTCGGTGCAGCTGGCGTAGTTGCGGCTCCGATCGCAGGTAACGTGGCGGACCGCGGCTGGACACGTCAGGGGACAACCATTGCGATCGCGCTCGTCGGCATCAGTTACCCGTTGACATGGTGGGGTTCACGCAACACGGCGGACGGACTCCTGTGTTTCGCCGCCGCCGGTGTGCTGCTTGGAGTGGGTGTGACCCTCAACGTCGTGCTCGGACAGCGCGCGATCTTCGAGTTGGGAGCCGAGCATCGAAGCAAGCTGAATGGCCTTTTCATGACGGCATTCTATTTGAGCGGTGCGGCGGGATCTGCCATCGGCACGTGGGCTTATGCGCGAGGTGGTTGGTCACTCGCTTCGGCATTCGGGGTAGCGATGCCGTTGATCGCTGCGATCGGTTTGGTGGGTGAGTTTCGTATATCGCATGGCGGCCACGCCGAGATCGATGCAGCATCAGGATCATCCCGTGAGAGAAGATCGATTCACTAATGCAAATACTGAGGTAAGGAGTTTCCATGAAGGACGAGATTGTCCGGATGTCCCTGGCGGAAATAGCTCCACCTTTTGCGTTTCCCGCATTCTGGACCGAATTTCGCCACAGTACCGCCACCGTCAACGGTATTCGTCTGCATTTCGTCGAGGGCGGCCACGGCGCGCCGATTCTGTTGCTACCCGGATGGCCACAAAGCTGGTACGCGTGGCGATATGTGATGCCGATGCTCACGCGGGCCGGGCGACGCGTGATCGCTATTGATCCTAGAGGCATGGGTGATTCGGATCGGCCGGCGTTCGGCTACGATATGGGGACCATTGCGGCGGATGTCCACGGATTGGTTGAGGCATTGGGCCTGTGCTCGGACGGTCCGATCGATGTCGTGGGACATGACATCGGCACGTGGATTGGTTATGCCTATGCGGCCGAATGGCCGGAAGACGTGAAGCGACTTGTTGTGTTCGACGCGGCGCTACCGGGCATTTCACCGCCGCCTGATGCAGGGATCATATCGGAGGAAGCGAACGTGAAAACCTGGCACTTCACTTTCAATCGATTGGCAGACTTGCCCGAAATTCTGCTCCGCGGACGTGAACGCGAATTCCTGACGTGGCTGTTCCGCGTCAAAGCGGAGCGGCCCTGGGTTATCACGTCCACGGATCTCGATGAGTATGTGCGAGTGAATTCGGCGCCCGGAGCGTTGCGGGCTTCGCTGTCGTACTATCGGCACGCGCTCAGTCCTCAAGGTCTGGAGCACAGCAGGCAGCGCGCCGAACGGAAGCTCGGCATGCCGGTACTAGCGTTTCGCGCGGAGTCCGGCGTGGGGAAGATGCTGTTTGACACGATGAGTCTCATGGCGGATGACGTTCGCGGTGGCGTGTTCGATGCGTGCGGGCACTATATGCCGGAGGAGGCGCCGCGGGATGTTGCCGATCAGATTCTGGCGTTTACTAATAGCTGATTGGTCGCAGTGATGTAGGGCCAGAACTCGATCGGAAGCGTAGTCTTGCCTGTGATGGCGTGGTTAGCGATGTTCTCGAAACAAGGCCAAACATTGAAAAGCTCGTCGTTGTCGTGTGTCGTAGCGTTCCTCATTCACCGTCAGTCGCGGTGGGTAATAGCCCGGCTTGTTGGAGTTGGCGCAGCTTGGAGTAGAAGGTTGTGCGAGAGATGCCTAGTTGCTTGGAGGCGGTTGAGATATTGCCGTCGTGCTCGTGCAGAGTCCGCCGCACGGCCAGGAGCATCTGTTCGTTAAGGTTGCCGGAGACGGCGTCGGCGACGGGCGGAGAGGGTTGCTGCGACCGAGGTAGCGGTGGACGGGGTACGGTACGGTTCAGTGGCGCTCGTACCGGCTGCACCCAGAGGTGGCTGCCGTCGGCTTGGACAATGCGTCGGGCGGGACGCCCAAGTTGCAGTAATCCCCGCTGCTGGGCCTGCGACGCGTGAACGAAGAGTTGCCGTAGATCGACCCTTGGAAGGGGGCCGATTGACGGCAGCGCGAGTAGCCGCCGCGCCTCGAGGCTGGCGGCACATACTTGGCCGTCGTCATTCACTGCCAGGACACCAGCCAGTGGCGTCGGCAACCAGCGTGGATCATGCTGGACGCGTAGGAGGTGACAGTGGCGCATCGCGGAGGCGAAGAGGCGCTGCTGCGCGGATAGCACAGCGAGTCGGAAATGCTCGCGCAGTACGTAAGCATTACGTTGTCCCTTGCCCGTGATGTCGAGCGCGCCGATTACCTCGCCGTCAAGACCGAACAGGGGCATGGCGAGGCAGAAGATGCATGCAAATGCTTCGAGGTAGTGCTGGTTGCCGGTGACAATGACTTCCGCGCTGTCGTGCATGGCGCAGCCTGGAGCGGTCGTGCCCACGTGCGACTCATGAATGCGTCGGCCTGCGGCGATGGGCTGAAGTATGCTGTCGCGGCTTGAGGGGTTGTGGCGCGCGTGAACGATCACTCCTTCGGGGTTAACGCAGAAAATGGTCCAGTCGGTGCCTCCGAAGGCGCTCCACAGCGGTTCGATTTCCTGTTCCACGCACTGGCGCAGGCGCCGGTCGGCCGGAGTGTACTGCAAGCAGGACAGGGTCTGGTCATATTGCGGTGCCTGCCAAGGGCGCAGTCCACTGTCGCGTGAGCGCTGCCAAGATTGGGCCACGAGCGGTGGCAGCAACGCCGCAGGCAGCTCTCCGCCATCGAAAAAGCGAGTACGGGCCGTCTGCAGGGACCGCTGAATGGTTGTCGACGAATTGGCTTCTTGTTTCATCGGTGGGGAAGCAACGTGAGAGTTCGATGTATGACGCACTGAGCGGGCTTGAGTGTAATGCCCTCGGTGCAACCTTCTGCTACGTCGTTGAATCGGTTGACCAGATCGATTGCACCGCTGCCCATGTTTCTTGGAGATCGATCCCCGTCGGACATCCGCGCGAAATAATGCTTCGTCGCTCATCGTGCATTCCTCTTTGCGTGTTTTCGCACCAGATACCGGTGGAGCTCACTGTTGCGGATATATGCACTTTCCGCAACACACAAACGCTGGTTCAAGAACTTGGCATTGCGCTCCATGTACAGTACAACGACCGACAGAACAACACTAGTCGTGATGAAGCATTCGAGCTTGTCTCGATGTGTATGACGAGAACCGAATGTGCGAGCAGGATTTAACGATACCCCGAAACGGCGACCTACGAAATGTTGCCGTGTCCGGTGCCACTGATACCGTGTCAGCGACGAACCGATCGATCAGGTGTCGCAGCAATTCCCGGACCTTGACAGCAATCGCAGACTCCTCAGGCGCTGTCAAGGCGCCTTTGCGTCGCTTCTTTCGATTTCAGGAGGTCGCGTCTTTTATCAGCCAGCCGCCGTCGATCTTGACGTCGGAGCCGGTCATGTATCGAGATTCGTCCGACGCCAGATAGAGAATGAGGCTCGCGATGTCGCTCGGCGTGCCGCGCTCGCCAAAAGGTACCTCACCAACCATCGAGGCCTCCACTTGCTCTTCGCTGATCTCACCCACGTCCGCGAGCTCTTTGATGATGTTATCAGTCATTCGGGTCTTGATTAGACCTGGATGAATCGAGTTGACACGCACCTTGGCGCCATTTCGCGCACCGACTAATGCCATGGTCTTGGCGAGATGTTGAACACCCGCTTTGCTTACGCCGTATGGCGCTGCGGACATCGCTGCCATGTAGGATACGATCGAGGATAGAAGAATGATCGATCCAGACTTTTTGGCAAGCATGGCAGGCATGACCGCTTTGCACCCGTAAAACGTCCCGGTCAGATTGATGGCGATCACACGTTCCCAAAGATCGGGGGACGTATCGAGTACGTCGACCTTGAGATCACCCTCAATACCGGCGCATTGCACCAGTATGTCAATTCCGCCATACCTTTTCACGACATCGTCAACCAGCGTTTCCCACGCAGCATGGTCTGTTACATTCAATCGATAGAAGGCACCGCCTACTTCATCTGCCAATGTCTTCCCCCCAACCTCATCGAGGTCAGTTATGACTACAGTTGCGCCTTCGCGAGCAAGCAGTCGTGCTGTCTCGCTCCCGATGCCACCAGTACCGCCCGTGATTATGGCTACCTTGTTCTGTGCACGCATAGGATTTTCCTTTTTGAGTTTACGGAAACCAACTTAATTAAGAGGCCGACGATATACAGGAAAACAACCAAATTGACCTAATGTGGATGGAAGATTCAGCTATGAGACTAAGTCTCATAGCATCCTGATGATGTCGATATAGCTGCTGCACTTAGCTCAGATGATGCCGTTCCGCCAGTTTGTACACCGGCGTGGACAACCCTTCGAGGCGTCCTTTGAGTTGCAACGCCAGATACAGCGAGTAGTGCCGCGACTGGTGTAGGTTGCCACCATGGAACCACAGGTTTTGCTGCTGAGTTGGCTTCCACATATTGCGTAGTTCGCCTTCCCATGGCCCCGGATCCTTGGTGGTTCCTGATCCGTAGCCCCAACACTTTCCGACCTTATCGGCCACTTCTTGAGAGATCAACTGTGCTGCCCAAGCTGTCATCGAACTGAAGCCGGTGGCATAGATGATTAGGTCAGCCGGCAGTTTGGTGCCGTCGTCCAGGACCACGCCATCGTCTTCGATGTGATCCACGCCTGAACCGCTGTGCAGTTTGATTTTGCCGTCGGCGATCAGGTCCGAAGCGCCGACATCGATGTAGTAGCCGGAAGCGCGACGCAGATACTTCAGGAACACGCCTGATTCGTCTTCACCGAAATCGAGCAGGAAGCCTGCTTGCTCCAAACGATCGTAGAAGTGCTTGTCGCGCCGCCGGACTTCGTTGAAGGCCTCGCGATGGATCTCGGGCAGCACTCGGTACGGGATTGAGGCGAACGTCAGGTCGGCCTTTTCAGTGCTGACACCCGCCTCTACAGCACTCTCCGAGTACAGCGGTTGCATTACCACGTTCATCAGCGTCTCCGAGCGAACGATGGAGGTGGCAGAGCGCTGAACCATGGTCACATCAGTTCCGTTCTCATATAGATCGGCACAAATGTCGTGGGCTGAGTTATTGCTGCCGATCACCACCGCACGCTTGCCGCGCCAGGCGTCGCCCCCCGGATGCTGGCTGGAATGGTGCTGCTGGCCAGAGAAATTTTCGGAGCCAGGATACTTAGGCACGTTGGGCATGCCAGCGTTGCCCGTGGCCAGGACCAGGTGGGTCGGATGCAGCGTATGGTGCCGACCTTCGCGGCTCACTTCGACGTCCCAGCGTTGCTTGACCTCATCGAAACCGGCCTTGATGCCGCGAGTCGAATACCAAGTATTGAGTTCCATTACCTTGGCATACATCTCCAGCCAATCGCCGATCTGATCCTTCGGAGTGAACACCGGCCAATGTTCGGGAAAAGGGATATAGGGCATATGGTCGTACCAGACCGGGTCGTGCAGACACAGCGACTTGTAACGGCTGCGCCACTGGTCACCTGCGCGCGCGGTCTGGTCGACGATCAGGGCTGGCACGTCCATGCGCTTGAGCCGTGCACCCAGCGCCAGCCCGCTCTGACCACCACCGACGATCAACACGTAAGGCTGCTCGGTGATGCCCAGCGCTGCCTGTTCGTCTTGGCTGCGCTCCAGCCAGCTACGTTTGTCTACGAAGTCGTGACCGTGCTGTGCACCCAGTGGGCGGGTACGGCCGCGCTTTTCCTCGAAGCCTTTGAGCTCTTGCGCTGCGGTCAGTAGCGTCCAGCCCTTGCCATCCCGGAGTCGAATATGTCCCTTGCCGCGGAACTGCGTAGTCTCGAAGCTTAACCAACCTTCGATTAACCCATTGTTCTCAGTGGCATTGCCTTCCAGTTTCCATTCTCGCGGCTGCGCATGCTCCAATGTGCTCCGAAGCAAGTCGGTAATCTCGCTGTGCCCTTCGGACGTGGTCAGATTCCAACCGAAGGCTAGAATGTCTCGCCAGAAACCTGTCTCGTGAAACAAACTCGTGGCCGTTGCGATGTCACGCGTGGTAAGCGCGCGATCGAAGGCCGTCAGCCACTCAGCCAGGGTCTGAGTGTGGATGTCTTGTGATCGTGAGCATGTGGCAAGCTCGAAATTCATTGCAGCTCCTCTCGGGAAGTCATGGCAGAAAATACTGAAACTGCGAATCCAATCGTCGACGCTAGACGTGGCGTCGTAACACGGGGACGCTCTTGGCGAACCCGAAATTTATGCCAGTGACGTGTGTACGAGTCACCTATCGTGGTGTGGGTTCATAGCGGATAAGCCGGCGCTTCACCTTTGACAGTCACCCATTGCCACCGGGTAAACTCCTCCCAGTTGGCCGGGCCACCGATACTGGTACCGTTGCCAGATGCCCCGACTCCACCGAACGGGTTGATCACGTCGTCGTTGACGGTTTGGTCGTTAATGTGCAGCAGTCCTGTCCGTAGCCGATCACCCAGTTGGAGTGCGCGCCCCACGTCGTTGGAGACGATTGCCGCAGATAGTCCGTAGTCTGTATCGTTGGCCAAGGCAATCGCATCCTCGTCGTGCTCGAACGGAACGATCACTGCTACCGGCGCGAAAATCTCTTCGTGAAATGCAGGGTTATCGGGTTTTACGCCGCTAAGCACAGTCGGTTCGAAGAACAACCCGTTGTAGCTACCGCCTGTCTCGACTGTGGCGCCGGCGGCCTTTGCCGCAGCCACAATCCGTGCGGCGTGGTCGCGTTGGGAAACGTCGATTAGCGGACCGAGCGCGACATTGCCCTTGGCTGGATCGCCGACCGTCAGACCTCTGGCCTTGGCGACGAGTTTCTCGAGGAAACGCTCATAGATTCCGCGTTGCACCAGTACGCGACCGGTGGACATGCAGATCTGCCCTTGGTGGAGGTATACGCCCCAAGCGGTATTGGCGATCGCAAGATCCAGTTTGGCATCGTCAAGTACGATCAACGAATTCTTGCCGCCCAATTCCAGCGATACCTTCTTGAGGTGTTTGCCAGCCGCCTCGCCGACCTTACGTCCCGCCGAAGTGGACCCGGTGAATTGGATCATCGCGATGTTGGGATCGCAGGTCAGCGCGGCGCCCGCAGCCTCGTCGCCAGGCAACACGTGCAGCAGACCGGCGGGCAGCCCAGCCTGCTCGAACAGCCGAGCGATCACGAATCCGCCTGACACCGCAGTGCGCGGATCGGGCTTGAGTACTACCGCATTACCCAGCGCTAGCGCCGGTGCCACGGCTCGAATTGCAAGGTACAGCGGGAAGTTGAAGGGCGCAATTACGCCAACCACGCCGAGCGGGCGTCGCCGAGCCAACGACAGACGGCCCGATGCGGAGGGTAATACCTCGCCGATGCTGTGCGAGGGTAGCGCCGAAGCCTCATGTAATGCCTTGGCACTAATCGACGCCTCGAAGGTGGCTTTGAGCTGGACAGAACCACTCTCACGCATAATCCACCCGACGATCTCATCGGCATGTCGTTCGGCCAACTGCGCAACGTTGCGCAGTACTTGCGCCCGTTGTTCATATGGTGTTGCTGCCCAGGTTTGCTGGGCTTGCGCAGCAAAGAGAGCCGATCTTGCCACCATCTCGGCGTCGGCGAGACCGATGCGTCCGATGTGCTCACCCGTGGCAGGTTCCACCACGTCTGCCACCACTTTGGAGTCCTGCCATTGACCCGTGAACAGTTTGCCAGTCCAAATGTCTGGAGCGAGGAGAGGTGAAGATGACGGTAGATTCATATAGTTTCCTAATATTTTTTCGATTCCGCGTAACATTGCACAGCCTTGCCGTAGCGGTTGCATGCCATTGAGTTGTGTGGACATGGTCTTGGCATCGTAGGAATCTGATTGCCCTAATCGCTATAGGGAGTTTCCATTCCCCCGCGTGACACGCATTCAGATGGGGTTCGCGTCCAAGAGGTGTTCATTTTCTGAACGAGCTGCGTCTGCATGTACGGCTAGAAAAATGCGTGCCGTGGTCGATAAGTTTTGGTAAATGCGGAGAATGGATTCGAAGAAAGTAGCTGCCACGTACGACTGCCTTCGTACATCCGAACGGCAGTGCCTGCGGCGGATCGCTCGATGGGGGTGGCTGATATAGGAGGTATATCGCAGGCCGGTAGACAGGAACCGCTTCTGGTAATGTCCTGCTGCATTGCAGTTGGGGCGCGAGGCGGGGACATCAGCGATGCGGACGATGAAGCTGGATTCTGGGTTCGCTCAGCTATCGAATTGGAAGGGGCGGAATGTCCGCAGTCGATTCCTGTCTTGCGATGCATGATTTGATCGGGCTGCATATGGAAAATGGTGCGATAACGTCGCATGTGATAACTGTCGAAACGACGGCGCCGTGTTTGCTCATTGGTGAACGAATGGATGAGCTTTTTGACAAACTGATGCATCAGCCCGATGCGACAATTCGCTTCTTCGGGATATGGTCGCCGCCTCTAATGGAGATTTGGCCGATCAAGCGGTCCGGAGATCAAATGCTACGTAAGCGCTCCTCTTGTTCACGAGGAATCGCTTTGCCAGTCGACGCACAAATACAATCAGGTGGTTGCCGGCGGCGTCCTTCTGCTCGTGGCTATGAAGTTGATGATCGCATTAGTCAGGTTTGCGGCTGCATTGCGATGTGGCGAGTGTCCCCCATGTGCCAGTGTCAACAATTGCGAGGCTGGCACTAAGCGAGCTATGATTTCGATCTGAGCCATCGAGCCTTAATGGTCGTCGCGGGCCTGTATGGCGAGCAGTGGGCAGCGTATGGCGGATAGTTTGCCAACGATATTCCACCCCCGAAACGCGGGATCGAGCCAAATATTGCTCCGTCCATAAAATGCCGAGTCAACGTCATCGCGATAGCTGGTTAGCTCCGCCCGTAGGTTCGCGGTTTCAAATGGGATTCTCGTCTGGGAGATGCTTTCGACGGAGGTATCTTCCACAAACACGTGCGGCGCAATGCCGATTGCACCGGCAAGAGCGTGTGGGAGGGCGCTCGCGTATAGCAGAGTGATCGACCCACCGTCGCTGTGGCCGATGAGCCACATTCTCTCGCGTTCGATAGGGGGATGCCCGGGACATCGAGAAGCGCGGGCAGCACACACGTGCTTGCGTAGACATGAAATTGACAGGCCATTTGACGTGATGTGGACGTTGTGTTGAACGCCCATAGCCAGGGCGTTAATAGACCAGGTCGCGCACGCCGAGCAGATCGCACATCGTCTGTGGCAGTCACAACGCAATCGAAATGAGTCCTTCCTGCAAGAAGATAGCGATCGGCGCGTCAATCGCGTGAGTATTGAGCCAGCGGTATTCGATACGCAGTGGTCCGCGGGGAGGTGTGCCGGGTAGTACAGCAGATTCGTCATCAGCTCGCGAACAGTGATTGATGTGGACGTTGTCGCAGGATTGCGCATTGGTGTCCTTTATGGTTGTTCGCGCAGTTTGAAGCGCTGAATCTTGCCGGTAGCGGTCTCGGGCAGGTCATCGGCCTGGTCCCACAGACCTCACGACGGAAAATTGAACGCGTTGATGAAGAGCGCGACGCCGTGTGTCGGCGTACGCACGTGCTGCACGTTGAACGATTGATCCTTGCTCAACGGGACCGAACTGCCGTCGCGTAGCGCGTGGACATCGCTGAGCGATGTGCCGAGTTTCGCGTAATACGATAGCGTGAAAATGCCGCCGTCGATATCGACCGCTGAATCGATAGTATTTGGCTGATAGCTACCCCCTAAGTGATGCGTGCTTCTATGATGATGCTGAAGCATTTAGTTTTGGGGGGGCTTGCGTGAGTGGCATATTTAGTAACAACGATGGTCACTGATAGACCTGGCTGAATGCCTATTTTATGTGCCGAAATGAGATAAAATTTGCCGAAAGATGACTGGGCGATCCGAGGATCGGGCGAGTGTGTGGGGCAATGACTATTCCGGGCTGTAGATGAACGAAGGCGGGCACGAATACCAAGCTGGAGTTTCGTGCCTGCGGTTCGTTGGGATTCTGCTTAGATCGTGCGCCCGCCATCGACGGGAATCTCTATGCCAGTCAGAAAGGCAGCGCCGTCTGAAGCGAGGAAGACTGCGACCTGCGCGACATCGTCAGGCTCTGAGAGCCGTCCGAGCGGGATCGTGGCAATGAACCTAGCCCGGTTGTCGGGCGTGTCGGGTGCGCCAAGGAAGTTCTCCAGCATGGCGGTCGCACCGATCACAGGACAAATAGCATTGACACGTATGCCATCTGCAGCAAGTTCTACTGCCATGGCCTTCGACAGCAGGTTGACCGCGCCCTTCGATGCGTTGTACCAAGTTGTCCCGGGGCGTGGCCTGATACCTGCAGTAGATCCGATATTCAGGAGCACGCCGGAACGTCGTTCGCGCATGAGCGGGATAACTGCTTGGGCCATGTAGTAAATGGACTTCACGTTGACGGCGAAAATGCGATCGAACGTCTCCTCGTCGACTTCGAGCATCGGACGGCTCTTATAAGCAAGTCCGGCATTATTGACGACGATATCGGGTACACCAAAAATCTCCACGCAATGCCGGACGGCCGCAGCCACGTCGGCAGCGTTGGCGACATCGCAGCGGATCGCATTCGCACGATCGCCAAGTGTTGCCGCCAAGTCTGATGCAGCTTCTGCATTAATGTCAGCGAGTAGGACGCATGCGCCTTGTTCAACGTAACGCCTTGCAATTTGTGCACCGAAACCACTCGCAGCACCCGTCACAATAGCGATCTTGCCGTCTAGTAGTGTCATGCCTGTCTCCGATTGTTAAAACGATTGAAGAAACTCGCTCGATCCAGCGCATCGATGTGCACGTGACGTTAGCGAGATCGATGCTCGTATGATCGTCACAATCAGACAATCTGTCAATTTATCGGTGCGAAGTGACACGAGCTGCCTGGCGACCACCGCGGAGCACGGCTCTTCGAAGGTCGGTATCGATTTCGCGGACGGTGCCTTACATCGGCGCTTTAAAGCTCGCCAGCGGCTTCTACCTGACTACTCGTCCACTATCGGCGACATCGATGGCGGAGGAGGGGAATCACTGAATTGCAATACTATTGACGGATTGTATTACGGGAATATAATTGGTGATGGCGAAACGGTGGCGTGCCTATGTGCCCACCGTCCCGACTGATCCCGACCACTCAAAGGAGACAGGTCCCGCGGCGTTTGTCTTTACGGCATTGCGTGCGTGCGACTATTACGATGAAACAACCCCAACGAATCGGATTCGTAGGCCTCGGCATGATGGGCGCGCCAATGGTGCGGTGCCTCGCGCGCACGGGCTTCGATGTGTTTGTCGCGGACGCCGACGTGGCACGCGTCGCGTTGCTCGCGAGCGAGCAACGCATTACGGCGCTCAGTGTCGCGAGTGCCGAGCAGGTTGCATCGCTCGATGTACTTATTACTATGTTGCCGAACTCCGCCATCGTCGAGCGTGTCTTGCTGGGCGAGGGCGGCAAGCAGAATGATGGTTGGGCGGGCCGCTTGACCCGTGGTGCAGTGGTGATAGATATGAGCTCGTCCGAGCCCGCACGCTCACGGGACCTTGCCGCAATGCTAGCCCAGGCAGGGCTCGGTTACCTCGACGCCCCCGTTTCCGGGGGTGTCAAACGTGCGATCGAAGGTAAGTTGGCGATTCTTGTCGGTGGTGCAATCGAAACGCTTGAACGTTGTCGTACCCTGTTCAATGCCATGGGCAGCAGCGTGTTGCATATTGGAGCAGCGGGTACAGGCCACGCGGCCAAAGCGCTGAATAACTATGTGTCTGCGGCTGGGCTCGCCGCGACCGTCGAGGCGTTGCACGTCGCGCAGCGTTTCGGTATTGATCCGTCGATCATGACCGACGTTTTGAATGCATCATCCGGTCGCAGCAATACCTCGGAGAACAAGGTGAAACAGTTCATGCTGAACGGCACGTTTGCCTCCGGCTTTGCGCTGCAACTAATGAACAAGGATCTGAAGATCGCGCATGCATTGGCGGATTCGGTTGACTATCCGATGCGGTTAGGGGATATCTGCGTCTCACTCTGGAATGATGCGGCCACTGTTTCGACACCTACGACCGATCACACCGAAATGTATCGCCTGCTTGGAAGGAACTCGTGACTCATGGCTGATGTGGCATACCCTGCTTCAAATCACACCGCGCAGTTCTACATCGATGGCCAGTGGGTCGAGGCTGTTGAACCGACCTGGTTGGAAATGGTAGACCCGGCTACTGAACGTACCATTGGGCGGCTCGCACTTGGCAATTCAGATGACGTCGCCTTCGCCGTCGCAGCCGCGCGCCGTGCGTTCCCGGCATGGGCGGGAACGTCAGTTGTCGAACGCATTACCTTGCTTAAGCGCATTGTCTCGCTTTATGAGGCTCGCGTTGAAATGTTCGCCGAAGCCATGCGACTAGAGATGGGCGCCCCGATCACCTTCGCGCGCCATGGACAAGCCGCGCGCGGCCCCGCGCATCTGAAAACTCTGATCGATGTACTCGAGGAGTTTCAGTTCGAGACGACGCGCGGTGGCACACGGGTCGTTCTGGAGCCGATTGGTGTATGCGGGCTTATTACGCCGTGGAACTGGCCGGTCAACCAGATTGTCGTGAAAATCGCGCCGGCGTTGGCGGCGGGTTGCACGATGGTACTCAAGCCGAGTGAGTACTCTCCGCTCAGCGCGCTGTTGTTCGCTCAAGTGCTGCATGATGCAGGGGTACCGCCCGGTGTGTTCAATCTTGTGAACGGCGATGGTCCCGGCGTGGGTGCTGCTATTGCGAGTCATCCCGATATCGACATGGTGTCCTTCACGGGCTCGACGCACGCGGGTGTGCTCGTCGCGAAACTAGCTGCTGATTCGGTAAAGCGTGTTGCGCAGGAATTGGGCGGCAAGTCGGCCAACATCCTGCTCGACGATGTCGATCTCACGGGCGCCGTCACGCGTGGAGTGGCCGGCTGCTTTACGAACTCGGGGCAATCGTGCTCGATACCCACGCGCATGCTCGTGCCGCGCGCCTTGATGGACGAAGCGGCACACCTCGCGCAGCGTGCCGCCGCCACTTACCGTGTTGGCCCGACTGATGATCCCGCGACGCAGCTTGGCCCGCTCGTGAACCGTAACCAGTTCGAGCGGGTGCAGGCACTGATTCGGCACGGTATCGATGAAGGTGGACGTCTCGTGGTGGGTGGAGTGGGGCGGCCCGCTGGCATCGAAGCAGGTTTCTATGTGAAGCCTACCGTGTTTGCCGACGTCACGCCTGATATGACCATTGCGCGCGAGGAAATCTTCGGCCCGGTGCTTGCGATGATGCCGTATGACAGTGAGGAAGAGGCGATTGCCATTGCTAACGGCACCGACTATGGTCTGGCGGCTTACGTGCAGTCGCAGGACATCGAGCGCGCGCGTCGTGTGGGGCGCGCCATGCGTGCGGGAGGTGTGCATTTGAATTATCCAGCACCGGATTTCCATGCGCCGTTCGGCGGCTACAGACGTTCCGGCAATGGCCGGGAGTGGGGCGAGGCGGGGTTGCGCGAGTACCTCGAAACGAAAGCGATGGTCGGCTATGAGTCGCATTGACGTCATGATGAGCATTGCCGTGCCATGAGCTCGCGCATTCATCAAAAAATTTCCATTTTTTAATTGTATGACAATGTGATTGTATTTTAGAATGGCGAAATAACGGGTGCGGATTGGGTCGGCGCCCGTGTTTGCATCACTGAGTGAGGAAGAAGGGCATGGAACATAACGAAAGATTCGAAAAGGGTTTTGCCAATCGCAAGATGGTTTTGGGCGACACGCACGTCGAAAAATCGTGGGCGAATGCCGACGATTTCAACCGGCCCATGCAGCAGTTTGTGACTGAGGCGTGTTGGGGCGATATCTGGGGCGATGAGACACTGCAGTTCAAGACACGCAGTCTCCTCAATCTCGGCATGCTGACAGCGATGAGCCAGCACCACGAACTCGCCGTGCATGTTCGCGGTGCACTGCGAAACGGAGTGACAAAAGAGGAGATCCGCGCGGTGCTGATGCACGCGGCGATCTATTGTGGCGTTCCTCTCGCGCTCGCGGCATTTCGCGTTGCCTCCGACGTAATGCGTGCCTGGGAAGCAGAGATCGCAGCCAGTTGAAGAGTGCAACCGGACAAGTAAAAGGAGACACCCATCATGAAAATTCGCGCAGCCGTGCTCGACCAATCGGGATTGCCTGCACCGTACGCCCAGTCACGCCCGCTTTCAGTGCAGACAGTCGATCTCGCGCCGCCTGGTCCCGGCGAGGTACTGATCCGCATCGCGGCAGCGGGCATTTGCCATTCCGATCTGTCGATCGTCGACGGCGTACGGCCTCGCCCGCTGCCGATGGTGATTGGTCATGAGGCGGCTGGTATCGTCGAAGAGGTCGGTGCAAATGTCGGACATCTGAAGAAAGGCGATCACGTCATTTCGGTGTTTGTCGCCGCGTGCGGTCATTGCAATCCTTGCGCAAGTGGCCGCCCTGCGCTCTGCGAACCAGGCGCGGTTGCAGGTGCGGCGGGCGGGCTGCTTGCCGGCGGAAGGCGTCTTTCACGCGATGGCGTGCCGCTCAATCATCATTCGGGAGTTTCCGCGTTTGCGGAATATGCGACTGTGTCGTGTCATTCGCTCGTCAAGGTCGATCGCGATATCTCGCTCGAAGATGCAGCGCTTTTTGGTTGCGCGGTTCTGACGGGCGTCGGTTCGGCGGTCAACGCCGCGCGTATTCAGCCTGGCTCAACGGTTGCGGTGATTGGCCTCGGTGGCGTGGGGCTGGCCGCGCTGCTCGGTGCGGTGGCCGCGGGTGCAGCGCGTATCGTTGCGATCGATGTCAATACAGACAAGCTTGCGCTCGCCGAAGCGCTCGGCGCTACGGACGTGTTCGATGCGAAGTCATCCGACGTGGCCGAAGCTGTGCGTGAAGCGACGCGCGGTGGTGTGGACGTGGTGCTCGAGACCGCGGGTGCAGGCTCTGCGCTCGAACTTGGCTATGCGATTGCGTGCCGCGGCGGAGAATTGGTGACGGCGGGCCTGCCGCCGCCTATGACGCGTTTCGCGATTCCTGCAGTCTCGCTGGTCGCTGAGGAGAAGTCGATTCGCGGCAGCTACATGGGTAGCAGCGTGCCATCGCGTGATGTTCCGCGCTACCTCGACCTCTATCGACGCGGGCTGCTGCCCGTGGACCGCCTCGTCACACACCGTCTCACGCTCGAGGAGATCAACGTCGGAATGGATCGTCTACGCGAAGGGAAGGCCGTGCGGCAGATCGTAACGATGTAATGAAGACCGATGCGACGGCGCAGCGAGCCGTCGTCGTTCGGCACCCGCGCATTTGCTTGGCGAGCGTATCGCGGCTTGGCGCCGACAGAACAAATAAGGAGACGCAGCATGGAAACAGGTTTAAAGGTGTCGTGCGCGGCCGACGGTACGCCTGCGACGGCCAGTATCGGCAACTCGACGCTGCGAGTGATTGCCGCGGCCTCGATTGGTACGGTATTTGAATGGTATGACTTCACACTGTATGGAGCGCTTGCAACGGTGATTGCCAGCCGTTTCTTCGCAGGTGTCGATTCCGTCACCGGTTTCATATTTGCATTGCTTACGTTTGGGGTTGGTTTCATCATGCGTCCGGTCGGTGCGGTCGTGTTTGGTCGCATCGGAGACAAGATTGGACGCAAGCGTACGTTTCTGGTGACGATCGTCATCATGGGGCTTTCGACGGTTGGCGTTGGCTGCCTGCCTGGCTATGCATCGATCGGCATCGCGGCGCCGGTGATCCTCATCATGCTGCGGATGCTGCAGGGCCTCGCGCTGGGCGGCGAATACGGCGGTGCGGCAACGTACGTGGCCGAGCATTCGCCGGCGCGTCGGCGGGGTATCAATACGTCGTGGATCTCGGCGACGGGAACGATTGGTCTGTTGATGTCGTTCGTCGTCGTGCTCGCGGCCCGCGCGCTCACGGGCGAGCACTTTGAGACTTGGGGCTGGCGCCTACCGTTCATCTTTTCGGTGCTGCTGTTGTTAATCTCGGTGCTGATCCGCATGCATATGGAAGAATCACCAGCGTTTCAGGCGCTAAAGAGCGAGAATCGCTTGTCGCGCGCTCCGCTTACGGAAACGTTCCTCGACTGGGCCAACGTGAAACGGCTACTCGTCGCACTGTTCGCGATTTGCGGCGGCATGACCTGCGTGTATTACACGGCAGTATTGCTGCCGACCTTCTTCCTCACGCACACGCTCAAGGTAGAGGCGACCGAAGCAAACGTGGTGGTGACGCTTGCAACATTGGTTTGCACGCCGCTCTTTCTCGTGGCGGGTTGGTTATGCGATCGTTTCGGCCGCAAACCCGTGCTGTTGACCAGTTTCCTGCTCACGGCATTGACGCTGTTCCCGATATTCCATGCGATGACACGCTACGCGAATCCGGCGCTGGCCGAGGCTCAAGCCAGTGTGCCGGTATGGGTCGAGGCCGATGGGCACACCTGCTCGTTCATGTTCAATCCAACCGGTTCGCGCAAGTTCACAAGTTCCTGCGACATCGCGCGCGAAGCGCTGACCGAAGCCGGTGTGAGCTATGAGACGCGCGATGCCGCACCGGGCCAGCAGGCAACCGTTCACATCGGTGCGCATAGCTTGCCGGCATACGATACGACCGGCCTGACGAACGATGACGCAAAGGCGCGGTCGGTGATGTTTGGCGCATCGTTGCGTGGTCTGCTCGACCAGGCTGGTTTCCCACGTTCCGCGTCACCCGCGCGTTTCAACAGGCCGATGGTGTTTGCGCTGCTGGTTCTGCTACTCGCGCTCATGACGCTCGCGTTGGTTCCAACAGCCCCCGCGCTTGTGGAAATGTTCCCGACACGCATTCGCTACACATCGATGTCATTTCCGTACCACTTCGCGAGCGGCTGGATCGGAGGACTGTTGCCGACGTTTTCCTTCGCACTTTCCGCGCAACGGGGCAATATCTACTTCGGCCTGTGGTATCCAGTCGCGTGGATAGCGCTCTCGTTCGTTATCGCAGTATTTTTTCTGAAGGAGACGAAGGATGTCGATCTCTCCGCGGATTACTGACGTCTCCGCACCGACAAGCCGAAAACGCGATGCCAGCTTGGCGACAAGCGGTTAATGCGGGCATCGCTGAGTGAGGAGGTTCCAAAGCCTGCACGCAAACGTAGCGAGACCGAAAGGGGCGCTCGCCCCTTTTTTATATCGCGCTCCTTCGAACCCACTCGCGCGTTCCAAGTCGACCTTGTGAGCATTGTTTCAGTCAGGCGCATCAAGTCATCCCTACTGCTAGATTCCTCGGCGCCGACCAATAGGACGAACGTCGTGTATCGGAGATGTCTGAAGGCACAATCGTACCCACACGCGTGGCCCTTCCTACAACCGTGTCGCAAAAATCCGTGAGCGGCGCCCAGCGACGAATGAGCGAATGGCGTTCTCACATGGGTTATTCGAGATGGACCAACCGCTGTTCTCGACAGCGGATCAATTTCGGCCACTGCCCGCGCCGATGGCGATACTTTTCCGAGTCGGTTTTCTGCCACGGCGCCAGGCGACTGCGCAGGTGCCAGCGTACGGATGCGCCTTGAGTGCGCGGGTGTCGTATCAACGTCGCAATCGCTGTTGACGCTCAACTGTCCATTTCATAGCGCGGATCTCTGCAACGAACAGCTTTCCCGTCAGCGTGTCGCAAGCAACTCGGGGGGAGTGTGCGGTTTTCGGCACGTTCTTTTCTGCGTTGATGAAGTACCGTCTCAGGTGCGCCCGATATCCGAGGTGCAAGAGGTCCCGACGCCGATCAAACAACAGTACCCCGGGACGCTCGACCGGGCGACCATCAACAAGCAACTTGCTACGCTCAAGAAAGCGATCTTTGAACTAACGCTAGGCGGTGAAATGAACCACTACTTCGGCTACGAAACGGGTGAAGCCAAGCCGGCTGGCAGCGCCCATCACCGCAACGGACCGGGCCGTAGACGCCTTATGGCCGACGGTGACACGTTCGACGTCGAGATTCCGCACGACCGTGAAGGTACCTTCGATCCGATGCGGATCGCTAAGGGCGAGCGATGCTTTACTGGTTTCGACGACAAGATCATCGCGATGCACGCGCGTGGCATGAGCGTGGCATGAGCGTGTGGAAGATTTAGAGCTTCCTGCTGGAAGTGTGCAGCATCGAAGTGTCGCGGGACTCTATCAGCCAGGGGGATCGACGAAGTCCAAGAGTGGCCGCAGTGCCGCTCAAGCCGAAGTATCCGGTCGTGTTTATCGATGCGGCGCGAGTGAAGATCTGAGGCGATGGCTTCCGCCGCGACGGGTGTACGAATTGGCTCAAGGGCGACTGCTGAGGCAATCGGGATCGAGGGAACGCCTCCGGCTGCGAATATGGGGGCTTGAGATTTGGGAAGATCGGTTAATTGACGGATTGACAAGAAATGTCAGATTAACATATTGTCTGCAAATCTGCTTATGTGTCGGTCGTGTTGAACGATCGAATCGAGCGGACGCCATGCATTGAGATGTCGGCGATACGAAGGCTCGCAAATGCAGAGCGTAGACGGAGCCCCGTGAGCGCGGGGCGAGAGATGACCAATAAGAGCACAGGCGGAGACAAAGATGAATCGAGTGGCACGAGCGGGCGGGTTTTCCGTACCGGAAACGACGCGTAGCGGCATGTTGAAGGTTGTCGCAGCAGCGTCTCTAGGAACCGTCTTCGAATGGTACGACTTCTACCTGTACGGATCGCTAGCGGCCGTTATTGCGAAGAAATTCTTTAGCGGCGCAGATCCATCCGCAGCGTTTCTGTTTGCACTGTTAGCCTTTGCCGCAGGCTTTCTGGTTCGGCCGTTCGGGGCGTTGGTGTTTGGGCGATTGGGCGACTTGGTTGGTCGAAAGCATACTTTTCTCGTCACAATCCTGATCATGGGTGGCTCTACGTTGTGCGTTGGTCTGCTGCCGGGCTATGCAACGATTGGTATCGCTGCGCCAATCATTCTCGTTGTTCTTCGAATGCTTCAAGGGCTCGCACTAGGCGGAGAGTACGGCGGTGCTGCAACCTACATTGCGGAGCATTCCCCGCGCAGCCGTCGTGGCCGCAATACCTCATGGCTGCAGACAACCGGTTCAGTGGGCCTGTTGCTTTCGCTCGTGGTTATTCTTACGGTTCGCGCGCTTACGGGCGATAAATTTGACGATTGGGGTTGGCGTATCCCGTTTTTGTTTTCCTTGATTCTCTTGGCAATATCGACCTACATTCGTTTGTCGATGAAGGAGTCACCCGCATTTTCAAAAGCTAAGCAAGAGGGCAACCTGTCGAAGGCCCCCGTGAAGGAGGCGTTCGGGAGGTGGGCAAACCTGAAGATCGTTTTGATCGCGTTGTTTGGGATCTGCGTCGGAACACCGGTCGTCGTCTATACGGCGATTTTCTATCCTATCTTCTTCCTGACAGAGACCCTCAAGGTCGACCCACAAACCGTCAACGGCGTCATGCTTTCGGCGTTGCTTGTTTCACCATTGTTTTTTTGGTCCTTTGGCACACTGTCAGACTACATTGGTAGAAAGCCGGTTATTCTGTGCGGCTATATTTTGGCTGCAACCACATTCTTCCCGATCTTCAAGGGCATCACACACTTCGCAAATCCCGCGTTGGCACACGCACAGCGCGTTTCGCCGATCACGGTACATACCGATACGACCCGTTGTTCATTTCAGTTCAACCCGACAGGTACACGGACATTCACGACGCCCTGCGATATTGCCCGCAGAACGCTATCGATCAGCTCGGCCAGTTACGCAACTGAAGCGCTTCCTGTGGGTTCCCCGACGTGGATCAGCATTGGCAACGAACGATTCGAAGTCTACGATGCGACGACTTTCTCGGGAGATGAGCTCAAGCGCGTTGACGGGGAATTCAAGCACTCCATCCGAGCGGGGTTGGACGCTGCGGGTTACCCGCACACGGCCGATCCGAAGAGTTTCAATTGGCTTGCCGTTTTTGGTCTTTTGCTTTTACTGATGGTGTATCAGGGTATGGTGTATGGGCCGGGGGCCGCAGTGTTAGTCGAAATGTTCCCAACCAGAATACGGTACACGGGCTTGTCGGTACCGTATCACGTCGCTAATGGTTGGATTGGTGGTCTGTTGCCGACGTGCGCCTTTGCTTTGGTGGCTCAGACCGGGAACATTTACTTCGGGCTGTGGTATCCCGTTTGCTGGATTGTGGTCGCTGCGGTAGCGCTGATTCTCTTCTATCGAGAGTCGAGGCTTAACGACATCAATGTCTGAGCGGTCCGTGGGCATGCCGTGCGCACATCAAACGACAGTGTCCAACGTTCCCCTTTCGTTGCTCATGTGCGGCTTTTCTATTAGCGCTTGTGCGGCGAATGTTGCAAAGTTGATGCGGTCGTGTCGATACATGGCCGCTGCCCAAGGACGAATATTCTCCACGATTGCGTTTCTCAAACGGCTGGGATTCGTGACATTCGGGTCAAAGAAACTCCTATGGTTGGCCGCGGGTGTGAGCGTCATGCGCAAAACGG
>NZ_JAQQET010000031.1:0-114410 GCF_046026855.1 Paraburkholderia sediminicola | reverse complement strand
CAGCGGCAGCAGCGGCAGCAGCGGAAGCAGCGGAAGCAGCGGAAGCAGCGGAAGCAGCGGAAGCAGCGGAAGCAGCGGAAGCAGCGGCTGCGGTTGCGGTGGTGGCTCCAGCGGCGGCCCCGGCGGTGGAAAAGGAGGCGGTCCTGGTAGCGGCGGTGGTTTTGGTGGTGGTTTTGGCGGAGGCTTCGGTGGCGGGTTCGGCGGCGGCTTTGGCGGAGGCTTCGGCGGCGGTCACGGAGGCAAGGGTAGCGGCGGTAACGGTAGTGGCAATGGCGGAGGGAATGGGCACTAGCAGTCGCCTGCTTCTCGGGTAGGGAGCCCCCGCGCCCTACCCGTCGCTAACGACATACTTCTGTATCCCGTTCGCAGTCCGCCGGCATCGGCGGTGATGTCTCGATCCCCCGGTCGAGCGTCACCGCCCGAAGCCGGCCGGTGTAGTCAGCACCGCAGGCGGTCCGGCAAAACGGCAGGCACCGCCGCGAACCGCTGACAAGCGGCTCTTGCACACGTTTAAAACCAGAACAATCGAATGCGTCGCGCGTGACCGGAACCAAACCGAAGCGATCGCCTCATATCAGATATCAACGTTCGATATGAGGGCATCACAACATGCAACGAAACGTCCCCCACGCCATGGTGCGCACGGCCGCTGGCCTGCTCATGGTCACCGCTCTGGGCCTCGCATCGCTCGCTCATGCGCAAACCCCGGCGCAAACGCCGGCTACATCGGCCCAGCAGGAGCAACAGACCCTGTCGCAAGCCGCTCCGCCGGTCGATCCCACCTTCTCTGCCTATTCACTCGCGCAAACCTGCAAACAGAAAAATGACAACGTCGCGCAAGGTCAATGCGTCGGCGCGATCCGCGGCATCATCCACGGCTATCAGTACGGTGTGCTGTTCCTCGGTCAGCGCGCGTCGCTGCCGCCCAACGAAACGCAGCGGGTCTCGCTGTGTTTGCGCAATACGCAGGTGTCGTCGATCGTCGACGAGTTCGTCGCCGACGCGGCCCAGGTCAACGAAGATTCGCTCAAGCACACGCCCGCTGAAGTCGCCGTTCTGGGTTCCGTGCACATGCACCACAGTTGCAATTAATAACGCCGGCGCAGCGAGCCACAGCGGCGTAAGCGCACCGACTGCAAGGCCGGCTGCCATTCGCAGGCGGCCACCACTCCGTTTACAGCATTTCGAGTGGCCGCTTGCTGCGCGGCGGTTTGAAATAAGTGTCGATGGCAGCGAGTTCATGAGCGCCGAGTTCCAGTTGCAACGCCCGATGGTTGTCGCGCGCATGCTCGACGCGGCCCGCTTTCGGAATCGCGAACACACCAGGCTTTTGCAACACCCACGCTAACGCCACCTGAAACACCGAAACACCACGTGTGTCGGCGATGTCATCGAGCGGTGAGCGCTTCGGCAGGCGCGCGTGATCGACCGGGCTATATGCCATCGCCGGCATTTTGCGCGCGGCGAGCCATGGCAGCAGGTCGAATTCCGCTCCACGGCGTGCGACGTTGTAGAGAATCTGATTGGTTGCGCATGCCTCGCCACCCGGCGTGGCGACGAGCTCGTCCATATCGTCGGTATCGAAGTTGCTGACACCCCAGTGGCGAACTTTGCCCGCGCTGCGCAACGCCTCGAACGCCTCGACGGTTTCCGCGAGCGGCACCGAACCGCGCCAGTGCAGCAGATACAGATCGAGCCGATCCGTTTTCAGGCGCTTGAGGCTCTGCTCGCAGGCCGCGATCACGCCGCGCTGGCTGGCGTTATGCGGATAGACCTTGCTGACGAGAAAGACCTGATCGCGCAGCCCCGCCAGCGCTTCACCCACGAGCGATTCGGTAGCGCCCTCGCCGTACATTTCCGCCGTGTCGATCAGCGTCATGCCCAGTTCGATGCCGCAACGCAGTGCGGCGATTTCCGAGGCGCGGCGCGCGGGCTGTTCTCCCATCTCCCAGGTGCCCTGCCCCAGTTTCGGAATGCGCTCGCCGTCGGGAAGGCTCACGCTTGCGATATCGGTCGTCATGCTTGGTCCTCGAAGTGGCTAACAGATTGAAATGCGCGTCTGACCATGCGTATAGGTCGATGCGGCGACGCAAGCTACGGAAATCATAGGGGCGAGTTTAGCGGTTGCACGGGCATTGGATCGGCCACCAGGCAAAAGCCCGCTATAACGGAGCGCGCCGATGTCTTAGAATTGCCGCTTGCCCTTCTTGCGTGAGCCCCATGACCTCTGCCTCGGAAGACCGCTGGCGCGACCTGCGCCCGGACCCGGAAAACGACACGCCGCTATACCTGCAACTCGCTCGCAAGCTCGGCACTGCGATTCACGAAAACCGTTGGAACGCGGGCGAGGCGCTGCCCTCCGAGCGCGTGCTGTCCGAAGCGCTCGGCGTATCGCGGATCACCTCGCGCAAAGCCATTGCCCTACTGGTCGAACAGGGATTAATCCGCCGCACCCAAGGCGCGGGCAGCTTCATCACGCCGCGCTATGAAGATCCGCTGTCGCGTCTGTCGAGTTTCAGCGAAATGCTAAGGCGGCGCGGTTTTACGCCGAGTTCGAAGTGGTTGTCGCGGGAAATTTCGCCGGCTAACCGCGATGAGGTGATTCAACTGGGCTTGTCGCCGGCGGCGGCCGTGACCCGGCTGCGCCGATTGCGTCTCGCCGACGGCATCGTGATGGCCGTGGAGAATTCCACCTTCCCGGCTGCGGTGATTCCCGATCCTCAGGCAATTGGCGATTCGTTATACACGTACCTGGAAAATCGCGGACTGACGATTGTCCGCGCGCTGCAGCATTTTCGCGCAGTGAACGCGAACGACGAGATCGCGCAGCAGATGAGCATTGCCCCGAACGACGCGCTGTTGCTGATCACTCGCGTCGGGTATACGGCGGATCAGCGGGCGATCGAGCTGACCGACACCTACTGCCGGAACGATTACTATGATTTTGTGGCGGAGTTGAGGAAGTAGTTTTCTAACCGCGCGGCGCTTTCCGCCGCGCGGGCATCTGCACCTGCACCCGCGACCAGGCGGCGTACGCAAGCAACCAGGCGCGGGACAGGCAAACAATCTTCACTCCCATTTCGCCTCGTGCGCCCCGATCCGGGCCGGCGGCAACTCAAAACAGGCAGGCGTCTCATCCAGACGCTCGGCCGGCAGAACCCCCAGAACACGTCCGAACTCGGATTGAACGGTCGTAAGACAGTCCCGCACGTCGTCGATGGAAACATCGGCTGCCTTCCAGCCGTCGGGAAGCAATCCAAACGACTGCAACCACCGTCCGGTCTGCGCAAGCGACACCCTCACGTGCCAGCTGCCACCTTCGGTGGCTCGCCGCGCCAATGCGGCCATCGCGCCGAAAGCGGCCAGATACCCCGTAGCATGATCCAACGCCTGACAGGGTAAGTGCTTCGGCTCGTCCCATCCCGCTGCCTCGCGCTCGGTAAAAGCGATCCCACTCGCAGACTGCACCAGACTATCGAAGCCGCGCCGCCCGGCCCAAGGTCCCGTGTGCCCATAAGCGCAAACCGAGACATAGACGATCCCCGGCCGCACCTGCACCAGTTCCTGGGGACCAAACCCACGCGCCGTCAGAGCCTCCGGCCGATACGCCTGCAAAAACACATCTGCGCCACCGGCGAGGCCGCGTAAGGTTTCCCGCCCAGCGGCATCGCGCAGATCAACAACCGCCGAACGCTTGCCGCGCCCGTTGTCGATCACCAGCGGTGGAATATTCGGCAAATGCGGACCGTTGACCATCAACACCTCGGCGCCATGCTGCGCGAGCGCGCGGCCCGCCACCGGCCCGGCAATGATGCGCGACAAATCCAGCACCCGCACGCCCGCCAGCGGCCGCTCCGCGCCGCCACGCCGTGGTGGCTCGACCGGCGCGTCGCCGATGCGCTCGATCTCGAACAACGGCAGCCCCGCAATCGCTTTCGCCTGATCGAGCGCGGCCCACTCGTCGGGCGTGCGAATCAAGGCCGCGCACAAGCCGGCGTCTGCGAGCGTCTGGTCCAGCGTGCCGCCATCCCAGCCGCGAATCGCTTCAGCCACCGCCGCGCGATCGTTCGCGCAGCCGAGCACCTTCAGCACGCCTTCGAGATGATGCGGAAAGTTCGTGTGTAATTGAATCCAGCGGTCATCGCGCGTGGCGTAGAAACCCATCACCGGATCGCGCAAGGCGGGCGGCGGACCCTCGTCGATACGCAGATAGCGCTCGCTGCGAAATGAGGCCAGCGCACGCCGCATCTCCACCGTGACGTGTTGCCGACGCCCCGTGCGCAAGCGATGATATTCGGCAGCCGCGAGGCCGGTCGCGGCGATGGTCGCCGAGGCCAACGCGCCGACCCGGTAGACCGACGGCAAGCCCGGATCGGTGCCCGCAAGCGAAACGGACCTCAGCGCAGTCGGGTCGCATTCCGCGATTGTCCAGATATGTTTGAGAGCGAGTTCAGGCGTCATGGGGTTCATGTCGTTCATCTCGGAACGGGAAGAAAGTGAACCGAGTCTAAAATTTCGCCTTGCCGGAATCAATCTTGATTATGATAATCAATATATATTGATTTCTTCGGTTTCCACGTGTTTCCATGCCGCCCTCCTCCCATTCCCTGACCGCTGCCGAAGCTGCTGCCGCGCTCGGCATCAGCCTCCCCACACTGTACGCATATGTCAGCCGCGGCATGCTGACCTCGTCGCCGGACGCGCCAGGCAAGCATCGCCTCTACGACGCCGGCGAAGTGCGGCGGCTCGCGCGGCGCAAGGAAGACGGCAAGCGCGCCGGCAAGGTCGCGCAGAAGGTGCTGGACTGGGGCGTGCCGGTGCTCGAATCGTCGATCACGCTGGTGGCCGATGGCCGCTTGCTATATCGCGGACATGACGCCATGGAACTGGCGCGCACAGCATCACTGGAAGATGTCGCGGCGTTGTTGTGGGAATGCAGCGCGAGGCGTATCGCCGATGCACCGGCGGTCCCGTTCGCCACCGCTCAATGGGCAGCCTGGCTCAAACTCTGGAGCGACAGCACGCCGCTCGACCGCGCGCTCGTGCTGCTGCCGGCCGCCGCGGCGCAAATGCCGCGGGTCTGGGCGCTCGGCCGCGATGCGCAACTCGATACCGCCTGCGCGGTCATGCGGCTGTTGGCCGCCGCAATGATCTCAGCGGCGCCGTCGAACGAACCACTGCACAAGCAGTTGGCTTCAGTATGGAATGTGCGTAGCCGTCAGCAGGCAGGGCTGCTGCGCGCGGCGCTGGTGGCATGCGCGGATCATGAACTGAATGCGTCGACCTTCACGGTTCGCTGTATCACGTCGACGGGGACGCATCTGTTCGGCGCAGTGGCGGGTGGTCTGGCCGCGTTGGCCGGGCCGCGACACGGTGGCGAGACGGTGCGGATCACCGCGCTCCTTGATGAAGCATCGCGCGCCGCCGATCTCGACCGCTATCTGGCGAACCGGCTCGCGCGCCATGAACACGGTGCACATGGGCCCGTGCTGTCGGGCTTCGGCCATCAGCTCTATCCGGAAGGCGACCCGCGCGCACGTCTGTTGCTTGAGATGCTCGACGACTGCGCGCCGGCCCGCTCACCGCTAGGCGAAGTGCAAGCGCTCGCGCGCACAGTGCGCGACACGACCGGCGCGGAGCCGACCGTCGATTTTGCGCTCGCTGCGATCGAGCGGGTACTCGGGCTACCGGCCGGCGCCGCATTCACGCTGTTCGCGGTCGGCCGGGTGGCCGGCTGGATCGCCCATGCAATGGAACAGACGCGCGACGGCCGGTTGATCCGGCCACGCGCGCGCTATATCGGGGAGTATGAGGCGGCCGGTTGAGGTTGAGGCGCGGGTTACGCCACGCCCAACCAGCGCGGCAGCCAGTTCAACATTGGCAAGCTGCGCAGTGGCCGGGTTGCCGCGCGTTCTGACCCGCTAGCCAGCGCGAAACGCGCACCGGCCTTCCCTGCACTGACCCACGCCACCGTACCGCGTGGCAACTCGGTCGATTGCCCCGTTGCCAGCCAGTGATCCGCGTTGTCGCCTTCAACGGTCAGCCAGATCTCGCCCGAAATCACCTTGAAGACCGACGGACGCGCGACACGCCAGGCCGCCGCGGGCTCGTCATGTTCCATTTCGAAAATACGGACTTCACGCATCGCTTCTCTCCTTCGAAGAACTTTCCTGTTGTATTGATTATTGACGTGTGATGATCAAATACCCATGCACAGTTCCGAACACTTCCATCGGAACTGTTCAGTCGAAAAAACGGACAGTTGGGGTAAACACGCTTCAGGAGAGCGTGCGGTGCGCACCGTCGAGGCGGTTCTGCGCGCCGGGTCTCCGTTGGAGGAAAGAACCGCATGAAACTCGAAATTCAACTCGATCGGGATAGCGGCGTACCGCTTACCGAGCAGATCGTCACAAGCGTCACCGCCTGGATTCGGTCACGCACGGTTCACCCCGGCGCAAAGCTGCCGTCGATCCGTCAGTTCGCCGCCGACTATGACGTAAGCCGTTTCCCCGTGATCGAGGCTTATGACCGCCTGGTGTCGCTCGGCTATGTCGACTCGCGCCACGGCTCGGGCTTCTATGTCGCCGACCGTCAGCCGGCCAGCACGCAGTGCCAGGGCACCTCGGACCCGCGCCGCGCCGAGGACGAATCGGGACACCTTCTGCAGCAGTTCAACCACCCGGGCGAGACGCTCAAGCTCTGCAGCGGCTTCATTCCCGACGCGTGGCGCGACATGGATAGCCTCGCGCAGGCGATCCGCCACGTGTCGCGCACCGACACCGCAAGCATGGTCGATTACGCGACCCCGCTCGGCAATCTGACCTTGCGCGAACATCTGCAAAGCCGTATCGGCCAGTTGGGAATTCAGGCGGACGCCTCACAGATTCTGATCACCAACGGCGCAAGCCAGGCGCTCGATCTGTTGATGCGTTACATGCTCAAAGCCGGCGACACGATGTTCGTCGAGGACCCCGGCTACTACAACCTGTACGGTCTGCTGAAGCTGCACGGCGTGAAGCTGATCGGCATTCCGCGCACCCGCAACGGTCCCGATCTCGATGTGTTGCAGGCGCAGTTGCAACTGCACCGGCCGAAACTGATGTTCATCAACACGGTGTTCCACAATCCGACCGGCACCACGGTCGCACCGCCGGTAGCGTTCCGGCTGCTGCAACTGGCGCGCGAACACGGCTTCAAGATCATCGAAGACGACATCTACGCCGACTTCCAGAGTGACGTCACCGACCGGCTCGCGACCCTCGACCAGCTCGAACACGTGATCTACGTGGGCGGCCTGTCGAAGACGCTGTCGTCGTCGCTGCGCATCGGCTGCGTGGTGGCCAGCCACGCGATCATCAAGGATCTGGTCGACATCAAGATGCTGACGAGCATCGGCGGTTCGCGTTTTGCCGAGGCGGTCGCCGTGTCGCTGCTGGAACGCGGTGCGTACCGCAAATACCTCGAGCGGCTGCGTCGCCGCATGCGCGACGCACTCGGCTCGACCATCCAGACACTCGAAGACGCCGGCTGGGAGCTGTTCGAAAAACCCGTCGGCGGCAAGTTCGTCTGGGCACGTGTACCGCACGTCGACAACTCCGAACGGTTCGTAGCATGCGCCGCACCGCTCGGCGTGACGGTCATTCCCGGCAGCTATTTCCGGCCGAACACGGCAGTCAGCCCCTGGATCAGGATTCACGCGGCGTTCGGCAACGAGCCGCGCGCGCAGGCATTTTTTCACGCTGCCGTGGCGTTGCCTGCTTCGGCCAAAGCGGCTTGACTTGTCGTCGCGCCTGGCGCTTATCTACTGCGCCGGGCCACGCTTTTCCCTAGAATAGCGAGTCCCAGCCCGTCCCTGCGCGCCCAGCCGCCCTTATGTCCACGCCCCCGCCCCTGCCCGCCTCCGCCGCCATTTCGGCTCCCTCGCCCCGTTCGCCCCGTTCACTCACCGTGATGCTGTGGCTCGTCGCCACCGGCTTCTTCATGCAGACGCTCGACTCGACCATCGTCAACACCGCGCTCCCCGCGATGGCGACGAGTCTTGGCGAGTTGCCGTTGCGCATGCAGTCGGTGGTGATCGCGTACTCGCTAACGATGGCGGTGATGATCCCGGTATCCGGCTGGCTCGCCGACAAACTCGGCACACGGCGCGTGTTTTTCAGCGCAATCCTCGTGTTCGCGGTCGGCTCGCTGTTGTGCGCCAACGCGCATACCCTGAATCAGCTGGTGATCTACCGCATCGTGCAAGGTATTGGCGGGGCGATGCTACTGCCAGTCGGACGGCTCGCGGTGCTGCGCACCTTCCCGGCGGAACGCTATTTGGCCGCCTTGTCGTTCGTGGCGATCCCGGGGCTGATCGGGCCGCTGATCGGCCCGACGCTCGGCGGCTGGCTCGTGAAAATCGCATCGTGGCACTGGATCTTTCTGATCAATGTGCCGGTGGGGATTGTGGGTTGCATCGCCACGTTCATCTTCATGCCGGATAGCCGCAACGAGCACACCGGCAAGTTCGATCTGAAAGGCTATCTGCTGCTGATTTTCGGCATGGTGGCGATTTCATTCGCGCTCGACGGCCGCACCGAGTTTGGTATTCAGCACGCCACGGTGCTGGTGCTGCTGATCCTGAGTCTCGCCTGCTTCGTCGCCTATGGCCTGCATGCCGTACGCGAGCCTGCGCCGATCTTCCCGCTCGACCTGTTCAAGATCCACACTTTCAGCGTCGGTCTGCTCGGCAATCTGTTCGCGCGGATTGGCAGCGGCGCGATGCCGTATCTGATCCCTCTGCTATTGCAGGTGAGTCTCGGCTATAGCGCCTTCGAAGCCGGCATGATGATGCTGCCGGTAGCGGCCGCGGGCATGGCCGCCAAGCGCCTCGTCACGACGCTGATCGTCAAGTACAGCTACCGGCAAGTGCTGATCGTCAACACAGTGCTGGTGGGGCTGACCATGGCGAGCTTCGCGCTCACCACCGCCGGCCAGCCACTGTGGCTGAGGCTCGTGCAACTGGCATTCTTCGGCGGCGTCAACTCGGTGCAGTTCACCGCGATGAACACGCTAACGCTCAAGGACCTCGGCACCGGCGGCGCGAGCAGCGGCAACAGCCTGTTCTCGCTCGTGCAGATGCTGTCGATGAGTCTCGGCGTGACGGTGGCCGGTGCATTGCTCGCGACCTTTACCGGCCTCCTGCCGCGCGTGACGGCCGCCAACTCGCTGCCCGCGTTCCATGCGACGTTCCTGGGTGTAGGCATCATCACCGCAGGCTCGTCGTGGATTTTCGCGCAACTGTCGCCGGACATCCGCACACCCTCAAAAAAGACCGACCCTTCGGAGCGGACCTGAGTTTCGGGCCCCGACCCGCAACGGGGCGCGGGCCGCACCACAGAAGTGCGAACCATCGCTTTCGCGACCGCGCTGGCGCACAATCGCCGTACTGACCGTGGTAACTGTGCGCGTACAGTGTGTTTCCGCGCGCGCATAGTTCTTGCTCGACTATCCTGTAAACTCGCAATTTGCGCGTGCGAACTCGTGCCGAGCATGCAGGCGCGCCGCCACTTCCACACGACTGACATGATGAGCATGATCGAACTCGATCCTCCCGGCTTCCAGCCGCCGCGCCCAATGGCCGGCGACGAAGGGTCCCGGCGCACCGTTCTGTACGGCGGCTACACCGTTTTCAGCGTGTTCCAGCCGGTTTTCTCGGTGTCGCACCGGCGCGCGATCGGTTATCACGCTTCATTGCGCGCACACGACGAACATGCGCTGCAAGTGCCGTCGCACGAGGTTTTTACGCAGGCGGCGCGGCGCGGCGACCTGCTGGAACTCGGGCGGCTCGCCGAATCGCTGCATCTGGGCAATTTCAATGCGTTCGACAGCCACGACGAATGGCTTTTCCTGAGCCTGCACCCGGCAGCGCTGATGGACACCAGTTACGGCGACGCACTGCTCGCCGGCCTCAAGGCGCTGGGCCTGCCGCCGCAACGGGTGGTGCTGGAAGTGTCCGAACAGGCAGGCGGTGAAACCACGCGTTTCGCCGATATCATCGACGCGTTGCGCAAATCCGGTTTCCTGATCGCGCTGGACGGTTTCGGCGCGAAGCATTCGAACATCGACCGCGTGTGGAATCTGCGCCCGGACATCGTCACGCTCGACCGCTGCATCCTCGCGCAAGCGAGCGAACACTCGCATATCGAACGCGTGTTGCCGGGCCTCGTCTCGCTGCTGCACGAATCCGGCCAACTGGTGCTGATGGGCGGCCTGAGCACCGAGCGCGATGCGCTGATCGCGCTCGAATGTAATGTCGACTTCGTGCAGGGCGCGTTCTTCGCGGGCCCGAGCGTCGAGCCGGTGAAACCGCAAGCGGCGGCCGGCTTGATGGACTCGCTCTCCGCCGCGCTACGCGAACGGGTTGCTACGCGCGAACGCGCACAGTCCGCGCGGCTCGCCCCTTATGTCACAGCACTGGAAACGGCGGCTGCCCAACTCGTGGCCGGGGAATCGGTGACCCAGGCGACTGCGTCGCTGCTCATGCTCGGCGAAACAGCCCGCTGCTTCGTGCTCGACGGTTCGGGCCGGCAAATCGGCGACAACGTACTGCCGGCGGGGCGTGCTTCGCAACGCGCCAAGCGCTTCCGGCCGCTGCTGCATTCCGAAGGTGCGAGCTGGGAACGCCGGCCGTACTTCATTCAGGCAATGCGCGTGCCCGGCCAGGTGCACCTCACGCCACCCTACCTGTCGATCAACGAAGCGCACCTGTGCGTGACCGCCTCGATCGCCGCGCATACGCCGCACGGCACGCAGGTGCTATGCGTCGACATCAACTGGGAAGTCGCTGCGCATCGTAATTGAGGCAATGGTGTTCTGCTGGATCCGCGCGAGCAGCTTCATGACGGCCGCGCGACCCAGCAAGCGGTTGGCTGCCTGCAAACGCGCCGCGCTGGTGACGGCGCGCAACGCGACGATCTTCACCGAACCGTCCGCAAGACTGTGCGTGGACACGTCGATTACCCCCACAACCTCGCCGTCGAACAGCAACGCAATGCACATTGCGCCTTCGACCGACACCACCTCTGCATGGCTCGCCTGATGCGCGAGCGCGGTCACCGTCTCCACCCAGGCCACTGGCGCCAGTTCCTGCGTGCACACCGGCGCGTCGCTGACGACGTCGCTGACAACTTCGGGCGCGTCGCTAAAGAGACGCAGCAAACCAAGCCGGTCCTGCGCCTCCAGTGCTGTGCGCAAACGCTCGACGATCCGTGCATGGGCGGCGGGATCGGGCCGTTCCAGCGGCGCACCCGCGCGCTGCAAACGCGCCTTGGCCCGATGGACAATCTGCCGGCAACTGGCCGGCGTACGGTCGAGGATTTTCGCAATCTCCGCATAGTCGCAATCGAAAGCTTCATGCAGCACGAATGCCGCCCGCTCATCCGGCTTCAGACGCTCGAGCAGGAGCATCACACCGTAGGACATCTCCGCCGCGCGCAAGGCCAGTTCTTCCGCCGATGGCGCCACCTCGTCTAGCCAGGGCTCCGGCAACCAGCCGGCGGCCTGTGACGCGCGCTCGCGCTGCACGTGACGCAGCCGGTCGATCGCCGCGCGCGTGGTGATCGTGGTGAGCCAGGCCGCCGGCGTCTGCACTTCTTGTGTATCGGCGAGATGCCATTTAAGCCAGACGTCCTGCACCACGTCTTCCGCTTCGGCGCGACTGCCGAGCATCCGGTACGCCAGCGCGAACAGGCGGGCGCGCACGGCCTCGAAGCTGGCTGCCTTGTCGATTCCTTGTTCCGTCATGCGTAGACCTCCAGATCGTGCGTAGTGAAATGCGCGCGGCGCCTTGCGGGCCTGATGCCTGCTGCCTGCTGCCTGCTGCCTGCTGCCTGCTGCCTGCTGCCTGCTGCCTGCTGCCTGCTGCCTGCTGCCTGCTGCCTGCGACATTGTCCGGGCGCGCGCTGCAATCTGCATCCTTTTCAGCTTGACGTCCAGGTCCCCGCCGATGTGACAGCCCGACGAAGAAATATTCCTGTCACACCACCGCCCGCCCTCCCGTCATACGGACAACAACCCGCGCAACAGGTACGCGGTTGTTCGAATCGGTCACCGCTACCGGCTACCGGCAATACACCGCATAAAACGAGGCAACCATGCATTCCAGCTATCCCTCCGTCGTCGGCCTGGGCCTCGTGCCCACCGTGATCGAACAGTCAGGCCGCGGCGAGCGCGCTTACGACATTTATTCGCGCCTGCTACGCGAGCGGATCGTTTTTCTGGTCGGCCCGGTAAACGAACAGTCAGCCAGTCTGATCGTCGCCCAATTGCTGTTTCTGGAATCCGAGAATCCCGACAAGGATATTTCTTTTTACATCAATTCGCCGGGCGGCTCGGTGTACGACGGTCTCGCCATCTACGACACGATGCAGTTCATCAAGCCCGAGGTATCGACCTTGTGCACCGGCTTTGCCGCCAGCATGGGGACATTCTTGCTGACCGCCGGCCAGCGCGGCAAACGGTACGCGCTGCCGAACGCGCGCATCATGATTCACCAGCCGTCGGGCGGCAGCCAGGGCACGGCGGCCGACGTCGAAATCCAGGCCCGAGAGGTGCTCTACCTGCGCGAACGCCTCAACGCGATGATGGCAGAGCGCACCGGGCGCAGTATCGAGGAGGTCGTACGCGACACCGACCGCGACAACTTCATGTCGGCCCACGGCGCAAAGGCGTACGGCCTCATCGACGAGGTGCTGGAAACGCGCGCGGCGCTAGGCGACCCGGCTCGTCACCATGACCTGTAGAGCGGAAAGGCCGCCCTGCTTACACATGCCGGGCGGCTTTTTACCCGCCGTATCGGTGCGCCAGGAACACAAAAGCTGATCGCCTCCGTAGGAATCGCTATCATGGTCGCGATTCGTCGAATTTGACGATCGCTTCAATGGAGATATTCATGGCGTCATCCAACGAAACCGTCAGCATGGCGCTATTCTGCGACTTCGAAAACGTTGCGCTCGGTGTGCGCGACGCGAAGTACGACAAGTTCGACATCAAGCTGGTGCTCGAACGTCTGCTGCTTAAGGGCAGCATTGTCGTGAAGAAGGCGTATTGCGACTGGGACCGCTACAAGAGTTTCAAAGGCCCGATGCACGAGGCCAATTTCGAGTTGATCGAGATTCCCCACGTGCGTCAATCAGGCAAGAATTCGGCCGACATCCGGCTCGTGGTCGACGCGCTCGACCTCTGCTACACGAAATCGCATGTCAATACCTTCGTCATCATCAGTGGAGACTCCGACTTTTCGCCGCTGGTGTCGAAGCTGCGCGAGAACAACAAGCAGGTGATTGGCGTCGGCGTGCAGCAATCCACCTCCGATCTGCTGATCGCAAACTGCGACGAATTCTTCTTTTACGACGACCTCGTGCGCGAAAGTCAGCGCACGGTAGCCAAACGCGAGTCGTCGCGCCCGCAACAGGCTACGCAGCAGACGGCCAAACGTGCGCCCGACGAAGAAAAGTCGCGCAACAAGGAAGACCTCGAAAAACGCCGCACCAAAGCGGTCGAAATCGCGGTGCAAACGTTCGACGCGCTTGCGTCCGAACGTGGCGACAGTGGCAAGATCTGGGCGTCGGTGCTGAAGAACGCAATCAAGCGCCGCAAGCCAGATTTCAACGAGACGTACTATGGCTTTCGCGCATTCGGCAATCTGCTGGAAGAAGCCCAGGCGCGTGGGCTGCTTGAATTCGGTCGCGACGAGAAGTCAGGCGCATACGTTTATCGGGGGACGACCGCGAATGTGGGCGCCGAAAACGTGAATGATCCAGCCGAATCTGGCGAGTCGGCAGAACAGATAGTTGAGGCACAGGTGACCGAAACAGTGGTCGCCGGGTCGGGTGGCAAGCAGGAGTCGCGACGCCGGGGCCGTGGCAATCGCAAGCCCG
This sequence comes from Paraburkholderia sediminicola, assembly GCF_046026855.1. GTDB lineage: Bacteria > Pseudomonadota > Gammaproteobacteria > Burkholderiales > Burkholderiaceae > Paraburkholderia > Paraburkholderia sediminicola_A. Next base: position 100,491 of record NZ_JAQQET010000031.1, on the reverse strand, counting down.
GTCGTGGCCAGCAGGAAGCCGCGCACGAAGACCGCGCGGCAGTCGAGCACGGCGGCCATGTGCAGGCTCAAGCAGAGTCCGTGCACACGCATGCGTCATCGGCCCGCGAGTTCGTTTTCGAAACGCCGGAAGCGGCTTGGGCAGAACCGGCGGCCTCTGCGGATGAACCCGTCGCGGTAGCCGGCGAAGAAGCACAGGAAGCGAGCGGCACTCAACCTAAGCGCCGCAAGGAACGCGCACCGCGCAAGACAGCTGCGAAGAAAACGAAGAAGGCAACGCCGCGAAAGACCGATGAGGTACCGGAGATCCCGGCATCTGCTGAAGCACCGGTTGCGTCTGTCGCAGAAGAAAAAGCGCCCGTGCCCGCCAAAAAGGCAGCGCGCAAAACGGCCCCGCGCAGTCGCCGCCCGCGAAAGACAGCCGCTACAAGCGACGCGGAGTAAGCGCCCCATATTGCGTGGCGCGGACTGAAGCAATGTGAGTGCCGCAGTACAAGTTCCGCCGCGGCAAACAAAAAGCCCCTGCTCGTCATGAACAGGGGCTTTTCCATTTCCAATCCACGACGCTTCGATCGAACTGAAACCGCAACGGCAACAGCGCGTCCCACAGTTCCACAGCGCCGGCTCCACGACCGCGCAATATCAACTCACTTCATCCCATGACGGTTGTCTACGGGCTGCGTCTAAAACTGCCACTGCCGCACTCACAGCAAGCCAAACACCGCCACCCCATTAGTCGCACCCACATACACTTTGCCGCGCGCGATCATCGGCGTGATGAACTTGTTGCCCGCGCCCCATTGATCGCGGGTCCCGGCCTGATTGCTGTTGTACAGCTCGCTCGCAAGATTGCTTGCGTCATACGCATGCAGGGCACCCGTTGTGCCGTTTTCCGCCACCCAGACGATGCCATTGCCCGTGCCGTTCGCCGACACGGCCGGCGTCGCACCGGGATAGGCAAACATGGTTGGACTCTTCGACGAAGCGGTGGTCGCGAGAAACGCACCCGAGACCGGCAGCGCCTTCAGGTTATCGTTCCAGCCACCGTAATACACCACACCGTTGTAGTAAGCCGGTGAACCCCAGATGCCACCCGCGAGCGTACCGCTCAGCTCCTGCCAGATGTTGTTTGCTGTCGGACTGAATTTGCCCATCGAGTCGCGATCAACGACATAGATGTTGTTGTCCTTGCCCGCCGCCACCGCCAGATGTTTGACGACGCCGCCCGTGGTCGTCTGATCCGGCAACAGCATCACGCCGCCCGAACCGAAATCGTTGTCGGCGTTTGCCTCGGCCACGACGTTATCCATGGCAAAGTAATCGGTGACCTGCAGGTTTCCTGACGACAGCTTCATCAGCGAATTGCCGAAGTCACCGTCGACGGGAAAGCCCTGCGCATTCAGCGTGGTGCCAAACGTGCCATTGCCGTCCACGACGTAAATCGAGGTGCCGTCCGACGCCATTCCCGAGCCCGCCATCCAGATCGAACCCTGGCTGCCGTTTGGCGTGATGTTGAGCGCGCTGGTCTGCTTGAGCGTGTCGGCGCTATAGGCCATCAGCCAGCCGGTGTACGCGCCCGCCATGCAGTGCGCGGTCCAGCCCATATAGATGTTGCCGCCGACCAAAGTGAGCGCCGCGCGCTCCGTATGCAACGAAGGATTAAAGGTAATCACGCCGTTGACGCTGCCGGCACCGTTGCCCGGGTAGGTCGCCGCGATCTCGGTCGGGCCGCCCAGCACTTCCGCGCCGGTAGTCAGATCGAGCGCATGCAGACGGTGATGATAGGTGCCGCTACTGTCTTTGGTCATCGCCACGGCGTACAGGACGCCGTTCGTGCCACGATTGCGGTCAATGACCGGCGTAGACGTAATGCCGATTTCCGGCGTGAAGTCTGGACAACTAAAGTCGTCGCTGGATGTTTCGCCGCTGCCGATCAACGAGACCTTCCACAACTGGGCGAAGGTGTTGGTGTCATAGGCATACACGCTGTCGTGTTCAGTCGCGACGTAGACCACATCGTGCGACGTGCCGCCGATCGGCAGACTGGTCACGAACAGAGGCTGCGCATCGACCTTGCCGTCCGCGGCGAGAAACGCAACTTTGCCGAAGCTGGCTGAATTGACGTTCGCGAGCGTCAGCGTGGTCTCGGCAAGCATCTGGCCGGTGCGGGCGAGATCGTTGTGATGCATCAGCACGTCGGTGGCGTAGGCCGTCGTTCCCGTAGATGTGCTGCCTGAACCCATTGAGCCGCCGGTCGATCCAGTGCCACTCGTGCCGCTGCCGCCACCGCCGGTAGTGCCGCCGCCGGCCGCTGAACCCGAGGCGGTACCTGATCCACCACCCGAGCCGCCGCCGCAAGAAACAAAACTGGCGACGACGAATGCGATCGTCAGCCACGCCCACACACGGGACCACACACTCGGATTGAACGTACCGGTTTGCGGTCGCTGCATAGTCGCCTCGTTCGCACGATGTCGGACCCACTCCGTGCGTCGGGCTACGTCACACGGCGCAGTCAGAAACAGCGCGTGCCGGCAGAAGCGGAGTGGACTTTGCGGGCTGTGCTGAACCGCCAGACAAGCGGCGTCTCTGGCCCTCGATCCAAACGTACGCCCTTTGCCGGGCGGCATGCCGCCATCGTTTCGTGCCTTTCCGCCAGATATGACAAAAGCTTTACAGCAACAAGCTTGCCTGGTACCTGGCGCAAACGCTTCGTTTCGGCGAAGCGAGGCTGCCGATCAGGCTCAGTAATACGGGTAAGGCGCGTACATCACGGGGGGCGGCGCGACATACCGCGGCGGCGGCGCATAGTAGTACGGCTGCGGCGCGTAATAAGCTGGCTGCGGCGCATAGTAGGCGGGCTGCGGCGGCTGCGAAATCGTATTGCCTTTCGAGGTCATGCACTGCGCGTAAGACGCGTCGTAACGTGCTTGCAGACCTGCGGCGGAATACTGCGCGCCATTCGCGCCGTTCGCGCCGCCGATCAACAGCCCGCTGCCCGCGCCGATCGCCGCGCCCGCGCCGGCATTACCCGCCGCCGCACCGATCAGTGCGCCGACAGCAGCGCCGCCGAGTGTGCCCAGCGCCGCGCTGTTCACGCTGTTTGTGGTCGCAGCCTGCGCGGCCCCATTCGGATCCGTCGAGCGGTTAGCGTAGTCGCGGCATGCGTAGTCGTCCTGCTGGAACTGCCCAAGCGGTTCGCCACTGCGCGGCAGCGCGACCACACTCGGACCGCTCGGCGGCATCACCGCACAACCGCCAAGCGCGAGCGCGACAACGGCGGCCGGTATGGCGAGGCTTATCGACTTGGTGCTGGAGATCATGTTGGTACGTTTCTAGAGACATTGGAATTCAAACGTTAGGCCAAACGGCACCGTCCCTGGTTACATGATCGTTACAGAAAGTTTTTCGCTTACATCTGCGCAATGGCTTGCGCGCTGTCCCGCGCTGTACAGAAATGGAGACCTGATCAGCCGCTCCACGCGTTATACGGGGTAACGCTTGTAAGCGAAGCGGCAATCTGATTTCACGCCTCGCGGCCTAAACTGACTGCCTCCAGAGCCACGCGATCTGGTTGCTGAAGCGCTCCCCCCGTCATACCGCGGCTCCGCTGGACGTGCGCTCACCCATGGCTCATGGGCACTCATTGATGCAACAGAGGATCACTCGATGAATCGATTTGTTTTCGCAGTGGCGGCTTCTGTCGGCTGCATATCGCCCGTTTTCGCGCAATCGAATACGGCATTCCCGAGCACCGTGATCGAGCCCTCGACAACGACATTTCCGAGCGCCTCGATTGCGCAAAATTTCCAATACATCAATCACCCGCCACCACCCGCACCGGCGAGTTCGGTTGCGCCCGCAGGCGGTGGGCGCGGCCATCGGCATCGGCAAACGTCTGGGGACTCCGATACGACGGGGGCCGCTTCAGCGCAGCCTTGATCGAACGCGCGCAAGGTCCGAGCCGGCGCGGCGCAACGGTCCGCTGACCTCGCCGCAGTTACCAACTGTGACAAAGCTTGCACTCACGACCGGCCCCGACAGACCTTGCAATTATGAACACTGCTGAAAAACTGGCAGAAACGTTGGGTGTTGCATTGACCGGTTGAATCCGCCTCGCTCAATGACGGAGGGTCGGCACCACGGTGCGCGCCATCGGTCGTGGCTCATAGCCGGACCCGGCGGCCACCGCGCTGTCGCATCCGGCAGGCGCGCCATGTTGCGCCCGCTCGCACCACTGCTGCCAAACGTCGCGGTAGGCGGCTTCGACATGACGCGCGAAGCGCGCGCCGTCCATCAGCGGTGACGCCGCGAGGCGTGCGCGCAGGCCCCCACGCATCTCATTGAGGCGCGGCAGATCGCGTGCCAGTTGGACAGCGATCTCGACAAACTGCACGTCGCTATCGGCCACCAGTTCACGCAGACCCAGGTTTGCCGACTGGCTCAGCCCCGCTCGTCCCACCACCGTGTTGCCAACTCGCGTGACGACCGGCACCCCCATCCAATTCGAATCGAGACTCGTCGTATGCCCGTTGTACGGAAACGTATCGAGTCCAACGTCGATCTGGTGATACGTGCGCAGGTATTCCGAGCGTGGCCGGAACGACGCGAACGAGACCCGCCCGGCACTAATACCCTGTTGTCCGAGGCGATCGAGCAGGCGCGCGCGGGCCGGGCCATGCGGCGCCATCAGCAGCAGACGGGCGTCCGTCATCTCGCGCATCACGCCGCCCCACATTCTGAACGTAGCGTCGCTCAGCTTGCATGGGTTGTTCAGACAGCCGAAGGTCGGATATCCATTCGATAGCGCAGGCAATGCGTTGACCGCCGGCGTATCGCTCAACGGGTCATAGCACCAGAAAGAGTCAGGCAGACGGACGGAACTTTCGCTATACCAGGCATCGCTGCCGATCGGGTCGAGCCATGGGTCGGTCAGCCGGTAATCGATCGCATCAATGCCGGTCGTCCCCGGATAGGCTAGCCACGCAATCTGCACCGGCGCGGGTTTGCGCGCAAACAGCAACGGACGGCCATCCGCCATGTGCATGGTCAGGTCGATCAGAATGTCGATCCGGTCGTTACGGATCATCTGTGCGAGCCGCTCGTCGGTGAGTTCGCGCACGTCGCGCCATACGTCGGCATGAGTGGCCACGCGCTGCGTCAGGCCGTCCGGTCGGACGACGCTCGCATAGCAGAAGACTTCGAACTGTTCGTGGTCATGGTGCGACAGCAGCGGAAGCGTGAACAGCGTCTGACAATGTTCGCGGAAGTCCGGCGACACGTAACCAATGCGCAAGCGGCGCGAGGGTGTCGCATCGTTCGGATGCGGCCGATGCGTGTCGCGATATGGCGCCTCGTGCCGCACCGACCAGCGACGGCATTCGTCCAACTGCGGCTGCGGATGCTCTGCCTGGAAGCTCAATGCGTATACCAGGTTGCTGTGCGCGACGACGTTGTAGGGATCGCACGTGAGCGCCCGGCGATAGCAATCGATGCCGTCGTCGAGGCACCCCTGGTCCTTCAGCACGTTGCCGAGATTGTTGTGCGTGACCGAGTGATGCGGATCGGCGGCAAGCGCTTCGCGCAAGCGGGATTCGGCGTCGGCCAGGCGGCCGAGCGTGCGCAACAGCGTGGCCGAATTGTTGAGCGCGGCAACGAAACCGGGGCGCAGACGGATCGCAGCGCTAAACGCCTGCGCAGCGTCCTCGCGCGATCCCGATTCCTGATAGACGATACCCAGGTTGTTGTATGCGTCGGCGTGTACCGGCGCCTGTTCGATCGCCCGCTGATAGTGGCTCACCGCTTCGCGCCGCCTGCCGAGCGCATGCAGCGCGTTGGCGAGGTTATACGCTGCTTCGGGAAACATGGGATCGAACTCAAGGGCGCGCGTCAGCAACGCGGCGGCTTGGGCGAACTCGCCGCGCTGATTTAGCGCAACGCCGAGATTCACGAGGCCACAGGGCGAATTGGGCGCCACGCGCACCGCCGCCTCGAGCAGCACTATGGCTTCGTTCAGACGGCCGGCTGTCCCGAGGAGCGTGCCGAGATTCGTGAGTGCGTTGGCGTCGTTGGGTCGCACCGCGATCGCGCGCCGATATGTGGCTTCAGCGGCATCCATACCGCCCTGCTGACGGTGACAGTTGCCCAGGTTGTTGAGCGCATCGGCATGACCCGGTTCGAGCGCCAGCACCGAGGTATAGGCGCCGATTGCCGCAGGGTATTCGGCGGCCGATTGCAACGCTGACGCCAGTGCAAACAGCACGTCGGCGGACCCAGCTTCGAGTGCCAGAGCACGCCGGTAGGCGTCAATGGCATCGGTGAAACGCTGAGCAGCGGCAAGCACCTGTCCGCGAACGAAGTGATATCGCGCGCAATCGGGAGCGCGAGCCAGTGCACGATCGAGCCAGTCGAGTGCGGCATTGAACGCACCACTTTGCATGTCGAGCACGCCGAGACGAAACATCACGTTGGCGTCGTCGGGGGCGATCGCGAGCGCACGTTCGTACAGCTCGCGCGCATGGCCGAACTCGCCCGCGAGGTGATGTGCCGTCGCGCGCTCCAGAATCTGGGTGGTTTCCATCGTGCCCCGCCGGTGGCCTGCTATTTCATCGATGTCGCTTCCACCCGGACCGCGGTCCGCGTCACGTCAATGCGATGTCATTCGCAAGGCGTGCCGTCGACTGCGCGAAGAGGAACGGACACTGTTGAACAATAGCGAGCCAGTACTTACCGATGTTTACCAGTTCTCACCGGGCGAAACTTGTAGCAATGAAGTTACGCCGCTTCCGGTCAGGCAGCGAACATCGAGGAGACTTTGCAGGTGCGAGGCTGTAAGCGAGCATGGCAAGCGCCCTGCGCATAGCCAGTACGGTGTGCGCCGCGCTCAGATGATGGGGGTGGAGATGATGAGTCTTTCGATGACCAACCTGCCAGCTTTCGACAAGGCGGCACCCGGAATGCGGAACGCCGACGAAGCCTTCTGTTTGAAAGAAATATTTAGTAACCCGTAAGTAATAACAGGCGTGGATGCCAAAAGATTTGACGCACAAATGAGACGCCGCGTCGCTCCCTCCGGCAGGAGCGGAGCGCACTCCCTCTTCAGCTTTCGTCAGCGTGACGTCGTAGCCTTCTCAGTTGACGCTTTGCTTTGCGGGACAAAGTCATTCACGGGCGCGCATACACGAGGTAACGCTTGTGGCAACGCACCACTTCATTGGGATCCAGGCGCGCCCAAAACCTGTCCATTAACGGTTTGACCGTACATCGAGTGCGGCGAGTCATGGAACTTCGCTCGCGTAGCGTCAACTGAACCCAGAAAGCGAGGGTCTTGCGGACGTTCATGGCTGTCCATAAACATCGCGACGTCCCACGCTTGCTGGTCCGTCAGCGTTCCTGCCAAGCCCAACGGCATATTCGCCTTGATGAAGCCGGCTGCATTCTGAATGTCGCCCATTCCAGCACCCCAATTGAACGAATGAGCCCCCCACAGCGGCGGGAAGACGGCTTGCCCCCCACTCGACTGTCCCTGCCCATCGGCTCCGTGACATAAAGCACAGTGCTGTGTGTAGACGGCGCTCCCCCTCGCGTAGTCCGCCTTTTGCGCGGGTGCCGGAAGTTTCGGATAGCCTTGCCCCGGCAGCTTTTCGCCGATCGGCGCCCCTTTCGCGAGCCAGTAAGCGTAGGACTCCAATGCCACGAGCACCGGGTCGCCAAGCGGCGGCGCCTTGCCGTTCATGCTGTACATGAAGCATCCCTGGAGCCGCTCGGCGAATGAGTTCACATGTCCGTTCTTGCTCCGATAGGCCGGATACAAAGGATACGCACCCCACAGCGGACTCGAATCCGCCTTGCGACCTGCATCGAGATGGCAGCTTGCACAGTTCAGGGTGTTACCCACGTACTTCCCGGCGAACGTTTTGGTATGCGTAAAGATTTGCTCGCCCAGTTTGACCGATTTGCCAAAACCGCCCGTCGGCATACTCGATTCTGCTGGTGGCGAAAATGGCTTTACCGGCGACGACGCAGGAGCTTGTGCAGAAGAAGCGGGCAACGCTGGCAAGTCGCCGTTAGCAGCCAGGCACGAACCGGCAACCACACTCAACACGCTGACGAGCACACCGCGAGACAACCAGGTTCGATCGATCATTGCTTGCTCCCATTCACAGAGGTCCCTTCGGCCGGCGCTCCACCACCACCGTAATAGGCAGCAACGGCCGTGATCTCCGTGTCAGAAAGCTTGCTCGCGACGGCCGGCATCAACGCCATAGGTCCGGGCGGGCGGGTGCCGCTCTTCCAGTTGTGCAACTGGCTCGCAATGTATGACGCCGGCTGGCCGGCCAATGGTGGAAACGTCGCGCCCACTCCGATTCCGCCCGGCCCGTGGCATTGCACACAGGCAGGCAGCCCCTCGTTCCAGCGTCCGCGCGTAGCGATCCATGCGCCGACGTCCGACGGCTTGACAGACTCGTTGTCACTCGCGTTTATGCCGGTAGGCGACTGCAGCCCGGCAAAGTACTGCGCAACGTCATGGCGCTCGCTCGCCGACAACAGTTTCGCCAACGGTTGCATGATCGGGTTCTGGCGCGTCCTGTCCGCGAACGCCATCAATTGGGCCGACAGATAGGGTGCGCTAACGCCGGCAAGACGCGGAAAGCCTGCCGCAGCGTTGCCTTCGCCCTTCGCGCCATGACAGCTGATGCACGCGGCGACACCCTTCGCTGTGCCCTGCATCGCGATGGTTTGTCCAGCGGTCAGATCATCCGCGTCAGCACCGGACATTGCCAGCAACGTGCTCGCTATGGCCAGATACATGGTCAGGTATCTGCGCCGCACTGCCATGACCGAATAGTCCACTTCGTCTCCTTCAAAATTGTCGCGAGCTGTGACCCGCCTCGTATTGGTATCAAGCTAGCGTTCGACTGTTCTCGTCGAATCGCAACAGCGCATCATTGAATAGTCGAAGTCGACGCCGGTTCGTACTTGCCAAAGCCATATCGCTGGAATATCTGAAACGCGGCGACCGAATGAATGAAAGCGAGCCACTTGCGAGCCGCTTGCGGATGCGCTGCGCCGTTGACCAGCGCGCCGGCGTAGATCGCGGTCGTGTTTTCATCGGCGGGAATGTCGACGTGAGCAAGAGGATGCCCGATCTGCTCCTGGAACAAGGCTTCGGATTTCCAGACCACGCCGGCATCGGCGCGATTCTGCATCAGAAAAAGCGCGGTTTGCCGGTGATGTATCTGGGTCAGCTCCGTCGATCCGGCTTGCACCTTATCCTCGTAGATGGCCTTGGCGAGTGCGTCGCCACCCGCTTTCACCAGCGATGTCTTGATCTGTCGTGTCACACCTTCAAATGCCGGATTGGGCATCGCGAGCCGCAACTCGGGTCTCGCGAGATCTTTGAGCGACATGACGTGCTGGGGGTTGTCGCGACGAACCATGATCGTCAATTGATTCGTCACGTAGGGCACGGCGGGACCTGTTAGCGTGCCGTCCGCGATAAGCTCCTTGACCTTCGCCAAGCCGGCGAAATAGGCATCAGGTTTGACCGTCCAGGTCATATTGCCGACCGTGATCGTGCCGCCGGCCTTCATCTGCTTGACCAGCAAACCTGGCGGAATCGTTTCCCAAAAAATCCGCCCGCGATATTCAGGGTTGTCTTTCTCGAACTGCGCAACAAGCGGCGCCATCGCGAAGAAATAGTTACCCCCCACGAACAGCACAAGCTTGGGCGTTGACAGGTTGCCGTGGAAATCGGCCAGCACGTCGACCTGAGGGACGGTGAATTCGAGTCCCCGATCGGGCGCGTCGTTATTTTCTCCATGCTGCCATGGCGGAAAAATGTCAGCCGCCGTCGATACGGGCGATGCACACGCGATTCCAGCAGCACAACACAGTGAGACGGCAAGTGCTAACCGCAAGAGTCGTCGAGGCTCATGCAATGGGTTAAGAGCGCGAGTGAGTGCCATGACTGATCCTTAACTGGCGTAGTGAAAGCCGGCCTGTTGAAGTTCGACCAGCGTGGCCACCACGCCGGGCGTGATGATCGCACTCGGGATGACATGGTTCGTCAGATCGGCGGCAAGCGCATCCAGCGGCAACTTGTCCGGATTCGCGTTCGCGGCGCTCAGTTTCTCCGCCAGTTCCCAGATGGCGTTGTGACACGACAGAAAAACGACGCCTCTTTTCAGCAACGCCGGAATGCTGTTGTCGTGAGACGAAAAAGCGCCTTCGGCAACTTCATGATCGTCGTAACCCATCGCCTCTGCCGGTTTGCTGTCGAGCAACGTATTGGCCGCGAACTTGTTGCTGCTCATTTTCGCGAGACCGTACTTGTCCCACGCGACCTGGTCGAACAAGGACAAATGGGCCGACCCGTGCGTTGCCGATACCACGAGAAAATCCGGATGTTTGAACGACCAGATCTGCGCATTCAACGCATTGCGCATCAGGTTCAGCCACGGTCCGCCGAGTTCGGTGTTGTCCCAAACCTGTTTCGGCCTGCCTCGATACTCAATGACAGCAGACAGCGCCTCGTGATCCCATTGGTCAGGACGCTCGAGAATCATGGGAACCGTTTTGAAGTCACGCCGCCTTGGGGCTGCGGCCAATCCCTGGGTCAATTCGGACAGATTGCCTGCCCCTGCGGGTAACAATGATGCCGAGTCGGCTGCTATCGCTCGCGATTGCCCGGTGGCGCTCAGAAGCGCCGTACCGGCGGCCAGGCCAAATGTCTTTAACGCACTACGGCGCGCATTCTGGTTCGTCATGCCTGTATTCCTTGTTGTTGTTCGAACTGCCAAGGTCGCGAGAATACGGGCACACGAGTGACTCAATCGACATGGCAGCACGTCTTATTAACGTTTGCCAAGTCTAGGGATATCCGATCGATAATAGAAATCGTGAATTCAGATTTGATGTATTTGCGTAGCCGATGATTCATGCGATACGGACCGATCGCAGCGGGAGAGATGACCTGTTGATGCAGATTGCGTGCAGCGGTATGCGTTAGTCACGCTAAGCCGTGTGACGTCGGTATAGGGCGAGGGACCCCGCGAGCGCGACCAGCACAGCGCCGCAAGACCGTTCGAGCCATAGCGCCCCCGACTTCTTCAGCAGGCGAATTGCCCGTGCACCGAGCAACGAATAACCGGACATGATCGTGCAATCCACCATCGCGAACGTGATGGCAAGTGCCACGTACTGCGGCACAAGGGGTGCGGACGGCGCTATAAACTGGGGCAGAAATGCCGAGAAGAACAGGTATCCTTTCGGGTTCGTGACTGCGGTGAGGAAACTCTTGAGGAAAATTGCCGAGTTGCTGTCGCGGCTGACTTCGCCATGCGTGCTCGCAACATTCAACGAGCCCTTTGACATCAACAACCTGATGCCAATGTACGCGAGGTAGGCCACGCCCACCCATTTGACGACAGCAAACCAGAACGCCGACGCTGCCAGCAGTGCACCTAGACCAAGGGCTACGGCGAAAATCAACACGAAGTCAGATGCGACCGCGCCGGCGAACCCATAAGCGGCACGGCGAAGTCCATAGCGGGAGCCATTGGTCAACGCCAGTAGAACCGTCGGTCCCGGCGTTGCGATACCGACGAAAGCCACAGCGGCAAAAATTAGCAACGTACTCTCATGCATGATGGTCTTCTCCATTGTAAGAGGCTGATTTCGTCAGCCTCGGCTACGTTCGCGAGAAACCGCTACGTTGAAACGAAAGGCAGGCACAAAAAAGCCCTCACATTCGAGGGCTTTTTATCGGCTACGGTTTCAAAGTCTATTGCGTGGCACGCCGTCCACGCTAAAAACTTTTTGGCCGTTTCCAGACTTCATTGTCACGGAACAGCAATCTCACGCGAAGTTCTTCGACGCGAATTCCCAGTTAGCGATGTTCCAGTACGCTTCCACAAACTTCGGACGCGCATTGCGGTAATCGATGTAGTACGCGTGTTCCCACACGTCGATCGTCAGCAACGCCTTCGCGTCCGTGGTCAGCGGCGTAGCAGCGTTGCTCGTCGAGACCAGGTCGAGCGAACCGTCGGCCTTCTTCACCAGCCATGCCCAACCCGAGCCGAACGTGCCGATTGCGGTCTTGGCGAATTCTTCCTTGAACTTGTCGAACGAACCCCACTTGGCGTTGATCGCGTCAGCCAGTGCGCCGGTCGGTGCACCGCCACCTTGCGGCGACAGGCTGTTCCAGAAGAACGTGTGGTTCCACACTTGAGCAGCGTTATTGAAAACACCGCCCGATGCCTTCTTGACGATCTCTTCGAGCGACAGATTCTCGAACTCCGTGCCCTTGATCAGATTGTTCAGGTTGGTCACATAGGTCTGGTGGTGCTTGCCGTAGTGATACTCAAGCGTCTCTTCCGACATGTTCGGCGCGAGCGCGTTTTTCGCGAACGGCAGCGGCGGGAGCGTATGTTCCATGGTGCTTTCCTTGTGGCTGTATCTGTTGTGGGGGAGTCTGCGGATAACGCTTTTGAGCACTCGATTGTAGGCGAGTTGGAATAACCCCGCAAACCAACGGACTTTATGTCCGGCATCGGCAAACATGCCGCACACATAGCGTATTTAGTGCATCCGCATGAGCTGTGCCTGCCCCATGCGGAGGTCAAAACGACGCCTTTGCAGGCTGTCGGCGAAGTGTCAGAAACCGTCGGTCAGGCGCGGCTGCACGTCGGCGAGGGCAATGTCCGCCGCTCCTTCGGCGAGATGCACCGTGAGGCGCCGCCCCGGTTTCAGCGACGACGGCGCACGTACCGCGCGGCCGCTCTGTGCATCGAGCACTGCAGCATAACCACGTTCCAGCGTGCGCTGTGGACTCAGCACCCCGAGCCGGGCGGCCAGCGTGCCGATACGCGCGGACTGACGTTCATGCTGGCGTAATAATGCAGCGTCCAGACGCTGCGAAAGATTGCCGAGCTTCGTCTGATGCGCGGCGAGATCAGGGCGCCAGCGCTGCCAGCGCATCTCCAGCAGAGAAAACCGCGCTCGGGCGTCACGTACGGGACGCGCCCCCGCCGATGCTAGCCGCACGCTCAATTGCTGCAGATGCGTGCGCTGCCGCGCGAGCCGCTCAGCCGGCGACACCAGCCGGCGCGCAAGCCAGTCGAGTTGTTGGGCGCGCCGCTCCATCATGCGGCCGAAACCGCGTGCGAGCGTCGCATGCCGATGATCGAGCTCACGCAGCAACAACACGCGCTGCGGGCTCACGAGTTCGGCGGCGCCGGTGGGCGTCGGTGCGCGCACGTCGGCGGCAAAGTCGGCGATCGTGAAATCGGTTTCGTGACCCACGCCGCTCACCACCGGTATGGCGCTCTCGGCAATCGCGCGCGCCAGCACTTCTTCGTTGAACGCCCACAGGTCCTCAATCGAGCCACCGCCGCGGCATACGATCAGCACATCGACTTCGCGCCGCGCGTTGGCTGCATCGACCATCGCGGCCAGCTTCGCGCTGACGCCCACGCCCTGCACCGGCGCCGGATATACGATCACCGGTATATGCGGCGCGCGACGCGACAAGGTAGTCAGGACGTCACGCAATGCAGCGGCCTGTAGCGATGTCACGATGCCGATCGCACGCGGGTGGGCCGGCAACGCACGCTTGCGTTCGGCAGCAAAGAGACCCTCGGCTTCGAGTTGCGCCTTCAGCCGGAGAAAGGCTTCATAAAGACGCCCCTGCCCCGTGCGGCGCACCGCTTCCACATTCAACTGGAGTTCGCCGCGCGGCTCGTACATGGTCACCAGCGCGCGCACTTCGATGCGATCGCCTTCGCGTGGCGTGAACTCGGCGTACTGCGCGCGACCGCGGAACATCACGCAGCGCATCTGCGCCTGGGCGTCCTTGATCGAGAAATACCAATGGCCGCTCGCGGCACGTGTGAAGTTCGAAACTTCCCCGGCCACCCAGACGAGCGGAAACGAGCGTTCGAGCATCGTGCCAATCGCACGGTTGAGCGCGGAAACGGGGACGACAACTTCACCGCCGGGCGTAGCCGACGAGGAAAAAGGGCTTTCGGGATTCATGCGAGGAATATCGTGACTGGCCGGACAGACGATAGACCGAGTGGCCATCCGCGTCCAGCGGCGCAGATGAATTGTTAAAAGTGTCCACATGTCGGGACCGGCTGGACAAATACCGCCAGACCACCCCGCCAGGCCGCACGAATTCGAATCATGTATTTGATTTATATAGCGTTTATATCTCGTTAAAGAGAACGATTGCCGATACGGAGCGCTCAGCGCGGCCCTCTCAGCCCATCGACTGGCAGGTTCTCCACAAAGTTATCCACAGGCCGACGGACCCGCTCGAAGCGCCGTCTCGCCATGCCGTGCGAGGCGCGCGACTTGCCGGGCGGGACGCGCGCAGGCTAGAGTGGCGGGTTCGACGGCATGCCGAATGCCCCGCAGCGCTCGCCATTGCGGCACACTGACGGCACACTGCGCGAACGCATCGGATGCAGCCGCCGTCTTAACTTTTCGCTTCACTTTTCGATTGCCCGGAGAACCGCGTTGACGTTTGCCCCGCGTATTGCACCTGGCGCTTCCATGCCGCCGTCCCGGCCCCGTTCGCTCGTCTTTGCGGCCTGCCGATGAGCGAACTGAACAACCGTCTCGAAGCGCGCCTTGCACGTGAGTGGCAACAGCGTGGCCCGTTTGCGTGGGCGCTAACGCCCTTCGCGTGCGTGTTCGGCGCGATCGCCGCCGCACGTCGCGCGGCTTTTTCGTTCGGCTGGCTGAAATCCGTACGCGTCGGCGTGCCGGTGGTGGTGGTCGGCAACGTGACCGTCGGCGGCACCGGCAAAACGCCGACCGTTATCGCACTGGTCGAAGCCTTGCGCGCCGCCGGCTTTAAGCCCGGCGTGGTGTCGCGTGGCTATGGCGCGCGCGTCAAGGGGCCGACGCCGATTTTCTCCACGTCGGCAGCAGGCGTCGGCGGCGACGAACCGCTGCTGATCGCGCGCCGCACCGGCGCACCGGTGTGGGTCTGCCCGGATCGCGTCGCGGCGGCGCAGGCGCTGTGCGCCGCGCATCGCGAAGTCGACGTGATCGTCAGCGACGACGGCTTGCAGCACTACCGCCTCGTCCGCGACGCCGAACTGGTGGTCTTCGATCACCGGCTCGGCGGCAATGGTTTTCTGCTGCCGGCCGGTCCGCTGCGCGAACCGCTGTCGCGCCATCGCGACGCGACGCTGATCAACGATCCGTATTCCCGCAGCCTGCCCGCGTGGCCGAACACGTTCGCGCTGCAACTCGCGCCCGCCGACGCCTGGCATCTCGACAACCCCGGTCTGCGCCGGCCGCTCGCGCAATTCAGCGGCGATCGCGTGCTGGCCGCGGCCGGCATCGGAGCGCCGGAACGCTTTTTCGCGACGTTGCGCGCGGCCGGTCTCGCGCCCGCCACCCGAGCCTTGCCGGATCACTACGCGTTCGAGCGCAATCCTTTTACGGACGTCGACGCGGACGCCATCCTGATAACCGAAAAGGATGCGGTAAAATTGGGGTCCTGGCGCGACGCGCGCATCTGGGTTGTCCCTGTCGAAGCCGCGCTCGATCATCGCCTCATTGCATTAGTTGTGGAGAAAGTCCGTGGACGCTCGCCTGCTTGAAATTCTCGTCTGCCCGATCTGCAAGGGCCCGCTCAGCTACGACCGTTCTGCGCAGGAACTGATCTGCAACGCTGACAAGCTTGCCTATCCGATCCGCGACGGCATTCCCGTGATGCTGGTCGACGAAGCACGGCAGACCGTGGAAGGCACCCCGGTCGATCTGAATCCGGGCTCCGTCGCCTGAGTCTGATTTGCCCGGCGCAGGGCGAGTGCAGGTCAGGACCATCCGGCGCGCCCCGCGTATCTGATCCGCCCTTGCCATCCGCATTTGCCGTCTTTCCCGTCAGCGCCCGCGGTGTAATTGCGAGCGCCTTCTTCCGGTTTCATCGCCGCTCGTCCTTCCGATGACCAACGCTAACGCCACCACTCTCCCGTTCATCGCCGTCGTGCCGGCCCGGCTTGCTTCGACGCGTCTGCCCAACAAACCGCTCGCCGACATCGGCGGCAAGCCGATGGTGGTGCGGGTCGCCGAACGCGCACGCGAATCAGGCGCGCAACAGGTGCTGATCGCCTCCGACGCGCAAGCCGTGCTGGATGTGGCCCGCGAGCACGGCTTCGAAGCCGTGCTGACGCGCGCCGATCATCCGTCGGGCACCGACCGTCTCGCGGAAGTGGCGGCGCAGTTCGGCTGGAGCGACGAGACGATCGTGGTGAACGTTCAGGGCGACGAGCCGCTGATCGACCCGGCGCTCGTATGCGGCGTGGCGTCGCACCTGGCGGCGAATAACGGTTGCGCGATCGCCACCGCCGCGCATCCGATCACCGACCCCGCGGAAATTTTCAATCCGAACGTCGTCAAGGTCGTGCTCGACGCGCGCGGCGTCGCGCTGTACTTCTCGCGTGCGCCGATTCCGTGGGCACGCGACGCCTATCAGCCGCATTGGCCCGACGTGGCGTCGATGCCAACGCCGCCGGCTCCCGCAGTCGTCCATCGGCATATCGGCCTGTACGCGTATCGCGCCCAATTCCTGCGCACGTACCCGAGTCTCGCGATCTCGCCGATCGAGCAGGTCGAAGCGCTCGAACAACTGCGCGCGATGTGGCACGGCGAGCGGATCGCGGTGCTCGTCACTCAGAATGCGCCGCTACCCGGCGTCGACACGCCCGCCGATCTCGCGCGTGTACAGGCTTTATTCGGGGCTTGAGCGTAAAAACCCATGGCATAATCGGACGGATGTGCGCGCCTCCCGTTAAACGCGAGAGTCAGGGATTGCCCGGTCGCGCCGTTGCTGGCCTTGCAGCGCCGTCGTTTTCGACGTGCAGCGCGAGGCCCGAAACGGCAGCCGACGCGGGTCCCTCGACGAATCGTGGGATGGCTGCAGCGTCACCAAAGAATTCACATAGATCTGGAGATATCACATGCGTTTGATCCTTTTGGGTGCGCCCGGCGCGGGTAAGGGCACTCAAGCCACCTTCATCAAGGAAAAGTTCGGCATTCCGCAAATTTCCACCGGTGACATGCTGCGCGCGGCCGTTAAGGCAGGCACGCCGCTCGGCCTTGAAGCCAAGCGCTTCATGGACGCCGGTGAACTGGTCACGGACGAGCTGATCATCAACCTGGTGAAGGAACGCCTGCAGCAGCCGGATTGCGCGAACGGTTATCTGTTCGACGGTTTTCCGCGCACCATTCCGCAAGCTGAAGCCATGAAGCAGGCAGGCGTCGCAATCGATTACGTGCTGGAAATCGACGTGCCGTTCGACGAGATCATCGTGCGCATGAGCGGCCGCCGCTCGCACGCCGCGTCGGGCCGTACGTACCACGTCAAGTTCAACCCGCCGAAGGTTGAAGGTGTGGACGACGTGACGGGCGAACCGCTGATCCAGCGCGACGACGACAAGGAAGAAACGGTCAAGAAGCGCCTCGACGTGTACGTTGCGCAAACCAAGCCGCTGATCGAGTACTACAACAACTGGGCGCAAAACGGCGACCCGTCGACCCCGCTGAATGCGCCGCAATATCGCCGCATTTCGGGCCTCGGCACGGTCGACGAAATTCGCAACCGCGCGTTTGATGCGTTGAAGTAATCTCGCATCTCCGGTTGTCGTTTGAAAAACCCGCCCATGCCGGCGGGTTTTTTTATTGCGCGCCGCGTGGCGTATGCTCTGCCACGATCTCCGCGGTCCGCCGTGCGCCGGCATTAATTAGCTATCCGTAGCACTTGGGGACGCCATAGGCTATAGGGCTTCGGTAGAGGCCCCGGGCGGCCGATGCCCCACTTTGCTTTCCGCATTGCAGCATAGCCGTTACAATCGATCATCGAAAAGATATTCGATCGAGAGATTACTGAACTGAAGCAAAGGAGATGACATGGAGATTCGCGACAACGTATTCCTGATCACCGGCGGTGCATCGGGCCTCGGCGCGGCCACAGCGCGCCTTTTCGTCGAGAACGGCGGCAAGGTGGTGCTCGCCGATCTGAATCAGGATGCCGGTGAGGCGCTCGCGAAGGAACTCGGCGGCGTATTCGTCAAGTGCGACGTGAGCCGCGAAGACGACGCCACGCAAGCAGTCGAAGCCGCCACGAAACTCGGCACGCTGCGCGGCCTCGTCAATTGCGCGGGTGTTGCGCCTGCCATCAAGACGGTCGGCAAAGACGGTCCGCATCCGCTCGAGTCGTTTGCGCGCACCATCTCCATCAATCTGATCGGCACCTTCAACATGATCCGGCTCGCCGCCGCGGCAATGTCGAAGAACGAACCGAATGCGAATGGCGAGCGTGGCGTGATCGTCAACACGGCATCCGTGGCTGCGTTTGACGGGCAAATCGGTCAGGCGGCCTACGCGGCGTCCAAGGGCGGTGTGGTCGGCATGACGCTGCCGATCGCACGCGACCTGTCGCGCAACGCAATCCGCGTCATGACGATTGCACCGGGCATCTTCGAAACGCCGATGCTGCTGGGCATGCCGCAGGAAGTGCAGGACGCGCTCGGCGCGATGGTGCCGTTCCCGCCGCGTCTCGGCAAACCGGCGGAGTACGCGATGCTGGCCAAGCAGATCTTCGACAATCCGATGCTTAACGGCGAGGTGATTCGTCTGGACGGCGCAATCCGCATGCAGCCGAAGTAACTGATGTATCCGGCGCGCCGCTTTATGCGGCTGCCCAATGAAAAACGCCTGCACGTGAGTCACGTGCAGGCGTTCTTTTTTGACCGGTTTTTGCTCATCAACCGCAGCTGGACGCAGCCGCTAATTCCTTGCCGTCGCTGCTGGCGCTACAAGCCCGATCCGCCGGCAGACAAAGCACTTTTAGTCGCGGTCGTCGTACTGGGTTCGTTGACGCAGTTCATGCAACTGCGATTCCACTACCGTTGCGTCTTCCGCATCCGGCCGGTCGCCGAGATATCGTTCGAGATCCTCGAGCGCCGGGCGCAGATAGTCGAGCCGCGCGTAGGCGAAACCGCGATCGCGCACTTCCTCGATACTTTCCGGCAACAGGATCACGAGACGCTGCTGCACCGCCAACAGACGCTGCCAGCGTTCCGTCTGAAGATAAGTCGACTTCAGATTGCGCAGCATACGAGCGATGATTTCGCGGCGCGTGGCCGGTTGCAGCAATATGCGCAGCGCCCTGCTCACCGACTCGCCCGCCGACGCCACATAAGGCTCCAGCATGTCCACCATCTGCGATTCGGACAGCGAGTGCCCGCTGGTCGGATCGAGCATCACGTCGCCATCCGGCGTTGTCACGCGCAACAGGAAGTGGCCCGGAAACGACACGCCGCGCACCGGAATGCCGATCTGCTCGGCCATTTCCAGATACAGCACCGCCAGCGAAATCGGAATGCCGCGGCGCCGCTTGAGCACCGCATTCAGATGGCTGTTGTCGGGATCGTAATAATCGTTGAGGTTGCTGGCGAAGCCCAGCTCGCGGAAGAAGAACCGATTCAAAATGCCGACCTTCTGCCTGATGTCGGCATCGTCCGGCATGCGGCGCTGCAAACGCACGACCAACTCGTCAATCTCGGCCAGCGTGCCTTGCAGATCGAGATCGGGATAAGCGTCCTGCGCGAGCGAGAGCGCCGCCTCGGTCAGCGGCAGGCTGTCATCTTCGGCAACCAGCGTGCTGAAATAGTCGAGAACTCGCGTCATCGTGATCACTTCACTCGCCTTTTGAAATACGCGTACTTGAAGCCCATCAGCCAAAGCATACCGAAATATAGCGCGGCGAACAGAACGAGGCACGCCCCCAGCAACATGATGCGGTCCACCGGCCGACTATGCATGCCGATCCAGTCGAAGCTGATCGCGAGCCAATGCATCGTGCCGGCCAGCACCAGACAGGCGCCAAGCAACTGCACGAAGAATTTGAGCCAACCGTTCGACGGCGTATAGATGCCGCGCTTGCGCAAACCGAGGAACAGGAACAGCGCGTTGACGCAAGCGCCGAGCCCGACGCTCAGCGTGAGACCCGCATGCGCGAAAATCGGCACGAACAGATAGTTGCTCAGCTGTGTGACGATCAGCACGCCTACGCCGATCTTCACGGGCGTCTTGATGTCCTGCTTGGCGTAAAAACCGGGCGCAAGAATCTTGATGAGAATCAGGCCGATAAGGCCAATGCCGTAGGCCGACAGCGCGCGGGCGACCATCACCACCGAGTTGCCGTCGAACTTGCCGTAGTGGAACAGCGTCGCGGTAAGCGGCTCGGCGAAGAAAAACAGCGCAACGGCGCTCGGCGCGGCCAGCAGGAAGGTGACGCGCAGCCCCCAGTCGAGCAGCGACGAATACTCGTGCGGATCGGCGTCCACGTGTGCCTTCGACAGGCTCGGCAGCAAAATCGTGCCGAGCGCGACGCCGAGCAGCGCGGTCGGAAACTCCATCAGCCGGTCGGCGTAGTTGATCCAGGAGACGGCACCCGGACCGATGCGTGACGCAATATTGGTGTTGATGATCAGGCTGATCTGCGCAACCGAGACGGCGAACATGGCCGGCACCATCTTCGACAGCACCCGCTTCACGCCGCGGTGCGCGAGCGCCTTCAGCGGATTCAGGCCGATGCGCGGCAGCATGTCGATCTTCTTCAGACCGGGCAATTGCACGATGAACTGCAGCACGCCGCCGGCGATTACCGCCCACGCAAGCGCATAAACCGGCGTTTGCAGGCGCGGCGCGACGAACACCGCCGCGACGATAAAAGCGACGTTCAGCAGGACCGGGGCGAACGCAGGCAGCGAAAAGTTCTTGTACGTATTCAGCACGCCGGACGCCAGCGACGTCAGCGAGATGAAAATGATGTACGGGAACATGATGCGCGTCATCGTGACCGCGAGCGCGTACGCCTGGCCTTCATGCGCGAGCCCTGACGCGACGATAAACACCACACCCGACGCCCCCACCACGCCGATCAGCGAGAGAACCGCGAGCGCCCAGGCAAGCACGGTCGATGTCGCGTCGACGAGCGCCTTGGTGGCGTCGTGTCCTTGCTGGTTCTTGAACTCGGCGAGAATCGGCACGAAGGCCTGCGAGAACGCACCCTCGGCGGAAATGCGGCGTAGCAGGTTCGGAATGCGGAAGGCGACGTAAAACGCGTCAGTATATTGACTGGCACCGAACGCACGGGCGATCAGCGTTTCGCGGGCCAGTCCGGTCACGCGCGACAGCAGCGTGAAGCCGCTGACCGTCAGCAGGGCTCGGAATAGATTCATGGGGCGCTTATTATACGGGTGCCGCAGGTGCGGACGACGAGCCGGAACGCGAATCGGACCGATTTGTGACGCAGACGTTCGGTCGGATAAGCTGATCGGGCCGTTTTTTGTTGCTTGCCGTAGGCGTTGCGCGCCGGGCTCACCGCCCGCTCGCCGGTTGCCCGCCCAATGCCCGTGCGTTCAGGCTTACAGAATCGGGGCCATGCGCGGCAGCCCGGCACACCGGAATTGGCGATTCCCCGTTGCCACGTGCCTGATTTTGTTGCTATAATCGCCGGTTTCGAAGCTCGCTCAATTTTCGGACGGGGTTCAGGCACGCAATCTCATCCGGCACTCAAGCTGTATTGAGGCGCCAGCGGACCTCGAAATACACCAGAACGCAGCCCGCCTTCGCGTAGCTCGATCGATTATTTCGACACTTTTTGCACTCTTGGGCAATCGCTTCCAGGAGTTCGATCTAAAAGCAGCACCTACCACTTGAAGGTCAGGTACTGGAAACAGGAACAGGATAAGGAACCGTCATGGCTAACACCGCACAAGCACGCAAGCGCGCCCGCCAGGCCGCCAAGGCAAACTCGCATAACTCGGCACTGCGCTCGAAGTTCCGCACGGCTATCAAGGCTGTTCGCAAGGCAATCGAAGCCGGCGACAAGGCTAAGGCCGTTGAAATCTTCCAGGCATCGTCGAAGACCATCGACATCATCGCCGACAAGAAAATCGTTCACAAGAACAAGGCAGCTCGCAACAAGA
The DNA here is from genome assembly GCF_046026855.1 of Paraburkholderia sediminicola. GTDB lineage: Bacteria > Pseudomonadota > Gammaproteobacteria > Burkholderiales > Burkholderiaceae > Paraburkholderia > Paraburkholderia sediminicola_A. Next base: position 78,476 of record NZ_JAQQET010000031.1, on the reverse strand, counting down.
GCCGTCTCGCTGCAGCCCTCAAGGGTCTGCAAGCGCCCGCAGCGCAGTAAATTCGGTCAGCCCGCTTCGGTGGGCTACCTCCTGTTTCCGCTGCAACAGAAAGGCTCGCTTCGGCGGGCTTTTTTGCTTTGCATCGACCGAACCGGACGCTGATCCACGCCTATTCGCGAGTCAGTTGGCTGCACATCGAAGCCACCACATGGAAGCCGCCCGCCTTGAGGCCGCTGCTTCAGGCACAAAAAAACCCGCTACCGGCGGGTTTTTGCTTTTGCCGATCCGGCAGGCTCGCGCTAGATCACGTGTCTTTTCTCTTGCGGCGCGGCGTGCTCAAGTTGCAACTCGCACGCCTCTGTCACGACGAGATCATTGTCTTTCGCGAAGTTCAGGACGAAATCGAACGCCATCGGCTCGATGTCGCGCAAGCGCGAATCGAGAATCACGCATTTGAGGTCGCCGATCATGGTGGGCCGGACGTACAACGAGTATTGCAGGTAAGCATTCGGCCCCCTGCCACCCGGACTGGGACCGAAACATGACATCACACCCGCGAGCCGCTCCGACCAATCGCTCGGCCGAAATTTTTTCCCGGTCGACGTGATGCCCTGAATGAAATATTCGGTTGGAGCTGCTTCGGCCATGTAGGAATACCTGTGTGACTGCCCAGCGGGAGGACGGCAAAGCTGACCGCAAAGCGGTTTTGGGATGCCTGAACACGTTGTACACGCTGAATGGCGAACTGCGCCGCCAGAAACCACGAAGGGCCGGACAAGCCGCCTCGGCGCTCGTCATGACGGCGCACCGCGAGGAAACTTTTCCGAACCGCGCGAGCCGTGTCCCGCAAGCTCAATACCGGCCTGCTGGGCTTAGGGATAACCGCTAGATTATAGCGCAGCGGACCTTTTTCCGCAGCGCACACAAACTCCCTCCAAAGGCTGCGCGAGCCTTTCAGACAGCCTGCCCAACCTTTTGGGCGACTCGTCAAACGGGGCGAAATCCTTTATGCTGCATAGAGTTACCACAAACGACGGCGGCGCCGTCCGGCAATCCTGCCGGGTGAGACCGCCGTATTTGTTTCATGACCGCCAAGAAAATTCGCCACTACCTGCAGTTCAAGGATTTCTCGCTGGAAGACTACGAGTACGTGCTGGAACGCGCGCGCATTCTGAAGCGCAAATTCAAGAACTACGAGACCTACCACCCGCTGCACGACCGCACGCTGGCCATGATCTTCGAGAAAAACTCGACGCGCACGCGCCTGTCGTTCGAAGCCGGCATCTTCCAGTTGGGTGGTCATGCCGTTTTCATGAGCACGCGCGACACGCAACTCGGCCGCGGCGAACCGATCGAAGACGCAGCGCAAGTGATCTCGCGCATGGTCGACATCATCATGATCCGCACGTTCGGCCAGGACATACTCCAGCGCTTCGCAGAGAATTCGCGCGTGCCGGTGATCAACGGGCTGACCAACGAATATCACCCGTGCCAGGTGCTGGCGGACATCTTCACCTACTTCGAGCATCGCGGTCCGATTCGCGACAAGACGGTCGCGTGGGTCGGTGACGCAAACAACATGCTGTACACGTGGATCGAAGCCGCCCAGATTCTCGGCTTCAAACTGCGCCTGTCCACGCCGCCGGGCTACAAGCTCGACCGCGCCATGGTCGCGGCTGAAAGCGCACCGTTCTATCAGGAATTCGACGATCCGAACGAAGCCTGCACAGGCGCCGATCTGGTCACCACGGACGTGTGGACCAGCATGGGCTTCGAAGCTGAAAACGAAGCACGCAAGAAAGCTTTCGCAGACTGGTGCGTAGACACCGACATGATGGCGCGCGCCAATTCTGATGCATTGTTCATGCACTGCCTGCCTGCCCATCGCGGCGAGGAAGTCAGCGCGGAAGTGATCGACGGCCCGCAAAGCGTCGTGTGGGACGAAGCGGAAAATCGTCTCCACGTGCAAAAGGCGTTGATGGAATATCTGCTGCTCGGCAAGCTGAATCACTAGGCGAGCCGCACGCAGCACCTGCGTGAAGCGCGACGGGGCCTTGAATACGAGGCAAGGCATCCACGTTTAGCGCCACGCATCGAGCCGGTGTCCACGGTTGCAAGGGGCCCGGCTCACCCATCGCACTGCCCCAAAAACGCGGGCAAGCGGTGGTTTAGTGTCAAAATAGTGGTTTTCCGCGCTCCGGAACCGCCGGTGCGCCTTGTTTTCCAGCTTTTTCCAGCTACGAGTTCACCATGAGCGATATCAAGAAAGTCGTGCTCGCCTATTCGGGCGGCCTCGACACCTCCGTCATCCTGAAGTGGTTGCAGGACAACTACGACGCCGAAGTCGTCACGTTTACGGCCGACATCGGCCAGGGCGAAGAGCTGGAACCGGCGCGCAAGAAAGCCTTGCAACTCGGCATCAAGCAGGACAACATCTTCATCGAAGATCTGCGCGAAGAATTTGTGCGCGACTACGTGTTCCCGATGTTCCGCGCCAACACGGTCTATGAGGGCGAATACCTGCTGGGCACGTCGATCGCGCGTCCGCTGATCGCCAAGCGTCAGATCGAAATCGCCCGTGCAACTGGCGCGCAAGCGGTCTCGCACGGCGCAACCGGCAAGGGCAACGACCAGGTTCGTTTCGAACTCGGTTACTACGCGCTTGAACCGGGCATCAAGGTGATCGCGCCGTGGCGTGAATGGGATCTGCTGTCGCGCGAAAAGCTGCTCACGTACGCTGAAAAGGCCGGCATCCCGATCGAAATGAAGCACAAGCAAGGCGGCGCGCCATATTCGATGGACGCGAACCTGCTGCACATCTCGTTCGAAGGCCGTCACCTGGAAGACCCGAAAGCCGAAGCCGAAGCCGATATGTGGCGTTGGACGGTGTCGCCGGAACAGGCGCCGGACCAGGCCGAATATCTCGACATCGAGTACGAACACGGCGATCCGGTCGCGATCAATGGCAAGCGTCTGTCGGCGGCTGAAATGCTGACCGAGTTGAACCGTTTGGGCGGCAAGCACGGCATCGGCCGTCTGGATCTGGTCGAAAACCGTTACGTCGGCATGAAGTCGCGCGGCTGCTATGAAACGCCGGGCGGCACGATCATGCTGAAGGCACACCGCGGCATCGAGTCAATTACGCTCGACCGCGAAGTGGCCCACCTGAAAGACGACCTGATGGCTCGTTACGCGTCGCTGATTTATAACGGCTACTGGTGGAGCCCGGAGCGCCGCGCAATCCAGGTGTTGATCGACCATACGCAAGAGAAGGTCAACGGCTGGGTGCGCGTGAAGCTGTACAAGGGCGGTGTGTCGGTTGTTGCACGCGATTCGAAGGAAACGTTGTTCGACAAGACGATCGCCACATTCGACGACGACGGCGGCGCCTACAACCAGGCCGACGCCGGCGGGTTCATCAAGCTGAACGCGCTGCGTATGCGGATTGCTGAAAACGCGCGTCGTCAGCGTAGCTGAGGACGCGCGTTTCGGTGAAGGCTAACTTCGCGTAAGCGAAGTTAAGCGCCGTAAGGCGCGGCCGGAGCCAAAATGCCAAGTCAGCGCGACTGACGATGTGCGTTTCGGTGGAGGCTAACCTTCGCGCAAGCGAAGTGAAGCGCCGAGAGGTGCAGCCAGAACTGAAACGCAGATGCGAAAAAGGCGCCGGGAGGAAACTCCCGGCGCCTTTTTCATTGCAGCGTCCTTGTGCACCGATTGACGGCGACCCGGCTCCAAGCCGCGTCACCTCTTGCGCTTAACCGCTGCTACGATAGCCAACAACCTAAACGCGACTCGCTCCACTCCCTGCCGCAATCACAGGCAAACCGGCTCAGCTTCCAGCTCCACACCAAATCGCGCCAGCACATCCCGCTGGACGGCTTTCGCGAGCGCCAACACCTCGGCACCGCTCGCCCCACCGAGATTGACCAGCACCAGCGCCTGCCGTTCATGCACGGCCGCGGCGCCCATTGCACGGCCCTTCCAGCCGCATCGATCGATCAGCCAGCCCGCCGCGAGCTTCACCCTGCCGTCCGGTTGAAGGTAAGACACAAGCTCAGGCTCCTTAACCTTCAACGCCTCAAACTGCGTTGCCTCCACAACCGGATTCTTGAAGAAACTCCCGGCGTTACCGATCTGCAGCGGATCAGGCAGCTTGGCGCGGCGCACCGCCACTACAGCGTCGAAAATCGCCTGAGCGCTCGGCGGCGCATCGGCGTGCCCACCCGCGGCCAACTCACGTGCAAGATCCGCATACGCGGCCCGTGGCTGCCAGACCTTCGGCAAACGGAAAGTGACCGAGGTAATCACAAAACGGTCACGCCCTTCCCGCTTGAAAAAACTGTCGCGGTAGCCGAATCGGCAAGCGTCGGCATCGAGTTCGACGACGGCCCCCGTTTCCAGCTCAACCGCCCGCAGCGACGCAAACCGCTCGCACATTTCCAGCCCGTACGCGCCGATGTTCTGAATCGGCGCCGCCCCCACCGTGCCCGGAATCAGCGCGAGGTTCTCCAATCCAGGTAACCCTTGCGACAAGGTCCATGCGACAAAGTCATGCCACGGCTCACCGGCTGCCGCCTCGACGTACCATGCGTCGTCGTCCTCGCGCACAACGCGGCGGCCTCGCAGAACCACCAGCAGCACCAGTCCGGCGAAATCTCCCGTGAGCACGACATTGCTGCCGCCGCCCAGCACCAGCCGCGGCAAGCCGGCGGCACGCGGATCGCGCATGGCAGCCATCAATTGCGCTTCGTGCTCGATCCGGCACGCAAACTGCGCACGAACATCGAAACCGAAGGTGTTATGCGCCTTTAGCGGATAGCCGGCAATGAACGCGGCGGAGTCGGATTGGGACATCAGAATGAGAAGAATGGAACGACGAACGAAACGACATCTGGCCTCCGGCCGCGCGACAATGCGCGACGGCCTTAGGCAAAAGGGAGTGGCGTCGGTAAAATGACAACCGGTTCGTGATTATAGCGAGTGCCTCGTGAGCAGCCGACCGGCCGCGCCACGCACCGCAGCACTATTGGGAGAAAACAATGCCATCGTTTGACGTCGTCTGCGAAGCGGACATGATCGAAGTCAAGAACGCGATCGAGCAGTCCAACAAGGAAATTTCAACCCGCTTCGACTTCAAAGGGTCGGACGCGCGCGTCGAGCACAAAGAAAGCGAAATCACGGCCTACGCCGACGACGATTTCAAGCTCGGCCAGGTAAAAGACGTGTTGCTGTCGAAAATGGCCAAGCGCAATGTGGACGTACGTTTTCTCGACTACGGCAAGATCGAGAAAATCGGCGGCGACAAGGTCAAGCAGATCATCAAGATCAAGAAAGGCGTGTCCGGCGATCTGTCGAAGAAAATCGTGCGCCTCGTGAAGGACAGCAAGATCAAGGTCCAGGCGAGCATTCAGGGCGACGCGGTGCGCATCACCGGCGGCAAGCGCGACGATCTGCAAAGTGTGATCGCAATGCTGCGCAAGGACGTGACCGATACCCCGCTCGACTTCAACAACTTCCGCGACTGAACACGCACTACACTCGGCGCCGGAGGCCTGTTGACGCTCGGCGACGGGCGTGCGTTGTGGCTGGCTCGGCGCTGGACGCATGCCGAACGCTCGACAACGGGGTCACTTAGAGACTCGACACCCGGCAATTCGCTGCGTTGACCCAACACCCGGCGCGTGGCGAACGACCAGCACACAAGCAGTGCGCCTTCCGCGCGCACTCCGTGAACGACCTGAAGCACGCCGGTTGACACCCAGCCGGGCGCCCCCGCCCGCGCTCAAGGTTCGTTGCCGCCCGCCGCGCCGGCCGCTGCGTCGGCCTTCTTCTTGTCGCCGATGCGGCTTTCCTGGCCGCGCATCAGTTTCGCGATGTTGGCGCGGTGGCGCCATACCAGCAACGAACTCATCACGACAATTGCCAGCGCGATGACGTGCGGCCCGAAAAGAAAGCCGTCGAAGATCGGTGCGAACACCGCCGCGGCCAACGCCGCCAGCGAAGAATAGCGCGTGAAGAACGCTACGATCAGCCACGTCAGCAAGGTGGCGATGCCGAGGATCGGGTTGATCGCAATCAACACGCCCGCAGCGGTCGCCACGCCCTTGCCGCCCTTGAAGCGGAAGAAAACCGGATAAAGGTGGCCGAGAAAGACGGCGACGGACGCAATCGCCACCGACGTATCGTCGAGGCCGTAACGCGCGCCGAAGTGCACCACGAACCACACCGGCAACCATCCTTTGACGGCGTCGCCGATCAGGGTAAGTATCGCGGCCGTCTTGCTGCCGCTGCGCAGCACGTTGGTCGCGCCCGGGTTGCCCGAGCCATAGGAGCGCGGGTCGTCCAGCCCCATCGCGGCGCTCACGATCACGGCAAACGACACCGAGCCGATCAGGTAGGCAACGACAGCAACGATCAGGTTTTGCATCTGGGACTCTTATAAGGATCCGCGGTCTGAAACTGGACACCCCAACCGCAACAGGGAACGCAACAGGCAACCAGGCGGCGCACATTCTACCGAACCCACCGGCCCGAAAAACATTGAGGCAAACGTCAATCGACGCTTGCGCACTGAACCGGCTTCGCGGCCAGCAAGCCAGTCAATGCAGTCGGCTCGATGCTGACCAGAAAACCACGCCGGCCACCGTTCAACCAGATCTTGTCCATCTCGAGGATGCTCGACTCGACGTACACCGGCATCTGCTTGCGTGTACCGAACGGCGACGTACCGCCGATCAGATAGCCCGAATGCCGGTTCGCCACCTCGGGCTTGCACGGCTCCACACGTTTCGCGCCGATCTGCCGCGCCAGATTCTTGGTGCTGACGGTGCGGTCTCCGTGCATCAGCACGATCAGCGGCTTGGCGTGCTCGTCTTCCATCACCAAAGTCTTCACGACATGATGTTCGTCCACACCGAGCTGGCGCGCCGATTCTTCAGTGCCGCCGTGCTCGACATAATCGTAGGGATGTTCGCCGAAAGTGACACCGTGACGGCGCAGAAACTGCGTCGCGGGCGTTTCGGAGACGTGTCTGGATTTGCTCATCGGCGCATTGTAATGGCGAGTTTGCACAACGGCTATTTGCCGAACGGCCAATTGTGCGGGCCCGGCGATTGTGGCACGATCGTTCGTAAATCTTCCGGCGCATAGTATGCCGGGCACTAAATACGTTTAGCAACCATGTGGCATGGGACCAGAAGACGCTAAAGCACCAACTCTGGTCGACCGCCTTGCATGGGACCAGAGTAAGACGCTAAAGCGTCAACTCTGGTCGACACAGGAGACAGCGTTGAGCCTCGATTCATCCACCCGTCCCACGATCGACATTCCCGCGCTGCTGGCCGCCCTGCCCGCGCGTATTGCCGACATTCCGGTGCTCGCGGCCGCGCGCGACCCGCAGCACATCGCCTTGATCGAGGATGCGCGGCGCCTCACCAATGCGCAACTTCTGGAAGCCGTCGATGCCACCGCCGCGCTGTTGCGCGAATGGGGCGTACGTGGCGGCGATCGCGTCATGATCGTGGCCGAGAACAGCATCGTGCAGATCGTGCTGCTGTTCGCGACCGCGAAACTCGACGCGTGGGCGCTGGTGTCGAACGCGCGTCTGTCAGCCGCCGAACTCGACGCGATCCGAGCACACGCGCAGCCTCGCGTGGTCGCCTATGCGGCCGAAAGCTCCGCGGATGCCCAACAGCATGCGCAGCGCCATCAAGCTGTCACAGCGCCTGCCATCACACCAAATATCGGCGCCTGGTCGTACACGATCGACACCGGCGCAAAAGCCGAACCGGTCGAAACCGATGATCATCGTCAATGCGCCGCGCTGATCTACACCACGGGAACTACAGGTGCGCCGAAGGGCGTGATGCTGTCGCACCGCAATCTGCTCTTCATCGCGGCCGTGTCGAGCCGCTTGCGCAAAGTCGGTCCGGACGATGTCGTGTACGCCGTTCTGCCGATCTCGCACGTGTACGGCTTTGCATCGGTTTGTCTCGGCAGCCTGCACGCCGGCGCGACCTTGCGCCTAGCGCCACGCTTCGCGCCCGAAGCGGTGCGGCGCGCGCTCGCCGACGAGCGCGTGTCGATCTTCCAGGGCGTTCCGGCCATGCATGCCAAATTGCTCGAACATGTGCAAACGCACGGTCACACGTGGTCCGCGCCGCACCTGCGCTTTGCCTATTCGGGCGGCTCACCACTCGACGCCGCGCTCAAGGCGCGCGTCGAAAGCGTCTACGGCCTCCCGCTGCACAACGGCTACGGCATGACCGAGAGCAGCCCAACCGTCTCCCACACCATGCTCGATGCGCCGCGCAGCGATTGCTCGGTTGGCGAGGTCATTCCTGGCGTCGACGTGCGCTTCGTCGGACTCGATGGCGTGGACGCCGCGCCGGGCGAAATCGGCGAACTATGGGTACGTGGCCCGAACGTGATGCTCGGTTACTACCGCAACCCGGAGCAGACCCGCGCCGTCGTTACCGAAGACGGCTGGCTCAAGACCGGCGATCTCGCACGGCAGGACGCAGACGGTGCGTTGCATATCGTCGGGCGCAGCAAGGAATTGATCATCCGCTCGGGCTTCAACGTGTATCCGGCGGAAGTCGAGCATGTGTTGAACGCGCATCCGCAGGTGGTGCAATCCGCGGTGATTGGGCGCGCAGTGGAGGGTAATGAGGAAGTGGTCGCGTTCGTCGAATTGATCGCGGGCGCGAAGGTGTCGCCGGCAGAACTGATCGCGTGGTGCGGCGAGCGTCTCGCGCCATACAAGCGCCCTGCCGAAGTGAAAGTGCTCGCCGCTCTGCCGGCTGCGTCGACTGGCAAGATTCTGAAGCACCGGTTACGCGAGTTCATGTAAAGCAGCGGCCGCAATGGCTTCGACTCCGGTCGAGCCAGTCAGGCCGTACAAGAGCTACGACAAGCGCAAGCACAACCACACGCCTGACGGCCCGTGCAGACGCCCCTCACCCCCGCGGATGATGCTGCGCATGCAACGACTTCAACCGCTCGCGGGCCACGTGTGTATAGATCTGCGTGGTCGAGATATCCGTATGACCGAGCAGCAATTGCACGACGCGCAAATCGGCGCCATGGTTCAGCAGGTGCGTCGCGAACGCGTGCCGTAGCGTGTGCGGCGAGAGTGGCGCATGCACATTGGCCGCTGCCGCGTGGCGCTTGATGATGTTCCAGAACTGCTGGCGGGTCATGCCCTCCGCGCGGCTCGTGACGAACAGCGCATCCGTCGCCCGCGCCCCGAGTAAAGCCGGACGCGCTTCGCGCAGATAGCGTTCGATCCAGCCATGCGCCTCTTCGCCGAACGGAATCAGGCGCTCTTTCGAGCCCTTGCCCATCACCCGCACTACGCCGTCGTTCAGACTCACTTCCACTGTCTTCAGCGTGACGAGTTCGGTGACACGCAAACCGCTCGCGTACATCAACTCCAGCATGGTGCGGTCGCGCAGGCCCAAGGGCGTGTCGATATCCGGCGCACCGAGCAGTGCTTCGACTTGCGCTTCGGTGAGCGTCGACGGAAAACGCGGTGGTTGCTTCGCAGAACGGATGCGCACCGTCGGATCGACCTTCGCGCGATGTTCGCGCACCGCCCAGCCATAGTAGCGGCGAAACACCGAGAGCCGCCGGTTCGCCGAGGTGGATTTGTCTTTCTGGCGCGCCGCGCTATAGGCGTTGAGATCGGCCTCGCTGGCGGTGTCGAGCGACGAGTTGCGGGTTTGCGCGAGCCATTCGCAGAACAGCCGCAGATCGCGCCGGTACGCATCGAGCGTGTTGCGCGATAAACCGTGCTCGAGCCACAACGCGTCGCAGAACGCATCGATCGAGGCCGAGCTCGCCACAAACAAAGGTGACGCGGTCGGCGCGTCTTCGGTCACGGTGTCGCTCATGCGTAGGGAATGCCTTCATGCGCCAGAAGCCAGCGCTTGACGTTGCGAAAGAAACCATCTCCGGCGTGATGCGCAAATCCGCCGATGCCGCTCGAACTCACCACCCGATGACACGGAATCACGATCGGAAAGTAATTGGCGCCGCATGCCTGACCGACCGCACGCGGAGCGCTGCCAAGTTGCCTTGCCAATTGTCCATAAGTCAGCACGACGCCGGGCGGAATATCGCTGATCGCTTGCCAGACGCGCTGCTGAAACGTGGTGCCAACCGCTGCCAGCGGCAATTCGAACTTTGCGGAGGCCCGCTCGAAATAACGCTCGATCTGCTCCACGGCCTGCTTTGCCAGGCGCGTGTCCGGTGCGATGTTCTGCGTCGACTCAGGAAGATAGACAATCTCGCGCACGACGTCACCGTCGAGGCGAATGCCGACCTTGCCGAACGGTGCATCGATCACTGCGTTGAACATGGTTGTTTGCTCCGTGATTGGCAGCGTATCTTTCAGATTGCATGGCGGCGCATTTGAACAGGCGCGCAGACAGCTTGCAAACGCGCTACTCACCATCATCCAGACTGACTCCTGGCAACGATCTCGCCCGACTGCCGCTACTTTACGCCGCTTCCAACGCCCATTCCACATGCTCGCGCACCACCGCCGAAGGGTCTTCGGTCCGTAATTTCAGCGCGCGAACAATCGCCTCGCGCGCATCAGCGCTCAAACTTTCCGAAGACGCACGCAGCGCATTACCCATCCCGACCGCCAGATTGCGCAGCCAGCTCTCATAGCCGATGCGGCGAATCGCACTCCCCTGCATGCGCGTATCGAACTCGTCGGCGGACCATGCAAACAGTTCGACCAGCGTCGCGCGATCGAGCCCGTGCCGCACATCGAAATCGGCGACCGGCGCGGCCTGCGCGAACTTGTTCCAGGGGCACACGAGCTGGCAATCGTCGCAGCCATACACACGATTACCGATCAGCGGCCGCATTTCCAGGGGAATATTGCCCTTCAACTCGATTGTCAGATATGAAATACAGAGGCGTGCATCGACCTTATAGGGCGCCACGATCGCACCCGTCGGACATGCGCCGATGCAACGCGTGCAACTGCCGCAATGCGAGCCCGGCGTTTCGGGCGCGTCGTCGGGCGACGTCTCGGCATCGGTAGGCAACGGCACATCAACGTAAATTTCGCCGAGGAAAAACAGCGAACCGGCATCGCGCTGCAGCAACAACGTGTGCTTGCCACGCCAGCCGATCCCGGCCTTCTGGGCAAGTTCTACTTCAAGCACCGGCGCCGAATCGGTAAATACGCGGTAGCCAAAGGCGCCGATCTCCGCCTCGATTTTCTCGGCCAGATGTTGCAGACGGTTACGCATCACCTTGTGATAATCGCGGCCCCGCGCATAGATCGACACCACCGCCGCCGACGGGTCCGCGAGCCGTGCATGCTCGGCTGCTCGCCAGTCTTGCGGTTCGAGCGACGCGCCCTGCAAAGCGCTTTCGTGCGCCTTTCCACTCAATGTCTGAGCGGGCAAATAGGCGATGCGCGCGGTAATCACACGTCGCGTGCCGGCCACAAGCTCGGCGGGGCGCGCGCGTTTCATGCCGTGTTTCGCCATATAATCCATCTCGCCGTGGCAACCCGCGTCCAGCCATGCAGCAAGCGGCGCTTCGGCAGCGGAGAGATCGGTGTCGCTGATACCGATCGCCCCGAAACCCAGTTCATGGCCCCACGTTTTGATGTTGAGCGCGAGCGCATTCAGCGCCGCTTCATCGAAATGACGCTCGGCACGCACATCGTCGCTAGACGCAGGCGAGCAGGAAACAGGGGACTCCGGACTTCGGTTCATCACGCCATTTTACGAGAATGCCTGTCAACCCCGATCTCGCGATCCAACCGCCCGCCGATATCCTGCTCGAACGCTCCTTTGCGCTCGCGGACGAGGCCGCCACCCATGCATTCGGGGAGCGCTTCGCGCGGGCGATCGAAAGCGTGCGCGAGTTGCCGCAAAACCCGCCGCAAAACCCGCTGCAAAAAGCGCAGCAACGCGCGCCGGGCACCACGGGTGACCAGGCATTCCACGGACTGCAAGTACAACTCGTCGGCGACCTCGGCGCCGGCAAAACCACGCTCGTGCGCGCGACCTTGCGCGGCCTCGGCCACACTGGCCGCGTGCGCAGTCCCACTTACACACTCGTCGAACCCTACGTGCTCGAGCGGCCCGCTGGGGAACTCGCGCTCTATCACTTCGATCTGTATAGATTCACCGACCCGGCCGAATGGGCCGACGCGGGCTTTCGCGAGTACTTCGACAGCGGCGCCATCTGCCTCGTCGAATGGCCGCAGCGCGCAGGGCGTCTCCTTGGCGTGCCGGATCTTGTCTTCTCGCTCGATCTGGACAGCACGGGTGACGGCCGGGTACTTGTCGCACGGGCATACAGCGAATCAGGAAAGGCATGTCTCGAAAGATGTTGATCAAACCGTTCCGCTCGATCGAATCGGCGGCTACCGCAACGCATAACTGGCGGCGCCGGCAGATTCTGCGCGCGGGCGCGTCCACGCTGGTGCTCGGCCTTGTCGCTCCGCGTCTCGCGTGGGCGAGCTCGGTGCTGGGCGTGCGGGTCTGGCCGGCGCGCGATTACACGCGCGTGACGATCGAGTCGGATCAGCCTTTGCAGAACACGCAGCAGTTGCTGCAGGGTCCGGACCGGTTGGTGGTCGATCTGAGCGGCCTCGATCTGGACCAGGCGCTGAAGGATCTGGTGTCGAAGATTACGCCGAACGACCCGCAGATTCAGTCGGTGCGTGTCGGGCAATATCAGCCACATGTCGTGCGAATGGTGTTCGATCTGAAGGGCTCGGTGAAGCCGCAGGTGTTCACGCTGCCACCGGTCGGCGCGTACAAATACCGGCTGGTGTTCGACCTGTACCCCGCTGTCGCGCCCGACCCACTGATGGATCTGCTCGCGCAGACCGAGCGCAAACAGCAAACGCTGGAGGAAAACAGCGCACCGCCCGCCACGCTAAGCGGCCCGGGCACCACGCCGCCCACCGCCGACAACAGCGAAGCCTTCTTCGAGCGCTATGCGCAGAACGGCAGCGGCGGGACCGCGCCGAGCGTGCCGCGTCCGCCGGTGCATACCACGCCGACACCTGCTCCGCCCATCCTCGGCAAGCCCGCAACACCGGCGGTACCGCTTGCGCCGACCACGCCGCCCACCGCAATCGCCCGCAACAAAGGAAGCAGCAACAGCAACCTCGGTGGCGATGACAGCGACGATAGCTACGCGTTCACCAACCCGAAAACCGGCAGGAGCAACACGGTACGTCTGCTGACCGTCGCGATCGATCCGGGTCACGGCGGCGAAGACCCAGGCGCGATCGGCGGCGGGGGCACGTATGAGAAGCACGTCGCACTCGACATCGCGAAGAAGCTGCGCGTGAAGATCGACGCGCAGCCGAACATGCGCGCCATGATGACGCGCGACGCCGACTTTTTCGTGCCGCTTAACGTGCGCGTGCAGAAGGCGCGGCGCGTGGGCGCGGACCTGTTCGTCTCGATCCATGCGGACGCGTTCACCACGCCCGAGGCGAAGGGCTCGTCAGTGTTCGCCTTGTCGGAGCATGGCGCGTCGAGCGCCGCGGCACGCTGGATGGCGAACAAGGAGAACTCATCGGATCAGATCGGCGGGATCAACATCAAGTCCGCCGACGCCACCGTCAACCGCGCGCTGTTCGATATGTCGACCACCGCGCAGATCCGCGATTCGATGCGCTACGGCAATTTCGTGCTGAAGGAGATCGGCGGCATCAACAAGTTGCACAAGGGCTCGGTCGAACAGGCAGGATTTGCTGTGCTGAAGGCGCCGGACATTCCGTCGATCCTCGTGGAGACCGCCTTCATCAGTAACCCGGACGAGGAGCGCCAACTGAACGACGACGCGTATCGGGAGAAGATGGCCGACGCGATCATGAGCGGCATCAAGCGCTATTTCGCGGCGAATCCGCCATTGGCGAAAAACCGCATGACCTGAGGCCGCCCTGCATGGCACGCGTCACGCTCTGTCATGCAGGCGATACAAAAACGGCCGCTCGATGTGAACTGCACCCAAAGCTTAGATCGGTGTCCAACTTTTGGAGAGCAGTTCAACCCGGCCGTTTTTTTGCTTCACGCCAGGCGGCGGCATTCAACGCGCCGGAGAAAACCGCTGCACGACCCAACCGCCAAACACATTCACCGCCAGCCCCGCCATCACCAGCAAGGCGCCCGCGATCTGCGCCGCCGACAACTGCTCGTCGAGAAACAGGGACGCCGAGGCCAGCCCGACGATCGGCACCAGCAGCGAGAACGGTGCCACCTGGCTCGCCGGATAGCGCGACAGGAGCCTGCTCCACAGACCATAGCCAATCAGCGTCGCGATAAACGCGAGATAGACGATGGCAAAAATCGACATCGCGCTGATCCCGGATAGCGCCGCGACGATCCGCTGCGGCCCCTCGAACGCGTACGACAGCGCGAAAAACGGCAACGGCGGAATCAGGCTGCCCCACACCACTAGCCCGACCAGATCGACCTTGCCGACCTTCTTCGTGACGATGTTGCCGAGCGCCCACGAACACGCGGCGCACAGCGTGAGGACGAAACCGGCGAGCGTCATGGCGTGGCCGCCTTGCATGCCGATTACCGCAAGACCGCCCGCCGCGATCAGCAAACCGACGACATTCGGCACGCGAAAGCGCTCATGCAGAAACAGCGCCGCGAAAATCAGCGTGAAGAACGCCTGCGCCTGCAATACGAGCGAAGCGAGCCCCGCCGGCATGCCCACATACATCGCCGAGAACAGGAAAGCGAACTGCCCGAACGAAATCGTCGCGCCGTAAGCAAACAGCCAGCGCCACGGCATTTTCGGCCGCTTGACGAAAAACACTGCCGGCACCGCGGCGAGCGTGAAACGCAGCGCGCCGAGCAGCATGGGCGGCACGCCATGCAGGCCCACCTTGATCACGACGAAATTGACGCCCCACGCAACCACGACGACCAGCGCGAGCAGTAAGTCCCTGGGCGACATCCCAGTCTCCATTTGATTGTTCGATCCGGCAGTTTAGCGGAGCTTGCAGCGCCAGGGGATGGCGCGCATTACGGAATCCCGGAGCGGCAAGACGGCGCAAACCGTCGTGATTCCGCCCTCCGCAGTAGAATCGTCCATTAAGCAAAATCCGACTCCCCCTTCCAGCCGAGCCTGCCCATGTCCTCCTCGATCAAAGCAGTTCTCAAACCGCATCTGCGCGACGTCGGCAGTCTCACCGTGCGGCGTGTACTGCCGGCTATGGCGGCACGCCTGATCGGCCCGTTCATCTTCTTCGACCACATGGGCCCCGCCACGCTCGAACCCGGCGTCGGGCTCGACGTGCGTCCGCACCCGCATATCGGCCTTGCCACCGTCACGTATCTGTTCGAAGGCTCGATCATGCACCGCGACAGCCTCGGCTCCGAGCAGAAGATCGTCCCGGGCGACGTCAACTGGATGACGGCGGGCCGCGGCATCGTCCATTCCGAGCGCACGCCGGCCGAAGATCGTGCGAGTGGCCTGACCATGCACGGCATCCAGACCTGGGTCGCGCTGCCGCTCGAAGACGAAGACATCGAACCGTCCTTCTCGCATCACGCGGCCGACACGCTGCCGGTGGTCGAGCGCAACGGCGTCACGCTGCGCGTGATTGCCGGCACAGCGTTCGGCGAAACCTCGCCGGTCGCAACCTTTTCCGGCACGCTGTACGTGGCTGCGGAGTTCGCCCCGGGCGGCGCATTCGCGCTCGAACCGGAGCACGAGGAACGCGGCGTCTATCTGGTGGACGGCGATCTGGAGATCGACGGCGCACCGCTCGAAGTGGGTCAGATGGCCGTGCTCGCACTCGACGAAACCGTCACGCTGGCCAGCACTCACGGCGCGCGCGTCATGCTGCTCGGCGGTGAAAAGCTGGATGGCGAGCGCTTTATCGAATGGAACTTCGTCGCCAGCTCGCGCGAGAAGATCGAAACCGCGAAGCAGGCGTGGACCCATCAGGAGATGGGCAAGGTACCGGGAGAAACCGAATGGATTCCGCTGCCGGCGAGAAATTAAGCGCGAATCAGTGCAAGCAGAAGTGAGCGCGCGACGCATTGAATTCGCCGCGCTCGGCCCCACTTAGCCAACAAACCGATTTATCGAAGAGGATGCAATGGACACCACGCTGGCCACTTTCGAACAGGACGTCATCGCGGCGTCGACACTGGCCCCTGTGCTGGTCGATTTCTGGGCGCCGTGGTGCGGTCCCTGCAAGACGCTCGGTCCGATGCTGGAAAAGCTCGAAGCCGAAGCCGCCGGCAAATGGAAACTGGTGAAGGTGAACGTCGACGAGAACCAGGAACTGGCCGCGCACTTCCAGGTGCGCAGCATTCCGCACGTCATGGCGTTTGCCGAAGGCCAGCCGGTCGATCAATTCGTCGGCGTGCTGCCGGAAGGCCAGTTGCGCGAGTTTATTGAGCGCCTCGTGCCGCAAGGCGCGGAGGCGGCACGTCTTGAAGCGCAAACCGCGTTGACCGAAGGCCGTCGCGAAGATGCTTACAACGCACTGCAAGCCGCGCTCGCCCACGATCCTGGCTTCGACGAAGCGCGCATGGATCTCATCGAGATGCTGCTCGAGGATAACCGTATCGACGAAGCGCGCAATGAAGTCGACCTGTTGTCGCCGAAAACCACGCAAGGGATCGACGCCCGCTTCAATGCGCTCAAGACGCGACTCGACGCTGTGGAGGCGGCCGCGGATCTGCCGCCCACGGACGCACTTGACGCCAAAGTCGCCGCTAACCCGGACGATCTCGAAGCGCGCTTCGACCTGGCTAGCGCGCTGATCGCCCGCCTCAAATACGAGGGCGCACTAGAGCACCTGCTGGCTATCGTGCAACGCGACCGCGCGTTCCGCGACGACATAGGCCGTAAAACCATGCTGTCGGTGTTCGATCTCGCTGCGCATCAGCCGGAGCTGGTGTCGAAATGGCGGCGCAAGCTGAGCGCGTTGTTGTTCTGATCTGTACTGTGTTCGGGTGCGGCGAGGGAGCCGCGCCTGAACACCGTGCGGCTAAACTGCATCGGCCCGCCTGGCTGAATCAACATCCTGCCGTTCGAACGCGGTGATGCTGTAACGTCCTAGCGCCTCAATCCGCCGCCTGCTTCGCTAACGCCCGCAATACATGCGCGGCCGCAGCAAAACCGAAACTCGCCGTCACACACACGCTCGATCCAAATCCCGCACAGTTCAAACCCACCGGTCCCGTGTGACCCGGCGACGTCGTGACATGCTCCGCTTCCCCGTCGATATCGCACACGGCGGCCTCAGGGTAGATCAACGGCTCGTCTGAATACACCGCGCTCACCTTGAACTTCGCCTTCGGGCCACGCGGAAATCCATGCTGTTTGCGCAACTGTCCGCGCACTTTCGACAGCAACGGGTCTTGAATCGTCAACGCGAGATCGTCGATCCGAATGCGCGTCGGGTCCAGTTGGCCGCCCGCGCCTCCCACCGTTATCAACGGCTGCTTCTTCTCGACGCACCATGCGATCAACGCGGTCTTGGTGCGTACGCTGTCGATCGCATCGATCACGTAGTCGAAACCGCCGCCGAGCGTCGCCGTGAAATTGTCCGGCTCGACGAAGTCTTCAATCAGCCGCACGTCGCAGAACGGATTGATCGCCGCGATGCGTTCGGCCATCGCCTCGACCTTCGGTTTCCCGTAGTTACCGTCCAACGCGTGGATCTGGCGGTTAGTGTTGCTCTCGGCGACATTGTCCAGGTCGATCAAGGTCAGGATGCCGACCGCGCTGCGCGCCAGCGCCTCCGCCACCCATGAGCCGACTCCGCCGATGCCGATCACGGCAACGTGGGCCCCTTCGAACGCAGCAAGCGCCGGCGCGCCGTACAGGCGGGCAACGCCGCCGAAGCGCCGCGCGCGGTCGGCGGTTTCCCGCCCGTCGAGGCTGGTAGTAAGATCGGAATGCGCGGTAGTGCTGGACATGGTGAAAGGCTCGTTCAAAACAGGCAAAACAGAAAGTGATAAAAACGCTCAGGCATGCTCAGGCGTTCGCAGCCCGTATTTTGCCTGATCGCGACGATCCACATGGACGCACCCATTCAGCCGCGAATGGCCGCAAACGAGGTGGCGTGGATGTCCACACAGCGCGGTGGGCCTTGACCTGGTTGCGCGCAAAAAATTCACGCCCTGGCTATACTGGTTGTACTGTAGCGTTCGCATAAGAACATGACCTCCTCACTCGCCGAACTTCGAAAAAACTATTCGCTGGATTCTTTGGACGTTGCCGACGTCAACCGCAACCCGTTTCGTCAATTCGATTCGTGGTTTCAACAAGCGGTAGACGCCCAACTGCCCGAGCCGAATACGATGACGCTGGCCACAGTCGACTCGCGCGGCCGGCCATCGGCGCGCATCGTGCTAATCAAAGGCGTCGACGAGCGTGGCTTCGTGTTCTTCACCAATTACGAAAGCCGCAAGGGCCGCGAACTGACCGCCAATCCCTACGCGAGCCTGCTGTTCTACTGGATCGAACTCGAACGCCAGGTGCGCGTCGAGGGCAGTATTGTCAAAACCAGCGCGGCAGAAAGCGATACGTATTTCGCCTCGCGCCCGCTCGGTTCGCGCATCGGTGCGTGGGCATCCAATCAAAGTCAGGTAATTGAAAGCCGTTCGCAGCTCGAAACACGCGAACGCGAAATCAGCCTGCAATACGGCGACCAACCGCCGCGCCCACCGCACTGGGGCGGATATCGTTTGGTACCCGAAGCAATCGAATTCTGGCAGGGCCGGCCGTCGCGCTTGCACGATCGTCTGCTCTACACGCGTTCAAGCGAACGCAGCGACTGGCAAATCTCCCGCCTATCGCCTTGAATGGATTGGAATACAACACGTACGCGCGTTGCCAACGCAGCAGCGCGCGGCGGCCGGATTGCGCTCCATGGCATAGGAGTTGCGCCGCAGTGAGCAGCGATCCGCACAGGCTTTGCTTTAATTCAACGGACACGGAGAAATCACATGTTCTGGGAGAAGAAGCTGGCGCAGTGGGTGGAAGAAGTAAAAACCAAGGCTAACCTGCCAGCACGCCTTGTGCTGTGGGACGGCCAGCAACATGACTTCGGGCAGTTCGCCGCGCCTCGGGTCACGCTACACGTCAAAAGCGCCACCGCGCTGCCGTATCTGCTCGAACCGAGCCTCGACAATCTGGGCGAGGCGTATGTGAAGGGCAAGATCGACATCGAAGGCAAGCTGTCGGACATCATCAACATCGGCTATCAGCTGGCGCGCAATACCGTCACGAGCGCGAGCAAGCTGGCGCGCGTCCGCCGCTACTTCCATCACTCGAAGTCGTCGGACAAAAAAGCCATTCAGTACCACTACGACGTCTCGAACGAGTTCTACAAGCTGTGGCTCGATGAGAACATGGTGTACTCGTGTGCGTACTTCGAGAATGGCGATGAAGATCTCGCCACCGCTCAGATCAAGAAGATCGACCACATCCTCACCAAGATCCAGTTGGAACCGGGGCAACGCCTGCTCGATATCGGCTGTGGCTGGGGTGCGCTCGTCCTGCGTGCAGCGCAGAAATTCGGCGCCCAGTGCGTCGGCGTGACGCTCTCGCAGAACCAGTTCGATCTCGCTACCGCACGCGTGAAAGCCGCAGGCCTGGAAAATCAGATCGAGATTCGCCTGCAGGATTATCGCGACATCGACGGACAGTTCGACCGCATCACCAGCGTCGGCATGTTCGAGCACGTCGGCCGCAAGAATCTGCCGGGTTACTTCCAGAAGATCCACGATCTGCTCGTCGACGACGGCGTCGCCATGAATCATGGCATCACCTCGAGCGATTCGGATAGCGGCGAAACCGCGCTGGGCGGTGGCGAATTCATCGACCGCTATGTATTTCCGGACGGCGAACTGCCGCACATCAGCCTCGCGCTCGAAGCGATGCAGCGCGGCGGGCTCGAAGCGGTTGACGTCGAAAGCCTGCGCCGTCACTATGCGCAGACGCTGGACATCTGGGCGGAAAACTTCGAGGCGCATGCGGACGAAGCCCGCAAGCTGGTCGACGACGAGAAATTCCGCATCTGGCGGGTGTATCTTGCCGGCTGCGCGTACGCGTTCGAAACCGACGACGTCTCGATCTTCCAGGTGGTCTGCCGCAAAGCCGGCCGCAGCGCGAAGACCCTGCCGTGGTCGCGCCGCTATATGTACGACAAATCGTTGTGATACGGTTGCGCCGCGGCGATGTGCCGTCGCTGCGTTCCGGGGCTGCGTGCATTGCACGGGCGGGCCGACGCGGCGCAAACCTTAAACAGCAGGTCGAACGTCGATGGACCAAAGCGGGACAAGCGAAGTTGAACAGCCGGTGAGCGGTGAGCAAGACGCACAGGCTGACGCCGAGCAGTTCGATCTGTTCGGGATGCCGGTGGAGCCCGCGCCGGCATCGGCGGCACCCGCCGCTGCCACCCCGGCAACGGCCGACGAAACGGCACAGCTTGAGCGGCGGCGTCAGCCGCGCGCGAAGAAGAGCGCCACCACCCTTTGGCAGGAAGATGACGCGCCACCGGCGCCCATCGCCAACGCCGGCTCCAGTCCAACACCGTCTTCCTCGGATGCGCCGAAGAAACGCCGTACCCGCGACGTGCTCGCCGCTCCACCCTCTCCTGAACTCCTCGCGCTCGCCGCCGAACTGCCGTCGCAGGTCCATCTCGGTACGTCGACATGGTCGTTCCCGGGCTGGAACGGCATCGTCTACGGCGACGACTACAGCAACAGCAAACTCTCGCGCGGAGGTCTGACGGCTTATGGCGCGCATCCGCTGTTAAAGACAGTCAGCATCGACCGGTCGTTTTACCAGGCGCTCACCGTCACCGAATACTTGCGCTACGCGCAGCAGGTGCCGGAGCACTTCCGCTTCATCGTCAAAGCACCGATGACGATTACCGACGCCACCGTGCGCGCCGAACGCGGCGAGCCGGTCTCGCTGAACCCCTGTTTTCTGAACGCACAAATGGCGATCGACGAGTTTGTCACGCCGTGTATCGAAGGCCTCGGCACGAAAGCCGGTGCGCTGGTGTTCCAGCTCTCGCCACTGCCCGACCAGATGCTCGCGCAACCGGCGGCATTCATCGAGCGCCTCGCCGAGTTCCTGACAGCATTGCCGAAGCTACCTGAAGGCACGTGCTACGCGATTGAAATCCGCGACGCCAGTTTGCTCACGCCGCGGTTCATCCGCACGCTAAAAGCAGCGGGGGTGCGGTATTGCGTGGGGATTCATGCACGGATGCCGGATCCGCTGCGTCAGGCGGCGGCGCTCGCGCTGCTGGACGGCGAGCCAGCCGGCCCGCTGATCGTGCGCTGGAGCTTGCACGGCGGCTTCAAATACGAGCAGGCGAAGGCCAAGTACGAACCGTTCAACCAATTGGTCGATCGGGATCCGGCGACCCGCGCCTCGCTCGCCGAGCTGGCCGCACGCTATGCGCTGGCCGGCCAGCCGGTGGTGATCGCGATCAACAACAAGGCGGAAGGGTCGGCACCGTTAAGCTGCGTGGAACTGGCGCGGGCGATCATCGAAGCGTATGCGCGCCTCGCTCACGAGCCCGAGCATCCAGACGAGGACGAGCCCGAAAAGCCGGAGGAACCACTCAGCTCGCCTTGATCCGATGCGCGAACTTCTGACGAAACTTCGCGACCTTCGGCGCCACCACGAACGAGCAGTACCCCTGATTCGGGTGCTGCGCGAAATAGTTCTGGTGATACGCTTCGGCCGGCCAGTAGTTGCCGTCGAGCGGCAGCACCTGGGTGACGATCTGGCCGTCGTAGATAGCCTGTTCGCCGATCTCACTGATCGCCTGCTGTGCCGTTTCGCGCTGCCCGTCGGAATGGGTAAAGATCACCGAGCGGTATTGCGTGCCGACGTCGTTGCCCTGCCGGTTCAACTGGGTCGGATCGTGGATCGCGAAAAAAATATCGAGAATCTCGCGATAGCTGATCTTCGCCGGATCGAAGTCGACGTTCACGACTTCCGCGTGGCCCGTCACCCCGTCGCACACCTGTTCATAGGTCGGCCGCTGGGTCTGGCCGCCCGCATAGCCCGACTCCACCGCGTTCACGCCTTCGACGCCCAGATACACCGCTTCGAGACACCAGAAACACCCGCCACCGAGGGTAGCGACTTCGCCTATCTGACTCATGCTGCTTGCTCCTTGATTCCCATAGTCGGCTGATGCCTGCCTCGCTTAACCGCAACGCTCATGCCCGCGTCGAGACTTTCCAGCTTAGCGGTTTTTCCATTTACCGGCAGGCGGCGCGGCCAGTCCACCGCGATTACAGTTAAAATTGGGACAAATCGACGATTTTCACTATGACTTTTGAATCATTTGTTTCCGGCCGCACGCGCGATGGGTTCAGCCCGGGCTTCACCCGGCCTGGCACCAGGGCTTCCGCCCAATGAAGCGCGCCAGCCCACCCAATTTCGACCAGCCCGCCTTTAAACAGGCGCTCAGCCAATTCGCCACCGGCGTCACCGTCATTACAACGCGCGCAGCGTCCGGCCAATTGATCGGCATCACGGCCAGCTCGTTCAATTCGGTTTCGCTCAATCCGCCGCTGGTGCTATGGAGCCTCGCGACGCGCTCGGCGTCGATGCCGGTGTTCCGGGCGAACAGTCACTACGTGGTCAACGTACTGGCAGCGTCGCAGCTCGATCTGTGCAAACGCTTCGCCACGGTGAAGGGTGATCGTTTCGAAGGCGTTTCGCATGCCGAAGGCGACACCGGCATGCCGGTGCTCGACGGCGCGCTCGCCTGGTTCGAATGCCATAACCGCAGCCGTTACGAAGAAGGCGATCACGTAATTTTCGTCGGCGAAGTGGAGCGCTGCGGCGTCCACGAGAATGCTGCGGAAATTGCGCCGCTGGTCTTCCAGAACGGCCAGTTTCACGGACTCAAGCCGCTCTGAACGCGGCGCCGCTGCGTATTAACAGCGGCTGCAAACAAGCGGTACATGCCGAAGCAAGCTGACCGGCCGCTCGCACTCAGCTATGCGACGCGCTGTGTCCGCTGGTTTTCGGCACGAGCGACACCGGCACGCCCGAATCTTCCTTCAGCGTCTGAAGCACGATATTCGAACGAATATCCATCACGCCCGGCGCCTTGTAGAGGCGCTGCAGCACGAAATCCGAATAGTGTTTGAGATTGTGGGCGAGCACCCGCAACAGATAATGGGTCTCGCCGGTCACGACAAACGCGCCGACCACTTCCGGCCAATCCCGCACCGCCTCCGCAAAACGCTCGTGCCAGTTCTCCTGGTCGTTGCGCATCGACACCTGCACAAACGCTTCCAGTTCGAAACCCAGCACTTCGCGATTCAGACACGCGCGGTAATGTTCGATGACGCCCTGCTCTTCGAGCAGGCGCAGGCGTCGTAGACAGGCCGATGGCGAGAGCGAAATGCGCTCCGCGAGGTCAAGATTGCTGATCCGTCCTTCTTGCTGAAGCACCGTCAAGATACGACAATCGGTGGCGTCGAGCGAGATCGCGTTCATATTCGGTCTCCCTTTCCCATTTGTCTCAAATTATGTTCCAAGACAGGGCGCAGAAGGAGATTTTTTCGCAATCACATTTCGCGGCAAGCCACCTATCATTCCCGGATAGACACAATCCGCCGATGGAGACATGGACACACTCTGGGACATCACCCCCGCCGTCGATACCGCGACGCCAGTCTGGCCCGGCGATACGCCGGTCGGCATCGAACGCGTATGGCGCATGGAGGCGGGCTCGCCCGTCAACGTCGCGCGACTGACCTTGTCGCCGCACACCGGCGCCCACACCGACGCCCCGCTTCACTACGACGCAGAAGGCGCGGCGATCGGGCAAGTTCCGCTCGATGCGTACCTTGGACGCTGC
The DNA here is from genome assembly GCF_046026855.1 of Paraburkholderia sediminicola. Classification (GTDB taxonomy): domain Bacteria; phylum Pseudomonadota; class Gammaproteobacteria; order Burkholderiales; family Burkholderiaceae; genus Paraburkholderia; species Paraburkholderia sediminicola_A. The sequence goes on along the minus strand of NZ_JAQQET010000031.1, from coordinate 54,607 downwards.
CGTGTGATTCATTGCATCGGCGCTTTGCCTGTTGTCACGCCACAACACCTGAGCGGCTCACTCGACGACCTGCCGCCGCGAGTCTTACTACGCACTTACAAAATCGCGCCGACGACGGCTTGGGACAGCGCATTCTGCGCAGTCGCGCCCGAAACAATCGATCTGCTGGCGGCGAAAGGGGTGAAGCTGATCGGCATCGATACGCCGTCGCTCGATCCGCAGGAATCGAAGACGATGGACGCGCACCACCGGATTCGCGCGCACCGCATGGCGATTCTCGAAGGCATCGTGCTGGATGCCGTCGCACCCGGCGACTACGAACTGATCGCGCTGCCGCTCAAGCTGACTACGCTCGATGCGAGCCCTGTGCGCGCCGTGTTGCGTGCGTTGCCCGAATCTCGCTGATTACCGATGCCCTGCAAGGCTGAACAACCGCATTCATCGTATTCACCGAACTCCTTGATCTGACTGACTGGACCACCATGAACACTCGTGACGAAGCACTGGCGCTCGATAGCGCCGACCCGCTCGCAACGCTGCGCGACCAGTTCGCGCTATCGTCGACGACCATCTATCTCGACGGCAACTCGCTCGGCGTGCCGCCGGCCGCCGCCGCGCAGCGCGCGCAGACCGTGATCGGCGCCGAGTGGGGTGAAGGCCTGATCCGCAGCTGGAACACCGCTGGCTGGTTCGAATTACCGCGCCGCCTTGGCAACAAGCTCGCGCCGCTAATCGGTGCGGCCGAAAACGAAGTCGTCGTCACCGATACGATTTCGATCAACCTGTTCAAGCTTTTGTCAGCTGCCGTGCGCTTGGCGAACGCCCGCGATCCGAAGCGTCGCGTGATCGTTTCTGAGCGTTCGAATTTCCCGACCGATCTGTACATCGCGCAAGGGCTGATCGAACAGCTCGACCGCGGTTATGAATTGCGCCTCGTCGACGATCCGTCCGAATTGCCCGCCGCGATCGGCGACGACACCGCGATCGCCATGATCACGCATGTGAACTATCGCACCGGCTACATGCACGACATGGCGGCGCTGACCAAACTGATCCACGACAAGGGCGCTCTTGCGCTGTGGGACCTCGCACATTCGGCGGGCGCGGTGCCGGTCGACCTGAATGGCGTCGGCGCGGACTATGCAGTAGGGTGCACGTATAAGTATCTGAATGGCGGCCCAGGGTCGCCGGCGTTCGTGTGGGTGCCCAAGCGTCATCAAAACGATTTCGCGCAGCCGCTGTCCGGTTGGTGGGGACATCGCGCACCGTTCAAGATGGACCCGGCGTATCAACCCGATGACGGTATCGGGCGCTTCCTGTGCGGCACCCAGCCGATGGTGTCAATGTCGCTCGTCGAATGCGGACTCGATGTGTTCCTGCAAACGGATATGCAGACGATCCGCGCGAAGTCGCTCGCGCTGACCGATCTGTTTATCGAACTGGTCGAAGCGCGTTGTGGCGAGTTTCCTTTGAAGCTCGTGACGCCGCGTGACCATGCGCAGCGCGGTTCGCATGCGAGCTTCGAGCATCCGCATGGGTATGAAGTGATGCAGGCGTTGATCGCGCGTGGCGTGATCGGAGATTATCGCGAGCCTCATGTGCTGCGGTTTGGTTTTACGCCGCTGTATACCCGCTTTGTCGATGTGTGGGATGCGGTGGAGACGCTGCGCGATGTGCTTGCGCAAGAGACCTGGCGAGCACCTGAATTTGCCGCTCGCGGCGCCGTGACCTAAGGAGCGCGCGATGACCGATCACATGCAAACGCCGGGATTGCCGGAAGAGAAACCGGCGCAAGGGTGTCCGTTTGGACATGGCAGCGGGGTTGCTCCTTCGGCCTCTGCTACGACCGCTGCTGTTGCCGATTCCGGCGATGGCTGGCATGACGCACAACTCGATTTTTCGGAGTCGATGAGTTACGGCGATTATCTGTCGTTGGGGACGGTACTGGATGCGCAGCATCCGTTATCGCCGGATCACAACGAGATGTTGTTCATCATCCAGCATCAGACGAGCGAGTTGTGGATGAAGCTCGCGCTGTATGAGTTGCGCGCGGCGTTGAAGGCGGTGCATCGCGATGAGTTGCCGCCGGCGTTCAAGATGCTAGCTCGTGTGTCGCGGATCATGGAGCAGCTTGTGCAGGCATGGAGCGTTCTCGCGACGATGACGCCGTCGGAGTACACGGCGATGCGGCCTTATCTGGGTAGCTCTTCCGGGTTCCAGTCTTATCAGTATCGGCAGATTGAGTTTTTGCTTGGGAATAAAAATGAACAGATGCTGAAACCGCATGCGCATCGGCCGGATGTCCTTGCTGAGGTAACGGCTTCGCTGGAAGCGCCTTCGTTTTACGACGAGGTGGTTCGGCTGCTGTCGCGGCGTGGGTTTGAGATTTCACCGTCGAGGTTGGATCGGGACTGGACGCAGCCGACTACGCATGATGCGTCTGTTGAGGCGGCCTGGCTGGAGGTCTATCGGAATCCCTCGCGGCATTGGGAGTTGTACGAGATGGCGGAGGAACTTGTCGACCTCGAGGATGCGTTTCGACAGTGGCGGTTCAGGCATGTGACGACGGTTGAGCGAATCATCGGCTTTAAGCAAGGCACGGGTGGCACGAGTGGCGCGCCTTATCTGCGAAAGATGCTGGATGTGGTTCTGTTTCCGGAGCTTTGGCATGTGAGGACGATGCTTTAAAGCGTGTTTGCGTCTTTGCCAATTCGCAATGTATTGGCAACGTTCACGCAATGCATTGCGAGCGATAGACACACAGGTCAAAATGTAAAGATTGGTCTTAACTCGCGCGTTTAGCCTGCGTGGTTGATCGTCTTAAAAAACGGGTGGGTTAGATTTCTATTTGCCGTTGGAAAGACGGCCGGGTGTGAGAGCCCGCAGCGCAAAGCCGCACTATCTGCGAAAGTGGATAGTGCGCAATCAGACACGTCTATATCTATGGGCGGGCAGTGGTGAGGGAGCCGCAAGGCTCGCCGGTTCTGGTTTTGCGCCCGGTCTCTCAAACTCGCTACGTGCCGGCTCACCCCAACGATTAGTTCGCGAGTGTCGGGCGATTCAGAAACACACCGGAAATCGCGCCATGAACAAACCCACTAGAAAGACTCGACTTGCATCACGCCCGCCTGTTGATGCGCTCCAGTACGAAAAACTTGCATTGTCAGCGTTTGGAACATGCGACCGGCAAATCCGGCAGCTTGAAACGCTGATTGATCTCGCGGCGAGCATCACGCGATGCCCGGCCACAACGGTCGAAGAAAGACGCCGTGAGCGCAACCTGCTGGAACACCTGCTCTATACCGTCGAGCAATACCAGCAGGAAGTTGAATGCGACCGCGATCTGTACCAGGTGATCGCGCTCGATGCAAAGGGGGTTGCTCACAGTCGTATCACCGCCAAGCTTGCGACGAAACTTCTTTCAGATGCCGCGGAGACGGGACGAGAAGCACGGGAAGCTGCAGCAGAAGCCGAGGCTGCATCTGACAATGCTGTGACACGCAAGCAGGCGCGCGTAAAGACTGCCGTGTGCGCGCGGGCTGATGCAAAGCAGGCGGCAGTGAAGCACTAAAATGAAGTAGTGGCCGCCATGCCGGGGTAGAAAAAAGGCGCGAACTACTCGCGCCTTATTATGTTTCTATCGCTTGCCTTTTTTCTTTGGCGAAGGGGTCGTCCCCATCCCTTCAGGAGCAAGTTCAGGAAACGCTTGCCACAGCGGTCTCAAAAGGACAGTAAACAGCTGTCCTGCCACATTCGCGGCTTCAGCACGAAATGCTCGAATCTCTTGCTCCGCGCCGCGTTCCTCAACCAACTTCACAGCATCAACAATCGCGCGATTTGCCGAGAGTAATTTCTCATTGACTTCCGCGGCGAGAATTTTATCGTCAATCATCGTGTTTTCCCCTAGCAATCGTTGTCGGCCATGCATTTGTTCAGGCATCTGAAATAAGTCACTCCGTAGTCTTTTGTCTGAAATAACAAATGGCATTTGTCGATGCATCGTTCCTTCACTTGGCGGCAACGCTTCGTCATAGGCACACCGTAAGAGCACTTGACGAAACCCGAATCAGAGTCGCCGTTAGTCTGGAACAGTTGTGCATATAGCACCGCACGTTTTGATTGCCCGTTCTGTTCAGGCATCAGGATAGGAAACGGTACCTGCTCCTGTGCCGCAATTTGCAATTCAGGCTCGCCACCCCGAACAGGCTGATCTGCCTGAGTGATGGCAAGCCCGTGATAAAAGAGCTTCCATGCCAGCTTGGCCTTCGTAAAACATAACACTCTGCGCATACCGGAGAGATTGTCGTTGCGGCGTCCGCTCTTAAAGCCCTACGCGAGGCTGAGCGATTGCCGGGAGGCCCGACAGGATCAGCACCAGTTTCATAGTTATTAATCCACTGGTCAATCTCATCACTGGATATCGCTTGCGCTGCACCCCCGTTCCTGGCCACCGTACCTGTCCGACCCGCCACACGACCGTCCGGTGTATAGCTGTAGTCCACAGTCAGGAAACGCTTCAGACCTGCCGTCAGTGCAGTTGCATCTTCGTTGTAGGTGAACCGGCTGACGCGTCCACGCTTGTCATAAGTGAAGCGTGCTTCACGGTAGTTCCCGCTGGCTCTCGTTACACGGTTCGACGCGTCACGATCGACTGCACCAAGTAGCCAATGTGAGATCAGCTCCTGAGCGGTCTGCAGATTCCCGGTTTCGTCTGGGAAGTACGCCCAATCTTCGGTTTTGACGCCGTTCATGTAGACAGCTGCTTGCGCCAAGCGGTTGTTGGCATCGTAGCGCGCGCCTACAGTCAATTTGTTGCCTGTGCCACTAGCGTCGAAGCCACTTGCGCCTGTTGTGTCAGACGTGTCGAACTCGCTGTATCCGGTGACGTTGCCACCTGCGTCATACACGAACGCACGCATCTTTCCCGGAGTCGCAACAAGTGACGGATGCAAGCTTGCCGAATCGGCATAACGCACCGACGTTATCACCATGCCACCAGAACTACTTACCGCAGCGCGAACCGGTCGGCCCGAAGCATCGTACGAATATGCCGCACTTCCGTCCGGCGCAGTTTTTTGCAGCAGGTTCCCGCTCGTATCCAACGTCCGGCTCTCGGTGCCATCGGTTGTACTGCCACCGGTCACGCGCAACATGCCGGCGACTGACGCAAAGCTAACCGTGCCCGAACCGTCAGCCCAGGACATGGTCGTAGAGCCGTTGCCATAGGTGAACTGGACATTCCGCGTCGTATCCGGGTGCGTGGCGGAGGTAGCGCGCCCCCTTGCATCATAAGTCCACGTAGCGATCCGTGAACCGGATTCGTCAACTACACCTGTTAGTGCATTCTTGAAGCGCGAATCGTCGTAGACGTAACGGCGCACGTAACCATCGGGCCATGTGACTGATACGAGGTTACTGCTTCCGTCATAACCGTATTGCGTAAGGCCACCGCTTGGGTCTGTCATGCGGTAGATACGGCCTAACGTGTCGTACTCAAGCTTGATCGACAGTAACTCATACTTCGGAACCGCACCTGCCGCGCGCTGGTTGATGGCCGTGAGTCGCCCCGCGTTGTCATAGGTGAGCGTTCGTGTGAAGCCAGTATGTGTTGTTTCGGACAACAAGACGCCCTGTGCCGAATAAGACTCGACGGTATCAGTCGTCAGGTCCGTCAGGGCCCAGCCAGCGCCATTCTGAGCGAGAGCGAGCCCGCTGAAGTTAGGGGTTTTCCACTGTCCGTTGGCAAGTAGGAAAGTGAGCGGTTGGCCGTTTGCACGATAGGCAATGACTTGCGGTGAACTACCGCTGGTCACGGCCACGTTGAGTTGTCGCTGCCAGTTACTCATCCATACCGGCCCCATGGCGGTAGCCGATTTGAGAAACGGTGAGGATAGGTAGCTTCGAGTGAATGTCAGCGGCATTCCATCGCCGCTACGGAAGTCGTTTTCAGAGAGCGTCACCTTGCCGTTGGCCGGATAGACCGGATCGGCAACCGGACAGGATTCGTCAGGGTCCGTAGTTGTGGCGCACCACTCGTCAATTGCCGCTATGTCGTTTCTACATCCGTAATTACCCATGCCACTTGGGGTATTGCTTGCGACGTCCAGTCGGCAGCTCGCTGTACCTGGCGTTGCACCAGACTTCGAATAAAGCGTCCAGCAGTCGTCTGCACGCGCGGTAGAGGTCACCAGTAGCAAGGCACATGCGGCCACCAGGCGGGCTAGCTTGCCTCCAAGCCGGCAAGGTTGGGGTTTTGTTCTCATACATCTCCCCTCAGCAATACGTCGTTAGAAATGCGTAATAATTCGACGTTGCACGAAGGGGAACTGAAACCAGAATAGGAACATTCTGAAAATACCTATTGCGCGACAGATCTTCACAAACCGGCTGAAATCAGAAGCATCAAAACAAGAGTGGCGCTAAGCGGGTGCCGCAACAACGCCCGCATCGGGGACATTCAAGGAAGATGGCAAGGCACCAAAGTGACTGCCTAAGATGGCGGGGACGTTCCGTGCACAGCATCGTCGACCATCAAATTGTCGACGATTCGCCGATTGACGCGAGCGCGATGGTCTAAGTCGACCCGCCGGACGGCATCACCGACCTACGGGAGCTGGGATTGTGTGCAGACGAAGTGCGAACTTCGTTGCCCGTGGCCAACAAAAAAGGCCCGCTCGTGTGCGGGGCCTGGAATCTCATTCGCGACATAGCGGCCGTGCAAGTCCGGTGACGTCCTAGACGCGATTCGCCGTTACACCGTAGCCGCACCGACATTAATCCGTAGCAGACAAACCAATCACCTCGCGGTATACCCCCCATCAATCGGCAAACAAACCCCACTAATCATCGAAGCTGCATCGCCTAACAAAAACATAATCGGCGCAGCGACTTCAGCAGACTCCGCAAAGCGCCTCAACGGAATCGCCATCAAAGCGGGATCGCGCTTCACAGGATCACTCCAGGCCTGCACGGCCATCGGTGTCAAAGTCACCGTAGGATTAACGCTATTCACCCGAATGCCGTAGGGCCCCAGTTCGATACACAAAGCACGCGTAACAGCATCAAGCGCCGCCTTTGAAGCCGAATAACTCAAATGATCATCAAGCGCCACAAGTGCTGCCTGACTGGAAACATTCACGATACTGCCAGCACGCTTAGTATCGATCATCCCGCGAGCCACGTGCTTGGCAACCAGCACCGCCCCACGCGCATTCACCCCCATCACGCGATCGAAGCTGGCACCCGTCGTATCCACCGCCCGCTCAAGCAAAGCAATACCCGCGCAGTTCACGAGCCCATCGAACGCGTCGAGTGAACTCAACGCATCATCGATAGCGGCTTCATCGCTCACGTCGAGCGTCAACGGTTCGCATCCCGTTTCCTCAGCCAATCGCGCGAGTTCATTCACATTGCGCGCCGCCGCGACCACATTCGCACCGGACGCGCACAACGCTTCAACCGTAGCCCGTCCAATTCCGCTCGACGCTCCAGTAACCAGAATCGACTTACCAGAAAAATCAAAAGTAGCATTCATGATGTCTGCAATCGATGCATGACCGGCTTCAACGCCGGATACAAATCCGTATAAATACCAAATCGCTGTTCATACAAAGCCATCCGCTGCGCGTTCGGCTCCGCACGTTCAATCAGCGTGACCCATCCGCTTTGCGCCTCTTCACGCGATACCAGACCGACACCAACCCCTGCCAGCAACGCCGCCCCCATCGCGGCCTCCACTTCCTGCTCGATCGTATAGACCGGATAGCCGGTAATGTCCGCGATGATCTGCATCCACAAATCCGAATGCGCCGCCCCGCCCACCACAATCAGCTTGTCATCCAACGATTGCGCGCCTTTACGTCCCGCTTCGATGTTGTGTTTCAACGCGAACGACACACCCTCCAACACCGCCCGATACAAGTGCGCCCGCGTGTGAAACAGGCTCAGGCCAACAAACGCCCCACTCGCCTTGGCATCCCACACAGGGCTGCGTTCGCTCATCAAATACGGCAAGAACATCACCCCATCCGAACCCGCCGGAATCTGTGAAGCGCTCTCTTCCAGCAACCGATGCGGATCCCCATTCGGCATCGCGCGTGCGGCCTCAGTCTCCGCATGACAAAATTGCTCGCGATACCACGTCACCGAAGCACCCGCCGTAATCGCACCGCCAAATACGTAAATATCGCGCTGACCGTTGAACACATGCGGCATGCTGATCAACCCATGCCGCGCGTCGACAGTCTGGTTGATATACCCCCAGCACATACTCGTGCCGATCATCGCAACATGTTGCCCGGCGCGCGTGACGCCTGCGGCAAACGTCGCCACCGCCGCATCCACGCCACCCGCGACGATTGCCGTGCCCGCCTCCAATCCGAGCTGTTCGGTCCACTGCGATAACAAGCCACCCACCACTTCGGACGACTCCACTAACCGCTCCGGCATCATCGTCGCGGGAATGCCGAGCATGTCGAGTGCTTCGTCCGACCAGTCGCGTTTCGCAATATCGTAGATACCGCCGATATTGCCCGCCGAACTATGATCGACGGCGACCTCGCCAGTCAGCATATAAATCACATAGGCATTGGGCGGCAGGAAGTAACGCGTATGCGCCCACACATCCGGCTCATGGTCACGCAGCCACAGCATCTTCGTGTAACCGTAGTAGCTGTCCACGCCATTGCCCGTGATGGCATACAGTCGCTCAAGGTCGATGTTTTCACGCACCCACTCGACCTGACCGGTCGCGCGCCGGTCCATCCAGATCAGACACGGATAGAGCGGCCGCATATCGCTATCGACGGGAATCCCCGAACCGCCATACAGACTGCTCACGCACAACGCCTTGATCGACTTCGCCGCGAGGCCCGCCTCCTTCGCCTTGCCGACGCACGCCGCGATGCATTCCACCACGGCCTTCAACCACACCGCAGACCATTGTTCTGCCCATAGCGGCTTGGGCGTATCCGGCTGATAGCTCGACGCATGCTGCGCGACGATCGCGCCGTGCTGATCGACCAGCAGCGCCTTGGTGCTCTGCGTGCCGATATCGACGCCGATGACGTAATCCATACAGTCTCCGTTTATGTGCCGCTCGTCCTTGACCCATGCTGCACTCAATCCTCAGGCGTGCGGCTTCAATAACACCTTGATCGAATCGAGCGAATTAGCGACCTTGATCGCCTCGTCCCATTCTTCGAACGAAAACCCATGCGTGACGATACCCTTCGACGTAACGAGTCCGCGCGCCAGCAAGTCGATCGCAATCGGATAACAGTATGGGCCGAGATGCGCGCCGCGTACATCGAGCTCCTTGCGGTCGCCGATCACCGACCAGTCCAGCGTCGTATCCGCACCAAATACCGAGAACTCGACGAAACGCCCAAGCTTGCGAATCAGGTCCATGCCCTGATTAACGCCGATCGGCGCACCGGTCGTTTCGATGTAGACGTCGCAACCATAGCCGTCGGTCAGCGAATGAATGATCGCCAGCGCATCCTCCTGCTTTGGATTGATCGTCAAATCCGCGCCGTATTCACGTGCGAGCGCCAGGCGCTCTTCAACCAGATCGATCACGACCAGCTTCTTTGGCGTCTTCAGATGAGCGATTTGCGTCATCATCAAACCAAGCGGACCCGCACCCGCGATCACCACCACATCATCGAGTTGCAACTCGCCGCGATTCACCGTATGGATCGCACACGCCAGCGGTTCGATGATAGCGGCATCTTCGAGTGAGATACCGTCGGGAATCTTGTGGACGATCGCCGTCGGCGGAATGCGCATGTACTCGGCCATACCGCCGTCCGCAACTTCGCGCTGGAAGCCAAAGATATTGTGCACTTCGCACATCCAGTACTGGCCGGATTTGCAGTAACGGCACTTACCGCACGGCACGATCTGTTCCGCGATCACGCGGTCGCCCATCTTCACGTCGAAGTGATCGGCGGCGCCCTCACCGATTTCTTCGACGAAACCAAAAAACTCGTGGCCCGGAATCACCGGCGCTTTGACCCAGGGGCTTGGGCCGCCCCAGAACATCTTCGCGCCCGAATGACACTTGCAGTCGCTCGCGCAGATGCCGCACGCGGCGATGCGGATCACCAGTTCATGAGCACGCGCTTTCGGCTTCGACACCTGTTCGACGCGATAGTCTTTCGGTGCGTGGCAAACAATCGCCGTCATTTCCTGCTTACCGGATTGGGTGGATTCAGTGGACTGAGTCATTACATGGTCCTGCTTAAAAGAGGTCGGTTAAAAGTTACTTTCTACGGTCGCGGCTGATGTAGATCGCCAGCAAAATAATTCCGCCCTTGATCACGTTCTGCACATACGGATTCACGCCGACCATGTTCAGACCGTTGTTCAGTACGCCGAGTAGCAACGCGCCGATCAGGGTGCCGATGATCGAGCCGCGTCCGCCGGAGATCGAGGTGCCACCCATCACCACGGCGGCGATGGCGTCGAGTTCAAAGCCAACACCCGCATTCGGCTGGCCACTCATCAAACGCGCGGTCAACACAATGGCGGCGAAAGCGGAGGTCAAACCGGCAATCGAGTAGACGATCAGCTTCACGCGAGCCACACGTACGCCGGATAAGCGCGTCGCCTGCTCGTTGCCGCCAATCGCATACACGTAGCGGCCGAATGGCATGCGTTCAAGCAACACCCAGGCAAGCGCATAGATCACCACCATGATCACAACCGGCGCCTGGATGCCAAATATCTTGCCGCTGCCGAAGAAGCTGACCCAGTCAGGCAGGCCGTCGATCGGATAGCCGCCGGTGTAGATCAGCGCGAGGCCGCGCGCGATACCCATGGTGGCGAGCGTGACGATGATCGGCGGCATACCGGCGAATGCAACGAAGAACCCGTTCGCGGCGCCAAAGCCCAATCCGACTGCGATGCCGACCGCCAATGCAGCGACTGCGTTCATCCCGGCCACCATCAAGCCCGCGGCGAGCGTACCCGCCAAAGCCATCACGGAGCCCACCGACAGATCAATGCCGCCGGTCAGAATCACGCACGTCATCCCCACGGCGATGATCGCGTTGATCGACACCTGGCGCAGCACGTTTTCGATGTTCGCAGCGGAGAGAAAACTGTCGCTCGCGAACACCATCACGATGCACACCACCAGCAAGCCGATGAACGGATAGAAGAGCGTCGAGCGTTTCAACGCGGCCCACGTATAGCGCACCGGTGCACCGGGCGTACCACTACTGACGGTCGAGGTTTTCGGCGATGAAGAAGGATTAGGCGTGTTCATGGGGTGCTCCACGGGTGCCGGCTGTTGCATAGGTCATCACGGCGTTCGAGTCGATCCCGTCGCCTTCGAGCATCGCTTCGATGCGGCCCTGCCTGAACACGGCGACGCGGTCACACATGCCGACAATCTCCGGGAGTTCGGACGAAATCATGATAATCGAGTAGCCGCGCGCGGTGAGTTCGCGCATCAGCAGATAGATTTCGGCTTTGGCGCCGACGTCGATGCCGCGCGTCGGTTCGTCGAAGATGAGAATGTTGGTGTGGTGATTCAGCCAGCGGGCGATCACCACTTTTTGCTGATTGCCACCTGAGAGTGTCGCGACTTCGGTATGCATCGTCGGCGCTTTAACCCCGACGCGCTTCATGATGTCGGCGGTGGCACGCGCTTCGCTGCGCTGATCGATGAAGAAACGCAGTGAGCGGTATTTGCCGAGGTTGTTGATCGAGATATTCTGTTTGATCGAGAAATCGGTAATCAGACCTTCGGTCTTGCGGCTCTCCGGCAGAATACCGACACCGGCGCGCAACGCATCGGCAGGATCGGATAGTTTTGCGGCTGTGCCGTTGATGCGGATTTCCTTCACGTAAGCCGGGTCCGCGCCGATCACGGCCAGCGCGGTTTCCGTGCGACCCGAACCGACCAGTCCCGCAAAGCCGAGAATCTCGCCCTCGCGCAGCGTGAAACTCAGCATCGGGCTGTCTTTGAGCAACTGCAGTTTGTCGACCGCGAGCACGATCTTCGCATCGGCGCGCAACGGCGGCTTTGGCGGAAAGCTGTTTTCGATGCGGCGCCCCACCATCATTTCCACGAGATGGCTCACATCGGATTCCGCAACCTCGGTCATGCCGACGTACTGACCGTCGCGCAACACGGTAATGCGATCACACACTTCGAAAATCTCTTCGAGGTGGTGCGAGATGAAGATCATCGCCACGCCCTGCGTCTTCAGATCACGCATGATCGCGAACAGATGTTCAGCTTCGGCCGGGGTTAGCGTCGCGGTCGGTTCATCCAGAATCAGAATGCGTGCCTCCAACGACAACGCCTTGCCAATTTCAACAAACTGCTGCTGCGCGACCGACAGTTCACGAATCGGCACCGATAAGTCGATCGTCACGCCCAGGCGCTGAAAAATCGCGGCTGCCGCGTGCCGCATCTTGCCGCGTTCGAGCAGACCGAAACCGTTCTTCAACTCGCGGCCGAGAAACATGTTCTCCACCGCGTTCAGATACGGAATCAGGCTGAACTCCTGAAACACAATGCCGACGCCCGCGGCAACCGCGTCGTGATAGTTCGTGAAGTGGCGCGCTTCGCCCGCGATCGTGATCGTGCCTTCGTCGGGCTGATAGATGCCGCACAGGATTTTCATCAATGTCGATTTGCCGGCACCATTTTCGCCGAGCAACGCGTGAATCTCGCCACGCGAAATTTCCAGGTGAATGCCTTGCAGCGCCTTTACGCCTGGAAAGCTTTTGGTGATGTTGTCGAGCTTGAGTATCGTGTCCATCGGGCCCTCCTCTGCTGCTCGCCGCCGCGCTTATCGAACCCAGCGACGGCGGCAAGCATTCGACTTACCAGCTGAAACCCTTGGCATTGCTCTTGTCGATCATCTTCACGTCGACCGGAATGGTTTTCGGCACATTGGCGCCCCACTTCTTCGCGAGTGCAATGCCGAGCGCGATACGCACCTGGTCGGCCGGGAATTGCGCGGATGTTTCGATGAACTTCGAATTCGGTTTCTGGATCGCGGCAATCGCTTCCGGCGCACCGTCGACACTGGTCAGCTTGATGTCCTTACCCGATGATTCGATCGCCGAGAGCGCGCCCATCGAACCGCCGTCGTTCACGCTGAACACACCTTTGAGATTAGGATGCGCCTGAATCATGTTTTCGGTGACGGACAACGCAGTCGCGCGTTCCTGCTTACCGTTCTGTGTATCCACGAGTTTGATGCCCGGTACTTTCGCAAGCGCTGCCTTGCAGCCGCGCACACGTTCGAGAATCGGCACGACCGGAATGCCGTCGAGAATCGCCACTTCTCCACTGCCGCCAAGCGACTTCGCCAGGTACTCACACGCCATCTGTCCCGCGTCGAAATTCTTCGAGCCGACGAACGAATCGACCGGACCATTCGCATTCGCATCGACCGCAACCACCACGACGCCCGCCTTTTTAGCCGACGTCACCGCCGATTGAATGCCGGTCGAATCGGTCGGATTCACGAGCAGGATATCGATCTTCTTTTGCAGCATGTCCTCGACGTCACTGACCTGCTTGCTGACGTCGTGATGCGCGTCGGTGACGACCACGGTGGCACCGATCGACGCCGCCGCATCGTTCAGCGCTTTTTGCATCGTCACGAAGTACGGGTTGTTCAGTTCCTGAAACGTCATGCCGATCTTCAGCGGTGCGGCTTGTGCAGCCGGCGCCGTGACGAACGACAGGCCGAACGCGAACATCGCGAGCGCTGCCGTACTGCGCGCGAAGGTCTTCAACGATGTCTGCTTTGAAGTGGATTGCGTCATGGTTGTCTCCGTTATTAAAACTATTCGATGAGATGAGCACGTCCCTCACGCTGTCCGGCGACAGCGCGATAGGTGTTGAAACGCGGGTGAAGTGAAACGCTTTGGCTTAAAGCTTGATGAGGACTACGTCGGTGGATAGGCAGCGGCAGCGGTGCGTGGCAAACCTGGCGCAAGCACGATAGCGGGTGCATCGTCGATGCCTGCGCCGCGCGCGGCCGCTTCTTCGGAGGCGTCGCGGCTCGCGTCGTTCAGTTGCTGGTAGTGGCGAAATTTCGAAGGCGCCATACCCTTCACCGCGAGGAACTGCCGGTTGAAATTCGACAGGTTGTTAAAGCCCGCCTTGAAGCAGATATCGGTGACACTCAGTTCCTCGTCCATGAGCAGCTGGCACGCGAGGTTGATGCGCATGCGGTTCACGTACTGCACGAATGGCAGCCCCGTATGGCGGCGGAAATAGCGTGAGAACGCACTGACACTTTGCCCGGCGAGTTGAGCCAGATCCGATTCGCGCAGATCGTTGGACAGGTTCTTGCCGATATACGACAGCGCGTGATTGATGCGAGTCGACGCAAACCCGGTCGGGTCTGCCTGATAGGCGGGACTCGCAAGCGTCTCGCGATCCTCGGCATCCATCAGGATTTCGAGCATCGACATGAACAGCACGAGTCGGCGCAGTCCACGCGCGGCCAGCAATTCGAGGAACAGCGGCTGGATCGCCGCACTTGTCTGCGCGCCGAACGACACGCCGCGGCGCGAGTCGGCGAGCAGCGCTTCGACCTGACGCCACTCCGGGAAGCTGCCCATGCAACTCGACACGAACTCCTGCCCGAACTGAACAACCAGATTGCGCTGCGCAATCGTCTCGCCTTCCGGCACGTCGCTGACCCAGTTATGCGGCAGGTTCGGCCCCATCAACACGAGGTTGCCGGGCACAAAACTGCTGATATGGTCGCCGACGAACATCTTGCCGGTCGTCGCCACGATCAGATGGATTTCGTATTCCGGATGAAAATGCCAGCGCACCGTGCGATACGGATAGCCGTGCGACCACACTTTGAACGATTCGTCACGCCGTACGGCGACGAGTTCCAGATCGGGTTGCATCGCGTCTGCCTCCATGAAGCGGCGTGTCGCAAGTGCCGCTGAGCTTCATCTTGTATAGCGAAAAGTAGCCCTCAAAAGCCTTATCCACCACTCGAAATGAAACCGTGGACCGATACTTTTTTGCATTCGGGTTAGTCCTGGCGCGGTGAAAGTCAAATTTGATGCAATGCAATACGCACCGCGAGACACGTCCCATAACGCGCGGACGCCTCGCGAGTCGCGCCGAAAGTCCCGCCACGCCGCGCTGCGCCACGAAAAGCCGCTTACGTCGCCTTGACATTCGATTCGCCGGGTACGATCATTCGCTCACAGACAGAGCAAATGCTCCACCCTCGAGAAAAAACGCACGCTTCAAGCCGTGCGATCGAAGACATTCAGGAGACGCACATGAACAGCGGGCAAGGCAGCGGCGCGGCCGCACACGTGATCCTGCACATCGGCGCGGGATCGTTTCATCGCGCGCATCAGGCCTGGTATCTCCATCGGTTGAACGAGGCGAAAGTGGCGGGCGAGCCGCACTGGTCGCTGACGGTCGGCAATATTCGCAGCGACATGAATGCGGTGCTCGAAGCGCTTGCCGCGCAAAACGGCGTCTATACACTCGAAACCGTCACGCCGCAGGGCGAGCGCGCGTACGAGACGATCCGTTCGATCGAGCGCGTGGTGCCGTGGACCGAGAGTCTCGATACGCTGATCGAAGCGGGCGCCGATCCGTCCTGCAAGATCATTGCGTTTACCGTCACCGAAGGCGGCTATTACCTCGACGAACAGGACGAACTCGATACCGAAAATGCCGATCTCGCGATTGACCTGAAAGGCGGCCACACCACGATTTACGGCGCGCTCGCGGCGATTCTCGACGCACGCATGAAGCGCGGCGCTGGCCCGGTCACGCTCCAGACTTGCGATAACCTGCGCAGCAACGGCGAGCGTTTTCATGCGGGCATGAGCGAATTTCTCGAACGACGCGGTGCGGACGAACTGGCGCAATGGTTCGACGACAACACCGCGTGTCCAAGTTCAATGGTCGACCGCATCACGCCACGTCCCACGCCCGACGTGCGCGAACGCGTGAAAGCCGCCACCGGCGTCGACGATGCCTGCCCGGTCATGGGCGAAGCCTTCATCCAATGGGTGATCGAAGACCGTTTCATCGCGGGACGCCCCGCGTGGGAAAAGGTCGGCGCGGAACTGGTCGACTCGGTGCTGCCTTACGAGGAAGCGAAGATCCGCATTCTCAACGCACCGCATAGCTGCATTGCGTGGGCAGGCACGCTGGTCGGACTGAACTACATCCACGAAGGCACGCTCGACCCGGACATCCACAAATTCGCCTTCGATTACGTGACCGAAGACGTGATCCCCTGCCTTACGCCGAGCCCACTCGATCTCGAACGCTATCGCGATGTCGTGCTCGACCGCTTCGGCAACCCTTATATCCAGGACACCAACCAGCGCGTTGCCGCCGATGGTTTTTCGAAGCTGCCCGGTTTTATCGCGCCGACGCTCGCCGAATGCTTCGAGCGCGGCGCCACGCCAGCGGCGACGGCGATGTTGCCGGCGCTGTTCTTTCGCTTCCTCGAACGCTGGAACGCCGGCAAGCTGCCGTATGCGTATCAGGATGGCGTGATGGACGAGCGCGTCGCGCGCGGTTTCTTTAGCGCGCCCGATCCGTTGAAGGCGTTCGCCGCTGACCGGCTGCTGTGGGGCAGCATGGCGCAGACACCGGAGTTGGAATCGGCGTTGGCAGGCGCGTTGGCACGCGTCGACGTGTGGCTGGCCAAACGCGGCGCGGCTTGACCCGCGAACCCGTGCGACGGCGCCCAGCGTCGCCGCAATGTGGTGCACGCGCACGCCGGCAGCAACGGGCATCGCGTCGCTCAGCGCCTGGCACCGCGCGGCATCGAAGCGCGCCGGTGCCAGGCTTAATGCGCATGGCACCGCTTGCCCTATGCGGCTAAAGTAGCGCATCCCTAACGACGAAGGTTTCGCGCCCATGTATCTCGGCATCGACCTCGGCACGTCCGAAGTGAAAGTCCTGCTGCTTGCGTCCGATGGACGCGTGATCGGCACCGCAGGCTCGCCCTTTACCGTTTCGCGCCCGCATCAGCGCTGGGCCGAACAGAATCCCGAAGACTGGTGGGCCGGCACGCGCACGGCGTTGGCCGCGTTGCGCGCCAAACATCCCGACGAGTTCGCGCAGATTCGCGGCATCGGCCTCTCGGGGCAGATGCACGGCGCCGTGCTGCTGGATGCGCAGGACCGCGTATTGCGCCCTGCGATCCTGTGGAACGACATGCGCAGCGACAAGGAATGCGCGGAGCTGACCGAGCGCGCGCCGGAGTTGCACACCGTGGCCGGCAATCTCGCGATGCCCGGTTTCACCGCGCCGAAGCTGCTGTGGGTCGCGCGTCACGAACCGGACATCTTCGCGCGGACTGCCTGCGTGCTGCTGCCGAAGGACTATCTACGCCTGCAACTGACCGGCGGCAAGGTATCCGATCCGTCGGATGCAGCGGGCACGCTGTGGCTCGACGTCGCCAAACGCGACTGGTCCGATTCGCTGCTCGCCGCCTGCAACATGACGCGCGCGCAGATGCCAGCCTTGTGCGAAGGCAGCGAGCCATCCGGCACCCTGCTTCCCGAGGTGGCGCGCGAGTTCGGTTTGAGCGACGCCGTGATCGTCGCGGCCGGTGGCGGCGATAACGCCACGAGTGCGATCGGCATCGGCGCAACGCAACCGGGCGACGGCTTCGTCTCGCTCGGCACGTCCGGCGTGTTGTGCGTGGTCGGCGACAGCTTCCGGCCGAATCCGGCTTCTGCGGTGCACGCATTCTGTCACGCGATTCCAGATCGCTGGCATCAGATGAGCGTGGTGCTTTCGGCGGCAAGTTGCTTGCGCTGGTTCTGCAAACTCACCTCAACCGACGAGCCGACCCTGCTCGCCGAAATTGAGGCGCTGCCAGCGGACGCGTTGAACACCGCCCCGCTCTTTCTGCCCTATCTGTCGGGTGAGCGCACGCCGCACAACGATCCGTATGCGCAAGGCGTGTTCTTCGGCATGAATCACGCAACCGATCGCGCGTTGCTCGGCTACTCGGTACTCGAAGGCGTGACGCTCGCACTCACTGACGGCCTCGACGCATTGCGCGCGGCCGGCACCGAAGCGAAGGCGCTTTCCCTGCTCGGCGGCGGCGCTCGCAGCGACTACTGGGCGCAACTGCTCGCCGATGCGCTCGACACCGCGACCCGCAAGCACGGCGGCGGCGAAACCGGCGCGGCGCTCGGCGCGGCACGCCTCGGCTGGCTGGCGGCGGGCGGCGAACCGGCCAAGGTGCTGACCAAGCCGCCGATCGAAAAGGAGTTCACGCCGAACCCGCAACGACACGCCGAACTGCGCAACCGGCTCGAAGCCTATCGCGCGCTCTACCGCCACGTGCGGCCGCTGTTCGACCCCGCGCGGCAACCGCTCGCCTAACCGGCAAGCCGCAGCCGGTTCCCGCTGAGAGGCGGAGACCGGCTGCTATCATCGGCGCACCTCAAGCGAACCGTCACCGTGCCCAAGTCCACAGAAAAATTAGATCTTGCTACCCGCGCCGCGTGGCTTTATTACGTCGCCGGCAATACCCAGAACGAAATCGCCGAGAAACTGCAGGTGTCACGCCCGGTCGCGCAGCGCCTGGTCGCCTTCGCTGTCGAGAAGAATCTGATCCGCGTGCGCGTCGATCACAAACTGGCCGATTGTCTTGCCCTCGCCGATCAACTCTCGAAGCGCTACGGCCTGAGCATGTGCGAAGTCGTACCGATCGACAGCGATACGCCGGAGGAAGTCGACCGCAAGCTGGCGGTGGCCGGCGCGCAGGTCATGGAACGCTATCTCAGCGAAGAAAAACCGATGGTGGTCGCCGTGAGCAGCGGCCGTACGCTGAAGGCCGCAGTCGATCAGATCGCCCAGCTGGAGCGTCCGCAGCACCGATTGGTATCGATGGTCGGGGCGATCGCCCAGGACGGCTCCTCGAACCGCTATGACGTCGCGCTGCACATTTCCGAGAAGACCGGCGGCAAGTATTTTCTGCTGCCTGCGCCGCTGCTCGCCGATAGCGAGGCCGAGCGCGCGCAGTGGTGCAATCACCGGCTGTACCGAATCGTCGAATCGCTGTCGGCCAAGGCGGATGTCGCGTTCGTCGGCATCGGCAATATCGGGCCGCACTGTCCGCTGCATGAAGACGGCTTTATCACCTCCGCGGAAGTGAAGGAGTTGGTGCAGAACGGTGCGGTGGCGGAAATGCTCGGCCTGCCGATCGATTCAGCCGGCGCGCACGTTGAATCGCCGACTGGCCGGCGTGTCACCAGCATCGCACTCGACGCCCCGCCGCAGCGGCCCACCATCGGGTTTGCCGGCGGCGCGCGCAAGCGCGAAGCGCTGATCGCGGTGCTCAAAGGCGGCTGGCTGTCGGGACTGGTGACTGACGAGTTGTGTGCACGGGCGGCGCTGGAAGCCTGAAGGAAAGCGGCGCGCCCGCCACCTTCCCCATCACTGACTCACGCGGCCAGGACTTCGACGATCTTACGCTGGAACGCTTTCCCTTCGCTGTCGAACAAATGGCAGTGATCCGGTGTGGCGCCAAGTTTTTGCATCTCGCCCTTGGCGTGCCGTTCGAGCGGTGGAATTCGCGCGATCAGGCCATCCGGTGAAACGCCGGATTCTGCATACAGATACGCTGCGTCGCCGAGCGATTCGAGCGCCATGGTGCGCGCCGAGATGCCGTCGTCTGTCGTGCCGACATGCAGGTGCTCCGGACGAATACCGACGGTGACCTTATCACCCTGCTTCACCGTGCCCGGCTCGACCGCGACACGCTGCGTCTCGCCGGTTTCGTAGCGCACCGTGACGCCGTCGTGCGTCACCGATTGCACGATCCCTTCCATGAAATTCATTTTCGGCGAACCAATGAAGCCGGCGACGAAGCGATTGGCCGGCGCGTGATACAGCATGGTCGGGCTGCCGACCTGCTCCACATTGCCCGCCGACAGCACGACGATCTTGTCGGCCAGCGTCATGGCTTCGACCTGATCGTGCGTCACGTAGATCATGGTGGTCTTCAATTCGTCATGCAGACGCGCGAATTCGAGGCGCATCTTTACACGCAGCGCGGCGTCGAGATTCGACAACGGTTCGTCGAACAGGAACACTTTCGGTTTGCGCGTAATCGCGCGGCCGATTGCAACGCGCTGGCGCTGACCGCCCGAAAGCTGCTTCGGCTTGCGATCGAGCAGATGGTCGATGTGCAGAATCTTCGCCGCATTACGCACGGCGGCGTCGATCTCCGGCTTCTTGGTGCCGGCGAGTTTCAGGCCGAACGCCATGTTGTCGTATAGCGTCATGTGCGGATACAGCGCGTACGACTGAAACACCATCGCGATGCCGCGCTTGGCGGGCGGCACGTCGTTCACACGCGTGCCGTCGATGGTGAGGTCGCCGCCGCTGATGTCTTCGAGGCCGGCGATCATCCGCATCAGCGTCGATTTACCGCAACCGCTCGGACCCACGAACACGACGAATTCGCCGTCCAGGATGTCGAGGTTGATGTCGCGCATCACTTCGTTGTCGTCGTAGGCTTTTCTGATGTTACGCAGAGTTACGCTTGCCATGATGTGTCTCCGTGTATTGCTGTGCGTTGCTAACGGTGCTTCAACTGCGTCGGTTGCTCAGGTTAGTTCCGTTGCTTCCGTTTCTTCAGCAGCTGCGTTGATTCGCTTCTCTATGTACGATTCCGATCCAGCTCATTCGTTGTTCATTGACTTTGACCTACGGCGCTTACGGCGCCGCTGCCGTCGCGCTCAGCGTCCATTGCGCGACCAGTTCCGGCAACTGCAGCATGTCGTCGAAAACGTGACGTGCGCCCGCTGCATGCAATGCGTCGATCTGCGCGTCACTCGCATGACCGCCGCCGATAAAGCCCAGCACCGTCATGCCCGCCGCGGTTGCCGCCGTCACGCCCGTCACGCTGTCTTCCACGACGAGGCAGGCGGACGGTGCGAGGCCGACACCTTGCGCGGCAGCGAGATAGACATCGGGCGCGGGCTTCGGATTCGGCACCGCATCGGCGCAAAAGAGCCGGTCGCCGAAGAATTTCACGAGGCCCGTGCGCGCCAGCACGTTCTCCACATACGGCCGGAAACTGTTGCTCGCGCATGCTTTGGTGAGCGGCACCTGCGCGAGCGCGGCCTCGATTCCAACGACTGCCGGCGCCTGCATCGCCGCCGCTTCCACCGCTTGGCGGATCGCCTCGATATCCGCGACGCTGAGGCGCTTGCCGAGTTGCGCCGCCGTGCCTTGCAACACCTTTTCGATGCGCAGGCCGAGCAGCGGCAGCACCACCGGTTCGACATCGGTATCGGGCCAGCGCGCTTCGAGTTCGTGCACCAGCATGCGCGCCGCCACGGCTTCGCTGTCGATCAGCACGCCGTCGCAATCGCAGATCAGCGCGAAGCTGCCTATCGCCGTGCCTGCCGTCATTTGACCGCCCCGAACGTAAGGCCGCGCACCAGTTGCTTCTGCGACAACCAGCCGACGATCAGGATCGGTGCGACCGCAAGCAGCGATGCAGCGGAGAGCTTCGCCCAGAACAGACCTTCAGGACTCGAATACGACGCGATGAACACGGTCAGCGGTGCGGCGTTCGAACTCGACAGGTTGATGCTCCAGAACGCTTCGTTCCAGGACAGGATCACTAGCAGCAGCGAGGTGGAGGCAAGCCCCGGCAACGACATCGGCATCAGCAGGTAGACGATTTCCTGCCACGTCGCAGCGCCGTCGATCCGTCCTGCTTCGAGAATGTCGCGCGGAATTTCAGCGAAGTACGTGAACGACATCCACACGGCAATCGGTAAATTGATCAGCGTGTAGACGATCACCAGACCCGACACCGTATCGAGCAAGCCGGTGTTCTTCCACAACAGATAGATCGGCACCAGCACGCCGACCGACGGCATCATCTTGGTCGACAGCATCCACAGCAGCACCTTCTGCGTGCGGTGCGTCGGAAAGAACGCCATCGCGTAGGCGGCGGGCACGGCGAGAATCAGGCACAGCACCGTGACACCGACCGAAATCAGCACCGAATTCAACGCGAACGAAAAGTAATTGCTGCGCGCGAATACCTCGCGAAAACTATCGAGCGTCGGGATGAAGAACAGCGACGACGAATACGCCTGCTGCTCCGTCTTGAACGCGGTGATCGTCATCCAGAAGATCGGGAAGAACAGCAGCAGCGCGACCAGCCAGGCAATCACGCCGGGAATGCCGCGGCGAATTGCGGCGAACGGCGACTTGGCCGGCACAGTCATGGGCGTCGTAGTGGACGCAGGTGTAGAGGCAACGTGGCTCATTTTTCGTACTCCCCTTTCAGGTTCTTCGCGAGCATCCGCACCAGGAAGAACGACACGATGTTGGCCAGCACCACAGCCAGAATGCCGCCTGCCGAAGCGAGACCGACGTCGAACTGTTGCAGACCCAGCGAATAGATCAGGTACGACAGATTGGTGGTCGCGGTGCCCGGACCGCCGCCCGTGGTCGTATAGATTTCGGCGAAGATCGACAGCAGGAAAATCGTCTCCATCATCACCACCACTGCAATTGCCCGTTTCAGGTGAGGCAGCGTGATGTAGAAGAACATCGAGAACGGACCCGCACCGTCGATGCGTGCCGCTTCCTTCTGCTCCTGATCGAGCGACTGGATCGCGGTGAACAGAATCAGGAACGCGAACGGCAGCCACTGCCACGCGACGATCATGATCACGGCCGTCAGCGGATAGTCGGCGAACCAGTCGATCGGCTGCATGCCGACTGCGCGCATGCCCTGTGCGATCAGGCCATACACCGGGTGCAGGATCATGTTCTTCCAGATCAGCGCGCTGACCGTCGGCATCACGAAAAACGGCGCGATCGCCAGCAGCCGCGCGACGCCCTGACCGTAGAACTTACGATCGAACAGAATCGCCATCAGCACGCCGCCGACCACCGTGATCACCAGCACCGAGATGATCAGCTCGAGCGTGTGCCCGATCGACGGTCCGAACGACGGATCGGTGGCGAGATATTTGTAGTTGTCGAATCCAGCGAAGCCTTTGAGATCCGGATTCAGCAGGTTGTAGCGCGAAAACGAAAACCAGATCGTCATCGCCAGCGGAATAGCCATCCACAGTACGAGTACCGCGACCGAGGGCGATACCAGCCAGCGGGCGGAATTGGCTTTGCGGACTTCGCGTTCTTTTTCTGTCTGGGGATGGGCATGCATGAGAGGTAGGCGCAGAGGACGCATGGTTGACCACCTGTTCGGTAATGCGCGGGCTGTCCGGCGAAGACACCGCCTTAGCCGCATCACTCACCGCGACGCCTGCGATGTCGCGGCGCGTAAGTGCCAAATGAGTGACGAGGACGGCCCGCTGTGCTGCGTGAGCCGGCTGACGGGCGTCAGCCGGCGCGTTTCACGTTACGTTACGGTGCTTGCAAGCCAGCTTATTTCTGGTAACCGGCCTGTTGCACGGCGCGGTTCGCCGTTGCCTGCCCGGCTGCCAGCGCCTGATCGACCGTCATCTGACCGGCAACCGCGCCGGAGATGCTCTGACCGACCACGGTGCCGAACGACTGGAACTCAGGGATGCCAACGAACTGCACACCGGTGTACGGCACCGGCTTGAGCGTCGGGTGATCCGGATCCGCCGTTTCGATTGCTTTCAGCACGAAGTCGCCGAACGGTGCGGCCTGCTTGTACTCAGGGCGCGCGTAAGTCGAATGACGCGTTCCCGGCGGCACCGAAGCCCAGCCCTCATCCTTCGCGGCCAGTTCGATGTACTGCTTCGACGTGGCCCAGGCGATGAACTTCTTCGCCGCGTCAGCCTGCTTCGACGACTTCGGAATGGCCAATGCCCATGCCCACAGCCAATGCGAGCCCTTCGGCGTGACGGCGATCGGCGCCGCCGCAAAACCCACCTTGTCGGCGATCTGCGACTGCTGCTTGTTGTAGAGCATGCCGGCGGCCACCGTTGCATCGATCCACATTGCGCACTTGCCCGAGGACATCAGCGTCAGGTTTTCGTTGAAGCCGTTCGAACTCGCTCCCGGAGGGCCGTCTTTCTTCAATAGATCGACGTAGAACGTAATGGCCTTCTTCCATTCCGGCGAGGTCAGTTGCGCTTGCCACTTTTCGTCGAACCAGCGGCCGCCGAAGGTGTTCACCAGCGTCGTCGCGTACGCCATGTTTTCGCCCCAGCCGGCCTTGCCGCGCAGGCAGATGCCGTACATGCCGTTGGCTTTGTCCGTGAGCTTGTCGGCGAATTGCGCGATCTGGTCGTAGGTCGGTTGATCGGGCATCTTCAGGCCCTTGGCCGCGAACAGATCCTTGCGGTAATACGTCATGGAGCTTTCGACGTAGAACGGCAGCGCGTACAACTGGCCGCCGCTCGAGAGGCCGTCGCGGGCCGTCTTCACGACGTCGTTCAGATCGTAATCAGCGGGCAGGTTGGTGAGCGGCGTGAGCCAGCCGCGCTTGCCCCATTGCGGCGTTTCGTACGCGCCGATCGTCATCACGTCGAACTGGCCGCTGCCAGTCGTGATGTCGGTGGTGGCGCGCTGACGCAGCACGTTTTCTTCGAGAATCACCCAGTTGAGCTTGATATCCGGATTCGCCTGCTCGAAAGCGGGCGAGAGTTTCTTCAACTCGATCATGTCCGGATTGTTCAACGTCGCAATGGTCACCGTGGCCGCCTGAGCGTGCAACGCAAAGCATGCGACAGCGCCGGCACTGACCGCCTTCAGCGCGGATTTTGTAGCTGGTTTCATGTGTTGTCTCCTTTCTCGTACGTTATGTGATGCTGCGTTTGTTCTACGAAAATGACGAAGGGTGAAGCAGGTCCGACTCATCCACTCTACGATTCGCTCAGCTCATCCAGTTGCCGCCGTCGACGTTCAGCGTTTGCGCGGTGATGTAGTCGGCATCCGCCGACGCGAGAAACAGGGCGGCGCCGGTCAGATCGTCCGGCACACCCATACGGCCGAGCGGCACCGCTTCACCGACCAGGCGCTTCTTCTCGCCGAGCGGCCGGTTTTCATAGCGGGCGAAGAGCGCGTCGACCTCTTTCCACATCGGCGTATCGACGACACCCGGCGCAATACCGTTCACATTGATCTTGTGCGGCGCGAGAGCGAGCGCCGCGGACTGCGTATAGCTGAGTACGGCGGCTTTGGTCGCGCAGTAGTGCGACACCAGCGCCTCGCCGCGCCGCCCGGCTTGCGACGACATATTGATGATCTTGCCGCCACGGCCCTGCTCGACCATTTTCTGGGCGACGGTCTGCATCAGGAAGAACATGCCCTTCACGTTGACCGCGAAGAGGCGGTCGAACACGTCCCAGGATTCATCGAGGATCGGGCGCATATCGAAGAGCGCCGCGTTGTTGAACAGGATATCGACCTGGCCGAAGCGCGCCAGCGTGCTCGCGAGGATGCGTTCGATGTCCTCGCGGCGCGTCACGTCGGCACTGACGGTCAGCACGCGGTCGCCGTACGCGGCGCGCAACGCGTCGCCGAAACTGTCCGTCGGCTTCACATCGACCAGCACGCAACGCGCGCCTTCGTCCAGATAGCGCCGCGCCACGGCTTCACCGATTCCGCTTGCCGCACCCGTCAGAATGGCCACCTTGTCTTGCAATCGTGCCGCCACTGCCTGTCTCCGGTTCGTTTCGCTTCTTGTGGCGCAGTGAGCGAACGCTCGTTGCGCGAACAATTGCTCTGTTAGTGATCGAATGATCGGATACGGACCGGGTCATGTCAAGGCGCTCGAGCAGATTTCGATGGTGCAGCGCGGCAGGAGCCGGGCCCGCCCGGCGCGTATCCAGCGTGCACCCTTTCCCCGTCCCGATCGACACTGTTCCGAGAAATCAAAGGCCGCCAATCGGCTTTCTGCTCAAGTCGCTGACAAGAATTAAAGATACGTTATATCATTGCGACCTCGCTTCGCTTCGAAGCCTTGCAGGTTCGTCAGGGGAGTCCGCTGATGGCTACATCGATTGCAGAACACCATGCCGTACGCGTCGCCCATGCCGAAGCGCACGCCGCCCTGCATGGGCTTGCGCTCACGCCGCTGCGGCGTCAGGTGTATGCGGCGATCGTCGCCAGCGACCGGCCGATCGGCGCCTATGAACTACTGGACGCACTTGAGCCGCAGCGTGGCCGCGTGCCGCCCACGACCGTCTACCGCGCGCTGGAATTTCTGCTCGCACACGGCTTCGTCCATCGGATCGAATCGAAGAACGCGTTCGTGGCCTGCTGCGAAGTCGGCCTGCCGCACAGCGGCCAGTTTCTGATGTGCGACGGGTGCGGGGCGACCGTCGAGATTCCCGGCGGCGATCTTGCCCAGCAGTTGTCGCATAGCGCGCCGGCGCACGGCTTTGAGGTGCACCGCCAGGTAGTCGAATTAAGCGGACTGTGCGCCCGCTGCGCCCGCGCGGCGCGGTCCACAGGTGCATCGGCATGAAAACCGGCGTGACCGCGAAAACCGGGCATGCCTGACGTTTGTGTTTCTTTCAACTCTCACGCAGCAGGAAACAACGATGAAGAAATTCGGCTCGATGTTGAACGGGGCGCGCCATGCGCTGAAGCTGTCGAAATACCTGGCCATGGGCGCGGTTGCCGCTGCTGCTTTCTCGCTCAGTCATAGCGCCTTCGCCGCGGATGCGAAAATCCCGGTGGTGGCAGCGGAAAACTTTTACGGCGACGTCGTGCAGCAACTAGGCGGCGACCGCGTCGACGTAACGAGCATCCTCAGCAATCCGGATCAGGATCCGCATCTGTTCGAGGCCAGCCCGAAGACGGCGCGCGCCTTGCAGCATGCGAGCCTTGTGGTCTACAACGGCGCCGACTACGATCCGTGGATGGCAAAATTGCTGGGGGCCTCGAAGAGCGCGAAGCGCACCACGATTGTCGCCGCGGATCTCGTCGGCAAGAAGGGCGGCGATAATCCGCACCTGTGGTACGACCCGGCGACCATGCCGAAAGTGGCGCGCGCGGTGAGCGCGGCGCTCGTCGCGGCTGACCCGGCGCACAAGTCGGCGTACGATGCGAACCTCGCGAAGTTTCTCGATTCGCTGAAACCCATCGACGCCAAAGTCGCCGGTCTGCATAGCCGCTACGCCGGCGTGCCCGTGACGGCGACCGAGCCGGTGTTCGGCTATATGTCGGACGCAGTAGGCCTCTCGATGCGCAATCTGCGCTTCCAGCTGGCGACGATGAACGACACTGAAGCAAGCGCGGCCGATATCGCCGCGTTCGAACGCGATCTGCGCGAAAAGCGCGTACGCGTTCTGATCTATAACAGCCAGGCAACCGAGGCCCTGACCAAACGCATGTTGAAGCTCGCGCAGCAATCGAAGGTGCCGACCATGAGCGTCACCGAAACCGAACCGGCCGGCAAGACCTATCAGACGTGGATGCTGACGCAGCTCGACGCGTTGGGCACGGCGCTGGCTGCGGGCGATGCGAGCGCAGCGGATGCGGCGGCAAGCACCGCCAAAGGAAAAACCCCATGACCGAGACTGGCCACAGCACGCCAGCTAATGCATCAACGAGTGCATTAACCAGCTCACGCGCCAACACGCCCGTGCTCGAACTCGAGCACGTGACGCTCGAACTCGGCGGCCGCTCGATTCTGCGCGACACCGGGTTCGTGGTGAACCAGGGCGAATTCATCGGCGTGCTCGGGCCGAACGGCGCAGGCAAGACGACCTTGATGCGCGCCGTGCTCGGTCTCGTGCCGGCGGCGAGCGGCGCGATCCGCTTGCTGGGGCAGCCGGTCGCGCGTGGCAACGCGTCGATCGGCTATATGCCGCAGACGCGCAGTGCGCTGGCAGGACGCCGCGTGCGTGGCCGCGACTTCGTCGCCATGGCTGCCGACGGACACCGCTGGGGCCTGCCCCATGCGGACAGCAAGACCCGTGCGGATGTCGAGCGGGTGCTGGATCTGGTGGGCGGCCGCAAGCTGGCCGAGCGGCCGTTATCGGAACTGTCGGGCGGCGAGCGTCAGCGCCTGCTGCTCGCGCAATGCCTGCTCGGCAATCCCAAGCTGCTGCTCCTCGATGAACCGCTGATCAGCCTCGATCCACATCATCAGAAGAGCGTCGTTGAACTGGTGCGGCGCGTGCAGCAGGAACTCGGCATTGCCGTGCTGTTCTCGGCGCATGAACTGAACCCGCTTCTGAACTCGCTCGACCGCGTGCTGTATCTCGGCAGCGGCGTCGCCGCGCTCGGCACCGTCGATGAAGTCATTACAAAGCCGGTGCTGTCGCGTCTCTATGGTTCGCCGATCGACGTGATGCGCGTGAACGGCCGCATCTTCGTGATGTCGGGCGACGTCGAAGTCGAAAAACACGATCACGAGCACGAACACGACGAGAACGGCGGCCATAGCCACTCGCACTCTCACGGGCATTCGCACGACCACGATGGTGCACACGGCCACTCACACCAGCACGACTCACGCGACGGACACACGCACGATGTTTGAATACGATTTCATGGTGAACGCGTTCGCGGCGTCGGGGATCGTCGCGGTGCTGGCAGGGATAGTGGGATATTTTCTGGTGATGCGTGGGCAGACCTTCGCGGGCCACGCGCTCTCGCACGTGGGCTTCACCGGTGCGACCGGCGCGGTCCTGATCGGCATCTCGCCGATCTGGGGGATGATCGGCTTCACGCTCGCGGCAGGGGTCGGCATGGGCGCGCTCGGCGAGCGGCTCGCCGGACGCGATGTGGCGATCGGCGTGATCCTGTCGCTGTCGCTCGGCTTCGGCTTGCTGTTCCTGCACTTCTTCACGGCGTACGCGACCCAGGTCACCGCGCTGCTGTTCGGCAACGTGCTCGGCGTGAATGCGTCGACGCTCGGCGTGCTGGCGGCGTTGGGTGTCGTCAGTTTGCTGGCGCTCGCGGCGATCATGCGGCCGTTGCTGTTTGCTTCGCTACAGCCGGAATTAGCCGAAGCCAAGGGCGTGTCGTTGCGTCTGGTGTCGGTGTTGTTTCTGGCGATCGCCGCACTGGCCGTGGCGGCATGCACACAGATCGTCGGCGTACTGCTGGTGTTCACGCTGATGGTCGGACCGGCTGCCGCCGCGCAAAACGTGACGACGCGGCTTTCCACCGGTCTCGTACTCGCCGCCGTGTTCGCGCTGGTACAGGCATGGCTGGGATTGACCCTGGCGTTCTATACCGACTGGCCAACGAGCTTCTGGATCACCGTGCTGTCGGCTGTTGTGTATGGCGGGAGTTTGTTGAGGCGGCATTGAGGCGGCAACACAACTGCATGCCGCCGCCCTCCTCCTGCAAGACTTCAACCAAGCAGCACCTTCGCGTGATGCGCGAGATGGTCCTCGATGAAAGTCGAGATGAAGTAATAGCCGTGGTCGTAGCCCGCGTGACGGCGCAGCGTTAGCGGCTGCCCCGCAGCCTTGCAGGCAGCTTCGAACACATCCGGGTTCAGTTGCTCGGCGAGGAACTGATCCGCCAGCCCCTGATCGACCAGAATCCCTTGCGTGAACTTGCGCGACACGTGAGCGACCAGCTCGCTCGAGTCATACTGCTTCCACGCTTCGCGGTCTTCGCCCAGATATCCGCTGAACGCCTTCACGCCCCACGGGCACTGTGAAGGCGCGGCGATCGGCGCGAACGCCGACACCGACCGATAGATCTCCGGGTTGCGCAGCGCCAGCATCAACGCGCCGTGACCCCCCATCGAATGCCCGAAGATGCCAAGACGCGCGCCGTCCACTGGCAGATTCGCGAGTACCGTTTCGCGCAGTTCGTCGCGCACGTACGAGTACATCCGATACTGCTTCGCCCACGGCTGCTGTGTCGCGTCGACATAAAAGCCCGCACCCACGCCGAAATCCCACGCCGCGCTTTCACCCGGCACGCCCGCGCCGCGCGGACTGGTATCCGGCGCGATCAGCGCGATGCCGTGCTGTGCCGCAAAGCGCTGCGCGCCCGCCTTGACCGGAAAGGTTTCTTCCGTGCAAGTCAGACCCGCGAGGTAGAACAGCGCGGGCACATTCGCGCTGGCCTGCAAGGCCTGCGGCGGCAGATACACCGAGAAGCGCATCGGCAGACCGACAGTCTGCGAGTCGTGCCGGTAGATCCGCTGCTCGCCGCCATGGCAGGCATACGACGACAATAGTTCAAGCATTCGCAATGCTCCTTTCTGTGCTGGGCCACTGACGTATCGGTGACGTATCGGTGACGTATCGGTGCCGCGTTAGTACAGCACGACCGAACGGATCGACTCGCCCTTCTTCATCAAATCGAAGCCTTCGTTGATGCGTTCGAGCGGCAGGCGGTGCGTAATCAGGTCGTCGATATTGATCTTGCCTTCCATGTACCAGTCGACGATCTTCGGCACGTCCGTACGGCCGCGCGCGCCACCGAATGCGGAACCCTTCCACTCGCGCCCCGTCACCAGCTGGAACGGACGCGTGCTGATCTCCTCGCCCGCCGCCGCCACGCCGATGATGAACGACTGGCCCCAACCCTTGTGCGTGCACTCCAGCGCCTGACGCATCACCCTGGTGTTGCCGATACATTCGAACGAGTAGTCCGCGCCGCCGTCGGTGAGTTGCACGATGTGATCGACCACGTTCTCGACTTCGTTCGGGTTGATGAAGTGGGTCATGCCGAACTTCTTCGCCAGCTCCACGCGGCCCGGGTTGATATCGACGCCGATAATCTTGTCCGCGCCGACCATCTTCGCGCCCTGGATCACGTTCAGACCAATGCCGCCGAGACCGAACACCACCACGTTCGCACCCGCTTCGACCTTCGCCGAATACACGACAGCGCCCACGCCCGTCGTCACGCCGCAACCGATGTAGCAGATCTTGTCGAACGGTGCATCTTCACGCACCTTCGCGACGGCGATTTCCGGCACGACGATGTAGTTCGAAAACGTCGATGTGCCCATGTAGTGAAACAGCGGCTTGCCGTCCAGCGAGAAGCGCGACGTTGCATCGGGCATCAGGCCGCGGCCTTGCGTCGAACGGATCGCCTGACAAAGATTGGTCTTGCGCGACAGACAGAATTTGCACTGGCGGCATTCCGGCGTGTAGAGCGGAATGACGTGATCACCCTTCTTCAGCGTGCCCACGCCCGGGCCGACGTCGACGATCACACCCGCGCCTTCGTGACCGAGAATCGCCGGGAAGATGCCTTCCGGATCGGCGCCCGAGAGCGTGTAGTAGTCGGTGTGGCAGATGCCCGTCGCTTTCACTTCGATCAGGACTTCACCGGCGCGCGGGCCTTCCAGGTCCACCTCTTCGATCGTCAACGGGGCGCCGGCTTTCCAGGCGATTGCTGCTTTGGTTTTCATCGTGAATGCTCCTGTGAGTCTATGAATGCTCTGGCGCGTCGCAGTGAAATATAGCGCGGCGTGCCGGTGTCGCGGTTCGGCTACTGCAGTTAATTCGTTTGCCAGGCTGTGAACGGACGATGTTGCTCTCGTCCGACATCGCGTGCCGGCCTATAACTTAGCGCGCGAAAGCCGTAATGGTATTGCAAAGTACGTCGCAGCATTGTCTGTAGCTGACATCGCTTCGGTTACCGTTGTGGGGGTTCGCCGAACCATGATTCGACGCGGCCATACAGATCGAGAAAGCGCGCGTAACGTTCGGCAAGCGCCGCATCACCTTGTGGCCCGGCAACACGTGTCGCGCCCGGCGCAAGCGCGGCGAGATCGCTCGCGCGCCAATGCCCGCTCGCCAATCCGCCGAGAATGGCCGCGCCACGGGGCGCCGCGTTCGGACAATCCACGGCATGGAGCTCGACGTTCAGCGCATCGGCAAGCAACTGCCGCCAGCGTGCATCGACTGAACCACCGCCTGCGAGTTTCAATGTCGTTACCGTGGCGCCACTCGCACGGATCGCGTCGAGCCCGGCGCGCAGCGAGAACGCGACGCCTTCAAATGCGGCGCGCATCATCGTGCCACGCGTGTGGTCGAATGCAAGGCCAAGCCAGCCGCCGCGTGCGGATGGGTTGAGCCACGGCGTGCGCTCGCCGGTGAGGTATGGCAGGAAGGTGAGGCCTGGCGCGGCGATTGGGGTAGCGTCTGTTGCGTCACCAAGGGCCTCACCCGATGCGTTGCCTGAGGCACCGCTGCTCAATGCATCGCCCGACGCTTCACCGAACGCTTCACGATAGGCATCGGCCCATTCATACGAGAGCCAGCCGCGCACGCGTTCGAGCGCGACGCCGACGTTTTGCATCGCCGCCATCCGATACCAGTGGTCACTCGCGGCTCGATAGCGATGCAAGCCTTTCACGGCTTGCGGTGCGTGTTCGGCGAGCACGACGATTTGCCCACCGGTGCCGGTGGTAAGCAACGCGTCGCCGTCGCTGGCGAGACCACTGCCGAGCGCGGCACATGGCGTATCGGCGCCGCCAATCGCGAGCACGATGCCGGCTCGCAGACCCAGTTCCTGCGCAGCTTTCTGCGACAACGTACCGCCCGCCGCATAGGAAGGTGCAAGCGGCGCAAACCACTCACGCGGCAATTCGAGCCGTTCAAGCAGTTCCCGATCCCACACACCAGCCGGATCGGCGAGCGCCGTCGCGCAAGCGTCGGATGGATCGGTCGCGACCGCGCCGCCCAGCGCGACACGCAGCCAATCCTTCGGTTGCAGCGCCCAACGCGCCTTGCGCGCGGACAGCGGTTCGTTCTGCACGATCCAACGCAACAAAGGACCCGCCATGCCGGGTGCAACAGGATTCGGCTGCGGCTCGGGCCACTGGTCGAGCAGGCCCAACGCGCGCGTGTCGGGCCAGAGCATTGCGGGGCGCACAGCTTCGCCATCGGCGTCGATCAGCACGACACCGTGCATCTGTCCGGAGAAGCCGATTGCCTGTATCTCGCGGCGCATATCCTCAGGCAAACGCGCCGCCGCTTCGCATAGCGCGCGCCACCAGGTTTGCACCGAGATTTCCGCCCATCCCGGATGCGGCGTTTCGAGTGCATACGCGACACTCGCCGCTACCTGCTCACGGCCGCTTTCGTCGACGATTGCTACTTTGAGGGAACCGGTGCCGAGGTCGATGCCAAGAAAACTCATGGGCGATAGAACGTCAATTTGAGCTTGGGGACAAGTACGCGAAAGGTGCCTGGAACGACGTATTTTCTGTCACCGCTACGCGGCTTCGGAAACGCGTCCGAATGTACGCAGAAAACCCGGAATCGCGGGTTAACCCCGCCACGCCACGAGTCGCATCAAAACAGCACTATGCGTCGAGCGAGATACACCTCATTGATTCTCACACATATCTCATTCAGGCGGGCGCGAGCGTCACCTGCGCTTCCATCGCTGCTGCATGGGACTTACGGCCGATTTGTGCAGCGCGCGCATTTCTTTTGCCTTTCAAATGGGCCTCATGCATATCGTCACCGGGAATGCCAGAATAGGCCCCAGTGGTCTTGTTCCACTTTTTCGTTCCGCATACCTTGGAGTCATCCCAAAACGAGATGGTGGAGAGAGACAAAATGCAATCGAACACGGTTCACCCGTGCGACGAGCGACTGCCCGCGGGCCAGTTGCTGACGCTCGGCATTCAGCACGTTTTGGTGATGTACGCAGGCGCAGTTGCGGTGCCGCTGATCATCGGTGCGGCGCTGAAGTTGCCGAAAGACCAGATCGCGTTCCTGATTAGCGCCGACCTGTTTTCCTGCGGCATCGCCACGCTGATTCAGACCCTCGGTCTGTGGATCTTCGGCATCCGTCTGCCGGTCATCATGGGCTGCACGTTCGCGGCTGTCGGTCCGATGGTCGCGATCGGCACCAATCCGTCGCTCGGCATTCTCGACATCTTCGGCTCGACGATCGCGGCCGGGGTCGTGGGCATTCTTCTCGCGCCGATGGTCGGCAAGCTGCTGCGCTTTTTCCCGCCAGTGGTGATCGGCGTGGTGATCTCGGTGATCGGCCTCTCGCTGATGGAAGTGGGTATCAACTGGGCGGCCGGCGGTGTCGGCAACCCTGACTACGGCAATCCGGTCTATCTCGGTCTGTCGCTCCTCGTGTTGATGCTGATCCTGTTGATCAACAAATTCGCCAAGGGCTTCCTCGCCAATATCTCGGTGCTGCTCGGCATCGTTGCGGGTTTCATCATCGCGCTGGCACTCGGCCGCGTGAACATGGACGGCGTCACGCACGCACCGTGGGTCGGCATCGTGATGCCGTTCCACTTCGGCCTGCCGCATTTCGATCCGCTCGCGATCGCGACGATGGTCACCGTGATGTTCGTCACCTTCATCGAATCGACCGGCATGTTCCTCGCGGTCGGTGACATGGTGGATCGTCCGGTGGATCAGAAAACGCTGGTGCGCGGCTTGCGCGTCGACGGTCTGGGCACGCTGATCGGTGGCATCTTCAACTCGTTTCCGCATACCTCGTTCTCGCAGAACGTCGGCCTGATCGGCGTGACGGGTGTGAAGAGCCGCTTTGTCTGCGCGATGGGCGGCGTGATCCTGGTGCTGCTGGGCCTGTTCCCGAAGATGGCACAAGTGGTTGCCTCGGTGCCGGCTTTCGTGCTCGGCGGTGCGGGCATCGTGATGTTCGGCATGGTTGCGGCAAACGGTATCAAAGTGCTGGCCAAGGTCGACTTCGTGAAGAACCACCACAACCTGTTCATCGTCGCGGTGAGTATCGGCATGGGTCTGGTGCCGGTGGTGTCGCCGCAATTTTTCTCGAAGCTGCCGCCGGCGCTCTCGCCGCTGTTGCATAGCGGGATCTTGCTGGCGTCGGTGTCGGCGGTCGTGCTGAACCTGATCTTCAACGGTGTGAAGAGCGAGAAGAAGGCGCAATGCGAAATTCGCAAAGCCGGCCATGATTTCGACGGACGCGGCGGGAACGAGCCGCCGCGCGACGAGATGCTGCGTGCGGTGGACCTGCACTGAGCGTCTGACTTGAGGAGAACCAGTGCCGCGCGACTGCGGTGCTTGAGGTGCTTGAGGTGCCTGCTCAGATGCTGGGGGTGCCTGAAGTGAGTGAGGCACCTGAAGTCACGCACTCTCTGCACAAAAAAAACGCCACGGCTTGCCGTGGCGTTTTTTATTCCCAGTCAACCCAGTCAACCAGCGCGGCTGACCTAAAACCGTGACCCGCCGCGCGCCTGCTTCAAGCTTAGCCCGCCGTCGCGGCCGAAGCCGCCACCGGCGCACTTGCCGCGCCGTAGTCGACCGGCGCATCCGCCGGACGCGGCTGCTCGCCAGCCCGTTGGATCCAGCCGCCGCCCAGTGCCTGGTACAAATCGACCAGGTTCTGGAGACGTTGCATGCGCGCGGTAATCAACGACTGCTGCGACGAGTACAGATCGGTCTGCGCAGTCAACACCGACAGATAGCTGTCGACGCCGTTCGTATAACGCAGGTTCGACAGATCCAGTCGACGCTGTTCTGCAAACGTATTGCGCTCCAGCGCCTGGATCTGCTGATCGTACGTGCCGCGTGCTGCGAGTCCGTCCGCCACTTCGCGGAAGGCCGTCTGGATCGCCTTTTCATACGTCGCGATCTGGACTTTCTTCTGGATATTGGCGAGATCGAGGTTGGCAAGGTTCTGCCCGCCTTCGAAGATCGGCAGCGTGATCGACGGCGCAAAGCTCCACGCCGCCGAGCCTGGCTTGAACAGGCCACCGAGCGACGGGCTCAGCGTGCCGAAGCTACCGGTCAGCGAGACCTTCGGGAAGAACGCCGCACGTGCCGCACCGATGTTCGCGTTGGCCGCCAGCAAGTTCTCTTCGGCCTCCATGATGTCCGGGCGACGCGTCAGCAGATCGGACGGCAAACCGGCCGGAATATCCGTGAGGAGATTCTGGTCGTTCAACGTCAGACCCGGCGGCAAATCGGCGGGCAAGGGCTCGCCGAGCAACAGCACCAGCGCATTCTCACCCTGGGCGCGCAGACGTGCCTGCGCCTGCAGGTTCGCGTTGGCCTGCTCGACCACGGTTTGCGATTGCCGCAAATCGAGTTCCGAACCTGTGCCGTTATCGAATTGCAGCTTGGCGATCCGATACGATTCCTGCGAGGTCTTCAGCGTGTTCTGCGTCACCGTCAGCAGATCGTCGAGCTCGAGCACCGTCAGGTACTGATCCGCGACTTGCGAGACCAGCGAGATTTCCGCCGCCTTGCGTGCCTGAGCGGTGGCCAGGTACTGCGCCAACGCCTGATCCTTCAGGCTTTGAATCCGCCCGAAGAAGTCGATTTCCCAGGAAGCGTTCAGACCGACCGAGTACGTGTTCGAGATTGTCTGGTTGTTGATAACCAGTTCTTTCGGCGTACGCGATTTGCTTTGCGAAGCCGCGGCGTCGAGCGTCGGGAACAGCCCCGCACGAACGATGCGGTACTGCGCCGCCGACGCCTGCATGTTCAGCACCGACACGCGCAGATCGCGGTTGTTCTTCAGCGCGATCTCGATCAACCGCTGCATGCGCGGATCGACGAAGAAGTCACGCCAGCCGATATCGGCCGCAGCCTGGCCGCTGGCACTGCGCGCCGAAATCGACGTGCCCGTTTGCCCCGCGCCCGGCTGGGTCGCGCCCGGCTGCGTGTCATACACGCCGCCGGCCGGGAAAGTGCCCGTCACGGGTTCATCCGGGCGGTGGTACTTCGGCGCCATCGTGCAACCGGCGGCGAACAGCGCAACCGCCACTGCAATCAAAGAGTGTTTTTGCATCTCAATGTCCGTCCTTGCCCGAGCCTTCATCAGTCGACCCGCCACCTTGGCCGTCATGCGGATGGTGCTGGTTGTAGTGTGCGAGCGCCTCATCCGGATCTTCCTTCTCGCCGCCGAACTTCGCGCGAATCACGACGAAGAACATCGGGATCATGAAAATCGCGAGGAAGGTCGCCGTCAACATCCCGCCGATCACGCCGGTACCGATTGCGTGCTGGCTGGCCGAACCCGCGCCGTTACTGATCGCGAGCGGCATCACACCGAGAATGAACGCGAGCGAGGTCATCAGAATCGGACGCAATCGCAGACGCGCTGCTTCAAGCGCGGCCTCGACCGGCCCCATTCCTTGACCCACCTGCAGGTCGCGGGCGAATTCCACGATCAGAATCGCGTTCTTCGCCGACAGCCCCACCGTAGTCAACAGCCCCACCTGGAAGAACACGTCGTTCTCGAGTCCGCGCAGCGTAGCGGCCAGCAGTGCACCGACCACGCCGAGCGGCACCACCATGATCACCGAGAACGGAATCGACCAGCTTTCATACAGCGCCGCGAGACAGAGGAACACAACGAGGATCGAGATGCCGTACAGAATCGGCGCCTGTGAACCGGACTGGCGTTCCTGCAACGACAAGCCTGTCCATTCGTAGCCGATACCCGGAGGCAGCTTCGCCACGAGTGCTTCCATGGCCGTCATGGCCTGACCGGTCGACTTGCCCGGTGCCGCCGCGCCCTGGATTTCCACCGCCGAGATACCGTTGTAGCGCTCGAGCTTCGGCGAACCGTAGGTCCACGTGCCGTTTGCGAACGATGAGAACGGCACCATGGTGCCAGCCGAATTGCGCACGTACCAGGCGTTCAGGTCTTCCGGGTTCATCCGGAACGGTGCGTCGCCTTGCAGATACACCTTCTTGATCCGGCCATCGGTATCGAGGAAGTTGTTCACGTACTGCGACGCCCATGCGATCGAGAACGTCTGGTCGATCGCCGACAGCGACACGCCGAGCGCGGAAGCCTTCTCGTGGTCGATATCCACCTTGAACTGCGGCGTATCGTTCAGGCCGTTCGGACGCACCTGAGCCAGCGTCGGATCTTTCGAGGCCATGCCCAGCAGCATGTTACGAGCTTGCATCAGCTTCTCGTGGCCAATACCGGCGCGATCCTGCAGTTCGAAGTCGAAGCCGGCAGCCGTGCCGAGTTCAGGAATCGACGGCGGATTCACCGGATACACCAGCGCATTCTTGTAGCTCGAGAAATGCATGAAGAGACGGCCAACCAGCGCCTGCACCTTCTGATCCGAATGCTGACGCACCGAATAGTCCTTCATCCGCACGAACACGAGACCCGCGTTCTGACCGCGGCCGGCGAAACTGAAGCCGTTCACGGTGAAGGTCGATTCGACGATGCTCTTCTCGCCGTTGAGCAGATAGTCGGAGACGTCCTTCAGCGCGCGCGCCGTGGTTTCCTGCGTCGAGCCGGACGGCGTTTGCACCAGCACGAACATCGTGCCCTGGTCTTCGTCAGGCAGGAACGACTTCGGCAACTTCACGAACAGCAGGCCGACCGCGAAGATCACCACCATGTAGATGATCAGCCAACGGCCCGAGCGCTTGATCACGTGGTGAACGCCCGTGTGATATTTGTCGCGGCTCTTGTTGAACGTACGGTTGAACCAGCCGAAGAAACCGGTGGTTTTTTCCGCGTGGCCCTTTTCGATCGGCTTGAGGATCGTCGCGCACAGCGCCGGCGTCAGAATCAATGCGACCAGCACGGACAGCACCATCGCCGCCACGATCGTCAGTGAGAACTGCCGGTAAATGGCCCCGACCGAGCCGCCCGAGAACGCCACCGGCACGAACACCGCCGACAGCACGAGCGCCACGCCGACCAGCGCGCCGGTAACCTGCTCCATCGCCTTGACGGTGGCGTCGCGAGGTGACAAGCCCTCCTCCTGCATCACCCGCTCGACGTTTTCAACCACCACGATCGCATCGTCCACCAGCAAGCCGATCGCCAGCACGAGCCCGAACATGGACAGCGTATTGATCGAGAAGCCCACCAGCCCCATCACGGCGAACGTGCCCAACAGCACCACCGGCACGGCGATCGTCGGGATCAGCGTAGCGCGCAGGTTCTGCAGGAACAGGTACATGACCAGGAACACCAGCACGATACCTTCGAGCAGCGTCTTGACCACTTCTTCGATCGACAGGCGCACGAACGGCGTGGTGTCGTACGGATATTGCACGACCAGACCGTGCGGGAAGTACTTCGACAATTCGGCAACCTTCGCACGCACTGCCTTGGCCGTAGCCAGCGCGTTCGCGCCGGTAGCGAGCTGAATACCGAAGCCCGCTGTCGGCTGACCGTTGTACTTGGTGTCGAAGTTGTAGTTTTCGCCACCGAGCTCGATGCGCGCCACGTCCTTGATACGGACTTGCGAGCCGTCCGGATTGACCTTCAGCAGCACGTTGCCGAACTGTTCAGGCGTATTCAGCAGCGTGGCTTCCGTAATGGTTGCCTGCAGCACCTGCCCCGGCACCGACGGCGTACCGCCGAGCGAACCGCCCGCGACCTGCACGTTCTGGTTGGTCAGCGCGGTCTGCACATCCACCGGCGTGAGGCCGAAGTTGGTCAGCTTGTTCGCATCCAGCCAGATCCGCATTGCGTACTGCGAGCCGAACAGCGTCACCGTACCCACGCCGTCGATCCGGCTGACCGGATCTTCAATGTTCGACGCGACGTAGTTCGCGAGGTCGTACTTGTTCATGCTGCCGTCTTCGGACACGAACGCCATCACCAGCAAGAAGCTGCTGCTCGACTTCGTGACCTTGGTACCCAACTGCTGCACAGCTTGCGGCAACAGCGGCGTGGCGAGCTGCAGCTTGTTCTGCACCTGCACCTGCGCGATGTCAGGATTGGTGCCGGCTGCGAACGTCAGCGTGATCGTTGCCGTACCCGAGTCGTCCGAAGTGGACGACAGATACAGCAAGTGGTCTAGACCACTCATCTGCTGCTCGATCACCTGCGTGACGGTGTTTTCCACCGTCTTCGCCGATGCACCCGGGTACGTTGCACTGATCTGCACGGCCGGCGGTGCGATGGTCGGGTATTGCGCGATCGGCAATGTAAAGACCGACGCGATACCCGCGAGCATCAGAATAATGGCGATCACCCATGCAAAAATCGGGCGATCAATAAAGAACTTTGCCATGAGGCGGGCTCCCTGTTATTACGCGCCCGATGCAGCAGAAGCGGGTTGCGCCGTCTGCGTAGCACCGCTGGCGGCCGGCGCACCCTGAGCGGATGCGTCGGAAGCGGGTGTGGTGGGAAGTTGCGCGGCAACGGCCTTGACCTCCTGCCCCGGATGCGCCTTGTCGGTGCCCTGGACAATCACGCGGTCGCCGGCCTTCAGGCCGCTTTCCACCACCCAGTTCGAACCGTACGTGCCCAAAGTGACGAGCTGACGCAATTCGACCTTGTTCTTGTCGTCGACGACAAGCGCGGTCGGCTGACCCTTCTGGTCATGCGTAATACCGACTTGCGGCACGACGATCGCATTGTCGTTGACACCTTCTTCGATCCTGGCGCGCACGAACATACCCGGCAGCAACACCTTGTCCGCGTTCTTGAAGATCGCGCGAACCGTAACCGAACCGGTGCTCTGGTCGACCGTCACGTCGGTGAACTGCAGCTTGCCCTTTTCCGAATAGGTACGGCCGTCTTCGAGAATCAGCGAGACCTTGGCGGCGTCCGGGCCACTCGTCTTCAGGCGCCCCTCCTGCACTTCGCGGCGCAACTTCAGACCGTCGAGGCTGGACTGCGTCAGATCCACGTAGACCGGATCGAGTTGCTGGACCGTTGCCAGCAGCGTGGCGGCGCTCGCCTGCACATACGCGCCCGGCGTGACTTGCGACACGCCGACCTGGCCGGTTACCGGCGAGGTTACGTCGGTGTAGCCGAGGTTGATCTGCGCCGTGTCGACCGCTGCCTTGCCGGCGGCCACGTCAGCCGCGGCCTGGCCTTCTGCGGCGACCGCGTTGTCGTAGTCCTGCTTGCTGACCGCGTTGGCGGCAACCAGCACCTTGTAGCGGTTGGCCTGCGCGGTGGTCGACACGAGATTGGCCTGAGCCTTCGCCAGCGTTGCCTTCGCGTTGTTCAACGTCGCGATGTAGGGCGCCGGATCGATCTTGTACAGACGCTGACCTGCCTTGACCTCTCCACCTTCCGTGAATTCGCGGCGCAGCACGATACCGTCGACCCGTGCACGCACTTGCGCGACGAGGAAGGCACTGGTGCGGCCCGGCAATTCGGTGACGACGGGCACCGCCGTCGGCTGGACGGTGACGACGCCAACTTCGGGCGTTTGTTGCGGCGGGGCAGATTGTTTTGGTCCGCACGCTGCCAGCAATACGGCAGCCGTCGCGGCACTGATTAAGCGGAATGGAACCCGTTCGACGCGCATGGAGCGACCTCTGTCAAAGACTGAGAATGAAAAAGTGCGCGCATCCCTACCCCGGGGACGACAGCGCACACATGCGTCTTGCGACGCCTGACCGGAAGCCCGTGGATGCAAACCGCACCTGCAGGGGCATCCTGAGTGAAATGCGCCATACCGGGGAAATGCCGCACGGCGCCGCCCATCCGGGCACGGCGCAAGAGCGTTTTGAAAGGCAACAGTGACGGATATTAACCGGTCGTCACGGCTTGGGCTATCCGATCGTGGGATGCTATTATATATACATCCACGAATGCATGTAAAAGTGCGTTTACATCTTTGCAGGCAGGGGGCCTGCAAAGATCGCTTCGCAAATTGCTTAACAGTAGACAGATTGTCATCGAGCGTCCTGAAAAACGCCCGGGAAAACCCCACAATCAGGCAGGTCACACCGATATGGTCAGAAGAACCAAAGAAGAAGCGCAGGAGACGCGCAATAGTATTCTCGACGCGGCCGAACGGGTTTTCTTCGAGAAGGGTGTATCGCGCACGTCGCTCGCCGACATCGCGCAGGCAGCCGGTGTCACACGTGGCGCGATCTATTGGCACTTCGCGCACAAAAGCGATCTGTTTACCGAAATGTTCGACCGCGTGCTGCTTCCGCTGGACGAACTCAAGGCCGCCTCGCAAGACCCCAATGAACCCGACCCGCTCGGTCGTTTGACGGAAATCTGCACGGTCTGCCTGCGCGACACCGCCAACGACCCGCGTCGCCGGCGGGTGTTCGACATCCTGTTTCTGAAGTGCGAGCTGGTCGAAGAGATGGGACCGGTGATGATCCGCTATCAGACCAATATGCGCGAAGGGCTGAAGAAGATCGAAGGCGGTCTGCGCAACGCGATCTCCAAAGGCCAACTGCCCGCCGATCTCGACACGAAGACAGCAGCGGCGATGGTGCACGCGTTCGTCAGTGGCTCGCTGCGCGACATGCTGTTCCTGCCGGATGCGACCGATTTCGGCAAGCATGGGGAGCAGATGGTCGCCGGGATGTTCGATGCGCTGCTGCTGAGTCCGGCGTTGCGCAAGGGTAATCGGACGGCGCCGGCCGCCCGGTTACCCGGTCAGACTGGCTAGATACTTACGCGGCAACCCGGCGCGCCCGCGCCTTCTGATTCGACGTGTAGATATCGCCGCGCTCGAGCGTCGGCCCACCCTGCACCGCCGCGATCCACTGCTCCGTACTTGCCACCGCCGCGAAGTTCGACTGTAAGACCACACTGAAGACCCGGTGAATCTCCTGCGCACTCGCAAAGCCCGCGCTGTTCTCATAGGGCAGCGAACCGGTTGCGTCGTGCAGAAATTCGACGGCAAACCCTGCATGCCATGCGTGGTTGATCGTCGACGCGTCGCAATTGTGCGTCATGTAACCGACGACCGTCAGCGTGTCGACCTGCTGCGCGGCCAGCCAGTCGGCGAGATCAGTGCCGGAAAAGGCGCTCGCCAGCGACTTCTCAATATAGTGATCGCGTGCCCGCTCGCCCACCACCGGATGCAGTTCGGCGCCTTCGC
The DNA here is from genome assembly GCF_046026855.1 of Paraburkholderia sediminicola. GTDB lineage: Bacteria > Pseudomonadota > Gammaproteobacteria > Burkholderiales > Burkholderiaceae > Paraburkholderia > Paraburkholderia sediminicola_A. Next base: position 11,948 of record NZ_JAQQET010000031.1, on the reverse strand, counting down.
TGCCGCGCGCGAACACCGGCGAGCCGGCCGACGAGAAATGTTGCACCACCACCACCGGCACGCCGGCAGCGCGCGCCGCGTCCATCGCGCGGCCGACGTTCGCCAGCGAGGTTTGCACATCCGGGTATTCGATCGGCAGATCGCCGGTGACGTATTCGTTCTGCACATCGATGACGATCAGCGCGCGGCGGGGTGCGGTCATGGCAAGACTCCTGTCAGATAAGGCTCGCGCTGCGTGGCCCGGGGCGGGCGCTGCACAGGCAGCGGCGATGACTGCATTGTTCGTCACCCGCCGCTTCCCCGATAGTGACCCGAATGACAAGATTCGCTAGAATCGGGCCATCGTTGGATCATCGTTGAATTTCATAGGGCGGCTGCGACTGATGGCTACACCCACCTCCCCCAGTGCGGCGCGCGACGATGCACCCCGTCACGTCGTCGCGGTAGTCGCTTTCGATCGCATCAGCCCGTTCCATCTTTCGGTGCCGTGCGTGGTATTCGGCGAAGAGCGCAACGGTAATGGCCTGCCTGATTTCGACTTTCGCGTCTGTGCGGCTGAAACTGGCGTGCTGACCACCACGGCCGGTTTCTCGATCGCCGTCACGCATGGGCTCGAAGCGCTCGCCGACGCGGATACGATCATTGTGCCGAGCTGGCGTGATCCGAACGAAACACCACCCGCCGCACTGCTCGAGGCATTGCGCGCCGCCCACGCACGCGGCGCGCAACTGGTCGGGCTGTGTCTGGGCGCGTTCGTGCTGGCGGCCGCCGGCATCCTCGACGACCGGCCGGCCTCCACCCATTGGGCGTGGGCGGACGACTTCGCACGCCGCTATCCGTGCGTGCGGCTCGATCCCGACGTGCTCTATGTCGACGACGGCAACGTGGTGACTTCAGCCGGCACCGCCGCCGGCCTCGACTGCTGTCTGCACGTACTGCGCAAAATGTGCGGCGCGCAGGCCGCGAACTATGTCGCGCGCCGGCTGGTCGTGCCACCGCATCGGCAAGGCGGCCAGGCGCAATTCATTCAGCAGCCGGTGGCGCCGAACGTGCGCGGCGACCGCCTGTCCTGCCTGCTCGATTGGGTCAGGGGAAATCTGGATGCGCCGCATACGCTCGACACCCTTGCCGAACGCGCCTTGATGAGCCGCCGCACTTTTACCCGGCGTTTCCGGCTGGCCACTGGCGCAACCGTCGGCGCATGGCTGCTGGCACAGCGGCTCGCCCGCGCGCAGCAGTTGCTGGAAAGCACGGATGAGTCCGTGGAAGCGATCGCGGGGATTGCGGGCTTCGGCTCGACCGCCTCGCTACGGCAACATTTCGCGGAGGCGTTCCGCACATCGCCGTCTGCATGGAGACGGGAGTTTCGCGGCGTGTGAGCGCGGTCGGTGGGTAGGACCGGCAAAAGCGGCTAAAGCGTTCAGGGGCCGCAAACGCCGTATGGCCGACGGCGTTTCGTAGCCACCCACCAGGATTTCGTAGTCGCGCCGGCGCGACAGCGGTGGGCCAAGCCAGGCCGTCACTGTTCGCTAATCCAGCGCGCCACATACAACAGCAACGCCACCAGAAAAATCATCACTGCCCACGCCCAATTCGGGACCGCATGCGGACCCGAGTCGCGATGCGAGACCTCATGCGACACACCGTGGGATGCCCCATGCGCCGCGCTCGCCGCCCGCCCGGTCAGCGCATTGGCATGTTCGGTACGGTTGCGTCGAGCGATGCCACTTAGCGTGATCGGGCGCAGAAACACGTGCTGCCGACGCGCCCCTGATCCACGTGCGCGGTTCGGCCCTTGCCCATGTTTGGCGCGAACGACCGCACCGAACTCGTCGAAAAAATCGTCGGCCAGTTGATGCAGCGCGTTTTCTAGCTGGCGCGTGGGCAGTTCGGCGAGCGGCCCGGACGAGGTCGCCCAGATCGTGTAATCGATCCGCGTGCCCCGCTCCCTGCCGATGCCATGCGCGCCATCGTCCGCGCGCAACCTTACTTCGATCTGTCCGCGTAACGCGCCGATACCCTCGGCTCGCGCCTTGAAGTTGATGGTGCGGCGCTGCGCGTCCGCCGGTCCGGAGTCCTGACCGGCTACGTGGGCCCGCGCTTCGTAACGCGCGCGCAACGGCCCGAGCGGCACGGTCATGGTAAGCGCATATTCGCCGTGGCCAAGCCGCGTGAACGATTCGCAGTTGTCGAGGCTGGCACGCAACAAGGCGAGGTCCTGCAACGCGTCCCAAACGTCGGACGGCGTAAGCGGAATCCGTAACGCGTCGTTCACTTCCATGGCAGCCTCCCCCGATGAACGCGCGACAGCCGGTCAGGACGTCTGATCGATACGGTCGACGCGCGATGCGTAAAACGCGAGATATCCTTTTATTCTTATCGCCGCATCGAGCGGCGTCTCGTAGCTCCACACGGCGTTTTCGATCAGGCCGCCTTCGGTGCGCAGATGGTAATACGAAGCATCGCCCTTGAACGGGCAGTGCGAAGTGTGTGTTGAGCGTTCAAGGCGCGCCATGTTCACATCGCCACGCGGGAAATAAAACACGTCCGGCAGGCCGGTTTCGGTGAGCGTCAAGCCGGCCTGGGTGTCGGCCATTGTCACGCCGCCGTGAATCACCCGCACCCGGTGGTTATTGCCGCTAATGACGATGGTGTGCCCGCCCGTGCTCGCGCCGGCGCCGGGGCTTCCGTGGGGTGTCAAGGCATCGCTCATGTCTCGGCTCCGTATTGGTGTGCGGTCGTGCAAACAAAAAAGCCACGGGGGGCGCCCGTGGCTTCATTATCGGCCAAACTTCAGCCAATTGCGCGACCTTCCTGAATGCCGCCCAGGCGTCTCGCCCGGCGCCGTTCAGGGAGGTGAGCCGCTTATTGCGTATTCCAGTAGAACGCCGCCTTGGCGGTGCCCTTGGCCGGAATCGTCACCGACTTGGTCTGGTCGTTATCCTTGTATCGCGCATGCACGGTGTAGCGGCCCGGGCGCAGCCTGGCCAGCATGTACGGTCCGCGTGACGTGGCGCTCAGCACCTCGCCGTTGTGCGCGTCGACCACTCGCACGTGGACGTCGGCGAGAAAATCAGAGCCGGGACCGGTGAAGCGCAGCGACAACGGCCACTGGCTTTGTGCGTGCTGCAGTGCTTTCGATTCGTCGAGACCGACGCCGCCCGACACGAACGAGACGTCGCCCTGATGCTGGATTTGCGGCAGGCCGCCACCGTTGGCGTTGCCCGCGCTGCTTTCGTCGGTGGTCGTGCCACCCGTTACGTCACTCGCCTGCGCATAAGCGCCACCCGCCAGACCGAGCGTGAGCGCTGCACATACGGCGGCGGCTACGATCCTTCGCTGATTGCGTTGGGTTTTCATCGGTTCGCTCCTTCTTAAGGTCCTTGTCGTCCGGCGTCCCTCAGTGGGTCCGGATCAAGGCAGACGCAACCTGCGTGCCAAGCGTCAGTTCACGTCGTCTGGAAACCGCTGCTGCGCCACGCCATGCGGCGCAGAGCGCCCTTCTTCACGAGTTTGATGCGGGTGACGAATACCGGTCCTTCGGCAGTAAGTGCAAGGACCGGCAAGCGTTACATCAATTTCCGGGCGGATCGGCCAGCGTATCAGTCAAAGTGCCGGCCAAACGATCATCTACGTCATCAACCAGCCGACCCGCTAACCGATCCGCCTAACGCCTAACTTCAGCCGAGATCGACCGGCACGAAGATCTGCGCGTTGTCGCGCTGGATCAGCAACGCGATGCTGTTACCCGCTCCGGCAATCATCTGCTTCAACTGATCGACGCTCGTGACCGGCCGGCCGTTGACCGCCAGAATCACGTCGCCCGGCTGGATGCCGGCGTTTTCAGCCGCACCGCCCGATTGCTGCACCAGCAGACCGTGCGACACCGACGCGCCGCTCTTTTCTTCCGGCGTCAGCGGCCGCACCGCCACACCGAGACGGCCTTGCAACTGGGTCGGCTGATCGGCCTTGTCCGAAGCCACCTTCGCGTCCGACAACGAGCCGATCGTTACCTTCAGGTCCTTGGTGGCCTTATCGCGCCACACCTGCACGGTGGCCGAACTGCCCGGCGCCAGACCCGCGACTTGCGACGGCAGATCCGATGAATCGCTGACTGGCTCGCCATTCACCGACAGAATCACGTCGCCCGGTTGCAGACCGCCCTTGGCGGCCGGGCCACCCGGATCGACCGAGCTGACGAGCGCGCCTTGCGGCTTCTGCATACCGAACGAATCGGCCAGCGTCTGGTTCATGCCCTGCACCGCGACGCCAAGACGTCCGCGGCTCACGTGGCCGGTCTTGACGATGTCGTCCTTGACCTTGATCGCTTCATTGATCGGGATAGCGAACGAAAGACCCTGGAAGCCGCCGGTCTGCGAATAGATCATCGAGTTGATGCCGATCACTTCGCCCTGCAGATTGAACAGCGGGCCGCCCGAGTTGCCCGGGTTCACTGGTACGTCGGTCTGGATGAACGGCGTGTAGTTTTCGTTCGGCAGCGAACGCGATTTCGCGCTGATGATGCCCGAGGTCACCGTGTTGTCGAAGCCGTAAGGCGAGCCGATCGCGACCACCCACTGGCCGACCTTGCTCTGACGCGGATCGCCGATCTTCACGATCGGCAGATTGCTCGCGTCGATCTTCAGCACGGCGACGTCGGATTGCTTGTCGGCGCCGATCACTTTCGCCTTGAATTCACGTTTGTCGGTGAGCTTCACGGTGACGACGTTCGCGCCATCCACCACATGGGCATTGGTCAGGATATAGCCGTCACTGCTGACGATAAATCCCGAACCCAGACTCGCGCTCGGTTGATCGGGGGCATCGCCGCCGTCGCCGCCTTGCATGCCCGGCATGCCGCCGAAGAAATGCTTGTAGAACTGATAGAAGGGATCGCTCGGATCGATCGGCAACTGGTTGCCACCGTTGCCGCCATTACCGCCGTTGCTACGCAATGCCGTCTGCTTGACCACATGCTTCGCGCTAATGTTGACGACAGCCGGGCCATAGGTCTCGACCAGACCCGAGAAATCGGGGATGCCGGTTTTCGCCGCGGCTTCGGCAGGCATCATCGCGGCCTGCGCCGGCGTGATTACCTGCGGCGCGGGCACGTCGCGATGCCCCGCCACATAGCCGGCGGAGAGCGCCACGGCGACAGCCACTGCAACAGCGCTGCGGGACAAGGTTTTCGCGTTCATCGTGTACTCCTGACTGGGAGAAAGAGGCTTTGGAATGAGATGAAGCGTACGTGGCATCGCTTAAAAGAGTCTTAAGCAGCGTCAGATCGCTCCAAGCCGGCTTTTGAGGCTTGTTTCAGCCTCGCCAAGCCACGTTCGAGCCACTTTACGAACAGAAAGCCTCACATTCTCAGAAGCGCACTTCGACCTGCAAACCACCCGTCGGAGATTCGTCGAGTCTCACCGCCGCATGGTGTTGCGTAGCGATGCGGCGCACGATCGCGAGCCCGAGACCGCTGCCCGCCACGTCAGTACGAGCGCGGTTCGCGCTGGCGCCGGCCCGGTAGAAGCGATCGAACACACGGTCGCGTTCGGCCGGTTCGATGCCCGGTCCGCTGTCGGCAATCCGCACCACCGGATGCCCTTCGTCGACATGCAGACTAACGTCGACGCGGCCGCCTCGCGGCGTGTATTTGGTTGCGTTATCAACGAGGTTGTTGAACATGACGCGCAGCGCGTCGGCATCGCCAGTCACCGTAGCGGGTTCGCTCGTCTCGATACCGAGATCGACGCCGCGATTCTGCGCGAGCGGCGCGTATGCCACGACACAGTCCTGCAGCAACGCATGCAGATCGATCGCGTTGGTGGCAGCGAGACCGTCCGGCTCCGAACGCGCAAGCGCCAGCAATTGTTCGGCGAGACGTGTGGCGCGCGTGACGCCCGCTTGCAGATCGGCAAGCGCTTCGCTGCGCGCGGCATCGTCTTTCGCGCGGGCCACGAGTTGCGATTGAATCTGCACGGCGGCGAGCGGCGTGCGCAATTCGTGCGCTGCATCGGCGACAAATGCTTTCTGAATGTCCAGCGCAGTGGCGAGCCGTTCAAGCAGGCCGTTCAACGCACGCACAAGCGGCTGGACTTCGAGCGGCAGACGCTGATCGGGCAGCGGGTCGAGCGCCTCGGGATGACGCGCGTCGAGCGCGCTGGTCACGCGCCGCAACGGCCGCAGTCCGCGCCCGACAACCACCCATACCGCCACGCCCAGTAGCGGCAGCAACACGATCAGCGGCCACAGGGTTCGCAAGGCAACGTTCGCCGCGAGCCGGTTGCGCACCGAAACCGGCTGCGCCAGCTGCACGACGTTATCGCCGACGATCGCGCCGTACACACGCCAATCGCCACGATCCGTATGCTCGGTCGAAAAGCCAAGTTCGGCGCGCGGCGCGAGCGGCGCACGCGGACGCGAGTAGTACATCAACACGCCGTTGCGATTCCAGATCTGCAGCACGATGCCTTCGTCACCGGTGTCGCGCGAACCGAGCACTTGCGAGAACGGCTCCGCCGGCAGTGCCGCGGCGATCTGCTCCAACTGATAATCGAACAGTTCGTTGGCTTCGGCAAGCGCTTGCCGGTAGATCAGCCAACCCGCAATGCCCACGCCGAGCAACACCAGCGCCAGCAGCCAGAACAACAATTGACGGCGAATCGAACGCATCGGCTCAGGCGTCCTTGGCGATCATGTAGCCAAGACCGCGCACGTTGCGGATCAGGTCCGCGCCGAGCTTCTTGCGCAGCGCGTGAATGTAGACCTCGACGGTATTGCTGCCGATCTCCTCGCCCCAGCCGTACATTTTTTCTTCGAGCTGGCTCTTCGACAGCACCGCGCCGGGCCGTGCGATCAACGCTTCGAGCAGGGCAAATTCACGCGCCGACAACGCGACCGGTGCACCGTCGAGCGTGACCTGGTGCGAGGCCGGATCGAGCGTCAGGTTGCCGTGGCGAATCGTCGAATCGCTGCGGCCGGATTGGCGGCGAATCAGCGCGCGCATGCGGGCGCCGAGTTCGTCGAGATCGAAAGGTTTGACGAGGTAATCGTCAGCGCCGGCGTCGAGACCTTTGACGCGATCGGCGACCGCATCGCGCGCGGTGAGGATCAGCACCGGCGTGGCCTGGCCTTTGGCGCGCAGCGTGCGCAGCACCTCGAGCCCGTCGCGTTTGGGCAGGCCGAGATCGAGCAACACCAGATCGTAAGGTTGGCTGGTCGCCGCGCTGAGCGCCGCTTCGCCGTCTTCCACCCAGTCGACCGCGAAGCCCTCGCCGCGTAGTGCCTTGCGCACGCCTTCGGCGATCATCCGGTCGTCTTCGACTAGCAATATGCGCATGGTTGGTACGGTCCTGAAACATTTGATGATGCCGCATTCTAGCGCCCGGCCCGGCATGCGCGCCGCGCGACGCTTTTTCACCGCAGCCTGGCGGCATGTCTCTACAATGAGCGCTTTGCGTCGCGCAGCGTTTTTCCGCGCGTCACGCGATGCTCCGACACACTTTGGATTGCCGCACGCCACCGCGCCCCGAAATCCTGCTTCTTCGCCTGTCCATGACGCACGCTTTTTTGCCCGCTTTTTTGTTATCTCGCGCACGCCGTGTGGCGTTGCGTCCACTCCCCTCTGCTTCCGCCGACTCCATGCCGCGCCGGTTCGCACCGCGCGCGGCGGCGTTGCTGCTGGCCTGCGCCGCGCTCGGCTGCGGCGTATCGCTACCGCTCACCGCGCAGGCTCGCGTCAAGGCCAAACATCCGAGCGTCAACGTCACCACCGTGTTGCCGCAACCGGTGATGGTCGGCCTCCAGCGCGCGCACATACCCTTGTCGTCGATCAGCGTGGTAGTCGAAAAAGTCGGCGATCGCACGCCAATCGTCGCACTGAACGCCGGCAAACCGATGATGCCCGCCTCGACGATGAAGCTCGTCACCACATACTCCGGCCTCTCGATCCTCGGCCCGGACTATCGCTGGCGTACGAGCGCCTACGCGGACGGCACGCTCGACGCTAACGGCGTGCTGCACGGCAACCTCTACATTCAAGGTACAGGCGATCCGAAACTCGTGCCCGAGGAACTGATCGACCTCGTGCAGAAGATCCACAAGGCGGGCATCAACGGCGTCGACGGCGCACTGGTGCTCGACAAGCGCTATTTCGACGCCTCCACGCGCGATCTGCCGCCGTTCGACGACGACGCCACCGCGCCTTACAACGTCGGCCCCGATCCGCTGCTGTACGCCTTCAAATCGCTGTCATTCACGCTGACGCCTTCACCGGACGGCAGCGTCGCAATCGACGTGCTGCCCGCGCTCTCGCAGTTGCAGATCGACAATCAGATGCGCGCGGTCAATGGCCCCTGCCGTGGCGATGCAGCCTCCGTCTCGCCTACCGTGACGCCGCAGCCCAATGGCACCGTGGTAGCGTCGTTCACTGGCGACTACTCCGTGCGCTGCGGCCCGCGCACGATCAACGTGGCGGTGCTCGATCACTCCGCGTTCTTCGCGGGCGGTTTCCTCGCGCTGTGGCAGCAAACCGGAGGCACCTTCAGCGGTACAACCCGCGAAGGCGCGGTGCCGGTCGGCGCGCGCCTCGTCGCCACGCACCAGGGGCCGGTGCTGTCCGACATCGTTCGCGACATCAACAAGTTCAGCAACAACACGATGGCGCGCAACCTGTTCCTGACAATCGGCGCGACGGAAGAAAGGCCGCCCGCCACGCCCGAGAAATCGGCGCGCGCCATCGAGGCGTTTTTGCGCCGCGACAGCATCGACATGGAATACCTGACGCTCGACAACGGCTCGGGCCTGTCGCGCGACGAGCACATCACCGCGCTCTCGCTCGCCGATCTCCTGCAGCGGGCCAACGCGAGCCCGGTCGCTCAGGTGTTCGTGGAGTCGCTGCCGATCGCGGGTGTCGACGGCACGATGCGCAACCGCTTGACCAACCAGGGCGCGGGCGGCAATGCGCACATCAAAACCGGCACCTTGCGCGACGTGCGCGCGATCGCCGGTTACGTGGCCTCGGCGGACGGCAACAGTTATGTGGTCGTGAGCCTAATTAACGACCCGCATTCGGAAGCCGCGCGTGCCGCGCACGACGCCTTGCTCGAATGGGTATACCAGGGGCCGTCCCAAGGATTCACGAAGGTCTCCGACCCCGTCGTCGAACCGCGCAGCAGCAAGCCCAGGAAAAACCCGCACAAGCGCGCCGCCCATTGAGTATTCCTTCTATAGAAGCCGCGCGCCGCAACGCGCCCAAGCGTGTACGCTGTCGGGCAGTGTTTGAAGCGCGCGTAAAACGCAATGCGTAGCGCGCGAGCCGCGCATCCGTTACGGTCGCGCGGCCTAATCAAACGATAACGACAACGTCCGCTGCAGCAAGTGCAGCGGCCAGGGACCACGGAGGAAGACACAATGCAATTCGATGCCGAATTGCTGCTGCTCGCCATGGCGCCAGTCTTTCTCGCATGCATTGGCTGGGAAGCGTGGCACCTGCGGCGCACGCGCCCCGGCGCGCAGCTCTATAGCTGGCGCGACACGTTCTGCAACGCCGCGCTCGCACTGATGCAGCAAGCCGCCGACAAGCTCGCGTGGCTCGCGATCATCCCCGTCTATGCGTTTTTCTACGACCACTATCGCGTCTATACCTGGCAGGCGAGCTGGGTGTCGTTCGTCGTGCTGTTCGTTGCTCAGGATCTGCTCTATTACTGGTTTCACCGCTGCAGCCACCGCGTGCGCTGGCTGTGGGCCGCGCATGTCGTACATCACTCGTCTGAGCGGATGAATTTTTCCACCGCATTCCGGCAGAGCCTGATGTATCCGGTTGCCGGCATGTGGCTGTTCTGGATTCCGCTCGCCGTGCTCGGCTTTCCGCCGAAGCAGATCGTCGCCATCGTGCTGATCAACCTCGGCTTCCAGTTTTTCGTGCATACCCAGGCGATCGGCAAGCTCGGCTGGCTCGAATACGTGCTCAACACGCCGTCGATTCACCGCGTGCATCATGCACGCAACGACCGCTACATCGATCGCAATTACGCGGGCGTGCTAGTGATCTGGGATCGCCTGTTCGGCAGCTATGTCGAGGAAGATCCGCACGACGCGCCGGTGTACGGCATTGTCGAGCCACTTCACACGTATAACCCGTTGAAGGCGACGTTTCATGAATGGGCGTCGATGGCCGCCGATTTCGTGAGCGTGCGAGGCTGGCGCAACAAGTTGCGCGCGCTGTTCGCGCCGCCCGCCTGGGCAACGGATTATCATGCGCGCCGCGCTGCCAGTGCGGGCGCGAGTGCCGCGTCATCCGGCGGCGCTACGGGCATTGAAGAAAACCATACGGCCGCGTTTCAAACACCGCGCAGACCGTAGAAGATTCTGTAAGCTGTCGTCACGCCGCTGAAGCGGTGGGCGCTGCCTGCAATACATGGCATAAGGGCCACACATACGAGGAGATGTAGTCAAAATGAATCAAACAACGTCGAAGAAGCGCAGTTTCGTACGCCTCACCCAGATCGCCGTCGCCAGTGCCGCATTTGTGCTGCTCGCGGCTTGCGGCGGTGGTGGCGGCGATAACAACAGTTCAAGTAGCACGCCGGCTGGCGGCGTGAAACTGCAGGTCGTGTCGTTCGGCGACAGTTTGTCGGATGTCGGCACGTACGCGCCGGTGATTCAGTCGAGCTTCGGCGGCGGCCGCTTCACGACCAACCCGGGCGAAGTGTGGACCCAGAAGGTCGCGGAGTACTACGGCGGCACGTTGACCGCCGCGTATGTGGGCGGCTTCGGTCAACCGCTGGTCGCGACGGGCGGGTTCGGCTACGCGCAAGGCGGCTCGGACGTCGTCAACGCCCAGGGCGAAGGTTGGGCACCGAACAGCATGGCGGCGACGACCGTGCCGGTGGTGACCCAGGTAGCGAACTACCTGGGCGCGCATACGAGCTTCAACGCGAACCAGCTCGTACTGGTGAACGGCGGCGCGAACGACATCTTCCAGTTCTCGAGCGCCGCCAATCTGACGGCGCTCGCCACCGCGCTACAGACGCAATACCCGCTGCTCGTGCAGGCCGGCAAACTGCCGAACTCGCAGGCAGGCCAGGTACAGTTTATCGCCGGCTACCTGCAGCAGTTGGCCAACCCCCAGATCGCGACGGCCGCCACGCAGCTCGCCGCACAAGTCCAGACCATCGTCAACTCGGGTGCGACCCACGTGGTGCTGTCGACGGTGCCGGACATCGGCAATACGCCGCAAGGCGTTCAAGCTAACGCAGCCGCGCCTGGCACGGCTGCACTACTGTCGGGAATTACCGCGGCGTATAACGGCCTCCTGGTCCAGAACCTGACGGCCCTCGGCCTGCTGGGCACGGGCAAGGTCATCGTGGCCGATGCGTTCACGTGGATTGATCAGCAGTTGCCGAACTACCAGGCGTTGGGCTTCACGGTGTCCAACACCGGCACGGCGTGTAACCTGACGTCGATGGTGGCCAACGCAACCGCGTACGCGACCGCCAATCCGAGCGCAACGAACGGGCTGACCCCGGCCCAGTACGGCTCCCAGTTCGGCTCGTCACTGTTCTGCTCACCGCAGACCTACACAGTGGCTGGCGCTGACCAGACCTACATGTTCGCTGACTTGGTCCATCCGAGCACGCACTTGCACGCCTTGTTCGCGCAGTACGTCCAGCAGCAGATCGCTGCGACGGGTTTGGGGAAATAAGGCTGGCCGCGTAAGGGTGGCCGCGTAGCGGCAAGAGGATGGGGTTGTGTGAACGCTCGGCTTGCTGGTCAGGTCGGGCGTTTTTTTGTTGCCTGCGCGGCGCGTTTGTCTGTGCGCTTGCGGCGTTGGCCTTTCTTTGATCTTGCTCTTTGGTCTCTTCTTGATCTGGTTTTTTGGCCTTTCCTTGAATTGGTGTTGGTCTATTAGCGTTGCCCCTGTGCGGGGCGGCACCTACTTTTCTTTGCAT
>NZ_JAQQET010000030.1:0-114422 GCF_046026855.1 Paraburkholderia sediminicola | reverse complement strand
CACCGACACCCGCGCCAACGCCAACGCCAACGCCAACGCCAACGCCAACGCCAACGCCAACGCCAACGCCAACGGGCGCCCCTGCGCCGACACCGACACCCGCGCCCGCAGCGCTCCCAGCGCCCGTCCTCGCGGTCGGCGCGCCTGCTCTGCCCGTCGTCACAGCCAACGCTGCGACACCCGTGCCGATCTATCGCATGGAAGTACCGGTCTACGCCGAAGTGCCGTCGCTGGCGCGCGAACTTGCCGTTGAGCAGATCGGCACCTTCCACGATCGGCAAGGCTCGCAGAGTTTGCTAAACGAGAATGGCGTGGCGCCGGCAGGATGGGGCCGCGTATGGGGTGGGCACACGGTACAAGGCAACGACGGTGCGGTGAACCAGGAATTCGACGGCACGATCGTCGGCGCGCAGGTCGGACAGGACCTCTATGCCGACTCGAGTTCGAGCGGCCACCGCAACCACTACGGTTTCCTGCTCGGCTACGCCCGCGCGACCGGCGACGTCAACGGCTTCGCGCTCGCGCAACCGGATTTTTCGGCCGGTCATCTGTCGATCAATTCATACAGCCTCGGCGGCTACTGGACGCACATCGGCCCCGGCGGTTGGTATACAGACACCGTGCTGATGGGCAGCACGATGACGATCGATCCGCGCTCCAATCAGAACATCGGCGCGACCACGCATGGCAATGCGTTCACGGCATCGGTGGAGGCCGGCTTGCCGATTCCGTTGCCGCTGAATCTGTCGATCGAGCCGCAGTTGCAATTGATCTATCAGCACACGCACATCAATGACCTGAACGATGGCGTTTCTACCGTCTCGTTCCACAGCGCGAGCGGTCTGATCGGGCGCATCGGTGCACGGCTGCTGGGGCAGTTCTCCGCGCTCGGGACGCAATGGGAACCCTACGTACGCGTTAACGTGTTGCGTTATTTCGGCGGGACGGACGAGGCGACCTTCGCCGGCACCACGGCGATCCCGACGACGGTCGGTCAAACCGAGGGACATGTCGGCGCCGGCGTCTCGGCCCGGTTGAACAACACCGTCAGCGTCTATGCGACGGCGGGATATCTGTTCAATCTGGGCGGCGCGCATCAACGTACCGTCGAGGGAGATCTTGGCGTGCGTTGGCGCTGGTGAAGGCGGGGGCGACGCCAGGGCGCGCGGAGATCAAACGACCTGGCGTCGTCGAGTCCTGCCAGGAATGGGTTCGCCGCGCTTTCGGCGAGTTTCGGTGAGGAATAGCCCGCACGCCGCATATGCGAAGCTTTCGTGTCGCACGGCGGCTCCGAAAGCGAGCAGCGCGCCCATGTCGGGATCCTGAACTTCCGCATGTTCATTCCAAAAACGCATCAAGTAGCGATTTAATCTCGCTTTACGGCGGCGCTGTGGGTTTGAATAATCGTGCATCCAACGATACCGCGCTCGCGTCTTGAAGCCTGGCCGGCAGGCCACCTTCAAACACACGAACGCGCGCTTACCGCACTCCGTCGAGATCAATATGCGAAACACCAAAAATGCGAATGTCGAACAACTCCTGCTAAAACTGCTTGGCGCTGAGAAAACCGCGAGGCTGTTCGCTACGCTGAACCATCCGCAGATCCTCAACGAATGGGAAGACGGCATCGTCACGCGTGCCGAACTGGCTCAGGCGCTGAACATGGCGCTATTCGAAGGCCTTCTGGCGCGCTCGGCGAATGGCCGCCAATACACGGAGGGGACGATCGCCGCTGGCGGTAACGTCTACTTCGACCACGGCGCATTGCGCACAGTGCGCTGGACAGAAAGCGGCGCGTTGCCACCGGGCGAAGCGGCTTTCGCGCGCATCCTGCGTCCGCTCGGCTTCAGCATCAACGGCCGTTATCCGCTTGACCGTCTCGGCATGACCGGCCGCGCCTGGGCCCATGACGACGCCCCCGACGAGATCGCGCAGTTTTTCCTCAGCGAATTGCATCCGGAGCGTTTCTCGGCGGAATTCCAGCGGGCGGTGACGAACGTGATCGGCGATTCGCGCGATCCGTTGACACCTCAGGCCGTTGGTCAGTTGTGGGAGCTCGAACGTGAGGGCGTGTTGCCGCTCGAGGCGGCTCATGCTTTGTTGCCGGTGATCGTCGGCGCGTTCGCGCGTCAACACGAGACGCCACGCGAAGCCGATTACGAAGTACTGTTGAAGGAGTCGGCGGAAATGGCGTGGATCGCGACCGAAGGCAATGCCTTCAATCACGCCACTGATCGCGTCGTGGACGTGTTCAAACTTGCCGACGACGAAAAGGCGAAGGGTCGTCCAATGAAGCCGGAAGTCGAGCGCTCGCGTTCGGGCCGCGTATTTCAGACCGCGTACCGCGCGGACATCGTGCAGCGCGAATTCCGCGCAGCCGATGGCAGCATCGTGACGCGCGACGTGCCGGGCTCGTTCTACGAGTTCATCACGCGCAAGCGGACTTTCGATCAGGATGCACGCCGCTGGGAAACGGACCTGCGTTTCGACGCAGGCAACGCACAGGGCATCTTCAAGATGACCGCAAGCCAGGCTGCGTGATGTGTCAAGCAGGTCGTCACGCGGACGTTGGACACGAGACGTGAGGGACGCAGTGGGAACGTCATTGGATGAAGAGCAGGGCGCGAACGTGAATGCCTCGTTGAGCGACGCCGATAGCACGTCGAGAGAGCTGCGCATCGCCACGCCGTTTTCGAGTACCGCTGCCGTCATGCACGCGCTCGAAGCAGATTTGCGCCGCACTGTGCGCGGCGAAGTGCGGTTCGATCGGGGCTCGAAAGCGCTGTATGCGGCGGACGCGTCGAACTATCGGCAAGTCCCGCTGGCCGTGGTGGTGCCGTCGGACGTCGACGATCTGGTCGAAACGCTCGCGGCATGCCGCCGCAATGACGTGCCTTTTCTCCCGCGCGGCGGCGGCACGTCGCAGAACGGCCAATGTGTGAACGTCGCGGTGGTCGCCGACGCGAGCAAGTATGTGAATCGGGTTGTGTCGGTCGATCCCGTGGCGGGCGTAGCGATCGTCGAGCCGGGCGTGGTCTGCGATACCTTGCGCGACGCCGCCGAAGAGCACGGTCTCACTTTCGCCCCCGATCCCGCAACGCACAGCCGCTGCACGCTCGGCGGCATGATCGCCAACAACTCGTGCGGCGCGCATTCGGTGATGGCCGGCAAGACGGTTGAGAACGTCGAGGCACTGGAAATTGCGACCTTCGATGGCGCGCGTTTCTGGGTCGGGCCCACATCTGACGGCGAACTTGAACGGATCATCGCCGCAGGTGGCCGCCAGGGCGAAATCTACGCCGCACTCAGGCAACTGCGCGACACCTACGCGGATCAGATTCGCGCGAAATTCCCGCAAATCAAGCGACGCGTGTCGGGCTTCAATCTCGATCAACTGCTGCCGGAAAACGGCTTCAATGTCGCGCGTGCGCTGGTCGGCACCGAGGGCACTTGCGCGGTAACCCTGCAGGCGAAAGTGCGGCTCGTGAAGAGTCCGGCGAAACGCGTGATCGTCGTAGTCGGCTTCACGGATATCTACATCGCCGCCGACGCCGTGCCACATTTCATGCGCTGCGGGCCGATCGCGATCGAGGGACTCGACCGCGCGATCATCCGCGGCTTGCAGGCGCGTGGATTGAAGAAGGACGAGATCGCCTTGCTGCCCGAAGGCGATGCCTGGGTCGTGCTCGAATTCGGCGGAGACACGCAAGCCGATGCCGTGCGCCAGGCGGAAACCGCTGCGGCGTATTTTTTGTCGGGCGAAGCAGGGCCGAACGTGTCGGCGATGCTCGTCGAAGATCGCGCATTGCAGGCGAAGGTGTGGTCGATCCGCGAGACGGGTGCGTCGGCGGTGGCGTTGTCGGTGGAGGCGGGCACGCCCGATCCGATGGTCGGCTGGGAAGACGCGGCGGTTGATCCAATGCGTCTTGGCGACTATCTGCGCGCGTTTCAGGCACTGGTAGATCGTTACGGCTACGAGACGAGCCTGTACGGTCATTTCGGCGATGGCTGCGTGCACGCGCGTATTACCTTCGATCTGCGCAGCGTGGAAGGTGTCTCAACGTGGCGTAAGTTTCTGCGCGAAGCGGCGGAACTGGTGGTCGAATTCGGCGGCTCGCTTTCCGGCGAACACGGCGACGGCCAGGCCAAGGCTGAATTCCTGCCGATCATGTATGGCCCTGAACTGATGCGGGCCATGGAGCAGTTCAAGGCAATCTGGGATCCGGCTAATCGATTGAATCCCGGCAAGGTTGTGCATGCGTATCGCGCCGATGAAAATCTGCGCATGGGTCCGGCGTACAAATCGGTGACCCTGCAAACGAAGCTCACGTTCACGAGCCAGGAAGGTGACGGTTTTCAGCGCGAGATCGAACGATGCATCGGCATGGGCAAGTGCCGTTCGCTCGAAGGCGGCACGATGTGCCCGAGCTATCGCGCGACGCGTGAAGAAAAATATTCGACGCGTGGCCGCGCGCATCTGTTCTGGGAAATGTTGCAAGGCGACGTGATCGCTGACGGCTGGCAAAGCCGCGAAGTGAGAGAAGCGCTCGATACCTGCCTTGCGTGCAAGGGCTGCAAATCCGATTGCCCGACGCATACGGATATGGCTTCATACAAGGCGGAATTTCTTTCGCATTACTACGAGACGAATCGCCGGCCACGCCAGGCGCTGTTCATGGGACGGATCGGAGAATGGGCGCCGTGGGCGGCAAAGTTTCCGAAGTTGACGAATTTCATGACGTCGGCGCCAGGGTTGGCTTCGGTTGGAAAGTGGGTTGCCGGGGTGGCGCAGGCGCGTGAACTGCCGAGGTTTGCTACGCAGACGTATCGGCAGATTGCGCAGCGCTCGCCTCAAGCTGCGAGTACGGCTCGTTCCGGCGAAGAGGTCAAGAAAGTCATCCTGTGGGTCGATACCTTCAACGATCACTTCACGCCCGAGATTGCGCAGGCCGCTGCCGATGTGCTGACGCAAATGGGCTGGCACGTCGTGCTGCCGAAGAACCGTTTGTGTTGCGGACGTCCGCTGTATGACTTCGGTTTGCTTGACCGTGCGCGTGAGTTGCTGACCACGATTCTCGATGACCTTGGGGACGATATTGCCGCCGGTGTGCCGCTGGTTGGACTCGAACCCGGTTGCTTATCGGTGTTCAAGGATGAACTGCTGAAGCAACTTCCCGGTCATGCGTTAGCGAAACAACTGTCGGCGCAGACCTTTCTGTTTTCCGATTTCGTCGCGCGTCAGCCGTTCGATTGGCCGACGCTTGCAGCGGATGTGATCGTGCACGGGCATTGTCATCAGAAGGCGCTGTTTGGCATGCAAGGCGATACCGCGCTGTTGAACAAGCTCGGCGTGAAGTGGAAATTGCTCGATACGGGATGCTGTGGGATGGCGGGATCGTTCGGCTTTAACGAAGAGCATTACGCGCTCTCGGAAAAGATCGGCGAGGACACGCTGTTTCCGGCTGTGCGTGCTGCTACCGCTGCGAATGCGGAAACGATTGTGCTGACCAACGGCTTCAGTTGCCGTGAGCAGATCGAGCAGGGGACTGGG
Source organism: Paraburkholderia sediminicola (assembly GCF_046026855.1). GTDB lineage: Bacteria > Pseudomonadota > Gammaproteobacteria > Burkholderiales > Burkholderiaceae > Paraburkholderia > Paraburkholderia sediminicola_A. The sequence goes on along the minus strand of NZ_JAQQET010000030.1, from coordinate 108,871 downwards.
CAACACACGATGCATATCGCGCAACTGGCGCAGCGGGCGTTGGCGGCGCGTTGTTAAGGCGCCGTAGCGGTGGCAGTGGCGTTAGCGCTGCCAGCGGCATCGGTTTTCGCTTTTGGTGTTGAGACGTGTTGTTGCGCGGTCCACGCGCTTTGGCTATTTTTTCGCCGGCTCGGCGGTGGCCGGTGCTTGCGCGACGTCGACGCTGGTCGCCATCCACAATACTTCGGCGTCTTCTTCACTTGTGGAGACCGCGGCGTGCCCGGTGCGGCTGTCGAAGTACAGACTGTCGCCAGCATTCAGATGCGTCGGCGCGTACAACTCGGAATACAGGCACACGCTGCCGCTGATCACATACAGGAATTCTTCGCCTTCGTGACGGCCCCAGTCGTCGAACGCGTCCAGCGTGTGCGCAGAGATGCGGATGCGGAACGGCAACATCGCCTTGTGCGCCAGATCCGTGGCGAGTAACTCCATCTGATAGCCGCGATAGGCGTGGCGCTGACCTTCGTCTTTGCGAGTCAGAGCGCGTCGGCCGCTGGCGCTGACTTTGGGTGTCGAACCGAACAGCTCGCCGATTTCAATCTTCAGGCCGAGGACGATTTTCTGCAGGATGTCGAAGGTGGGGGACATCAGGCCGTTTTCGACTTTTGACAGCGTCGAGCGGGAGACGCCGCAGAGGCGGCTCGCGGTTTCGAGCGTCAAATCCTGCGCCTGGCGGGCGGCGCGGACGCGGCGCCCGAGGTCGGTTGTCGATTGGTCGGCGGGTTTGGTGAGGTGAGTATCCATGGGGTCCAACGGCTCAAATGCGCGCCTTGGGAGGCGGGTCGTGTTTCCGATAATAACATTTGAGAAGGGCTGGCCTGGGTAGCGTTCGGTTCACGCGACCATCGAGCAACTTTTCCCATCGGAAACATGGCGCTACACGAGGTTGACGCGGTCAGTTTCAATCCCGTTCCACCGCGGACTTGGCAGGCTTTAGGCCGACTTTCCAGTCCGCGCACGGCATCGATTGGTCTCCAAAACCTTCGTACAAGCACGGGATCAGTGTTTCCCCGAGGTACGATTGAATGCCGTTGACTAAGTTAAATCAATTGATTTAATCTGAAGTCGTCTGAAAAACGCGGACTGCTCTGATGCAGCACGGATGCAACATGCGCGCGAATCGGGTGCTTCCAGCGTTGGCGACCCACGCTGTCGATGACGCTGGTTACGACCGGATCATTGACGACAAGGGCGCTACGCCGGCTGGGCGAGGCGGTCGGACATCGGTACAGGTTCAGGCAACGCCTGCGCCGCTAATTACCTTAAAAACGGAGACACTCGATGACCAGACTATCGAACAAGCTGATCGGCGTCAGCACGCTGACCCTGAGCCTGATGAGCGGCACGGCGGCCATTGCAGCGCCGAGCGGAACGGTCGCCTTCCTGATGCCCGACGAGGGCTCGACGCGCTACGAACAGCATGATTTTCCCGGCTTCAAGGCCGAAATGAGCAAGCTCTGCCCCGACTGCAAAGTGCTTTATCAAAACGCAAACGGCGACGTCGCGCAGCAGCAGCAGCAGTTCAACTCGGCGATTTCCCAGGGAGCCAGGGTGATCGTTCTCGACCCTGTGGATTCGGCGGCGGCCGCCTCTTTGGTCCATCTGGCGCAGAGCCAGGGTGTCAAGGTGATCGCCTATGACCGGCCCGTACCGTCGACACCGGCGGACTACTACGTGTCGTTCGACAACGAAGGCATTGGCCGTGCAATCGCGCAGTCGCTCGTCCAGCACCTGAAAGACACGGGCGTGCCTACGACCAGGGGCGGCTTGCTCGAAGTTAACGGCTCGCCCGTTGATGCTGCGGCCGGACTGATCAAAAAGGGCAGCCACGAGGGGGTGCAGGGCAGCGGCTACAAGACGCTGGCCGAGTACGACACGCCGGACTGGGCACCACCGAAAGCGCAGCAGTGGGTCAGCGGGCAGATCACCCGCTTCGGGTCGCAGATTATCGGTGTCGTGGCCGCCAATGACGGCACGGGCGGCGGGGCCGTCGCGGCGCTCAAGGCAGCCGGTGTCAACCCGGTGCCGCCCGTGACGGGCAACGACGCGACGATCGCAGGGCTGCAGTTGATCATCTCGGGCGACCAGTACAACACGATCCTGAAGCCGAGCGAGATCGTCGCGGCCGCGGCGGCGAAGGTGGCTGTCGGCTTCCTGTCCGGCCAGTCCCCGAAGGCCGAAACGACGCTCTTCAAGACGCCGTCCCAGCTCTTCAAACCAGCAGTGATCACGGCGAAGAACCTCAAGGCGGAGGTCGTCGACAAGGGGTTCGCGAGCGCCAAGGATCTGTGCGCCGATCGCTATGCCGAAGGGTGCAAGAAACTTGGCATCACGAATTGATCCGGCGCGGCGCCGGACGGGATCTGACTCGTGCCCAGTCGCTCCATACATCATGAGGTGTCCCTCCCATGACTGACCAACCCACAACACGGTCCAGGCCAGGCGAGCTGGTCCTGAGCCTGCGCGGCGTCTCGAAGCACTTCGGAGCGGTCTCCGCCTTGACGGACATCGAACTCGACGTGCATGCCGGTGAAGTTGTCGCCCTGGTGGGCGACAACGGGGCAGGGAAATCAACACTGGTGAAGGTGCTCGCCGGTGTCCATCAACCGACCACTGGCACGATCACCTTCGACGGCCAGGAGGTCACGCTGCCCGATCCGGGCGCGGCGCTCGATCTCGGCATTGCCACCGTGTTCCAGGATCTCGCGCTGTGTGAAAACCTCGATGTCGTCGCGAACATCTATCTCGGACGCGAGCTGAATCCGCTGCGTCTCGACGAGGTCGCGATGGAGGTGAGGGCCTGGACGCTGCTGAACGAGCTGTCGGCCCGTATCCCTAGCGTGCGTGACGTGGTCGCCTCGCTGTCGGGTGGCCAGCGCCAGACCGTGGCGATCGCACGCTCGCTGCTGCTGGACCCGAAGCTGATCATGCTCGACGAGCCGACGGCGGCGCTGGGCGTGGCCCAGACCGCTGAAGTGCTAAACCTGATCGAGCGGGTCCGCGACCGCGGCCACGCGGTCATCATGATCAGCCACAACATGGAAGACGTCCGCGCGGTAGCGGATCGGATCGTGGTGCTACGGCTCGGCCGCAACAACGGCGTCTTCTATCCCGACTCTTCGAACGAGGAACTTGTGGCCGCGATCACCGGCGCCACCGAGAACGCCGTGTCGCGCCGCGCCGGCCGCCGTCAGGCCGAGCAGGGCGCCTGGACAAAGGAACGATCATGAGTAACAAAATGCAAGATGCCCCCCATGAAACGCCAGGCGCGCCGCAGCCGTCCCCGCTGCTCGACCGCGGTGATGTCCGCGTCAAGCATGCCGCCGGAGTCGGCGGTACCGTTGCCGCCTTCGTCGAACGGGTGCGCTCGGGCGATCTGGGATCGCTTCCGGTCATCGCGGGCCTGATCATCATCTGGACCGTGTTCACCAGCCTGAACCCGGTGTTCCTCTCGGCCAACAACATGGTGAACCTGCTGTTCGACTGCTCAACGGTGGGAGTGATCTCGCTGGGCATCGTCTGCGTGCTGATGGTGGGGCAGATAGACCTGTCGGTAGGCTCGATGAGCGGCTTCGCTTCGGCCCTCGTAGGGATGCTCTGGGTCAATCACGGCTGGCCGGTGCTGCTGGCTATCGTTGCTGCCGTCGCCGCTGGTGCGCTCGTCGGCGTGCTGTACGCGCTGCTGCTCAACCGCTTCGGCATGCCGAGCTTCGTCGCGACACTGGCCGGGCTGCTCGCGATCCTCGGGTTGCAGCTCTACGTCCTCGGCGCCAGCGGTTCGATCAACCTGCCCTACGACTCGGCGATGGTGAACCTCGGGCAACTCATCATCATCCCCGCCGTCGTTTCGTACCTCCTTGCGCTGGTGCCGGGCGCCGTGATGCTGGCGCTTGGACTGCGCACACGTGAACGCCGCCGCGTATCCAATCTCTCTGCGCCCTCGGTGGGCAGCCTGCTCGTGCGCAGCCTCGCCATCACCGTGCTGCTGGAGATCGTGGTGGCCTACCTCAACCAGGGAAGAGGCGTTCCGCTGATGTTCGGTATCTTCCTCGGCCTCGCGGTCGCGATGGACTATGCGCTTAAGAGGACGCGCTGGGGGCGCTCGATGAACGCAGTCGGCGGCAATCGCGAGGCCGCGAGGCGGGCAGGCATCAATGTCGGCGCCATCTACACCAGCGCCTTTGTGCTGTGCGCCAGTCTCGCCGCACTTGGCGGCGTGCTAACTGCGGCACGACTCGCCTCGGCAAGCACGCAGGCCGGCACCGGCGACGTGAACCTGAACGCCATCGCAGCAGCCGTGATCGGCGGCACCAGCCTGTTCGGCGGTCACGGCAGCGCGTATTCAGCAGTACTGGGCATTATTGTGATCCAGTCGATTGCTAGCGGTTTGACGCTGCTGAACCTGTCCTCCTCGTTGCGCTTCATGATCACCGGCGCGGTGCTGGCGATCGCGGTGATCGTCGACTCGCTCGCCCGGCAGTCTCGCGTCTCGCACGGTCGCGCGTAATTCCAGTAATCCAGCAACCATCTTGCATGAGACCGGAGAGCAGCAAATGACTGACTTGATGAAGGGAAAGGTTGCCGCTATCACAGGTGCTGCATCGGGAATCGGCCTCGAATGCGCGCGCACACTGATCGCGGAAGGTGCGAAGGTCGTGCTGATCGATCGTGCCAAGGAGAGGCTTGAGAAATTGTGCGCAGAGTTGGGGGAGAACGCGTTGCCGCTCGTCGTGGATCTGCTGCAGCCGTCGGAGGTTTCGGGGATGCTGCCGAGAATCCTTGACCTTGCCGGCGGACTCGACATTTTCCACGCCAACGCTGGTGCGTACGTTGGCGGCGAAGTGCTGAATGGAGATCCCGACGAGTGGGATCGCATGCTGAACCTGAACGTCAACGCCGCGTTCCGATCGGTCCACGCTGTGTTGCCGCACATGGTCGCGCAGAAATCCGGCGACATCATCTTCACCAGTTCTGTCGCGGGCTTCGTCCCGGTTGTGTGGGAACCGATCTACACCGCCTCCAAATTCGCGGTACAGGCCTTCGTCCACACGCTTCGACGTCAAGTCTCCAAACATGGCGTGCGGGTCGGCGCAGTGGCCCCGGGTCCGGTCGTCACGGCGCTGCTCGACGACTGGCCAAAGGAGAAGATGGACGAGGCGCTCGCGTTGGGCAGCCTGATGCAGCCCAAGGAGGTCGCCGACGCGGTGCTCTTCATGCTGACGCGGCCACGCAACGTGACGATCCGTGACCTCGTGATCCTTCCGAATAGCGTCGATATCTGAAACGCGTGGCAGGCGAGGGCCGGGTGTACCCGGTCCCTGCGCCGAAGGGCATTGTCAAACAGTCGATCTTCCAACCACTTCACGAGACTCACCATGACCCTTGAGAAATTCCGCCTCGACGGCAAGCTCGCACTGATCACTGGCGGCACGCGCGGCATTGGCCTGGCCATCGCGCACACCTTCGGCGAAGCAGGCGCGCACCTCGTCATCAGCAGCCGCAGCCCGGTGCCGGACGCTGAACGTAGCCTGCGGGAGGCTGGATACGACGTCGACTTCATCGCGGCCGACCTGGAGCAGGAACAGGCGCCCCAGCAACTGGTCGACGAGGTGCTCAAGCGCCACGGGCGCATCGACGTGCTGGTCAACAACGCAGGCGTGGCGATTCACGGTGACAGCGGCGACTTCGACGAAGCGCGCTGGCGTCGCATTATGAGCCTGAACCTCGACGCGGTGTTTCGCGCTTGCCGGGCCGTGCTCGCACCGATGCGAGCGCAAGGCGGCGGCGTGATTCTCAACGTAGGCTCTATCTCCGGCATCGTCTCCAACATTCCGCAGAACCAGGTCGCTTACAACAGTTCAAAGGCGGCCGTTCACATGATGACGAAGAGCCTGGCCAGCGAACTGGCAGCCGAGCATATTCGGGTGAACGCGGTGGCGCCCGGCTACATCGAAACCGACATGTCGCGCGGCGGCATTGAGAATGACGAATGGTTTGCCATCTGGCGCAACATGACCCCGATGGCGCGGGTCGGCCAGCCTGAAGAAGTCGCCGCAGCCGCGCTGTTCCTCTGCTCGCCGGCCGCCAGTTATGTGACCGGCGAAGTACTGGTCGTCGACGGCGGATATACGACGCGCTGAAATCCGCCCTCATGCAAATAGATAGATTTCGGCTGCGCTTGACGCGGCTACTGTGCCGCTCGACGGCAAGCTGTTCTAGCACCACCAATATGTCGATCCATTTTTATCCACTCATCGTGAAGGGCGTCGTGATTCTCGTCGCTGTCCGCATTGATGTTCAAATGAAAAAGCGTCATGGCTAATTCGGAACTGAACAAGGCCGGCAAGACCGGCTACATCCTGACGATGGGGGAAATCCTTGTCGAGATTATGGCGGCCGAGCGCGGACAGTCCTTTCGGCGGCCCGGCACGCTCATCGGTCCATATGCCAGCGGTGCGCCCGCGATCTTCATCGATCAGGTAGCCCGCATAGGCAGTCGCTGCGCGATGATCGGATGCGTCGGCGACGACGACTTCGGCATCCTGAATGTGGAACGCCTGCGCGCGGACGGCGTCGATGTATCGGGCATTGCGGTCATCAAAACCGCGACGACCGGTAGCGCTTTCGTGACCTACCGGGAGGACGGTGAGCGTGACTTCATCTTCAATATTGCGAACAGTGCGTCAGGTCAGCTATCGGTTGACAACATTCGCGAGGACTTCCTGAACGACTGCAGACATTTCCACGTGATGGGGTCGTCGCTGTTTTCGTTTCGCATCATCGAAGCGATGAAAAAGGCGATCGAGACGGTGAAGGGCCATGGCGGGACAGTCAGCTTTGATCCGAATGTCCGTAAAGAAATGCTACGTATCCCGGAAATGCGTGAAGCGCTCGATTTCGTTCTCGACTACACGGATGTGTTCCTGCCAAGTGGCCATGAAGTGACGTTGCTTGTAACGGCGGGTTCCGAGGCGGGAGCGATCGACGAGCTGCTCAAACGTGGTGTGCGCGAGGTGGTCGTCAAGCGCGGGAAGGATGGTTGTAGTTTCTACGACGGCACCAGCGAGACACATCTTCCTGCTTTCTCCGTCGAAGAGATTGATCCGACCGGTGCCGGTGACTGCTTCGGCGCGACGTACATCGCATGTCGCTCGCAGGGCATGGAAGCCGGGCAGGCGCTGCGCTACGCCTGTGCCAGTGGCGCAATGGCGGTGACCGTCATGGGGCCAATGGAGGGAACGGCGACACTCGCAGAGCTTGATGCGTTCATCGCAAGAACATCGGAGCACAATCATGCATAACGTCGTTGCACGGCTGGCCGGCCTGTCCGTCGATAGCGCCGCGGGTCAAACGTTGAAAGGCATCTACTCGATCTGCTCCGCGCATCCGTGGGTGCTTGGCGCCGCCATGAAGCAGGCGCTGGACGACGGCACGCCGCTGCTGATCGAGTCGACCTCGAACCAGGTCGATCAGTTTGGCGGGTACACGGGAATGAAGCCTGCGGATTTTGTGCGCTTTGTCCATCTGATCGCGGACCGTGTCGGCTTCTCGCGCGACCGTCTGATCCTCGGCGGAGATCATCTCGGACCGAATGCGTGGCGAGGCCTTTCCGCCGAAGAAGCGATGCAGCGGGCAGAGGCGTTGATCGACGCGTATGTCTCGGCTGGTTTCTCCAAGATCCATCTGGACACCAGCATGAGCTGCGGCGGCGACCCAGCGCGACTGTCGGATAGCGTCGTCGCGGAGCGCGCCTCACGTCTATGCGCTGTTGCGGAAACGGCGGCCTTGCGCGAAGGGAAAGCTACGAAGCCAGTTTATGTTATAGGCACCGAAGTCCCTGTGCCGGGGGGCGCCAGCGAAGAGCTGGAGAGTGTAGAGGTCACGCGCTGGGAAGCGGCTCTCGACACGGTCGCGGTTCATCGCGACGCGTGGCGTGAGCGGGGGCTTGATGAAGCGTGGGAGCGGGTGATCGCGCTGGTCGTTCAACCGGGTGTCGAGTTCGATCACACGAAGGTGATCGATTACAAGCCTGATCTCGCTACGAAGCTTTCCGACGTTCTCACACAACTACCGGGCATGGTCTTCGAGGCCCACTCGACTGACTATCAGAAGCCAGAAGCGCTCCGGCAACTCGTTCGCGACGGGTTCGGGATTCTGAAGGTAGGTCCGGGCGTGACTTTCGCGCTACGCGAAGCATTGTATGCGCTGGCAGATATTGAAGCAGAGATCGTCGCGGAGAGCGAACGCTCAAAACTGCACGAAGTTGTCGAGGCAGTCATGCTCGCCAAACCCGGGAATTGGGAAAAGTACTACCACGGCGATGACAACGAGAAACGTCTGCTCCGTACTTACAGTTATAGCGATCGAGTGCGGTATTACTGGGCCGACCCCGAAGTCGAGGCCTCGGCCCAAAAACTGATCAACAATCTCGCGGCAATTTCGATTCCGGAAAATCTGCTGAGCCGGTATCTTCCCGTCCAATATTGGGAGTTGCGCCGCGGCGTTATCGACGGCTCTCCCATGAGCATCATTCAAAGCAAGGTAAGAGAAGTCGTCGGGATGTACGCGTCGGCATGTCGCATTTGAATCTGAAAGCACCCGGGCTCGAGTGGCCTGTCTTTCAATGACGGACGATTTCTTATCATATGAGTAGTAGTGCATAGCAAATTTACAGGTAATTGTACTGTGAACTGAGGAAAGGCTTGAACCCGATTCCTTTCGGTACGATTTTTTGACAGGAGACGTACATGCAACTCAAAGACAAGGTTGCGATTGTGACAGGTGCGGCGGTCGGCATTGGCGAAGCAGTTGTACGCCGCTATCTGGACGAGGGTGCAATGGTCGTTGTCGTTGACGTAAAACCACAGGCCGAGCTTGAAAACACGTATAGCGACGTACCTGCGGAGCGGATCGTGCTCATCCAGGCCGACGTCACGAAGCGTGAAGGTATCGAGGGAATTGTCCGCGCAACTGTTGAGCGATTCGGGCGCGTCGACATCCTCTTTAACAATGCTGCGATTTTTGACATGCGCCCATTGCTGGAGGAATCGTGGGAGATATTCGACCGTGTCTTTGCGGTAAATGTGAAGGGCATGTTCTTTCTGATGCAACGCGTTGCGCGGCAGATGGTGGAGCAGGGAGGGGGCGGAAAAATTATCAATATGGCCTCGCAGGCTGGCCGTCGCGGTGAGGCACTGGTATCGCATTACTGCGCGAGCAAGGCTGCGGTGATCAGTTACACCCAGTCAGCAGCTTTGGCGCTCGCGCCTCATCGCATCAACGTGAATGGTATTGCACCGGGCGTAATTGACACGCCGATGTGGAAGGATGTCGACGCGCTTTTCGCGCGCTACGAAAACCGGCCGGTCGGCGAGAAGAAACGTCTTGTCGGAGAGGCCGTGCCCCTGGGCCGTATGGGTCGTCCGTCTGAGTTGACGGGTGCCGCAGTGTTCCTCGCTTCGGCGGACGCGGATTACATCACCGCCCAGACGCTCAATGTCGATGGGGGAAACTGGATGAGTTAACGGCACCCGTCTTACGCTGCAAGCGTGGTGCACAGGGCGCTCTCGATCTTTGGAGCACGACCCGTCGAATCGGATCACCCAGGCAACGATGTAAACGCACGATCAAGGAACAATCATGGTCTTTAAGTCGAACACTACTTATGACTTTACGGATGCTGTCGTCGTAGTCACTGGCGCGGCGGCCGGAATCGGACGCAAGACTGCGGAGCTTTTCGCAGAGGCGGGCGCGACGTTAGCACTCATTGACCGCTCTCGGTCGGTGACAGAGGTGGCGTCAGGTTTGGGCTCAAAACATGCCGGCTGGATTGTTGATGTAAGTAATGCTGAGTCTGTAACTGCAGCTGCGAACGAAATTCTGACGCGATTTGGTCACGTGGACGTGTTGGTCAATAACGCCGGTATCGGACCCCTGGCGCCGGCGGAGAATTTTCCCTTGGAGACGTGGGATAAAACGATCGCTGTCAACTTGACGGGGCCGTTTCTGATTGCGCGAGCGTTCGCGCCAGACATGCTCGCGCGCAAGAGCGGCAGGATTATTAACCTGGCGTCCCAAGCCGCTGTGATCGGCATCGAGGGGCATCTTGCCTACTGCGCAAGCAAAGCCGGAATTATCGGAATGACCAATTGCATGGCGCTCGAATGGGCACCTATGGGAGTCACGGTGAATGCGATTTCACCAACCGTGGTTGAGACTGAGCTAGGGCTAAGCGGATGGGCGGGGGAGACGGGAGAGCGTGCCCGAGCTGCAATTCCAACCCGTCGGTTTGCGAAACCCGCCGAGATAACTTCTGCAATCATGTATTTGGCCAGCACGGAAGCCGCCATGATAAACGGAGCAAACGTGATGGTTGACGGCGGTTACACCATCACTTAAGCCGGGCGTTCTACATGAATTTCCGTTCGTTTGTCTGGTGAGCCGGCTGGGATACTTCATTCGTGATTGAAGCTCTCTGTCCGATTTATGTGCTTGATAAGTTTTAAGGAGACGAAAATGAAAGCAAAGCTCTATCGTGGAGAGGGAATCCTGCGCACGTTATGCCGTTGTTTCACAATGACGGCGGCGATGTGTAGCGTCATGGGGGCATGCAGCGTTGCATACGCGACTACCATCACGGTCGGCGTTCCCAACAATAACGACCAGATTGAACTGAAGAAGCTGTCATCGGCTTTCGAGAAGGCTAACCCGGACATTCAATTGAAATGGGTGGTGCTCGAGGAGAATGTATTGCGTCAGCGCTTGACGACGGACATAACGACCAATGGCGGGCAGTTTGATGTCCTGGCAATCGGAACCTACGAGGCGCCTCTGTGGGGAAAGCGTGGCTGGCTCGTGCCGCTAAAAGACTTACCGACGGACTATGACGTCAACGACCTGTTCAAGACTGTGCGAGATGGTTTGTCCTATGACGACAAACTCTATGCGCTTCCATTCAATGCAGAAAGTTCGATGACGTTCTACCGCAAGGATCTGTTCGCGGCAAAGGGCCTGAAGATGCCCGATCAACCGACCTACGAACAGATCAAGGGATTTGCCGACAAACTGACTGACAGGAGCAATGGCGTATATGGCATTTGCCTTCGCGGCAAGGCGGGGTGGGGAGAAAACATGGCCTACGTCGGTACGCTCGTCAACACGTTCGGCGGCCGGTGGTTTGACGAGAAATGGCATGCACAGATCAATTCTCCTGAATGGAAGAGCGCAATCGGTTTCTATGTGAACCTTCTACAGAAAGATGGCGCTCCCGGTGCCAGCTCGAATGGCTTCAACGAGAATCTTTCATTAATGTCTAGTGGCAAGTGCGCCATCTGGGTCGATGCGACCTCAGCTGCCGGCATTCTCTACAACAAGAAGGAATCTTCGGTGGCAGACAAAGTGGGATTTGCGGCAGCGCCAGTCCAGGCGACGCCTAAGGGCTCACACTGGTTGTGGTCTTGGGCGCTTGCGATCCCGAAGACGTCAAGATCGCAAGACGCAGCGAAAAGATTTATTGAGTGGGCGACTTCAAAGGAATACATCAAGCTTGTCGGCGCCGATATTGGCTGGGCATCGCTGCCACCCGGTACCCGGCTCTCAACTTACCAGTTGCCTGAATACAAACAGGCTGCTCCGTTTTCAGACTTTGTGCGCAACGCGATCGAGACTGCGGATCCGGGTCATCCGACCGCGAAGCCTGTACCGTACACCGGTGTGCAGTACGTCAGTATTCCTGAGTTCCAGTCGTTCGGTACGGTGGTCGGTCAGAGCATCTCCGGCGCGGTTGCTGGACAGTTGACGGTCGACCAGGCATTGGCAGCCGGTCAGGCCGCCGCGGACCGTGCGGTGAAACAGGCCGGGTACCAGAAGTAAAACAGGGATCAGCCACTGGAGAAATACGGCACGCGCCGGCTGATACCCGTCAGTCGGCCGCGAGCTTTGTGAGCGGCGAAGTGCCGGTCGTTGACGGTCGGTATACTACTCGCTGAAAAGCACCGCCCTCGTACTGCGCAAGATCGCGAAGGGCTCAACTGCAACGGAGCATATTCGCGTGCCGAACAAGCAATCCCGACATCAACATGGATTCAACGGGCCTCGCGTGCGCGATCTCAATCGGGCACTCGTGCTCGAAGCCATCCGGCAGGACCCGGGCATCGGGCGCGCCGAGATCGCAGCGTCCACACGTCTGACCGCAGCGACGATCACCAATATCGTCGCTGCGTTGATCGCGGATGGCGCCGTCGAAGAGTCGGCTGAGCGTGAGGCACGGACCACGGGGCAGCCGGTGCGCCGTCTGCGCATCATCCCCGGCTATGCGGCCACGATCGGCCTGCACTTCGACCACGAGTTCGCGACCGGCGTGCTGGTCGACGTGGCGGGCAACGTGATCCATGAAGCGCGCAAACAGTTGTCGATCGAGGACCCCGCCAGTGCAGTGCATGTGCTCGCAGGGCTGTACGATGGCCTGCACGACCATCCGCAACGTGTCGGTAAGCTCCTTGGCGTGGGGGTTTCAGTGATGGGCGCGATCGATAACGTGCGCGGCCTTGTCTGCCAGTCGGCCGAATACCCCGCCTGGCGTGATTTCGGGTTTCGTGACGCGTTGTCCCAGCATGTCGAGCATGAAATCCATATCGAGAACAACGGCACGGCTGCGGGTCTGGGCGAGTACTGGTTCGGCGATGGCCGGCGATTGGGCAGCTACATCCATGTCTTTATCGGCAACGGCCTGGGTGGCGCGTTGCTGATGAATCGCCGGGCGGTACGCGGCCTCACCGGCAACGGCTGCGAGATTGGCCACGTCAATGCTCATAGAGAGGGCAAGCCTTGCTTCTGCGGTGCGCGCGGCTGTCTCGAAACCGTCGTGTCCTTGCGCGGACTGGCTCACGCTCTCGGGCATGAGCGGGTCGCCGAATTCGATCTCACGGCCTTTTATGCAAAGCACAGCGATGCTTTCGATCCGTGGGTCGAGCAGGCCGGCACCGACCTGGGCCGGGTGCTAGCTGGAGTATCCAACGTAGTCGACGTGTCCGACATCATCATTAACGGATTGCTACCGCCCGAGTTACTGCAGCGTCTGATCGAGCGCACGCGCGAGGTGGCGCCCGAGTACGAGATGAACGGTCGCCCGGGGCGCCTCGCTTTCCACCAGGGCCGCGCAAATAGAGAGATTTCGGCTGCGCTTGGCGCGGCCACGGTGCCGCTCTACGAAAATCTGTTCTAGCACCGCCAACAGGTCGATCAGGCTGCTGGTTGAACAGCCAGACGGCGAAGTCTCCGTCACCATGCTCGCCGGCGTTTGCCAGAAGGTCGAGCCGCTTTAGGGCGGCCCAACTGTACGCAAGAGCTTTGCGAGATGGTTGTTGCGCAAGCAAATGATCCGGGCGTTCGCGGCTGATGAGTGACGAACGTCCGGTCGCAAGGTGGTGGCAGACTGAAACGAGAGCGGACAACGCCATTGACAGCAAAGTGCGGCGAAGCAACCGTTTGAAAGCGGCATACTCACGTCACGAAAGCAGGCTCAGAATATCAACGTTGAAGCTCGCATCGAAAACCATTCCACCTAAACTCAGCGCAGCCGTCTAACCTGACTCGGCGTGACATTTCCGGCAAATCGATTGCCGACGATATTTTTGCTATTCAGTGGCGATGGCGCCGGCATCCTCGCAGGTGTAGCCCAGTGCTTCGGCGACCTCGGGACAGGTTACTTTGCCGAACGCGACATTCAGGCCGCGGCGCAGATGTTCGTCATCGGTAAGCGCCTTGCGCCAGCCCTGGTCGGCGATTTGCAGGACAAAGGGAAGCGTCGCGTTATTCAACGCATAAGTGGACGTGCGCGGCACACCGCCAGGCATGTTTGCGACACAGTAGTGTACGACTTCGCCAACTTTGTACGTGGGGTCAGCGTGAGTCGTAGGCCTCGCGGTTTCGCAGCATCCTCCCTGGTCGATCGCGACATCGACGATGACGGAGCCGGGGCTCATCGCATCAACCATCTTGCGCGTGACGAGTTTGGGCGCAGCGGCGCCGGGCACGAGCACGCCACCGATCACGAGGTCGGCATCGAGTACGTGTCGTTCGATGTTGTCCTGATTCGAATACACGGTGATCACGCGTGCGCCCAGCAGCCGGTCCATGCGTCGCAGCGCATCGACATTGCGGTCGATTACGACGACCTGCGCACCCGTGCCGACAGCCATCTGCGCGGCATTGGTGCCGACCACGCCGGCGCCGAGGACCACAATCTTCGCGGAGGGCACGCCCGCCACGCCGCCAAGCAGGATGCCCTTGCCACCGTGCGCGCGTTCCAGGCTGAACGCGCCCGCCTGAATCGACATGCGGCCCGCAACCTCGGACATGGGCGCGAGCAGAGGCAGTCCGCCGCCGCGTTGCGTGACGGTCTCATAGGCGATGCAGACCGCGTTGCTTCGGACGAGATCGGCGCACTGCTCGGGGTCCGGCGCGAGGTGCAAATAGGTGAAGAGAATCTGTCCTCGGCGCAGCATCGCACGCTCGGGCGCCTGAGGTTCTTTCACCTTGACGATCATGTCGGCAGCGGTAAACACCGCTTCTGCGCTGGGCGCAACCTGCGCGCCCGCGGCCCGGTACGCGTCGTCCGTTGCGCCGATGCCTGCGCCAGCGCCTGTTTCGACGTCTACGCTGTGTCCGTGCGCGACGATCTCGCGCACGGAAGACGGCGTGAGACCGACACGATACTCATGATTCTTGATTTCCTTCGGAACGCCTACGTGCATATTGCCTCCTGTATGAGACTGCCGGTCTGCCGCGAAATGATCTGATTTCTCACACGCCCAGCACGAGCGGCGAGCGTTGGCGAGGGAGGCGTCGACGACGCTAACGCCCGCAGCGGGATCGCAAGAAACGATCGCCACCGCCTTCCCGATTTCATCTGTTGGCCACGCCATCGCCGGGTGCCTGGCCAGTAGCACGTTGTGACGAGTAGCATCGGAGCGGGATGCATGCGGGAATCGAGCGTGACGTAGGTGCTATATCCGGCTACTAGTGGTGATTTCCACAATACTATCGACGGTGTGCTAGAGGTTGTTAATGTAATTGTGGTGAATTTTGGTTGAAACGCCTGAATGAGGCGACATGTGTCCATCATCTTACATCGCAGGCCTAAGGGTTTATAACTAGTCCTGTCTCTTCCATGTCTCCCCTTTCGCATGCAACCTTATTGTTGCCGAATGTGCAACGCCAACTTGTTGTTCGAACTCAATCCGCTGCAGCCGGAGCACTCGGATCAGGTTCGCCTGTATCAGGCCTCAAACATTTTTGACCCCGTCTCACCAGCTCATCCGGGTATGGACGAAGGCGATCGAGTTCGAACACGCCTATCCTTTGCTGGGCAGGAGAACTTATGTCTACGTGACCAAGGCGTTGCAAGCCAGGACGGTACCCGACCAACACGGCTACGCACAGCGTATCTAGCGCGGTCCGAGCAAATACGCACTCACCATCCCCACAAGCTCTCGCTTCAGGATCGGCGTTCCCAGCGTCCCTCTATGCGCGGCATCATGAATGACACCCGCAACTGCAGACGAAAGAACTTGCGCGGTCATTCCAACTGATTCCCGTCCACGCCGCTTCCCCGTTGACACAACCATCGCCGTGTAGCAACCGAGATACTCCGTCTCGAACTTGTCGTGAGCGGACCTCAAACCGTCGACGTAGGGCGTCTCCTCAAGAAGCACGCGATGGAGTGCCGGATTGATGCTATGGACCCCGATCATGCCGTCGACCAGTTGCTCGACACGCCGTGCGAGCGTCATCGTCCCGTCGTCGATTGCGCGTAGTACCGCGAGAATTTCGTCGAAGTGGCGAGCCATGATGGCCTCCACCAACACGTCCTTATTTGGAAAGTATTGGTACAAAGAGCCAATGCTCACGCCGGCGACTTCAGCGACTTCGTTGGTCGTGAATCTAGCCCAGCCCCTGCGCCCCAAAACCTGTGCGCCTGCCGTGAGAATAGCCTCGACCGTAGCGCGCGCACGTGCTTGCCGCGGGGCTTTGCGCATCGTTAAAGCACGCGCGGGAATGCGAGTAGCCAAATCGCTGCCCTCAAGTGAATATGAGCCATATGCTCACATTATTCGACGCGCTTGACAACGACATGCACGCCCATCTCGCGAGGACGCTCCGATGACCGCCATACCTGGCACCTGTCGCGAAGTTCGATTGAAGGTCAGACCCGACGGTCTGCCCAGCGCAGGCAACTTCGACATCGTTTCGGTTCCGTTGCCGATACCCGTGGACGGCGAGGTGCTTGTCCGCAACCGCTACTTTCTCGTGTCGGCTTCACTGCGCATGATGATCAGCAAAGGGGCCGAAGATGTGGACGGTGTGCCTTTTCGGGCCCTGCGCGCGGGCGAGACACTCGCAGGGGAAGCGCTGGGCGAAATCGTTTCAGCGCCCGCAGGCAGTGGGTTCTCGCCAGGCGACCTGATTCTGCATTTTCGGGGCTGGCGCGAATACGCGACCGTGCCCATCGCACAATGCCGGCCGGTAGAGCCTGGCTTGCCGGACCCGGTCGGCTACCTGGGGCATGGATGGACGGCTTATGCAGCGCTCACGCGCGGCGTGCAGATCCGGCCTGACGACACGGTATTCGTTTCCAGTGCTGCGGGCGCGATCGGTTCAATGGCTGGACAGATCGCGCGATTGCTCGGTGCGGGCCGCGTTATCGGCAGTACCAGCTCCAAAGAAAAGGCAGCCCGTCTCGTGTCCGAGTTGGGATATGAAGCAGCGGTGTTCCGCGGCGCCACACCGATCGTCGAACAGCTTGCCGAGGTCGCACCCCAAGGTATCGATGTCGTCATCGATAACGTCGGAGGCGAACAGTTGCAGGCAGCCGTCGCCAACGCACGCGTCGGTGCCCGTGTCGTGATTCTCGGCGCGTTGTCGGGGCAATTGGCGACTCACGGCTCCGGCCGAACCGCGCCGGTCGAGTTGGATTCGATCCAGCTTCTTCGAAAGAAGATTACGTTGCGCGGGTACAGCGCAGACGATGATCCTCACATGCATGTGGAGTGGATCAATCGATTCGCCGAGTGGTTGAGAGCCGGCAGCATTCGCTTTCTGCACGAAATCATCGTAGGACTCGAATGTGCGCCTCAGGCCTTGGAGCGAGTGATCAAGGGAGAATACTTTGGAACGGTGGTCGTGAAGTCTTAAGCTGCAGCCTTTCCAGATAGCGGAGACCTTAAAGGACCCAGCTGCATTGCAAAGCGTCGCGCACATTCCAGCCCGAACGCCGTCGGCTCGACGCCGCGATCGTGCTGTACGTCGAAGCCCATTCGCCACGCGGCGATCCGCTTGCCGTAGCACGTGAGAGCGTCGAGCGATTGCATCACAAAGACGATAACCGGCAATGTCTGGGCATAGAGCGATTCGGCCTCCTGCTCAAGTCCGTTAGCGAACGCCTGTTGTATTGCAACCTGCCAGTCGAATGTGTCCGGAGCAACGATCAATCCGGCACATCCTGCCCGCAGATTGTCGACGAGTTCCTGTCCGCCCCTGCCATTGAAGACCGGTAGCGTATGACCGAGCGCGCGCAGCCGTTCGACCGTGCGCTGAATCGTGGTCGCAGGTCCCTCGCCTTTAAGCAGGCAGAAATTTGGACATCGACTCGCAAGCGCCACGATCGATTCCGCCGACAAGCCGACGCCGAGGTATTCCGGCGCGTTCTGGATTCCGACCGGGACGTGTGTGCGCTGCATCACCGCTGCAAAGAAGTCGAAGTAGAACGATTCCGGCTTGTCGCGCATTGACGGCGGCTGAAGGATCAGCCACGAAGCGCCGCGCCCGACGGCATAATCAGCCATGGTGACTTGCGCATCCACGGTATCGCCTGTGATCGTGACGACGAGCGGTACGCGTGCGGCAATGTCTTCGCTTGCCCAGTCGATCAGTTGATGTTTCTCATCAAGTGATAGCCGATTTACCTCGGTCGCAAGACCGAGTATGACGATGCTCCGAGCGCCAGCCGCGATCGTCGCATTGATCTGCGTCCGTAGTGCTTCGCGATCCAGTTGGTTGCGGGCGTCGAAGTAGGCATAGAGAACAGGCCAGATTCCGCTCGGCGCAGAATGGGTGTCAGGTGTCATCGATATCATCCGCTGCCAGGTGGGGTTCAATGCGAGTCGCGCGGCACGGCCGCGCCGCTCGATCCGACCAGGAAATCGAGATCGGCGCCCTGGTCCGCTTGCAGCACATGGTCGACGTAAAGCTTGTAGTAGCCGCGCGTGGGCGGCGCAGGCGGCTGCCACGCGGCGCGCCGGCGCGCGAGTTCTTCGTCGGTGACGTCCAGATGCAGACGGCGGGCGTCGACGTCGAGTTCGATCATGTCGCCGGTTTGCACGAACGCGAGCGGGCCGCCCGCAGCCGCTTCCGGCGATACATGCAGCACCACCGAGCCGTACGCCGTGCCGCTCATGCGGCCGTCGGAAATGCGCACCATGTCCGTGATGCCTTTTTGCAGCACCTTCTTCGGCAGCGGCATGTTGCCGACTTCAGCAAAGCCCGGATAACCCTTCGGCCCCGCGCCCTTGAGCACCATGACACAGTGCTCGTCGATGTCGAGCGAGTCGTCGTCGATCTTGGCGTGCAATTCCTCGATGTTCTCGAATACCACCGCACGGCCGCGATGCTTCAGCAGATGCGGTGTCGCCGCCGACGGCTTGATCACCGCACCGTTCGGCGCCAGGTTGCCCTTGAGCACCGCAATGCCGGCCTTGGGCTTGAACGGCTCGGCAAATGTCGTGATGACCTTCTCGTCGTGATTCGGCGCGTTGCGCACGTTGTCCCAGATCGTCTTGCCGTTCACCGTCAGCGCCTCGCGATGCAGCAAGCCTTGCTCGCCAAGTTGCTTCAGCACGGCGGGCAACCCACCCGCATAATAAAAATCTTCCATCAGGTATTCGCCCGACGGCTGCAGATTCACCAGACACGGCACGTTCGAACCGAGCTCCCAGTCCTCCAGCGACAGCTCCACGCCAATGCGCTTGGCCAGCGCGATCAGATGCACGACCGCATTGGTCGAACCGCCAATTGCCGCATTCGTGCGAATCGCGTTTTCGAAGGCCTGGCGCGTGAGGATCTTGTCCATCGTCAGATCCTCGCGGACCATATCGACAATGCGCCGGCCCGCCAGATGCGCGAGCACCTGCCGACGTGCGTCGACCGCAGGAATCGCCGCGTTGTGCGGCAAACCCATGCCGAGCGATTCCACCATCGAGGCCATCGTCGACGCGGTGCCCATCGTCATGCAGTGGCCGCGCGAGCGGTTCATGCACGACTCGGCTTCGGTGAATTCTTCCTGCGTCATCGTGCCGGCACGCACTTCCTCGGACATCTGCCAGACACCCGTACCGGAGCCGATGTTCTTGCCTCGAAAGCGGCCATTGAGCATGGGGCCACCCGACACGGCAAGCGCGGGCAAATTGCACGACGCCGCGCCCATCAGCAGCGCCGGGGTGGTCTTGTCGCAGCCGACCAGCAGAATCACACCGTCCATGGGATTGCCACGGATCGATTCTTCGACGTCCATCGAGGCGAGATTGCGGAACAGCATCGCGGTCGGGCGCAGATTCGACTCGCCGAGCGACATCACCGGAAACTCGAGCGGCAAACCACCCGCTTCGTGAACGCCTTTCTTCACATACTCGGCAAGCTCGCGAAAATGCGCGTTGCACGGCGTCAGTTCGGACCACGTATTGCAGATGCCAATCACCGGACGTCCGTCGAATTCGTCGTGCGGAATACCCTGATTTTTCATCCACGAACGGTGAATGAAACTGTCCTTATCGTTCCTGCCGAACCAGCTCTGCGAGCGAAGTTTGCGCATGTCGTCTCCTTCGGTGTTTGTCGGGTACTTTTTGACAACCAGTTAATTGACTATCCCTGCGAGCGAAGTACTCCGCCGCGACCCATTGCGTCAAGGTCGCGCCGCGTAGAAAGGAGTAGCCAGGTCATGGCGGCATGCGCTTCCGCGGGTTGTCGCCGGCGAATCGCTTCAAAGACGTTCCGGTGTAGCTGCAAGGACTCTTTCGGGGAGGCCGCATACTGACCCGTCACCCGGATCTCGGCGGCAAGCGCTGCCCGGATCGTCACGATCAATTGTCGTAAAACCCAGTTCCCGGTTGCATCGATGATTGAGGTGTGAAAAGACAGATCTGCATCGTGCCAACCTGGGCCGCGCGTTCCTTCGGCCTGAGCTCCCATTGAAGTGAGCGCAGCTTCTATCCGTTCGATATCCTGATCGTTTGCGCGTTGTGCGGCGAGCTCCGCGGCGCGAGGTTCAATAAGCAGACGTGCCTCGATCAGAGCCTGAAAAAATTCTACATCCGCTACATACGTGACGGCTACGTCGAGCACGGTCGGGTCCAGCAGATTCCAGGCACTACGGGGCAGCACGCTGGCTCCCTTGCGTCGCCGCACTTCGATCAGGCCAAGGGACTGCAGCTTTTGCATGGCTTCCCGCGCCGCGGTTCGGCTGACCCCTCTTGCCTGAGCCAGTTCGATCTCGTTCGACAGGGAAGTGCCCGGCGCATGACGCCCGGACACGATCGCTTCGATCAAATCGGCGACGATCGACTCATGAAGCTTCAACATTCTCCCTCTCCGAATCGATCAATAATTTAGTCTGACATATTTTCCTGATGTCGGCCAATATTCACGAAAATGTCCAATATTTGCGAAAATATGACGTACATATAGGCTCGACAAGCAAGAGTTTGTTATACGCACTCGTCACACGTAAGACGTATATCGGATAGGGAATAGGGGGCCACGGGGGAGAAATTCTCACTTCAGTTGCCGGCAGGCGCGCGGTTGCGCATCGCCCAGCACGGAGTGCGGTTTATCGATTGGCAACGCATCACGATGGCCGATGGCCGACCTGGGCTGTCAGCCGATCACCGCATCCCGCTTTTAAACGCCACGCTGCCGTTCCTAGCTCGCGGCAGCCTCAGCGTCTTTTTCGACCAACACCTGATTGACCACATCCAGGAAAGCCTGCACGAGCCGCGCGGCCTTGCGCTCGGCGAGGCAGGCGACATGCGCGTGAGTCAACACCTGCTCGCCCTGAATCGTCAGCTTGCGCAGCCGCGAGTCGTCGACATGCTCGCGCTCCGACACCGCTGCTATTCCGAGCCCAAATATGACTGCTTCGCGCACGGCCTCCCGGCTACCCACTTCCAGCGCAAAGTTTGGCTCGATGTCGTGCTGGCGTAGTGCGTCTTCCAGCGCCTTGCGGGTGGTGGAGCCCGGCTCGCGCATGATCATGGGCTCGTCACGAAGTTCTTCCAGACGGACGCTGCGCCTACGCGCCAGCGGATGCTTCGCTGGCACGATGATGACCAGCGGGTGTTGACGATAGGGCACGTAATGAAGCAGGGGGTTGGCGCCGTATTGCGCTAGCACGGCGACGTCCGTTTCATACGACAACAGACCGCGTACGGTTTCCTCCGAGTTGCCGAGCCGGATCGATACGCGCAATCCCGGATAGCGAAGATGAAATGCCGCGACGATTTCCATTGCATGGAGTGGCCCGACCGCACCCACGTGGATGATTCCGGTGCTCAGGCCCGCCGATTCCTTCAGAAAGTCGATTGCCTCCTGTTCGTTACCGAACATCCGCTGGGCAATCGCAAACAAGGTTTCCCCGGCCGCCGTCAGGATGATTCGACGGCCGCGGCGGTGAAACAGCTCCACCCCGTAGCTTTCCTCCAGATCCCGCACCTGCGTTGTGACAGTCGGCTGACTGACGTGCAGCGCCCGCGCGGCGGCCGTGACACTGCCGTGCTTGCCGACGGCGTAGAACGAGCGCAATTGAGTGAGTCGCATAGATTGGTTGAATACATCGACAGAAATATTTGTATTTTTACTATACATCGATATTTCCCATAATTCATCCGTAACGACAGTTCACAAAACGAGGGGAGACGATGAACGGTGTCTTTTGGAATCCTGTAGAGGTGAATTTCGGTCCTGGCTGTATCGCGCGGCTACCCGAGATTCTCAATGGCCGCCGCGCCGTTGTTGTGACGTTCGCGGAGGCGGCTCAGATCGGCCTCGTGCAACGTGTGAGCGAGTTGTGCGGCGACAGCGTGGTCGCGGTAATCGACGACGTACAACCGAATCCGGACGTCACCCACCTCGCCGGGATGTACCGCGATTTCTGGCGAAAGCACGAGGATTGTCCGGTCGTGGTCGCGATCGGCGGCGGCAGTGTGCTCGACACGGCGAAAGCGCTGATGGTCGGAACACAAAGCAATGAGTTTGACGAACTACTGGCCTTGCTCGACACGGGCAAGCCGTTCACACCGCCGCGCGTGAAGTCGCTGATCACGGTGCCGACTACCGCAGGCACCGGCAGCGAAGTGACACCGTGGGCGACGATCTGGGACCGCACGATCAAGCAGCGCAAGTATTCGCTGCAGCTCCCGCAGACGTGGCCGGAAGCCGCGATCGTCGATCCGGATCTCACGCTGTCGCTGCCGCACTCGGTCACGGTGCAGAGTGGTCTCGATGCGCTATCGCACGCGCTCGAAGCTATCTGGAACGTCAATGCGAATCCGATTTCCGATGAATTCGCCGTGTCCGCTGCGCGCGACATGCTGGCCACGCTGCCGGCGCTCGTCGGGAATCTGCAGGACCGGAAGCTACGCGAACAGGCTTCGCTCGCAGCGCTCAAAGCCGGACTCGCGTTCTCGAATACGAAGACCGCACTAGCCCATTCCATTTCGTATGAGATGACGATTCATCACGGTCTGCCTCACGGCATTGCGTGTTCGTTCACGCTGCCGATGGTGCTGGATCTCGCGCTTGGAAAAAGCGCTGCGCGCGACGCCGTGCTCGCGAAAGTCTTTCCGTGCCCGCTGGCAAATGCGCGGGACTACCTGACCGGTTTCCTCGAAGCGTTGGGTGTGCAAACATCGTTCTCGAGCTACGGCGTCAGTGTTGAGGAGTCGGACCGGATGATTGCGCACGCACTCAGTGGGCCGCGCGGACGCAATTTCATCGCCGCAGCGGCCTGACGTTTTCGCAGTAGCGAGGCAAGGGGATCAGCATCACGCGACGGTGATAGAGGAGGAAAAGAGACATCCGGTTTCGTACCGGCGTATCTTGCAGCACAACAAAAGCCGCATGAACGGCAAGTGCTGAGGCAGCGGACGTCAGGCGACGTCACGGGCCCGGCAACTATCAGGAGACAAGCAATGGAAGCAGTGGATATTGCAGGAGGCCCGGCAGTCAGCGTCGACGCCAGGTCTGTGAAGTCGGTTGCCCTCGCCAGTCTGATCGGCACGACGGTCGAATGGTATGACTTTTTCCTCTACGGCACGATCACCGGACTCGTATTCGACAAGCTTTTCTTTCCGACGGGGAACGCATTCGTTTCCACCATGCTGGCCTATACGGTGTATGCGGTCGGCTTTGTCACCCGGCCGCTCGGCGGTGTGATCTTCGGCCATTTCGGTGACCGGTTCGGCCGCAAGCCATTGCTGGTGCTCACGCTTTCCATCATGGGCGTGTCCACGTTCCTGATCGGGATACTGCCAACCTATGCGTCGATCGGTATCTGGGCGCCGGCCTGTTTGCTCTTGTTGCGGCTGCTGCAGGGCATTGGGCTGGGCGGCGAGTGGGGCGGTGCAGTGCTGATGGCTTTCGAGTATGCACCTCGCAAACACCGCGGCCTGTACGCGTCATATCCGCAGATCGGGCTCGCAATCGGCCTGTGCCTGAGCAGTGGCGTGGTGGCCGCGCTGACGACCTGGCTGACGCCCGACGCCTTCCTGCAATGGGGATGGCGGGCCGCCTTCATGGCCAGCATCCTGCTCGTTGCCGTGGGCATGTTTATCCGGTTGCGCATCGTCGAGACGCCCGCATTCACGAAGATTCGCGACACGCACGCGGTTGCGAAAGTACCGGCGCGCGAGGTATTCACCGATTACCGCAAGAACGTGTTCCTGGGTTGGGGCGCGCGCTATATCGACGGTGTGATTTTCAACGTGTATGCAGTGTTCGCGCTGAGCTACCTGATCGGCATCCATCACTATGCGAAGTCGGCGATCCTCGTGGCCGTGACGCTTGCCGCACTGGTGCTGATGTTCATGATTCCGGTCGCGTCGCGCCTGTCGGACCGGATCGGCCGTCGCAAGGTGTTCGGCTGGGGTGCGCTGGCCTGCGGCCTGAGCGCGTGGCCAGCCTTCGCGGTCTTTCATTACTCGACCAGTCTCACTGCCGTGACTGCCACCATCGTGATCGTACTCGGTGTGATCTACGCGTTCGTCTACGGGCCCGAGGCCGCGATGTTCTGCGAACTGTTCGATACGCGGGTGCGCTATAGCGGCATCTCCATCGTGTACCAGGTATCGGGCATTGTCTCCAGCTCGATCACACCGCTCGTCGCAACGGCGCTGCTGCACTACGGCAATTTGCAGCCGTGGTGGATTGCCCTCTATATCGCGTGCGTTGGGTTGCTCAGCTCGGTTTGTACGTACTTCATCCGGCGCACGTTCTGAACATCTGACCTCCAGGGGAGCACGATATGAATCCAGTTTCAACCATAGCCGTCAACGGCCGAAGCTATCGCTTGCCGCATCGGCCGACGGTGATCGTCTGTGTCGACGGTTGCGAATACGACTATCTGAATCGGGCGGCAGAAGCGGGCGCCACACCGTTCCTGCGCGAGCTGCTCGAAAATGGCACGGCGCTGCACGCGAAATGCGTGATGCCATCTTTCACCAACCCGAATAACCTCTCGATCGTGTGCGGCGCACCGCCGGCCGTGCACGGCATCTGCGGTAACTATTTCTACGACCGCGATGCCGACGAAGGCCGTGGCCGCGAAGTGCTGATGAACGATCCGCGCTATTTGCGGGCCGGCACCCTGCTGGCTGCCGCCGCCGAGGCGGGCTCCCGTGTCGCTGTGGTCACTGCGAAAGACAAGTTGCGCGCGCTGCTCGGCCATGGCCTGCGTGGAATCTGCCTGTCCGCGGAAAAGGCAAACGAGGCCACCGTCGAGGCGAACGGCATCGATCAGGTGCTGGAGCGCGTCGGCAAGCCGCTGCCCGAGGTATACAGCGCAGACCTCTCCGAATTCGTCTTCGCGACCGGCGTGTGGCTGCTTGAAAACGATCGCGTGGATCTGATGTATCTGTCGACGACCGACTACGTCCAGCACAAGTTTGCCCCGGGCACCGACGGCGCGAACGCGTTTTACGCGATGATGGACCGGTATCTGTTGCGCCTGCACGAACTGGGAGCCGTAATTGGCATCACTGCGGATCACGGGATGAACGCCAAGCACGATCCGAAGACGGGCGAGCCGAACATCATCTATCTGCAGGACCTGCTCGACGACTGGCTCGGACGCGGCGTCGAAGCGGGCGGTGTGCGCGTGATCCTGCCGATCACGGATCCGTATGTCCGCCACCACGGAGCGCTCGGCTCGTACGCGACGGTGTATCTGCCGGCCAATGACGACGGCGTTGAGTTGCGTAGGCGGCTGGCTGGATTGCCGCACATCGAGGCGGTGTTGACCCGCGAAGAAGCGTGCGCGCGCTTCGAACTACCACCCGACCGTGTGGGTGACCTCGTGGTCATCAGTGACCAATCCTATGTGCTCGGCAGCAGTGCCGCGGCGCACGATCTCTCGGGGCTGACCGTGCCGTTGCGCTCGCATGGCGGCTTGTCTGAGCAGACCGTGCCGCTGCTGTTCAACCGCGCGCTTGCCGGGCCGCTCGAAGGCCGGACCTTGAGGAATTTCGACGTATTCGATATCGCGTTGAACGAGCTTCAGGAACAACCTGCCCTTGCATCGCGTCCGGAGCAGCACGCATGAACCATATCGATCGGAAATCGCCGCAGTTTCGCGAAGAGGCGCTGCGCATCGACGGCAACAAGCTGACGCGCGACCGCGTGATCGAAGTGACCAATCCCTACACCGGGGACGTGGTCGGCACCGTGCCGAAGGCGTCGGTCGACGACGTGCGCCTCGCCTACGAGGTCGCGCTCCGATACCGGCCGACACTGTCGCGCTTCGAGCGCGCATCGATCCTCAACCGCGCTGCGGAACTCCTGCGCAGCCGGACTGAAGAGGCGGCCGCGCTCATTACGCTCGAATCGGGTCTATGCCTGAAAGACTCGCGCTATGAGATCGGGCGCGTGGCGGATGTGTTCAACTTCTCCGCGAGCGAGGCGTTGCGCGACGACGGGCAGGTGTTCTCGTGCGACCTCACGCCCCACGGAAAGAAGCGCCGCGTGATCACGCAGCGCGAACCGCTCCTCGGTGTCATTACGGCGATCACGCCGTTCAATCACCCGATGAACCAGGTGGCGCACAAGATCGCGCCGGCAATCGCCACCAACAACCGTACGGTGTTGAAGCCGTCCGAAAAGGTGCCGCTATCCGCGTACTACCTGGCGGATCTGCTATATGAAGCCGGGTTGCCGCCGCCGATGCTGCAGGTCGTGACAGGCGATCCGGCCGAGATTGCCGATGAGCTGATCACGAACCCGAATGTCGCGCTGGTGACGTTCACGGGCGGCGTTGCCATCGGCAAATACATTGCCGAGCGGGCCGGTTATCGGCGCGTGGTGCTGGAGCTTGGCGGCAACGATCCGCTGATCGTGATGGACGACGCCGATCTCGAGCGCGCTTCCGATCTTGCCGTGCTCGGTTCGTACAAAAACTCCGGGCAACGCTGCACAGCGATCAAACGGATTCTGGTGCAACGGACGGTGGCTGATCGCTTCACCGAACTCGTGGTCGAGAAGACCCGGGCGTGGAAGTGCGGAGACCCGAGTGATGCCAATAACGACATGGGGACGGTCATCGACGAAGCGGCCGCCGCACTGTTCGAAGCGCGAGTGAATCAGGCCGTCGCGCAGGGCGCACGCCTGTTGATCGGCAACGAGCGGCAGGGCGCGCTCTTTCCGCCGACGGTGCTGGATCGCGTCACGCCTGCGATGGAGCTCGTTGCGCAGGAGACGTTCGGTCCGGTCTCGCCGATCATTGCATTCAACGATCTCGACGACGCCATCCGGATCGCCAACGGCACAGCGTATGGCCTGTCTTCGGGCGTCTGCACGGACAGTCTCGAGAACGTCACGCGGTTCGCGAATGAGCTCAATGTGGGAACGGTCAACGTTTGGGAAGTGCCCGGCTACCGCATCGAGTTGACACCGTTCGGCGGCATAAAAGATTCGGGGCTGGGCCATAAGGAGGGTGTCCAGGAGGCGATGAAGAGCTTCACGAACGTGAAGACCTTTACGTTGCCATGGGGCTGAAAACGGGGAGAACACGATGCCAGGCAACATCGAACTGATCTCGAGACTGCTGTTTGCCGCGATGCTGGGCGGCGCCATCGGTTTCGAGCGGGAACGGTTTGCATTTCCGGCCGGGCTGCGTACGCATATGTTGGTGTGCGTGGCGTCCTCGCTCGTCATGATCGTCTCGGCGTTCGGTTTCGAGGACACCCGCTCGATGCCGAACGTCGCGCTCGATCCATCGCGTGTAGCGGCGCAGGTCGTGTCGGGAATCGGTTTTCTCGGCGCCGGCGCAATCCTGCTGCGCGGCGAGGTAGTGCGAGGGCTGACGACAGCAGCGAGTGTCTGGGCCGTCGCGGGCATCGGGCTCGCGGCGGGTGGCGGACTCTACGTGCTGGCGCTGGCGGCAACCGCGATCATTCTGACGACACTCACATGGGTCAAGCCTGTCGCGCGCCAGTTGCGTACGAAGGGGCGACTGCGTCGGGAGCTTCGCCTTCAGGTCGATCGAGGGGCAATCACGCTGCCGGTGCTGTGCCGCGTGTTCGGTGATGACGGGCCGCGTATCAGACAGATCAGCGTAAGCGCCGACGACGACAACGAACAGCATGAACTGATCACGATTTCGCTGTCGCGAATGTCTACCGACGAATTCGTTGCCTATCGCAACATGCTCTGCGAGCTGATTGGCGTGCGTGAAGTTGAGGAGATCGAAGTGCACTGAGGGGGAGTGGTCCATTGCGGAGACAGGAGCACGCATTGGACGGCCCGATGCTTACGCAGCGATCAGGTGTCGGCCACGCAGCGGGGTTCGCCTGCCGCGTGACTCACCTCGCCCCGTGTGCTGTCCGTATTCTTTCCTTGCGTTTCCCACTTTAGAAAAAAAGGCGCGAGCATGCGAGCAGATCCATCTGGCTTCACTCATTTTGAAAGCGGGCCTGCCTCGCAGGTTTCGTTTCATGCAGACAAGCGTTCCGGTGCGATTTCCCTCGTCAAGGATCGCGCGAATACCTTAGGTGCGCTCCGGACCGTTGCCAGGTTCATGGGCTCGATAGCGTTGACCATCGCGATGGCGGGGACGCTGACTGCATGTAACGGCGGCCCCACGACGAATCCTTCTACCGGGAACACGCCGGCAAACGATCCCCCGGCTCCAGGCAGCAATCAATCGACAGGACCCGTCGTAAGCCGCGCGCTCGTCATCGATCTCGACGGCGCGACGTACAGTGCAGTGAAAGCCGGCATCGTGGCCGGCACATTGCCGAACCTCGCGAAGTTACAGATACAACTCGCGTACAGCGGTGGCATGTCGGGAACGCTCGGCCAGCAGCCAACGCTCGACACGCCAGGATGGGCAACGCTGCTGACCGGTACGTGGGCGGCGCGTCATCAAGTCATGTCGGACGCTCCTCGACAAACGCCGCACAGTGAAAGCGTGTTCCAGATGGCCAGGGCGTCGAGCACCGGGCTGAACGGTGTTGCGGCTGCATCAAGCGGACTTGCCCAATTGCTTTCGGCGGATCACAGCGCCGGATATCTGGACAGTCTTGCAGACTGCTCCGGAGACGCCACCGCCTCAGACTGCGTGACGAGCCAGGCAGTCCAGATGATCGACAACGGCTATACCACGATAGTCGCGCAGTATCACGCCGTGGAAGATGCCGCGATCGATTACGGACTCGGGGCGTCGCAATACTCGGACACGCTTACGCAACTGGATAAGTCTGTCGGCGCCCTCGTTGCCGAAACCGCGAAAGAACCGAACAGTCAGTGGCTCGTCGTGGTGACGGGCAATCACGGACTGAGCGCGAACAGTCAGGACGACGGATTGCCGCTCGTGCCCGAGTCGACCACCTTTATCGGCTTGAACCAGAGCGCCAACAACGGGTCAGGCACCAACAATGCGGCGGTACCCACTACGCTCAGCGGCCTCTATGCATTCCCCAGCATTGCGGACGTTACGCCGACTTTGCTGGCTTACCTGAACGAAGTGCCGGGCGCCACCAGTTATGCAATGGACGGCGGCGAACTGCTCGGCGTTCAGCCGGTGTCCCAACTGCTCGCCACGGTCAATAACAACAACTCGTCCAGCGCAAGCGTCGCGTTGAACTGGACGGCGCCGGCGAGCGGCACGATCTCCGTATTGCGCGACGGTCGAGTGATTGCTTCGAATCTACCGGCGGGAACGAAGACTTACACCGATAGCCAGCTTGCGCAGGAACTGACGGCGCAGGGAAGTTACCTGCTGAGCTATACGGTGCAGGCGGGCGCGGCGGCGAGCCCGGCTCTACGGTCGACGCTCACGCAGGTGTCGTTCGTGCCACCGGTTCCTCTTGCAACCACGCTCACAAACGGTCTCACCGTCTACTACCCGTTCGGCAGCACGTTGCCTCCGGTCGACCAGATCGGCCACAGCACGCTGGGACCGTACGCAGCCGACCTGCCTGCGGCAGCCGGTTCGGTCGTGGCGGGGCCGCTCGGCAGCGATCATGGGCTGCTCGTGGATACCAACTATGTCGATAGCAACGGCTTCGAGGGCTACCAACTGACCCCTGCATCCGGATTCGACGTTGCACAAGGATCGGCGCCCCAATTCACGATCGGCTTCTGGTTCAAGGTGCAGTCATGTATCGCGTCGAACGACGTGCCGGTCATATCGAATAAAAACTATACAAGTGGCGGCAATGCCGGCATTGCGATCGGCTTGTTCGCCAGCAGCACCGCCAATCAATGTGGCATTGCATTCAACATGGGCTCGGGCGGTCCTCGTGCGGATGGTCCGACGAGCCCGTACACGCAGATTACCGTGGGCCAGTGGATTTACATCGCGCTCTCAGTCGACGGCGTAGCCAAGACGATGAGCATGTATGCGTTGGACCCGATGCTCGGCAAAGCCGAAATCCTTGGCAAGTCAACCGGCACAGTGGACCTGAGCAAGCTGTCGCCGTTTGGCCAATGGGGCGTCGGCGAAGACGGGACGGGCACGTATCTGATGAACAAATGCAACGGCACCGTGACGCCGCCCTACACGGCCGGCAAATGCGCCACCGCACCAACCTATCAGGAGATGTTCGGCGAGTTGGCCATGTGGAATCGCGCGCTGAGTCAGGCCGAAGTGGAGTCCATATTCCTGTCGCAGAAACCGCTGTCTACGCTGCTGCCCAGTCAAGGGGGTTGAAATGAGTGCGCTCCTGTTGCTCAAGCGGTATTGCGCCAGCGCGAGGCACGGTGTGGTTGCGATTGCTGCCGTTGCCTTCGGCGCGTGTCTGGTGATATCCGGCTGTGGTGATGGCGGATCGAGCAATCCGGCGTCGGCAGCCTCAAGCGGTCAACCCGCCAAACAAGCGGCGGACGGGAGCTCGGCACCGTTGGGCGCGGGCGGTGCCGCGAGCGCGGTGCCCATCGTGCTGATGCCCGCGAGCGGCCCGTGTGCGGCTTCGGGCACGACCGCGCTGCAATCGCCACTACTGAATTCGCAAATCGACTGCGCACCTTGAGGCAGGGCCGGCAAGGCCTTTATATCGTGATGCCCCACTTCACTTCGAATCCGTCATGACCAGAATGAATCGCCGCACGTTTCTGCACACCGCCGCAGCCGGAGCCGCGCTCAGCGCGTTTCCTCCCGCTATCCAGCGCGCGCTCGCCATCCCGGCAAACAACGCGACTGGCACCATCAACGATGTGGAACACGTCGTCATCTTCATGCAGGAAAACCGGTCGTTCGACCATTACTTCGGCAACTTGCCGGGCGTGCGAGGCTACAGCGACCGCTTCACGATTCCGATGGCCTCGGGCAATCCCGTTTGGGTTCAGCAGGGGACGTCGGGCACCGTTCAGCCCTATCACCTCGATCCCGCACTGGGAAATGGACTGTACGTGGGGGGTGTGCACACGTGGAGCGACCAGCAGGCCGGATGGGATGGCGGACGCATGTCGGCATGGCCGAAGGCGAAGAACATTGCTGCTTCGATGGGTTATCTGCAGCCCAATGACCTGTCGTTCCACTCGGCGCTTGCCAATGCGTTCACCCTGTGCGATGGGTACCACACGTCGACGCATACCGGCACTTTCCCGAACCGCATCTTTCTCTGGAGTGGCACGAACGGCGCGAACGTCGTCGGCCATGCGGTGACCAGCAACAACAGTTGGGGCTACACCGTTTCAGGCAACACCATCGGCTCGTCGAGTACGGGCCTGCCGTGGACCACGTATCCGGAACGTCTGCAAGCAGCAGGGATCAGCTGGAAGGTCTATCAAAACCCGACCAATAACAGCAACAACAATCAGTTGGGTGCGTTCGCGAGTTACCGCGCGGCGGTTGAAACCATGGCGGCGAAGGGCTATTCAGTCAACACGCCATACTCGTCATCGGTCATGGACCCGATTTCACCGCTGCTCAGGGGTGTTGGAAACACCATGCCGGATGGCGGATATTTACAGGCTTTCGCTGATGACATCGCGGCCGGCACACTGCCGCAGGTCAGCTGGATAGTCGCGCCCGCAGCCTACAGTGAACATCCGATCTTGTCCGTTCCGAACCAGGGCGCCTGGTACATTCAGACTCTGCTCGACATGCTGACGGCCAACCCTGCTATCTGGAGCCGGACAGTCTTGCTCATCCCCTACGATGAAAACGATTGTTTCTTCGATCATGCTCCGCCGCCCGATCCGCCGTGGCGCAACAGCGACGGTACCTACCTTGGCAAGTCCACCGTCGATATATCGAGCGAACATTTCACGATGCCGCATCTGCCATTCGACGCCGACACGACCCCACCGGACGGGCGGCCCTTCGGCGCGGGGGTACGCACGCCGATGCTGGTTGTTTCGCCGTGGAGCGCCGGTGGGTGGGTCAATTCGCAGGTGTTTGATCACACGTCGACACTGCGCTTCCTCGAACAGCGATTCGGGGTAATCGAACAGAACATCAGTCCGTGGCGACGTACAGTATTCGGCGACCTCATGTCGTGCTTCAATTTCAGCAATCCCAACAGCGCCACGCCGACACTCGTTGCCGCGCCGACCAAAGCACAGGCTGACGCAACCTATTCGCAGCAGCAAGCCGCCGCCGGGGTACCTGTGCCCACCGTTGGATCGGTGCCGTTGCCCACGCAGCAACTGATGTCGCGGCCATCGCGCGCGCTGCCGTATCGGCTGCATACCAGCTCGAACGTTGATACGTCAGACGGACTGCTGTGGTTGACATTCAGCAACACGGGTACCCAGGGTGCAGTGTTCCACGTCTACGACAGGTTGAACCTTGCGAACTATCCACGCCGTTACACGGTGGAAGCGGGTAAGGAAATCTCTGATTCCTGGAACCTTGCCACTAACGCACCGGCAGGGCAGTACAGCTTGTGGGTGCTGGGTCCAAATGGCTATCACCGGCTGTTCGAGGGAAATGTCGCAACGGTGGCAAGTGGGCCGAACCCGGAAGTACGTGTCTGCTATGACCATGGCAATAACGCCGTCTATCTGACGATCATGAATGCCGGCAATGCGTCAGCGCAGGTGACCGTTACATCGAACGCGTATCGGATCGACGGTCCATGGGTGTATACGGTTGCTGCCGGGATGCAGGTGGAGCCGTACTGGACACTGTCGCAATCTGGTGGTTGGTACGACTTCACAGTCAGCGCCGGGAATCAGTTCGTGCGCCGGTTTGCAGGGCGTCTCGAAACAGGAAGCGATGGCATTAGCGATCCGGCGATGGGTGTTGCCTGACGCCTGGTTACTCGCGGCGCGCGGGAGATGCTGAGCGGATTGAATGCTGGCAACGACGTATAGCGATACTGACGACTGGAACCGTGTCTTCATTTCAGGGAACACTAGCGATTACAATGGCCAAGCCGTCGACGGCCCCCTGCTGCTTGCGTCTCATTGAATAATGTAGCCGCTACATTATTCAATTGTGATCGCATAAAACGAGACCGGAATTCAATGCAAAAAGATCAAATGAATCCATCGGAACGTATTGACCAGCTGATCGCAGAAATTACGGACTGGCGTGGCAAGACGTTCGCCAGCGTCCGCAAGAGCCTCCTTGAGGCCGACCCGGAGATCATCGAGGAATGGAAGTGGATGGGCAGCCCCGTGTGGTCTCGCGACGGAATGATCGCGGTCGCCAACGCCCACAAGGGGAAGGTAAAGCTGACCTTTGCCCACGGCGCGAGCCTCGCAGATCCTGACAAACTCTTCAACGCAGGCCTCGAAGGTAACGCGAGACGAGCGATCGATTTTTTCGAGGGCGACAAGGTTAATGAGCGTGCTCTGAAAAATCTCGTCCGTGCCGCGATTGACTACAACCAGAAAAATTTGAAGAAGAATGTGTCTGCGAGTACTCGAGCGAAAGTAGCCGCGAAAGTACCCACAAGCAAAAAAGCATGAAGCTAACGCGCCAACCGCTGTGCAAACCGCGATAAACGCGCATCAAGCGTTTGCAACGCGCAGCTTGGTGCGCCGCGAGGTAAGCCGCTACAGCATTGCATCCTTCGGCAACTGTGCATGTGCAAACGCTCGCACATGCGCCACGAACTTCTTCACCAGCAACGAAGGCGGCCGTTGCGACGGCAACAGCACGGAGAAGTCCGTGCCGATCACCGGCTCGAAGCGCCGGAAGACGATATCCGTGCCGCGATACTCAAGCGCCGCGACCGGATCGATAATCGCGATCCCCATACCCGCGGAGACAAAGGCGCAAATGCCCGCGGACGTCTGCGTCTCCACCATCAGCTTGCGCTCAACACCATGCGAGGCGAACAGCGCATCGATCTCATAGCGCGATTGCAAACCGCGCCAGTGAGACACGAACGGCTCGTTGCGCAAATCTTCCGGCACCAGGGTGGTTTTTGCGGCGAGTGGATGGGCTGCCGGCAGTGCGCAGACCATACGCGTCGACATTAATAGTTCGCCGTGCGCAGTCGGCATACTCAACGCGAGAATCACAAAACCGACGTCGCAGCGGTGCTCGACCACCATGTCGAGCACCGTGCGCGACGCATGCGAAGCGAGCGAAATCTCCACCCCCGTATGCATCGCGCTGAACTCGGCAATCGCGCGAGGCAGAAACGATAGCGCCAGCGCCGGCGCACTTGCGATCTGCAGCATGCCGCGCTGCGCTGCGCGAATCTCCTGCGCGGCGCGCTCGATCCGCTCCACGCCGACCAACGAACGTTGGACCTCCTCATGCAGCGCAAACGCCTCCGGCGTCGGCTGCAAACGTCCGTGCGTGCGATCGAACAGCGCAAAGCCGGTGCTCTCCTCCAGATCGCTGACGAGCCGCGTCACGGCGGGCTGCGATACATGCAGCATCGCCGCTGCGCGCGTGACGGTACGGCACACCATGACTGCATTGAACGCTTCCAACTGCCGGATCTTCATGAGGGCTGCCGCTCGAAATGTATAAGTGAATGTTATACGACACAGAAAAAATTCGATTTCACGCTGCTTTTTTTTCTCAATAAGCTAAGTCCACTGCTGGATTCGTGGCGTATTCGCGACACGGCATGACGATAACCTGGTGATATCCCTGATGGAGTTGGCGTGCTACGGGCGCCGCTGAGGAGAAAAAAATGGCTAGACGTTTGAGGTGGGTGCTAGGTGCGGTCGGTGGTCTGGTAGCCGGTTGCGCGTTGCCCGCGTTGGCGACGCCGACGCTGTATCTCGGCTCATACGGTGGGTCCACGCAAGACCTGTTTCAGAAAAAAATCATCCCGGCGTTCGAAGCCAATCACGACGTCAAGATTGTCTACGTGCCCGGCAACTCGACCGATACGCTCGCGAAGCTGCAGGCGCAAAAGTCGAAAGAGGAACTCGATGTCGTGCTGCTGGACGACGGCCCGATGTATCAGGCCACGCAATTCGGCTTCTGCGACAAGCTGCAGGATGCGCCGGTCTACAAGGACGTGTACGACATCGGCAAGATGAACGCGAATGCGACGTCGGTGGGCGTAGTGGCGACCGGTCTCGTCTACAACACGGAAGCCTTCAGGAAGGCCGGCCTGCCGAACCCGGATTCGTGGGAAGCGCT
Organism: Paraburkholderia sediminicola; assembly: GCF_046026855.1. Lineage (GTDB taxonomy): Bacteria > Pseudomonadota > Gammaproteobacteria > Burkholderiales > Burkholderiaceae > Paraburkholderia > Paraburkholderia sediminicola_A. The sequence goes on along the minus strand of NZ_JAQQET010000030.1, from coordinate 73,509 downwards.
AACCGACAAACGTCTGCGCCAGAAGATCGCGATTCCGCCGATCAACAACACCTACGGCCTGCAAACGCTGCTCACCTACGCGCGGCTGCGCAAAGGCAGCGATCACAACATCGATCCAGGCATGACGGCGCTGGCGAAAGAAGTCGGCCCGAACGTGCTGGCATGGGAACCGTCGCCGGGCAAGATGACGGAGATGTTCCAGAACGGCGACATTACGCTTGCTGTATGGGGCAGCGGCCGCGTTGCGGCGCTGAAGGCCACCGGCTTCCCGGTCGAATTCGTCTACCCGAAAGAGGGCTCCCCCGCGATGTTCACGGCGGTGTGTCCGGTCATCCATAGCGATGTGGCCGCGCTCTCGCAGCAGTTCATTCAGTTCCTGCTGACGCCTCAGGTACAGGCATGGCTCGCCGAAGGACAGGGCTGGGGTCCCGTCAACAAGAACACGAAGCTCACGCCGCAAGTTGCCGCGACCGTGCCGTACACGCCGGAGCAGATTGGCCGGCTGGTGAAGACCGACTGGACTTACGTCAACGAGAATCGTTCTGACTGGACCAACCGCTGGAATCGCACCGTCGAACGGTAAGGCATAACACCATGAGCTTTCTTACTCTGGATGGCCTCGGCAAGGCTTACGGCGAATTCAATGCGGTGGACAGTATCAGCCTGTCGATCGAACGCGGTGAATTCGTTTCGCTGCTCGGTCCATCGGGCTGCGGCAAGACCACGACGCTGCAGATGGTCGCGGGTTTCGTCGACCCGACCCGTGGCCGCATTCTGCTGAACGGCGTCGATATCACGCGTGAGCGGCCGGAAAAACGCGGCATGGGCATCGTGTTCCAGAGCTACGCGCTGTTTCCGCACATGACGGTCGGCAACAACGTCGGCTTTGGTCTCGAGATGCGCAACGTGACACGCGGCGAACGCGCCACGCGTGTTGCCGAAGTACTCGAGATGGTGCGGCTCACTGGCCTCGACAAGCGCTATCCGCGTGAACTGTCGGGTGGACAGCGGCAGCGAGTCGCGATTGCCCGTGCGCTGGCGATCCGTCCGCAAGTGCTGTTGCTGGACGAACCGATGTCGAATCTCGACGCGAAGCTGCGCGAAGACATGCACGTGGAACTGCGTGCGATCCAGAAGAAGCTCGGCATTACGACGATCCTCGTCACGCACGATCAGGTCGAAGCGATGACGATGAGCGACCGCATCGCGGTCATGCATGGCGGCCGCATCGTGCAAACCGGCTCACCGTTCGATGCCTACGAAAAGCCGGAGTCGGTGTTCGCTTCCGGTTTCCTCGGCAAGACGAACGCATTGCGCGGCACCGTCGAGCAGATGAACGACCGTTGCGCGGTGGTGCGAGTCGGCGCCAGCGTGATGAAGGTGCCGCATGGCGGCCGCCGCTTCGAGGGCGACGTGCAACTGTATGTGCGGCCCGAACGCGTGGCGCTGACCGATTCGTCCGCAGCCGATGCGGCGCTGCAAGGCCGCGTGACGACCTGTCTGTTCCTCGGCAACCACTGGATGCTGCAGATCGAGACGCCGCTTGGCACGGTGCGTGCGAGCCTGCCGAATCTCGGCACCACGCCGCCGCGCGAAGGCGAAACGGTGGGCGTGCACTGGCCCGACGACGCCATGCGTATTCTCGCGGAGACCGCCCATGGCTGATTCCTCGCATTCCCCAATGCCGGCGCCGGTTCAAGCCGCATCACGGTCGAACGCTGAGCGGGCCAACGCTGCGCCCTGGCTGCTCGCGGGTCCCGCACTGCTGCTGTTCTGCGGACTGTTGCTCGTGCCATTGCTGCTGACGGCCGTGCTGTCCTTCCACGCGTTCGACGGTACCCGAGGCGTGTTGCCGACCTTCACGCTGTCGAACTACGTGGAAGTGCTGAGCGACGGCTACTACCACGAGATCTTTCTACGCACGGGCGGTATGGCGCTCGCGGTGACACTGCTATGCGTGGTGCTCGGCGTACCGGAGACCATCATTCTCGCGCGCATGAAAAGCCCGTGGCGCTCGATCTTCCTGATTGTGATTCTGGGTCCGCTGCTGATTTCAGTGGTGGTGCGCACGCTCGGCTGGGCGATCCTGCTGGGCAATAACGGACTGCTCAACGACGCCTTGCAAGCGCTCGGCATCACCAGCGAACCGATCAAGCTGGTCTTCACGATGACCGGGGTGATCATTGGTCTCACGCACGTTCTGGTTCCGTTCATGGTGATCGCCGTGTGGGCCACGCTGCAAAAACTCGATCTGCAAATCGAAAATGCCGCGCGTTCGCTCGGTGCGCAACCGTTCGCGGTGTTTCGCCGGGTGGTGTTGCCGCAGTTGCTGCCGGGCGTGCTGTCCGGTTCGATCATCGTGTTCGCGCTGGCGGCGTCCGCGTTCGCCACGCCGGCGCTGCTCGGCGGCCGCCGTCTGAAGGTCGCCGCCACCGCGGCTTACGACGAATTCCTCAACACGCTGAACTGGCCGCTCGGCGCGACCATCGCGGTGCTGCTGCTGATTGCGAATATCGTCATTATTCTGGGCTGCAATCGTTGGATCGAGCGCCGCTTCCGCGCGGTTTTCGAGGGCTGACGTCATGCGCAAAAACAACTGGCTCGCGCTGTGTTATCACACGCTCTTCGTGCTTTTCATCGTCGCACCGCTGCTGGTGGTGATCGCCGTGTCGTTCACCGACAAGGGCTATATTTCGATGCCCACCACCGGGCTGTCGCTGCGCTGGTTCCGCGCGATCGCTGACGCGCCGGACATTATCGACGCGTTCTGGCTCTCGCTGCGCCTCGGTCTCGCTTCGGCAAGCGTAGCAGTGCTGTTCGCGGTGCCGAGCGCGTTGGCACTGACGCGCTATCGTTTTCCCGGCCGCGGTGCCTTGTCAGCATTCTTCCTGTCGCCGCTGATGATTCCGAACGTGGTGCTCGGCGTAGCGTTTCTGCGTTTCTTCAACACAGCGGGCATGTCGGGCTCGTTCTTCTGGCTCACGCTTACGCACGTCACGGTGATCTTCCCGTATGCGCTGCGTTTGACGCTGGCTGCGGCCACAGGCCTCGATCGTGACGCGGAACGCGCGGCGCTCTCGCTCGGCGCGAAACGCTTTACCACCTTTCGTCGCGTGATTCTGCCGATGATCCTGCCCGGCGTTGCGGCAGGCTGGATGCTCGCCTTTATCCAGAGCTTCGACGAATTGACGATGACCGTATTCGTTGCGACGCCCGGCACCACGACGTTGCCGGTGGCGATGTACAACCAGATCGCGCAAACCATCGATCCGCTCGTCGCTTCTGTGTCGACCGTGCTGATCGTCGGCACCGCGATTCTGATGGTGGTGATGGACCGCATTGTCGGCCTCGATCGCGTGCTGATCGGCAAAACCTGAAACAGATGATGAACTCTTCCGATGTACTGGTGATCGGTGGCGGCCTGGTGGGTACGGCCGTCGCCTATGGACTTGCCCGTGAGGGGCTGAAGGTCGGCGTACTCGACGAAGGCGACGACGCATTTCGGGCTTCTCGCGGCAACTTCGGCCTCGTGTGGGTACAGGGCAAAGGCTATGGCATGTCGCCGTACGCGACATGGACACGCGGTTCGGCGACCCGGTGGCCGATGCTGTGCGAATTCCTGCTCAACGAAACCGATATCGACGTGCAACTGCTGCAACCCGGCGGCTTCCATTTCTGCTTCAGCGAAACGGAATGGCAGGAACGCGCCGCGCGTCTGCAGGCAATCCGCGACGATCTGAACAGCGACTATCCGTTCGAGATGATCGACCACGCCGAATTGAAACGACGGCTGCCCGGCATCGGCCCCCAGGTGATCGGCGCGAGCTATTCGCCAATGGATGGCCATGTGAATCCGCTCAAGTTGCTGCGCGCGTTGCATACCGCGTGCGGCAAATGGGGCGTGACGATGACCCCGGGCGTCCGCGCGCAGCGTATCGAACGCGATGGCAGCGGTTTTGTCGTCGACACGGGTGGGCAGCGTTTTCATGCGGGACGTGTGGTGCTGGCTGCGGGACTCGGCAATCGGGCCCTGGCGCAGCAAGTGGGCATTCACGCGCCGGTCGCGCCGAATCGCGGGCAGGTGCTGATCGCCGAGCGTGTCGCGCATTTCCTCGATTTCCCCACCACCTACGTGCGGCAGACCGACGAAGGCACCGTGCAGATCGGCGATTCGATGGAAGACGTCGGCTTCAACGACGGTGTGACCGCCGACGTCGTGAGTCACATCGCGTGGCGCGGTGTGCGCAGTTTCCCCGCATTGGGCGAAGTGAAGCTGGTGCGCGCATGGGGTGCATTACGCGTGATGAGCCCTGACGGCTTTCCGATTTATCAGCAATCGGCCACTTGTCCAGGCGCGTACGTCGTGACCTGCCATAGCGGCGTCACGCTGGCGGCCGCACATGTACTGCGGGTCGCGCCGTGGATTGCGAAAGACCTCGCGCCAGCCGGCATTGAACATTTCTCCGGCGAGCGCTTCTCGCAGACCGACAAGGTATTCACACATGGTCACTGACAGTCTTTTCAAGGTGCTGCCCGCAGAGGCCAACGGCGGCACAACCGGTACCGTCAGCATTTCGTTCGACGGAAAGGCACTCCGGGTACCACTCGGCGCGAGTGTTGCCGCAGCCTTGCTCGCGGCCGGGGTCGAGCGTTTTCGCACGACGCCGGTGAGCGGCGCGGCCCGCGCGCCGTATTGCATGATGGGCGTGTGCTTCGAATGCCTCGTCGAAATCGACGGCGTAGCGAACCGGCAGAGTTGTCTTGTGCCGGTGGCCGAAGGCATGACGATCCGTTCGCAACTCGGTATGCGCGAACTGAACGACTTCATTACGTTGGCAGGAGGCACGCGCGATGAACGCTAATTACGTCGATCTGGTGATCGTCGGCGCGGGGCCGGCGGGCATGACCGCCGCAACCGTCGCCGCGCAACGCGGTCTGAGCGTGACCGTGCTCGACGAACAAGGCGCGCCCGGCGGGCAAATCTATCGCGCGATCACGCAGACCAATACGCGGCGTCTGAACATTCTCGGTCCGGACTATGCCGCGGGCAGTGAACTGGCACGCGCCTTTGCCGCGAGCGGTGCGAAGCACGAACGCGGCGCTTCGGTATGGCAGGTGACGACTGAGCGCAGCATCGATTACGTGCAGGACGGCGTGGTGAAGTCGTTGCAAGCCGGTTCGATCATTCTTTGCAGTGGCGCGATGGAGCGGCCGTTTCCGATTCCGGGCTGGACGCTGCCGGGCGTGCTGACGGCCGGCGCTGCGCAGATTCTGCTGAAGAGCGCCGAAGTCGTGCCGTCGCAACCGGTCGTGCTGGCGGGCTGCGGGCCACTGCTGTATCTGCTCGGCTGGCAATATCTGCGCGCGGGTGTGCCAATCCGTGCCATCGTCGATACGACCACGAGTGCCGACTATCGTCGTGCACTTGCGCATCTGGGCGGCGCGCTGAAGGGTTGGCGGCAACTCGCGAAAGGGCTGAAGCTGATGCGCGCGTTGAAACGCGCCGGTGTGCCGTTTCACCAAGGTGCGACGGACCTCGCGCTCGAAGGCACGGACGCGCTCACCGCGGTCCGCTTCGCCGTCGACGGCAATGCGCAGCGCATTCCCACCGAGGTCGTGCTGCTGCACCAGGGCGTTGTGCCGAATACGCAGATCAGCTGGTCGTTGCGCGCGCAACATAAGTGGGACGATACACAGCTGTGCTGGGTACCCGTTATCGACGCATGGGGCGAACTCGACGTACCCGGCATCTATGTCGCGGGCGACAGCCGCGGCATTGGCGGCGCGCAGGCTGCAGCGGAACAGGGCCGCCTCGCGGCGCTGGAGGTCTTGCATCAGAGCGGCCGCATCGACCGCGTAACGCGTGACTCATTGGCCGCACCGGTGCAACGGGCATTGCGCGAGACGTTGCATATCCGTCCGTTTCTCGATGCGCTCTATCGGCCGAAGGATGCGAATCGTATTCCTGCGGACGAGGTCACCATTTGCCGCTGCGAGGAGGTGACCGCGGGACAGTTGCGAGACTTCGTGAAACTCGGCTGCCTTGGCCCGAATCAGGCGAAGTCGTTCGGCCGTTGCGGCATGGGGCCGTGTCAGGGCCGTCTTTGCGGACTGACGGTTACCGAGGTGATTGCGGATGCACGGGGCGTGTCGCCCGCCGAGGTCGGTTACTACCGCGTGCGTCCACCAATCAAGCCCGTCACGCTCGCTGAACTCGCGGCGGCGCACGACGCGGCGCTGCAGCGAGCGGCGCAACCGGCCGCTACGTCCGCCGAAGCCCACGACACTGCCACGCGATGAACAGCGCGATCGCAACTGCGGGCGCCGATGTTGTGGTGATCGGCGGTGGCTTGCATGGCTTGTCGAGCGCGCTGCATCTGGCGCGGCGAGGCGCCAGCGTGGTCGTGCTGGAGAGCGACGTGTGCGGCCGCCATGCATCGGGTGTCAATGCGGGTGGCGTGCGTACGCTCGGACGCCACGATGCCGAGATTGCGCTGTCGCTGGCTTCGCGTGACCTGTGGTTCAGACTGGCCGAACTGATCGGCGACGATGCCGGTTTCGTGCCGTCCGGTCAGTTGAAAGTGGCCGAGACCGAGGCGGAACTGTCGGCGTGCCGTGCACGCGTCGCGCATCTGCAGACGCTCGGCTTCATGCATGAAGTCATGGTCGATGCCGGTACCGTTCGGGACCTCGTGCCGAGTCTTGCGCGCCACGTCGTGGGCGGTGTCTGGGTCGAGCACGACGGCCATGCGTTGCCGTTTCGGGCGGTCACAGCATTTCGGCTGGCGGCGCAGCAAGCGGGCGTCGAGATTCATGAGCAGTGCGCGGTCCGCGAAATCGCGCGCCGCGACGGACAATGGGATATCGAAACAGCAAGCGGACAGTGGCGCGCGCCGCACGTCGTCAACGCAGCAGGCGCGTGGGCCGGCGAATTCGCACGGCAAGCGGGCGAGCCGGTGCAGATTGAACCGCGCGGGTTGATGCTGATGGTGACACAGGCCGTGCCGCCTTTCGTCAAACCGGTGCTTGGCGCAACGGGGCGCCCGCTGTCGTTCAAACAGTTCAGCAACGGCACGGTCGTGATCGGCGGTGCGCTCGAATGCACCGCTGATATGAGCGCACGGCAATGCGCCCTCGATTTTCGGCAGTTGGGCAAAAGTGCACGCACAGTCACTGATCTGTTTCCGCACTTGCAACATGTTGTGGTCAACCGTGCATGGGCCGGTATCGAAGGTTTCATGCCCGATGGTATTCCGGTGATTTCCCGCAGCAGCACGCATGACGGTCTTGTGCATGCGTTCGGTTTCTCCGCGCATGGATTCGAGCTTGGACCGGTTGTCGGCAGCGTGGTAGCCGAGCTGGTGTGCGATGGACGTAGCACGCACGACATCGACGCATTCCGGATTGGCCGCTTCACGGCAGCGGCGCATGCCCAGTTCGAGACGCATTAGGTCTCTTCATTTTTTCAACCAACTCAAGAAATAGACAATGAGCGATATTCAACGTTTCGAAACCAATCCGCGCCTCTCGCGCATCGTGATTCATAACGGCACGGTGTACGTTGCCGGCCTGACGGCGACCTCGCGCGACGGCGACGCGAAGGCGCAAACCGAGGAGATTCTGAGCAAGCTGGACGGGCATCTGAAAACTGCGGGTACCGATAAAACGCGTCTGTTGTCCGTACAGATCTGGGTGGCCGATATCGCTCGCGATTTCGGTCCGATGAATGCCGCGTGGGAAGCCTGGGTGCCGGCCGATGCGACGCCGGCGCGTGCGACTTGCGAAGCTGCGTTGGCATCGCCGGATATCCGCGTCGAAGTGATCGTGACCGCGGCGCTGTAAGCGTATGGCTTGAATTCTGTGGAGCGCGCGCTGGGGGTAGCGGTTGCGCGCTTTCTAATTTGATTGCAACGGCATTTTGCTAGCGAACTTTTCGCTGGGTCGATTATGTAAATAACCACAGACCAATTTGATCAGCTCTTCCTTGAGTATGGGCGAATCAAGTTCCCCGCTCCGGGCAGCGGCGTGAACCACGCCTTCGACAGCTGCAGCGAGCACTCGCCCGGCCATGTCGTCGCGTGCCTTATCGCGTGTCTTTGAACTTGATTCGATGACAGCGCGATAGCGACGCTGATATTCCCTTTCAAAGTCACTGGAATTCGAGCGTGAAGCCAGAGGGACTTCATTGAGCAGAATGCGGTGCAACACATGATTGACCGAGTGCACAGCAATGACACCATCAATCAGGCAAACGACACGTTCATCGAGCGTCTCCGGCTCGCTCCCTTCCCCCGCTATGGATAACGCATCAAGCACGGAGCCGAGATGGCGCTGACGAATCATCTCGGCGAGCGCGAGCTTGTCAGCGAAGTATTGATAGAGCGATCCAACACTGACGCCAGCAACCGCGGCGACTTCGTTCGTCGTGAAATCCACCCAGCCCCGGGTCGCCAGAACGCGAATAGCCGCATCAATAATGGTGTCTACCATCACTCGGGAACGCTGCTGCCGCGGTGGTTTCCGCAAGATCGCCGGTTGTCGGGAAACGCGAGTATTCAAAATTGTGTCTCCGAGTCAGAATGCGAATAGCAACTCGCATAATACAGAGATCAACCCATCCCTCTACGAGAATCCACATGAGTGCGCAGACGCTTTTGATTTCCCTGTTCGAATACAAGGCATGGGCTGATCAAGGTCTCATTGCCGGGTTGACCCGGCTTGGCACGTTATCGTCCGAGGTCGAGTACCGCACGGCAGTTGGCATCTTCAATCATGCCCATATTGTTGATCGTATTTTCGGTGCCAATCTTCAGTGCGAGAAGCACACCTATTCCCGGACCGATTCCGACGACGTACCGAACCTGGAAGATCTGTTCAACGCCATCAGGGACATGGATCGCTGGTATGTCCAGTATGTTACGCACCTGCGCGATGCCGATCTCATGAAAGCGATCGCATTTTCCTTCACGGACGGGACACCAGGGCAGATGTCGCGCGAGGAAATGCTCGGGCACGTCGTTACACATGGCGGATACCATCGCGGTGAAATCGGGCGAATCCTTACCCAACTCACAGGGTCGTCACCACGTGACACCTTTACCGGCTTCCTTCACGAAGTGGACCCCGCACGCAGCCGTTGATCAGATAGACCCGGCCACGTGGTACAGGCTCATCTGACACGCCGCCGTACTTACACGCTGCGTCTAATGGAGCTGTATGAGCGGCCGCTGCGCATTATCGTTCTGCCGCCGCAACAACTTACCCCTTAAACTCAACCGAAACAAACACCTTCTTACACGGCTCAACCACTTCCCACGTCCCCCTAAACCCTGCCGGAATCAGAAACCGGTCACCAGCTCGCACAGTCTTAGCTGTCCCATCCGCATCGCGAATCACGGACACGCCTTCAAGAATCTCGCAGTACTCACTCTCGGTGAAGTTCACTGTCCATTGACCACAAGCGCCCTCCCAAACTCCCGCCGCAAGCTGCCCGCACGGACTGGCAAAATGCGTATGAACCGTTTGCAAAGGATCGCCGGCAAGAACCGCTTCCGCCTTCGGCATGTACTCAAGACTTTCCTTGGCAGGCTGTGCAAAATCTACGATGTTCAAAATGCTCATAATGGTTCGAATGCAAACAGAGTTAAAAATCAAGGCTTCAAAAAGGGCGTAGCGCACACACCCACTGCATGCGCCACGCTCAAAAGGAGACACCTACCCGCAGCAGACCACAACAGCTAAACCGAATTCAAGTCCCCGACTTCAACTGCGCCCACAGTCGGTTCTCAAGCCGCATGATCGGCGCAGGTTGCGGCCGCATCAGCGTCATTTTGTTCAGCACAGCCTCAGGCGGATACACATTCGCATCCTGCTCGATAGCCGGCGTCACAAACTGCCGCGCGACCCGATTCGCAGTCGGATAGAAAACTTCGTTGGTAATCGCCGCACTCACCTTCGGGTCTTCGATGTAGTTCATCCACTTCATCGCCGCTTCCGGATGCGGGGCATCTTTCGGAATTGCCATCACGTCCATCCAGATGAGACCCGCATCCTTGATGTTCGAGAACCGCACTTCGTACGAGCGCTTGGCTTCCGATGCGCGACGCCGTGCGATCCCAACGTCGCCGGAATAACCCAACGCCACGCAGATATCGTTGTTCGCCAGATCGTTGATATAGCCGGAGGAATTGAATTGCGTGATATACGGTCGCACTTTCTTCAGCATTTCATACGCTGCCTGGTAGTCGCCAGGATTAGTGCTGTTCGGGTCCTTGTGCATGTACTGAAGCGCGGCCGGGAAAACGTCCGCCGCCGCGTCGAGGAAAGACACGCCGCAGCTTTTCAGCTTCGAAAGATTCGCCGGGTCGAACACCAGCGACCAGCTATCGAGAGGCGCATCCGCGCCGAGTGCTTTTTTCACGGACTGGACGTTATAGCCGACACCGTCTGTGCCCCACGCCCAGGGCACGCCGTATTGATTGCCAGGATCCGCATCGGCAATCAGCTTCATCAAACCAGGATCGAGATTCGCGAGATTCGGCATTTTCGACTTGTCGATCTTCTGATATACACCGGCTTCGATCTGGCGCGCCATATAGCTCGATGTGGGCACCACGATGTCATACCCCGAGCTGCCTGCAAGCAGTTTCGCCTGCAGCGTGTCGTCGCTATCGTAGCTGTCGTATTTCACCGTGATGCCGGATTGTTTTTCGAAGCCGGAAATCGTGTCTTTGGCAATGTAGTCCGACCAGTTGTAGACGTTGATCGTCGTGTCCGCTGCGTGTGCAGCGTTCATTGCGGTTAACGCGGTCAGCGAGCACAGCATCGTGCCGGTGAGCGAGAGAAGCTTGGCATGACGGATCTTCATTCGACTATCTCCTTGGTTTCAATCTTCAGTTTTCGCCGCAGCACGGGCACAGATACACGAGCGTGACGACCCGCACGTCCATATGTCTCGCACGAATACGGACGAGAAAGAGACGTGACGCCGCCTGCCACGGCGCAAGCGCACAGCAGAGCAAAAAGGAACGTAGATAGGCGAGCGCTATAGGCCGGCCAACGCTAGCAAGACAACTTGCAAAGCGCGGACAGGAAAATGCATTGCAGGCATTAAACCGCTAAAAGAACGGTCCATTGCATGCAACACTTGCTCGCGAAAAGAGACGGGGACTAAGGCAGAAGCGACGCGATTTCGTCAGTTCGCACGCCGATGGCTGCGGGCGCTGCAATGACGTTGTGCCGGCGGACGGAGCGACGCGACAACACGGTATCGATGGACAGGGGGCGGGATGGCGAAGCGCAGTTGCTCCCCTGATGAGCGATCGAACAGCCGGACAGGAATGTTCTTTCCCGACCAGGCTGGTATCTCACCAATGGACCACGGACTTTCACGATGGAACCCGAAGCGATGTTGAGTAGAAGTCCTCGCTGATGCAGATCGACCGCGCTGCGAGAACCACCAAACTTCCGCCTTAGGATATATGAGCCATTATTTTCGTCAAAGGATTTTCTGACATTGCGCGGTCATTGTCGTTCACGGTGGAACGCGTTCATGCGAGCGCATGCTTCAACAAGCATGGCTCGCATCGAACTACGCAACGGCAGACAACGGCAGCGTTTTACTGACCGTCCATTGGCGCGGGTTGAACCGGAGTCGCAGCGGGTGCGGTAGCGCCGGTTTGCGACGACCCGTTCGCCGAAGAACCATAGCCGGTGTCATGCTGTGCGGCTACGCGCGCTTCAGCTGCCTGAATGTCCGCGGGGTAGGTAGAGTCAGTTGCAACGGCGGGGTTGTAGCCGGCCTGTTCAATCTGGACCAGTTGCGCCCGGACCTCAGCGCGGGTCAGCGGTTGCTCCGACTGTGCGAACGAAGCCACCGGGGCTGCGAGAACAACCACCAGTGCGACTGCTTTGATCAGTGATTTCATGATGCTTCCCTCCGAGAATTGTTTTATGGCGCCGCAACAAGTGTTCGGCGACCTATGGAGGGATTCTAGGAAGCAGGTGATCCAGGGCAAACCCCTAAACGGGTAATTCAGTCTTGCAGCAAACGATAAGTCGGCGTTATGTAATGAGCTTCGTAAGATATGAAAAATCGTTTCAGACTCCAGAACGTACGCCCACTCGATACGCCGTCACCTGCCGGTATGCGCTGCCCGGCCGTACGATGACCTGCTCCTGCGCAGCCATATTGACTTCGTTCGGAAAGCCGCCCGCTTCGAGGCAAAGTCCGGCGTGCGGCTGGTAGGCGATACCGTTGCGTCCCGGGTCGCCATTCAGCGAATTACCGGTATAGAACTGTAAGCCATGCTGATCAGTCGACACGGTTAATTCGCGCCCGCTACCGGGGTCATATGCGCAAGCAACCCGCCGTACTTGCGGCGCGCGGTCGGCCGTCGTGGCGTCAGCCGTGTCGCGCAGCACATAGCAGTGATCGAAGCCGCCCGCCCTCGCGAGCTGCGCATGCGGCCAATCGAGCCGTGCGCCGATCGGCGCGCTCTGCCGGAAGTCGAACGCATTGCCTGCTACTTCGGCAAGCTCGCAAGGAATCATCGACGCATCGACTTCGAAGAACCGGTCGGCGTCGATCGACAACACATGTCCGCGAATGTCTGCACCCTGCCGGCCCGTCAGGTTGAAATAGGGATGGCTCGTCAGGTTGAGCGGCGTTGCTGCGTCCGTGATGGCTTCATAGGTGATCATCAAGGTGCCGTCGTCGTCGAGCGTGTAACGCACTTGCACCGTTACGTTGCCCGGGAAGCCGGCGTCGCCTTCGGGCGACTCCAGGCGCATGACCAGCGCGCCGTTGTCTTCACTCACGTCCCATAGCGCGCGATGAAAACCCTGCGTGCCGCCATGCAGCAGATTCGCGCCTTCGTTGCGATCGAGCGTGTACTCGATGCCGTCGAGCGTGAAGCGCGCATCGGCAATGCGGTTTGCCCATCGGCCGATCAGTCCGCCCATGTAAGTTGTGGCCGCCATATATTCGGCGGGCGTGTCGTGGCCGAGCAGAATATCGCCGAGGCGACCCGCGCGGTCCGGTGCGTGCCACGAGACCAGCGTCGCGCCCAGGTCGCTGATGGCGACTTTCATGCCGTGCGGATTGCGCAGCGTGAAGAGCCGCACACGATCGCCGCCGGGCAGTGTGCCCCATGGCTCAGAAGAAAGAGGTGCAATGCTGATCATGTCGTCGGTGGGAATAGAAAATGAAAGGCATGCTCAGCCGGGCGCTGCCGTCGAGTTCACACGGTCCTGGTATTCGCGCGGTGTACAGCCGAGTTCACGGCGAAACACCGCGTACATATATTGCAGCGACGTGAAGCCACAACGGATCGCGACCTCAGCGCTCGACGCATCGCGCCTGGCAAGCAGCGCTTTCGCGACATCGAGTTTGTGGCGCAGAATTTCCTGATGCACGGTGCACTGTCGTTCGCGTCGGAAGTACTCTTCGAGCGACGAACGCGATACACCCACATAATCGGCAACCTGTTCGGTGCGAATGCCCTGACACGCGTACTGGCGGATGAAGTGCCGTGCGCGCATCACATACGGGCTTGCCAGCGGCTGATGCTTCGTCGATTCGAGCACATTAATGCCGACTGGCGGCACGAGAATGCGCCTCCCGGGGAAACGCGCCCCGTGCAGCATCTGATGCAGCAAGTGAGCGGCCGTACGGCCCATTTCCTCAGTGCCTTGAATTACGGAGGAAAGCGGGATACGAGTCAACGTACGTGTGAGCGGGTCGTTGTCGATGCCGATGATCGCTACTTCTTCAGGCACGGGGATACCCGCGATTAAACAGGCTTGCAACAGATGCCGCGCGCGGGCGTCGGTCACGGCGATGATGCCGACTGGCTTCGGCAATTGGCTCAGCCACGCGGTGAGTTGCTCGGTTGCCTGATTCCATGAAGGTGCGCTGGTCGACAGGCCGCGGTAGATTTCGGTGCCGATCTGTTCGGCGCTGTGACCGTCCGCGCTGCGCAGATGAGCGAACGCCAGCTCACGTTGCTGCGCCCAGCGATTTTCCTGCGCTTGCGGAAGGCTATACAACGCGAAGTGCTCGAGTCCCGCGCCAATCAGATGCGTGTAGGCGAGCGAAACGAGCTTGGCGTTATCGGTTGCGATATAGGGTAAGTCCGGAGGGTAGTGCGCGGGATCTTCGAACGATGAACCAACCGCCACGACCGGCAACGGACAATCCCGCAGCGCTTCGCCCACAGCGGGATCGTCGAAATCCGCGATGATGCCGTCGCCGTCGAAACGCTCGATACCCGTCAGCCGGCAGCGGAAATCTTCTTCGAGAAAGAGATCCCAGGCCACGCGCGTCGACAGGAGGTAATTGCCGATACCGGTGATGATCTCGCGGTCGTAGACCTTGTTCGCGTTGAACAGCAGCGCGATCCGGTGGGTCGTCTGTGGTGTTTGCGGACGGGTCATGGCAGTGAGCGTTGTGCGGATCGTTGGACTCGCAACGCTGTCGTCTCCTGTTTAGGTGCGCTTCGAAGGCAGCACTGTTTTTTAAGCGTCTGGTTATTCTAGGCCGCGAACCTCGCGCCCGTGTGAAACAAACGCATGGGCGGTAAGAAACATCAAGCACGCTGCGCAATTTCGCAATTGCCGATGCATCGGGCAAGCGGCAGCATGGCGTCACCTTGTCGACCGGCGCGGCGACGTCGCGCGGGTTGCAGTGCAGCATGGGGTCTGAGTTAGCGCTAAAGCGCTAACTCAGACCGAAATACGGTGTATGGGACCGGAGTAGTGCTAAAGCACTAACTCCGGTCGACACAGGAGACGCTGATGTCCTACTTCGAACACATTCCCGAGATCCGCTACGAAGGCCCGCAATCGGATAACCCGCTTGCGTACCGCCATTACGACAAGAGAAAACGCGTGCTCGGCAAGACACTCGAAGAACATCTGCGCATCGCAGTGTGCTACTGGCATACGTTCGTGTGGCCGGGCGTCGATATCTTCGGTCAAGGGACGTTTCGGCGTCCCTGGCAGCAAGCCGGCGACGCAATGGAGCGGGCACAGCAAAAGGCGGACTGCGCTTTCGAGTTTTTTTCGAAGCTCGGTACGCCGTATTACACGTTTCACGACACTGACGTCGCGCCGGAAGGCGACAGCCTGAAGACCTATAGCGAGAACTTCACGCGCATCTCCGATTATCTGGCGCGCAAGCAGCAGGATACTGGCATAAAACTCTTGTGGGGCACGGCCAATCTGTTCTCGCATCCGCGTTACGCGGCAGGCGCGGCGACCAGTCCCGATCCGGAGATTTTCGCGTTTGCCGCGACGCAGGTTCGTCACGCGCTCGACGCGACGCAACGGCTCGGCGGCGAGAATTATGTGTTGTGGGGCGGCCGTGAAGGCTATGACACGTTGCTCAATACCGATCTCGTTCGTGAACGCGACCAGCTCGCGCGTTTCCTGAACATGGTCGTCGAACACAAGCACAAGACCGGCTTCAAAGGTGCATTGCTGATCGAACCGAAGCCGCAGGAGCCGACCAAGCATCAGTACGACTACGACGTGGCGACCGTCCACGGTTTCCTGCTGCAGTACGGGCTGGAGAAGGAAATTCGCGTGAACATCGAGGCCAATCACGCGACGCTTGCCGGCCACTCGTTTCATCACGAAATCGCTACAGCGTATGCACTCGGTATTTTCGGCAGCGTCGACGCGAATCGCGGCGATCAGCAAAACGGCTGGGATACAGACCAGTTTCCGAACAGCGTCGAAGAACTGACGCTGGCCTTCTACGAAATTCTCAAGCATGGCGGCTTCACCACCGGCGGCATGAACTTCGACGCAAAAGTACGGCGGCAGAGCGTCGACGCGGACGATCTGTTTTTCGGCCACATCGGTGCAATTGATAACCTCGCGCTCGCTGTCGAACGTGCAGCGACGCTGATCGAAAATGACCGGCTCGAACAGTTCAAACGTCAGCGTTACGCGGGCTGGGAGTCGGAGTTCGGCCGCAAGATTCTGACAGGCGACTATTCGCTCTCAACGCTGGCCACGGATGCATTGACGCGCGGCCTGAATCCACAGCATGCGAGCGGCCGGCAGGAGCAACTTGAAAACGTCGTGAATCAGGCGATTTATAGCAGGCGCTAAAAGAGCACCGCGAAGTAAAACCCGCAGAAAAGCGGGCAGCAATACATAAAAAATCGCGCGGCCACGCTGACCGCGCGAATCAGAAAAAGCTTTGGGTTGTCGCTTGTCCGGTTCTGTGGCTCGCAGCGCAGACCGTCCAATCCGGTATTCCGGCTATCAGAACAAGGAGTGAGACATGAAATTTGCAACGCGTCGTACTGTGCTGAGTTCGTTCGTGTGTGGAGCGGTGCTCGCCAGCCTGTCACTTGTGGCGCCGCTCGCGCACGCAAGCAAGGACCACCCGGAAATCGGGTTCTGTATCGACGATCTGCGTGTCGAACGCTGGTCGCGCGATCGTGACTATTTCGTCGCAGCAGCAGAAAAGCTCGGCGCCAAGGTATCGGTGCAATCCGCCGATGCGAGTGAAGAGCGACAGATCGCACAAATCGAAAACCTGATCTCGCGTGGCGTGGACGTGATCGTGATCGTACCGTTCAATTCGAAGACACTCGGCAACGTGGTTGCCGAAGCCAAGAAGGCGGGCATCAAGGTCGTCTCGTATGACCGGCTGATTCTCGACGCCGATGTCGATGCCTATATCTCGTTCGACAACGAGAAGGTCGGAGAACTTCAGGCGCAAGGTGTCTACAACGCTCAACCGAAGGGCAACTATTTCCTCCTCGGTGGTGCGCCAACCGACAACAACGCGAAGATGCTGCGCGAAGGCCAGCTAAAAGTGTTGAAGCCGGCAATGGACAAGGGCGATATCAAGGTCGTCGGTCAGCAGTGGGTGCCGGAGTGGAGCGCATCGACGGCGCTGCGCATCGTTGAAGATACACTCACGGCGAACAACAACAAGATCGACGCAATCGTTGCCTCGAACGATGGCACCGCGGGTGGCGCGATCCAGGCGCTCGCCGCACAACACATGGCTGGCAAAGTACCGGTGTCGGGGCAAGATGCCGATCTGGCGGCAGTGAAACGCGTGATCGCCGGCACGCAGACAATGACCGTGTACAAACCGCTGAAACTGATCGCAGGCGAAGCGGCGAAACTCTCTGTTGCGCTTGCGAGAGGCGAGAGGCCGGCCTTTAATGCGCAATACGACAACGGCAAGAAGAAGGTCGACACGGTGCTCCTGCAACCCACGTTGCTCACCAAGAGCAACGTCGACGTGGTCGTCAAGGACGGTTTCTATACCCAGGCCCAGCTCGCGAGCCAATGAGCGTAACGTGTGTGCGGTAAAAGCCGACGTGCCTGATATGCATCAGGCACGTCGGCTTCACTTCGCACCTTGCAGCGAGGCATAGCGAATGACGCAACCATTACTGACGATGCGCGGCATCGTCAAAGCGTTTTCCGGCGTGAAGGCGCTCGACGGCATCGACCTGACGGTGGCGCCCGGCGAGTGCGTGGGCTTGTGCGGCGAGAACGGCGCGGGCAAATCGACGCTGATGAAAGTACTGTCCGGCGTCTATCCTCACGGCACCTGGGACGGCGAAATCATCTGGGAAGGCGAACCACTGAAAGCGGCGAGCATTAGGGACACCGAACGCGCCGGCATCATCATCATCCACCAGGAGCTGATGCTGGTGCCGGAACTCTCGGTTGCGGAGAATATCTTTCTCGGCAACGAAATCACGTTGCCCGGCGGCCGGATGAACTACGCCGCCATGTACCAGCGCGCGGATGAACTGCTGCGCGAACTCGGCATAAGCGGAATCAATTCGGCGCAACCGGTGATGAACTACGGGGGCGGCCACCAGCAGCTGATCGAGATCGCGAAAGCCCTGAATAAGCGCGCGAAACTGTTGATCCTCGATGAACCGTCGTCGTCGCTGACCGCAACCGAGATACATATTCTGCTGGACATTGTGCGCGATCTGAAGCGGCGGGGTGTCGCCTGTGTGTACATCTCGCACAAACTCGACGAAGTAGCGGCCGTGTGCGACACGATCAGCGTGATTCGCGACGGCCGCCACGTCGCGACCGAGCCCATGCGCGCGCTGACCACCGACCGCATCATCTCCCTGATGGTGGGCCGCGAGATCAAGAACCTGTTTCCGAGGGCGTCGCATCCGATCGGCGACGTGATCTTCGAAGCGCGTCACGTGACCTGTTTCGATGTCACCAATCCGCGCCGCAAGCGGGTGAACGACGTGTCGTTTGCATTGCGACGCGGTGAGATTCTCGGCGTTGCCGGTTTGGTCGGCGCTGGGCGTACGGAGCTGATGCAGGCGATTTTCGGCGCGTATCCCGGTGTGAGCGAGGCAACCGTGGTGATGGAAGGCAAGCCGTTGAAAATTCGCGCGCCAGTCGATGCGATTCGCGCCGGTATCGGCATGGTGCCGGAAGACCGCAAGCGCCACGGCATCGTGCCAGGTCTGAGCGTCGGTCACAACATCACGCTCGCTGTACTGCAACGCTTCGCGAAGGGTGGCCGGATCGATTCCGCTGCAGAACTCGACGCGATTCACACGGAGATGAAACGCCTTTCAGTGCGCGCTGCGCATCCGATGCTCTCGATTGCGAGCCTGTCGGGCGGCAATCAGCAGAAGGCCGTGCTGACGCGTATGCTGTTGACCGACCCGAAGGTGCTGATCCTCGACGAACCGACTCGAGGGGTGGACGTCGGTGCGAAATACGAAATCTACAAACTGATTTTTCAACTGGCACAGCGTGGCATGTCGATCGTGATGGTGTCGTCCGAATTGCCCGAAGTGCTTGGCATCAGCGATCGCGTGCTGGTAATCGGCGAGGGAGAATTGCGAGGCGATTTCGTCAACGACGGCCTCACACAGGAGGATATTCTCAGCGCTGCAATCCGTCCCGTGCAACGATCCCAGAACCCAACCGCAGCGAGTGCCGCATGACTCCCGACGTCACTTCCCAACCCGCCGAAGGTGCTGCGCCACGCGGCGCATTCGGTGGCCCGCAGCGTATTCAGCAATTGTTCGCGCGCTACAAGATTCTAGCGTTGCTGATCGCCGTGGCCGCGATCTGGATTTTCTTTTCCTTTCTGACGCACGGTGCGTTTGTGACACCGCGCAATCTGTCGAATCTGCTGCGGCAGATGTCGATTACCGGCATGCTCGCGTGCGGTATGGTGTTTGTGATCATTGCGGGTGAGATCGATCTGTCGGTCGGATCGTTGCTTGGCTTGCTCGGTGGCGTGGCGGCGATTCTCGACGTAAACCGGCATTGGCCGATCGGCGTCACCGTGCCCGTGGTGATGCTGCTCGGCATACTCGTCGGTATGTTCAACGGATGGTGGTCGACGTACCGGCGTGTGCCTTCGTTCATTGTCGGCCTCGGCGGTATGCTCGCGTATCGCGGCATTCTGCTCGGTGTCACTGGTGGATCGACGATTGCGCCGGTGTCCGACAGTTTCGTGTTTGTCGGCCAAGGGTATCTGCCACGCCTCGCGGGCGATACGCTTGCTGTGGTGTTGTTTGTCGTGCTGGCCTTCCTGACTGTGCGACAACGAAGCAATCGCGAGCGTTATAAGTTGAGAGTGGTGCCGATCTGGCAGGACGTCGTGAAGGTGGTCGGGGCGGGCGCAATTCTGGCCGCGTTTGTCGCGACACTTGATCGTTATGGCGGGATTCCGGTGCCGGTTCTGCTGCTGCTCGCGCTGCTGGGCATTTTCACGTGGATCGCGACACAGACCGTTTTCGGGCGGCGAATCTATGCAGTGGGTTCCAACCTGGAAGCGACGCGGCTCTCCGGTGTGAATACCAACCGTGTGAAGCTGGCTATCTTCGCGCTGATGGGACTGATGTGCGCGTTCGCCGGGATCGTCAATACGGCGCGGCTCGCAGCCGGCTCACCGTCGGCAGGATCGATGGGGGAACTCGACGCGATTGCCGCGTGCTTTATCGGTGGGACTTCGATGCGCGGTGGTTCTGGCACGGTGTACGGGGCGCTGATCGGCGCACTGGTGATGGCGAGCCTGGATAACGGTATGTCGATGCTCGACGTCGACGCGTACTGGCAGATGATCGTGAAGGGCAGCATTCTTGTGCTGGCTGTGTGGATCGATGTCGTGTCGGGGTCGAACCGGCGGTGATGAAGCAAAGGTGGGTCAAGCGAATGCTGACGTACCGCCTGTGGCACGCGCGGCTATACGTGGCGATCAATCGTCCCGCTCGTGAATAGCTGCGCCCAGGGCCTCCATTAGCAAAAATCCGCCACCTCCGCCATTTTTCCGCCGTTCAAGCCAGTTGCACTGCAGCGTGCCGCCACGCGCCGAATAACATTTAATAAACTGACACACAGCACGTGGTTGTCCTTTCCGCCAAGGGCCTCCGCTAGCGCCGCGCGTAGTGGCTGAACCCCTGGCTTTCAGTCCCCCACCCACTCTTCCGTCTTACTACTGTCCGACGAAACAAATCTCAGCGCTCGCCCGCGCTTTTACAGCTTCCCCGCCACTGTGCAAGCTGATCGAGTCAAACGATGTTAAAGCGCAGAACCTTCCTGCTAGGTGGCGCCGGCGCGCTCGGTGTGTTGCTGGTCGGCTGGTCGGTGTTGCCGCCGGGTCAGCGCCTGACCGCCTCCACGCCGCTGCCGGCTGAAGGCAGTCAGGTCGCGCTCAACGGTTGGGTCAAAATCGCCGCCGACAACAGCGTCACGATCATGATGTGCAAAGCGGAAATGGGACAGGGTATCCACACCGGTCTCGCCATGCTGCTGGCCGAAGAACTCGACGCCGACTGGTCGCAGGTTCGCGTCGAAAACTCGCCGATCGACAAGATCTACAACAGCGTGCAGAACATCGTGGACGATTTGCCGTTTCGTCCGGACGACGACAGTGCGGTCAAGCGCGCCACAGTCTGGATGACCCGCAAGCTGGTGCGCGACGCGGGCACGATGATGACAGGCGGTTCATCGAGCATGAACGATCTATGGACGCCAATGCGTGAAGCCGGCGCCTCGGCGCGCGCGATGTTGATCGGCGCGGCGGCCGGGCAATGGAAGGTGCCACCGGGCGAATGTCGTACGGAAGGCGGCCACGTACTGCACGCTTCAGGCCATAAAGCGAGCTTCGGCGAACTCTCTACGATGGCCGCACAGCAACCGTTGCCGCGCAAGGTCATGCTGAAAGATCCTGCGGACTTCAAACTGATCGGCAAACCGATGCGACGCATCGAAGCCGCATCGAAAATCAACGGTACGGCGCGCTTCGGCATTGATGCGCTACCCGACGGTCTCATCTACGCGAGCGTGGTGATGTGCCCCACGTTAGGCGGTACCGTGGCGCATTTCGACGCCTCGCCTGCTGCAAACATGCCGGGGTTCATCAAGGCCTTCGCGTTGGCGCCATACGCCGGTGGCAGCGGTGCCGTCGCAGTCATCGCGGACAACCCCTTCCGCGCGATGAACGCGGTCAGTGCTATCAATGTGGTCTGGAATGACGGCGCCGCAGCCACGCTGTCGAGCGCGAGCGTGGACGCCAACCTCGCGAAAGCACTGGACGACAGCGACGGCCACGCCTATTACCATCGCGGCGATGTCGATGCTGCATTGAGCGGCGCGACGCGAACCCTCACTGCCGAATACCATGCGCCGTACCTCGCGCATGGCGCGGTCGAGCCGGTGAATTGCACGGTGCAGGTCGCGGACGGCGCGGCCACCGTTTGGGTCTCAACGCAAATGCCCGCCCTGGCGCGGCAGCACGTCGCGAAAGTGCTGGATATCGATGCCGACAAAGTCGACGTGCAGGCACAACTGCTTGGCGGTGCTTTCGGGCGCCGTCTCGAACTCGATTTCATTGCACAAGCCGCGGCGATTGCGCACGAGGGCGGCGGCCGTCCGGTGCAAACAATCTGGTCGCGTGCGCAGGACTTCACCCACGATTTCTACCGTCCGGCGTGCGTGTCGCGACTGCAGGCCGGTTTCGACAAAGACAATAAGCTGGTCGCGTGGCATGCCACTTCAGCGAGTCAGGCGATCGTGCCGGA
Organism: Paraburkholderia sediminicola; assembly: GCF_046026855.1. GTDB lineage: Bacteria > Pseudomonadota > Gammaproteobacteria > Burkholderiales > Burkholderiaceae > Paraburkholderia > Paraburkholderia sediminicola_A. Next base: position 51,451 of record NZ_JAQQET010000030.1, on the reverse strand, counting down.
ATCGCTCGTGCGCTACTACGGCATGCCGCGCATTCCCATCGACAAGACCACCTGCGAGGGCGCATTCGATCAGCCCTACGAATGGCCCACTGCGCGGGTGGCACACAAGATCGTCGAATTGCCGGTGCCGGTTGGATTCTGGCGATCGGTCGGCCATTCACATCAGGCGTTTTTCACGGAGGGTTTTACAGACGAACTCGCCGTAGCTATCACTCAGGATCCGATTACGTTTCGCGCGGCGCTGCTCGTACAGCATCCGCGTCATCTGGCGGTGTTGAGGCGCGTTGCGGCGTTATCGGATTGGGGGCATCCCATAGCGCGTGCCGCAGACGGCACCAAGCGGGCACGTGGCGTCGCGCTGCACGAGGCGTTCGGCAGTGTCGTCGCGCAGGTGGTGGAGGTATCGGTCGGTCCCAACAAACAGATCCGCGTGCATCGCGTGGTCTGCGTGATCGACTGTGGATTGCCGGTGAATCCAAACCTGATTCGTCAGCAGATGGAGAGCGGCATCGTCTTTGGCCTCTCGACAGCATTGCAGGACGAAATCACCATCAACGGCGGACAGGTGACGCAGAAGAACTTCGTCGATTTCCCCGTCGTGCGGATGAACGATTGTCCGGTGATCGAAACCGACATCATGCCGAGCCAGATGCACCCGCAGGGCGTCGGCGAACTGGGCGTGCCGCCGGTCGCGCCGGCGGTGGCCAACGCAGTGTTCGCGCTGACCGGCCAGCGCTTGCGCGCGTTGCCGTTGAGGCTCGCATGAAACGCGTCGGACTGACGGAGAAAAGTATGGGATCGCTGAACATCAACGGCCGGGCGGTGGCCGTGCAAGCCGAACCGGATATGCCGCTCCTGTGGGTGCTGCGCTGCGATCTCGGCATGACCGGCACCAAGTTCGGCTGCGGCGTGGGCATTTGCGGCGCGTGCACGATCCATCTGGACGGCAAGGCGGGCCTAGCCTGCCAGACACCTATGTCGAGCTTGCACTCGCAGAAGATCACGACGATAGAAGGCGTGCAGGGCGCCGAAGCGCAGGCGCTAAAGGCCGCGTGGATCGATCTTGACGTGGTGCAGTGCGGCTATTGCCAGAGCGCGCAGCTAATGGCGGCCTGCGCATTGCTCAAGCAGAAACCCAATCCCACCGATGCCGACATCGACTCGGCGATGTCCAACATCGTGTGCCGTTGCGGCACGTATCCAAGGGTGCGGGCCGCGATTCACCAGGCGGCCGCGAAACGGCGGCCCGCGTAGGGACGCTTAAGGCCGTCGCCGCACGTGTATAAGCCGCGCTCAGTTCGCCAGCATCTCCACGACTGCGACCACTACTGTGAAAACGCCGATGCAGCCGCCCAACGTGGCTGCGCCTTGCATGAAGTTCGACATACGTGCTCCCTAGCGTGTAGTTGAAGGCTCGTATTTAACCCGAATTGAAAGGTAAAAGAAAGCTTTTCAAAAATAACTTTGAGCGCAGTGGGCGTCGTACCCCTGCCCAGGATCTGTTGACATTCAATCTAGCCGGACTTGATGCGATTGCGGAACGACCTGATGCTTTTATATTGGTAGCTAGTCTTCTTTGCGCGCCGTAGAGTTCGCGCCAGCATGGACGGAACGACCAGGGGTCTTTCAGGCTACCCGTGCGGCAGAACAATAAACAGGAGACATGCAGCATGGTTAAGACAATTCTAAGCAGACTGCTAGGGTTAACGATCGGCGCGACCGTTGCCCTTACCGCGATCAATGCCCAGGCAGGCGCGACACTGGACCGGGTCATGAAGAACGGCAACATGGTGGTGGCGACGAGCGGCAAATGGCCTCCGCAGGCGTTCCTGAACGACAAACACGAATTCGACGGCTTCGATATCGACGTCGCGAAGGAAATCGCCCGCCGCCTTGGGGTCAAGGTGTCGTTCGATACGCCGCAGTTCAGTCTGATGACCGGCGGACATTGGCACGGCCGCTGGGACCTCTCAGTGCTTTCCGTGACGCCGACCAAACCGCGCGCCCAACTGCTTGATTTTCCCGCTGTCTATTACTACAGCCCCTACGTGTTCGTTGTAAATAAAGACTCGAAAGCCACGACACGTGCGGATCTGAACAACAAGATCATCGGCGTGGAAGCGGGTACCACTTCGGAAGACTACGTGCAGGGTCACCTTGAAATTGCAGGTCCCGATGTGCCCGCGTTCAAGTACATGTCGCAGAAACCGAAGGAAATAAAGACGTACACGGACTCGATGCTCCCTTATGACGACCTGCGTCTCGGCGACGGCAAGCGTCTGGATGCCATCATCACGCCGGAGCAGACCGCGCTCGCGGCGATCAAGAGCGGCTATCCCGTGAAGATCGTTCCGGGTGACTACGCGTATCGTGAGCCCCTCGCCATCGTTGCCGACAAGGGCGACGCGGAATGGGACAAGAAGGTCGGCGACGTGGTCCATCAGATGAAACAGGACGGCACGTTGACGAAAATAAGCATGAAGTGGTTCGGTCGCGATTACACACAATGAACGGTAGCGGCGGCTTGCGCCGCCGCACCGCCTGACCGACAGGAACAACAACGGGTGCGGCTCACAAGATGGCTTCTTATCTGGACACGTATTACACGCGAACCCTTCGAACCTTTGAGTCAAGACCGCCGCTAAGCGGAGCTAAAGAGGCCGGCGTCTGCATCGTTGGCGCCGGTCTGGCAGGCATTACCGCTGCATTGGAATTGCTCCGGCGTGGCCGCTCGGTCATTCTGCTGGAGGCGCAACGCGTATCGTGGGGAGCGTCGGGGCGCAACGGTGGCGTCGTCAGCCCCGGGTATTCAACGAGCTTTGCTCGAATCGCCCAGCGCGCGGGCATCGACGATGCCAAATCCATCTACCGCATGTCGATAGAGGGCGTCGACATCGTGGCAAGCAATATTGCGCAACTCGATATCCGCGACGCACAGCAGGTTCACGGTGTGCTACGCGTGTCCCGTCATGAGAACGCCGCTGAAATGCGCGCCCATCAATCGTGGATGGCGCAAGAGTTTCAGTACGACCTTGCGTTCAAATCACATGAAGAAGTGCGCGAATCGCTCGTGTCGAGCAAATACCGTCAGGCGCTATACGACGGGCGCGCTTTCCACTTTCATCCGCTGAACTACGCGCGTGCGCTGGTTGCGGAGATCGATCGCCTGGGTGGGCAGGTATTCGAAGACTCGGAAGTCGTATCGTTCGACTCCACTTCAACCATCAAACGGCTGAAGACCGCAGGCGGCACCGTTAGCGCCCGTGACGTCGTCTTTACCTGCGGCGGCTATACCGGTGGCCTGGTTCCTGAACTGGCTCGCAGTTATCTGCCCATCTCGACCTATATGCTTTTGACCGAGCCGGCCAAAGAACAGATCGCCACAGCGATTCGCACGACGGCATCCGTGGGGGATAGCCGTCGAGCCAGCGATTATTACCGACTGGTGGACGGCGGCGAGCGCATTCTGTGGGGCGGCATGATCACAACGCGCACGTCGGAGCCGGATCGTCTGGCCGAAATCCTGCGCAAGCGAATGGCCGACACCTATCCACAGTTGAGCGATCTGAACGTGGCGATCGCATGGTCCGGACGGATGTCGTATGCAAGACATCTGATGCCGCTTATCGGCCAATTACAAACGGGCGTGTGGTACTGCATGGGCTTCGGCGGCCACGGGATGAATACGACGGCAATTGGTGGGCGGCTGATAGCGCAAGGCATTACGGGTGAGACAGATCGATACAGGATGTTCGCGCCTTTTGGCTTGCAATGGAACGGTGGCCCAGCCGGCACCGCAGCCGTTCAGCTTACATACTGGTATTACCAGCTAATGGATTTCATGCGAGAACGCGCAACATAAAAAGTGCGTCAGCTTCTCTGGAGACAGACATGTTTGCGGAAGACGTTGCAGGAGTCCCCAAGCGAAATTCGGGTGTCGTTCTCGCCTTGCTTGGCTTGTTACTGATCGTTGGCTATTACGCGGTGCACGTCGCGCCGGACTGGATTGCCGGTGCGACGCGCGGCTTTCCAGCGGTCGGCATGGATGCAGATCTGCTCAGGAAGGTGATAGGCGGCGCCATGGCTGTTGCGGCGTTTGTCGCGAATTGTTATTTGCTGTTGCGTCTGTCGGTGCGGCTGCAGATCATCGTCGTGTGGATTGAACTGGCGCTGCTGGTGGTGCTGTTTTTCTCCACATTCAACCTGAGCTTCGAGTTCATCGAGCGAAAAATCGGCTATCTGCTGATGCAGGGCGCGACGACGACGCTATACATCTCCGCAATCTCGATTGCGATTGCGTTTGTGCTGGCATTGATCGGTGCGCTTGCCAAACTGTCGTCGAATGGCATCGCGATTGGCATTGCGACGTTCTATACGTCGTTGTTTCGCGGCTTGCCCTTGCTGATGCAGATCTTCATTTTGTATCTGGGCTTGCCGCAGTTGGGTTACATCGTCAACCCGATACCCGCCGGCGTTGCTGCGTTGTCGCTCTGCTACGGCGCTTACATGACCGAGATTTTCCGGGCCGGCATTCAAAGCATTCCGAAAGGGCAATGGGACGCAGCCCGTGCGCTCGGCCTGAGTCACGGCATGATGATGCGGCTGGTCATTCTGCCTCAGGCCTTGCGGATCATCATCCCGCCGACCGGGAATCAGTTTATCGCGATGCTTAAGGACAGTTCGCTGGTTTCTGTCGTCGGCGTATGGGAGTTGACGTACGTGGCGACTACCGAGGGGCAGCGTGAATTCCGACATATGGAAATGCTGATTACCGCAGCGCTGGTGTACTGGTTGCTGTCCATGATGCTGGAGGTGATCCAGTCCCGTATTGAACGCAGATACAGGAAATCTACGCGATGACGCTCGCTGCCGATCTTTCTCAAGGAAGCGGAATGGACGTTGCCCTGCACATCGAAAAGCCGGAATTCGTGCCTGGGTCACCGACGATTGAACTAGACCAGGTGAACAAATGGTATGGCGCGATGCATGTGCTGCGCGATGTCAGCATGACCGTGGCGGAGGGCGAGCGTGTCGTTATCTGCGGCCCCTCGGGGTCGGGCAAGTCGACGTTGATTCGTTGCATAAACCGTTTGGAGCGGCATCAGCAAGGCCGAATACTTGTCGACAAGGTTGAGCTTACGGATGACGTGCGCACGCTTGGCGGGATCCGCCGCAAGGTCGGGATGGTGTTTCAGTCATTCAACCTGTTTCCGCATCTGACTGTGCTTGAGAACTGCGCTTTGGCGTCAATCCATGTCAAAAGGATGCCCAAAGCCGATGCTGAAGCTCTGGCGATGCATTATCTCGAGCGGGTGAGGATACCCGAGCAGGCTCGCAAGTATCCTGGGCAGTTATCCGGCGGTCAGCAGCAGCGTGTGGCCATTGCGCGGGCGCTTTGCATGGAGCCGAAGATTATGTTGTTTGATGAGCCTACGTCGGCCCTTGATCCGGAAATGATAAAAGAGGTTCTTGAAACCATGATTGGTTTGGCGGGTTCCGGCATGACTATGGTTTGCGTTACCCACGAGATGGGGTTCGCACGGCAAGTTGCCGATCGGGTTGTCTTCATGGACCACGGAGAGATAATCGAAAGCGGCAGCCCACAGGAAGTTTTTGACCATCCTCGCACGGAGAGGTTGAAGCAGTTTCTTTGCCAGGTGTTGCGGACCGACTAGGGGCTGTTGGCATTCAAAACGTTGCCGCTCGCGGGCACCGCAGCCCCCGGCGCCGTCTGTGCATCCGTCTCCCATCCACCGCCAAGTGCGAGGAACAGGTTGACCTGATCGATCGCCACCTGGCCCTCCGCAGCCGCTACTTGAGACTTCGTTGAAGTCAGCGTGCGGGTCGCATCCAGATCCGAAATGAACGACTCGCGTCCGGCGCGATACAGCCGATGCGTTTCATCCGCCGACTCGGTGGCCGACTTCAACGCAGCACGCAACGCGTCGGCGCGGGCATAGTCGGACGCATAGGTCGCGAGGCTGGTTTCGGTTTCGCGCAACGCGGTCAGCACGACGCCGTCGAATTTCGCCAGCGCCACATTGCTCGACGCTTCCGCCTCGCGTACACGGCCTCGTGCGCCATTGGTGGGGAAGGTCCAGCTGATCAGTGGACCGAAGGCCCAGCGCGCCGTCGGCGACGTGCCGAGGTCTTCCAGAATCCCCGTCAAACCCGCCGATGCACCGATGCTCACAGTCGGATACAACGCGCCCGTCGCGACGCCGATACGCGCTGTCGAAGCCGCCAGTTGACGCTCGGCTTCGCGCACGTCCGGACGGCGCTTGAGTAGCCCGGCGCCGTCGCCGACCGGAATCGGCTGACGGATCTGAGGCAGCGTGCTGCAAGCCAGCACCGCCGGCGGCAAATCGGACGGTGCGCGTGCGAGCAGCGCCGCTAGCCGGTATTGCGCGATCTGGCGACGCGCCGTGTAGCGCGGAATATCCGCCGCCAAAGTATCGACCTGGGTCTGCCCGCGTGTCACGTCAGGCTGATTGCCACGACCCGCGTCGCGTAACCGGCGCGACACGTCCACCCGCTGCTTCTGCAATGCCAGCGACTGCTGCGCGATCCTGAGTTCCTCGGCGGCAGAGCATTGGTCGACATAAGAACGCACGACATCCGCGACCACTGTGATTCGCGCGAGATCGCCGGCCGCCTGCACGGATTCCGTATCCGCCGCCGCCGCTTCGACACCACGCCGCAGCTTGCCGAACAGATCGATTTCGTACGAGATGCTGATACCGATGTCGCCTTCGTTAGCGACCGGCAGTTTGTTGAAAAGCAGATACTGCTCGGCCGATTCCTGCGCCCGTTCGACAGCCGCCGACGTTTTGCCGGAGAAGCCGCCCTGCGCCTGCGCAACACCCAGCGCTTCGCGCGACCGCGCGAGGTTAGCCGCTGCGACGCGCAAGTCGGTATTCGATTGCAGCGCTTCGTCGACGAGGCTGTTCAGCACCGGATCGTCATAGAGCTTCCACCAGACCGCGGGCACGTTCTGCCGCGTGGTCAGTTTGGCATCGGCGCCTTCGATCGGTGCATTGGCGAGGGGCGCGTTGACCAGCGCCTGCTTCGGCAGCGAGTAATTGGGGCCGACGTTCATGCAACCGTTGAGCGCGACGGTTAACGGTAACAGCGGCAATAAGGGCAGGGCGCGCGACAGCTTCATTGCGAGGCGCCCGAAATAACTGCAGCAGATGCCGGTTGCGTAGCAGAAGCAGCCGAGGCAGCGGGAACGGCAGACGTAGCGGAAGCCGTAGCCGCCGTCGAAGCCGCTGACGCATCCACAACACCCGAAGCACCCGCAGCCGGATGCTTCTTGCCGTTCGGCGACAGATCGCGTACCGACACCGTCGCGGTGCGTCCGGCGATCATGCGGAAGTCGGAGGGGACCTCGTCGAGCGCCACCCGCACCGGAATCCGTTGCGCGAGCCGCACCCAGCTGAACGCCGGGTTCACATTCGGCAGCAGATTCGACCCTTGCGTGCGGTCGCGGTCTTCAATCCCCGCGACGATGCTTTGCACGTGCCCGCGCAGTATGTTCGGCTCGCCCATCACCTGGATATCGACCGCCTGGCCGATGTCGATGCCACGCATCTTGGTTTCTTCGAAATAACCGTCGACGCGGAACGAATGCATATCCACCACCGCCACCACCGCGCGGCCCGCGGAGACGAATTCGCCGGTGCGCGGTGCGCGGTCGTTCAGATAACCGTCGACCGGGCTCACGATCGTGGTGCGTTGCAAATTCAGTTTGGCGGTATCGATTGCAACGTTCGCATCGGCGAGCGCGGCTTCCGCCGTTTCGACACGCGAGCGGCTTTCTTCGGCAACTTCCGCCGCGACGAGGTTGCCGAGCTGACGATTACGCGCGTCTTCGCGGCGCGCCTGATCGAGGGTGGCGCGGCGCTGCAGCGCGGTGGCCTGGGCCTGGCGCAATGCGAGGGCATAGCGGGCCTGATCGATCACGAACAGCACCTGGCCTTGTTTGACCTGCTGGTTGTCCACCACCTCGACGGATGAAATCAGCCCCGAGATATCCGGCGCCACCTGGATCACATCGGCGCGCACGTGCCCGTCGCGGGTCCATGGCGCGAACATGTAATAGGCGACCAGTTTCCACAGCACGAAGGCTGCAACCACGACGACGATCAGGGTCAGCAGAATTTGACCGACGGAGAACCAGGTTTTTTTCACGTTATTAGTCTGTGCGAAACGACGACGACAAGGCCCAGCACCAGCACATAGATGCCGAGATCGAAGATGGAACGGTGCCAGACGAAGCGGTAAAAGCCGACGCGTGCGAGCACCGTGCGGATGGCCAGGTTGATCAGATAGGCGATCAACATCAGCACGAGCACGGCCGGCACGAACACGCCGAAGATATCGATTTCACCGATCATCGCGGGAACTGGCAAATGGGGGGATTGGGTTGCGAAACGGGCGCATCAGGCAGCGGCCTCCGGTTCGGGCGGCGTGGGTGTGACTAGCGTGGCCGGAAACAGCGAAAGACGCAAGCCGACCAGCGCGTGCAGCGCCTCGCGCAATCGGCGTGCCGAAGTTTGCGAAGTCGCGCTTGGCGCGTCGGCATTGGCCAGTCCTTGTGCCGTGACGCGTGCCACGGCTGCGTCGATGGACGACATCAGGCTTTCAGGCACCGGCTGGCGCGCGCTCCGGTCGACGCAGGTTTCGAAGTATTGGCGCACGTCTTCGAGGACCTGGTCGATGGAAGCCGGTGCTTCGCCGCCGAGCTTGCGCGTCAGGCGGCGCAGATCGAGCGCGTTGAAGGCGATGCGCAGATCGCGAAAGCTTTCGATCGACGGATGGCGATGGTCGTCTGTTGCGGCAAGGCGGGGGATCAATTGCATCAGGCGGTCGAGCATTCGCGCGGCAAGATTGCGCGGGTCTTCGATTGTCCGTGTGGACGCGGTCAGCGCCACGTCGGCCCAGCTCGAGCGCAGCAGCCGCGAGGCCGCGAGTTCAGCGCCGAACGGACGCGTCACGCGGGTCCACAGGTAGGCATAGAGCAAGCCTGCGAGGCCGGCGAGATTGCTGTTCAGGAAGATCAGGAAATCAGCCGAGTAAGCATCCTGAATGCTGATGAAGGTGGCGGTATTGACGGCCACCAGCACCGTCGCCATGTTGAACTGCGGACGCGGGATCAGCGTGCCGACAAGGATGAACGGCGCGGCGAACAGGACGACCAGCATCGGGAAATCATGCACATGCGGCAGCACGGCGAACAGATAGATGCCGGCGGCCACCACGCTGATCGCCGTGGCAATAAAGAACTTGAACACCATGGGCGCGGGTTCGTCGAGCGCGGCGAAGAAGCAGCAGGCGACCGCCGCCAGCGTCACTGCACTGGCGCCGTCCGCCCAGCCCGAGCTGATCCACAGACTGCACGCGATGATGACCGCGGCGCCCGCGGAGACCGTCGAAAACAGCATGATGCCGCGGTCGAAGAACCGCTCGGTGCCGCCCAGCCGCCAATGGCGAAAGCGTGGCCGCCATGAGCCCTCTTCGCGCGTGATGATGCGTAGCGAGCGGCAGTCCTGCCAGACGTCGATCACCTGTTTCATGCGCCACAGCGCGTTCGAAAGCAGCGCGCTGTCCCATTTCGCCAGCGCGGCCGGCGGCGGCTGCATGGCAGCGATGCGCGCGCGCAGGGCGTCGGCGACGAGGTCGGGGTGATAGCCCTCGCTGGCCGGGGGAAGCGGCGCATTGAACCATTTGATGACGTCGTTGAGCAACGCTTCGAGACCCTCTGGCCATGTCTGCCGGCCGCTGTTGTAGAGGGCGACGAGCGGATCGGCCAGCGCCGACATCATCGGCAGCAGCAACTGCATGCGCCCGCGCAACTCGTGAGCACGGGCCAGGATGTCCAGCCGGGTGTGGTCGTAGGCAAGCTGGCTCAGCAGCAGTTCCAGCCCGTTGATCGTGGCTGCGATCCGCTGGCGAGCCCCCGAGATCGCCGCGCCCGCAATGCGCCCGGACAGCGTCTCAGTTGCGTAGAACGCGGCGTCGCGAAACCACGCGTCGGTTCGCTCGATGATGGTGGGCGCGAGTCGGCTAGGAAACAGCGAACTGCCGACGATGCTCGCGCACACGATGCCGAGCGTGATCTCCTCGGTGCGGCTGATCGCCAGATCGAACACGCCGCCTGGATTCGTCACTGAAGGCAGGGCGATGATCGGCATGGTGTAGGCCGCCAGCATGAAGACATAGCTGCGCGCGGTACGGTCAGCCACTGCCAGATACAGCAGCGTGCCGGTCCACAACGCGACGACCACGCTGAACAGATAGGGCGATTCGACGAACGGCGGCACCAGCAGTACAGCGGCCGACGCACCCAGCGCGGTGCCGAGCGCACGATAAAGCGCCTTGGAGCGGGTCGCGCCGACGAACGGATTCGACACGATGTAGACAGTGGCCATCGCCCAGTACGGCCGCGGCAACTCGAGCGAGAGACCGATGTAGAGCGCGATCATCGCCGCGGCAAACGTCTTGACGGAGAACAGCCAGTCGCGGATGGAGGGATAGACCATAAACCGTTACTCGGAATCCCCGGCGTTATGCGACGCTGCCTCGGCCGTGAAAGCGGCCAGCACCCGCAAGGTCGCTTCGAGATCGCTGCGCGAAATACCTTTCAAAGCTTGCGCACGCAGCGTAACGAGCTCTTCTTCCATTCTAGCGGTAACGGCGCGGCCCTCATCAGTGAGCACCACGGTCTTGGCGCGCCGGTCTTCGGGATCTTCGTCGCGGCGCATCAGACCGGCCGCGCACAGTTGATCGAGCAGCCGCACGAGCGAGGGCCCTTCAATACCGACGTGATCGGCCAGCGTGACCTGCCGCACCGCTTCGCCGAGCCGGCTGGCGGTGAGGAGCGGCGTGGCGCACGCTTCGGAAACGTTAAAGGCCGCGAGCACACCATGGCTCGTGCGCCGCCATTTTCTGGCAGCGACGACCAGGGTGCTGCTGACGGTGCGGCGCAAGGCATCGAGATTCGACATGGGCGGTATTGTATTTCTAAAATATTCGTTAGCAAACTATTGAATTGGAATTTTTTGTGAAGCATGCCTTCGCGGTTGAATGTCGCAAAAGCCTGCGGCATTCAACCGCGAGCGCGCTCCTTCACCAGTTCGATAAAGCGGGTCGCCGCGTTATTGCGCAGTCCCGCAGGGTAAGCAAGATGTAGCGGCGCACTCAACTTCGAGGGACCCGTCAATGTGCAATACACGGTCCCCACCTGGTCGTAGCGTTGCATCGACGCCGGCACGAGCGTCACCCCCAACCCGGCTGCGACCAGATTAATCCCCGACACCATGCGCGGCACCTCGCGCGCAATCCGTGGTACGAAACCCGCCTGTCTGCAGGCGGCCAGAATATCCGCATACATACCGGGCGCCCCCGGTCGGCGCACCAGAATGAAATCTTCCTGCGCCAGCGCTTTCAACGACACCTGCGGTCGCTTCTTGCCTGCTCCTTTCAGCAACGCATGTCCGACCGGCAGCACTACCACCATCGGTTCGTCGAGCAGTAACTCGAACGCCACGCCTTCGCGCACATCGACCGGCTTGCGGAGAAACGCCGCCTGAATCTGTCCCGCCGCCAAACGCTCGATAATTTCCGCCGCGTTGAGCTCGGCAAGCTCCACGGCAACCTCGGGACATACCGCGCGAAAGGCCCGGATCGCCTCCGTCGTGAAGGGATGGAACGCCGCCGAACTGGTGAGGCCGATCGAGATCGTGCCGAGCTCGCCGCGCGCAATCCGGTGTGCCTTGTCCACCGACTGCTGCAGGTCCTGCAGCAAGCGTTGCGCGTCTTCCGCAAAGGACTGCCCGGCGGGCGTCAACGTAACGCCGCGCGGCATGCGGACAAACAGCTCGAAGCCGATCTCTTCTTCCAGCGTTCGAATTTGCTGCGAGAGCGGCGGCTGTTGCATTGCCAGCCGCTCGGCCGCACGTGTGAATTGGCCTTCCTCGGCAACGGCCAGGAAGTAGCGTAAGTGACGAAGCTCCATCGTGTTCTGTCTCCTTGACCGTGCTCGGTGTTCTGCTCACTGCCATATTCTATAAATATATATGGTACCTAAAACAGGTATTTTACATTTACCACGCCCGATCCTACGATCTCGTCCATCGCATCGACCGAGGCCCGCGTTGCTCACGGCAAGCAGGCTCGAGTGCATGGCGACATAAAACAACATCGACAGGAGACGGCAATGAAAAAACAATATGTGGTGGCCGCATTGGCCTTGGTGGGTAGCGCGGGTGCGCATGCGCAGGCATCGGTCACGCTGTACGGTTTGATCGACACGAACATCGAATTCCTTAACCACGCGGGCGCAAGTGGCGGCTCTCTGGTCCGGGAAAATTCCGGTGGACTGAGCAACTCGCGCTTTGGCTTTCGTGGTACAGAAGACCTTGGTAGCGGCAATAAGGCGTTTTTCATTCTCGAAGCGGGCTTCAACGGCAACGACGGTACCAACGCAACCGCCGGCGTGCTGTTCAATCGGACTGCGGCCGTCGGGGTGTCGAATGATGCGTTCGGCGCGTTGTCGGCGGGCTTGCAGTACACGGCGATGTACGACACGTTGATCAAATACGATCCGATGGTGTTCGGCCAGCAGTACACATGGATGCCGACCACCGGTTCCGTGGACGGTTTTTCGTTCAAGGCGCGCGTGAACAACTCGGTCAAGTATGTGGGCCGCTTCGGCGGATTGACGGCGACGGCGGATTACAGTTTCGGCGGCACGGCCGACTCGTTTCAAAGCAGCGCGGCATACGGCGGCGCGCTTGATTACGATGCCGGCAGCTTTGCTGCGGCGGTGGCCTACGACTATCGCAACGGCGCCATCAATTCGACCGGCTTGTGGACCAAGTCGCGTAACTGGAGCGCCTCGGCGCGCCAGCAGATCGGCGACGTAACCATCATGGGCGGCTACGAGCACTATCTGTACAACCCAACCAAGGGCAAGACGGTGTCGTCGGCATTGTGGTTCGGCGGCGTCCGCTATCTTGTCCTGCCGTATTTCCGCGTGACCGCCGCCGCGTATTACCAGAGCAACAAGGCGGATAACGTGTCGAACTCGTTGATGGGCGTGCTCGGTGCAGACTATATTCTCTCGAAGCGAACCGATGTGTACGCAACCGTTGCCTATGCCGCTTCCACGCGCTATGCCAACGGCCAGTACACGCCAGTCGGCTTGACGAGCGACACCGCATTCGGTCCGAACCAGACGGGCGTGACGCTCGGCATCCGGCATCGGTTCTGAGTTTTTGAGCTTTTAAACGACGGATTTGACGATGCGCCGCGTTCAAGACAGTGCACGGCTATCAGGAGCAAGCTGCATGACATTCAAACTTTCACGACGTTTGGCGATGGGGTGCGCGGCAGCGGGCGCCGCCGTGCTGGCATTGCTCACTCAACCGGCATTCGCGGTGCGTGCCTACGAGTCCCATCTGAAACCGGTGGCGGCGATCTCGGATACACGGTTCACGATCGACACGCCGCAAGGGCAAGCTGAATTTCCGCTGTACCTGTCAAAAGATTGGAACGTCGCACAACCGCAGGTGACGCGTGCGGTGATCGTGATTCACGGCAAGCTGCGCAACGCGGACGTGTACTTCCGCACCGCGCAGAATGCACGTGATGCCGCTCACGCGGACGCCGACAGCACGCTCCTGATCGCGCCGCAATTCCTCGCCACGCTCGACTTGCGCGTGCATGACGAACCGGCCGATCTCCTGCGCTGGACGGGCGACGCATGGATGGGCGGTGAAGCGGCGCGGGCGCCGTCGCCCATCAGTTCGTACACGGTGCTGGACGCGATTGTTACGCGTCTCGCGGATCGCAAGCTGTTTCCGAATCTGCGGCACGTGGTGTTTGCCGGACATTCGGGTGGCGGACAGGTTGTGCAGCGTTACGCTGTGGCGGCACGTAACATCGACGTGCTGACTCAGGAAGGTATCGACGTGCGCTATGTGGTGGCGAGCCCATCGACCTATGCGTATTTCGACGCGCAACGGCCGAATGGACAAGGTGTGGCGACGCCGTTCGACGCCGCTCAATGCGCCGACTTCAATCAATGGAAATACGGCATGGACAATCGGCCGCCGTACCTCGACGATCGCTCGCCGGCGCAACTCGAAGCGACTTATGCGTCGCGCCGCATTGACTATCTGGTCGGCGGGGCGGATGACGATCCGCAGCAAAGCGCGCTCGATAAAAGCTGTGCGGCCGAAGCGCAAGGTCCGCAGCGTGTTGCGCGTGCAGAAGCGTATTACCGGTACATCCAGTCGCGTCATCCGGAAGGCCTGAAGCAGAGCTTTCATATCGTGCCGGGCGTTGGCCACAACGGCGCGCGCATGCTGACGTCGGTTTGCGCATTGTCGGCGATGTTCGATACCAAAGGATGTGAGCAATGAGCGAGGCGAGCCTGAATCAGCGTGACGGTGCCGCGTCCGCCACGGAGGCATCGAACGGCTTGAGCCCGTCGATGGTGCGGCGCGCGATCTTCGCCTCGGTACTCGGCAACGGACTCGAGTGGTTCGATTTTCTGATCTACGGCTACTTCGCAAAGATCATCGCGCAGGTATTCTTTCCCGGCGGTGGTGGCTTCGTGTCGATCATGCTGACGCTCGCCACGTTCGCTGTCGGCTTTATCGTGCGTCCGATCGGCGGCATTCTGCTCGGCATCTATGCGGACCGGGCAGGGCGGCGCAAAGCGCTCTCGCTGCTCATCATCTCGATGGCGGCGAGCACGCTGTTGATGGGCCTCACACCGGGTTACGCCAGCATTGGCATCGCGGCGCCTTTGCTGGTGGTGTTCGCGCGGCTGTTGCAAGGGCTCTCGGTGGGCGGGCAGTTCGCGACAGCTTCGGCGATGCTGGTCGAGTACGCACCGCCGCACAAGAAGATGTTTTATGGCAGCTTCAACATGTCGGCGCAGGCGTTCGCGCTGCTGCTTTCTTCCGGTGTCGGTTATCTGCTGACCACGCAACTCACGCACGAGCAACTGGTGGCGTGGGGCTGGCGTCTACCGTTTCTGTTCGGCGCGCTGGCGGGACCGTTCGGCTTCTACATCCGGCATCGCGTGGCTGAGTCGCCGGAGTTCGAGCGTTTGCTCGATCAGAAGGACAAGCCGCCGCGCGTGACGGTGCGTCAATTCTTCCGCGATAACGGCGACGCAGCGATCTGTGCGATGGGCGTGATCATTATCGGTGCGGCGACCAACTATGTGTGGCACTCGTATCTGTCGGTGTATGTCGAGCGGCAATTGCATTTGCCGCTGTCCACCGCGCTGCTCGGGGCATTCGTATCGGGCGTGCTGAATCTGTTCCTGTTTCCGCTATCCGGCAAGCTTGCCGATCGTTATGGCGCATACCGCCTGTTCTATCCAATCGTGATCGCGTGGATGGTGTGCGTGTATCCGCTCTATCACTTCGTGGTGACGAATCCGACACCGGGGCATCTGTTCATCGCGCAGATGGTCGCGACGGTGTTCCTTGCCGCCATGTCCGGTTCACATCCCGGCATGCTCGCGACGCTATTTCCGGTGCGTAGCCGTTCGGCGGGCGTGGCGCTGTCGTACAACATCGCGGTGACGCTGTTCGGCGGCATGGCGCCGCTCACCATCACCGGTTTGACGCACCTGACCGGCAGCAGTTTGACGCCGGCCTTCTATCTGATTTTTGCCGGTTTCGTGTCGCTTGCGATGGTGTATTTCACGCGCTCGGGACGCGAACCGGGCAGCGCAACGGCGCAGTTCGTCACGCGTTAGACGCATCTCGCCAGACTTATTAGATTAACCAGAGCTTATTGCATGACCCAGCCTTTGATTACAGACGACGAACGCGCCCCGAATGAACGTCCGGTCGCCGTCGTCGCCAGCCGGCATCTGAGTGTCGAGACGCGTGCGGGCAGCGGCACCGTGCCGGTGTTCGCGAACGGCAACTGGCTTGCGCCGACGTGTGACGTCAAGCGCGCGGTGATCCTGATTCATGGACGCTTGCGCAATGCGGATTCGTACTTCGATCTGGCGGAGCGCGCGTGCGCGCTGGCGGGCGGCGGCGCCGATACGCTGCTGATCGTGCCGCAGTTTCTCGCGAGTGCCGACCTCAGCGCGCATGCGCTGCCACCGTCCACGCTGCATTGGGAATGGACTAGCTGGATGGGCGGCGAAAACGCCGAAGGTCCGGCGCCGATCAGTTCATTCGATGTACTCGACGCCATTCTGCAGACACTGGCGTCGCGCGAGCAGTTTGCGTCGCTGAGCGAGGTGGTGATCGCCGGGCATTCGGGCGGTGGCCAGGTGGTGCAGCGTTATGCCGTGGTGGCGCAGGGTGAGGCGCCGCTCGTCGCGCGCGGAATCGCACTGCGCTATGTGGTCGCGAATCCTTCCTCGTATGTGTACTTCGATGCAATGCGGCCGTCCGCGTCGGGCGAGTTCGAGCCTTTCGATGCGACGGCGTGTCCGTCGTTTAATCGCTGGAAGTATGGGCTCGAGGATTTGCCGGCCTATGCGTCGAGTAGAGAGGGCGCTGGTTCTGCTGACACGCTCGAATCGCGCTATGCGCATCGCGAAGTCACCGTGCTGCTCGGCGGCGCGGATTGCGATCCGCAGCATCCGGCACTCGACCGTTCATGTGCTGCGCAGGCCCAGGGCGAGCATCGGCTGGCGCGCGGCCTGGCTTATGCGCGCTATATGGCGTCCAGGCATCCGGAAGGATCGGCGAAGCATCGGACGTTTGTGATCGACGGCGTCGGGCACGATGCGAAGGGGATTTTTGGGTCGGCGGCTGGGCTGGCCGCGTTGTTTGGTGTAGGTGGTTAACGTGAGTTCTTGAAGCGCCCATCGATGCATGTGGCGCGCGGCTATGCGGGAGGATGGACTTCGCTCACGAGGGTGCGCCCGGCACGCACGGGCACGAAGCGTGCTACTGCGCTAGTGTCATCCGTGAGCCACCTTTCGAAGGACTGCGCCGACATGAACAAAACCAGAATCCTCGCCGCCGCGATCGCCACTGTATCGCTGAGCGCCTTGCTGCCATGCAGCGCGAATGCCGACGATGCGCCTAGCCCGTGTGCGTCGCTCAAACGGATCGTCGCGGCGGCGCCGGACGGTTTGGCCTCGCTGACGCCGGACGACGGCAAGGGCGTTGCGCAACCCTACGGCGATGACGCGCAATGTTTGGCGAGCCGTGGCAGCTATCAATGCACGTGGACGCCGCACCATGACGCCGGTTCGAGCGCGGATGCGCTGCAGGCCGTCGCGGCGGACATCGCTTCGTGTCTGCCAGACGCCACGCACGACCAGAATTCGCCTGGACGTCAGCACTTTTATCTCGGCACACGCGCCAGGCGGACCGATATCACGTTGACGCGAGCCGGTTCGAACAAGCTGAGGTTGGTCGTCTCAGACAAGTGAGCGGGCACATGAGTTTTGAGCCGACTGTCTGCGCGCGGCAGACGTCCCGGCCGCCGTTACTGTGACGCCGGCCACCATGTCCAGCCGCGTCGCGAGCGTCGCAACTCGACTGTCGAGAGCGGCGCGATCTCGATGCGCGAAAACACGGCGGGCGATGCCCCGAGCGCATAAACGAGGGCGGCCCGGATCACTGGCGCATGCGTGATGGCGATCACATTTTGCGTATTGCATGGTTCTTCGCTCGACGCATTGTCTAGCGCATCGAGCCACAGTCCTACCCGTTTCACGAGTTGACTGAATGACTCGCCGCCATGCGCGGCGGCGTCGGGATCGTGCGTCCATGCGCCGAGGTCCTGTGGCGCTTCGACGGCGAGATCAGCGAGGCGGCGGCCATGCCATAGGCCGTAGTCCATATCCGCCAGTCCCTTGTGGACTGCGGCGCTGAAACCCAGGGCCGACGCCGTATCGCGCGCGCAAACGGCAGGGCTGACAAAAACCGTCGCGTCGTCCGGAATCGACAGGCGCGCCCGCGCGGCGCCTGCTTCGGCGAGGCCGCGTGCATCGAGCGGATCGTCGGCGGGAAAGCGTGCCGCGCGCATCGCGGCGGTCGATGCGTGGCTGATCAGTAACAGCCGTATGTCCATTCAGTTCATTCCCATAAAGGCCAGCCCAAGGCGGGACGAATGCAGCGATGCTTTGCGTTGCCGGGAGGCAAAGTTTAGCGCGTAGAATAGCGGCACTGCGAAGCACGGAAGCCGGTGAGAGCCCGGCGCGGTCGCGCCACTGTAATCGGCATTCACGAGCCGAAAGCCAGACCTGAGCTTCGCACCATCCTTTTCGATCGACTATCGGGGCGCGTTACCCCCAGGAGATGTCCATTATGACCCACGCTGTTTTTGATCCCGCGGCTCAGCCTGTCGCTCAACCCACACCAGTTCCGCTGCGTGAATTGCTGCCTTGGGTCGTGTTCGGCGGCTTGCTGCTATTGCTTGCGCTGTATTTCGTTGGTGCGGAACAAGGTGCCACCTCGTTGGTGCCTGGCATGTACGTGCATGAATTTGTGCACGACGGCCGCCATCTGCTCGGCTTTCCCTGCCACTAACGGAGTCGAACATGGTTGGTAAATTGTTGGTACGCGGGATGCTTGCAGGCATCGCCGCGGGATTGCTCACGTTCGGCTTCGCCAGATTGGTGGGCGAGCCGCAAGTCGATCAGGCGATCTCCTTCGAGGAAAAGGCCGATGCCGCCAAAGGCGAAGCGCCGGAACCCGAACTGGTGAGCCGCGATACGCAAGCGGGGCTGGGGCTGCTGACGGGTGTGGTGACGTATGGCGCAGCGTTCGGTGGGCTGTTCTCGCTGGTGTTCGCGTATGCGTACGGCCGCGTCGGCGCATTGAGTGCGCGCGCGTTGTCCGCATGGCTGGCGCTTGGCGCGTTTATCGCGTTGGTGATCGTCCCGAACATCAAATATCCGGCGAATCCACCCTCGGTGGGCGACCCCGAGACGATCGGGGCGCGCACCGGTTTGTTCTTCCTGATGATCGCGATCTCGCTAGTCGCACTGGTGTTCTCGCTGAAGGTGCGGCGCCGTGCGGCGCTGAAGCTGGGCGCGTGGAATGGCTCGATCGTGGCTGGCGTGGTGTTTGTCGTGATCATTGCTGCCGTGCAACTGTCGATGCCGACGATCAACGAAGTGCCGGCAGCTTTCCCGGCGGTGCTGTTGTGGAAATTCCGCGTCGCGGCAATCGGGATGCAGGTGATTATGTGGACGACCATTGGGCTGCTGTTCGGCGCCCTGATTGAGCGGAGCAAACTGTTGGCTCCCGCGACCGGTAGCGCGACGAAGTCCGCTTACCTTTGATGGCATAACACGGGCGCAACCGTCGTGACGGTTGCGCCGACGTGCAGCGCGCAAGAATATAAATACATCAAGCACTTGGCGCGTTTGGCAGGATGTTATCCACAGGCTTGCGAACATTTTCTGTGGACAAGTTCTCCGGTGGCATAACGATATGCGAATCGCTTGGTTGCCCGAAGCCGGGGCACATCCGACACTCACTCCAATCTCAAGCAAACCGAGCCTGGAGCCATGTCGACCCTATCAAGCCCGCGCCCATCATGGGCCACTCACTTCACGGCACTTCTGCTGCTCGCCGTATCGTCAATAACGACGGTCACCACGGCCATAGCAGCGCCACCTTCGGGCGATCCAATTCTGATCGGTGTGAGCGGTCCACTGACTGGCCAGAACGCTCAGTACGGCGCGCAATGGAAGGCTGGCTTCGATCTTGCATTGGATGAGATCAACAGCCATAACGGCATCAACGGCCGCCCGCTGAATTACGTCTTCGAGGACAGCCAGAGCGACCCACGCCAATCCATCACGATCGCGCAGAAATTCGTCAACGATCCGCGCATCCTGATCGAACTCGGTGACTTCTCCAGCCCGGCTTCCATGGCCGCCTCGCCGATTTATCAGCATGCCGGCCTTGTGCAGCTCGGCTTCACCAACTCGCATCCTGACTTCACCAAAGGTGGCGATTACATCTGGAGCCCGTCGGTCAGTCAGGCCGACGCGCAGCCGCTGCTCGCCGACCTCGCCGTGAAAACGCTCGGCCTCAAGCGCATTGCCGTGCTCTATCTGAACACCGATTGGGGGCGCACCAGCAAAGACGTCTTCGTCAAAGCCGCCAATGAACGTGGCGCGCAAGTCGTTGCGGCCGAGGGCTATCAGTCGGCCGAGAAAGATTTCCGCGCGACGCTGGTGCGGGTGAGCGCGGCGAATCCGGACGGCATCGTGCTGATTTCGTACTACTCCGACGGCGCGCAGATCGCCCGTCAGGCGAGGACGAGCGGCATCAACCTGCCGATCGCCGCGGCCAGTTCCGTGTATTCGCCCAAATTCCTCGAACTCGGTGGTGAGGCCGTCAATGGCGTGGCGACCAATACCAGTTTCTTTCCCGGTGAATCCGGGCCTGAAGTGCAGAGCTTCGTCAAACGCTTCGAAGCGAAATACCATCGCGAGCCGGACGCGTTCAACGCCTATGCGTACGACGCCGTCATCATTGCCGCCTACGCGCTGCGTGCCGGTGAACCTGATCGCAAAGCCGTGCGTGATGCGCTGCCGAAGCTGCATGATATTCCGAGCGTCGTGTTCGGCAAGGCTAATTTTGATCCGGCGACGCGCCGTGTGATCGGCGTGAAAAACATCAACGTGGTGGTGAAGAACGACAAGTGGGTCTTGCTTGAGAGCAAGGCAACGGTGGCGCAGAAATAGACATCCCGTCGTCCGTCGAACTATCCGATCATTCACGACATTTGCGCCATGAGCCTTTTACTCGATCACATCGTTATTCGCGTCCATGACCTGACGCAGACCATTGAAGATTTCACTGCACTCGGTTTTACCGTGCAGCAAGGCGGCACCCATGCCGATGGCGTGACACACAACGCGTTAATTGGTTTCGCCGATGGCAGTTACATCGAACTGATCGCTTTCTTGCAGGCGGCGCCGCAGCGTCGCTGGTGGGATGTGGGGCAGCGTCACGGCGATGGTTTTGTCGATTACGCGTTGTTGCCGTCGAGCGTGGGCGCCGTGATCGACGCCGCGCAAGGGCGTGGTTTGCAATACGACGGTCCGCAGGCGGGTGGGCGTGTGCGTCCGGATGGCGCGCGGCTCGAGTGGCAGACCGGCCGGCCGCGGACCAGTGATTTGCCATTCCTGTGCGGGGATATCACGCCGCGTGATCTGCGTGTGGCTGAAGGCGCGGTGCGTGAGCATACGAACGGCGTGCGAGGGGTGGCGAGTCTGACGGTCGCCGTGGAGGATCTGGGGGCGAGCTTGCAGCGGTATGGGGCGTTGCTCGGTGTGAGTGAGCGGGAAACGCGGGCGGTGGCTTTGCCGGGGCTGGGAGCGGTGTCGGCGACAGTGTCGGTTGGTGATGCGTCGATCGTGTTGTTGAGTCCCGTGCATGTTGATGCCGCGAACGTCACCACAGAGGGCGCGGCGTTGCGCCGGCAACTCGCCACGCGGGGGGAAGGGGTGTTTGGTGTTGCGCTGCGCGCCGCCGGTCACGCGGAGTCGCGGGTGCTTGACCGTAATCGCACGCATGGCGCTTGGTTCGAGATTGCTGCGGGGTGACGGAGGTGTTGTTCGGTGCGCAGTGTGAAGGAATGTATTCGCATCAATGGCTTGGGGAGGTTGTGGGGGTGTTATCCACAGCCTTGCGAACATTTTCTGTGGACAAGTTCACAAGCGCAACAATCCCCCGACCGCTATAGGCAAACAAAATCAAAACCCATCGCCGCCTAAGCGCTCCTACCCCGGAGCGCCCAATTGAATACCCGCCGCGTTTCCGCGGCCGGCTGCGTCAACCGATCAAACAACTGAACGACGGCGCCATCTAGCTGAGCCAGTGCCGGTGCCATCGCCGGATCGACATCAACGGCAGCAGTCGCCGACATACGCTCATCCAGCTCGCCAGGTGCAGAGCCCTCCGCCCCACGGCTATACCGCGCGATCAACGAATCCAGCCGTGCCACAATCGATTCCACATGCGCCGCACCGACATCCACCACATTGAGCGCCACATCTCCCGATGACGCGCCGCACCGCGAAGCATCACTCAACACCCGCGCCCAGTGCAAACAACACAGCAGCGAACCGGTGGCAAGTTCGACGCCGGGATTCCACACCACCACTCGCTGCGTCTGCAGCGGTTTCAGCGCGATCCGCAGATCATGCCAGGTGCGATCGAGTTTGCGCATGGCCGGGGCCGTCCCGGGCGTTTGAGCAGCGGAGCCTGCTTGTCGCACTACCTCGCGCAGTGCGACAAGCACAGCCCCAAGCCTTGCCTCAACATGCCGGGTCGCCGCAAGCGGCATCATCAAAATCGCGACCGCAAACGACACGAGACAACCGACCAGCACTTCTTCGATCCGCAACTCAACCAGCGGTCCCATCGCGAAGCCTAACTCGCCATACACGAGCCCAACGAGCACGGTAATGAAAAACACACCGGGGGCATACGCACTCAGGATGTAGTAAGCCCAACCGAACACGCACAGCACCATCGCAGCCACGAGCAGCAGGGGCGAGTTGTGCAGCGGGGCAACCAGCAGCACGCTGACTAGCGCGCCCGCCAGCGTCCCGGCGAGGCGTTGCGCGCCGCGATAAATCGTGTCAGCACGTGACCGTGTACCGAGAAACACCACGAACGTGGTGATGACTGCCCAGAACCAGCGCTCAGGAGACAGCGAGTGGCCAATCAGCATCGCGAGAAAAGCCGCGGTCGTGGCGCGCGTGGCGGGCAGCCAGCAGAGCTTTGCGCGCAAATCGGCAAACCGTTGCGCCAAGGAAATTGCGCTCGCATCGTCAGCTAGCAACGGCGAAGCGCGCTGCCCATGGCCGCGATGCGCAATCTCCTTGAGCCGGGCAATCGCGTGACGCAGCACGTCGGCACTTGCTTGCGGCGCGCCGCTATGTGCTGGCGCGGAAGCAAACGCATGCTGCCCAGCCGCGACTTCCACTTCGACAATTCGCTCGCGAATCGTCTCGGCATCCGGCGGATTCAGCAACGCCAGTTGTTCTTCAAGCGAGAGCGCGGCTTCGTTCAACGCTGAAAGATTCACTGCGCCCGGTGCGGCAAGTACACGCGATGCGCGCAACGTCACCGTGTGAATGGCGAGCCGGAAACTGACAGCCGCCCGCATCGGCACGATCACGCGGCCGACCAGCGCGACCATCAGCGGGCCGGATACGGACAGCAAGAGCGATTGCGCAAGATGGAAGGACGAAGGATGCAGGTACAGCCCAAGGTAGAAACACACCACGCCCAGCATCGCGCAACCTAGCGCGCGCGGACCGCATGCCTGGACCAGCATGCCGACGAACATCACGATCAGAAAACCCGCATCGCCAGCGAGCGGATAACGGCTCAGAACGGCAGCGACAGCGAAGCACGCGCAGGCGCAGAGATAAAGACAGAACAGTGTGCCGAACCACGCCGGCCGCCGCGCATCGCGCACGAACAGGGGCGCCACCATCGCAAAGAGGATGCCGGGTGCGGCGAGGGTAACCGGTTGGTGATGAAAGACGGTCCACGCGATGCTGGCAATGCCGGTTAGCAGGCAGGCAAGCGCAACGCGCAGCGCGGTATGGAGACGCACGAGTCCCGGATCCGTAACCAGCAGGCGGTCGGCGACGCGCGAAAACGCGGCAGCAATCATGATCGATGATATCCAGGCTAAATGGCCGCCACCGGCTTTTGGCCGATTGCGACAAGGCGGGCATGCGAGCCCGCCAGCTTCGTATCGTCGGAAGGGGCCGCCATGCCGGGATCACCGGTTGAAAGCCCCGTCCGACGACGGGCGATAACACTCGAACAGCCACGCTGGACGCGCTGCAAAGGGTGGCGCAGCGTGTCCAGCGGGTTCGGGTTTTCCCGAATGATACCGATTCAAAATTACCGTTGTCGAATTTTTGCGGCGGCGCAGCAGCGGCGCGGACGGGAGCGTGTGGCGTGTGGCGTGCGGCGTCCAACGGTCAGGCGTGCTGCACCGGTAAGGATGAAAGCCGCGCAGGATCCGTCCGTGGCTTGGCGGCGCGTCCCTCGAGGCCCGGCTGGCGCCGCGTCGAACTGAATCAAGTCGCGTCGTGAAATATCACTCCGAGCGTGTGCCGGTGGCCCGACCGCAGGCGGCTCACGCCATGTCGCAGATTCACGCGATACACGCCGCGCGTGCCTTGCACCGGCCGGTGATGAACCGCAAACACCACCGCGTCGCCCTTGCCGAGCGGCACGACTTCCGTGCGTGACTGCATCCGCGGACGCTGCTCCGTCATGACGAACTCGCCGCCGGTGAAATCCTCGCCCGGCTCGGACAGCAGAATCGCGACCTGAAGCGGGAAGACGTGCTCGCCGTATAGGTCCTGATGCAGGCAGTTGAAATCGTCCTTGGCGTATTGAAGAAGCAAGGGCGTCGGACGCAACTGACCGGCGGCGTGGCAGCGCTCGACGAATTCGCGGTGCGTGGCTGGATAACGGACATCGATATTCATCGCTTCATTCCAGCGATTCGCGACTGGCGCGAGGCGCGGGTAAAGCTCCATGCGCAATTGCGCAACCAGCTGCGGCAGCGGATAAGCAAAGTACTTGTATTCACCGCGGCCAAAACCATGCCGCGCCATCACGACGCGGCTGCGATACAGGTCTTCGCGTGGATAGAGTGCGGACAGCGCGTCGCATTCCTGCGCACGGAGCAGATTGGGCAGCATCATGCAGCCGTAGCTGTTCAGTTCTTCTTCGACATCGAACCAGTCGATTGCGCCGACACGTCGCGTAAGCGAGCCGGTGACGGTGCCCGAGTCTGCCTCCGATACCTCGCCGTGCTTCAGTTTGGGCGTGAATCCCAGTTCCAGTTCCAACTCCGTCGAGTGCGAGTGCCTATCCTTCGCGACCGTATTCATGAGTATTCTCCGTCAGGCGATTCATCGAACGATGACTGAGTGTAAGCACGCGCCGAAGGCCACGCACTCCGACTCTTGCTCTTCAATTCCCGCATCGTTATGGCCGCGTCGCTCGCACCCGCCGCGCGGGCGTCCTGGGCGTCTTAAGCAAAAGAAAGCGCCTGATTCGAAAATGCAAACTTCGCGGAACGCCCCGCGAGGTTCATAGTAGTGCCCTATTTAGCCCCATAGACGCATTCGGAGATTTTGCCCATGTTTGCCTCCGCAGAGAAACTCGACGACTGGCTCAACAAAGAAACGGTGACCGAAGATGACATCACCGCTTTTCCGCTGACGGCAATGGCCGCCACCCTGGACCGGGAAGAACGTGGCGATACGGTGCCACCGCTCTGGCACTGGCTGTACTTTCTGCCGATTGGGCCGCTGTCCGATGCCGGTCCGGACGGTCATCCGAAGCGCGGTGACTTTCTGCCGCCGGTGCCGCTACCGCGCCGCATGTGGGCCGGTGGCCGCCTGACGTTCCACACGCCGCTCAAAGTCGGCGAGCATGCGAAACGCACGTCGACCATCGCCAATATCGAAGACAAGACCGGCCGCTCGGGCCGTCTCGTGTTCGTGACGGTACAGCACACGATCGAAGCTGGCGGTGAACTGAAGCTCGAAGAAGAGCACGACATTGTCTACCGCGACGCGCCGCAAGAGGGTGGCCGCCCGCCGCAATCGGCGCCAGCGCCGGAGGGCGAAACGTGGCGCCGCACCGTCGATGCGGATGCCGTGATGTTGTTCCGCTACTCCGCGTTGACCTTCAACAGTCATCGCATCCATTACGACTACCCGTACGTGACCGAGGTGGAAGGCTATCCCGGTTTGATCGTGCACGGCCCGTTGATCGCGACGCTTCTGGTTGATCTGGTGCGCCGTGAGCAACCGGATGCAACGCTGCAAAGCTTCGCGTTCAAGGCAGTGCGGCCGACTTTCGCGGGGCAGCCTTTCACGGTATGTGGCAAACCTTCTGCCGACGGGAAGACCATCGACCTGTGGGCCAAAGACCACGAAGGTTATCTGACCATGCGTGGTACGGCGGCGCTCGGCTGAGCTTCAGGAGATTTGATTATGTGAATCACGCGGCAGATTCGTTTCAGGATATTCGCGAAGTGGCGCGCGATCCATGCCAGCACTTTTTCGGCGAGTATTTTCGCGAGATCGACGAAACCCGCGGCTGTCCAAAAGAATTCGTCGATGCACTTCCCAAAGCCGGCTGGTATCTCACCGGAGGTTAACCCGATTGCTTCCCATACTCCGTCATCGTAGCTGGCTTTGCCTTCGGCGGATTCGGGAGGCTCTGCTGTGGCGCGTTCTGCCTGGTCGCTTCTGCCGTCGCGTCAACCAGTTGCAATGCGCTGCCCTGCACCTCGATCTTCACTGGATCAGTCTTCTTCCATAGCTTTTTGGGAACGACCAGCTTCCAGGTCGAATCCATGTCAGCGCTCCGGAAAAACGCGACGACGCCGACATACTCCGCGTCGCTGTTCATCGGTTCGCTGATGCTTGCGCTGGCGTCTGGGCGTAGCACTACGTCCGTTGTTGCCAGCAGGTCTGCCTTAAGCGCCTCGACGTCATTCGTTTGCAGTTGCATATAGCCAAGTTGCTTGAATGTTTGCGGCGTTTTCAGTTGATAGATCCGCACCACGGTCGACAACGATTGCCCGGCGCCGTTTGGGTTTAATGACGACCGGCTGACAAGATCGACATTCATCATCTTGACCTGCGTCGTGAACGCCCATTTCGCTGCATCCACCGTGCTGTCTTTCATAGCCTGTCCTACTCCGCAACCTGCGACGGCAAAGATGGCCAACGCCGCGGTGCCGATTCGAAGTACTCGCATCATTCTGTTGATCCTTTTTCGTGTTCCGCGATTCGTAAATCGCTGTATCAGTGCGTTCGGTGCTGTTGAGCAGGACATCGGGCGCTGCCTCCTGCCCACACGCCCAGTTGCACTCGTGTAACCGGGCAAGGCTGCTCCGGAATGCGAGGCTGTGGTAGTTGGGTCGTGTAACCGAGGCTGACCTGATCCGAATTCAGCGCCTGTGCGGGCATCAATTCGGGACTCACATGCATTTCGAGTTGTGCCCGCGCTTCGTAACCCAGGTAAAAACGAAGCAACGCCA
Source organism: Paraburkholderia sediminicola (assembly GCF_046026855.1). Classification (GTDB taxonomy): domain Bacteria; phylum Pseudomonadota; class Gammaproteobacteria; order Burkholderiales; family Burkholderiaceae; genus Paraburkholderia; species Paraburkholderia sediminicola_A. The sequence goes on along the minus strand of NZ_JAQQET010000030.1, from coordinate 24,385 downwards.
TTACCTCACTATGATTTTCCCGACCCGGCATCAACCCGAGTACCGACTCGCGTGTTTGTGGTCTGATGACGATCCGCACCGCGTTGGCGCAGTCGTAAAAGCCATGGCCAAGCAGGCATGCCTCACCGAGCGGAGTCTGCGGGTAACCTGCCGCGCTGATCCACACCGGGTAGAACTCCTCCACGGTAATTCGTGCATCGGGCACCGCGTGTTGCAACACGCCAATCAGACCTTCGGCAGTGCGCGTCTTCTGGCTTGCGAGTCCCAGCATCGACAGCAGCTTGCGCGTGCCCACGACAGCAGGAAGTTCCTGCAGAACGACCCCGGCGAGTTCAGGTGAAGTGATGCCGAGGCCGACGAAGCTCAGCAGATAGCGCGAAATTTCATCTGCTCCGCTTTTCCTGAAGCCAGCGGGATACCGATACTTGCGCCACACACGGTAATACTGCGTGAGCACCCGATGATGGAAGATGTCGAGGAATGCCGACATCGATTCAGCCCCCTCGCGATTTTGCGCAATCTCGTCGACAAAGTACGACGGCATACGGGCGTCGACACCGTACAGTCCAAGAAAAGTCGTGCGTATGTCGGGAGGTATCCCGGGATTATCAAGGTCGTATTCAACCGCATCGATTTCGCGGTTTGGAAAACCGAGTCGAGCACGCGAGCGAAAGCGAACCGGCTCAGACCCCGGCGAATCGGTCGTGCCGATGGGCGGCTGATCGGGTGCGGCAAGTTCGATCAGCTCGCAGAAGCGGAAGAAATTCATTTGCGTCGCGTCGGCGAGCAGTGCAGGCAGCAGCGGCCGGTCGGCGTAGTTAGTCAATTCCAACGCGAGCGCTTGCTTCGCTCCCCTGCGTTGCGGGCCGTTCAAAACGGTGCCCCTTCGCCTTTCGTATCAGGCCATTCGATTCTGCGGCCAGTTGGCTGTGACACGACCACCAGCTTCGTGAACAGGTTCAAAGTCGCGTACAGCGCAAGAAAGCGGTTCAGCATCCCGCTGAACAGTTCGATATCGCCGTCGCCGGCGAATGCGGCGCTGTCCAGTGTCACCTCGATCTCGACGCCACGTTGCAACCCGCCCTTGACAAGTTTTTGAAGCAGTCGGTGTTGTACGTCGGTGATTGCGTCAATTCTGCGCTTGTTCAGTTCACCGTCGGTCCAGTCATACAGGGCAAGACTCCCGCGCAAGATTTCCGCGTTTAGCAGCGACAGGTAGTTCGGCGCCAGATGTGACAGCACGCGCCATTGGAAACGGTCGCCGGTTGGTGGATACACGGGCAGAGTCGGCGCAGTCAGGTTGCGCACCGCGCCGATATTGGTGAAGCCGCCGCGCATACGGTTGATGCCTGCGTCGCGCAAGCCTTTTCGCGGCAACATGCCATTCGTGCCGGTGACGGATAGCGATAGCGTTTCCTGCGGTAGCGTGTCCTGGTGTTCCCACGCGTGGCCGCCCAGGACGATCCAGGTGTCGAAGCGGCCGGATGGGCCGCGTCGCGTACGCGTATGGAAATACCGTTCCGGCATTTCATGGCGCAGCATGCCGCCGCGATGACGGAACGCGGCGAATGGCGCATATTCGAAGCGCTGGCCAGTATCCGCCTCGAAACCTCGCACGTTATCGACCGAATACACGTCGACGTGATCGCCCCGTTGTTCAAGCGCGTGTACACGATATTCCGTCTCATGCTGCGATGCCGTAATCGGATCCGCTTCGAGCGCGAAGAGATTGATGATCGGTGTGCAGTAGAGGCGCACGTTGTCGGCGGAGAAGCGCATGTCGTCCGGATATGGTTTCGCCAGTACCACTTCGACGTCGAAGTATTCAGCGGCCTGAGGGATCATCTGCATGTCGAGACCGAGGAGGTCTACGAACATGAATTTTTCCGGGAAGGTGAAATATTCAAGCAGCAGTTGGTACCTTTACAAGGCGGTGACAAGTGGTCAGACGCTCAAGTCAATCGAGATCAAGTGGTACAAGATTGATGACGCGGGTAAGGAAAAAGAATACTTCAACACGAAGCTCGACAACGTGAAGGTCGTAGCGGTCAAGCCGAAGATGCTGGATATCAAGAACCCGGCCTACGAAAAGCACAATCATCTGGAAGACGTCGAACTGCGCTACGAGAAAATCACGTGGTCGTATAAGGACGGCAACATCATCCACGCCGATAGCTGGAACGAACGTTCGTAGAAGGGACGAGTCACGGTGCCTCTTCACTTCTCCCGCGGGGGCACCGTCTTTAACGCACGTACCGTCCTCAATCCGGTTCGTGCGATTTTTATCTATATCGCTCCTGCTATCCATTGCCATGACTGTCCGAGACCCTTCTCAATTTCTGCGCCGCCTCAACGATCATTGCACCCGCTCGCTTGCCGAGGCGGCCAGCCTGTGCGAAATGCGCGCTCATCGCGATATTGAAATTGAACACTGGTTGATCAAGCTGCTGGAGTTGGGCGAAGGCGACCTCGTGGCGATCGTGCGCCGTTATGAACTCGACGCGGACGGCATCTGGAACGGCTTGCTCAGCGCGATCGACCGGCTTCCGGGCGAGTTGCGCGGCAAACCAGGTCTCTCCCGTCGGCTCGGACAATTGCTGGAAGCGGCGTGGATGTACGCCTCGCTTGATGCTCGTGCCACCTCGATCCGCTCGGCGCACCTGCTGGCCGCGCTCGCTGACGCTCCCCATCTGTTACGCGCGCCGGACGCGTGGCCGTTGCTCTCCGTGTCGGCTGCGCAGATCGGACGCTTGATGCCTGCACTCGACAGGATGTCGGTGGAAGCAGCGGGCGCATCTATACAGCCAGACGGCGATGCCGATACTGCGTCTGAGCGCCCGAGTAGAGCGCCTGATAATGCCGCGGTCGGCTGCGCCACGGACGAAACCGCATTTCACGCCGACTTCAGCGATCAACCCTCATTGCCGGTAGCCAGGTCGCGCGCACCCTTTCCCGGGCAGCCGGGATCTGACGCGCTGCAACGCTTCACCGTCGACATCACTCAGAAAGCGCGCGACGGCAGAATCGATCCGGTTTTCGGCCGGGATGTGGAAATCCGGCAGATGGTCGATATTCTTGCACGGCGCCGTAAGAACAATCCGATCCTCGTCGGCGAACCGGGTGTCGGCAAGACTGCGCTGGTCGAAGGGCTCGCGCTGAAGATCGCTGAAGGTGACGTGCCGGCGGTGATCCGCGAAGTCAGCGTGCTAACGCTCGACCTCGGTCTGCTGCAGGCTGGCGCCGGCGTCAAAGGCGAATTCGAGCAGCGGCTGAGGAATGTGATCGACGCTATACAACGGTCGCCAACACCGATCCTGCTGTTCATCGACGAAGCGCATACGCTGATCGGCGCGGGCAACACCGCAGGCGGCGCAGATGCTGCGAACCTGCTCAAGCCGGCGCTGGCGCGCGGCGAACTGCGCACGATTGCCGCAACCACCTGGTCCGAATACAAGCAGTACTTCGAGCGCGACGCTGCACTCGAACGGCGTTTCCAGGTGGTCAAGGTGGATGAGCCCGACGATAACAATGCATGCCTGATGCTGCGCGGCCTGAAGGAGCGTTACGCGAAGCACCACGGCGTGCACATCACCGACGCGGCGGTTTCCGCCGCGGTGCGTCTCTCGCGTCGCTATCTGACCGGCCGTCAGTTGCCGGACAAGGCTGTCGATCTGCTCGATACTGCTGCGGCGCGCGTCCGTATGAGTTCGGAAACCACGCCCATCGCGATCTCCGCCTGTCACGCCGAACAGGCTGCGCTCCAGGTCGAACGCAGTGCGTTAGTCGAGGATCATGTCGCCACGTCCGTGGATGTCGGCGAACGGCTGGTCGCGATCGACATTCGCCTCGCCAATCTCAAGGTCGAACTCGATGCGCTTGAATCCACGTTCGCCGAACAGAAAGACGCCGTTGCCACGCTGCAAAAACTGCGTGAACAATGGCACGCGGCAGCGGAAGAAAGCGCACGTTGCGACTTGCAACAATCTATTCGCGCCGCCCATGAAGTACTGGCCAGACACGGCGCCGACGCGTTGATTCAAGCGGAAGTGGACGAAGCGGCCGTTGCCCGCGTGATCGCCGATTGGACCGGCGTGCCGGTCGGCAGTTTGCTGGAAGACGAACTCGCGACGCTGCTCGAGATCGAGACGCGCCTCGGCCGTGTCGTAGTTGGTCAGGATGGCGCTCTCGCCGCGCTTGGCAAGAGTCTGCGTGCCGCCAAAACTGGCCTCACGTCTGACGAAGCGCCGCTTGGCGTGTTTTTGCTGGTTGGTCCGTCTGGCGTGGGCAAGACGGAAACGGCCCGCGTGCTGGCCGACCTGATGTTCGGCGGGGAACGTGCGCTGATCACAATCAACCTGTCCGAATACAAGGAAGCACACACGGTCTCGCAATTGAAGGGCTCTCCGCCGGGTTATGTCGGATACGGAGTGGGGGGCGTATTGACGGAAGCCGTGCGCCAGCGCCCGTACAGCGTGGTTCTGCTGGACGAGGTCGAAAAGGCGCACCGTGACGTGCTGAACCTGTTCTATCAGTTGTTCGACCGTGGCTTGATGCGCGATGGTGAAGGCCGCGTGATCGACTTCCGCAATACGGTGATTCTGATGACGTCGAACCTTGGCAGCGAACAGATCATGGCCGCGACGGAGGCTGTCGCGGAGGCCGGCGACATTACTACTTCGATGCTGATGGAAACGATTCGGCCGCTCCTGATCGAGCACTTCCAGCCGGCGCTGCTCGCGCGTTTCCAGACCGTCGTGTACCGGCCGCTTTCAGCCGGGGCGCTGGCGTCGATCGTGCGAATGAAACTCGACAAGGTGGCACATCGCATCGAGCGCCGGTTTGGCGTACCGCTCGTATGTGATGACTCGCTGGTACGCGAACTTGTGCGCGCGTGCCAATTACCTGACTCCGGCGCGCGCAATATTGACAGTCTGCTCGATCAGCAGATTCTGCCGGTCCTGTCGCGCGAATTGCTCATACGCGTGGCCGCGCGGCAATTGCCATGCGAAATTACGCTGTCGTTCACCGAGGAAGGTGGCATTGCGGTGAACTTTGACAGCACGACTGAGGCAGCGGTATGACCCGCGGTGGGCCGGGTCTCTTCGAGGCGGTGACGGGTCATTTTGCCAACGGCGCTGCCGTCGCTGATTTCGATGCCGCGACTCAGACCTTCCTGTCCGTGCAGGACAATATCCAACGTATCCTGAACAGCCGTCGCAACGGGCTCGCGCACCTTCCCGATTACGGACTCGACGACTTATCGGAAATCTATCGCCATTTGCCGTCGTCTGCGCACAAGCTCAGAGGTGCGATCGAGGCGACGCTACTGAAGTACGAGCCACGCCTGGAATCGATCGACATCGATATCGAAGACACCGAACCGGGCATGTTGCTGAGTTTCACGATGGAGTGTCATCTGCGTCAGGCAGGGCTGGTTCGCTTCGGCACGCACTTCACGCCCGATGGGCAGACGCGACTCAAGATGCTGCAGGCCGATCATGACCGCGACTAACGGGGCGGCGTGTCCGGATTGCGTCGGCCTTCGGCGAACTGCTACCCAAGCCCAAGCTGGCACCAATAATTTCCAATAAGAAACGAACGCACAAGCTACACTGCGTTGCCCCGCCATCAGCAGCAGCCGCCCACGGCACCGCCCAACGCCACGCCACTCCTGCCTTGCATCAAGCTCACAAGCCCATCCAGCCCGGTCCGCCGCCCGGCCCCGGGCAAATACCCTTGCCGCCACAAAATCCCGCGTGTATAGTTTCCGAACTTACTCTTGTTTCGTATCGGAAATTAAAGGGATTCTCATGGACGCTTCCACCATCCTCGCCGACCTCGGCATCGCCCACGCGGCGCAAGCCGGCGACATCGCGGTTCATTCACCGATTACCGGCGAACTCATCGGCCGCGTGGCCAGCAACACGGTGGCGGAAGTCGACGTGGCCCTCGGCAATGCGAAAGAGGCGTACACGGCATGGCGCAACGTCCCGGCGCCGCGCCGCGGCGAACTGGTGCGCCTGCTCGGCAATCGTCTGCGTGAAAAGAAGCAGGCGCTTGGCAGCATCATCACGCTTGAAACCGGCAAGATCCTGCAGGAAGGCATGGGCGAAGTGCAGGAAATGATCGACATCTGCGACTTCGCGGTCGGTCTGTCGCGCCAGTTGTATGGCCTAACGATCGCTTCGGAACGCCCGGGCCATCGTATGGCTGAAACGTGGCATCCGATGGGTACGTGCGTCGTGATCTCGGCGTTCAACTTCCCGGCGGCGGTGTGGTCGTGGAATGCAGCGCTGGCGCTGGTATGCGGGAACGCGGTGATCTGGAAGCCGTCGGAAAAGACGCCGTTGACCGCGCTCGCCGTCAACCAGATTCTCAGCGAGGCACTGAAAGAATTCGGCGACGCGCCGGCAGGGCTCACCGCGCTGATCAACGGTGGCCGCGACGTCGGCGCGAAGCTGGTGGCCGACCCGCGTGCATCGATCGTCAGCGCGACGGGCAGCACGGAAATGGGCCGCACGGTCGGCGTTGAAGTGGCGAAGCGCTTCGGCCGCTCGCTGCTCGAACTCGGCGGCAACAACGCGGGTATCGTCGCGCAAACCGCGGATCACGAGCTCGCGATGCGCGGCATCCTGTTCTCGGCGGTGGGTACGGCGGGGCAGCGTTGCACATCGCTGCGACGTCTGTTCGTGCACGAGAGCGTGTATGACAAGACCATCGAGCGTCTGAAGCAGTTGTACAGCAAGGTGCCGATCGGCAATCCGCTCGAAAAGGGCACACTGATGGGTCCGCTGATCGACAAGCAATCGTACGCTCGCATGCAGGAAGCGCTGCAGCAGGCCACGGCCGAAGGCGGCAAGGTGTTCGGTGGCGACCGTGTCGAGGTAAAGGGCCATGAAGGCGGGTACTACGTGCGTCCGGCCATCGTCGAAATGCCGTCGCAAACGGAGGTGGTGCTGAAGGAAACCTTCGCCCCGATTCTGTATGTGTTGCGCTATTCAGATTTCGCGGATGCGGTTGGGGCGAACAATGCGGCAGTGCACGGTTTGTCGTCGTGCGTGTTCACGACCGATCTGCGCGAAGCTGAACGCTTCCTGTCCGACTCGGGTAGCGACTGCGGTATCGCTAACGTGAACATCGGACCGAGCGGCGCGGAAATCGGCGGCGCGTTCGGCGGCGAGAAGGAAACCGGCGGCGGTCGTGAGTCGGGTTCGGATGCGTGGAAGGCCTATATGCGCCGCGCGACAAACACGGTCAATTATTCATCGGCGTTGCCGCTCGCGCAGGGCATTGATTTCAATATCGGCTGATCCGGTAAGTAGCAACACAGTAAAAAACAATAAAGCGGTAGGACACTCAGCAGAAAACAGCGGCGCGTTCATGCGCCGCTGTTCACAACCTCTCTCAGCAATCCGTTTGCGCCGCCCGCCGTTTCAGAGCGGCTGCGCTACTCGTGGAGTAAGACGTGAATTCCAAGGTCGTGATCGTCGGCGGTGGGGTGATCGGCAGCTCGATTGCGTATTTTCTGCGGCTGTCCGATCCGACGGTCAGCGTCACGGTCATCGAACGCGATCCAACTTATGCGCGTTCGTCGTCCGCATTGTCGGCGGCATCCATTCGCCAGCAATTCTCTACGCCGCTTTCAATTCAGATGTCGCTATTCGGCATCGAGTTTCTGCGCTCGATCGGCGAGCGGCTCGAAATCGACGGCGCGAAACCGTCGATCGATCTGCACGAAGGTGGCTATCTCTTTCTCGCCACACCCGCCGGTGAGGCGACGCTGCGCGAGAATCACGCACTGCAAAAGAGTCTCGGCGCCGATATCAGTTTGCTCGACAAAGGTGCGTTGCAAGCGCGCTTTCCCTGGCTCAATACGGAAGACCTCGTTGCCGGCGCTTATGGCGAAAGCGGTGAGGGCTGGTTCGACGGCTATGGTTTGGTGCAGGCGCTGCGCAAGAAAGCGCAGGCACTTGGCGCGCACTATGTTGCCGCCGACGTCGCCGCGCTGCATCGCCAAGGCAAACATGTCACGCAAGTTCAAACCGCGAATGGCGAGGTCTACGCCTGCGACGTGGTGGTGAACGCTGCGGGTGCCTGGTCGCGCAAAGTCGCGCAGATGGTCGGCATCGACATTCCGGTATTTGCACGACGGCGAAGTATCTTCAACGTCACGTCGCCCGCGCGGCTCGACCATTGTCCCTTGCTGATCGATCCGAGCGGCGTGTATTTCCGGCCCGAAGGCAAATCGTTCATCTGCGGTACGTCACCGTCAGCGGATAACGATCCCGACGATTTGCCGCTCGATGAAGTCGATCACGCACTATTCGACGACGTGATCTGGCCGACGCTCGCGCACCGCGTGCCGCAATTCGAAGCGTTGCGCGTGCAGAATTGTTGGTCAGGCTATTACGAATACAACGTGCTCGATCAGAACGCGATCATCGGTTATCACCCTAGCGTCGATAACTGCATTTTTGCCAATGGGTTTAGCGGGCACGGTCTGCAGCAGGGCCCGGCAACCGGTCGGGGCATCAGCGAATTGATTCTGCATGGCCGCTATACGACGCTTGATCTTGGTTCGCTGAGCTTCGCTCGTGTGCTCGAAAACCGGCCGATCGTGGAGAAGAACGTGGTTTAGCCGGTGCGTTGGAGGTGATGCGGAAAACGCAATATGTAGTGCATAGATATCGTTTGCCGCCCAACCCGACGATCGCCACAATCGATGCCGATCTTCCATCGACAAGATAAGCGGCCTGCCACTATGTTCACGTTCAACCCCGCATTCGAAGCGCCGGCTGGTTCGCCGATTCGAGAGCTGTTCAAGTATCTGGCGCAGCCCGGCATGATTTCGTTTGCCGGCGGCTATCCGGCAAGCGACCTGTTCGACCGCGAAGGTCTCGACGCGGCCGCGGCGCGTGCGTCGCAGCAGGCTACGCTCTGTCTGCAATATGGTCCGACGGATGGCCTGCCCGTCCTCAAGGAACAACTCGCGCACCTGATGACACGGCGCGGTACGCCCTGTACGCCGCAGGCATTGCTCGTCACGACCGGTTCGCAGCAAGGCTTCGATCTACTGCTGCGCGTGATGGTCGCGCCTGGCGACGTGGTGCTGGTCGAGCAACCCGCTTATCCGGCGACGTTGCAGGCGCTGAAGTTGCAGGAGGCCGATGTCGTGACCGTGCCTGTCGATCAGGACGGGCTCGATGTCGCCGCGCTCGCCGCGTTGCTCGAAGCGGGCACATTAGCGCGGCCGCCGAAGCTGCTCTACACCGTACCGACCTTTGCTAATCCGACTGGCGCAACCTTGTCGCACGACCGCCGTATGGCGTTGTTGAGGCTGGCGGCGCGTCACCATTTTCTGATCGTCGAAGACGATCCCTATGGCGACCTGCGTTTCAGTGGCGCGGCGTTACCGTCGCTGCTCGCGTTGAGCGATCAGGTGCCCGGTTCACGCGACTGGGTTGTCCATTTTTCGAGTTTGTCGAAGATCGTCGCGCCGGGTTTACGGGTCGGCTGGATGGTTGCGCATGCCGAAATCTTGCGCCGTTGCGTGGTCGCCAAGCAAACGGTCGACCTGTGCAGTTCACCCTGGGCCCAGGTGATTGCCGCCGAATACCTGGCGAGCGGTGCGCTGGAGCGTCATCTGCCGCGAATCATCGACGCCTACGCTGGGAAGTGCCGCGCGCTATGCGACGCGCTCGATGAGCGTTTGGGTCGTGCCATCGCGTTTCATCGTCCTGCCGGCGGCATGTTCGTGTGGGCGCGATTGACAGGTGGACAGAACGCGTCCGATTATCTGCATGCCTGTATCGAGCGCAACGTCATGTTCGTACCGGGCGTCGCATTCTATAAAGACAATATCGATCTGACGGCACTGCGCCTGTCATTTGCCGCGCCCGGTGTAGCCGAAATCGAAACCGGTGTGCAGAGAATGAAGCAGGCGCTCGCACTCTTTTGACGACAGCTAACTCGGCTAACGCGGTATTGGTGGCAAAACTGTAAGAACAGTGCTTGAAATAACCCGGTGAGCACGAACTGCGCAACCGCGGTTTTTTATGCAGATGCTAAATCGCGGAGATTTAGGATAAACATCCCAGTCCGCTAAAGCGGCGTAAGGTCGCCGCGGCCGGACAGCGCTCGACAGCCTTCCCTGCATTGTTGGGCACGGCAGCAAGCGTACGTGCTGCTTTCTCCGTAGACCGGCGCCGTCTTCCCATGCTGTTTAACTCAAGTCGCTGCTTCGAGCCGACACGCTTTCTAATGATTTAATCCCACTCGCTCGATATTTCCGTCAAACTCCTGAAACATGGCTGATTGTTAAATGAAGAGTGTCACTGGTTTGGGGTTAAAAATATCGGTTATCATCGCTGCCTTCGGCGAAGGCTTCCGATGAGTTAATTCATCGGTCATCCACGTTAATACCGTCGCATCGAACCAGAAAAAATCAGATGAAGATGTCGCGTAAAAAGATTGCAATCCTGGTAGTCGGTCTTCTGGTCGTGGCCGGCGTGGTCATTCAGGCGGTGTGGCGTCCATTCGCGCATCGCAAAGCCGCCGAGACCGCCGAAGTCGTGCTCGATATTCATCATCCGGATGCGGTGATCGACAGCGAAGCGCTCTCGCGTTTGCCGCGCGACATCTTGCGCGTGCCGCTGTTGCACGACGTGCTGACCCAGGACTTCGTCGACTATTACGAATCGAACGACACGCGGTTATCCACAGAAGGCACGCTGCGGCGTTTCGCATTCGAACATCAACTGGACTGGCGCGATGAATTGATCCGCCGCGTATTCGACGAACCCGCGCACGTGCTGCTGTGGCGCTCGCCGGATGGCCGCCTCGGCTACTGGGTGATGTCGATGCACCGTAACGGTCTGGCGAAGCTGCTGCAAGGCTTCGGCAACGTCGCCGCCAGTGACTCGCAGTTGAGCCAGGTGGCCAGGCTCTCCGGCGACGTACCGGTTTACGCGTTGAAGCTGGCGGTTGGCCGCACGATTCTGTTCGCGACGAAAGGCGACCGCCTTGTCGTGATGTCCGCACCCGGCGTGCTGCTCGACGCGAAAGGCAGCTTGCTGGGCGAGCGGGCCGACGCCGTGTCCGAGATGCTTTCGTCAGGCCGCGACGATGCGGCGCGCGCCTATCAACTGGACGCGCCCGGCGATGCACCGAAGGGGCACCGGCTGGTGGTGTCGGCGAATTATTTGTCGTTTGGCTATCAGGCGTTTTTCTCGGGTATTGATGCGCTGCGCTTCGACTTTTCGTCGAATGGCAATGCCGCGGCGAACTGGCAGACCTCCGCGCTGATTGAGCCGGGCAAGTTGCCTCAGGAGTGGAACAGTGCCGACTTGTGGCGCGCGTTGCCGGCCAATCCGGCGGCGTGCACGAGCCTGCCGGCCGACTGGAAAGAGGCATCGGGTCTGTTGGGCAAGGTCACGGATGTGGGCGCGGATGGCGCCGCTGCGATCGGCGATCAGCTCGCCGGCCCCGCGGCCGTCTGCTGGTATGCGAAGTCCACTTTGGTCGCGCCGGTCTTCGTCGCTCGCGTGAAGACGCAGGACGTGGCGAACCTCGCTGTGCTGAAGACCGCACTCGGTAAAACCTTTGGCGACGTGATCGGCGCGTACGAGGCGAAGGCCGCCAAATCCGGCGAAGCTGACGCGGGCTATCGTCGCTTGCCGGTCACGAAGCACGACCAGGGCGCCAGCGTCACCGTGTGGCAACGACCGGTCAGTGCGCGCTCTGGCACTGCCGTGTCGAGCAAGGCGTCGTTCGCATCGCAACTGTCGGCGGAGCGCTATTTCCCGGTGACGCTCGCACTGGCGCACGGTTATCTGATTTTCTCTCCTGATTCGCGTCTCGTCGACGATACGCTCGCTGTGCTCGACAAGCGCTATCCGGCGCTCGCCGACACGCTCGCGCCGCAGCGTCTGCCGCACACGATTCTCACGCTGACGCCTTCGTCCGCGGCTGCGTTGATCGAACGCGAAGCGGGCGCGGCGTTGCCGGCGGATCAGGAAGCGGTGTTCCGCAATGCCTCGCGTACTCATCTCGTGCCGAAGCTGCATGCGCTCGCACATTACCCGCCGGTTTCGTTGACGCTGCCGCAGAACTTGCCCGGCTCCACAGGTTGGGTGCCGGTGGAGTGGTGGTTTGATCGTGCGAAGGCGGGCGGAGGTGCCGATGCCACCACGGGCGCGGCCGATGCGCCTGCGGATCAGCCCGGCACCGAGGGCGATTGAGTGCGCCGCGTTCACGTCTCCGGCGCGGCGCCGGTGATCACGCGCCGCGCCTGGCTCGCGCGTGCGGCTTCCGCGTTCATGATGGCCGGCCTCGCGCCCTGTGCAAACGCGCTCACGAGCACCGCCGCGTCGCCCGACCCCGACGCGCTCTCACCGCAGCAATCCGCCGCGTTTCGCGCCTGGTTCGTGCGCATCGTCGACCAGCAAATGCGCCGCGGCCCGACGCCGCGTTGGACGCAACGCGATTGCGCGGGTCTCGTGCGCTTTGCCGTCGGCGAAACGCTCAAGCCGCATGACAGCAAATGGTTGCGCGCCAACGGCATGACCAGTCTCGCGGACACCAGCAGCATGCCGCCCGAACTGCAACTGTCCGCATCGCAACGCGGAATCGCGAACCGCTGGACCCAGCTCGACGGTTCCAGCGGCGCATACGCCTCGGCGATCGCACTGATTCAACGCAATAGCCGTTTTGTTTCGAAGGACGTCAACCAGGCGCTGCCTGGCGACCTGCTGTTCTTCGACCAGGGCGACGACCAGCATCTGATGATCTGGCTGGATCGCTACATCGCTTATCACACAGGCACCGTTACGCCGACCGATACCGGTCTGCGCGCCGTGGCCGTCTCCGACCTGATGCAATGGAAAGATTCCCGCTGGCAGCCGCTCGACGGCAATCCGAATTTCGTTGGCGTGTTTCGTTTGGACTTTCTGACACCATGACCCGAATGAACTTCGTCACTGCGTCGCGCGCCTGGCTCGGCAACTTGCATCGTCGCGCGGGCTTCGCTGCGGTCGCGCTTCTCGCGGCCATGACGCTCGTCATCGCACCGGCGGCCCATGCCGACGACGACGCTTCGAGCACCGCCGCCGACACCAACATCGCCGCGAACCCGACCTTGCAACCGGCGCCGTCGAGCAATTTCGCTTCGCAGAAGGTCGACGGTCAACCGTTCTTTCTGCTCTCGGACGCGAGCTTCGGCAGCGATCAGTTGGCGCAGGTGCGGCTGGAAGCGCCCGGCCGCGACTTCAAGGATGCACTGCAAGCGTATGGCGGCGCGGACATCGTCGTGTATCGCGTGCCAAAGCCGTTGGATTTTTTGAAGGCGCAGAAGAATCTGCATCGCCTGAATGTCGCGCCGAACTATCAGGGCGAAGGGCTGGCGAATACGCTGGCTTATCTGTGGGACCGCTGGTTCACCGAAGCACGCCGCGCCTGGCAACGCGTGCTGTCGTTCGCGACACGCAGCAAGGCGACTGAAGCCGAACCGCAATTCAAGCTCGGCGAGCAGGCCGGCAAGCAGACGCAATTCCAGCAAAACTCCCAATTCGCGCCGCTGAAAGGCTATGACATGGTCGCGCGCTTTCGCTATCCGATCTGGGACGCGAAGGTGATTGCGCCGCCGAAGGGGGTGAACCTCGAGGGCAGCAGCAGTAACTTTATTGAAGCGAGTTCGGGCAACGTAATGATTCCGGTCGGCAAACTGCCGCCGGGGCTGTATATCGTCGAGGCGGTGATCGGCAACTATCGCGCGCATACCTTGCTGTTCGTATCGGACACGGTCGCGGTCGTGAAAGCGGCGTCGAGCGGCATGCTGGTGTGGACCGCGCGGCGCGATAACGGCAAGCCGGTGCCGAATACCGACGTGAGCTGGACCGACGGCGTAGGCGTGCTGCAAAGTGGCGCCACCGGCAGTGACGGTGCGCTGGTGCTGCAACACGTGAGCCCCGAGCGTAGTTACGTGCTCGGCACCGATCCGCAAGGCGGCGTGTTCGTCTCGGAGAATTTCTATTACGACAGCGAGATCTACAACACCAAGATCTACGCGGTGACCGACCGTCCGATGTACCGTGCCGGCGATGCGGTGCATGTGAAGTTCATCGGTCGTACGTTCCAGAACGCGACGCAATCTACCGCGCCTGCCGACGCCGATATCAAGCTAGACGTACTCGATCCGAACGGTTCGCCGGTCGCGACCAGCAAGGTGCATTTTGCTTCCGATACGGGCGCGGAGTTGTCTTTCACGCTGCCTGCCGATGCCACCGCCGGCGGCTACACGCTGCACTTCGATTACAACGGCGATGTATACGGCAGCGCATTTCGCGTCGCCGAATACGTGAAGCCGCATTTCGACGTCAATCTGTCGATGGATAAAGCCGACTATGCGACAGGCGAGCAACTGAAGGGCAAGATCCAGTTGCGCTATCCGGACGGCAAGCCGGTGCACGACAGCAAGGTTTCGGTCACGCTGCGAGCGCAGAAAGTGACGATCGTCGATGGTGAACTGCGCTATGCCGGGCTGTTTCCGGTCAAACTGGAACAGCAGGAACTCACAACCGACAGCGACGGCAACGCGAGCCTCACGCTGCCCGCAGCCAAAGAACCGAGCCGTTATGCGTTGACGCTGTTCGCGCAGGACGGCGCGGCCTACAAGGTGCGTGTGACGCGTGAGGTGCTGATTGCACGCGGCGCGACGCCTTATCGCCTGTCGACAGCCAAGTCGTTTTCGCAACCTAAGGAAGCGGTCAATTTCGATCTGCAAGCGCTCGGTACGATCGATCCGTCTTCACATGCGCCGGCCAAGTGGGAATGGACGCGGCTCGAATCGCAGACGCACGGCGAAGGCACGCTCAAAGGCGCAACGGCAGGCGGCAAGCTGTCGTTCCCGGTGCAATTCGACGAACCGGGTTCGTACATGCTGTCGGTCAAGGACGACACAGGTAATCTGCTCGCCGCTGCGAGTCATTGGGTTGCGGGCGATGGCCTGAAGGCGATTCCGGGTAGCGTCGAGATCGTGTTCGATCGCGACAAATACAAGATCGGCGATACCGCCGAGGCGCTGATCACGTTCCCCATGCCGGTCGACGATGCCTTGTTGACGCTGGAGCGCGACAACGTTGAACACCGTGCCTTGCTGACAGCCGGCGGCGACTGGCTGCAACTGCAACGCGTGGCGCCGTCGCAGTGGAAAGCGCGCATTAAGGTCGGCGAAGAATTCGCGCCGAACATGGTGTTCTCGGTGTTGTACGTGCACGCCGGCGAGTACGTGTTCCAGAACGCCGGCATCGTGGTCGCGCAACCGCAGATCGAACTGAATGTGAAGAGCGACAAGCCGGTGTACGGTCCGGGTGATACGGTCACGCTGAACTTCGACAGCACGCTGAATGGCAAGCCGGAAGCGGCGAATCTGACGGTGAGTGTGGTCGATGAAATGGTCTACGTGTTGCAACCGGAAATCGCGCCGGATATCGTCGACTTTTTCTATCACCCGCGCCGTAATAATGTGCGGACGTCGTCGAGTCTGTCGTTCATTACGTACGACCTGGCGCGCTCGCCGTTGAAGGGCGCGCCAGGCGGCCCGCAACGCGCGAACTACAACGAGCGCGGCGTGAAAGTGCTCGAACGGCCGCGTCGTGACGATCAGGACACGGCCGCGTGGGAAGGCACGTTGAAGACGGACGCGAACGGTCACGCCACCATGACGTTCAAGATGCCGGACTCGCTGGCCCGCTGGCGTGTCACCGTGCGCGCGGCGGCGGCGGACGGCATGGTCGGCCAACGCACGGCCTACGTGCGTTCGGACAAGGCGCTGTATCTCAAGTGGAGCGGGCCTGCGCATTTCCGCGTCAACGATCAGCCAGCCGTCGACATGATCGCCTTCAATCAGACCGACGCGGATATGGACGCCGAGTGGGTGGTCGACGGCGGCGGCCTCTCGTTGAACCAGAAGGTCACGCTTAAGCGCGGCGCCAACTATTTGCGTCTGCCGACTGGCGCGTTGAAGGCGGGTGTGATCAACGCGACCTTGCGTCGTGCGGGTAAGGATGTGGATCGCGTGCAGACCACCATCCATCTCGATGCGAGCGGCTGGCTCGATCTGCATCAGAACACGGTGACGCTCGACGGCTCGAACAAGCCGCTCAATCTGCCGCAAGATGCGCAGGACGTCAGCGTGCGTTTCATCGGCAGTGCAGCGAGCCAATTCGCGCGCGTCGCCGACGATCTGATCAATTACCCGTACGGTTGCGCCGAGCAGACGTCGAGTCGTCTGATTCCTTTGGCGCTTGCTCACGACGCCATCGGCCGTGGTGACAACGCCAGTTCGACGCAAGGACTCGAAGCGCTGTTGCGTAATCAGCGGCAACGTCTGGCGATGCTGGCGGGTGTCGGCGGCACGTTCGGCTGGTGGGGCGATACGACCGGCGGTAGTTCGCTGATTACCGCCTACGCGTACTACGCGGACTGGCTCGCGAGCCGCAGCCTCGGCATTACGCTGCCTGCCGACAACTGGCAGCATGCGATGGACGTCTATCGCGATGCGGGGGCGAAAGAGCCGCTGCTGCATCGTGCGCTGGCGCTCTGGTTCATGCAGCAGATGGGCTTGCCGGTCGCAACGCCGGTGTCGGGCGTCGCGGCGGACTTGATGAGCGATGCAGCGGCTACGGGCAATGCTTCGACCCCTGCGCGCAACGGCACGTATGGCGCGTCGGACAGCATCGTGTTCGCGCAAGCCGATTCGCCGCGCGGCAAGCAAATGGCGACGCTGCTGGTCGCCAACATGGCGCGCAGTACGAGTGCTCAACTGCCGGATGGCTTCGATGCCACGATGAGCGCCGCGCGTACGGCATTGGCTAACGATCCCGCACCGCTTGTGCAGAGCCTGCTTTATATGACGGGTGGCGACGGTGGCGCGGCGGTCGATGCATCGGCCTTGCTCGCGAAGAGCAGCGCCGACTATCCGACACTCGATCGCGCGCTCACGTTGCTGTGGGTGCGCAAAGCGCTCGGAGGCGACGCGGCGCCGGCTTCGCTGCCGTCGCTGCAAGGAGCGGGCTGGACGCGCGCTTCGACGCCGACCGGCACGCCGCTGTGGAAATGGACCGGCGTGGCACTTCCGACCACGCTCGATGCAGGCGGCGCGCGCACCGACGTGAACGCACTGGTCTCATTCCGCAGCCATACGAGCGAGGACAGTCGTCTGAACATCACCGTCGAACGTCGTTTCTACAAGCTGGAGCCGCTTGAAGTGAAAGCCGATCCGAAGAAGGCGGGTGATGCCGAAAGCCAACTGGGCCGCTCGGCGTTCACCGCACGTCGGGTAAAGCCAGGCGATGCGATCGACAGCAATGCGTTGTACATCGACGAAGTCACGCTCACGCCGCGCTCCGGCAACGCCTACCACTACGGTTTGCTCGACGTGCCGCTGCCACCGGGCGGCGATGTCGAGGCGACTAGCTGGGGTGTGTCGATCGACGGTTTGCCGGGCGAGAAGGAAGGGGTCAGCGGTCCACAGCCGTTCGCGCGTGCCGCTTCGTATGAGATGGGCGAGTTGGCCTATCACCAGCCGGTGCCCTTGCTCGATCGTCCGGTGACGCTGCGGCAACTGGTGCGCTTTGCTTTGCCGGGCACGTTCGCGTTGCCGCCCGCCCGCTACTTCCGCATGTATCAGCCGGACGCCAAGGCGTTCGAAGGCGGTAAGAGCGATCGCATGACGACCCTGCGTATTCAGTAAGTGAGATCGCCATGTTCTTCGCTCTTCGGCACTCGCGCGATCGTCTGGCAGCTATGCTGCGGATCGCGCTCGCCGTGGGGGCGGGGTGTGTTTTTGGTGGAACAGGTGCGGCAGCGGCTGCGGTGATGGCATCGTCGAGTGCGTCACTAGCTGCGGGGGCGAGCTCGTTGCCGATTGCGTCGTCAAGCTCATCGCGAGGCTCAACGTCGAACTCGTCGTTCGCCGCGTCCTCGTCGCAAACGCTGCACTTCGCCTGGTTGCGCGACGGCCAATCGCAGCTTTGGCAGTTCAACGCCCGTGGCGCCGCGGACGATCTCGTGCCGCAGTCCGCGCGTCCGTTGCCGACGACCCTGGAGACGCCGCTCGGCAGCGTGTGGAAGCTGTTCGTTTACGGTTATCTGGTCGATCGCAATATCGCCACGCCGGATTACACCTGCAGCGGCGGCGATCCTGAAGAAGTGTATTGCTGCATGACGGGTGGTCACATCGACCGTGAACATGCGCTGGTGCAGTCGTGCGGACGTTTTTTCGAGCCTGCACGCCTTCAACTCGATCCCGCCGATTGGCGCAAGTATTGGACGGCCGCGCATGCGCCCGTCTGGCTGCGCGATCTGCACGCGATGACGCCCACGCGCCGCGTGCCGGTGACCGACCTGCTCGCCGCATTGCAGGCGATGCCGGCACGGCCACGCGAAGCGGCGGCGAGTACGCTGGTGTCGGTGCTGACGAGCGGACGCGGTGAGGGCACCGTATCGCTGTATGGCAGCGTGCTGCGCGCCAAAACGTGGACGATGCCGGACCCGGCGCGGCCTGGCGCCTCGATTGGCGGCGCGGCAGGCTGGCTCGCTGACGGCACGCCGGTGTGGTTGGGCGGCCCCGGCGGCAGCGTGCGCGTACTGGCCGCCGCGGCGCCGCGCATCGCGCCCTTGCTCAAGCAAATCACCGTACCGGACGACAACGCGTGCGTACTGGTCGATTTCTTCAGCCGCTATCCGATTCGTCAGGTGCTCGGCGACAAGGGGCCTGCGGCGGCGCCCGATGGCCCGCTGCGTGGCGATTTCCGGATCGGTTTCGTCAACGGCAACTGGGCGCGTGTGGAAAGCCGCGGCGAACTGCGGCTCGATCGCGACGCCGCAGGTGCGCCACAAGTGGTCGGCCGCTTCGGCATGAATGACTACGTCGCACGAGTGGTCGAGCGCGAAGGCGACACGAGCCAGCCGGAAGCGGCGAAAGCGCTGGCGGTGGCGGCGCGGTCCTACGTCGTGCAGCACGGCAATCACGACCACGGCTGTTTCCGTATTGACGATAGCAGCAGCACGCAGCGCGTCCTGCCGCGCGTGCCGACTGCTGCGGCGCGCCGTGCGGCTGATATGACTGACGCACTGGTGCTCACCGGTGTGCCGGTTCAGTATCACCACGACAAGGCCGCGCCCGGTCAGATGAGCTGGCTTGCCGCGAAGGCGCTCGCGCAAACCGGTCTCACTTTCGACGCCATCCTCTCGCGCACCTGGCCGCAGGCGACCCTGACGTCGTTCGAGAGCCCGTTGTCCGGCGATTGCATCGAGGTGGCCGGCGCGCAGCAATGGCTGCAGCGCAACGCGCCGTTGTGGGCGCGGCGCATGGACGGTGCGGCTGGCTATGAAACGCCCGATCTGCCGGCCGTGTGCGCGGTGCGTGAGGGGCGGCCCTATGCGGACGCGCAGCGCAATCGCGTGTACGTGTATCGCCTGCAAACTGAAGAAGATCGCATCGCGTTGGCGCATGAATATATTCACCTCGCGTTCCAGCATCATCCGCGTGGCCTCGATGAAGCGTTCGTCGAACGTACCGCGCGCACGCTGATTCGTACCGACAATCCGATCCAATGAATACCGTCTCGCGCTCGCTTTCCGCCATGTTCCGCGCGCTCCCTGTGATGCGCCGCGTTCGAATTCTTGCGGCCGTTGCTTTGGCGCCTCTTATGCGGTGCGTTCGAGTTCGCGTGGCAGTTACCTTGCCACCTCATACGCGCGGTGTTCGAGTTTGCACGGCAATTGCCGTGGCCTCGGCTGCGCTGGCGGCGAGTATTGCGACGAATGTACAAGCTGCCGGCGCAAATGATGGCGGCGGTGGCGGCGCGCTCGCCGATCTCACCGGCGCGTTCGGTGGCTGGCGTCACAGCGGACTGACGAACGAAGGCGAGCACTTCGTCGCGGCATATCCCCGGCCGCCGGTCGATCGTGGCGCGCAGCGCTATCGCACGCTGATTGAAGGACGCCTGAAGCACATCGACAAACACGCCCGCAAGCCGCCGACGCTGGTCGTCAACGGCAATCCGACGCCGCTCTATACCGACGACGAAGGTGCATTCGCGCGTCCGTGGGCGTTCGGCGCGGGTTCGAACAGTATCGAATTGATTTCCGCCGACGGCAAACAACGCCAGCGCATGCAGTTCTACGAAGCCGACCGCAGCAAGCCACAAGCGAAGCTGCGCGCGATCGTCACGTGGGATGATCCGAAAGCGCAGGTGGATCTGCATGTGATCACGCCGGACGGTCTGCACGCGTTCTTCGCCAACCCGACGCTCGAAGACGGCAGCGGTTTCGACGTCGATTCGGTGGACGGTGCGGGGCCGGGGATATTTTCGTCGGCGGCGCCCGAGCACGGTACGTGGCTGTTCTTTCTGAATTACTGGGGCAACTTCGATTCGACCGGCTACAACTTCGACGCCGCCGCGCACGAGCGCGACGTGATTACCGCGACGTTGACGCTGGTGTTCAATGAAAACACGCCGAACGAGCGGCGTGAAACGATGGTCGTGCCGCTGCGCAAGATCGGCGACCTGCTACTCGTGAAAAGCGAACGACTCTGACAGCGGGATGGGAGCAGTGACGATGAAGGTCAAGACGACGGGTTGGGTGAAGGCTGGCTGGATGGTGCTCGTCGTCGCCTGTTTGCAGGCTGCGACGGTGGCGTACGCGAGCGATATCGACTTCGGCGCGCCGCTGAACGGCTGGCGCAACACCAGCGGCGACAGCGAGCGCTATACGCAGGATGTGCATTACCCGGCGGTGTCGGTCACGACGCCGGAGGGGCAGTCGAAGTTCGCGCTGATCGAGGGGCAAATCCGCAACGCGCCGAAGAAAAAGGGCACGTCGGTGGGCACGCTGGTGGTCGACGGTACGCCGTTGCCTCAGCGGGTGGAAGAGGACGGCAAATTTTCGCGGCCTTACGCCTTTCCGTCCGGCAGCAACAGCGTTGAACTGCGGGCGCCGGATGGTTCGCGCAAGCGCGTCCAGTTTTACGACGCGTACAGCGGCAAGACCCAGCCGAAGTTGCGCGTGGTGCTCGCGTGGGACACCGACGGAACCGATCTGGATTTGCACGTGGTCTCGCCGGACGGAGTGCATACCTGGTATGGGGACCGCGTGGCGCCAAACGGCGGCGCGCTCGACGTGGATGTGACGACCGGCTACGGGCCGGAGATTTACTCGTCGGCGGCGCCGTTGAAGGGTACGTATCTGGTGTACGTAAATTATTACGGCAACGGAAACAGCGGCAGCGATATCACCGTCGCGCAGGTAACGATCATCACGAACGAAAATACGCCGGACGAGAAGAGCGAAACGATTCGCGTGCCGATGCGTAAGCCCGGCGAACTGACGCTCGTGAAGACGTTTGTGATGCCCTAAGCCTAAGGCAATGCATTTTGCCCGCGGAGCCGCACGCTCCGCTGCTTGGGACCCGGTGCGAGCAGAGGGTGAAATCTCAACATGCTCAACGACTTGTGTGAGTCTTGCGCAGGATACGCTCGGCCTCGAGCGACCGGATCAGCCTCAGGAAACGCGCAATGCGTTTTACACTGCGGGGCGTTGGCTGGCAGCGGGTATTACTATCGGCGGGAACATTTCTTTGCTTGCTTGAGGCGTCGCCGTCGAACCGGTCGACGCGCTACGCATTCCGGCGATGGCCATGTACACGTCACGCGGGATCGAATGGCTCGACGACAGCCTTCCCGATCTGGCCGAGGGGCATCAAGGAACTAAACATATGACGTGGTAATGCTCACCGCGGTGTGGATGAGACTGGATGCGCAGCAACGTGTGCGGCGTGCGCTTGCCGTGCGTGACGCACGACAAGCGCAACCCGTTTGCTTAACGGTCGAGGAACGACTTCAGGCGATCTGCGCGGCTCGGATGCATCAGCTTACGCATTGCCTTGCTTTCGATCTGACGAATCCGCTCGCGCGTGACGTCGAACTGCTTGCCGACTTCTTCAAGCGTGTGGTCCGACTTCGTGTTGATGCCGTAGCGCATACGCAGCACCTTTGCTTCGCGCGGCGACAGCGAGTCGAGCGCGTCGTCGATGGCGGCGCGTAAGTCGGCCTGCATCGCTGCATCAGCCGGCGAGGACGCGGCCGAATCTTCGATCATGTCGCCGAGCGTGGCGTCGCCGTCGTCGCCGACTGGCGTCTCCATCGACACCGGCTGCTTGGCGATCTTCAGAATGCCGCGCACCTTCTCTTCCGACAGTTCCATGCGTTCGGCGAGCACCGACGGATGGGCTTCCTGACCGGTCTGCTGCAAGATCTCGCGCGAAATGCGGTTGAGCTTGTTGATCGTTTCGATCATGTGCACCGGCACGCGAATCGTGCGCGCCTGATCGGCGAGCGAGCGCGTCACGGCCTGGCGAACCCACCACGTTGCATACGTCGAAAACTTCCAGCCGCGGCGGTATTCGAACTTGTCCACCGCCTTCATCAAACCGATGTTGCCTTCCTGGATCAGGTCGAGGAACAGCATGCCGCGGTTCACGTATTTCTTCGCGATCGAGATCACGAGACGCAGATTCGCCTCGATCATCTCGCTCTTGGCCTTGCGCATCTTCGACTCAGCCGCGACCATCTGACGATTGATCTCTTTCAGATGCTTGAGCGGCAGCGAAACGGTCGCCTCGATGTCGATCAGCTTTTGCTGCTCCGATTGGATCGCCGGCAGATGGCGTTCCAGCGCCGCGCCGAACGCCGACGCACCGCGCGCGGCACGTTCAGTCCAGCCCAGGTCGGCTTCATGACCCGAAAACGACTCGATGAACTGCTCGCGCGGCATGCCGCTCTTCGTCACGACGATTTGCAGAATGCGACGCTCGATCGCGCGAACCTGCGCGACCTGATGTTGCACGTCGCCACACAAACGGTCGATGGTGCGTGCCGTGAAGCGGATCTTGGCAAGGTGCTGCTGGGTCTCCTGGCGGGCACGCAGGTAGGCCTTCGAGCTGACGTCGCCGCGCGTGTGCGAGGCGTTCATCTGGTCGGACAGGATGCCGACCTGGGCGAAGATTTCGAGGCAGTCGTTCGTGAGCTGCTTCAGACGTGCTTCGTCCGCTGCCGAGGAATCGGCCGGGCCGGCGTCGTCGTCTTCTTCGCTATCGCTGTCGTCATCGTCGGTCGCGTCGGTGTCAACGTCCGCCGCGGCGTCCGTGCTCGCGCTGGCGTCTTCCGCAGCGACCGTGTCCTCATTCAGACCGTCGACCAGCTCGTCGATGCGCAATTCGCCGTCCGCGACCTGTTGGGCGCTCGCCAGAATGGCGGAGATCGCGAGCGGGCAAGCGGCAATCGCCTGCACCATTTCGTGAAGACCGTCTTCGATGCGCTTCGCAATCGCGATTTCGCCCGCGCGGGTCAGCAACTCGGTTGCGCCCATTTCGCGCATGTACATGCGCACGGGGTCGGTCGTACGGCCAAACTCGGAATCGACGGTGGACAACGCGACTTCGGTTTCCTCGTCTGCCTGATCGTCCGACACCACGGCGGGGGCGTTCGAGTTGAGCAGCAGGGTTTCCGCATCCGGAGCCTGCTCGTAGACCGCCACGCCCATGTCATTGAAGGCGCTGACGATGCTGTCGATAGCCGCCGTTTGCGCGAAGTTGTCGGGCAGGTGGTCGTTGATCTGCGCGTGGGTCAGGTAGCCTTGCTCCTTGCCCAGCTGGATCAGCGCGCGCATCTGGCGCTGGCGTTCTTCGGCTTGTTGCGGCGCAAGTTCAGCCGCTACGGGGATCGCTTTGCCGCCGCCTTTGCCCTTGGCTGTGCGGCCAGCGGGCGCCTTGGCGGTGTAGCCGGCAGTTTCGTGTTGCGAATCTTCGCGATCAAAAGGGTTCACGTATTCTCCTCTAGAGGCTTCGCTATGAGACGCAAGACGCGACCGTCAGGCGTTTCGAGCATGGCTCAACATCACCTGAGTGACTCAACGCGGTTGTTTGGCTGTGCTCTGGGGAGCAAAAAAGATGAGCCCGCGTGAAGCGGGCCGATAGAAAAGTGCGAAATTCGCGCGGCTCGCATTATATACGACCTTGCGCCTTCGCGCTCATTGTGAGCACACCATTTTGTCGTGCACTCCTGTCGCAGACTCCCTCGCGCCCCGCTGGTCATGGGCGGGTGCTCGTTACGAACGGCGTGCCGGCCATTCGTCGCGCCTAACGACAAGCCTCCTACTATAGATGAACTCACGCGTCCTCACACGGCGTGCTCACATTTTGCCGCCTCACTATATATAGGGGCGCTATAGCTGGACGCAAGTTCTGGCGTTGATTCGCTTTTGCCCCAAAGAAAATTCACAAAAGGGGGTTGACGACGTGCCGACCGTTCTTCATAATCTCGTC